>CAWAPC010000008.1:0-493168 GCA_963783805.1 uncultured Acidobacteriaceae bacterium | reverse complement strand
ACCAGAATCGGATCGCTCACCGTCTCGCTTGCAAACTCCACCTCGCCGCGAACCATATCGTGAAAACGCAGCGGATGGTCAGGAATCTTCAGCCGCACCGCAAATGGCTCGCCCAGCGCGGCGCGCTCCGCCGACTTCTCCGCATCAACGCCCCTGCACCGTCCTGAGTACACCTGCGCGCGATGCTCCGCCGTCGCCCGCGCGCGTTCCGCCTCCAGATCCTCATTCGTGCAGAAGCAGCGATATGCCTTGCCCTCCCGCAACAGCCGCTCCGTATGCTCGCGATAAATTCCCAGACGCTCCGACTGCCGGTACGGCGCATGCGGACCCTCCACACCCGGACCCTCATCCCACTCCAGCCCCAGCCAGCGCAGATCTTCCATCAACTGCGCCTCGTGCCGAACCTCGCTTCGATCAAGGTCCGTGTCTTCAATCCGCAGCAAAAAATCCCCGCCCGTGTGCCGGGCAAACAACCAGTTATAAAGCGCGGTGCGCGCATTGCCCACATGCAGCAACCCCGTAGGCGAGGGCGCAAATCGAACGCGCGTCTGCTGTATCTGCATATCTTTTGAGCTTATCAACTTTAGAGACCCGCCGAGCTACCGGAAATGCTCCCAGCCAGCAGCCTCAATCGCCATCAGGCGCCCATCACCATCCCGTAGCACCATGCGTGGCCGCCGCGACCGCCTCGGCTGCATCTTCCCTATCCGGTGCAGATCGACTCCCGCAACCGTGCGCGGAATCTTTGTCGCAGCAGCGAGCGGTAAACAGCAATTCATAATCCTCGCCGCCATGCAGCGCCAGCTCCATCGCAGAAGAAACCCATTCCGCACGCTCCGCCCGCATCGCCAGTCGATGCACCGGAATCGCGCCGACATCAATCTCCGCTGCCAACCCCGACTCCTCACAGATGTGCCCCAGATCAGTAGAAAGCCCATCACTGACGTCAATCGCCGCATGAATCCGCTTCGTCGCCGCCAGCTTCCCAGCCACAGCCACGCGGGGCTCCGGATACAGATGCGGATGCCCCTGCATCGCTTTGGTCAACCCGGCAAATCGGCGGGGCGTGCGATCAAGAGCAAGCAGTTCAGCTGCCGCACCACCCAGCGCGCCCGTCACATAAATGAAATCCCCAGCCTTCGCCCCCGACCGCAGCAAAGCGCGCCCCCGCTTCACCGCCCCCAACAGCACAATGTCGAAACTCGCCAGCCCTGCGTGTTTCCTCCCGCGCGCATCGCGCTCCGGAGACCGCGCCGTGTCTCCACCGGCAAGCGGAACCTTGTATTCGTCCGCCAGAGCCAGCAATCCGTCAAGAAACCGGTCAAACCAGATTTTCCCGCGCTTCGCAAAAAGCAACTCATCCGGCACCGCAAGCGAAAGAAAAGCCGCAACCGGACGCGCCCCCATCGCCGCCAGATCGCTCAACCCCCGCGCCAGGCAGCGGTGTCCAACCGATTCAGCAGGATGCCAGTCGCGCCGGAAATGTACGCCTTCCAGCGTGAAATCCGTCGTGACAACAATCTCCTCGCCCTTCGCCGGACGCACAATGGCGCAATCGTCGCCAATCCCCAGCCGCAACGCAGCCGCAGATCGGCGCAGCCCGTCGGGCGACCGGCGCGCCCGCGCCCGTATCGCTGCGATCAGTACGCCCTCGCGTGGAACCTCCGATTTGTTGGTGGAGATTGCCATAGTCGGCGCCTACAGAATAACAATCCGCAGACAAAGCCAGCTGCAACAGCAATCCAGAAAATGACTTAAACTCATAAGCGCGATGTCCGCACTCACATATTTTCTTGTTGCCCTGGCTGCATATCTCCTCGGATCGATTCCCTTCGGCTTCGTCCTCGTGCGCCTCTTTCTGAAAGAGGACATTCGCGCTCAGGGTAGTGGCAACATCGGAGCCACCAACGTAGTTCGCTCCGGCGCAAAAAAACTCGGCGCGCTGACCTTCGTCCTCGACGCCTGCAAGGGATTCGTCGCGGTATGGCTCGCAAGCCGCCTTGCCTTCACCCCAGGCCTGACAGGCGTTCCACTCCAAAACGCCGCAGCCCTAGCCGCTCTGTGCGCCATCCTCGGACACATCTACCCCATATGGCTCGGATTCAAAGGCGGCAAAGGGGTGGCCACCGCCTTCGGAGTCTTTCTCGCATTGACCCCATGGGCCGCCCTCGCCGCGCTCGTGGTCTTCATCGCAATCTTCGCGCTCTCAAAATACGTATCTCTCGCATCGATTCTCTCCGCCGTAGCCCTCCCCATCGTCGCCATGCTGTTGCCCCACACCGCATACCGACCCTTGCTCATTGCGGTGATCATCGTTATTCCCATCATCGTGATCGCAAAACATCACCAGAACATAGTGCGTCTCCTCGCGGGCACTGAATACCGCTTCGGCAGAACGAGGGCGACCCAGGAATGAGCAACATCGCCGTCGTGGGCGGAGGCGCATGGGGTACCGCGCTCGCGCTCAACCTATCTGAGCGCGGCGGCCACAATATCATCCTGTGGACCCACTCCCTTAAAGTCGCCGAAACCATCCGCGCGACCAGAGAAAACAGCGCCTTTCTACCCGGATTCCCCTTTCCCCAAACCGTCTCCGTAACCAGCAACGCCGCCGAAGCTCTGACAAATGCCGAAATCGTCTTAAGCGTGATGCCATCGCATCATGTGCGCGACTCATACGCGAGCTTCGCGCCTCATCTCCGCAGTGGACAGCTCCTGGTAAGCGCCACCAAAGGCATCGAAGACCGGACTGGCCTGCGCATGAGCGAGGTCATCGCTGACTCGCTCGCCGCTCACAATCTCCATCTCCCCATCGCCGTCCTCAGCGGCCCCTCCTTCGCGCAGGAGGTCGCCGCCGGATCACCCACCGCCGTCACCATCGCCTCCGCCGACCTCAAAATCGCCGCGCGCGTGCAGCACGAATTCGCCAGCCGAACCCTGCGCCTTTACACCAACGAAGACGTAATAGGGGTCGAGTTGGGCGGTGCGCTCAAAAACGTCATCGCGCTCGCCGCCGGAGCCGTCTCCGGCCTCGGGCTCGGGCACAACAGCACTGCCGCGCTCATCACCCGAGGCATCGCCGAAATCACCCGGCTCGCCACAGCCTGCGGAGGCCGCCGCGAAACCCTCGCCGGCCTCTCCGGACTCGGCGATCTCGTGCTCACCTGCACCGGCTCGCTCTCCCGCAACCGGTTCATCGGTATGGAACTTGGCAAAGGGCACTCCCTCGCTCAGGCGCTCGCCGCACTCAACGGCAAAGTCGCCGAAGGAGTCCGAACCACCTCCGCCGCGCTCGAGCTCGCCGCGCGCCACCACGTCGAAATGCCCATCGCCGAACAGGTCCACGCCATCCTGTACCAGGCAAAACACCCAAGCGAAGCTATTCAGGACCTCATGGGCCGCCCCGGACGAGACGAGTAGTCCGCAGCGAGTAGCAGGCAAAGCCTGGGTGCCTTTCCTTCGCGCGGGTTTTTGCGCCGTTTTCGGATGGCGCAAAGCGCGTACTGCTGCCGGTGACGGCCAGTCCCGTACACTAAAGCAGAGGTTCTGATGATCCAAACACTCTTCGGCAGCTTGGACGAACCGCCGAAAAAAGGCTTGTTCGACCGCATGAAACAGGCCGTCTCGCGCACCCGCGAGAGCTTGGAAGATCGCATCGAAGGCGTTCTGTCGCTCACCCGCACCATCGACGAGACCGCGCTCGAAGACCTGGAGTTGAGCCTCATCGCCTCCGACATCGGCGTGACCACCGCGTCTGAAATCCTCGACGCGCTGCGCGAACGCGCGAAACGGCGGCAGATCGAGAGCGGTGCCGAACTCAAGCAGCTTTTGAAAGATCAACTCAGGTCCATCCTTGACGACCAGCAGCGGCCACCGCGTCAGGTCGCCACCGTTCCTGAAATCATCCTCATGGTCGGCGTCAACGGAACCGGCAAAACCACCACCAGCGGCAAGCTCTCAGCTTACTTTCGGGCGCAGGGAAAATCCGTGCTGCTTTGTGCCGCCGACACCTTCCGCGCCGCCGCCATCGAGCAGCTTGAAGTCTGGAGCCAGCGCAGCGGCGTCGAGCTCATCAAGTCCCGTCAGGGCGGCGATCCCTCCGCCGTCCTCTACGATGCGCTCCAGGCGGCAAAGGCGCGCAGCAAAGACTACCTCATCGTCGATACCGCCGGACGTCTGCACACCAAGGACAATCTCATGGCTGAGCTCGACAAGATGCGCCGCATCACCCAGCGCTTCATCCCCGACGCTCCGCACGAAGTGCTCCTCGTCATGGACGCCACCACGGGACAGAACGGCCTCCAGCAGGCACGCCTCTTCACCGAATCCGCCGGCGTCACCGGCATCGTCCTCACTAAGCTCGATGGCACCGCCAAAGGCGGAATCGCCATTGCCATCGCGCGCGAGCTAAAGCTGCCCGTACGCTACGTCGGCACCGGCGAAAAAATCGACGACCTGCTTCCCTTCAACAGCGAAGCCTTCGTCGATTCGCTCCTTGAAGCATGAAGGACGCATGAAGGCTGAAAGGCAAGTCCGTGGCTGAAGTCGAATCGAAGCAGCAATCCGATGAAATCTGGATGCGCCGCGCCCTCGATCTCGCGCGCAAATCTGTCGGAGTGGCCTCGCCAAATCCCGCCGTAGGCTGCATCCTCATTCAAAACGGCAAACTCATCGGAGAAGGCTTCCACGTCTACGACCAGCGAGACCACGCCGAAGTAGTAGCGTTGCGCGCCGCCGGCCCCACCGCCAAAGGATCAACTGCCTACGTCACTCTCGAACCATGCGGCCACACGGGACGAACCGGCCCCTGCGTCAACGCTTTGATTGAAGCAGGCATCGCTCGCGTAGTGGTGACCACCGGCGATCCCAACCCCGCCGTGAATGGGCGCGGAATCGAACGTCTGCGCCAGGCCGGCATCGCCGTCAATGTGGGTCTGATGAAACAGGACGCCCGCGACGTGAACGACGGCTTTGCCCGCTACATCCAGACCAGGCTTCCATTCGTAACCCTCAAAGCCGGCCTTTCGCTCGACGGACGCATCGCTCCCGCGCCTGAAACTCGCACACCCGGCACCGCCGTCATGCTCACCAGCGAAGAATCCCGCGCAGAAGTCCACCGCATGCGCCACGCGTCCGACGCCCTGATCACCGGCATCAATACCGTAATCGCCGACGATCCTCTGCTCACGGACCGCAGTGGACTTCCACGCCGCCGCCCGCTCCTACGCGTCGTCCTCGATTCCGAGTTGCGCCTGCCGCTCAACTCCAAACTCGCACAAACAGCAAACGAAGATGTACTCGTCTTCTGCACCACCCCGAACCCCGAACGAAAGCGCGGGCTCGAAGCCTTGCGCATGCGCGTCGTGCAAGTCGAAGCCGCCCCGAACAGTACCCACGTCGATCTCAAGCGCGTCTTCCAAAGGTTGGGAGAAATAGATATCACCTCCGCAATGCTCGAAGGCGGAGCCCAGCTCAACGCAGCAGCGCTCAGCGGCTTCGTAGACAAGCTGAGCCTCTTCTACGCCCCTATCTTTCTAGGCCGGGCAGGAGTGCCGCTGATCCAAACAGCCGATTCTCAGCAAATCAAGCCTATCCGCACCACCATCTCAAACTTCGGCCCCGATTTCCGCCTCGAAGCGTACCTCCGCGACCCCTGGGCGAGTCTACAGAGTTAATCTGGATCTATGTTCACTGGCCTCATCGAAGCCACCGGAACCATCCTCTCCATCGAAGATCGCTCCGGGGCAAAGCGAATCACCATCTCCGCGCCTACCCTCGCCGCAAAACTCAAAACCGGAGACAGCATCGCCGTAAGCGGAGTCTGCCTCACCGCGCTCGACATCGGCCCCGAAATCTTCCACGCCGATCTCGCCGCCGAAACCGTAGCCAGGACGTCGCTCACGCATCTCGCGCCCGGCTCCATTGTCAATTTAGAGTTGCCCACGCCCGCCGGAACCCCTCTCGGAGGTCACATCGTCCAAGGCCATGTAGACGGCACCGGAATGCTGATAAGCGCTCGACCCCGCCGATCCCAAAGCGGAAAAGAATCAAACCGACTGGTGGCTGCAAGTTGAAGTCCCGGAGAACACGCGACCTTACATGGTCGAAAAAGGCTCAATTGCAATCGAAGGCATAAGTCTCACCATCGCCCAATGGGACGGCTCCAGCGTCACAGTAGCCCTGATCCCGCACAGCTGGGCGGCGACCAATCTGAAGACACTAAAAATCGGCGCGCCAGTAAACATAGAAGCCGACATCTTAATGAAGTTAGCCATGCAGCGAAATCAAACCTCCAATTTCGAGCTGACGTTGGACTACCTTGTAGCGAACGGATTCTAGCCCGGGCTTTTGCTATCAGAATGCAGTACGCTCGAATGCAACAGACGAGGAGAACCCATGTCCGCCACTCCAATCCTTTTCAAGCTAGGCAAACATCCTCCCAAACATGATGCCCGCACATTGCAATTCAAAACCTATCTAAAAGCCGAGCTTCCTACTCCCCCTTCGATTGAGAAAAGCTGGATGGAGAAAATCCATGATAAACACTGGGGCATGATGGGCAACGATAACTACGGCGACTGCACCTGCGCCGCCGCCGGACATATGATCATGCAGTGGACGGCAAATACTTCACCCAAACCCATAGTCGTGCCCGACGCCGGTATTTTGCAGTTCTACGAAAACTTTTCAGCCGGCAACCCGGACGCTGGCGCGAGCCTGCTCGACGTCCTGAATTATTGGCGCAAAACCGGTCTCGAAGAGCATCAGATTCTGGCCTTTGTCGCGATCACCCTGAAAAATCCGGAACAGGTCAAGAGTGCCGTGAGCATCTTTGCCAACTGCTACATCGGAATCGCTCTCCCGCACTTCGCAGCGTATCCACCGGCAGGCAAGGACATAACGGAAATTCCATGGGTCGTTCCCGCTGGTGGCCCTGTCGGAAAGGCCGCGCCAAATCCAAATGATGGACACTGCGTCGCAGCCGTTGGGTACGACGAACAGAACCTCTATGTCGTCACCTGGGGCAAGCTTAAACCTATGAGTTGGGAGTTCTATACCGCTTATGCCGATGAAGCCTTCGCAGTCCTAAGCAAAGATTGGCTCGCCAGGAAAAAAGCTCCGAATGGGTTTGCGCTCGATGCGCTGGAAAGAGATCTGAGCCGGATAAGCTCCCATCCCCACACTCTTCCACAGAAGACTTAGAGTGATTGCATCTGTGCTTGCGGACAGTTCTAAATAGACCGCGAGGCTCCATTGCCTCGACCCTCGCTTCAGGCTTCTAATAATAGTGTTGTGTGGATACCCCACGAAGAATTCGGCCCCGAATTAGCCTCACTGCTTAGAAAACGCAGGTACGCTGAGGCAGCCTCTTTTTGGAAGGGCGCAAGGCCACTCGCGCAGAGAACCGTCCCATCCACCAGATCTCTCATGCGACTTATGGAAACCGATCCGCCGTGCCTGGCCTTCCTCAGCCATCATGAGAGGGAGGAAATCCAGATCGCTGCGGGTTTTGCCGCTCTCGTCGGCGCCACCCGAAGGATGGGACGGTTCGTCAATCCGAAACTAAGCTGGCCGCATCAGCTCTCAAAGAATGCGGCAGTCCACAACCTGCTCGCGGCATTTCAGATCGAACAGCTTGTCGATCAAATGACAAAGGCGGAACGTACGCTTAAAACAAGGGTTAAGGTCCAGAACTCCTGCGAAGGCGCCTGCATAACCTGCCTACTCGCGAGTTCCATGGAATACCCACTTGAAAATTGCCCGCCCGTCCCGATCGTAGGCTGCGTGAATTACGAAGCAGGCTGCCGCTGCTCTCTCATAGTTACAAGCTCACGACCTAAACGGGACGCACTCACCTGGCTTTCCTGACCGGGAGTGATCACAGGCACCAGCTTTACCTGGCGCTGGAGGCGCGTCGCGGAGGATGTGCGATCTCGCGAAGCGCAGATTGCCAGGCGCGCAGGCTTACTTCGAGCTGTCTTCACCAATCTTCAACACAGCCAGGAAAGCCTCCTGTGGAATATCAACTTTGCCGATCCGCTTCATCCGCTTCTTGCCTTCCTTCTGCTTCTCCAGCAGCTTGCGTTTGCGCGAGATATCTCCGCCATAGCACTTGGCAATAACGTTCTTGCGTAGCGCCGTCACCGTCTCGCGAGCAACAATCTTCGATCCGATCGCCGCCTGAATCGCTACCTCAAATTGCTGCCGCGGAATCAGCTCGCGCATCTTCGACACCAGCGCGCGTCCGCGCTCATAGGCAAAATCCCGATGCACAATGATCGACAGCGCGTCTACCGGCTCGCCTGAAACCAGAATATCCAGCTTCACCATCGGAGAATTCCACGTGTCCGAAAGGTGATAATCGAGCGATGCATACCCGCGCGACACTGACTTCAGCCGGTCATAAAAATCCAACACGATCTCGTTCAGCGGAAGCTCATATGTAATCATTACCCGCGTCGGCGTCACGTACTCAAAGTTCTTCTGCCGCCCGCGCTTCTCTTCCACCAGCTTCAGAATCCCGCCGACGTATTCCTCATTCGTCAAAATCGTCGCCGTAATCACCGGCTCGGCAACCGCCTCAATCGTCGTCGGATCCGGCCAGCGCGAAGGATTATCCACCTCCACAACACCGCCCCGCCCGTCAGAGTGATCTTGTAACGCACGCCCGGTGCCGTCGTAATCAAATCCAGGTCGAACTCGCGCTCCAGCCGCTCCTGAATAATCTCCATGTGCAGCAGCCCCAAAAAGCCGCAGCGGAACCCAAATCCCAAAGCCACCGAACTTTCCGGCTCAAAGAAAAACGACGAATCATTCAGCCGCAGCTTCTCCAGTGCATCGCGCAACAGCGTGTGCTCATGCGAGTCAACCGTGTACAGCCCTGCGAAAACCATTGACTTGATGTCTTCAAAGCCTGGCAGCGGAGAGGCCGCAGGGCGCGCATCTTCAGTGATCGTGTCTCCGACCTTGGTATCGGCAACATTCTTGATCGTCGCGATAAAAAATCCCACTTCGCCCGCCGAAAGCTCGTTAATCTCGACCGGCTTGGGAGTCAGCACCCCCAGCGAATCCACATCGAACACCTTGCCATTCGACATCAGGCGAATCTTCATCCCTTGGCGCAAACGCCCGTGGACAATGCGCGCCAGCACCACGACGCCGCGATAAGGATCGAACCACGAATCGAAAATCAGCGCCTGCAGCGGAGCCTCCGCGTCGCCCGCGGGCGGCGGAAGCCGGTTCACAATCGCCTCCAGAATGTCCGGCACGCCCAAACCCGTCTTCGCGCTCACCGGAATCGCATCCGTCGCGTCGATGCCCACCGTCTGCTCTATCATTTCCTGCGTGCGAACAACATCCGCGCTGGGCAAATCGATCTTGTTGATGACCGGAATCACCTCAAGACCGCCGTTGATCGCCAGATATGCATTGGCCAGCGTCTGTGCCTCCACCCCCTGCGACGCATCCACCACCAGCAGTGCGCCCTCGCACGAGGCCAGCGACCGCGACACTTCATACGAAAAATCCACGTGCCCCGGCGTGTCGATCAGGTTCAGTTGGTACGTCTGCCCGTCCTTTGCCGGATACATCATGCGCACCGAGTGCGCCTTGATCGTTATCCCGCGCTCGCGCTCCAAATCCATCACATCCAGAACCTGGGCATGCATCTCGCGCGCCGTCAGCGAGCCGGTCAGCTCCAGCAATCGGTCGGAAAGTGTGGATTTGCCATGATCGATGTGCGCGATAATGGCGAAATTGCGGATGTGCTTATTGTCCATGCAAAAGAACGGAGGCGCGCCTTCAGTGCTTTGAGAGGAAGAATCTGCTCCAATGGCTCAGTTTATCATCGGGTTCGCAGCTGAATCGCACCGTACGGCGGTACGCGGGTCATACAATAATGCAGTACGGAGCAGGTTGAGAACACTCGATCGATTCTTCGTCCCACATATACGCATGGTTGTTTCTCGAGCTCTCCTCGCCGTCTCCGTTGCCGCGCTGTTGCCTTTTGCCGCGCCTTTCGTGTCTTGTTCTGCGCTGGCCCAATCCGCCGCACCGCCTGCAGCGTCACAGACTTCGCCCCTCCAGCAGCGCCGAGTTGAGCAGATCATTCAAAACGTTGAAGTGGCCTATCAGAACGGTCTGCAGAATTACCACGACGGCCATCTCGCAGCGGCTAAATCGAACTTCGATTACGCCGTAGACCAGATGCTCACCTGCGGCATCGACATCAAGAGCGATCCCGAATTGAACGCGGAGTTCGACCGCATCGTCGACGCCGTCAACAACCTCGAAATGGACGCGCTCAAGCAAGGCAGCGGTCTGGCTCCCGCAGCCGAGCCAACTCCGGTGGGCGTGGCCAACGACGTTACCTTTCCCGTCGATCCCACCATCCGCGCCGAGGCTGAGGCGCAGTTGAAGACCACCCAGTCTGATCTGCCGCTGGTGATGAACGATTACGTCGCCAGCTTTATCAATTTCTTCTCTAAAAGCAAGTCGGGCCACGGAACCATCGTCGCCTCACTCGATCGCGCCGGTCGTTACAAAGCCATGATTCAGCGCGTGCTCAAGGAAGAAGGCGTTCCGCAGGATCTCATCTATCAGGCGGTAGCGGAGTCGGGCTTCCGCCCCCAGGCCGTCAATCCACATTCCGGCGCAGGTGGCATGTGGCAGTTCATGCCCGGCGACACCTTCGCGCCGCCCCGCAGCGCATGGTACGACGAGCGCTTTGACCCGGAAGCCTCCACTCGCGCATACGCGCGTTACATCAAGTACCTCTACAACCAGCTGGGCGACTGGTATCTGGCCATGGCTGCCTATGACTGGGGTGCGGGCAATGTGCAAAGGGCCGTTGAGCGCACCGGCTTTGCCGACTTCTGGGAACTCTACAAGCGCAACAATCTGCCCCCTGAGACGAAAAACTATGTGCCGATCATTCTCGCCGTCACCATCATGGCGAAAAATCCGAAGCAGTATGGCCTCGACGACCTCACACCCGATCCTCCGCTCGTCACCGACACTGTGCAGACAAATTACAGCGTAGGTCTGCCGCTTGCGGGCGACCTCGTAGGCGCTCCGCCGCAGGAGATCGCTGCGCTCAATCCCAGCCTGCTCCGCGGAGCCACGCCGCCCGGCGAATCCTTCGACCTGCGTCTGCCCGCCGGCACCAAAGAGGTGTTTGAGAAAGGCATTGCGGAAATTCCCGAAGACAAGCGACGCTACTGGCGATTCCACACCCTGTCCCCGGACGAGACACTCGAAGACGTTGCGCACACTTTTCACGTCTCTGTCTCGGAAATCGCCGCCGTCAACCAGTTAAGTTCTACCACCGATCTCAACGGCGTCGACGCAGTTATCGTTCCTGTAGCTCCGGTTTCGGCCTCTTCAACCACATCTCTCTATCGCGCGCGCAGCGGCGACACTTTGGTGACAATCGCGGATCGATTCGGAGTCACCGTCGGGCAGTTGCGTCGCTGGAACCATCTCTCCGGGTCCGCAATCAAGCCGGGGCGCAGGCTGCACGTAGCCGAACCGGCGAACATCCCAGCTGCATCAAATCGCAGGCACCGACACGGCTCTCGTTCCTCGCACGCCTCCTCGCATCGCCGTAACTGAACACAGCACAGGGAAAAAATCATCAAGGGGAACTCCAAATAGCAAGGGCGCGCCAAAACCGCATGGCAGCAGCAAGAAATCTTCATCGCATAAACAGAATTAAGCGGAGCGTCTGCATCGATTGCGCGGTTCAATCAATAACCACAGGGGTTCTATGCGATTCGCGATCTTCTTTCCATTTCGATTCGCGAAGACGTTCGCGAACCGCTACCCAAAGCAAACGCCTGCGGCGCAGTTTCGAAACGGCAAAATGGGCGGGAAAAATAATTTCTTATTCAGGAAACGCTTGCGTTTCGTAGCAAGGCGTTGCATGCTGTTGCTATAATTCGCGGCGCGGGGGTTTATTTTTTTCCGCGACGGCACATCTGAAAATAGATGTCAGGGCTTAAGCCCGGAGGGCAATTTCGATGCAGGATGATCGCAGATTTCACGCACACAGCGACAGCGACTTTGAACCGGAGACGGAAGCCTTCCCGGAAGACATGGAAGACAACTTCGACGAAGAAGAGGAAGAAGTTTCAGTTTCCCTCTCTTCCGACGACGATGACATCGATGACGACGAAGAAGAGCACAGCCCGTCCGCAGGCGGAGCGCCCGCCGTTCCAGCGCCGCCGCCACCCCCGAAGCCGGCAGCCGCAAAAGCGCCGGCAAAAAAAGCAGCAAAGAAGGCTCCAAAAGCGCGAAGAAAGCCCCGGCTAAAAAGGCCGCGAAGAAAGCTCCAGCGAAGAAAGCCGCCAAAAAAGTTTCGGCCAAAAAGGCCGTAAAAAATCTGCCGCAAAAAAAAGCAGCAAGGGCGCCAGCGGCAGGAAGGCTGCGAAGAAATCCGCAGCCTGAAAAAAGGGCGCCAGCAGCAAAAAACCAACCAAGAGAGGTATTCCTTTGGCAGTTAAGAAAGCAGCAAAGAAGGCGGCCAAGAAGGCTCCGGCCAAGAAGGCAGCAAAGAAGGCTCCTGCAAAGAAAGCAGCAAAGAAGGCAGCGAAAAAGAAGTAACCAACCCGTAGTAATTGAGGCAAGCAAAAGAGCCTGGCCCAGCGCCGGGCTTTTTTGCGCCCGAAAAGCGGCTTTGCACGCCCGGGCCACAACAAACCTTGGTCGACGGCACCATATGGGTCCGTATCCTGATCACTTTGAAAGGAGAAAATTCTTTCCGGAGAATAGCGCAACACGGCGCAAATCGAGATCCATGATTCATCCGCCATTAACGTCCGATTGTGGAAAGCGCATTTTAAGGTTGAACGAAAGTTACGAAAGTAAGCAACGCCGGCTTTGTCAACTAGTAAACTGGTAGTCCTAATTGGAATGAATGAGTTACAAGAAATATTAGATAATCTAAAGGGGTTGCCGCCACGCCCCTCCAAAAGGGTTGGCGAGGCAACGACCCGGATCTCCACATTTTTTTCCACAGGTAATGGCCGGACGCCAAACGATCTTCAAAAGAATACGAGACAAGACAAAAGAGGCTCCGGTTTCCCGGAGCCCCTTTAGGTGATTAAGAACTACTTAGTGAGCAGCTCCCGAGGGATGAGCCGGGGCATGGGAAACCGGTGCCGACGGAGCCTCAGGTGCCGGAGCAGGAACGCCCGATTTCACGTTGTAGGCATCGATCACCGCCTTGGTGATATCGGCTCCATCGGCGGCCCAGAGGACAGTAGGAAGCTGCTGCTGGCTGGCCGAAGCATCCAGCACGACGCCGAAGTGATTCTCCTTGGCATAGGCCTGGACAACGCCATAGACCTTCTCTGCCAGTTGCTGATAGGTCGTCTGCATCTGCTGCTGGTAGTCGTTTGAAGCGTCCTCGCCATCGCGCTGCAGGCTCTTTTCCTTCGCATCGATTGCTTGGGTGCGGCTCTGGCGCTCAGCATCGCTTAGGTTGGCGCCCGAAGCCTGAAGTTGTTTCTTCAGCGTATCGATCTCATCGGCCTGGGTCTTGAGTTCAGTCCGCTTTGGGTCGAACTTCTTCTGAAGCTCTGAAATATTCCGCTTGCCCTCGTTCGTCTGGAAGACAGCGGCCTGGAAGTTGATGACGGCTACCTTGGTGGTGCCCGTGGGAGCGGCAGAGGCAGGAGCAGCGGCTGTCTGAGCGATGGCGCTGAAGCCGAGTCCCGCAACGAGCAAACATACTACGGGAAAGGAACGCGAAATTGCACGTTTCATGTGAATCAAAAATTCCTCCGGTTTGAGTGAGATCGCCCGCACTTGCGGAAGCGAACTTCGCTTCCTGATCTACCTGCTGCGTAGTTCGTAGAGGCGGATTCCAGGCCGAAAAGGGCTGGAAGGCAAGACGAGACACGATCAGAAGACATTCTCAGGAACTGACCCGAATTATAGGTTGGGGCTGCACCATCGTCAATGCTGGCCGTCCGTGGGACTCGTTCCCGCCGCAGCGCTTGCCCACCCTGCCACTCTTGTCGGCGAAGACGGGCAAGAAGGTCGTTTCCACAATTAGAACGTCGTGCTGACCGCCAGGCGGAACGTCTTGCGCGGCTCCTGGAGCTGGTACAGCGACCCATAGGCCTGCTGCGCCTGCGCGTACGTATAGTCGCCTGCGGCGCCGGCCGGGAACATGCTGCGCGTGATAAGGTCCTGCGCGTAAAAGTCCTCCTTCAGTCGCAACGGGTTATACGCGTAGTAGATACGGAAAGGAGCATTGATGATCGGCATCATCACGTCCAGTTCGGCGCCCGTTGACATGCGCGGAACATAGTTCGTTCCAGTCGATAGGGTTGATCGTCGTGCTGAATTTGATCGGGACGCCGCCCTGGCAGGCCCCGTTGTTGTAGTTCGGGCAGCCATAAAGAGGCGAGTTCAGGATCGCGGCGCCCTCTGGGCTCTGGCGCAACTGGCTGTTGTCTATTGCCATGTCCATGCCGAAGTCGTCGAAGATGTTAAAGCTGACCGTTCGCGCATAGATCGGAATGCGGTACTCAAAGTTCGACGTAAAGCTGGTGTCGCCGCCGATTGAAGCGATACCGTAGACCGGGATAGGTATCTGAATCGCGCCCAGGCTGGGATTAGTAGGATCGCGTGGAACGGTGGTGCCGTCAGGGTTCGTCAGGTTGAAGAGCACCCGAGTCGGGACAAAGCCATAAGGAGTGGCCGAACGGATATCGAATCCGCGCAGATCGGCCTCGCCGCCCGTGTAGAAGCGATTGAATGGCGGAGCTACGTCGCCGCTGATGCCGCGAACATACTCAGCCTGCAGACGGAAGCCGAAGACGTTCCGCCCATCCGGGTTGAATTTCAGACCCTTGATTGGGTGAAAGCTCTTGTACTCGATCAGAGGCCGAATGTAGCGGACATTTCCCCAGAGTCCAGCCACTTCCAAATCGGCTGAAATCTCATGGCCACGATGCGGTTGGTAAGTAGCATCCAGCTTGTTCTCGGTATAGCTCAACAGAACCGAGCTGGTTACAATTCCTTCGAGCGCATTCTGCCCTTGGATACCGCTGCGAAAGGCCAGCGTCTGGAAGAAGTTGCTGGAAGCAGCGCTATAGGTCGTGATGTTCGAGCTGTTCAGGCTGTAGGTCATACCCACTCGCTTGAAGCTGTGGCGGATCGGATAGCTTCCCGAAACCGTGAAGCCGGTCGAAGTCTGGTTGTACTTCTGCAAAAGCGACTGCGTAGCGTTGGACAGGTTCGCCGGATTGCCGCCCGCCAGCTTGTAGTTCTTCGTCGCGTTGTAGTCGTACTTGCTATTGAAAACCTGAAAGCCGAGGTTGAGCGGGCGATTGTGCACATAAGGCTCGTTAAACCCGAAGCGCAGATTGCGCGACACGTCGCCGACATTTCCCTGCAGCGTAAGGGTTTCGCCTAGACCCAGGAAGTTATTGGTCTGATAATTGACGCCCAGGAACGAGCCGCCCAGCCCACTGACGCCGCCGTTCAGGCCGATAGAGTTCTTGCCCTTTTCGCTGACCTTCAAGAGCAGATCGACCGTGCCGTTTTCGGCGTTCTGGTGCGTCTCGGAGTCCTGATCCACCTTCAAAGGATTGAAGTAATCAAGCTGATTGAGGCGCATAATGCTCAGCTCCCACAGCTTGCTGTTGTAGATCTGGCCTTCCTGCAGCGCCAGCTCGCGGCGAATTACAAAATCGCGGGTGACTGTGTTGCCCTGAAACTCGATCCGTGAGACATAGAAGGGCTTGCCCTCGTCAAGGTCGATATTGAAGCTGACCGTCTTCTTCACCTCATCGATGGTGGGCGTAGGAGTCCCGACAAAGTTGATGTAGCCCAGCGTGCCATAGGCCTTCTGCAGGTTCTGCAGACCCTTGGCAAAGAGCGTGCGGTTGAACCAGTCTCCGTCCTTTTCCGCGAACTGCGCGCGCAGGGCCTTGACGTTGCTCACCGCCTTGTTGCCCGTGAAGGTAATGCCGGAGAGGCGGTAGCGTCCGCCCTCCTCAATCGGCATCAGAATATCGATGCGCTTGCCCTTCTTGGGCCGAAAGGTCAAGAGTGACAGGCCGGCTTCATTGCGGAGATGTGTCTGTGGATCTCCCACGCTGGCCCGGAAATATCCGCGATCCTGATAGGCCTGCCGGACGCGCTCGGAGTCTTCTTCCAGCTTGCTGGCGTCGTAGACACGCGGAAAAAGATTCTCAAGAAAAATGGACTTCGGGATCCCGATCGGCCGCAAATTCTTCATCGACTCCCGCAAGACGCGTGAGCTAACGTGTTCATTGCCCGTGAACTGAATCTTGCCCACCATTACCTTCGGGCCTTCTTTGATGATGAAGTTCACCTGAACCGAGGCGGGCGGAATCTTCTTGATATCGGGCTTGATCGTGGCGAACTGATGGCCGTGCTCGCCCAGCAGCTCCTTAAGGACCGCGATAGCCTGCGCAATCTTCGTCGGATCGTACTTGCTCTCAACCGAGATGCCAACCTTTTCCTTCTTGAATCGGTCCAGCACGTCAGACTGCGTAACTGAGTTCAACCCTTTGTAATTGATCTCCCGGATCGTCGGCTTTTCCGTCACATAAACGTCGAGAATCACTCCTTTAGGAGTGTCCTCCTTCTCGATTCGGACATTCTCGAAATAGCTGGTATTCCAGAGCGAGTTGAAATCGCGCTCAACCGTCAGCGGATCATACGTTTCGTTCACGCGGCTGAACATCCTCGCCAAGATCGTCTCTTTAGGGATCTCGCGGTTGCCGATGACTCGAATTTGAATGATTGTATTCTGTTGCGCCGACGCGGAAAGCGAAAAAAGGCAGCAAAAGAAGAAGAAAAATTGCAGCGTGCGGCGCATGGAACGGCGCAAACTCTGGCTCGGTTGGATTGGAGAGCTTACGCCCCCACGTTCTACGGGAAAAATATGCACACCCTCACTGCAAAAAATCAGGCCAATCCTGCGCAAAAAGCGATTATATGTGACGGACGGGGCAGACCCCAACTCCGTATTTCGATTCGGCAACCGGTTCATCATCAGACGGCAGCCGCACACCGTGCTTCAGCACGGTCAACTCTCAAGTTCAGCGTGGATGAGAAACGCTTCTCCACTCCAGCGAATGGCAAGCACATTGGGCTGGCAGCACACCTGGCAATCCTCAACATAAGACTGTTTGCCGCCGCCCGATTCATCCACAACTGTTTCATTCCACTCTCCACAGCCTTCACATTGGAATCCCGCCTCGAACGGCATTTGAGTTCGCTCCGTCCCGACCAATTCCCGACAACGAATCCGCTTCCTAGTCTAACGGAATTTAAAGATTCGGGATTGAGATTGGCTTCCCGAGACCGCTCTCGCGTTTCCGTACCTCAACAAGAGTCGAGTAAAAGGTCGGGCCGCCACCAATATCGGTAAGCCGCTGCGATGTAAGGAGGTTTACGTTGTGGCCGCCGCCTGAGAGCTTATTCCACGAAAGCCGCGACGCAACCACGCCCTGCGGAACCGTTTCACCAATGCGCGCCGTCAGCTCAATACTTCCACGTGCGTTGAAGACCTGAACCATGTCCCCTTCTGTAATGGCGCGCTCGGCGGCATCAACGGCGTGCATTTCGAGCGTAGCCGCATGGCCCTTCTCCATCTTCTGGTGCGTCGGCAGATTGGCGAAGGTTGAGTTCATGTAGTTGTCCGCCTTGCGAGGAAGAAATTCCAGAGGGTACGCGCCCACGTTCCCGTGGCGAGACTCCGCAGGCGGAACAAACCCCGGCAGAGGATCCATTCCCTGCCCCGCCAGCGCTTCGGAATAAAACTCAACTTTGCCGCTCGGCGTTCCAAATCCTCCGTCAGCAAACGGCAGAAACTTTTCACCCGTCGCCTCCGATTCAAACTTCAAACGAATGTGTCCGCCCGCATCGTCGAGCGCTTCAGGAGTAATTCCGGCCAGCCAGGCGGGCTGTGTCTTGCCCCCCCACATAGCCTGCTCAATCAGCTCATCAGGCGTGTCCTCGAAGCACGGCTCCGTAAAACCCATGCGCTGCGCAAGCTGCGAAAACAGCCACACGTTCGACCGCGCCTCCCCCAACGGCTCAATCGCCTGGTTCGAAATCTGGACGTAATAGTGTCCATACGCGCCCTGAACATCTTTGTGCTCCAGAAAAGTCGTAGCGGGCAGCACAATGTCGGCGTAATCCGCCGTATCGGTAAAAAACTGCTCGTGGACCACGGTGAACAGGTCCTCTCGCGCCAGCCCGCGCAAAACCTCAGCCTGATCGGGCGCAATCGCTGCCGGGTTCGAGTTATATACAAACATCGCCTGAACACGCGGATTGTCGAGTTCCGTAAGCGCGTGGCCAAGACGCGCCATATTCACAACCCGCGACGTGCGCCCAGGCGGGCTGGCACTCATCAGGTCAGGCCGCTCAATGGTCTGCTTGTCCCACGGAAACGCTCCGCTGGTCGAAAGCTGCAATCCGCCGCCCCGCCGTTTCCACGCGCCAGTGAGCGCGGGCAGCATCGCAACGGCACGGACTGAGGCTCCTCCGTTTTCCGATCGCTGGATGCCATAATTCAGGCGAATCACCGCCGGAGTCACTGTTGCGTATTCGTGCGCAAGCCGCTCGACATCCGCCACCGACACGCCTGTCCACGCCGCTACGCGCTCCGGCAAATACTCCGACGCCCGCTCTTTAAGTTGCTCAAAGCCATGCGTGTGCTGCGCCACATATTCACGGTCGTAGAGCGAATCGCGGATAAGGATATGCATCATCCCCAGCGCCAGCGCCGCATCGGTTCCGGGATTGACAGCAATATGCCAGTCCGCAAGCCGCGCCGTCTTTGTTTGGTACGGATCGATTACGACCAGTTTCGCCCCGTTGCGGCGAGCCTCCTCTACAAAAGGCCAAAGATGGATATTGGTGCCATGAATATTCGCGCCCCATGCCACGATATAGCGCGCTTCGGAAAAATCCTCTGTGTCCGTCCCCAGCTTGCGGCCATAAACGGAGAGCAGCGCGTCCCCTCCAGCCGTGGAGCAGATCGTGCGATCAAGTTGCGACGCGCCCAGCCGATGAAAAAACCGCCGGTCCATCGACCCATAGCCGAGAACGCCAATCGTTCCCGCATACGAATACGGCAAAATCGACTCCGGCCCGTATTTATCGCTGATCTTCTGCAGCCGATCCGCAATAGTATCGAGAGCCTCCTCCCAGCCAATGCGCTCAAAGGCCTCAGTCTCGCGCCCCTGCGGCAGCAATTCTTTAGGAACACCCGCCCGCCGGCGCATGGGATAAAGCAAACGGTCCGGCGAATAAACCCGGTCAAGATACTTCGCGACTTTGCCGCACAGAAATCCCCGCGTTACCGGATGGCTCGGGTCGCCCTCTACGCGCGTAGCCCTGCCTGCCTCGTCAATGGTGACCAGAACGCCGCAAGAGTCGGGGCAATCATGCGAGCAAACACAATGAACTGTTCGGGAAGCCATGGCCCATTGTAGGCTCTGCTAAACGTGACGAAAAGAGTTTTGCCGTTCGGAGGGGAAGATGCGCATTCTGCGCTTGAGCACCTTGATTTGCTGCGTTGGGATACTTTGCGCCGCGGCATTCACCGCCTCGTTCATCAACGACTCGACAGCTATCAAACAGGTTCTCTCGGATCAGCAGGCCGCATGGAATCGCGGTGACATTGACATCTTCATGCTCGGATACAAAGACTCGCCCGAGACCGCCTTCATCGGTAAAACCATCCAGTACGGCTACGGCCCAATTCTCGAACGCTACAAATCGCATTACACAACCCGCGAAGCCATGGGCAAGCTCGACTTTTCCAATCTCACAGTGAAGATGCTCGGCAAAAACTACGCCGTCGTGACCGGAAATTTCCATCTCGCAAGAACCGCAGCCGGCGGAGGAGACGCCAGCGGAATCTTTTCCCTCATCTTCGAGCGCGAATCCGATGGATGGAAAATCATCCTCGACCACACCAGCTGAACCAAAAAGCGGCCGCACAAAGTAGCGGCCCTGTTTTGCGCCAAAGGCGCGTGTCACTGTACGCGCAGTCCAGTGTTGCCTCTAAGGCCAATCCCGACCAAAAGAGGAAAGAAGAAGTGGGCACGAGGATGGCGGCAAAGCCGTGTGTGCCTGGACGGCGAGTCCTCAGACCTGCATTACTTCCGCTTCTTTCCTCTTGCTCATCTCGTCCATGCGCCTGATTTCGTCGTCCGTGAGCTTCTGCATCTCCTCCAGAGCACGCTTCTCTTCGTCTTCTGAGATGGACTTGTCCTTGGCAGCCTTCTTGATCACCTCATTGCCATCGCGGCGAATATTGCGAACGGCAGTCTTATGGTCTTCGAGCACGCGGTTCAGGTGCTTCACCACTTCGCGCCGCCGCTCTTCGGTCATAGGTGGGACCGGCACCCGCACTACCTTGCCATCGTTCTGCGGATTAAATCCGAGATCGGAAGTGCGCAGCGCCTTTTCAATCTCAACGATGATGCTCGGGTCCCAAGGCTGAATCAAAATCATGTTCGCGTCCGGTGTCGTCAGCTGGCCCACCTGGTTCAGCGGAGTCGGTGTGCCGTAATAATCCACCCGCACCTGATCGACCATCTGAATCGAAGCCCGCCCCGTGCGCGTCGAAGCCAGATTCGCCTGAAAATCCTGAACCGCCTTGTCCATGCGCGCCTTAAGTTGAAAGTGCGTGTCTTTGAGCGCGGGAATACCCGCCATAACCGAGGGTGCCATAGTCTCTATCGTCCTTCCGCTACAGATTCCAAAGTGATTATTGTAATCGCGTAAGGTAATACGCGGCCAATCTCCGCAGTCGTCGCTTCAGCGTTGCCTTAGGTTGAGTGAATCTACTCACCGACCAACGGGAGGTCCGGAAAGGCTAACCGGGAATGGCGCCGAAGGTGCGCCCGCCTGGACAGCCTGTCCTGAGCGAAGCGAAGGAGCCAGTCCCGAAGCCGCATCCGCCTGTTCATGCGCGTGATACGACGACCGCACCAGCGGTCCCGACTCCACATGCCGAAAGCCCATCCGCAGAGCCTCCAGCTTCATGAACTCAAACTCTTCCGGAGTGTAATACCGCGCCATCGGCAAATGGTCTTTCGACGGACGTAGATATTGCCCAATCGTCAGCACATTCACGCCCACGTTCGCCAGATCGCGATACACATCCAGCAGCTCATGCATCTCTTCGCCCAGACCAACCATCACGCCCGACTTGGTAACAATGGTCGGGTCAAGCCGCTTCGAAAACTCCAGCAGCCGCAGCGTGCGCTCATACCGCGCGCCCGACCGGACCGCACGATACAGCCTTGGCACCGACTCAGTATTGTGGTTCAGAATCTCCGAATGCGCGTCCACCACAATCCGAATCGCGTCCTCATTACCCTGAAAATCCGGAATCAAAACCTCAACCTGGCATCCCGGAGCCTGCCGCCGAATCTCCTCGATCACCATCGCAAAAGCACGCGCCCCGCCCAGCACATCATCGTCGCGATTCACGCTCGTAATCACTGCAAACTTCAACCCAAGCATGGCGACGGCCTCCGCCACGCGGCGCGGCTCGTCAAAGTCAATCGCCTCCGGACGTCCCTTGGGCACAGCACAGAACCCGCATCGCCGCGTGCAAAGATTGCCCAGCATCATGAAGGTCGCCGTCTTATGGTTCCAGCACTCGCCAATATTCGGGCAATGCGCCGACTCGCACACCGTATGCAGATTCAAATCGCGAGCCAGCTTCTTCAGGTTGTGATAATTCTCACCCACCGGAGCCCGTGCCTTAAGCCACTCCGGCTTAGACACCGGACGCCTCGGCGCAACATCAATCTGAACCAGTTCCACAGCAGCAGCCATAACCCTTTATTGTAGCGAAGAAGCGGCCAGCAGGCGGTCCAGAGATGTGGGAAGGCATAATGTGCGTTCGGCCCGGCGAAGCGCACTCCGGCGGCGCGTCCTACTTCGCGGCAAGCGCCTTGTGAATCGCCTCATCCAGCGAGCTCAGGTCTCCACCACCGTAACCAACACTCTGGTAAGCAATCCTTCCCCGCCGATCCACCACATAGGTGCGCGGAATTCCAGAATCTGCAAACAACTTGTATGTCGAGCGATCGGGGTCAAACGCCAGCGGAAACGTGATACGCATGATGTTTCTGCGAAATCGGAAACGGTCTCTTTAGTTTGCGCGCGCGCAATCGCAACCATCGCAAAATACGAAGATGACTTGTATTTCTCCCAGATCTCTTTTTCAAGAAGAGGCATCTCCACCTGGCATGGGCCGCACCACGTCGCCCAGAAGTTCACCACGACAACCTTCCCGCGTTCAGCCGCCATGGAGAATGTGTCACCGGAAGTCTCCTGCACCGAAATCGCGGGCATCCTGTCTCCCACTTTCGTGTGCGCCACTGTGTCGCTGCCGAGACTCTGGGCGCTTGCCATACCGCCGAGCACCAGCAGTACACAGGAAAGATAAAAAACCAACTTGTACATGCGTCGAGTTGTCGAACCGCGCATTATCATGCTCCTCAAATAATGGAGTAGCCGACCAGCACTTGTGCGCGAAGCGCGTATGCATGGACGGCCAGTTCTACTTCACCCGCTCCAAAACCTCAGGCCGAATCAAATAAAGAAAAAACACCAGATTCACCATAATCATCACGATCATCGGAGTCTGGTGAAAGCGGAACAATACGTATGCCCCGTAGCTCATTGAAAGAAACGCAGCCGCCAGCGTAAGCGCCCATCCCCACCGCCGCAGCTTCAGCAGCCCGTTAGCCGCCACGGCAAAGATCAGGCACAGAACCATGACTCCAGGCGGTAGCTTATGCAGAATCACGCCTACCAACCCTAGCCCGCACAGCGCCAGCATCCACAGGCAGATCACCGCCATTCCCGGCAGTAGTCCGCCCGCCGCTCCCGGTTTCGCATCAGGTTTTTTCGCTTGCAGTTCATTCATAAGGTATGTAGATAAGCCAGCAGATCGTTCAACTGCTGCTCCTCCATCGTATTGCCAAACGCCGGCATCATTCCACGCCCATGCAAAATCACATCCGACACGCGATCGTCGTTCGTCGGCGCGCCACTTGGCAGAAATTTCTGTTTATAAAGCCCCTGCAAGCCCGGCCCATGCAGAGACCGTTCGTTATTCGCGTTATGGCACCGTGCGCAGTCCGACACAAAAACCACGCGCCCATGCGCCTCCCGTGGAGTCAGCTCACTCAGCGGCTTCGAAGGCGGCAGAGGCGGACGGCAGCCGGCAACAACAATCACGGCAAGCGCGGAGAAAATGAATTTGCAGGTGCGAATCAAGCGGTTCTTTTCATCCTACTGGGACGCCGCAATCGCCGCCACAATCCTGTCGACAGCCTCCCGCGCCGCATCGCCCGACGGCCCATGATCATTGCACAAAATGGAGAAGACCACCGTCCGCCCGCTCGCACCAATCACATATCCGCTTAGCGTGTTCACCGCCGCCAGCGTGCCCGTCTTGGCAAAGACCTTCCCTCGAAGCGCAGGCTGAGTAAACCGCCCCGCCAGCGAGCCATCCACGCCGCCCACCGGCAGGCTTGCGCGATACTCCGCGCCCCAACTCTGGCGCGCCGCGTACGCCAAGAGTCGCGTGAACGCTCGCGGAGTAATCAAATCGTCCAGCGAAAGCCCCGATCCGTCATAAAACACAAAATCCTCCGGATCGACCCCGGCGCCAATCAGAAACTGCCGCACCACGCGCGCGCCCTGTGCAATCGAACCGTCCCCGCCCTCGAGCCTTCCCAGCAGTGCGCAGGTAAAGCTCCGCATGAAGGTTCTGGCTCACCTTGTTCGTCACCGCAATGTCCTGCTCAAACGGCGGCGAAACATGCGTCGCCAGCACACGCATTCCACTCGCTGGCGGCTGAATCGTTCGCATTGTCAGCGCATGCAGCACCAGCGGCTGATCCACCTCCGCGCGAAAACCCTCCGTGTCGACCGACAGGCGATGCTCCGCCCGCGCCCCACCCTTCACCTCAATGCCGTGTGCCAGCAGCATCTGCCGCAGAGCAATCGCCGCGTACTCGGCTGGGTCTTCAATGGCCAGCGCAACGTGCAAACCATTCTGATTCACCGTTCCGAACAGACGCACGATCTTCGACCCCGGCTCGCGGTCAACTCCCGTATGCGCCGCCTCTCGCCCCGGCAGCACAGTCAGCGAATTCTCGATCTTGTAGTAAGGTGTGTCGGGATTCCATGCCACTACGCTGGGCGTCTTTTGCGCCAAGTGCGCATCGCTGGACGCGTAGTCCACATTCAGATACACCACATTGTCGTTGATCGTAAGCGCAGAAACAGCCGCGCCGTACTCCCACTCCAGGTCATCCCACCCCCAGCCCGCGTCGTATCGCTCCCACGGAAACCAGCTGTCATCGCCGACGACGTCGCCGTCAACAATTTTCACGCCAGCCGCCGCAATCTGGTTCGCGATGCTTTGCAACGCCGCCAGCGGAGGATTAGGACGCTCCGTTTTTCCGTCATAAGGGTAGCTCCGTCCGGACATCGTCGGATCGCCCGCGCCCAGCAGAGAAATATTTCCGTGCAGCTCGCCCACGCCATCAAGGTCCGCCGCTGTCACCGCGGTCGTCGTCCAGGTAGTCTCGGGAGGCAGCAGCGCCAGCGCCGCGGCCGTCGTAGTCAGCTTCGCATTCGAGGCCGGCTCAAACAATTGCGCGTCGTTATACGCGTAAAGCGGCACGCCGTCTTCAGCGACAACAGAAATTCCCCAGTGTGCGCGCGCAACCGCCGGCTCTTTCAAAATGCCGTTGATCGCCGCGGCCAGATCGCTAGCCTTCGCTTTATGCTGCGACGGATTATGATGATGCACCGCCGCAGCCAGACCGGGCGTCGCTGCCACAAGAAGCCCAAATGCGAGCGCGCTGAAGCGTGACGAATTCATCTCTGCGCGGAGTGTAGCATCAAGATGGGATGGCACTTCAACGCCGCGACGAATTCACCTGGCAGCTGCGCTCGCGCACGCTCGCCCTCGGGCAGCACACGCTCGTCATGGGTGTGCTCAACGTCACTCCCGATTCATTTTCTGACGGCGGACGCTTCCTCTTTCCGGAAACAGCGGCAGCCGATGCCCTGCGCATGTTCGAAGAAGGCGCCGATCTCGTCGACATAGGCGGTGAATCCACGCGCCCAGGGCAACATCCGGCAGTAACGTCAGAGGAAGAGGAGCACCGCGTCTTGCCGGTCATCGAATTTATCCTCAAGAGCCGCCCCAACGCGACTCTCTCTATCGACACCTACAAAGCCTCGACCGCCGAAGCCGCCGTGAATGCGGGTGTGGAGATTGTCAACGACGTCAGCGCTTTCGCCTGGGACAACAAGATAGCGTCTACCTGCGCGCAACTTCACTGCGGGGTGGTTCTCATGCACACGCGCGGGCGCCCCGCTGACTGGCGCACCTTACCTCCGCTTGCCGCGAATGAAGTCGTACCACTGGTGAGGCGCGATCTGGCGCACAGCTTGCAGAACGCGCTCGGCGCAGGCGTCGAACGCACTCGTATCGCGCTCGATCCCGGCTACGGCTTCGGAAAATCCTACGGCGAAAACTATCCGCTGCTCGCCCATCAGGACGAACTGCGCGAGCTGGGCCAGCCAATTCTTGCCGGAGTCTCTCGCAAATCCTTTCTCGGTCGAACCCTGGCAGGGCTGCACCGGGGTGTGAGCGCACCGGTCAACGAGCGCGGCAACGCAACCGTAGCCGCAACCGTGGCCGCTATTCTCGCCGGCGCGCATATCGTCCGCGCCCACGACGTCCGCCCCGCAGTCGAGGCAGCGCGCATCGCCGACGCCATCCTCGCCGCTGTTTAATCGCAGAAAGCAAAAGGACGCGATCGCTCGCGCCCATGTTTACCTTTTGAACTTGCTCGAGATTAGGCCGCTACCGTCTTGCTCAGGGTAGCCTTGGCCTGCTCAACCAGTGCCGTAAAGCCCGGCGCGTCGTTCACAGCGATATCGGCCAGGATCTTGCGATCCAGCTCCACACCCGCGGCTTTCAGGCCGTGGATAAGCTGCGAATAGCTGATGCCATTGATCTTGGCGGCGGCGTTAATGCGCACGATCCACAACGAGCGGTACTGGCGTTTCTTCTGCTTCCGCCCGCTGTAGGCGAACTTCAGTCCGCGCTCAACCGCTTCCTGCGCTGCCTGATAAAGCTTTGATTTTGTAAGGAAATAACCGCTTGCGCGTTTCAGAATCTTCTTGCGGCGGTCGTTACGTTTGGTTCCACGTTTTACGCGGGGCATTGGCTTGCTTCTCCTTTTTTTGCGTCTCGTGCTCTGAGACTTGGTGTTATGCGGCTGGAGGCAGGAGCTTTCGCTTTGTACCTCTTCACTCGCTTGCTTCCCGGATCGCTCGGCTCATTTCTAAACCGGGGGCCATGCAGGCCCTTGCACGTTCGTGCAGATCAGGCGTAGGGAATCATGCGCGCCACCTTCTTGTAGTCGGCGTCCGAAACCAGCGTGCTGTGTGCCAGCTTGCGCTTGGTCTTGGTCTCCTTCGACGTAAGAATGTGACGCATCTTCGACTGGCCACGAACAATTTTGCCAGTGCCAGTCTTTTTGAAGCGCTTCGCAGCGCCCCGGTGTGTCTTCAATTTGGGCATGGTTTCCTGCTTGAATCGATGTGCTTACAACATCACCCAGTATACGGGAAGCCGCCCCGATTGACCAGCCTGCGGCGGCCAACGGCTATTCCAAAGACAGCCTCCTGCCTCAACAAAAAGAAGTCCCAATTCCCTCGCCCTCCATGCTATGCTGGCCAACGCAGCACGTCGCGCGCTCGCTTTCCTCTGCTGCGCGTCGAAAGAAGGCTCACCCATGAGTGTGAACAACCTGACCTATAGCAGAGACGGCCTCGCGCTCACTCAACTCTTCGAGGGAGACATCCTCACTGCCTATCAGGACCAGAAGGGTGTCTGGACCATTGGTTACGGCCACACGGCGGGCGTTCAGCCGGGGCAGACCATCACGCAGGATCAAGCCGTCGAGTTCCTTATGAACGATGTCTCGTCCGCCGTCGCCTGCGTGAACAAGATCGTCACCGTCGTCCTGACACAATCCCAATTCGACGCCCTCGTCGATTTCACCTTCAATCTCGGCCCGGGTAACTTCAGCAGTTCCACCCTCCTCAGGGACATCAACGCCGGAAGCTTCCCCGCCGCCGTCGCGCAGTTCGACATCTGGGATCACTGCGGAGGAGTGGTCAACGCAGGCTTGCTGCGCCGCCGCCAGGCCGAGGCCGCCGAATTCAGCGGCCCACCATCGCCCGATTCTTCCACCGACGCTTGAAAGATGGTCCTATGCCCGAAGCTTCTGCGCAAACCTCCGGCGACCCGGTTCTCGATCGCCTCGAAGACCAGATCGGCTGGTACGACCGCAAAAGTCAGGCGGCGCAACGTACCTTCAAGCGCATCAAGCTGATCGAAATTCTTGCTGCGGCCATGATTCCCTTCCTCACCGCTTTGAAATTTCCTTATGTGAACCTGGTCATCGGAGGCCTCGGCGTCCTCATCACCATCCTTGAAGGAGTTCTGCACCTGAATCAGTATCAGCAGAACTGGACGACCTACCGTTCCACCTGCGAATCGCTGAAGCACGAGAAATACGTCTACATCGCACAGGCTGGTCCTTACGCCGGTGTCGTCAACCCGCGAGCCCTGCTTGCCGATCGAGTGGAATCGCTCGTTTCGCAGGAGCATGCGCAGTGGGCGTCGGTGCAGCAGCAGAGCGGCAAAACGCAGGGTAGCTGAATCAGCCGCGCGCTATTGCGCCCGCGCAAACACGTACTTAAAACCGTTTTGCTGAACCTGGCCCTGGGCATTCAGCCATCGATTTTCGGTTTCAATCCCGAGATTCCCATTCACCGGGACAAGCAGGATGACGGTCTCCCTCTGCTTCTGCTGCTCGCCCGCTGTATTCCCGAGCGACCATATGCCCTGCATTTTGGTTCCATCGAAGGTCAGCGTCTTCGCGCCCCAGCTGCAAAGACCCTGATCGCAGGCTCCGAACGGCTCGACGATGTACTGCGGCCCCGTTCCGGAGATTTTCAACTGAGTAATGGGATCATTGCCCTTCTTCGTGTGCGGATTCGTCCATATTCCTGCAAGCGGCCCTGCAGGCGCGGCGGGGGCCGCTGCTCCCTGCTGCGTGGGGGCGGACGCAACCGCTACGGGGTCAACCAGGCTGCCGCGGTGGTGGTCGGGCCGTAACGCGAAGTATCCGATCACGGCGACCGCAATCAGCACTGCAATCGCGCCGCCCCACAACAGCGGCTGCTGCGTGATTTTCTTGCCTCCGTCCTTCCCATCATGCACGACTGGCGGAGGAAGCTGGGTCGAGACAGTCGCGTGAACCGGCTTCGTTTCAGTAGCGGGGTTTGTCGTCACGTACTGCTTCAAAGCCGCAATCAGCAGTTGCACGTCGGAGTTCCAGCGCGCGTGGGAAATCTCCACGCTGTTACGAAACGCCAGGTCCCTGATGCCCTCCGGAAGTTGCTCCGGCCTTGGCATCCGTGCATCGTGGACCAGCACCGGAACTACAGCGATATTCCGCGTCAGAGCCGATCCCACCTCCAGCCGCACGAAGTCGTTCGCGTCATCGAGCCGCCGGCCGCCGTCCGGATTGGTTACGTTTGCCCAGTTCGGGCCCATCACCGCCAGAAAAACGCCACAGGTAGCAACGTTGTCGTCGATGGCCTTGCGGAAATCCGTACCCGGCGCAATACCGGCCACGTCCATGAAGACCGAATCGTCTCCGTAAGCCCGCACCAGGTCGTCAAAGAGCCTACCCGCCTCGCCCTCCGCATCGTCTCGTCGATAACTAATAAAGATGGCGCGCTTCACAAGCCTCCCCCCTCGGCGACGGCTCCATACGGCATAAAGTCTTTTGCTCGTCGAGAAAAGAATAGGCGGTGTCTTGCCATTCGGCAATACGCATTTAGACTTTAGGTGGATTGATGACAAAACTGAGTGCAGGGCAAGAAAATAGGCTGCCGTGATGGCAGCCTCAATGCTAAAAACGGTATTCAGCTCGCGAGCGCAACTTCAAAACCGACGGGGCTGCCCACAAAGGCCGGGTTCCAGAGTGTCGCGAAGCACGATTGCCCCGACGCCCAGTCCTATTCGGCAACCGTGTCTACAAACGCCTTCAGCTTGCGCGACCGCGACGGATGCCGCAGCTTGCGCAATGCTTTCGCCTCGATCTGTCGAATGCGTTCGCGCGTCACCTGGAAGCTCTGACCTACCTCTTCCAACGTGTGCTCTGAACCATCTTCCAGGCCGAAACGCATCTTGATTACGCGCTCTTCCCTCGGCGTCAGTGTGCGCAAAACCTGCGACGTATATTCCTTCAGGTTCACGCTGATCACTGCATCCGACGGCGAAACCGCCTGGCGGTCTTCGATAAAGTCGCCCAGGTGAGAATCTTCTTCCTCGCCAATCGGCGTCTCCAGCGAAATCGGCTCCTGCGCAATCTTCAGCACCTTGCGGACCTTCGCCACCGGAATATCCATGCGCCGCGCAATCTCTTCCGAAGTAGGCTCGCGACCCAGCTCCTGCACCAACTGCCGCGACGTGCGGATCAGCTTGTTGATCGTTTCGATCATGTGCACCGGAATACGGATCGTTCTCGCCTGATCCGCAATCGCGCGCGTGATCGCCTGACGAATCCACCACGTCGCATACGTCGAGAATTTATACCCGCGCCGATACTCGAACTTGTCCACCGCCTTCATCAGGCCGATATTGCCCTCCTGAATAAGGTCGAGGAACTGCAATCCGCGGTTCGTGTACTTCTTGGCAATCGACACCACCAGTCGCAGGTTGGCTTCAATCAACTCGCGCTTGGCATGCTCGGCGTCCATATCGCCCTGGATCATCTCGCGTTGCGTGCGCTTCAGCTCGGCAATCGAAACGCCGGCTTCATGCTCTAGTTTTTCAAGGTCAATCTTGCAGTTCTTCTGTTGCCGCCGATACTCCTTCTTCAGCTCTTCGCTCTTCGACTGGTCGAACTTCTGGTCCAGTGTGCGAACCTGCCGTTCCAGCGTGCGCATCACGTCAACGGTCTTGTTGAGCTTGTCCAGAAGTCGCTTGCGCTCCTGGTTGGTGTACTTCAGTTCGCGGACGACGCGCGACACCAGGACCTTCTCGCGAGCAATGCCCCAGCGAGTCTTGCGATGATCTCTTGCCTTAGTCTTGATGTTGATGGTGGCCAGCTTCTCGTCGAGTGCCGTGGCCTTCTTCTGGTGCTTCACCAGCCCATCGATCTTGTTGACAGTCTGACGCACCCGCGCCTGCAATATTTCTTCGGTGATCTCTTCCTCGTCGAAGATCACCACTTCCTTCACATTGCGTACGCCGCGCTTCAAATCTTCGCCCAGCGCCATAATCTCGCGGATCACAATCGGCGAGCGCGAAATCGCCTTCATCACGCGCAGCTGTCCGCGTTCGATGCGCTTGGCAATCTCCACTTCGCCTTCGCGCGTCAGCAGCGGAACCGTGCCCATCTCGCGCAAATACATGCGGACGGGGTCGTTTGTTTTTTCGAGTGTGCCAGGCGTCAGGTCAAGCTCAACATCCTCGCCCTCCTCACCCTCGGCTTCAAAGGCATCGCCCGCCTTCGGGCCGCCTTCCAGCAGATCAATTCCCTGTGTTCCAATCGTAGTGATGAGATCGTCAAGGTCATCGACGGAGTGCATGTCGCCGGGCAGAAGGTCATTGACCTCACCGTACGTGAGGTAGCCCTTCTCCTTGCCTGTATCAATCAATTTATCGATATCTTCTTCGTACTTGTCTTCAATCGCCAACTGCGTGTCTCCCGCATAGATATGTTCAGACGTCGATATATTCAAACGTCGATGTGTTTCGAACCCGTATGGTTCACACGTAAATGTGTTCGGATCTTCCTGCTGCCCCGGGTCGGACGATGTGCGATCGAAGCCGTAAAGGCGTTGTCCCAAGCGGATCGCTTGAGCGAATCCATGGGAGGTAGGCGCACGTCCACCAAAGACTTCTAGAATATCACGCCAGAGCGTTGAACTCGCTGGAATTACGGCGTTTCCGCCCAATTCGGCCGCAGGTTCTCTTGACATCCCCTTACGCGTTAGATGTGGAAAATCGCTTTTCGTTTCAAAGGTTGGAGGCTAACGCGAAGAAACCACAAAAGCCAGAAAGCCAACCACGCCGAAGGCCACCAGAATTGCCGTCAGCAGAATTCCCCCGATCACAATATTGGCCAGCCGCTGCTGCTCCGGCCGAGGACGCGTAATCCCAAACACGGCAATAAACGATTCCGTAAGCCAGGCCAGCAGTTTCATAGACTTAATCCAGATTTCTCAGCCGCATTGCGACTTCATGCGCCCGCCGGCTCAACGATAGCACCTCCTCAGACTTCCCCATTCGCTCCGCATCCTGCAAGGCCCCGCGAACCGCCCTCTGCTCCTGTTCGAGCGAGGTCCGCCGTAGTGTAAGGATCGCCGATTCAACATTATCCAGCTCGGGCTCGGCTCCATGGATCGATACAAACAGTCCCGCCAGCATCTGCCGATGCGCCGGATCAGCCAGCGACTGCAGCGGATCTGCATCCGGTGGCCGCCCGCGTAATTGACCCAGAATCGCACGCACGTCCTCGCGCATCCGCCCAAAATCCGCCTCGTGCTCCAGGTAAGCAGCTTCCGCCGACTGATAAAGCTCGCTCGTCTGCGGCGACGAAAACGCCTGCAGCAGAATCTGCTCTGCCCGCGTCAGCGAAGAAGCCGCCTGCGCGCCCAGGGAATCGCGCCGCTTCGCCGCAGCCTCTTTCAGTTCTTCGCGCACCAGCGCCGAGTCGATGTCCAGCTTCTGCGCTGCGTCCATCGCAAACTCGTCCCGCCCAATACGATTCGGCATTCTCCGAATATGCGGCAACAGATAGTTCAGCGCCTTGATCTTAGCCTCCGGCGTCCGTGGCGGAAACAACACCCGTGCACGTTCAACCAGATAGTCCTGGTGTCGCCGCGCGCCGCGCAAGGCCGTCATGTACTCCTTGGCGCCGCGTTCGCGGATATACCGATCAGGATCAAGCCCGCCCTCAAGCGTAACCACCTTGACCTCGAAGCCCTCTTCCGTCAGCAGCGCAATCGACTTCTCAGCCGCATTCGCACCCGCCGTATCCGGATCGAAATTAACAATCACCCGCGTCGTGTACCGGCTCAACAGCCGCACCTGCGCCTCGGTAAACGCTGTCCCGCTCGTGGCGATCACATTCGTAATCCCCGCCAGATAGGCCGAGATGCAGTCCATCTGCCCCTCAACCAGCAGCGCAAAATCGGCCTCGCGAATCGCCTGCCGCGCCTTGTCCAGATTGAACAGCACCTGCCCCTTCGTATACAGTGCGGTCTCCGGCGAATTCACATACTTCGGTCCCGCCTTGTCGCCGCTCTCCAGCGAGCGCGCCGTAAACGCAATGATCCGCCCCGACTCATTCGCAATCGGAAAAGTAATCCGTTTACGGAAGCGCGCATAGAGCGGCCCTGGCTTGCCGTCTTCCTGCGGCTTAAAGGAAAACAGCCCTGAAGCCCGCAGCGTCTCCACATCCGCCAGCGATTGCAACCTTTCGCGCAGAGCATGGAACGACTCCGGAGCATACCCGATCCGGAACTTCGCAATCCCCTCATCCGTCAAACCACGCCCCGAGAGATACTCCCGCGCCAGCGCGCCCTCTGGAGATTTCAGTTGCTGCTCAAACCACGCCGTAGCCGCCTCGTGCAGCTCAATCAGCTTGCCGCGCTGCCGGCTCTCCGCTGCCTCTTCCGGAGAAGAAAACTCCCGCTTCGGCAGCGCAATCCCGCACTTCAGCGCAACGGTCTTCACCGCTTCGGGAAAGCTGACGTTCTCAATCTTCTGAATGAACGAAAACACATCGCCCGATTGTCCGCATCCAAAGCAATGGTAGAACTGCCGCCCGGCATGGACCGAAAATGAAGGCGTCTTCTCAGCGTGAAACGGACAAAGCCCGCTATAGTTCTGCGCCCCCGCTTTTTTCAACCGCACATATTCGCCAACGATCCTGAGGATGTCGGCCTGCTGCTTCACGGTCTGGGCAAAATTGTCAGCCACGGGCGGATGAATCACTATCCTTCAACCGAATCATCATAATCGGCGAACGAAGCTCGCGACGATTTCCACCGTCTGCTGCGGCATTTGTTGAAGGAGAATGTGGGGCCCATTCAAAACCACCACCTCGATCTCTGGCTTAACTCGTCGAATTTCTTCCAGACATACCGCATTCACCACACGGTCATGTCGAGCCTGCATATAAAGAACCGGCACTCGAACCTCGCGAATTTCCTCAAGCGCATTGCATCCAACGACAGTCCGAACCCGATCCATCAGCACTCTCGGGGTCACCGTTGCCATCGCCCCTCGCAAACGATCCTGCAGGGACTCCGGAGCAGTCGACCCGAACACCGCAATTCTCCCCGCCAATCCACTCACCGGGAGAAGGCCCAGAACCGGCGCCAGAAAAGGCGTGAGGAATCGCAAAAAGCCCCGGACTGGACTTGTAGCGAATCCCGCGCACAAAACCACGCCTATGAGATTTGGAGGATTTGTCGCCGCAAACTGAATCGCAAGCGGCGTCGAAAACGACTCCGCCACGATCACATACGGTTCAGAAATCGGCACGCAGGATCGAACCAGCTCCAGCAGTTCCGCATACGAAAGAGGGATATCGTTCGGATATCCGATCGCTTGCGCCGCAAACCCGATCGGAAGCGCCTCGATAAAATCCGCGAAAAGCTCCCCGGTTCCATACATTCCGGGAAGAAGCACGAGCTTAAGCTCCGACGCGTCCATAAGCCAGAACGACCATCACTTTCTTTTCCACCTCACGCCGTCCTTTGAATCCTCCAGCACAATCCCCTTCTCCGCCAACTCGTTCCTGATCTGGTCCGCACGCGCAAAGTTGCGTGTCCGCTTAGCCTGCGTGCGTTCATCCACAAGAGCCTGAATCTGCTCGTCACTCAACGCATTCTGCGCCAGAACTTCAGCCGACGCCTCACCCAGCCGCCCTTCGCGCTCTGCCCATTGCAGCGCAAACTTCGTCCACTCCGCGTCATGGTCCTGAAGCACCGCAAAGACCTTGTCGAACTCGCCCAGAACCTCCAAAACTTGTCTCCTGTTCTCCACGCCCAACGTCCCAGCGTCCATTGCCGCATTCCCAGCGCGCACCAGATCAAAGATCGCAGCACGCGCCTCGGCCGTATTCAGATCATTTGCTAGCGCCGCGCGAAAATTCTCCCTGCACCGCGCCGTTTCCGTCGCCAGACCCTCATTCTCGCCTGCCGCTGGGGCCGCCGAACGCACGCGCGCATGAAATGTCCGCAGACGCTCCACCGCGCCCGTCTCCGCCGCCAGCCCTTCAAACGTAAAGTTCAATTGCTGCCGGTAAGGAACCGAAATCAGCAGCATCCGTATCGCCGAGGCCTTGTACCCCTTCAGCAACAAGTCGCGAAGCGTGTAGAAGTTCCCTTCTGACTTCGACATCTTGCGCCCTTCCACCAGCAGAAACCGCACATGGAACCAGTGCCGCGCAAACGTCGTATGCGACGCCGACTCCGACTGCGCAATCTCATTCTCGTGGTGCGGAAACATCAAGTCCTCGCCGCCCGCATGCAGATCGAACCCATCCCCCAGATATTCCGTCGCCATCGCCGAGCACTCAATATGCCATCCCGGCCTGCCCGGTCCAAGCGTCGTCTGCCAGTGGTACTCGCCCGGCTTCGGAGCCTTCCACAAAGCAAAATCGCGCGCCGAGTCCTTGTCGTACTCATCCACATCCACGCGCGCGCCGTCCGTAATCCCGCTGAAGTCCTTCTTTGACAGCTTGCCGTACTGCAGGAAATTTCGCAATCCGGAAATACCATGACCCATCGTCGGTCTTGTAAGCGCAATCCTGCTCCGCCAGCCGGTCAATCAATGCCACCATTGACGGAATATGCTCAGTCGCTCGCGCAATGATCTCCGGCTTCTCGACCGCCAGCGCGTCCAGGTCTTCAAAGAACGCCTTTTCATAGCGAGGCGTATACTCGCCAATCGCGACACCGGCCGCGGCTGCATTGCGAATAATCTTGTCGTCCACATCGGTGACATTCATCACATGCTTGGGCGCAATTCCTTCTAGCTTCAAAAACCGCCGCAGCACATCCACCTGCAGAAACGTGCGGAAGTTTCCAATATGTCCGTAGTCGTAAACCGTCGGCCCGCATGCATACATGCGCAGCGCGTTGCCGTCCGAGGGGGATAGTTCTTCAATGCGGCCAGTAAGTGTATTAAAAAGTCGGATGGTCATTCGTGCGGCGGGGTTCTCAAAATATTTTCTTAGCCGATTCTATTCTTTTTCAGGATTCCAGGACGCGTTTGCGCTGAAGGCGCGCGGCCCGTGCGGCGAGCACCGCCCGCCGCGTAGGCGCCCTCGGAAGCAAGCCACTCGCCCATTAGCCTGCCGCGCATCTTCCCCTCCATCTTCATCGCCATCTCAAAGTGGCTGTCACGCATCCGCTCGATCTCGGCCGTCAGGCCCGCACCGTCCTTGTCGAGATAATGATGTGCTTCCTCTGCCAGCAGCAGCCAGTCATGCCAGTCGCCAATCGCGTCCTGCAGCCTCTTGAGAGCCTTGCCGACGACCCCTGCACGCTCATCCTCGCCTCCTGCCTCCGCCATGTAGCGGGCCTTCTTCGCACCCTTGCGAAAATCATGCAGGTTTCCCGCGTCCAGTTGCCGCATCCGGCTCGCCAGCCGCGCAAACGCATCGAGCGCCATCGCAGCGGCATCGGACTTACGCCGCCGCGATGCCGGACGCCGCGCCGCCGCAAAGGCCTTCAGGTGCCCATCCAGTTTCGCCGCCCATTTCGCCGCATTTTTCTTGAGCGACGCAGCATGATCCCGCCGAGCGTCGTGCAGCGCATCATCCAGCTTCTCCACCTGCCCCGACATCCCGCTCCCCGGCTCATCCGCCGGAGCCGTTGCCTTCGTCTCGACGCACGGAACCAGCTTCTTCAAAAGTTTTCGCTGCACATCCAAATCCCGCACCGGAGCCGCCGCCCGCCGTATCGTCTTCAGCAGCCGCTCCCACGCGCGAACCGCCTTCCTCAGTGCATCCCCTCCATCCCCTGCCTGCGAACCAGCGTCCCGCAGCGCCGCTTCGAGCGCCGCCTCAATGCGGCGCGTTCCCGTCCGCGTATCGTGCACCGGATCCACGTCCGGATCAGCTGCGCACTGTTCCAGGCTTTGTCGCAGTGCGGCCGTCAAATCCTCCAAACGCGCAAGTCCCAAACGCCCATGTCCCAGCTGTGCAAGTCTCTGAGGCGCCATCCCCGCTGTCCTCGAACGCGCCCTCCGTTTTTTCGCCGGCTTTTGCGCCATCAGCCTCAACTCTCCCGCTGCTATTCTGGTTCTGATCGCAACAACCCCCGATGACGATTCAAGATTCGCACCTCCGGCCCGAAACTTCCTCGAACGACCGGACTCTCTACGCTTCGCCCACCCGCGCCTGGACGCTTCTCCTGCTCATTTTCTTCGCAGTCCATTTCGTGGCCCTCTTTACGCCGTCCCTGCTCGACGACGCCGACGCCACTCACGCAAATGCCGCCCAACATATGGCCGTGAGCGGAAACTGGGTCACCCTTTACGTCAACGGCATTCGTTATCTTGAGAAGCCGCCGCTCCCTTACTGGCTGGCCGCCATTGATTACCACATCTTCGGCTACAACGTCTTCGCCACCCACCTTCCCATGTCGCTCGCCGTGCTGGCCTGCGCCATCTTGGCCTGGGTATGGTCCCGCCGCGCCTACGGAGATCGTGCCGCCTTTTACGCCGCGCTGGCAATTCTAACCTCCATCGGCATTTTCTTGTGGACGCGCTTCTTCATCCCCGAATCGCTGCTCACCTTCTTTCTCGCCCTCGCGCTCTACGCCTTTCTTACCGGCCTTGAAGATCGCAAACCGGCGCGCTTCTACCTCGCCTACGCCGCGCTCGCCATCGCCGTCCTCGCCAAAGGACTCATCGCCCCCGTCTTTTTTGTCGCCGCCATCGTTCCTTATTTGGTGATCACCGGCGAATGGCGTCGCTGGCGACAAATGCATCTCTTCACCGGCTTCATGCTCTTCCTCGCCATCGCCGCGCCGTGGCACATCCTCGCCGGCCTTCGCAATCCCGATCATGGAAACCCCATAGGCAATGTCCCTACGCCCGGCCACGTCCACGGATTCTTCTACTTCTACTTCATCAATGAGCACTTCCTGCGCTTTCTTGGCAAGCGCTATCCGCACGATTACAACAAGCAACCCTGGTTCGCATACTGGTTCGGCCAACTGATTTGGCTCTTTCCGTGGAGCATCTTCCTCCCCGCCGCGCTCGTCCGCGCATGGCGCAACCGCCGCATCTTTGCTTCCGACCTGCGCTACGACGCGACCAATACCATCGAGTTCCTCGACCCGCGCCTCACCGCGCACGCCGCCTCCACTCTCGCCGCGCGCCTGCGTTTCCGTGCCCGAACCGCCCTTTTACTCGCTCTCTTGGCGGCCTTCATCCTCGTTTTCTTCGCCATCTCCACCAATCAGGAGTACTACACCTGGCCCTCCTGGTTCGCCATTCTCATGCTCATTACCGGCTCGCTTGCGAGCATCGAACAGGCTCCCGAAGGCGATACGCGCTGGCTCAACGCCTCCAGCAAATGGCTCACCGGAATGCACGCCGCCTTCGCCTTCATCGGCATCGTCTCTGCCATCGCGCTCGCCTACGGTCTCTGGACCTCGCGACATCTGCCCTTCGTGCCCGACATCGGAACGCTTCTCGCACATCGCGGAGTAGGAGACTACGCGCTCGCCACATCCCACTTCTTTGATCTCACCGGCCCCTCGTTCGCAGCGCTGCGGCTGCCTGCCGCCATCGCCGCCGCCGCGCTGCTTATTGGGCCCTTCGCTGCATGGCTTCTGCGCCGACGCGGACATGGCCTCGAAGCCACAACATCAGTGGCCTTCACCATCGCCGTCTTCCTCATCGCCGCGCATATGGCTCTCGAGCGTTTTCAGCCGATGCTGTCCTCGCAAGCCATGGCCGGCACCATCAACGCCATTGCCAAAACGCCCGGCAACCAACCCTATCAGCTCATCATTTACGGAGATCAGGCCGACGGCTCATCCGTCATCTTCTACACCCATCACCATGCGCTGCTCGCTCACGGAAGCACATCGTACTTCGAAGCCGAGCCCGCGAATGACGGCAATCCCGCCGAAGAGATCTTCGGCTCGTCCATGATCTGGGGCTCCGACTACCCTGACGCACCACACATCTTCTTGGCCGATCCGCAACTGCTCGCCATGTGGGAACACGGCCCTCGCATCTTCCTCTTTGTCCCTGGAGAATTCCACGACCACGTAGAACAACTAATGTCCGCCAACGGAAAAAAGCTCTACAAACTACAAGAACTCTCCGACAAAACCCTCTACACCGATCGCCCGCTATAGGGCGAACGGTTAAGCCTCATGGCGCAGTACCCCAATAGCTAGTCCCACGACCAACGGGAGTGGCCACGCGAAGCAGTTGCCTGAACGGCTAGTTTGCCGGAATCACCAGATACTGCTCCAGCTTCCCATCCGGCATCGTGTAAGTAGTCACCCGGACCTTCTGCGGCGACTTCGCAAACTCCACCGAAAACGACCGGAAGGTCATCCCGCCGCGCAACTCTTCGGCAGATTGTGTAAACGAAGACGGCGCACCCAGCGGAGCCAGGCTCGACTCAAAATCCCCAAGCGCCTGCGCCCCGAAATAAGAATTGCAATTCGGAGTAAATAGAGATCGATCAATCTTCCCCTGCTGCAATCCAACAAAAATCTCGCGCGCCTGAGCCTCCGCCGCTGCCGCCGGAAACGCCCCAGCCTTCAGCCCCAGAACCAGCGGAGTCAGCGCCTTCGCAATCCCTCCCGCCGCCGGAGAAGCATCCTGGTTCGTCAGCACCACAATCGCCGCCTTCTCCGCCGGGAACACCACGTTGTCCGACACAAATCCAGACACCTCGCCGTCGTGCTGATATGTAACGTACCCGTTCGTATCGCGCACGAACAGCCCCAGCCCATAGTGCGAGCTTTCGCCGCCCTTCAGCATCACCGGAGCAAACATCTCGTCATACGATTTCTGATCGAGCAACGAGCGGTTCATCACGCTGATGTCCCACTGCGCGAGGTCATAGGCCGGCATCGCCAGTTCGCCCGCGGCAAACATCCATCCGCTGCCCTCCTTAGGAGCGGGCCGCAAAGGCCCCAGCGCATAGCGAATGTAGCCCTCGGCGTCCGTATCGCCAAGCTTCTCCGCGTCTGAGTTCCAAACCGCCTCCATGTCCAGCGGCTTGAAGATATGCTCCTGCAGAAACTTCATCAGGGGCATCCCGCTCACCTGCTCCACAATGCGCCCCGCAATCACATAATTTGTATTCGAATATTGCCACCGCGTGCCCGGATCAAAATCCAGCGGCTTCTTGCCCCACACGTCCAGAATGTGCTGCGCCGTCGTCGCCTCGCGCATCGGAGGCATCAGGTAATCCTCCGGCCAGAAGTCCTGATAGCCCGACGTATGCGACAACAGCATCCGAATCGTCACTTCGTTCGCCCGCGTCAGGTCCGGAATATATTTCGAAACCGGATCGTCAATCGAAAGCTTGCCCTCCTGCTCCAGAAGAAGAACCGCGGCCGCCGTGAACTGCTTCGAAATCGAGCCGATCGAGTAGCGCATCGCCGAAGTCGCATCCACCGGTGGATCCAGTTTCGCCTTCCCGTAAGCGTGGGTATAAACAATCGCGCCGTGCTCAACCACCGCCACTGACGCCGAAGGAACGCCCGTCTTCGCAAGAACCTGTTCCGCCGCGGCATCGATCTTCGCCTTTCAGCTCGGGAGAAATCGTGTCAACGGCCAGCGAGCTCTGGGCATAAACCGCACCCGAGCAGAAGAACAAAGCGAGAGAACAAAGAAGTATGCGTCGCATAGTGAACAAAAAAGCCTAGCAGCACCGCATCACTCAAGCCAACTCCCGTCGTCTGCAATCGCTTCTTGGTTCCCCGCGGTTGGCGGCGAAAATAAGGCACTGTAATCTAGCTCCATCCATGCGCGCCCTCGCTCTCAAGCTTGTCCTTCTCATCACAGCTGCCGTCCCCGGTCAAAACCCAGCCCAAAAGCCCCACCAAAAGCAGGAACAGAAACCGGGACTTGTCCGGTGGAACATGACCCGAAATTCCGTCGATGTGCTAAGCCACGACGTTCCGCAGTCGAACGCGTTGCGTCTCGCGCAGCTCGAACGAGTCTTTTCCGGACTCGAATGCAAAAGCCCGCGCCTGACCGAGCAGTCCGTCGCCGAAGCCAAAAACCTCCTCTGCACCTTTCCCGGAATCAAGCCCGCATCCAAGGCCGGCGCGCCTCCCGCAACATTGCCTGGCATTATGCTTTTCATCGCGCATTACGAGCACGAAGGACCCGGCCAGAGCGCGGTCGACGATTGGAGCGGAGCCATCATGCTTCCGTTCCTCTACCACGCCATCTCAGCAACCCCCCGCAACCACACCTTCATTTTTGCAGAGGTCAATGGCGCAGCCGGCGCCAAAGCCCTCTTCGATTCCCTCACTCCCGCTCAACGCCATTCCCTTCAAGGGGTCGTCGCCCTCGATGCCCTCGGCCTCGGCCCTACCCAGTTCTACATCAGTCCCAATGACACGTACGGCAATTCCGGATGGAGATGGCTAAACCGCCAACTCCTCCAGGCCGCAGCCGGCCAGCAAGTCGAGGCGCCCTTGAACGCCATCCCCGGCAGCTGGTTCAAAGTGGACACCACCCGTGAATTTCGCCACCACGATGTCCCCTCCATCCTCATCCACTCCGTAACCTGGAACACACGCCAACTGCCCGGCTCGTCCGGCGACACCGCTGCAGCCATCAACGGCGACGCTTACTTCAACACCTACAACCTGCTCGCAGATTACGTCGTCCAACTCGACCAGCCCCAGCCCTCAGCAATCCAGGCTGCTCCCGCCGGTTCCTCACGCGGAGCCCGTCGTTAAGCATCCTTTGCCTCGACTCCCCTAAAATAATCATGTGGCTCTCGCACCTCAAACCCTCTCTCTCCCCGCGCGGCGCAGCGTGCGTCTTCTCGCGGGTGCCGAATGGTGGCATCTGCTCTCTCTCGACGCTCCCACCGTCGCAACCCTGTGGGCCTGGAGCTTCGCCCGCGTCCTTCACGTGACACTAACCCCCGATTGCCTCCTGCTGCTTTTTCTGGGGACCTGGCTCCTCTACGTCTCCGACCGCATTCTCGACGGCTTTCACCAGGACAGCGCGCGCCTCCGCGAGCGCCACCTCTTCTACGTGCGCCACCGCGCCGCCGCCATTCGCGTGTCCATTCCCGTATCGGCCCTCCTCGCGTGGCTAGTCTGCGCGCACATGCTGCCCAGCGCACGCCGCGCCGACCTCCTCATCTTTGCTGTCGCCCTCGCATACTTCTGCCTCGTCCATCTTCGCGGACCAAGAATCGAACGCTGGTTTCCCAAGGAGCTCATCGTCGCGCTCGTCTTCGCCGCTGCAACCGCCGTCCTCACCTGGTCCAGAATCGACGAGGATAGAGTCGAACTAGCCGTCCTGGCAGCACTCTTCGCCGCCCTCTGCTGGCTCAATTGCATCGCCATCGAAAAATGGGAGCGGACCTCACGCAGCGCCCCCCAAATCGACACGCTTACCCGCTGGGGTCAGCATCATCTGCGTCTGCTAAGTGCGGGAATCACCGCCGCCGCCCTTTTCGCCGGAGTGCTTTTACTTCACGCGGCCTTCAGCCTCTGCCTCGCAGCCGCACTCTCCGCCGCCCTCTTCATCGCGCTCGACCGCTCCTCATTCAGCGCATACCATCTCCGCATCGCCGCCGACGCGGCCCTGCTCACCCCGTTGCTGGTTCTTTTCCTTCGCTGATGCCAGCCAGCCCAGCATCCTGCGCCGCCGCAGATTTTGACCGCATCGCCCGCCACTACCGCTGGCTCGAATACCTCTCCTTCGGCCCCATGCTCGAGCGAGTGCGCTTCTCCCGCATCCCCCAGCTCGCCGGTACCCGCCGCGCCCTCATCCTCGGCGATGGTGACGGACGCTTCCTCAGCCGCCTCCTCGCCAGCAATTCTTCACTTCAGGCTGAGGTCGTCGATCAAAGCCCAGCCATGCTGCGGCTTCTTGAACACCGAGCCACCGCCGCTGGAGCCCGCCACCGCGTCCACATTCACCAAACCGACGCGCGAGCCTTCCAGCCCACCGGCCCCTACGATCTGGTCGTCACACACTTCTTCCTCGATTGCTTCATGACTGCGGAAATTCTCACCCTCGCCGAAAAGATTCGCCCGCATCTATCGAAAGACGCCCGCTGGTTGGTCTCCGAATTCGCAATTCCCGCCGGAATAGCCTCTCTCCCCGCCAAAGGGGTGGTAACGGCGCTTTACGCAGCCTTTCGCATCATCACCGGCCTGCGCGTGCGCACCCTCCCCGACCACGCCCGAGCCCTCACCCGCTCCGGCCTCATTCTCAAAGACCGCCGACGCTTCCTCGCCGGTCTCCTGGTAAGCGAACTCTGGGAAGTGAAGGCAACGGAAGGTTAAAGCGACCCCTCAAGCAACCGAAGCACGCCCCACCCGCTCCCACAACCATGACCTCTTTTGAGCTCCACGCCAGCGGAATGGCATCGAGAACCGGGCAGGAAAGCAATCCGGACGTCGAATTTGGAACCGGATCCGGCATCGATCCCGGCCCATTACCCGTTCCCACACCCGGACCCGAACCCGGCGAATCACCGGAACCGGCCCTCCCCGTCGAACCCGACCCCAAGCCGCAGCTTCCTCAGGGACCGCTGCCGACGCCCGAACCCGTAACGTAGTCGGAAGTCCACGTCCCCCAAGCCATAAAGGGGTGTCGCTTTCCTAGGTCCAAAAATCCCGGCGTGGCAGGCACCACATCCCACTTGTTACAATCGCGTAAGCGGCCAGCTTCACTGGACTTATCGAACGGAAGTTATCTCTTGAATCTATACATTCTTCGCCACGCCAGCGCGGGCACGCGCCGCGCCAATCCGCTCATCGACGTAAAGCGCCCGCTCGACAAGGAAGGCAAGCAGCAATGCATGCTGGTCGGCAGCTGTCTGAACGCGCTCAAGGTGCAGTTCGATCTCATCGTCTCGAGCCCGCTCAAACGGGCGCTGCAAACCGCCTCGCTCGTCGGAACAGAGACGGGCTACGACTCCAAGATCCTCGTTTCCCAGGCACTGACTCCCGAAGCAAGCGTCACCGCATTCGAAAAGCTGATTGCCGAGCCTCGCAAAGTATGACAACGTTCTCGTCGTGGGGCACAATCCAAACCTGCCCGTCTTTCTCGGCGCACTCGTCGGTGCGCGCAACGTGAGCGCCCTCGGAATCACCCGGCAAGCCGACGCGGCCCGCCATTCGGCTTCGCAAAGGAGCCATCGCCCGCGTCGATTGCACCCAGCATCCCGGCACGCTGCACTGGCTGGTTGACCCGCGCATCCTGCGCGGCGCTCTACGCCAAAGTCACCAAGAGCTCGCGCCGGAAGACCTCGCGGAAGTAAGCCGCCTCTTTCCTGAGCGACCATAGCTCCAGCTCGGCGCCTGTGCGCCCCGGGCTCAGCTCCAGAAGCACCCGCTTCGGATAAACGCGCACCCGCATCCGCAGGATGTCGCTGGCGCGGTCCTGGTTCAACGCCACCGCCAGCCGCAGCAGCACCACCGCGCGCCTCACGTGCTCGTGCTCTTCGACCGGAACCTGCCGCATCGTGCGCCCCTGCGGCTCCGGCCGGCTCTTGCCGATATACCGCGCGATCGCGGAGGTAACAACGCGCTGCGTCGCCGTGAACCCGAAAACCTCCGAGTTGGCGATGATGTACTGCGCGTGCCGGTGATGTCCCTGGTAGTTCATGAACTTGCCGATGTCGCGCAGCATGGCCGCGGCCTCCAGCCAGGTCTGGTATTCCGGCGGCAGTTCATGGATCGCTGCCAGATCGCGAAACAGCTGCGCCGCGTGGGCGCGCACCGGCTCGGCCTGTTTCAGATCAACACCGTATCGGCGGCAGATCTCCAGCACCGCCTCCCAGCGATCGCGCTCGTACTGCTGATGCGCCGACGTCCGCGCATCGCTCTCCGCCAGCATCTGCGCAAGAATGCCGTCGCGCAATCCCATGTCGGAGTAACGAAGCCCCCGCAGCGCGAAATGCTCCAGCAGCTCGGCAGTAAACGTGCGCACCGGCCACGATGATCTCCGAGCGGCGCGGCCCGATGCCGGCGACGGCGCTTCGCGCCGTGTTGTTCATCTTCGTCAGCTTTCCGGCGAAGTTTTTGAATGTCTCCAACCGGCGTAACATACCCGCGTCTCCGCCGCTTGCCGACGCGTCTTGCGCAGCCGCTCTGCTCGCCGCCGACAGCGCCGCCGCCGTGCCCGAGGTGGCGATGACCGTCTTGCACTCGTCGCGGAATCGATGCGGCGCGAAGCCCGGCGCAGTTCGCGCGCGATGAACTTCTTCATGCGCGCGATCTCGTCCTTGGTGGGCGGATCGGTTTTGAGAAACTCCTCGGTCAGCCGCACCGCGCCCAGCGGCAGGCTCACCGTCTCCACAATGCGCTTGTGATCGGAGAGCGAAACTTCGCAGCTTCCGCCGCCGACGTCGATCAGCAGGCAACGTCCCGCCACGCCCGGCTCGTTGCTCATCACGCCACGATGGATCAACCGGCCTTCTTCAAGGCCGGAGATGATCTCGACGTCCCATCCGGTCTCGTCTTTTACCCACGCCAGAAAGGCCCGGCCGTTGCGTGCGTCGCGCATCGCCGAGGTCGCCACCGCGCGCACCTGATTGGCGCCGTGCATCTGCACGGCCTTGTAGAACCGCTTCAGCGCGCGCAGCGTCGCCGCCATCGCGTCGGGCGAAACCAGCCCCGCCTCAAACACGCTCGCGCCCAGCCGTGTCACTTCGCGGTCTTCGTGCACAACGCGCAGCCGGTGCTGCACCACGGGCGCAATCTTCAACCTGCAGGAGTTGGAACCAATGTCGATCGCCGCAAACGTCTGCATGTTTCGCGTACTACCTCAGAGGGATTTGAACCACTCATGCAAGATAGCAGCGTTTCTTCAACACATGAAAAAGGGCAAGCCCGAAGGCTCGCCCCCCTAAAACGATTCAGCCGGAAATCAATGCGCGCCGACAGCCTTCGGCTCCTTCGCGCTGAGTTCCGCAACACGCTTGGCAAGCATCTGCTCCAGGCTTTCGAGCGCCTTGGAGAAGCCTTCAATGCCTTCCTTCAGCTTGTCGTGAGCCATGCGGTCGGCGGCGTGCATCTTGTCGAATGTCGCCTCGTCGATGTGCAGCTTTTCAATGTTGATCGACTTCGCCTTCGCCGGATCGAGCTTGCGCGGCAGCTCTTCCTGGACGGCTTCGAGCTCATGCAGCAGAGTCGGCGAGATGGTCAGCAGGTCGCACCCGGCCAGTTCACGAATTTCGCCGATGTTGCGGAAGCTCGCGCCCATTACCTGCGTCTTGTACCCGAACTTCTTGAAGTAGTTGTAAATCGTGGTCACCGACTGCACGCCGGGATCGTCCGCTCCCTGGTAATCCTTGCCCGTGTCCTTCTTGTACCAGTCCAGAATGCGCCCGACGAAGGGCGAAACGAGCGTTACCTTCGCTTCGGCGCAGGCAACCGCCTGATGAATGCCGAACAGCAGCGTGAGGTTGCAGTGAATTCCCTCTTTTTCCAACTGCTCGGCGGCGCGAATGCCGGGCCATGTGGACGCGATCTTGATAAGAACGCGTTCCTTCGAAATGCCCTGCTCGGCATAAAGCTGGATGATTTCCCGCGCCTGCTTCATCGTCTTCTCCGTGTCATAGGAAAGACGCGCATCGACTTCCGTAGAAACGCGGCCCGGAATGATGGCAAGAATCTTTTTCCCGAAAGCGATGGCCAGATGCTTGAACGCTTCCTTCGCCACGTCCTGGTCGCTGGCGTCTTCGCCCAGGCGCTTCTTCGCATCCGTCAGCACGCCGTCAACAATCGGCGCGTACTGCGGCATCTGCGCTGCTGCGGTGATAAGCGAGGGATTGGTCGTCGCATCCTGCGGCTTCACCTTTTCAATCGCGTCAATGTCGCCTGTATCGGATACGACCGTGGTCATTCCGCGCAGTTGTTCCAGCAAATTCTTCGGCATATTTCCTCCTTGCCAACTTCCTCTCCATTATCGGCCATTCCCGAGGGGAATGGAATGAATGCTCCGGGCTTGATTCCAGAGATCAGGAAAAGCGGTATGTGGCGTTCCTGCTTGATTAGATGCGCGCCACCGCGTTAGGTTACGGGATTCGCCAGCGTCCCAATGCCCTCGATCGTGACCTCGACGCGGTCGCCGGACTGCATGGGGGCAACCCCCGCCGGAGTGCCTGTAGGAATCACATCGCCGGGATAAAGCGTCATGGCCGCGGTGATATAGCGCAGCAGAACGTCGATGGGAAAAATAAGATCGCGCGTGTTGCCATGCTGTTTCACTGCGCCGTTCAGCCGCGTCTCGACTGTAATGCCCGCGGCAGGATCGATCTCATCCGTCACTAGAGGGCCGATAGGACAGAACGTGTCGAAGCCCTTGGCCCGCGACCACTGTCCGTCGGACTTCTGAAGGTCGCGCGCCGTCACGTCATTCACAATCGTATAGCCGCGAATGTACGGCTTCACGTCCTCGTCAGCGCCGATTTGCGACGCCCGCTTGCCGATGACCACCGCCAGCTCGCCTTCAAAATCCACTCGCTGCGATTGCTGCGGCATCCGGATCGCCTCTTCCGGCCCGATGACCGCGGAGGGCGCCTTCAGAAACAGCAGCGGCTCTTTGGGAACATCGTTGCCGAGCTCGGCGGCGTGGTCGCGATAGTTGCGCCCGATACAAACAATCTTGCGCGGCACAACAGGAGCCAGTATCCGCACAGAGTTGAGCGGCATCGGCTTAAATGGCTGCGCAGGGCACTTTCGTCCAGGGATCCTCCTCGAACGGCAGCAACAGCCGCTCGATCCACAGCGTTCCCGCCTCGGTCAACCACTTCGCCATACTGCGGCCCGGCCTCTGTTTGAAAACGGCAATACTTCATCGCGAAACTCCTCCGTCACTGCTGCGGCAGCGATTCTTCAACTTCCGCCGAGCGCGGACTTTCGTTGCCATCCCGGTCCACGGCGCTCACCGAATAGTCATACGTATGGCCCGGCAGCACGTTCATGTCGCGAAACGAGGCGGAGGGCTGCGCAGGACGGCGATACCCGCACCGGCGCGCCGCTCGATCCCGCCTCGCGGCGGTAGACGGTATATCCGGCAAGATCGGCTTCGGTGTCCGGCTGCCACGAAAGATCGATGGCGTGCGCTTCAGGATCGGCAACCGCCTGAAGTCCGCTGGGTATTGCAGGCGGGAAGACATCGCGCGCGTCAATGGTGATCGATCTCACTTGGAGCGCTTGCCACTTCAATCGATTTGCCTTGCAGCGTGATCGTTATTATCCGCTGGGCAGTGTAGGAATAGGTGTGGTCCAACGCCGCATCGTGATCCAGTACCCGTCCCTGATCCAGGCCTGAATACTCCAGCGTCTGCTCCGCCGGAACCGGCGATTTCTGAGCGCCGGCCTTTCAGTTCGAGCTTGCGATGAATGCGGACCGTCTCCTTGCCGCCCCCCGCCGCCCAGCTCAGCACGATGCCCTCCGCCTGCGCCCTCGCATGAAGGTCTACAATCTGCGGAGGCGCCGGACCAGTGGCAGTGGTGGCAGTATTCGACGGACCGGCGTTCCGGCCGGCATGGTTGTTCAACTCGACCGTATAGACCAACGGACGCGGAGGCCCGGAAACAAGCGCACCGGGCAAAGGATCGGTAAAAGAAGCGGAGGCGGAAGGCGCAAGAAGCAGATTTCCCGCTATCACGCATGGCCCTGAATCGACTCGACGGCAGATCTGAACCTTCTGATCGCCAACCAGAGGCACCTTATCGGTAGCGCGTTTAGGCATGGTCCAGTGCAGCGCAACCTGATTGCCAGTACGCTGCGCCGTCAGATCGGTCACCGGCTCCGGCAGCTTCAGGCTAGGGGGCTGCGGAGCGGCAGACCATCCCGCATCCGGCCATCATCAGGAACGGCAGACCCAGTCCGACCGCCGTAAAACGCAATGCTCCATTCATTCAACATTAGCGTAGCAGAGGGTTACAGAATTGATCGCAACGCGCCGGTGATCTCCGGAAAATCGAAGCGGAAGCCGGAAGCAGTGAGTCGTTCCGGACTGGCGCGTGTTGACGACAGAAAAGCAGCATCTGCCATCTCCCCAAAGGCTACCCGCAAAGCAAAGGGGGCACTGGCAAAACTGCCGGGCGACGCAAAGCGCGGCCTAGAGCACGCGTAAACTCAGCATTGGTCACCGCCCCGGGAGCTACAAGATTCACCGGCCTCCACACAGCGAATCCGTCTCGAGAATATGCAGGACGGCTCGAACCAGATCGTTGATCGCGATCCAGCTCATCCATTGCCGCCCGCCGCCCAGCCGCCCGCCGAATCCCGCCCGAAAAACAGGCAGCATTTGCTTCAGCGCCCCGCCTTCGCGCGAAAGCACAACTCCAAAGCGCAGATGCACCACCCGAAGGCCAGCCTCCGCGGCACGATCGGCTTCTGCCTCCCAGGCGAGGCAGGTATCGGCCAGAAAGCCGCGTCCCGGTGAGGATTTCTCGGTCAGGATCTCATCGCCCCGATCCCCATAAATTCCTACTGCCGAGGCGCATAGCAAGCTTCGGGGCGGGTTCTTCAGTCTTTTCAAAAGGTTTACCAGCGCCCGTGTAGTCTGAACGCGGCTTTCGACAATTTCCCGCTTATAGGAATCCGTCCACCGGCGCGAGGAGAGGCTTGCGCCGGACAGATGAATGGCAGCATCCGCATTCTCAAGGCGTGTTGGATCGTCTACCAGCTCGGAAGCATCTGGGTTCCATAGGATGGAGTCCGGACGATCCGGTTTTTCGCGGACCAGCCGGATTGTTTGAATCCGATCCTCGGAAAAAGAGCGTAGTAAAGATGTTCCGATCATGCCCGACCCACCGCTCATCAGAACTGTCTTTTGCATTGGCCCGATCATCGGTTCTTCCTCTTGCTCTTGAATAGATGCTCCGACGATCTATTTCATTTGGCGAAAATATATTGTTACCCTAGAAACATTCCCTGAAAAGCCGGCATCCAACCGAGAACAAATACGCGAGGTTCACTCGATGGCTACAAAGAAGACGGCGGCGAAACAGGATCCCATTTCAAAACAATCGCACGCAAGAGAACAAGTTGACCCCTCCACCGCCGAGGCTTTCATTGCCGAACGGCGGATAGGTGAACGCATCAAACGCCTGCGCCTGAAAAGGTCTATGGGCCTGGTAGAACTGGGAAAACATACCGGGCTTTCGGCAAGCTTTCTTTCGCAGCTTGAAACCGGGCGAGTGGTGCCCACGCTCCGCAATCTGGCGCGGATTGCTATGGTCTTCAGCAAAGACCTCTCTTACTTTTTTGAGCCCGAGGCGCATACGCTTTTCCGCGTTCATAAGAAGAACGAGCGTGTGCGTATGCCGCAGACCGGCGTCGATAACCCCACCTACTACTTCGAGAGCCTGGCCTACATGGTGCCGGATCGCCATCTGGACCCCTATTACGCCGAATTTGTGCCCCTCAAGGGGGCAGCAGAAGTGCGACCGCATGTGCATCCCGGCTACGAATTTCTTTTTATGCTCGAAGGGGAGTTGGAGATCAAGCACGGCGACAAGATGAATCTGGTGGAGAGTGGCGACGCCGTTTATTTCGATGCGAGCACGCCGCACTCGTATCGCTGCGCGGGAAAGGCTCACGCAGTGGCGTTAATTGTGACGATGCACCAGATCCCATTAGCGCAACCGGCACTGAATCTGCGCCCGTTGGGAGCGCCGCTGGGCCCGCGCCCGGTACAAAATGGCAACACAGCTTCATTGCAAACCATCGACCGCCCGACCGAGGCTATGACGCCCCGCGTGCAGGGCGAGATGGTAAATTCGCGGAAACTCTAAAACTTTAACGCCGGGAAGAAAGAGTTTCGCAACCTGCATGCCAGTTATCGACCCGGCGAAACTCAGAAACATTCAGGTTATGAGGGGCGGTGAAAAGAATTCCCTCCCCCGCGAAGCGGCGGAAATGCGTCGGCTGATCGTCAATCAGGTAATCGCCGTTAATAATTCCCTTATCGCCGCAGAACACGAACCGGGAAGGATGCAGCCAGGGAAAATGCCGCCGCAGCCAGCGGTATTTCGGGCCAAAGGAGTTCGGGAACTCCATCGCTGCAGTCGCGATGAACACCTCATAATTCTTTACAAGCTCGCGCACGACGCGTTGGCTGTCTTCGATGACGGGCAGGTCCTCAAAAAAATCTTCCGACCGCAGATAGCCCTCCAGCCGCTCCTGGCGGTCGGCAGAGACGATCTCCCAGAGCCACTTGCCTTCCAGGTCCGCCTTGGTGACAGCTTCGCTGTGATCGCGATTGTAGCGGGCAATGTGCTCAGCCAGAGTATCGGCCAGCACTTCGTCCATATCGATGCAGATGCGCTTCATGCTTCCGCTGGAGCTCTTTTCTTTGCTGGTTGCGGCGGGTGCAGCATCCGGCTCCGGCGGTTTCTCGTTGTCAAAATAGAGAAGCCGTCCGCAGCTTTCGCACGGCAGCAACTCCCCGCTCCTGACCTGATTCCACAGTTGCGGACGAAGCGCCATCTGGCATGTCAGGCAGCGTTGACCCTCGACGCGGGCAAGTGCAGTACCGCGCGATCCGGCAATGCGGTCGTAGTTGGAAAGAATCGATTCGGCGACCTGGGTGCGCAGGCGAGTGCGGTCTTCGTTCAGCGACGCAAGATGCCTCTGTTGTTCTTCTGAAGCACTGCGCGCCGATTCTTTCTCGATCTCGACAACCTTTGCATTATCGGCGGACTCCTGCTGCGCGGCTCGACGCTTTATCTCGAGCTGATCCGACAGCTCCATGCTCTCCAGCTCGCGGTCTTCGATCTTGCGAATCTCCGCTTCCGCATAGCCAATCTCATGCTGAAGCGCCTGGTACTGCTCGTTGGTCTTCACGCTGCTCGACTGTTCGCGAAACTTCGACGATCTTCTGCTGCAGATCTTTCAGGTCGCTTTCAAACCGGCGGCGCTTGACCTCTTCGTCCTTGATCGCTTTGTTGACCTCGTCCACTCCCGCCTTCTGCCGGATGAGCTTTTCTTCGAGCGCGGCAAGGCGTTTGGGCAGCGCGGCGATCTCTGCGCGCAACTGGTTTATGTTTTGATCTGTTTCCTGGAGTTGAACGAGCGCAAGCAATTCATCATTCATAATTGAAACTCCAGTTTATACGCTTCGCCATGGCGGCAAGAACCTGATGCAGCATAAATACGGAGGCCGATTGCAGCGCGGAACAGATATAAGGCAAATCGCTCCAGTGCGGATGACATAGATGCGGCGGGATAACAACTTTGATGGGATCGGTAGATCGCCGGCTCCGCGACCAGCGGGAGTGGTCCACGCGAAGCGTGTGCCCGGACGGCCAGTCCTGACATACACTGCTGTGTATGCCGAAGAGTCGCGAGCCGGTTTATGGGAAGGGGCACCTGCACCTTATTACCTGCAATTGCTATCCGAAACAGCCGAAGCTGGAGCTGGAAAAACATCGCAATGTTTTCGTCCGGTTGCTGGAAGAAATTCGGGTGAAGTTCCGTTTCAGCGTCGCCGGCTACGTGGTAATGCCAGATCATTTTCGTCTGCTGATGGTAGAACCCGCCGTGGATACGGCCGCAAATTCCATTGACATGCTCCAGCAACGGTATCAGCGCAGATACAACACCTCGGCACGCAGCACGGAGCAAGTTTGGGAAGTCCCGCTACTCCGACGTTCATGTCTTCGGGTCACAGAGAATTGCCGCGCAGCTGGAGGCAATGCACCAGGAACCGGTGAGAGCGGCGCTGGCAGGCAGCGCTACAGAATGGGAGTGGAGCAGCGCCCGCTTTTATGCGGGCTTGCCGGAAGGAGTAGTAACGGTAGAACGGGCCGGAGAGGGGTAAAATGCTATTTCGCCCGATAGCCGCTCTTTCCTGAAAAGCAGCGGACGGCGAACTACTCTCTTTGCCGGGAGCTCCGTTTGCGTCCTCTCTGCGTTTCACTCGTCTGCATCTTCTCTCTTACCGCGTTCCCCGTTGCCTATTCGCAAGCCTCCGCGCCCACTCATCCGTGGACAGTAAAGGAAATCTTCGGAGGCGACGATCTGACTGGCTATCCGCCGGACGGAATTAGCTGGTCGCCGGATGGCAAACGCGCCACCTATATCGCCGATAACGGCGACGTGATGCAAATTGAAGTTGCCGACGGCAAGCTGAAGAAACTCATTGACCACTCGAAGATCGCTTCGCTGCTCGACGCCAATATCAGCGAACAGGACCGCGACCATCGCAACCGATACGACGAACCGGACTATACCTGGTCGCCGGATTCGGATCATCTTGCTTTTCGACACCAACGGCGAAGCTTTGGCTCTACGACCTGCATTCCGGCACGGGCATCGAAATCGGCAATACGCAAATGCAGAGCGGCGATGACCCGAAGTTTTCTCCCGACGGAAACTCCATTTCCTATGTGCGCGACCGCAATCTCTTCGTACAGAAGGTTCACGGAGCCGAGAAGCCCTCTGGCTCTCACCAGCACCCGTGATGCAACGATCCTGAATGGCCAGATCGACTGGGTGTATCTGGAAGAACTCGACGTGCGCAGCAATTACTTCTGGTCGCCCGACTCCCGGCAGCTCGCATACCTGCAAATGAACGAAACCCACGTCCCCCTCTATCCCATCACCGACTGGATTCCCGTTCACGCGACAGTCGACGAGCAACGGTATCCGCAGCCGGGCGATCCGAACCCCGCGGTGCGCGTAGGCGTGGTGAATGCAAAGGGCGGCGAAACGCACTGGCTCAAGATTCCGCTCGATTCCGGCAATGACTACATTCCGCGCTTTGGCTGGGTCAATCCCAGCGTGGTGTGGGTGGAGACGCTCACGCGCGATCATAAGCATCTGAACATCTATTTCGCCGACACGCGCACCGGCGAGGTGAAGCTGGCGCTGGCGCAGACCGAACCGAAGTATTTCACCATGACCTACGACGTGAAATTCGTGGGCGATCACCAGTTCCTGATTCAGAGTTGGCGCGACGGCTTCACGCATATCTACCGCTATACTTTTGACGCCGACAATCCGCTGGCCGGCGAAGCGCAACTTGCCAACCAGCTCGAAAGCGGTCCATATGAAGCCTCTAAAATCGGCACGGTGGACGAAGCGACAAACACCGTCTACTACATTTCGAGCGAAGGCGACCCGCGCGAAGAGCAGATTTGGGCCGTGCAGCTTGACGGCACCGGCAAGCGCCGAGTGACGAAGACCCCGGGCGTCCATCAGGCGGATTTCCCGCTCAAAGGCGGCTCCTTCATTGACACATTTTCGAGCCTTCTGGCCCCGCCAACGGTGAGCTATTGCACCTCGCAGGGAGACTGCACGCCGTTCTGGAAATCGCATGCGATTTCGGGGCACACGCTGGTCGCTCCCCAGTTGCTTACGCTGACGGCGGCGGACGGCAAAACTACGCTCTACGGCACGCTGCAACTGCCGGTGAATGTGACGACCCCAGCCAGTGTTCCGCTCATCGTGAATCCTTACGGCGGCCCCGGCGTAGGCGCAGCAAAGAACGATTGGGGCCGCAGAGGATTTCTCTTCGATCAGCTGCTCGCCGAGCATGGATTCGCCGTGCTGCATGTAGATAATCGCGGCATGGCCGGACGCGGACGCGACTTCGAGCAGGCTGCGTATCACAACTTCGGCCCTCCGCAGCTTGCCGACCAGCTCGCATGCCGTCGATCAGGTGCTGGCAAAGTATCCGCAGCTTGACGCGCATCGCATGGGCTGGTGGGGCTGGAGCTGGGGTGGAACCTTCACCCTCTATGCGCTCACCCACACCGATCGCTTCGTGGCCGGAGCGTCGGGCGCGCCCGTGACCGATTGGCGCAACTACGACTCCATCTACACCGAGCGTTACCTGGGACTGCCGTCGGAAAACCAGGACGTTTATCGCGATGACTCGGTTGTAAACAGCGCGCAGAATCTGAAAGGACGCCTCATCCTCTTCCACGGAACGGGAGACGACAACGTTCACTTCGCCAATACCGTCCAGTTCATCCAAAAGCTGCTCGATGCCGGAATTCCGTACGACTACAACATCTTTCCGCGAAAGACTCACTCCGTTGCCGGCCCAATTGCCCAGATGGAACTGCATAACCGGCTCCTTTGGCAGTTCGAAACCTACGTGAAAGATGCGCCCACTGCGGAGAAACAATGACCCATCCGGCAGAGTGTCCAGACACCGCGAATCCGGTGAGGGCGCGCACAGCGGTCGGCGACTTCGAGCTGACGATCCTCAGCGATGGGCCTTATTTCCTCGACGGCGGCGCCATGTTCGGAGTGGTTCCCAAGCCGCTCTGGGAGAAGCGCGCGCCGGCCGACGAGGAGAACCGCATTCTGCTGGGACTGAACACGGTCGTCGTTCGCACCGGCAAACACACCATTGTGATCGAAACCGGAATCGGCAATAAGCTCAGCGATAAACTGCGCGGCATCTTTGGTGCGAAGGAGCAATTGCCGCATGCCTTCGAGGCCGCCGGCATTCGTCCCGAAGAAGTTGACGTCGTTATCAACTCGCACCTGCACTTCGACCACTGCGGCTGGAATACCACGCGCACTCCCGACTGGCCGCATCGTGCCAACCTTTCCCAACGCGCGCTACTTCGCGCACCGGGGAGAAGTGGAGCACGGTCATCTGCAACTGGAGCGCGACGCCATCAGCTACATCAGCGCGAATTACGATCCGCTGATCGAAAGCGGGCAAATGACTCTGCTCGACACCCGGCCCGGAGAAGTAGACGAAATCGTTCCCGGCATTTCCGTTGAGGGCTATCCCGGACATACGGCGCAATTGCTGGCCATCAATATCGATTCAGGCGGAAAGCGCGCCTGCTATATCTCCGACCTCATTCCCACCAGCGCGCACCTCGATATCACCTGGGTCATGGGCTACGACCTCGATCCGCTCACCTGCATCGAGCAGCGCAAGCGGTTCTACGCCCGCGCAATTCCGGAAGAATGGCTGGTGCTTTTTACGCACGATCATCACACGCCGCTGGGGCATGTGACCTGGAACGGCAAGGGCAAGCCGACAATCAAGCCGATGGTTGAGTCGGAGCAGTCTAAACAATAGGAACTGTCTGGCACCCGGTACGCTTGGAGAACCTGACCGCCAATTCAATCGGTGGTGGAATTCGGTTTCAGAAGGCGCTAGAGTGAAGTCACAAAGGGAAGGGAGTCGTGATGGTTCGTCCGGTTGTGCGAGGCCTCAAAACTCTGCTGCCAAAAGGCAGACGGTATCGAAAAATAGCACTGGGGCCAGCCAAAGGATGCGTTATGGATGTGGACTTCCGGAGTGACCTTAAGGCCTATCTGGGCATTTTTGAATATGAACTCACGCCCCACTTTAAGCGGATGCTGAAACCTGGATCCAGATGCTTCGACGTCGGTGGAAGTGGCGGTTATCATGCTCTGGTAATGGCTAAGACGTCGGGGGCACGCGTGGCGTCTTTCGAATGCGAACACAATGGCGTGGAAGAGATGCGACGCATCTTCGCACAAAATCCGAGCCTTGCAATCGAGGTGATTGAAGCCTACGTGGGAGCGGAAAACGGAGATGGGCTCATCACGATCGACAAGGCCGCTCGTGAGCTTTTCGTGCCTGACCTCATCAAGCTGGATATCGAAGGAGCGGAAGACTCAGCCCTGGAGGGAGCGTCGGAGACGCTTTCGAAACATCGGCCCTGTTTCGTGATCGAAGTCCACGGAGCTGATAAGGAAGCCAAATGCACCGCACTGCTTCGTTCGTTCAATTACGCCGTCCAAATTGTCAATCAGGGACGGCTTCTAAAGGATCCCTATCGTGGTGGCTATAATCGGTGGCTCGCAGCATATCCTGGCTGAGTAACGCAGTTACGTCCCGTTAGCCTGAATATGCAGCCTCGCCGCAGCCGTCCGAACCCAAACCTCTGATAAGGCTCCGGTTTCAGCTGCCCGAACCGCCGGAAGCAGTCCCTCCCAGCGCCGCCGCGATCGCAGTTCCGATCGGCGATCCCAATCCGGTACAGGCATCCCATCCGGGACCTGCCGAAAACGCGCCATTGTTGCCCGACGTGATGTCGTGAAAGGCGCTTCGGATTCGCATATAAAGTGGGGTTCACAAATCCCACTGGGGTTCCGCGCTGCTGGTTGATCAGCGCAATCAGTCCCGCCCACAGTGGAGCTACTGCACTCGTGCCGCCTACAACCTCCTGTTGCCCATCCACCAGAATGTTGTAGCCCGTCTCCGGAGATGCGTCCCCCGCTACATCCGGCACGCCGCGCCCGCCGCTGGCGCTCGTCGACGCGGGAACGCCGGCATTCGCCTGCCAGTCCGGCAGCGCAAAATCGTTACTCACGCCGCCGCCCGTTGCTCCGCCGGCGCTGCCGTCGTTCCACACAGTCTCACTGGAGATGGTCGTTCCGCTGCCCTCAAGCGTTGTTCCACCGCACCCTAATACGTGAGGACTGGAAGCCGGGAAGTCTACGTTATTCCCGCTCGCTCCATCGCTCGAACCGTTATCGCCCGCCGCGACAGTGATCGTAACCCCCAGCGCGGCCGCCGACTGGCAGGCGTCATCCATTGCGGTCAGCCCGGATTGCGTCCAACTTGATTCCGGGGCGCCCCAGCTAATGGAAATCACCGATGGGTTATTCGTGGTGTCATGCACAGCGGTGGTAATCGCGTCAGTAAATCCCTGCTCGGTGTTCGCGGTGAAATAAACGGCGATCTTTGCGCCCGGCGCGATGCCTCCCGCTAGTTCAATGTCCAGAGCTACTTCGCCATCTGCACTGTCGGGAGTGGTCGGCGCGTTTGTACCTCCATCCACCGAGACCGAAACGACCTTCGGGCGGCGTGAGATTCAGCCCGGAAAAATAAGTAGAAATATCGCTCTCGTTGTAGCCGCCTCCCAGCTCGATAATGCCGATGGTCTCCCCCGCTCCGTTTACACCGGAAGGAAAGCTATACAGGGCAGCCACCTGCACCGGGGAGTAGGTCACGCTTGCAGCGCTCGGATCGCTCAGAACCCGTAAATGGGGCTTCGCGATCGGTTTCCCATCGAGACCCAGCACCGCCTCCACCACCCCGGCGTGCTCTTGCGGCAGTGAGACCGAGCCGGTAAAGCCATGGAATTTTTGATCGGCGGTCTGGTAATTATGCAATGTCACGCCGAACGCCTTCTCCAGCTTCTCCACCGTGCCTCGCAAGACAAGCGTTCGACGCGAAAGACTCGATGCGGCCTCATTCACAACCAAACCGTACGTCTGAGCGAAAGAGCGCAGCGCATCGAAATCCGTCGAACTGGCGCCATACTTCTCATCGAACTCGCCGCGGGAAACAATGCGGCCCCCAAGCTCCTTGAGCAACAGAGGCGACTTGCGCCTCACGATCACCGATACGCTGAGAATCTGTTGGGACGGCGTTGGTCCCACGACGGATGCGTCACGAGGCGCCTTGCGCTCGCTGCGCGGTAAGACTGCCCGCTTGCCTGATGGAGTCATCACGTTACCTCATTGCTGTTTCTGTATAAGAGTGCCCAACGGTTGCGCGGGTTGCCGATCTCCATGGCTGGCCGGCTGCGAAATTACCAGAAAGCGCACTTCCCGGTCAGCCACATTCAACGCCTGGTGCGGTTCGCCTGGCGCGATCTCCAATCCATAACCGGCAGGAAGCAAATGCCGTTGACCCGCAAGTTCCATCGTCAGCTCGCCCGCAAGCACGTAAAAGAACTGTCGCGACCGCACATGAAAATGCCGCTGCTCTTCTGCGCCCGGCGGCATGCGCTCTTCAATCACGCTGAAATCCGCATCGCGCAACAAATGCCAGCCGTCGCAGATATTTCCCCACGTATAGTGATTTCCTTCTCCAGCTCGAACCGGCTCACTCACCCGCCTAGCCCCTTACAGTGGGATATTCCCATGCTTCTTCGGAGGATTTTTGTCGCGCTTGCCCTCCAGCATATCCAGCGCAGCAATCAGCCGGCGGCGCGTTTCGTGGGGAGCAATCACCGCATCCACATATCCCCGTTCAGCGGCAATATACGGATTCGCAAACTGCTCGCGGAACTCATGGACCTTTCCGGCGCGTGCCTCGGCCAGCACCTCAGCTTTGCGCTCGCTGCTCAACGGACCCTCAGCATTCTTCCGCCTGCTTCACGGTCTCGCTCAGTTCCCGGCCGTAAACAATATTCACCGCGCCCTTCCGGCCCCATAACCGCAATTTCCGCACTCGGCCACGCTAGGTTCAGGTCGGTGCGGATATGCTTGGAACTCATCACGCAATAGGCCCCGCCGTAGGCCTTTCGCGTAATCACGGTAAGCTTCGGCACTGTCGCCTCGGCATATGCGAAGAGCAATTTTGCGCCGTGGCGAATAATTCCTCCGTATTCCTGCTGCGTCCCCGGCAAAAATCCCGGCACATCCTCCAGCGTAATCAGCGGAATGTTGAACGCATCGCAGAAGCGCACGAAACGCGCTCCCTTTACGCTGGCATCGATGTCGAGCACTCCGGCCAGAAATGCCGGCTGATTCGCGACGATGCCGACCGGAACGGCCGTTCATGCGCGCGAATCCGACGACGATGTTGCGGGCGAAGTGCTCATGCACCTCGAAAAAATAGCCGTCGTCCACAAGCCGCTCAATCACCAGCTTGATGTCGTACGGCTGGTTCGACTCAAAAGGAACCAGCGTGTCCAGCTCGCGGTCGGCACGGTCGACTGGGATCCGTGCAGGCGCGACGCGGCGCATCTTCAAGATTGTTGGACGGCAAAAAACTCAGCAGCTCGCGCACCATCGCGATGCACTCGCGATCATCGTGCGCCATAAAATGCGCCACGCCGGACACTTCATTGTGCGTAGTCGCGCCGCCCAGTTTTTCCTTGGTCACCTCTTCGTGCGTGACCGTCTTGATCACGTCAGGACCGGTGACAAACATGTACGAAGTCTTGTCCACCATCAGCGTGAAATCGGTAATCGCGGGAGAATACACCGCGCCGCCCGCGCACGGCCCAAGAATCGCGGAGATTTGCGGAATGACGCCGCTCGCCAGTGTATTGCGAAGAAAAATATCCGCGTATCCGGCCAGCGAAACCACGCCTTCCTGAATGCGCGCGCCGCCGGAATCGTTCAGCCCCACAATTGGCGAGCCCACGCGCATCGCCATATCCATCAGCTTGACGATTTTCGCCGCGTTTGATTCTGAAAGCGATCCGCCGAAGACGGTAAAGTCCTGCGCGAAGACAAAGACCGTGCGTCCCTCCACGCGCCCGTACCCCGTAACAAAGCCATCGCCGGGAATGCGCTTATCGGCCATTCCAAAGTCGGTACAGCGGTGGGTTACAAATTTGTCGGTTTCTTCAAACGTTCCTTCGTCAAGCAGCAGAGCGATGCGCTCGCGAACGGATAACTTTCCCTGGGCTGCCTGGCGTTCGCGCCGCTCCTGGCCGCCGCCCTCTTCGGCCAGACGGTTGCGTCGCGCAAGTTCAGTGATCGCGTGATTCCGGTTCTCCATCGTGTCGGATTATAGATTGAACAGCGTCGGTTCGGGAGCAAAGCTCTCATTGGGAGAGACGCACCCTGGCGCGCAGGAGAACGCGGAGGAGCTAGATTACTTCTTGATGGAATAAGTCGTCATTCTCTTCGCGGGGCTCGCACACACATCCCACCGCGCAACCGATGAGCACTACTATGCCGATGGTCACAAGGATGGCCGGCAGGTAGTCGCTCACGTGCGATAAGTGGAACAGATGTCGTGCATTTTCGTGATCCACATAATACAACTCCACCTTACTAAGAAGAGTGAATCGCCACGAAGGTTTTCCGCAGCCGAAGGTCGCCCCATAAGGAGCCTTCGAGGGAAAGCTATCATCTCACCTGCGGCAGGCCCTGCGATATAACAAATTTTATCGCTGAAATCCTCTCCAGTGAATTCGCCGACACGGAAAGAAAAAGCGAAAATCCGTTCCGGCGGCAGGCACCGCACCCTCCCACCCGTTACGCGCTTGAGAACTAAGACGATAGAGGTTTTCCCCGCGCAACTGGGTCTTCGCCCGCATAATGGAACGGATGAGCCCGTTTCGCAGCCCGGATCCCGCCCCCTATCGTGGCCGTCTCGCGCCATCACCCACGGGACGACTGCACCTGGGCCACGCCGCCACGTTTCTCACCGCAGCATCTCGCGCACACGAAGCACAGGGAATCCTGATCCTGCGCAACGACAATCTCGACGAGCACCGGTCGCGTCCGGAGTTTTATCACGCGATGCTCGAAGATCTTCGTTGGCTCGGCATCCGCTGGCAGGAAGGTCCGGACCTGGGCGGCGACTACCAGCCCTACTCGCAGAGCAAACGGCGTGAACACTATCTGGCCGCTTGGCGAAAATTGCTCGACGGAGGGTTCCTCTATCCCTGCAAATGCTCACGCAAAGATCTCGCGTTGGCCGCCAGCGCTCCACATGAAAACGAGAACGAGGAACCGAACTATCCGGGTACTTGCAGACCGCAGCAAAAGATGACGACAATACAGAATGCCTCTCGGGAGGGCATGAATTGGCGCTTCCGCGTTCCCGACGCCGAGACAATCGAGTTTCACGACCAGCACTTTGGTGCGCAGAAGTTTGTCGCGGGACACGATTTCGGCGACTTCCTCGTTTGGAGGCGCGACGGCGTACCTTCTTACCAGCTTGCATGCGTAGTCGATGATGCTGCTATGCGCATTACCGAAGTCGTTCGGGGAGCTGACCTGTTGAAGTCCACAGCGCGCCAGATTCTGCTTTACCGCGCGCTCGGGCTCGGAATCCCCCTCTGGTATCACTGTCCCATGGTGACGGATGAAAACGGCGAGCGCCTCGCCAAACGTCATGACGCACTCTCGATTCGCACTCTTCGCCAACAGGGCAAGTTCCCGTGCGATCTCATGCCTTCGCCAGCCGGACTGCCGTCCACGTCATGTCTCTGATTCGACTGCGGCGCACTCCACTTCGGCCACTGCTCTACCGCTTGAAAGCTTCGACGAAGTAACCAGTACAACGGACGCAATGATCGCGACCATCCCGAAGTATTCCGTCGGCGCAAGCTTTTCATGCAGAATAAGCGCGCCGAGAATTACCGCTATCATCGGATTCACATACGCATACGTGGACACCTTTGCTACCGGCACATGCGCGATCAACCAGATGTAGCAACTGAATCCGAGCAGCGATCCAAAAACAACTAGAAAGGCCACGGAGGTTATACTCCGCCAATTCCATATGGCGTGTGGCCACTTCCAGAAGAGAGTCGCGAAGAGGCTATTGGTAACGCCCTGCTGCCAACATCTCCCATCCGGCAGCGACCAGCGGATCGACCGGCAGGTTCATACGCCGCGAAAGTACTGAACCTGCCGCCCAGGAAAATGCCCCGGCCAAAATCGCAACGATGGCGAGAATTTGCATAGGATGCCCGCTACGTCCGCTCCGCAGGCTGGGCCACAGGAGGGCGACCAGCGCTCCAAAGCCCAGCGCCAATCCCAAATAGCCCTGCTTGCGCAACCTGTCACCGCGTGGCAGCAACATTTCAATCAGCACCACGTAGAGTGGCACCACGGCGACAATCAATGCGGCTAATCCGCTGGACAAATATTCTTCGCTCCACACCAGCCCGATATTTCCGCCGAAAAGCAGCATCACGCCCAGAAGCATCAGCCGCCACATGGTGTTGCGGTCACAAAAAATCCGCCTTCCCCGCAAGGCGCAGAACGTCAGCATGATAACCGCGCCGATCAACATGCGGACACCGGCAAGAACGGTCGCAGGCAGCAGCGCAACTCCCACCCGCATAGCCGTATAAGTAGCGCTCCAGCAGAAATAGACGCTGAGAAATGCGAGAACAATCAACAACCTGGGTGGTGTGCGGCGCAATTCAGTCATGATCGGAATTCCTCTATCGTATCGCGCACGGACGGGCGACGGAGGCTGTCCTCTTATTCCATTGGCGTGCTATCCTCAGGCTGAATGTAGGAACTATGCGAGCCACTTTCCACAATTCGCCCTGCTGCTCCAGCCGTAATTGCTGGAATCGGGCCTATGCTCGCGCTATCGCGCCTCGTAAGCATCTCCGCGTGCTGCCCACCCGCACGCGACCTAGCCTCTTCGGCAGCGACTAGTCACCGCTGTCCGCCGCACGCCAGGCTGACGCATCCCGAACGTCAGCAATCCGGTGTTCGGTGACCGAAGAGGACTCTCTCATTCGCCCCCGTCTCAACCAGGACGATGACCAAGGCCCCAAACCTAAGGAGAGAACCATGAGCACGACGACTGCGACTACAAAATCCGAGACTTACGCCCAGCACGGTCCAAAGCTTCTCACCGCGCTGCCCGGCCCCAATGCCCGCCGCATCGTCGAAGCCGATGACCGGCTCATCTCCCCAAGCTATACCCGCTCCTATCCAATGGTCGCCAAACGCGGACGCGGTGTTCGGGTCGAGGACGTAGATGGAAATCGAATTCCTCGACTTCGCCGCCGGAATCGCCGTCACTTCGACAGGTCACTGCCATCCTGAAGTGGTTAAGGCCATTCAGGACCAGGCCGCTGAGCTGATTCACATGTCCGGCACCGACTTTTACTACGAAGGGTTGGTGACGCTCTCCGAGCGTTTGTCCGGAGATCGCACCCATGCCGGGCCCGCACCGCTTTTACTACGGCAACTCCGGCGCGGAAGCCGTTGAGTGCGCCCTGAAGATCGCGCGCTATCACACCGGCCGGCAGAATATCATCGCCTTCTTCGGAGCCTTCCACGGACGCACCATGGGCGCGCTCTCGCTCACCGCATCGAAACCCCAGCAGCGCCGCCGCTTTTCCCCGCTCGTGCCAGGAGTAACCCACGTCCGCTACCCCTACGCATACCGCGGCTGCAGCGGAGGACCGCAGGAGGAAGAAGCCTTCGCGCTCGGCTGCGCACGCTACATCGAAGAGAAGCTCTTCAAGACCACGCTTGCGCCAGAAGAGGTTGCGGCCATTTTTGTCGAGCCGATTCAGGGCGAGGGCGGCTATGTTGTCGCCCCCGCCATCTTCATGCAGGAACTGCGCCGTATCTGCGACAAACATGGCATCTTGCTGGTCGCCGATGAAGTGCAATCCGGAGCGGGCCGCACCGGCAAATGGTGGGCCATCGAGCACACCGGAGTTCAACCCGACATCGTCTGCATAGCCAAGGGCATCGCGTCCGGAATGCCTCTCGGCATCTGCATGACGCGCGCCGAAATCATGGACTGGAAGCCCGGCTCGCACGCATCAACCTTCGGCGGCAATCCCGTTGCGATTGCCGCGGCTCTGGCGACCATCGATATTCTGGAGCGCGAAGGCATGGCTAACGCCGCAAAGATCGGCAGCCAGATGCTGGATCGTCTCCGTTCATGGCCGAAAAAGCACAGCATGGTGGGCGAGGTGCGGGGACGCGGACTGATGATCGGTATCGAGATCGTGAAGGATCAGCAATCGCGCGAGACCGCAGGAACCTGGCGTGACCGCATCGTCGAGTTGGCCTTCGAGCGCGGTCTGCTGATTCTGGGCTGCGGCGAAACCTCGATCCGTCTCGCGCCCCCACTTATCGTGAATGAGCACCAGGCCAGCATTGCCCTCGATATCTTCGAGGAGTGCATTACAAAGGTCGAAGAGGAGCACGCCCCGAAAGGTGAGTTGGCCTCGGCCAGAGCTTAAAGGGCAGCCTTGAAACGAGCGGCTGACAGAATTCTGCCAGTCGCTCGATTTTATGAACCTTGCTTTTTAAAGTACATTCCAATCGCTAGAAACGCCGCCGAAATGGCCGTCTCCGGTAAACCCCAGTTAAGCGAGTGGTGATGCAGGCTGAAAGCAGCATCGACGAACCATGCCGCAGCGCCCACAAACCATATCCAGTAGAAATTCCGCTTCACTTCAGTGCTTATGATGCTGATCCATCGAGTTCAGCATAATTGCTTTCAATCAGAATACCTTTGGCCAATTTCCAAAGTTTCAGTATTGTTAATATCAAACGGAATAGCTGCGTGAGCGAGTTCTGCCTCTTCTTTCTGGACTCGCCTGCAGAACGCCAAAATCAGAGGGCCCAAACCCCGCAAGTGTCTCTTTTTCTTCTCCCACACTGCCACTTTATCTTATGCCCTTCCTCCGCTGTTCCGCTTCCGGGATGATCCTTCGCATGGCGCTCACGCTGGTAATTTGCTGGACTGCGTGCACGGCGGCGCCTGCCCAGCGGAGCCAGGGAATACTGCGCGGGCAGATCACAGATCCGTCCGATGCGCTTGTGACCGGCGCTCGCGTGGTCCTGCGTGCGAACGAACAGACCCTGCGGACGACGCTCTCGAATCAACTGGGGAGCTTCCTTTTCTCCTCTGTACCCGCCGGCAAGTATTCTCTTACGGTGCAGGCGAGCGGCTTCCGCGATGAGCAGCGCCGGGTCGACCTGGCACCCGGTCAAGAACTAACCGTCTCCTTCAGACTGAAAATCAATGTCCAGCACGAGCAAATTTCCGTCTCCGGCGATGAACTCGACTCCAGCCCAGACCGCAACCTCGGAGCAATCATTCTGCGCGGATCCGATCTCGATGCTTTAGCTACAAACTCCCGGGATCTGCAGCGGCAACTCGAGGCCATGGTCGGTTCAGACCTGCCTCCCCAGTTTTATGTAGACGGCTTTACTGCAAGTCACCTGCCCCCCAAATCTTCGATTCAGGAAATTCGTATTAACCAGAATCCCAATTCCGCCCAGTACGACACGCCGGGAGACGAGCGAATCGAGATTATCACGAAGCCCGGCGGCAACAAGCTGCACGGCAATCTCGCGCTTATCGGAGAGGATTCGGCACTAAACTCACAAAACCCTTACGTCACCAGCCAGCCCCCTTACGCCGCCTTCTATTCGGAAGGCGATGTGAGTGGCCCGCTGAGCAAAAACAGCTCGTGGTTCGTCGCAGGCGACCGTCAGGACGTCGGTTCGCAGTCTTTCATCCACGCCATCACCTCTTCCACCGCCCCGGCGTATACGCAGACCGTCTCCAGCCCCCAGACTTCAACCGATGTCGATCCGCGCATCGACTTCCAGATCGGTAAGATTCAAACCTTTAGCGTCGTGTATCAGCTCAGTCACCAGACACAGGATAATCTGGTGCAAAGCCAGCTTTCCCTGGCCACTCAGGCGGTCGACACCCGCCACACCGACCAGACCTTTCAGATCAGCGACACACAAACCTACAGCCCCAATCTGGTTAATGAGACCCGCTTCCAGTTCATTCGGGCAAACGACAAATCCGCGGCGCTCAATGGCAGCGCCAGCGTGCTGGTCGAAGGCGCCTTTAACGGGGGAGGAAATAATCTCGGCCAAACCTCTGATGGCCAAAGCCGCTACGAGCTGCAGGACTATGTTTCGCTGCTGCATGGCGATCATCTCTTTCACTTCGGCGGACGCATTCGCGACATCCAGGAAGGCAATACCTCCACCGCAGGCTACAACGGCCTGTTCATCTTCTCCTCGATCAACGCGTATGACATTACACAGGAAGGAATTGCCGAAGGCCTGACTCCAGCGCAAATTCGCGTCCTGGGCGGCGGCGCAAGCCAGTTCAGCGTAACCGCTGGAAATCCGAAAGTCGCCGTGAACGTTGCGGATCTCGGCGTCTATTTTGAGGACGAGTGGAAGTTCAATCCGAACATGACGCTGACCTCCGGACTTCGCTACGAAACGCAGTCCCAAATCCCGGACCACGCGGATTTCGCCCCACGCCTTAGCTATGGATGGTCGATCGGCGCGAAGGGTAATAGACCTGCGAAGGCTGTCTTCCGCGCCGGGGTCGGGCTCTTTTACCAGCGATTTACCCCCGATCTCATCCTGAATGCGGCAAGACAGAATGGGGTTCTTCAGCAGCAGTATGTCGTGCAGAATCCGGATTTTTACCCGAATCTGCCGTCGCCGAGCGAGTTGGGACCCGCCACATTGCCCACAATTTACCGGATTGATCCGCTGCTCCATGCGCCTTCTCAGCTTATGGCCACCGTGGGGATCGACAAGCAGCTTTTCAAAAGACTCTCTGTCTCTGTCGATTACACGTACTATCGCGGCATCGACCTGTTGCTCACGCGCAACATCAATGCGCCGCTGCCCGGAACGTATGATCCCCTTGACCCAACCAGCGGCGTGCGTCCCAACGGGACCCTGCAGAACATTTACGAATACCAGTCGGAGGGCGCGTCCAAACGCAACCAGCTATATGTGCACATGGAGTACCAGTCAAAACCGATTGTGCTTTACGGCTACTATGTCCTCGGGCAGCGCAATACCAATACCCAGGGACCCAGCAGTTTCCCCTCCGATCAGTACGACCTGCATGTCGATTACGGGCGCGCCGCCAATGACATACGCAATCGCGGCTATCTCGGCGGTTTGATTCACTTGCCCTATCATTTCGTGCTAAATCCGTTTCTGGTTGCCGAATCGAGTCTGCCCTTCAACATCACGGTGGGGCAGGACCTGAACGGCGATTCGCAATTCAACAACCGTCCGGCCTTTGCCACCGACCTCAACCGCCCGAGCGTTTACCACACGAAGTTTGGTAACTTCGACGCCGACCCATTGCCCGGCCAGAAGATCATCCCCATCAATTATGGCGATGGGCCTTCCGTCCTGATGCTGAACCTCGGATTTTCGAGAAATTTCTCCTTCGGCCCAAGACTCGCAGATCAGTCCCCGCCGCCGAAACCAAAACCAGGTGAGAAGCCGGCAAAACCGGACACGGCCCGCCGCTACCAGATGAGTCTCGGCATGGAAGGCCAGAATATTTTCAACAACGTCAATGGGGGACTGCCGATCGGGGTCCTCGGATCGCCGCTCTTCGGCCAATCCACGAGTCTGTCGACGACCCAATTCTCAAGCCCGCAGGCCAACCGGATTCTGTACCTGACCCTGGAGCTCCACTTTTAGTCACGAAGAAGGGGCCGTTCGCAGGGGGAAGTATACAGCGACAAATGCTACCCTCATCTGTGGCCCTCTTGCATGACACAATTACCAGAGACACTCGCAGATAATAACCTTGAAACGCCTATGAACGGCGGGACGCGCCTGGTGCGCGCCTGCCTGCGCCAGCCCGTCGACCGCACTCCGGTATGGTTTTTGCGCCAGGCGGGGCGCTACATGCCCGAGTACCAGGCAGTGCGGAAGCATCACTCGCTGCTCGAGATATGCAAGGAGCCTGCGCTGGCCGCCGAAGTCACCATCACCGCCGCGGAAAAGCTCGACGTGGATGCGGCTATCATCTTCGCCGATCTGTTGCTGCCCTTTGAATGCATGGGGCTGGACTTTGAGTTCCAGGCCGGCGAAGGCCCGGTTATTCATGCTCCGGTACGAACAGCCGAAGACGTTGCGCGGCTCCGCACGGATCGCGCGTCCGAGCTAAGCTATGTGGGCGAAGCAATCGAGCGGGTTGCCGCACACTTTCAGGATCGCCTCGGCCTCATCGGCTTTTGCGGCGCTCCCTTTACGCTCGCCAGCTACATGATCGAGGGCGGCGGATCGCGCAACTACGTCCACACCAAGACGCTCATGTATCGCCAGCCGGATGTGTGGCGAAGCTTGCTGGAAAAGCTCGCAACCGTGCTGCGCGAGTTCGCGCGGCAGCAGGTGGAGGCCGGAGCGGACGTAATCCAGATCTTCGACAGCTGGGCCGGAGCTCTAAGTGTTGACGACTACCGCGAGTTCGTCTTGCCCATCACGACATCGCTCGTGCACAACGTGCAGGCACTCGGCGTGCCGGTAATCTACTTCGGCGTAGATACTGCCAGCCTGCTTCCAACGATGCGTGCAACAGGAGCCGACGTATTGGGCCTCGACTGGCGAATCCCGCTCGACAAGGCGTGGCACGGCCTGGATTACGCCTGCGCCGTACAGGGAAACCTCGATCCCATCACTCTCTTCGCCGAACCCGAGTTGATTCGTAACCGTGTCCGGCACATATTGGATCAGGCCGCCGGGCGCGCGGGCCACATCTTCAACCTTGGACATGGAATTGTTCCAGAGACCCCCGTCGAAAATGTGCAGGCGGTCGTGAAATTTGTCCGCGAATACACCGCCGGAACGCGAGCATGAGCGAGAACGCGGCAGCTCTGGGCCAGAAAGCGGCAGTCCTGCTGCTGGCGCACGGCACTCCCGATGCGCTGGATGAGATTCCTGAGTATCTGAAGAATGTCACCGGCGGCCGTCCGCTGCCTCAGAGCGTCATTGAAGAAATTCAGCATCGCTACTCGCTCATCGGAACCAGTCCCCTTGACTGCGCTGACCCTGGAGCAAGCTCGGCTGCTTTCACAGCAGACCGGCCTTCCCGTGTATGTGGGCATGCGGAACTGGAAGCCCTACATCGCCGATGTGGTACGCATGATGCGCACAGACGGAGTAGCGAAATTTGCCGCCATTTGCCTCGCCCCGCAGAATTCCCGCACCAGCGTCGGTTTATACAAGCGAGCAGTCTTCGCCGAAACGGACGATATGCGCGTGGACTTCATCGAGGGATGGGCCGAACACCCGCTGCTCGCGGACGCTTTTGCGGAGCGGCTGCGCGCAGTGCGACACTCCCGACACGCCCGTCCTGTTCACCGCCCATAGCGTCCCATGCCGCACGATTCAGAGCTCTGCCGACGCGAATGCCGATCCTTACGCAGCAGAAGCCAGACGCACAGCAGCCATGGTCGCGGAACGCGTTGGCCTCGCGCAGGATGAGTGGTTCTTTGCATTTCAAAGCCAGGGCATGTCCGGCGGCCCCGGGTCGCAAACTCGTGGATCGGTCCCACCGTCGAAGACACGCTGACGGCGCTGCGACAGCAAGATGTCGAGCGGCTGATCGTACAGCCGGTGGGCTTTCTGTGCGACCACGTGGAGATCCTCTACGACATCGACATCGGATTTCGCAACTTCGCCGCCAACCTCGGCATGGAACTCCTGCGCCCGGAATCGTTGAATGATTCGCGTCTCCTGACACAAGCGCTGGCCGACCTTGCGCGACAGGGGCTGGCCCGGCTGGATTAACGATGAAGCGGGTCGCGATCGTCGGCGGCGGCTTGAGCGGGCTTTCCGCCGCTTATCAGCTTGTCCGCGAACCGCAGGTCGAGTTCACTCTCTTTGAAGCATCGGCCCGGCTGGGCGGCATCGTCGAAACGGTTCGCCAGCGACGGCTTCGTGATCGAATGCGGCCCAGACTCCTGGGTAACAGAAAAACCCTCGGCGCGCGAGCTAGCCGTAGAGCTTGGGCTTGAGCCGGAAATCATTCCGTCCAACGACGAGCAGCGCCGCACGTATCTCCTGCAAGCACAACCAACTCATCCCTATGCCGGATGGCATGAGGATGATGGTGCCTGCGCAGTTGGCGGCTATCATGGAATCTCCGCTGTTCAGCAAGCAGGCTCGACTGGCATACCGGAGCGAACCCAAGCGGGCAGAGGAGTTGAAAGCCTCGGCTCTCAAACAAGACCAGGACGAGTCAGTCGGCAGCTTCGTCCGCAGGCACTTCGGCGATGAGGTCACCCGCACGGTTGCGGGTCCACTGCTGGCCGGGGTCTTCGGCGGCGATATCGAAACGTTGAGCGTACGCGCTGTGATGCCAGCGTTCGTCAAAATGGAGAGCGAGTACGGCAGCCTGATTACGGCCCTGCAATCGCGTGCCGATGAGAACGGGAACGCGGTGTTTACGTCACTGCGCTCCGGGCTGGGAACGCTCATCGAGAGGATCGCCGCTGCGCTGCCCGCCGGATGTGTAAAGCTTTCCCATGAAGTCACGCGGCTCGACCACACGGACCAAGGTTGGCGCCTCTATGCGCGATCCTCAGAGCAGCTCTTTGATGCCGTGATTGTGGCAACTCCAGCGCACGTTACGCGACGGCTGCTGCGCCCAATCCATGATCAGTTTGAGAGCCTGCTGGCAATGGAGGCCACGTCGGCGATCGTCGTCGCGCTGGCGTTTACCCCGGAACAGGCGCGAGGTCTAAAGATTCCGCGCGGGTTTGGCTATCTCGTCCCCCAGCAAGCCGGCACTGATTCGCAACTGCTGGCATGTACCTTCGTTGACCAGAAATTCTCACACCGCGCCCCTGACGGCGGCATTCTGCTGCGCGGATTTTTCGGCGGCGACGTCGCCGAGGCTCTCCTCAACGAGAACGACGAGACGCTGACAACTCTGGCCTTGCGGCGGCTCTCCGATGTTCTCGGGCCGTTGCCGTCGCCTCATCTCTCCGTCGTGCGCCGCTGGCCATTATCGCTGCCGCAATATGCGGTAGGACACCTTGAGCGTATGGCGAAGGCTGGAAGCTCTTGTTGGCAGCTTTCCAGGCCTGCATCTGGCGGGCAATGCGTATCACGGAGTCGGGCTTCCGGATATGGTCCGCATGGGACGCGACGCGGCGCGGCGCGCTGCTCAGACGTAGCGCAAGTCGAATATCCCTATTGCGCCCAACACCAGGGCAGTAGCATCCTAGCGATATGGCAACACATACGAATGCTGCAGCGAGCGGCACCTTCCTGTTAGGCGGCGATCTTGAAATTCACCGTCTCGGCTTTGGCGCGATGCGCATTACAGGCGAAGGCATCTGGGGCGAACCGAAAGATGCGGAGAAGGCAAAGCAGGTTTTGCGCCGCGCCTTGGAACTGGGCGTGAACTTTATTGACACCGCCGACTCCTACGGACCCGAAGTGAGCGAACGGCTTATCGCCGAGGCGCTTCATCCCTACCCCAAAAACCTGGTCGTCGCGACCAAGGGTGGCCTTACCCGCTCGGGACCAAACCGGTGGGCGCCTGTCGGGCGGCCGGAATATCTGCGGCAATGCGTGGAGATGAGCCTGCGGCGGCTGAAGGTAGGACGTATCGACCTGTGGCAGCTGCATCGTATCGATCCCAAGGTCCCCCTGGAAGAGTCGCTGGGAGCTATCAAGGAATTGCAGAAGCAGGGAAAGATTCGCCACGTGGGCTTGTCTGAGGTGTCACCTGCGGAGATCGATCGCGCGAAGAAAACTCTGCCCATTGTGAGCGTGCAGAACCAGTACAACCTGAGCGATCGGCAGTACGAGAAAACGCTGTCCTATTGCGAGCAGCACAAACTCGGATTCATCCCCTGGTTTCCTGTGGCCGCAGGCAAACTAGCTCGCGCCGGCGGTCCGCTCGATGAGCTCGCGAAGCAACACAATGTAACGGTGGCGCAGCTATCGTTGGCCTGGTTACTGCATCACTCTCCTGTTACGTTGCCGATTCCTGGCACGTCTTCCATAGAGCATCTGGAAGAGAACATAGGCGCAGGCGCCGTGAAGTTAAGCGCGGACGAGTGGCGAAGCATTGAACGTGACGGGCCCAAGGCCGCGAAATAAGGATTGATCCGAATCGGATTTGGTGGAGCTGAGCGAGATCGAACCGCTGGCATCTTCGTTGCGAATTCAAAACCCGATGCGGGTGGAAGCGGCGGCGCCGAGCAAGCCCAGGTGACGCGGAAAGTCAATGTTCAAGCGGCTTCGGACGCATTCTGGCTCCCTCCATGTCAGACTGAGCAACGCTGCGCAGGAAGCGGGCTCAGATCAACTGCTTCAACCTGGCTGGTCCGCATTAGACACGACAAACTGCTCGCCGGGAGAATCCATCCGCGCAGGAACCGGCTCCTGAAGGGTGGCAGCGATTCGCTCATTCCCCGTAATAGCACATGCGGCTGAACTTTAGCGCCCAGGATTTTGTGCCGGCTCTGCCTCGATCCTTACAACGGCGGAATCGCTGGCGTCGACCCAGATTTGCCGCGATAGAGGAGCTGGCTTGCCACTTTAGGCTCGACATGCAGCTGTCGTAGAGCACGTGCCGTCCTCCTTCCAACTTCTGCGATCACGCTTGCGCAAAGCCCTAAGACCGCAACGGAATTTGACACGATATCCAGGGTACACAAACGAAGAACGACACAAGCCGGACCCAAGGTTTGAAATTGATTTGCGAATTGCTGATTTATTTGGTGGGGCCGAGCGGGATTCCAACCCCGGTGGAGGCTGTCACTAGTTGTTCCCCACGCTTGAAATTTCAACTACGGACGTCTCAGCTCCATGAGCCTGGAAGCCGCGCCTAAGGTATTTGAAGAATGACGACCCGGAGGGAGAAGGCGCCTCGGCGATTGATGCCGTGCCCGGCAGGTCCGAATTGATCAGTGATGCGACTTCGTCCCATACGCGGAAGTCATTCTCGATTTCATGATGAGGCTTGTTGAAGTCCCGGGCGTACCAGCTATAGTTATCGCAATTTATTGGATGGTCCTTATAGCTCATCCGAATGTTCCCAATGATCTCTGTCCGTGCAGAATCAACTGCGACAATTTTTGAGCGTCCATGAATCGGACCTCCCGTCTGATAGAAATTGATCGCGCTTGCTACGTTAGGGGGGATCCCGGAGACCTTGTGACCCGGTTTAGCAACACTGTCTATCTGGACGGTGAGCGCCACTGGGATACCCATCTGCCCCAACTTACGGGCGAGTGTGACCGTCTCTGTAGCACCCCAACTGTGCCCGTAGATGATAACTGTTGCTCGCTCTTTCTCGATGGACGAGAGGACGCCGTCGTGATCGGTATCGAGGAGGCGCACGACCTGATGGAGGGCACTTCGCCCATGGTGATTTGCGAATACTTCAGCATGGATGGAGGGGTACCGGTCGCGAAGATAGGCGGCAAACTGCACTTCGGGGTGTTTTGCGTCATCCCGACTAACAAAGCCTCCAACAAACCCAATAACGATCACGTTCCGGGCGGTGGACTCCGTGATCGCAGAATGCACTTCCGGGAGCGGCGCTTTCTGTCCCTGCGCTATGCCCGGCGCCAAAAACGTCATCGCGGTCAGGACCAAAACAAACATGATGAACTTCCATTGCTGACGTGCTCTCATGAGACTTCTCCTGGTTCATCATCGGCGCGTCGCCCCAATTCCGAGCGACGCCGCTCAACTAGTCTTAGGATGTATTCGCCGTGCTGAAAGTTTCGAATTTGATCGGAAGCCGCCGACTGCGAATCTGGATACGCCCGGACGCTCCTGGTTTCGTTATTCAAGACTTTGCATGATCGCCACGAAGAACGCGTCACGAGATGGAGTGGTTTGTTGCTACCGGGGTTGACGAACGAAGTTGTTCTGCTCAGTATCATTTACAACAACACCCAGAGCTTTGTGATAAAGGAGCAGGCCGTGTCCAGCGACCGAACGAGCGTTTCCCCTCGCAACCCGGCTTCGGACACGTCGGCTTTTGGTAAAGAGCACCCTCGCCCGCTGATCTTCTTCTCCGGACAAAGTCCCAGCGATGATGCGGGAGACATCGTACCGATCTCGCACGGGATGGTTTGAGTTGTGATTGCGCTGATCCCGTGCACGTTCGTAAGATCCACGCCAAAGATGCGGTATAGTTCCCCACGAAGATCAAATGTTTTTGGCTCGTACCGGCGCCTCTGATACGGGGCGAAAGACGCTCCAGCACTACTCGCACGTCCGACTGGAAGCGAAGCGAGATGTCGCTGGACGCGCTGACCATGGGACGAGGTCGAACAGCTATTCTAGAGCGCACATCGAAGGATTACGACACAAACAACGGCACAAAATGAGCGGTGCAGTTCGACGCCCATGCCGCACATTATTGATTCTTTGGTGGAGCTGAGCGGGATCGAACCGCTGGCCTCCTCGTTGCGAACGAGGCGCTCTCCCAGCTGAGCTACAGCCCCACAGAGGCAGGAGACACTTCCGTAAGTTTATCAGCGCCGCCCTCATTGGGAAAGGGCTCGCGTCCCCGCTTCAGGACGGCAGTGCGTCAGGCTGCGGACGCCAGCCTCTCAAGCGGCACCGAGCGCCAACGGAATCTTCCAGCTCCGCACTGATTTTTTCCAGCCACTCCTTCGGCACATCCGTCTGCGCAAACTCGGCCGTCCCGCCTCCGCGCAAACCATGGGTCGCCAGTGTCGAACGCAGCAAATCGCCGCAATGCAGATTGATGTCTCCGCTCTTCGCCAACACAAGCCTCGCAGGCCAGTTCTCTGTTGACACCAGCAGCGCAACCGTCCGCGGCACTGAAGCCGTGAGGCTCAACGCCAGCAGCCGAATGTATTCCGGGTCGCGATCGGTAAAGGTGCGGCCCACAAGGCGCAGACCTCCTTCGACCTGTTCTTCCACTACCAGCTGTACCGCATGATAGTCGGCCAACTCTTCGCGCAGGCGCTGGCGCTCTTTGTCGGCGATCTTTGCCCCCGCCTTCAGGCGTTCGATGGCAGCGGGAATCTCGTCGCTGCCAATTGAGAGAAGTCCTGCGGTACGACTCAAAAGCGCAAAATCGTGGCGTGCTGCGACTGCTGCGCGCAGGCCGCAGACAAAAGAAACGCGGAAGCCGCGGCTCACCTTCTCCACGCCGCGCAACAGAAGTCCGCCGATTTGGCCAGTGCTGCGAACGTGAGTTCCTCCGCAGGCGTTCAGATCGTAGTCGGCAATCTCAATCAGACGGATACTTCCTTCACGTTCGGGCAGCTTGCGAAGACGGCCTGCGGCCAACAGCGCCTCGGCTTCTCCCCGCTCAACGGTTCGGACGGTCACGGCGCGGTCCTCGGCAATCAGTTCGTTAGCGATGCGTTCAATCCGCTCTAAGCTGTGGTGCGCGATGGGCCCCGTAGCGAGATCGATCGCTGAAATCGCTTCTCCAAGATGAAAGGAGACTGTCGGGGCATTCAGCTCACGCACAAAAACTGCGGAGAGCAGATGTTGCCCGGAGTGCTGTTGGATGTGGTCCAGGCGGCGAGACCAGTCGATCGCTCCCTGCACCACTGTTCCCGCCAGGAGCGGCTTGCGAGTAAAGTGCCAGACGGTTCCCTGTTCATCTTCCTCAACGGATTCCACGGGCACTTCAAGCATGACTCCACCGCGCGAATTTGCTGTAAGGACGCCCGTATCGCCGGGCTGGCCTCCACTGGTCGGGTAGAAAACGGTGCGATCGAGCGCGATCTGCCAGATGGAAACGCCGTCAGCGCGCGAAGCCTCGCGGATATCCGCGACGTGCGCGGAAAAGGCTCGCAGAAAAGAGTCAGCGTAATAGAGACGATCCGTCATGGATTCAGTCTAGCGAAATTCCACCCGGTCTTGTCACGCAATGCTTTTGATCCTGGCTCGCATCGCGGCTGCCTCCTCCTCCATTCGTTCCGCAGCTGTTCCGTTGGTCGCAATCAGGGCGAAGCCAAGCGCCACCTCCGCCGCTCCAATCGCCCGCGTTGTGTCCGGATGGTCGGAAAGATAACCCATCAGAGCCTTCCACGGCCGCGGTCCGATATCCCATGTCAGGGCGGCCCGGTACGGGCGCAGCGTGGCCAGAATCCCATCTCCTATCAACATCATGGCGGTCAGGTATTTCAACTGCGTCCACTTCATGAAAGCCTCCTTTATGCCTTGAGGGCGATTCATCTTATTAAGTTGCCCGGAGGAATCTGAGGCGCACAAAGCCAACTTTTTCCTGCGATCCGAGTTTAGGTCTACAACAGGTTTGAATTATGCCCACCTTTCGCCGTTTCGCGCTCTCTGCGCTTCTTTCCCTGCTGTGCGTTGCACCGCTGGCCAGCCGGGCCCAGTCCTCCTATCCGGATGACAACTGGGTTCCGCAGGGCATGGACGCGCTCGGACGCCATGCCAGCTTCCACACCGATTTCACCTTCGACAAGCAGATGCTGGACCTGGCCAGCGGTTTTACCGGCGACGAAGACACGCAGCGCATCGTGGCGAAGCTGCGCGGCATCTCCGTGCATGTCTCCCGCTATCCCGAGCCGGGCCTCTACAATCCGGCCACTCTGGACGCGGTGCGAGCACAGTACCGCGATCGCGGCTGGAAGCATCTGGTCACCACACAATCGAATGCGGCTGCGGACAAACCGGGGCGCACCGATTTGTGGGTTCGCTTTGAGAAGGGCAACGTCGAGGGCATGGTGCTCCTTCTGGCGAACCCCACCAACGTGGACCTGATTGCCGTGAACGGGACGCTGAGCCCGCTCGATCTAATGCATCTGCGCGGGCACTTTGGAATTCCGCGCTTCTCCGGAAACGGATTTGTTCCCGACAATCACTAGAGCCATAATCCTGAAATGCCGGAAAACTCCAAAGCCCCTCGCATGACGGATGTGCCCCGCAACCTCAAACCTTATTTTTTATGCCTGATGCGCAAGGGTCCGCAATGGGACGTTCCTGAGGGTCACGAAGACCTGATGCCGCTCCAGCTTGCGTTTTTCCGGCGGCAAACGGAGTTGGGAAAGCTCCTGATCACCGGCCCGGTCCTGGGCCACAGTCCAGACCAGTCGGACAGCCTCACCGGGATTTCCGTCATCCGTGCGGAAAATCTGCAGGAAGCTCAGGCTCTCGCCAACGAAGACCCTGCGGTACAGGCCGGTCGGCTGGTGGCCGAGGTCCGGCCAGTCTTTCTGCCTTCGCTCGATGGCGTTCGCGTCGAGTATTAGGGCTGGCCGTCCAGGCGACCGCTTCGCATGGCCCTGCCGTTGGTCGAGAGTATCTGGTACTGCCGGATAAAGTTCGCGCTCCACCGCTTTGCTTTCCACTTCAGCGCGCAAAAGCGCGCGCACCGGGGTCTCGGGTTCGGGCCCAATAAACCCCCAGATCCACGAGCAACGGGAGTGGCCACTGAGGTCCGCTGAGGATGGCGCGCAGCGCGTGTGCCTGGACGGCCGGTCCTAAATGGAGCTCATATTCAGAAGAAACTCCGCGTTATTGCGGGTCTTGCCCAGCTTATCGACCAACAATTCCATGGCTTCAACCGGGGAGAGCGGGTTCAGCACCTTGCGCAGCACCCAGATGCGGCTGAGGTCTTCTTTCGGAATCAGCAGCTCTTCCTTTCGCGTGCCTGAACGCTGAATATCGATGGCCGGGAACACGCGCTTGTCGACCAGCTTGCGATCGAGAATGATTTCCATGTTGCCCGTGCCCTTGAACTCTTCAAAGATCACTTCGTCCATGCGCGAGCCGGTATCCACCAGCGCCGTCGCGATGATCGTGAGCGAGCCGCCCTCCTCGATGTTGCGCGCCGCTCCAAAGAAGCGCTTGGGCCGCTGCAGCGCGTTCGAATCAACGCCGCCGGAGAGCACTTTGCCCGACGGCGGAACGATGGTGTTGTAGGCGCGCGCGAGGCGCGTGATGGAATCGAGCAGGATGACCACGTCGCGCTTGTGCTCGACCAGGCGCTTGGCCTTTTCGATCACCATTTCGGCCACCTGCACGTGGCGCGCTGCCGGCTCATCGAACGTCGAGCTGATGACTTCGCCCTTCACCGAACGCTGCATGTCCGTGACTTCTTCCGGGCGCTCGTCAATCAGCAGAACGATGAGCACGATCTCCGGATGGTTCGTGGTGATGGAGTTGGCGATCGACTGCAGCAGCATGGTCTTGCCGGTGCGCGGCGGCGCGACGATGAGGCCGCGCTGGCCCTTGCCGACAGGCGTGAGCAGATCCTTGACGCGGCCGCTGATATTCTCGCGAACCGTCTCCATCTTGATGCGCTCCTGCGGATAGAGCGGCGTGAGATTGTCGAAGAGAATCTTGTTGCGCGTCTCCTCGGGCGACTCGAAGTTGATGGCCTCGATCTTGACCAGCGCGAAGTACTTCTCGCCTTCGTGCGGCGGCCGCACGTTGCCGCTGATGGTGTCGCCGGTCTTGAGGTCGAACTTGCGAATCTGCGACGGCGAGACGTAGATGTCGTCCGGGCCGGGCAGATAGTTGTAGTCGGGCGAGCGCAGGAAACCATAGCCGTCGGGGAGGATTTCGAGCACGCCCTCGGCGAAGATGTGGCCTTCTTTTTCGCTCTGCGCCTGCAGAATGCGGAAGATGAGGTCCTGCTTGCGGAGTCCGCTGGCGCCGGGAATTTCGAGGGTGCGCGCAATGCGGCTTAATTCCGTTATATTTTTTTCTTTGAGTTCAGAGATGGTCATTTTTACCTGCGATGGGCTTTCGGATGGGAGGATACGGGAGGGAAAATCTGCGAGAAGAATTTATGAAGGTGTTTATTTCGAGCGGTTTAGGAGGAGGCGCGAGGAACTGCGCCGCGCTTATGCGGCGCGGCGTTCTTGAACGGCAGGACTGGTTTTGAAAGCAGCCGGAGCAGCTGGATCGTCGTCGTGGAAGCGGACCAGAACCTCATTGGTCGTGTCCTGCAGACGGGTATTGGGCTTATGCAGCTTGCGGGTGGCCTTCGAGGCCAACTGGCAAAGCTGATAGCGATTCTTCACATGGGCAAGCGCCCCAAAAATCAAATCCGAACGCATATTTCTCTCCTTATCTTCTTTTGACTGCTTTCAGCCATGGATCCCCAGAACCGTAGCTACTGAAGGAGTGATGAAGCTGTCATTCTTTGCCACACCATTTAGACGCACGAAACGCCGTTCCGATTGATTTTTATTTCAAACCCGGCGCTGCCGCTGGTGGTGGAAGTCTTCTGCCGCTATCCGCAACAATTTCACTCTTCTGCAACGCGCGCGGGCAGCAGACGAAGTCGATTGATTGGGGATAGAAAGTTGAACTGCAAGCGCCGGGACGGCAGATTGCCGGGCCAGTGCTTCAAGCGATTCTTGCAATCCGACTGGCCAATCCCTGCAGATCTAAAAACTTCCCGGCACTCTTAAAAATAAACGTCTCCATTCTGGCGGTCAACACTTTTTTTCATAGAATTTCCACCGTTATCATTCCAGTAACTGGAAGTTCCAAAACGGACCGAACTGCTTTCCTTCTCGCAGCTTGGTGCAGCCGACTGGAAGCAATTCACAGCAATTTATACAGTTTTTGGTAGATTCGGCTCATAATAGTCTCGACCTTGCGCGTCCGGCCAAGACCGATCGGCCTGACGGGACAGGCTGTCGCAAAAGGCCCACCGCCAGTCCTTCACTCCACGTTTGCATCATTCAACATCAAGGATGTAGATTGTCTACATCTTATGGCAAACGCGAAAACAACCTATCAAAATCGGATTGAACTCTTGCAGGGAACGCTCGACATGTTGATCCTTAAGACGCTGCAGTGGGGCGAACAGCATGGCTACGGCATCAGCCAGGCGATCCGCGCCAGCTCGGGCGAGGTATTGCAGGTAGAAACCGGCTCGCTCTATCCGGCGTTGCACCGCCTCGAGCGACAGGGATGGGTCTCAGCGGAATGGAAAAAGAGTGAAAGCAACCAGCGCGCAAAGTTCTACCGCATTACCGCGCTGGGCAAAGAGCAGCTTGCCGACGACTACCAGCGATGGGGAAAAATGGTCGCGACCATTGAGGGAATCATGAGCGCCGGGGGAGGCGATGCATGAATCCATTTCAACTTTTGCGGATTACGCTGCGGCGCAAGAAGGATTTGAGCGAAGAACTGGAGAGCCATCTGCGCATGGCAGTTGCCGATCGTGTGGCGCGTGGCGAATCTCCAACGCAAGCACGCGCAGAGGCGCTGCGAGAGTTTGGCAATGTTCCCATGATCGCGGATGTGACACGGGAGAAGTGGGGATGGCTCCGCTGGGAGCATTTCCTCCAGGACCTGCGTTATGCCTTTCGCACCCTCGGTCGCGACCGCAGCTTCACCATTGTCGCAGTGCTCATTCTGGCCCTCGGCATCGGCGCGAACATTGTGGTCTTCAGCGTTGTGAATACAATTCTGCTGCGGCCGCTTCCCTTTCACGATTCGCAACAGCTCGCGTGGTTTTCCGGGAACCACGGAGCCGGTGGTCTTTCCGATACCACCTACCGCGTAGACGCGTATGAGGAGTTCCAGCGAAACAACCATTCCTTTCAAGCGATGACTGCGTTCGTGCCTTACTACTCGCTTTCGGAAACCAAGCTGATGGGCAATGCCGAGCCCAAGCCTGTTTCCTTCGTCTGGGTGGCTGGAAATTTCTTTCAAACGTTAGGCATTCAGCCGTCGCTGGGCCGCCTGTTCACCCCCGAGGAGTCTAGACACGGCGGAAGGCCAGCGATCGTATTGAGCTATCCATTCTGGCAGCGCCAGTTCGCCGCGAACCCCGCCATTGTTGGCCAGTCCATTCGACTCAACAATGAATCTGTAACTGTCGTCGGCGTGCTTCCAGCCAATTTCGACTTTGGAGCTGTCTTCGCGCCGGGCACAAAGATGGACTTTTTCCGTCCCGTTTTTATGGATGACATTCGACCCTCGGGACATATGTTGTCGCTGGTTGGCCGCCTCAAGCCCGGCGTGACTGTGTCCCGGGCACAGGCTGAATCGACTATCCTCTTCCCGCAACTCAAGAACAGCGGCAATCCCGACTGGAGCACCGACATCCAGACGACGATCACCAGCTTGAAGGACCACGTGAGCGGAAAGCTGCGTCGTTCGCTCATTGTGCTGTGGAGCGCAGTGGGTTTAATTTTGTTGATCGTCTGCGTGAATCTGTCGAATCTCATGCTTGCGCGTACCGCCGTGCGAACCAGGGAATTCGCGCTCCGCAGCGCTCTTGGTTCGGGAAGGCTTCGCATCATCCGGCAACTGTTGACCGAGAGTCTCATCCTTTCAAGCGCTGGCGCTTTGCTTGGCCTCGCATTCGCGTGCATCGCTCTGCACGCATTAGCGGGATCCAACAACCTCGCTCTGCCCCTGCTCAGCGGCATCAGGATGAGTAGCGTCGCAATCGCCTGGACCATCCTCATTACAGCAGTCACGGCTTGCGTTTTTGGACTCATGCCGGCTCTCAAAATGTCGCGAACAAATATGCAGGACGCGCTCAAGGGAACCGGCCGTGGCGCAAGCGCGGGCAAAGAGCACGAAAGCATGCGGTCAACGTTGGTGATCTTAGAAGTAGCGCTTTCCTGTGCATTGCTGATTGGTGCTGGCTTGCTGCTGCGCAGCTTTCTGCAAGTGCTCAACGTTGATCTCGGCTTCCAGCCCAGTCATGCTGCTGCCATCTCAATCGACTACGACGACGGAGGCAATGCCACCAGGCGCGGAGCAGTACTGCAGAATATTCTGCAGCGCGTCACTGCAATTCCAGGCATTGAATCGGCTGGCATCTCCGACATGCTGCCGCTGGACCACAATCGTAGCTGGGACTTGATGGCGAAAGGCAAAGTTTATTCCAAAGACACGAATTACGATGCCTTCGTCTACATCGTGACGCCGGGCTATCTCCGCACGATGGGGATGCACTTGCGTGAGGGACGAGACTTTAACTGGCACGATACTGCGGGCAGCGAAAAAGTCATCATCATTAACGAGGCTGCGGCTCGACGCGAGTGGCCGGGCCAGGATCCGGTCGGACGTATGGCTCAAGGGATCGGCGAAAGCGACACCCGCGTCGTCGGCGTCATTTCAGACGTTCGCGAAAGCAGTTTAGAGGAAGCTTCCAGCCCGGAGGTCCTTGTGCCTGCGACGCAGGCGGTTCCGGAGGGAGCAGAGCTGGTAGTGCGCACAAAACTCCCACCCGACGTGCTGGCGTCGAGCGTCATGGGAACGCTGCGATCCATCAATCCCGGTCAGCCCGCCACGGAGTTTCGTCCGCTGCAGCAGCTCGTAGACCACTCTGTCTCGCCACGCCGTTTCTTCGTCGTGCTGGTTGCAGGTTTTGCCGCCCTCGGCCTCATCCTTGCCTCGCTCGGAATTTATGGAGTCATCTCTTACTCGGTCACGCAGCGCACCCAGGAGATCGGCATCCGCATTTCCCTGGGCGCAACCATGGGTCGAGTGCAGCGAGACGTTATCAGCAAAACGATGCGCCTGGCAGTGCTGGGAATCGCTTTGGGTGTAATTCTTTCGATTGGCGTCTCCCGGCTCATAGCGTCCTTGCTGTTCGCAACCGCCCCCACGGATCTCGCAACCTTCGCCGGAGTGATGCTCCTGCTATGCGCCGTGGCCGTCCTCGCCGGGTACATCCCAGCGCGCCGCGCCTCCCGCATTGATCCAATGATTGCCCTTCGCAGCAACTGATACGTTTACTGCTGAGCCCAAGTGGTCTGAATCAAATGGCCGAGCTGTTGGGCGGAGAGCTGGTTGCCTTCCAAATTGGTCTCCAATCTTCCCTCCCGGTCGAGGGATGACGGTATGAAGAAAATGCCGGGCCTGCGCGGACCGGCATTCGGTCTGATTGGAAAGCCGCTTATCTGGAGCCGAAGACTCTGTATTGCACACCCACGCTGAATCCATGGGGTGTAAGACCATTGTTGGTCTGTCCGGGAATATTAGGCGCGGAGGGCAGGAACTGATACTCGTAGTCGCCGCGCAGCAGGAATTTGCGAGAGAGGCGGTAGTCAACAAATCCGCCTGGAGCATAGGCGAAGTAGCTGCCCGTGCCTATATCAAGCGGAAATCTTATCCATACCCCGCCCGCGACAAGCTTGGCATTCAGGGAAAATCTCCCGTGTTGATAAACCCGGTATTTTGCACCCAGCAAATAATCTGACTGCGTCTCACCACCATCGCTACTATTGTTCCAGCGAAGCCAGCGCATTTCCCCGACTGCGCCTATTTTGGGGGTCAGATTGAAATCGATGATCACGCCGGCGCCAACAAGTCGATCTACGCCGAAGTCGGGACTGAAGAAGGAAACCTCGCCGCCTGCCCACAGCTTGGCCTCTCCGCCGCTTGCTGACCGGGCCACCTGGGCATAGACCGTACCGGCGGTTAACAGAAAACTTAGGATAAAAATCTTTTTGATCGCATTGGTCACGGTTTCACGTTCTCCGAAAATAAAGATACATTCCCTTTGCATTCCGATAGCCATGGGCCTGTTCCGGACTTTCCAGAAGACCCTGACCCGACCCGGCTGCCTTTCGAAGCGGAACCGGGCCGGTGTTTTACTGCGGTTGCGGTGGGGGCGGGTTGGACGTGCCCTCAGTCGGAGGCGGAGCCTGATTCGTATCTGCCGGAGCAGGCGGGTTGGCCGTGCCTTCGGCTGGCGGCGCCGCTTGATTCGTATCTGCCGGAGCAGGCGGTGCAGCTTGGTTTGCGTCTGTAGGTGCCGAGTTAGACGTGCCTTGGGCCGACGCGGGTGGATTCGCGGCGACCGGTGCAGCGGGCGCTTGATACTGCTCCAGGCGGAAGAAGACCGGCGTGACCTCAAACGTCATCTTGTCTCCCGGATTGAGCAACGGCGCAGGTTTCACATTCAGCTGATAGACCTTATCGTCCCAGGGATCAATGCGCAGGTGACTGTTAAGAGGCAGCGCGGCGACCTGAGTAAGGTCGTTGACATTGAGTTTAGGCGCGCCCTTGGTAAGTCCCGCGAGCCACGGAGTTCCATCCGGTCTGATCAGAGAATCGCCTAGACGCGGGGTAAGGAGCGCGGTGAGAGCCTTCTGGCGAACTTCCAGTTGCTGGAAAAAGAGGCCTACCTCGCCCGATTTGCCGGCATAGACGGAGGAGTTGAAGAGCTCGACCGCCTTCTTGGCAGCTGCGTCGTTATCGGCGAAGGTGTGATTCATGGTGATCTGCTGGAACGTCGCCGCGTCCGGGAAGAGCAGCCGGTCATTGAACGCATAGCGGGTATCGATATGGTGGCCAAGGACAATATGCGCCAGTTGGAAGCTGAGAATCGCAGCCAGGTCCGCTTCCGTAGGCAGCGTATCGATAAGCCCCTTGCTGACAAGAATCGTGTCGCCGATCGCCAGCGATTCAAGCGGGGTGGTCAGAATCACGCGGCAGTGAATGTCGTCCGGCAGAGCCAGCTTGCTGCCGATAATGATGTTGTTGGTAACCGTCTCCAACACCTTGTCAAAGTCGCTGCGCGGCGCTATCAGACCGGCCTGGGTCAGGCGGTCGAGCACGTTGTCCTGAGCCTGCGAAATCCATTGGCGCTGCGCCTCCAGGGGGCTTACGTCCTGCGCCTGGCCGCTCTGGTCCTGAGCGTTCTCAACCTCAATCGACTCATTCGACGTCTCGCTCTGCGGAAGCTTCAGAGAGTAACCCCAGAAGAAAGTCTGGGCGCGGAAGCCTTGCGCTTTTGTGCTCGGCGCTGTGATGGGTTTCTTCAACGTAAATTGCGGTCGGCAGCCAGACATCGGGCTGCAGGTTGGTGCGCCAGCTGTCGAAGTGGAAGTAGTGGACGACTTCGTCTTCTTTGTTATCCGTGTAGGTGCCGTTGAAGCGGACGATGTTGCCGCCCTGATCCTCAATCCAAATGCGCCCGAAGAACCGCCCGTACCCCTTGACCGTTGACTTGGGGCGAACATCGAAGACCCAGGTGCGGATCGACCCGAGGAACTCACGGCGCACAAACGTAAAGTCGTAGTGCTGGCGATCGAAGCCGACCGGATCAAGGAACATCATGTCCATGAAACCGGTCTGGGAGTAGCTGATATGGAAACTCTTGGTGAGATCGCTCAGATATTTCGACGAACCACGGAAAAATCCATGGGAGGCCTTCTGCGGATCATAGTTCTGAGCCGTGAAAGTCTTGCCGAAGTCGACGCGCGCGATGCTGTATTCATCGCTCACCGGGACCGCGTAGAGCTGCGGGTCGGGCCGCATGTTCTGAATATAGGTTTGCACGACCGGGGTGCTCTTCTGAATCAGCTTGATGGTCGCGTGCTCCCGCTCGATCGCCCGCTGGACAAGGTCCGCTTGCTGCGGGGTGAGAGGTACAACGGGAGCGAAGCGCGGCTTCTTTTTGGCATGGGCCGCGGTCACGCTCAGGACCATTGCCAAACCCAGGGTGCAAATCTTGCGGAAGGACATTTAGCGGACTCCTCGAACTTCTACCTTAGTTACATTTACATACACAATTGCACTAAAAATGTTGTTTCTAAAACTCTATGCTAGCTGGAAAGTCACGTGAATCATGGTGACTTCGTCGATGGGGTGTCCGTCGCGAGTCGCCGGCTTGAACTGTATGCGCCGGGCGGCATCCTGCGCCAGTTCGTCGAGACCGTATCCCAGCCCGCTGACGACACGCAACACCTCTACTTGGCCGACAGCTGTAAACCGTACCTGGAGAGTTACGTCCCCTTGGATTTTGAGCCGGCGCGCCTCCTCCGTATAACCCGGCTTGGGCTTGTTGAGCAGCACCAGCGGAGTGGTATGAGCCTCTACGGGTTTCGGGGCGGCGGGACTGGTCGGCCCGTATCCCGTGCTGCCAAATCCAGTTTGCGCGACGTGGCCCGATCCTCCAGGCTTGCCCGTGCCACCGACGACACCATTTGAAAATCCTGCCGAGGCCACCGTGCCGCGGTCTTTGCCGCCCGGAACGCCGTTAACCACGCCGGAGCCGAAGTCCACGCCCTTTACTGAGCCGCGGCGGGCCGCGCCTGCTCCAGGCGCTCCCGCTCCCGGAGTTCCTGCAAAGGAGCCGACAGCGGGGATATTGGCCGCCCGGGTAGCATTCGGATTGGGACGGACACCTTCAGGATCTCCGAAGCCCCCAGTTTTGGTGCTCGGACGCGACATATTGTTGGCAACCGCCGTCGGGTGTGAGCTTACAAAGAGCCCGACTTTGGGTTGCGGGGGCGGTGTCACCCGTTTGGGCGGCGCTGGAGCAATAACCGGCGCCTCTTCATGCACCCTGATTTCTTCCACCTTGGGAGGCTCCACCACCGGTTTGGGCTTGGGCGGTTGGATCTTTGGCTGCTCAAGTTTCGGGGGCGGCGGAATCACATGGACCCGCGGTACCGGAGGCGGAATATAAGGCTTGGGCTGCTCAATTGGAAACACCAGAATCGCGGTGTTCTCCTTCTCCTTCTTAATCTGGTGCATACCGGCGATGCTGAACAGAATGAACAGCCCCGCCAGAGCCAAATTGACAAACAGGCTTGCGCCGAGAGAGCCAAAACGGCTCTCCGGCTCAGGAAGAAGCCCAAAGTTTGCGTGGTTCAGGGGATCGCTTGCCATAATTCTATTTGATGTCTCAATCCGGCTTTCCGGAAAATCTCCCGAATGCAACAATGGGTCGAAGAAGAAATATCAGCATTTTTCGTTCCACATTGCAGATGTATGATTTTAACTGATTGCCAAGGCCCTTTAAACAACAACGCGCTGTCGTAACTTCAACATCCTGTTAACGATTAGGGTGCGCCCCCAACTCCATCTTCGACGTAAAACCTGCGTAAACCTCCACATCGAGACGCTGATTGGAAGCCCGCCTCTTCGCGACGGGCAAACTCCGAGGAAAGCAATTCAGGAGAAAAAAAGGGTATCTGAGCGAATTGTAATCGCTGAGGCGCAAAAGCGTAAGCTTTACTTTTTTGGCTTCGAGCCAAGGTAAATTTTTCATTGAACTGCTTAACTTCGTCCGTCTCTGAGAATTGCATGAGAGTTAACTGTTCTGACGTGGTTTCAAGCGAGACGGTTGTCCAAAAATTGCATCCCGCTTGATGATAAAAAAGGGCATAGAAAAGGAGAAACTCATTGCGAATCCTCGTCACCGGCGGTGCCGGATATATTGGTGGGACCGTCGCCCAATTGCTGCTCGACTTGGGACACAAGGTCGTAATCTACGACAACCTGCGTCACGGCCACCGTTCGATGGTTCCCGCGCATGCGGAGTTTATTCAAGGCGAGCTGGCCGACCGCTCCGCCCTGGAAAAGATCCTTCATGCAAATATAGACGGCGTAATGCACTTCGCCGCTCTCATTGAAGCCGGAGAAAGCATGCGGAAGCCGGAGATTTATTTCCGCAACAACAGCGCGTCCACGCTGACCCTGCTTGAAGCAATGCTGGCTACTGGAGTGAATCGACTGGTGTTTTCCTCGACCGCGGCCGTTTATGGCGAGCCCGAATCAACGCCGATCCGCGAGGACGCCGCGCTGCGGCCCACCAATGCGTATGGCGAATCGAAGCTGCTGGTGGAGCGGATGCTCGACTGGCTCAATCGCGTTCACGGCTTTCGCTACGCAAGCTTGCGCTACTTCAACGTGGCTGGCGCAATCGAAGGACGCGGCGAGGCGCATGAGCCCGAGTCACACTTGATTCCGCTGATTCTGGACGTTGCGCTCGGACGCAGAGCCAGCATCAAGATCTTCGGACAGGATTATCCCACCCACGACGGCACCTGCATCCGCGACTATATCCACGTTCAGGACCTCGCACGCGCCCACCTGTTGGCGCTCAACGCGCTGAAGGAGCGCGACCGGCTCATCTACAACATAGGCAACGGAGCGGGCTTCTCGGTGCGCGAAGTGATCGAGTCGGCGCGGCGCGTGACCGGCCATCCCATTCCCGTTGTCGAAGAGCCGAGGCGTCCCGGCGATCCCGCCGTACTGATCGCCAGCTCCGAGAAAATCGACAGAGAGCTCGGATGGACTCCGGAGTACGCCGAATTGGACGGAATTATCGAAAGCGCCTGGAAATGGCAGCAGCAGCGCTATTCAAAGACCTTCTGAGCATTTTTCTCAGGATCCGATGAAACGCCGTCCATCGAGTTCGCCGTTCACCTCCGCGAATCCTTTCGCAGAATTACATCGTGCCTCCATCTTTCGGATGACGCGCTTTCTGGCAGAAGGCCGCTAAAATTGCGTTGGCTTGATGCCATCCGGCCCCGATGGAGCGAGAAACCCGAAATGACGCGAAACAGGAAAGGCCGCAGCTCTTGAAGATAGGTGTAAGGCTGCGGCCCGCAATCTTTATTCTTGGTTCTGCTCGGCATCTGGCAGGTCGCCGTGATCCGCCACCCGAACCAGTTACTGCCGGGACCATGGCGGACTGCGGGCGGCATCGCCGACCTTGTGCGGCACGGGCTCCTGATAAAGTACATCGTCGCATCGCTGTTCCGCGTAACGTGGGGTTTTTTTCTGGCGGTGGTTGTCGCCGTTCCCCTGGGCCTTGTAATCGGGTGGTATCGCCGTGCAGAGATGGCCTTCAATCCCATCGTTCAGATTCTGCGGCCCATCTCGCCGCTGGCCTGGATTCCGATTGCGATTCTCTGGTTCGGAGTGGGCGATCTCGCGGCCATCTTTCTGATTTTCGTCGGCTGCTTTCTGCCCCTGCTGCTTACCGTCATCAACGCGGTGCAGGGCGTTCCGGCGGTCTACATCAACGCGGGGCGAAACTTCGGTCTTGGTCCCGTGGAGCTGATGCGGCGCATTCTGTATCCCGCCATCGTTCCCCGGCTGATGACCGGTCTGCGAATTACGCTCGGCGTGGCGTGGCTGGTAGTGGTCGCGGCGGAGATGATCGCCGTGAACTCCGGGCTTGGCTTTCTGATTGTGGACGCGCGGAACGCGGGCAACCGCTATGACCTGGTCGTGGCGGGAATGGTGTTGATCGGGATTGTTGGACTGTTGCTGGATAGCGGCGTGCGCGCGCTTGAGAGAGTGAAGACGCTGCGCTGGGCCTACTCGGAGGAACGCTGATGTCCACGAAGGTGGTAATGGAAACATCTGCAGCGCCGTCGATGTACTGAAGACAAAGCTGCGCGCCGACAGCGTCAACATGACCTTCAACCGCGACGGCCAGAGCATGTCCGTGCTCGAAAACATCGACCTTGAAGTAGGCGAGGGCGAGTTCGTCTGCATTCTCGGACCTTCGGGATGCGGCAAGTCCACGCTTCTGAGTGCGATGGCCGGTTTCCTTACACCGACGAGCGGAGAAATCAGGATCGATGGCGAAGCCGTCCGCAGGCCCGACCCACGCCGCATCTTCGTCTTTCAGGAGCGCGGCGTTTTTCCGTGGCTCACCGTCGAAGGCAACATCGGTTTTGGATTGGCAAAGCTTCCGCGCACAGAGCGGGCGCAGCGCATTCAGCATTACATCAAGATGGTCGGCCTGGAAGGGTTTGAAAAATCCTACCCGCATGAACTTTCAGGCGGCATGAAGCAGCGGGTTGAAGTCGCGCGCGCGCTGGCCGTCAATCCCGACGTCCTGTTTCTCGACGAGCCGTTCGGCGCACTGGACTCGATCACGCGCATGGTGATGCGCGGCGAGCTGTTGCGCATCTGGCAGGCCGAGCGCAAAACCATTCTCTTTGTCACGCACGATATCGACGAGGCCGTGCAGCTTGCCGACCGCGTGGTAGTCATGAGCGCCCGTCCGGGCCGCATTCAGCAGATTGTTCCAATCGATATCGCGCACCCGCGCGACATCAGCTCGCCGCGTTATCTCGAGCTGCGCGACGGCATCCTCAACCAGATCGGGCTGGCACACGGAGATATGAGCGCGACGGCAGAACCACGGAAATGGGAACGCCTCGTGTGGCCGCTGCTCGCCTCCGCGCTGTTTCTCGTCTTCTGGCACTACGCCGTGCTGTGGACGGCGACAAAGATTTTTCCCTCTCCGCTCGAAGTGGAAAAGGGCTTCGTCGAGCTGATTCATCAGGGCGTTCTTTACCGCGACATATTGGATTCGCTGCGGCGCGTCGCCATCGGATATTTTGCCGCCGTGGCGCTCGGCATTCCGCTCGGCCTGCTGTTCGGCTGGTATCCGGCGGTCAATCAGGTCGTGAATCCCGTCATGCAGCTGCTCCGGCCCATCAGCCCCATCGCGTGGATTCCGGTCGCCATCATCTTTTTCGGCGTCGGTGATTACGCTGCCATCTTCCTCGTATTTCTGGGCGCGTTCTTCCCTATCGTCGTCACCTGCGTGGATGGAGTTTCGAATGTGCCGCTGATTTACCGCCGTGCCGGAAGCAACTTCGGGCTCACGCCTCCGCAACTTCTGTCGCGCGTGGTATTCCCCGCCGCGCTGCCGCAGATTCTTATCGGGCTCCGCATCGCGCTGGGCATCGCGTGGCTGGTGGTCGTGGCGGGCGAAATGATCGCAGTCGACTCCGGCCTCGGCTATCTGATTATCGACTCGCGCAATTCAGGCAAGCGTTATGACCTCGTGGTCGGCGCAATGCTGCTGATCGGCGTGATCGGACTGGCGCTGGATCTGCTCTTCCGCACCATTGAGAAGATGAAGCCGGTTCGCTGGGGGTTCCGCAATGCGACTTAAGAGCAAGCTCGTGCTCGTTCGCGGTGGGCTGGCTCGCACTCATCACTGGCCTTCACTGCTATCTGAATGTGAACTGGGCCGCGGTGCTCAATGACTACCGTCCGCCCATGGAGCGGAAGATCGTCGTCGGCTATATTCCCGTGACCTGCCAGCTCACCTGCCCGGTGACCGATTACATCTCGAAATATTCGGAGAACGGCGAGCTGTTTCTTCCGCGCATGTTTCAGGGCTTTCCGGAAATCAAGGAAGCGCTGATCTCGAACAAGATTCAGGCGGCGTTTATCGTCGCTCCGCTGGCCATCGCGCTGGCCGCGCAGGGCGTGCCGATCAAGGTGGTTTATCTGGGGCATCGCTATGGAAGCGCGATGGTGGTGCGCAAGAATGGCCCCATCAAGAACATTCTCCGACCTGCGCGGGCACACGATTGCCATCCCCAGCCGCTTCTCCGACGAGCGGCTGATCCTGTTTCGCGCGATGCAGGTCTGGGGCATGAAGCCGGATTCGATCAAGATGGTGGAGATGGCTCCGCCCGATGTCGCGGGCGCGCTGCAGGCGGGAGCGATCGACGGATTCGTCATGGGCGAGCCCTTCCCCTCGCAAGCCGAGATGGCCGGCTTCGGGCGCGTGCTCTTTCAGGCAAAGGATTACTGGCCGGATTACATGTCCTGCATTCTGGTCGTGCGGCAGGACCTGATCGATAAGCGCCCGGATGCGGTTCAGGTTCTGGTCGATGGCATTGCACGCTCCGGCCTGTGGCTCGACAAGAGCAAGCCGCACCGCGAAGACGCCGCCGACTTTGTCGGGCGGTTTTATTACCACCAGAAGCCCGCGCTGCTGCGCTGGGCGCTCACCCATCCCATGGATCGCGTTACCTACAACCTGCTCGGCTCCGCGCAAAGACGATTTCGACATGGTGCGCGACATGATGATCCAGACGGGAGTTCTGAAAAAAAAGATCCCGTTCAGCGCCTATACCGACACGCGATTCGCCGACAACGCCAGCATTGAGACCGCGTGGAAGTACGAGCCCGGCACCGCCACTGCGAAATAGCGCGCTGACACCATCACCCTTGAGGAGAACAGCTTATGATCCGCAGGCAATTTATCAAACTCGCCGCCTTACGGGCGCAACAGGTCTCGCGTCCTTGAGAGCACTCGATGCTCTGGAAACGAAGGACACAAAGACCGTCACCTGGCGCGTCCGCGGATTCACCTGCGTAACCTGCGCCGTCGGCCTTGAGGTCATGCTGCGGCGGCAGAAGGGCGTCAAGTCAGCCGAAGCCAGCTATCCCGACGCGACAGTGACCATTCAATTTCACCCGGAGCTGGTCAGCGAAGCCTCGCTGCGCTCCTTCATCACCGACATCGGTTTCACCGCAGACGAACAGAAAGGCTGATCGCAATGGAAACCAATTACGCAAAGCTCGCCGAAACCCTCGCCGCCAGTCTCAAACTCAGCCAGCCGCCGGTCGCCGTCTGTTTCAGTGACTCGGTTCCCGCATCTGTGCAAACATACGAGGGCCACGCGCCTGCAGGATGCCGCTTCTGGCAAGACGCGGCCACGGCGGCCTTCGCGACCTCGTCTGCCGATCACAGCCTTTGCGCCATTGGCGTTTACACGCACAATCTCGAGCCGTCTCCGGCCCAGCAGACCGATCTCGTCGAAGCGCTCAAGGTCTTCGGCGAGCTCGGATACGTGACCCCGCAGGACCTCAAGTCCATTCCCGTGCTTCAGTCGCGTCCCGCACACGTAGTCTACGCGCCGCTCAAGCAGACGCCGCTCCCTCCGGATGTTGTATTGCTCTTTGTAGACGCAGCCCAGACGCTGATCCTGAGCGAAGCCACCCAACAGGTCGAGAACCGCAACGCTCCCGCCATGGGCCGCCCCGCGTGCGCGGTTATTCCGCAGGTAATGAACACGGGCCGCGCCGCATTAAGCCTCGGCTGCTGCGGAGCGCGCGCGTATCTTGACGTTCTTACCGACGCTGTGGCGCTGTTCGCCATTCCCGGAGCCAGGCTCGAAGCTTACACCGAGCGCATCGCAGCGCTGGCACAGGCCAACGCCGTATTATCCAGGTTTCATCAGATTCGCCGCCGCGACGTTGCATCCGGCCAGGCGCCCACCATCAAGGAGTCCCTGGCGGCGCTCGGAGCCTGAGGAAGTGCGCATCTGCCTTTCAACGTATATGCTGCTATCCAGGATTCAATTTATGGATAAAAGCAGATGGGGACCCTGGGATTGGTTCGGTGCTGTAAGTCTCATTCTTACCCTGTCGTTTTGGGTGGCTGCACGTTGGCCAAATGGGATGAGCGCGATATTTCAGTCTTTGTCGCTTCTCGCACCCCTCACCTGGGTCTGCCTGTGGTTCGCAGTCGCAATCGGCATTGGTGCTGTCGCTGCATTTCGTGGCTCGCGCTGGTGGATTATCGCACCGTCGTTCGGTCTTCTCTCGGCAATCGCTTTCATTCTTCGTGTAGGAAGGTGACATCCGCACCTGACGGCTAAGGCTTTCCACACACATTACAGAGCCATGCCTTATTTCAGGAAGAAGGTGGCGCAGCTTTCAACAGGCTGAGGCTTTCGAGCTCCGCGCACAATTCGCGCAGATCCGCTTCGAGTTGAGCCGGCTCGACCTCGTACTCAGCGTGCAACGTGCTCACCGCCTGCTCAAAGTCCTCACCCTCAGAGATAAGTGCCCAGAACCTCCCGCCCACTGAATTCAGTGAATGGTAAGTCGAGGTTTGCAGGTTCAGGAGGATCGTCTCCGTCCCCACCGTACGCGACAACACGCCTTCCGGGATCTGAAATTTCTCCGGACCAGACATCAAGGCAGCTTCCTTTCCTCAGGCGCGCGACCGCAGGCCTGCACTGTTTCGATAATAGCTTTCTGAACCTCCGGCAACCGGTCGTATTCGCGCTCAAAGGATAACGACCAGAACCGAACCGACTCCGTCATGCTGGTGAGGACTTCAAACTCACGGCGATTGAGTTGCGCGTTCTGCACATCCAGCCGAAAAACTCCCTGCACGAGCGCGATAAATACTTCATTGACAGACAGAGGACGGAGAACCGGCGGTCCGGAATGCGGTGGGGCAGCATCCGTCTGGTTGGCCAGCACAAAGCACGCCCGCAGCGGAGCCCCTGCCGACGCGAACCGGAAATCTACTTGTTTACTCGTCCGCTTCTTGGAGGAGTAGTGCGCGAATTCCCGCAATGCAGAATTATTGATCCCCAGCGCGTCAACGCTGTCAGGCCACAGCCGTACGGACTGGTAACTCGGCTGCGCCAGCCATTGCCGCGTGGCTCCGTCCCGCACCACGACCAGGCAATCGTCCGTCAAGAACGGATACCCCTGCGCCGCGAGCCACGCAGCAAGCGTGGATTTTCCCTGACCACTCCGTCCCAGAATTGCGATGACCTGATTCTCCACCTGCACCCCGCTTGCATGGAGAACGACATAGCCATCCTTGAGAGACAGCAACCGCGGAATTGCCTGGTCCAGAATCAGATGTACGATTGTGGACTCCCCAGCGCCGGGCGCCGGAGCGCAATCGATGCGCATCTCGTCCGGCTGAATGCGGAAACTGCATAGCCCAGGAAACCGGGCGATGAAGCCGTCTCCGATATTCCACGATGCGAACCAGAGTTCTCCGTTGTCCAGGCGGTCTTCGATCGCGGCGTGACCATCCGGCCGCACCCAGTCCTCTTCCGACGCAAGCTTGATTTCGAGAGTGCCGCGCAGGCGGCTGTCTCCGGACACAGCCTCAAGCTCACCCAGATCAAAGTCGCTGGCTACCTGGTAATCCCACAATTGGTATCGAAAGGGCATCCGGCTGGACCGCTAGGAGGTGTTTCTGTGATTCGTGAGAAATCCCACGAAATGCAGCCCATCATATCGCAACGGGCCAAAGGGGCCGACCTTACCGCAAATCAGCCCTCTCCACATACAGACACGGGTGCGACACACCGGGAATAGGCTCAAAACGGCAAAACTCTCCCCCAGATGCCTCAGTCGATGTTTGAAAATTTGCCAGCTATTTCTTCGTATTATGGATGCCATCCACCTTAGTGCCACTCCCGCCCTGGGTGAGCTTGGCCACTGAGCCGAAAGTGGTTAGCGTTGGCTTCTGGTAAAGGGCCTTGGATTCTATCTGCGCCATGTGATCCTGGCTATTTACTTCGAGCTGAACGGGATTCATGGAAGCGCTCCTGCAATTTGAATTGTACTCATCATACTAGCCGATTGCCGATTTGTGTCAAGAAGTAACTCCGGTACTCTGAAGTAACGCTCCGAGTTCGCAAGCTATTAAACCTAATAGATTTTACCTGTGTTACTTGCGGCTTCCTCCGCGCCGACAGCGGCAAAATTTCTTGATCGCCCAGGCGTCTCTTTAAAGTCTTCCGCCCGAAGATAGGACGTTCTCAAGCCAAAAATCGATGCCCAGAACCATCCATGCCGTCCGGTACGAAGGCGAATATCCCGATGTCGACCCGGCGGGCAATCTCAGATGCACTGCAAAGCGGCGTGGGTCCAGCCAGTCGGTGTGTCTGCGGATGGTCAGGTTCTTCAGGCGGCCGCTGACCCACGGATCGTAGAGGACGGCTTCGAACAACTCGGAAAACTCTGCCTGTACCGTCTTCGTGCGCACCCGCTCGGGCAGCCGCCCGCGCATCGCGTCCGTCAGCACCCACTTCCATACATGTCCTCGCTGACGCTGCTCCCTGGGAAGACGCAGGCAGAATTCGGCAAGCCTGCGGTCGAAGAAGGGATGCCGCTGTTCAACTCCCTTGCGGGCACTTTCGCGGTCGTTCAGTTCAAGAATGTGCGCCTGCGCTGCGCTGATGGCATTGAGGAAAATATCCTTTTGTGTGCGCGAGGCAAAGCAGTGCGTACCCTGCTCCGGCGGGGCAAAGAGACGGTCGGCCAGAGAAGTCCTCCGCAGAAACTCTCGGGAAAAAATGCTCTGACGCCCGAACTCTTTTTTTCTTCGGAGCGAGCGCACCCCATCGGGGACGGCGGCAAACAGAATCGTCCGTAAGAGGAAAGACACCCATTGCCTGTCGCCGCGATCTATATTCCATTCGTCTATAGCGAGCCGCAGCGACATTGGAACCGCGCCGGTCCGGAACAGACTGGCGGCCAGATCGGCGATCTCCAGCGGCCAGCCATCTAGCCACTGATTGCCGCCCGTTCCGGTCAGAAGAATCCGGACGCCATAGCTCGTGGCCGCTTGGAACATGGGCAGAAGCATAGGGGCGCCGTTGGGATATCCGGGAAAATCCTTTGACCAATCGGCCTCTTGGCGGAAAAACTCCTCATCCGTGCGAAGTGGAGAAAAAAACTCGGTTCGCAGTCCCGCAAACCGGGCGATTTCAGAGATGTATTCTGACTCATCCCAGGGCTTTCCCGGCGAAACAAGGGAAAATGTAGAGACCTGTCGCGCCGCTGAACCGCTTCCGTTGAGCAAAGCCTGAGCCGTGACCGCGATCGTGGAAGAATCGAGGCCGCCGCTGAGCGGGACGCCCCATGGGATGCACGACCGCATCTTGCTTTGCACGCTCTGTTCCGTCAAGTGCCGGAAGTGATCCGCGTATTCCTCGTCCGTCCGGTATTCGAGCAGGCTCAGATCAGGGTTCCACCAGGACGCGATGCGGAGGCTGCCGGAGGCATCAATGATCAGAGTCGAGCCGGAAGGCAAACGCCGAATGTCGGAATAGAGCGTCTCTTCGCGGCTCGTGATGGCCTTTGCCAGATATTCTCCCGCCATGCCTTCATTGACTTTGTGCGAAACCAGAGGATGGGGCAGCAGGGCGCAGACCTCCGGCCCGAAGAGAAACGTCTTTCCATCCCAGAAGTAGAAAAAGGGCCGGATGCCGATGTAATCCCGCGCGCACCACAATTGGCGGGAACGCTGATCCCAGACGACCAGCGCGAAATCACCGACGAGACGCTGCACGCATTGCGTACCCCACAAGAGATATGCAGCCAGAACCACGCCGGGATCGGTATTATCCACCGGATGAGCTCCCTGAGCGGCCAGAGCCTCCAATAGTTCCTCGCGGTTATCAAGCCGGCCGTCCCACACCAGGCAGGCTTCTCCACCAGGCGACACCAGCGGCTGTCGTTCCTCCAGTGACTCCGGAGTGGTGCAGAACTGGAGATGAGCAAAGGCAACCGGGCCCGAATTCCAGTACGTGATGCCGTCGGGTCCCCGACGCTCCACGGCAACCGCCATTCGCTTCAGTTCGGCTACGTTTGCGGGCCGCCCGTCGGCACAATACATTCCTGCAATTCCGGCCATGAGCAAATTACTCCGACGGAAGGGTCCAGATAACTGCGTAGGGGTCGAGCCCGATGTCGCCGAGGATGACCTGACCGCCGCACTCCAACCACGCGTGCGCGCTGAAAGCATCTTGCTCAGGCGAGGCTACGCCGATTTTGACCCGGCTCGGGGTGCCGTGGCGGGTCAGCATGATCCATCCGGCGAGCGCCTGCGTAAGACAACTGGCCCGCCAGCTGAACGAAAGCGCCCGGGCAATGCTGTGGATCACTTCATCGCAGCCCAGCGCGTGCGAAGAACGAAAATGGTTCGCGCAGTACTGGGTCCACTGAAGTACCCGGGGAAACGGCGCAAACCAGAGGGCGATCCGGCAGGCCCACAGAAGCAGCCATGCTTCCATCACTGTGCTGGGGTTGAAAGAGGCGGCCAAGGTTGGGAAAATTATACGGTAGACGTGACGCGTGTCCCTCCGCTCCTCAACGGGAGCATGAGGTTTTCTGCCGCCGAATGGACGCGGAGGGCCCTCGAGCGGCATTCTGCAATACTGGTGATGGACGCGGAGCATCAATATCCAATCGGGGACGCATGAACAACTCCTCCGCAGAAACGGCAGTTACGCGGAAGCCGCGGCCGAGCCAACGCTGCCATGTATAAGCCGGAATTTGAATTGCTCCTGTGCAGCGCGCGAACTGTGCCGGACGCAGCGCGCATCGAAGCCCTGGTAAGCGGCGGGATCGACTGGCGCGCCTTTCTGGACCTGGCGACCAAAGAAGGTCTACGCCCCATTGTCTACAAAAGTCTGCGGACGGTCTGCTGGGACCGGGTGCCCATGGCTATCCAGACCGAATGGCAGCAGGCATACCAGTCCCTGACCGGCAGGATTCTCTTCATTACCGGCGAGATGCTGCGAATTACCGCGGAGTTCCAGGCCGCCGGGGTTCCCGTGGCGGTGTTGAAGGGCCCGGTGCTTGCCGAAATAGCGTACGGAGACTTTGCGCTGCGGGAGTTCAGCGATCTGGACCTGCTGATCCGGGAAGCCGATTTTTCCCGCGCAATCGAGCTATTGCAGCGGTCGGGCTATGAGCCGTTCTGGAAATGCGACAACGGCAAAGCCGTCCGGTTTCTGCGGCACATGGGAGAGTACAAGCTGACGAGCAGCATTTGGCCAGACAGAGATCGATCTGCACTGGAAAGTCGCGCACAAGACGGTCGCGCTGTCGCCTGGTGTGAGTGATTTCCCTTCCGGTTTGCAGCCGGTTCGCATCGCAGGTTCGTCGGTACTGTCCTTTGCTCCACAGGATCTCCCCCTGTACCTGGCCGCGCAGGGAGGATGCGACCAGTGGTGCGATCTCCGCAGAATTTGCGATCTTGCGGAGCTCATCCGCAGATATCCGGATATCGAATGGGAGCCACACCTGGAAACCGCTCATCGCCTCGGCGGCCTGCGAACAATGCTGACAGGACTCTCTCTGGCCTCCGGACTTCTCGACGCACAGTCTGCCCGAATCCGTCGTCAACCGGATCCGGGCAGATGCGAATGTGTCCCTGCTCGTGGAAAGAACCGCCCAAAACCTCCAAAGACAGCTCGATTCGCCGGGTCCGGTCAGCCGATACGTATATCAGATGAAAGCCAAGGAAGGACTGCGCAGGAAGATCGCTCTCGCGTGCAGCATTCTGACGGATAGAACTGCGGAGGATGGAAGCTGGATCATGCTTCCCCGCCCGTTCTGGTGGCTCTACAGCCTGCTCCGTCCTCTGCGCATGAGCGGAAAGATACTGCGCCGCGCCTGAAGCGCCGAGGGCCGTCCTTGCGAAGAACCGGGTTCAGCATCATCCAGGCCATCGCCGTGACCAAAGGGAGGGCCAACAAAAGCACATGCAAGGATGGCGCGAAGCGCGCACGCCTAGACGGCCAGTCCTCACCGGCCGTGTTCTTCGAGATACTTCTCCACCTCAAGCGCAGCCATGCAGCCCGTTCCCGCGGCGGTGACCGCCTGCCGGTAGCGGCGATCCTGCACGTCTCCGCAGGCAAAAACCCCCGGCACGCGCGTAAACACGTAGTCAGTGGTCTTGATGTATCCGTCCTCGTCGAGATCGATCTGCCCGGCAAACATCTTTGCATTCGGGATGTGGCCGATTCCCAGGAAAAGCCCGCTGATATCCAGCGTTTCCTGCTCGCCCGTGACGGTATCCCGCACGCGTACTCCGGTAACTTCCTTCTGCTCGACGCCCAGCACCTCTTCAACGACGGTGTTCGAGCGAAACACGATCTTCGGATGCGCCATGGCGCGCTCCAGCATTATGCGCGAGGCGCGAAAGTGCTCCCGCCGGTGCAGCAGCGTGACTTTGGCCCCAAAGCGCGTGAGGAACAGCGCCTCTTCCATCGCCGAATCGCCGCCGCCGACCACGGCAATCTCCTTGCCCGAAAAGAAAAACCCGTCGCAGGTGGCGCATGAGCTCACGCCGTGGCCAATCAACGCCTGCTCCGATGGCAGCCCAAGCCAGCGCGCAGAAGCTCCGCTGGCAATAATCAGCGTGCGCGTGTGAATCGTCTCCGAGCCCACCTTCAGCGCAAACGGCCGCTTGCTCAGGTCCGCCGATGCCAAATGCCCCATGCGGAACTCCGCGCCGAAACGATCTGCCTGCAACTTCATGTTCTCAATGAGCTGCGGACCTTGAATGCCTTCCGGCCAGCCGGGAAAATTCTCGACCAGCGTCGTGATGGAGAGCTGGCCGCCCGGCTCATGGCCTTCGATAACCAGCGGTTTCAGGTTGGCGCGAGCGGCATAAATGGCCGCAGTCAGTCCGGCGCAGCCGGTGCCAAGGATAACGGTGTCGCGAATGGTGTCTGACATAGGGAGATCGTTTCGATTGTACCTGTTGACACTGGACGGAGCATAAGCCGGGCATAAGATAGAGGTATGGCAAATCTTAGCGTTGGTCTACGGTCTGCGCCTGCTTCCCGCCGAGGAAGTGGCCGGGGTGGGCGAAGCGCCCATCGAGCTCAAGAACGGAAACTCGGCGCGCGTCACCATGCACTTGCTCGAAGGCTCGCGCGAACAGATTGAAGCGCAATTGCGCCAGAGCATCGACGCCTTCTTCGATTTCTTCCCCGAAATATAGCGCAGCGATTTAGCGCGCCCGGGACGGCGGAAAGCGCGAAGCCAGGAACGCGCCCCGCGCACACAATCACAATTGGATCGGCCTCCAGCGTAATCGTTGGAATGAATCTCCGCTTGCGGAAACCGGCGGGCTCAACCAAGGTATCAAAATTCCGCGTGCTTAAACCGAATTTTCGTGCAACTGAATTTCCACCTGACAACACCGCGCAATTCCATTTTGAAACGGCTCGAAACTTCCCTCCCATTCCGGTCGCGCGACCTCTGACCGCTCTCAGAAATTTCTGCGGTCCGCTTCCATGCATGGCCGAATAAACACAGGTTCTGTCGCACGCTGACCGCTCCAAGCCAGTTCAGCGCGCTCCGGCAGAATCCGGAGTTTCCGATGAAGCGCCTCGCCCTCTATCTGGCACTTGCCTCTGTGCTCTCCTGCGCCCCCGCCTACGCCGGAGGTCCCCGTTATGTCGCCGGCACCAGTTACTTCAACGCCGCCATGACCGGCAAACCCATCGTATGGGCCAACGGAAACGCCGCCTATTACACCGACCTCGGAAGCCTCAGCGCGTCGGTCAACCAGTCCCAGGCCAACGCCATGGTGGCCGCCGCCGCCGCCGTGTGGAACGCAGTCCCCACTGCGGCCGTCAACATAGCCCGCGCCGGAAGCCTGAGCGAAGACGTGAACGGAACGAACGTAAGTTCGATCGACAACACCCTCACGCTTCCCGCCGACATTCAGTCCGGCGATACCGCAAAACCCATCGCCATCGTCTATGACGAAGACGGCTCGGTCATCAACGCCTTCTTCGGCGCGGGAGCCAGCTCCGCCGCCACCTGCCAGCAGAATGGCGTCTTTACCTTCGTCGATAATCTCGCTCCTTCGGGCAACATCGCACACGCGCTCGTGCTGGTAAACGGCCTCTGCGCCACTAACGCCACGCAGATCGCCGTGCTCGCAATACCAGCTTGTCCGCGCCTTCGGACAAGTGCTGGGCCTCGACTGGTCGCAGACCAACGAAGAGATGTTTTCCGGCGACCAGGTCACGTCGGAAGGCCTCGCCGGATGGCCCATCATGCATCCCATCGAGCGGCTCTGCAACGCCAGCGGCGAAAGCTGCATGCCCAACGCAACCACTCTGCGCCCCGACGATATCGCCGCGCTCAACCGCCTGTATCCGGTCACCGCACGCAACCTCGCCAGCTTTCACGAGCAAGAAGCTTACCGCCGCCAACACCCTCTCTGTGCAGGGAACCATCACCTTTCGCAATGGCCAGGGAATGCAGGGCGTGAACGTCGTGCTGCGGCCTATGATTCCCGGCACCGACCTGCCCGACGTGCGATACACGGTCACCGCCGTCAGTGGAATTTCCTTTCACGGCAACGCGGGCAACGCCATCACCGGCCTCACCGATGCCAACGGCAACGTGCTCGCGCGTTTCGGCAGCGACGACACCACGCTCGAAGGATTCTTCGATCTCAGCGGCGTTCCCATCCCGCCCGGCGAGACCTCTGACACCTGGCAGCTCAGCTTCGAGCCAATCAATTCGCTCTATACCGGCATCCGACTCCGTCGGCCCCTACACGACCGGGCAGGTTACACCCTCGGGAACCCTGCCTGCGATTGCGCTGCCCGGACTGGCCGCCGGCTCCAGCGTGATTCAGAACGTCTCCATCGGCAACTCCGCAGGCGATTCGCTCAGCGGCGACGACGGCATGGAGTCCGCGGCGGTCACCGTTCCGCCCAGCGGAGAGTGGACCGCGCGCCTTTCCGGCTATGGCCACGCAAGCTGGCTGCAATGGTGGGCGAAGGCCAACCGCGAGTTCACGGTCGAAGCCGAAGCGCTCGACGACTCGGGCCAACCCACTCTCAACAAGGCGCAGATCGTGCTCGGCATGTGGAACGGAACCGATGGCACAACCGCTCCGCCGCTCACAGAAACCACGCAGCCCTTCAACGGAGCAGTAGTGGGACTTACCAAACTGCCTGTGCTCACGCTCGCCGACAGCGAAGTCCGCCTTGGCGTGGCCGACATACGCGGCGATGGCCGTCCCGACTATCTCTACCGTGGACGCGTGCTCTACGCCGACAGCGTAAAGCCCTTGCTGCTGCCCTCTACCGGAGGCCCGATCGCCATTACCGGCATGGGTTTTCGCGCCAACTCCGTTGTCACCGTCAACGGAGTGAACGCACGCCGTCACCAGCGTCTCTCCCACGAGATCACCGCCATAGCCCCTCCATCGGCAGGTGTTACCGGCAATGTTCTCGTTCAGGTTCAGGACCCGCAGACGCTGGGCGTCGCCAGTGATCGCCGATGGCCTGAGCTATGACGCGCAGAATGACGATACCCTCGGCATCGTGACCGCGCCCTCCGGCTCGGTTGCCGCCGGAGCGCCTCTTCCCTTCACCGTCGTCGCCGCCAACGGCGCATCGCCGGCCGCCGGAGCAACTGTAACTTTCACGGTTACAGAAGGATCCGCAACGCTCGCCTGCGGACAAAGCCTCCTGCTCCGTCGTCACCGCCGCTAACGGAACCGCGACCCTCCTCGTCGCCGCCAACTCTACCTCGCTCTCGCAGGTCACCGCCGCCCTCACCAACGGAGCCGCCGTCGCGACGGCATTCACCGCTCAAGCCGGAGCCGCTCCGGCCATCAGCGCGCTTACTCCCAACCTCTATCTCGCCGCGGGCGCAACCGTGCAATGGACCCCGCAGGGACTCGTCCTCGGAAATGGAAGCCCCATCCCCAACGCCGAAGTGACCTGGACTCCGGTCACCAGCGGAGTCAGCGCGCCGACCACGGCCAGCCTCAGCGGAAACAACGGCATCGTCACGCAGCAGCTCGCCGCCGGACCTCTCACCGCCGGAAACGTCGTACCCGTAAATGCCTGCCTGGCTTCAAGCAGCGGCTGCGCGCAGTTTGATGTCGTCTCCGTGTCCCCCGCCACCGCGCAACTCGCCGCCATTGCTGGAATCGCTCAAAACATTCCCGGCCAGCCAGGCCTTTACGCCGGTCACCCTCGAAGTCACCGACCCCGCGGGAGATCCCATGGCCGGAGCAGTCGTAACCTTCTATGAAACACTCGACGCCTCGACGCCTCCCTGTTCCGCGGAGGCAACATGTCCTCCCGCTCCGCTGATCGAACAGCAATCGGTGCAGACAATTTCAGCCTCCGACGGAACCGTAATCCTGAACCCCATCGCCAGCCCAGGCCAGGCCGTCCGGCTCTACGTCACCGCCGTCACCGGAAGCTCCGCTCTGCTGAACTTCGAGCTGGAGCAGTACCCCTACGCATCTCTGCAATCAGGCTACTTGGAAAGGGATGGCAAATCTGTTGTGATGCAGCGCAAAGCGCAATGCCCCCTTGGTCGCGAGTACGAAAGGTAGACGAGACAGCGCAACTACGCATAATGTTTGAGTGTTAGAGAGGAAGTATGAGATTTGCCCGAAAGACGAGGCTGGAACCCATGAAAACACCAAAACACCCACGCAACATTTTCTCCTCCACTTCACAAGCCACAGCCGCATCTGCTCTGAATCTGGGCAAGAAGGTCCTGGCCTTTTCACTCGCATACCTTATGATTCCGCTCGGGATGGGCGATCTCTACGCGCAGAGCGCGACCGCCCTCCACCGCCCGATCAGCAGCAGGACCAGGGCGCCGCCACAACAGGCATGATCAGACAGGGCCGCCGATGTCGCCGGACCAGCTTAATCAGCTTGTCGCGCCCATCGCGCTCTATCCCGACTCGCTGGTGGCCCAGATTCTTGCCGCCTCCACCTACCCCTCGCAAGTGGCCGATGCAGACCATTTCCTGCAGTCAAATCAGGGAGTATCTCCCAGCCAGCTTGGACCGATGGTCGACCAACAGAACTGGGATCCCAGCGTGAAGGCGCTCATCGCCTTCCCGTCGGTGCTCGCGAATCTGGACAAGAATCTCGACTGGACCACCCAACTCGGCAACGCCTACTACAACCAGCCACAGGACGTGATGTCCGCCGTACAAGTTATGCGCCAGCGCGCCTATGATGCGGGCAACCTCAAAACCGATCAGCAAATAGCCGTTCAATATCAGCCCAACAATATTGTCATTGCTCCGGCCAATCCGACCGTAGTCTATGTGCCCTACTACAATCCCTGGGTCGTCTATGGTGCGCCCATAGTTGCTTACCGCGGCATATTACCCACCGCCGCCCCCTATCGGATACTTCGGCGCAGGCCTTGCCATCGGCTTCGGTGTCGGCATCGCCGTCGCCTGTGGAACCGCTAGGGCTGGGGATGGAACAACTGGGGTATGGGATGGCATTCACGCACGGTCGTCTACCAGCGTAATGTCTACATTTCTCGAAGCGTAACAGTAGTGAACCGCGGCAACTACGGCCACTTCGACCGCAACGCAGCCGCGCGCAACTACAACCGCAACATGGCCATCGCTCGCCCAACTATCGCAACACGGCAACTACAACAAGTTCCACGAATAACAACTTCAACCGCCCACAATAACGTACGCACCAATAACAATTGCCGGCAAACACGAATTACAACAATGCCCGCCAACAGATACTATAACAACAACCGACCACAACAACAATGCGCGTCCGAACAATACCAACAAGCCAGCCAACAACTACAACCCGCCGGCCAATACGAACTACAACATACCGGCCGGCCCAAACTACAACCCGTCCGCAACTCAATGCAGGCCAGCCAGGTCCAAACCGCCAGCAGCCCCAGGCCCGGCCGAGACCCAATGCCCGGCCACAGGCCCAAGCTCGGCCGCAACTCGCACCCAGAGCCCTCCAGCAATTCCCGGCCTCAGAGAAGTCAAACGAAAGGAAAAGGCACACTAAACAAGTAGCAATCCGATCAAAAAGGGATGGAGCTCGGGCTCCATCCCTCTTTTTCTGCCCGACTCGCCGCTCTTTTTGGCTCGTCGAGACTCCTCCCCTGCTACGACGCCGCATCCTTTAACATAGGCAAAAGGAGACAAAAATGGCCGGAACCCCGCGAGCAAGCCGAGTTGAGATTCCAGCAATCACCGAAGGACGCCGTCCGCGTGTCCTCATCATCGGAGGCGGATTCGCCGGAACCCACGCCGCCCTTGCCTTGGCCAAACTTCCCGTGGATATCACCCTGATCGACCGCCGCAACCACTTCACCTTTCAGCCCCTGCTCTACCAGGTGGCGCTGGCCGTGCTTTCCCCGGCCAATATCGCCTCGCCCATCCGCGCCATCGTGCGGCATAAACAGAATGTCGAAGTGCTTATGGATGAAGCCCTCCACTTCGACTAGAGCAGCGCCGCGCTTACCTCAAGAGCGGAGCGATGATGGACTACGACTACCTGATGGTCGCCACCGGAGCCACCCACTCCTACTTCGGGCATGACGACTGGGCCGAGTACGCGCCCGGACTCAAGAGCATCGAAGACGCCATCGAGATTCGCCGTCGCGTCCTGCTGGCCTTCGAGCTGGCCGAACGCCAGATGCTCGAAACCGGCTCGCATCCCCCGCTTAACTTCGTCGTCATCGGGGGAGGCCCCACCGGCGTGGAACTCGCCGGAGCCATCTCCGACATCGCGAAGCTTTATATGCGGCATGATTTCCGCCACATCGACCCGTCGAAGGCCCGCGTGTTCCTTATCGAGGGAGGCCCCCGCATCCTCGCCGCCTACCCTGAAATCCTGTCGCGCAAGGCCGTCGAACAGCTCACCGCGCTGGGTGTAGAAGTCCACACCGGCGTTGCCGGTTACCGACGTAAAACCTGGATACGTGATGGCCGGGGACCGCCGCCTCGATTCAGTCGTGACCCTCTGGGCCGCGGGCGTTCAGGCCTCGCCGCTGGGCAACTGTTCGGGTTTGAAACCGACAAACGCGGCGGCATATTCGTCAACCAGACGCTCAATCCCCCCGGCCATCCGGAGATCTTCATCTGCGGCGACCTCGCCCACCTCGAACAGGACGGCAAACCGATTCCCGGGAGTCGCCCAGCCCGCAATGCAGATGGGAGACCACGTCGGAAAAATGATCGCGCAGGATCTGGCCCGCAAGCCGCGCTCCCCGTTCCATTACTTCGACAAGGGAGACATGGCCACCATCGGACGCATGGCCGCCGTCGCCCGCATCAATGGCCATTCCGCGCCAACTGGAGCGGCTTTCCCGGCATGGGTCACCTGGCTCACCGTCCACATCTTCTTCCTGTCGGCTTCCGCAACCGCATCGCCGTCCTCATGGATTGGGTATGGAACTACTTCACCTTCACCTACGGAGCGCGCCTGATCACCGGCAGCGACAATCTCCCCGGCTGGGCACAACAGCAGGGCGTTAAGGCCAATGGAAGACCGCACCCCTCGACCCAACCTCACCCGGAGCCCGCGCAGCCTCTTAACGCATAACGCGGATGGCTCAGACGGCCACCATCGCGGACGGATCATGGTTATGCTCGTCGCCTTCAAGGACGATCCCGGCAAAGCCGCAACCCAGTCCGCCCCGCTGCCCCAAACCTCCGGCACGCTCAGCCTCGACTTCGACCAGGCGCAGTATCAGTCCATCCTGAAAAGCGGCATCGCCTTTACCCAGCAGCTTCCGTTGCCGCCCGGCCGTTACCGCCTCCGCCTCGGAGTCAGCGACCTCACCACCCAGCGCCTCGGCACGTTAGACGTGCCCATCGCCATCCCGGCGCAGACCGCGAAAAATTAAACCCGTCCCCTCGACACAACCGCAACCGGCGCAAGAACGGCTTCATAACAAAATTGAATTTCCCAACGTCAGCCGGGATGCGCTGAGCGTTTTTTCTGGCCGGAACATAGCTGGCCGCTTTCTTAACTGACCGCCAATTAGCTGTCTCTCCTCGGCCCCAGCCAGAGCGCAATCCCCGTGATTTCCGACACGACCAGAGTCATAAAGACCATCCCCATCCGGCTGTTCAAGCCGCCCGGATCGGCAAATGCTGCAGCGAACAATCCCGCGCCACCAGCAAAATCGCCGTCAGCAGGCCCAATTGTCGCGCACCGCCTCGCGCGACGCCATCCGATCGCCGCGCCGCGCTCCGCTGCGCTGGCAGTTGCGCCGCAACCCGCGCCGCAAACCCGTCAGGGATGTCAACTTCAGGCTTCGTGTCGAGAGCCTGCGTCACACTATCATCGAGCCACGCCGTAAAGCAGTCGTCACAGTTCTCCACGTGTGTGGCCTCCGCCGCCGTCAGCGCGCGATTTTTTCAACGCCTGCTGCAGTTGCTGTGTTGAGGGCAACTTATCGTGTCTGGATGTGTACCTGGCATACGCTCCTCCTTTCTGTTACCTGTTCCTTCAATCTCTCTTTCAGTTTCTGCCGGCCGCGATGCAAATGCGTCCGTACCGTATTCAGCGGAATCTTCAACACCAGCGCAATCTGCTCATAGGTGCATTCTTCCTGGTGAAACATCACAATCACGGCGCGCTCCGCCTCGCTCAACTCGCCCAGCGCTTCGTTCACCGCGGCCATCGACTGGCGCTGGCTCAAAATCTGCTCCGCATCGCCATCCCCACCCGGGAATTCGTTCCGCCCATCCGGCATCCGGGTCATCGAACGAAGTATGCGACTGCTCCTTCTTCCGTCGCTTCCATTCATCCTGAGCCACATTTAAAGTGATGCGGTAAAGCCACGTCGTCAGCTTCGCCTCGCCGCGAAAATTTTCAAGCCCGCGATACAAACGCAGAAAAACCTCCTGCGCCAGATCTTCGACGTGCTCGCCGCGACCCGTCAGGCGCGCCAGAGTGCGAAATACAAACCCCTGATGCTCACGCACAACCTCCTCGAATTGGATTTGGGCAGCCACGCTCGCGGATTGGTTCAGACTTCAGTCTGCGCCAAAAGTTTCACGATTGGCGATGAAACTTTCGCCCCCGCCCGCGGTCTAAGGCTGGCGAATTCAGGCTAACTAAGGAAGGACCCACCCATGCACGGAATTTACAGCCCTTTCATCGTCCCCGTCGCCGCCTTTGCCATGGTTCTCGGCATCGTCATCGTCGCCAACATCTCCAACTACCATAACCGCCGCCTCAAGAGCGAGGAGCGCATGGCCGCCATCGCCAAAGGCATCCCCCTGCCGCCCGATCCGGAGACTGATCTGGTCGCAATGGCTGGCAGAACCGCCTTCATTGACCGCCCCCAGAATGCCCGCGGCTTGCGCACCGGCGGCATCGTTCTGATTTCAGTCGGGGTCGGGATGATATTGTTTGCTTACTTTCTGGCGTGGATCGTTCAGGAGCACGATGTGCTGGCCGTCGCCGCCGCAGGCCTCATTCCCCTCGCCGTCGGCGTTGGCCTATTAGTCGATTACGGCCTGAGGATTCGTGGCGTGGCGCAGAAACAGGATTGATCCTCCATCGGAAGCTGGCGGTGCTGCATTAAAATGAAGAGTAGATGCAGACAACTTCCGATTCGACAGAGACCCGGAACCGCGGCCCCCGCGCCGGAACCGTTCTGCTGGCGATCTTCCTCGGCCTGCTGATCGGAGCAGGCGCGCTAGCCGTCTTTGTGCATGAGGCGACCTACGGCATCTGGAATCGCGTGGCCACTCGAATCACCGGCCGCGCGCTCTCCATCGACGTATCGCAGCCCACGGTAGTCAGCCGCATTCAGCAGCTCAACCGGCTCGAAACCGTCACTTACACCATGGACAAGGTCGTCGAAGGCGACCGCTCCAGCACCATCCTCCCCGATTTCCTGGTGGGCGATAAGCTTCTCCTGCTCGTCCAGGGACAGGCCATCGCAGGAATCGATCTCAGCCAGTTGAAATCCTCCGACGTAACCGTGCAGGACAAGAATGTCACCGTCCATCTGCCGCCCGCGCAGATCTTCGTCACCGCGCTCGACGACAGCAAGACGCGCGTCTACTCCCGCAACACCGGCTGGTTCATCCAGGCCGATCCCAACCTCGAGTCCGAAGTCCGCGCCAAGGCCGAACAGGATCTGCGCAATTCCGCGCTAGCCGCCGGAATCCTCACCACCGCCCAACAAGAATGCCGACGCCACCCTAACCAAATTCCTCCTCGGCCTCGGCTTCCAACAAGTCCACGTCAACTAGGTCGATCACATCAAGGCCAGCTCAAAATCCTTCAACCGCGCCGCCTTCCTGTCAAACGTGAGCGTGGACGCACATCCGGCCCATCCACCCAGCGCGCCAATCAGCGCATCAGAAAAAGTTCCAGTTCCGGTCTTCAGAGCCATCATCGCCGTGAATACTTCCTGTTCGTTCTGGATCATCGAGCGTATCGGCCTGCAGCATCCGTTCGATGGCGCTCGCGATCGCGGCGGCCAGACAAGCCGTAGCACACGATCCGAGCACCCAGACAGTCTCGACCATCGCCACCAGGCTCACAAAGCCCGGCTCATCTTCGGTAAGGCTGCCGCTCAAAAATACGAGTGGCCCGCGCCGACTGCACCGGATCATCCTGCGCCAGATAGCGAACAATAATATTCGTATCCAGCCCGTCATCCGCGCTTTCACGCGCCTCACTCCCGCCACAGCCGCGCCGCTGATTGCGGCTTCCATATCATCAAGAGAAACGCGCCGCCCCGCGCGACGGAACCAAACCCTTCAATGCCGAAGTCCGAACCTTGGGTAGGATCACCACGCTCCCGTCCGGATGAAAAAAGAACTTCACCCGGTCCCCCGGCCCCAGATGCAGACGCTCCCGAACCGCCTTCGGAATTGTCACCCGCCCCTTCACACTCAGCGCGGATTCCATAATCGCCTCCCATTACATTTTATCAAAAGTAATACCAGTTAAATGCCGCTATACGGACCAAAATGGCACGAGCGGATTCAGCAGCGGGAGTGGCCACAGACGCAATCTGAGCATGCGCGCTCGCAGCGGCCCGTCCGCCCAGTCCGTGATTCAATAACACCTGTGAGCCACGAATTCGAAATCGGTCCCGTCCACGTCGGCGCAGGCCAGCTTTTCCTCATCGCCGGACCCTGCGTCATCGAAAGCGAAGCGCACGTCCGCAAAATGGCCGACGCCATCCAGCGCATCACCTCCGACCTCGGCGTCCCGTACATCTTCAAAGCCTCGTACGACAAGGCCAACCGCACCTCGGTCAAAAGCTTCCGCGGGCCCGGCCTCAAAGAAGGCGTCGCCATCCTGCGCCGCCTCGCCGAAGCCACCGGACTACCCGTCCTCACCGACGTCCACGAGCCATCCCACTGCGAAATCGCCGCCGAAGGCGTCGACGTCCTCCAGATCCCCGCCTTCCTCTGCCGCCAGACCGACCTGCTCGTCGCCGCCGCCAAAACCGGCCGCGCCATCAACGTGAAGAAGGGCCAGTTCGTCGCTCCGTGGGACATGAACCACGCCGTAGAAAAGGTCACCGAGAGCGGCAACAGCCGCGTCTTCCTCACCGAGCGCGGAACCACCTTCGGCTACAACAATCTCGTCGTCGACATGCGCTCGCTCGCCATCATGCGCAACCTCGCGCCCGTAGTCTTCGACGGAACCCACTCCGTCCAGACCCCCTCAGCCGCCAACGGAGTCTCCGGAGGCCAGCCCGAATTCATCCCGCTGCTCGCCCGCGCCGCCGTAGCCGCCGGAGTAGACGGAGTCTTCCTCGAAGTCCACGACAACCCCGCCGAAGCCAAATCCGACGGCGCCAATGCTCTGGATTTAAAGAATCTTAAAGGTGTTCTAGAAACGCTGCTAGCAGTAAATGCGGCAGTCGCGAAACCCTAGCGCGGAGCAACTTCGACGCCGGTTTCGCGACCAGCTTCGCTCCTCGCCTTCAACCGGTTCTCATAGCTCGCCTTAACAAACGCGCTGAACAGCGGATGCGGCTCCAGCGGCTTCGACTTGAACTCCGGATGGAACTGGCATCCCAGGAAAAACGGATGCCCCGGAATCTCCACAATCTCCACATACGTCGCATCGGGAGTCGTCCCCGTAATCCGCAGCCCCGCGCCCGTCAGCAACGCCTCGTACTCGCGATTGAATTCGTACCGGTGGCGATGCCGTTCGCTGATCTCCGTCTCGCCATACGCGGCCGACGCCAGCGAATCGGCTGCAGCACGCATTGCCACGCGCCCAGACGCATCGTTCCGCCCATCTCTTCCACGCCCGTCAACTCGCGCAGCTTGTAAATCACGCGATGCGCCGTCGCCGGATCGAACTCGCTCGAATTGGCGTCGCTCAACCCGCACACATTGCGCGCAAACTCGATGCACGCCGTCTGCATCCCCAGGCAAATGCCGAAGTAAGGAACCCGGTTCTCGCGCGCATAACGAATCGCATTCAGCATGCCTTCAATGCCGCGCTTGCCAAAGCCGCCCGGAACCAGAATCCCGTCAAACCCCGCAAGCTGCGATTCATAGTCCGCAGCTCTCGAGGCCCTCAGCCTCGATCCACGTCACGCGCAGCTTCAGATTGTGCGCCAGCGCGCCATGCACCAGCGCCTCTTTCAGCGATTTGTAGCTGTCCTCATACTCCACATATTTGCCAACGATGCCGATCGAAACCTCATCCTGCGGGTTGTACGACCGCCGGACAATCTCCTCCCAGCGGCTCAGGTCCGGCGTCCTTCGTCTCCAGCCGCAGATAGCGCAGCGCCAGCGAGTCCACGCCCTCGTGCGCAAACGTCAGCGGAACCTCGTAGATCGAGTCCACATCCTTTGCCGTAATCACCGCCTGCTCTTCCAGGTTGCAGAACAGCGCAATCTTGCTCTTCAATCTCGCGCGAAAGAAAGCGGTCCGTCCGGCACAGCAGAATGTCCGGCTGAATCCCGATCGACAGCATCTCCTTCACCGAGTGCTGCGTCGGCTTGGTCTTCAACTCCTGCGCCGCGCTGATCCACGGAACCAGCGTCACATGCACAAACACCGTATTCTCGCGCCCCAGCTCCTGCCGCATCTGGCGAATCGCCTCAAGAAACGGCAGCGACTCAATATCGCCCACCGTCCCGCCGATCTCGACAATCGTCACGTCGTTCGTCGCCGCGACCTTGCGCATCGCGTTCTTGATCTCGTTCGTCACGTGCGGAATCACCTGCACCGTCTTGCCCAGATAATCCCCGCGCCGCTCCTTGGTGATGATCTGCTCGTAGATACGCCCGGTGGTCAGGTTGTTATCGCGCGAGAGGTGCGCGTGCGTAAAGCGCTCATAGTGGCCCAGGTCGAGATCGGTCTCCGCGCCGTCGTCGGTCACAAAGACCTCGCCATGCTGAAACGGCGACATCGTCCCCGGATCGACATTCAGGTAAGGATCGAACTTCATCAGGTTGACCCGCAACCCCCGGCTTTCAAGCAAACAGCCGATCGAAGCCGCGGCCAGTCCCTTACCGAGACTGGACACAACCCCGCCTGTCACAAAAATGTACTTGGAGGACATTTCTGCTTCACCTTCCCTGATTGTTTTTGATGGACGTACCGGCGGGCACAATCAAGTATAGCCGGGATCCCCCATGGAACATAGCAGGAAATCCGTGGAACATTTTGGCTCAGCGCCTGACCTCAAGAACTGGTCCAAGAGGAACATCCTTCGTTGACTCCATGATGGCTCGTCCCTAAGATTGACGCATTCAAGGATTGAGTCTTTCGGCATGATTGGCCAGACCATCTCCCGCTATCGCATCCTGGAAAAGCTTGGCAGCGGCGGGATGGGCGTCGTTTACAAGGCTGAGGACCTGACCCTTCACCGCTTTGTGGCTTTGAAGTTCCTGCCCGACAACGTCTCCGGGAATGCCCAGGCCGTGCTTCGTTTTCAACGCGAAGCGCGGGCCGCCTCAATGCTGAACCACCCCAATATCTGCACAATCTATGAAATCGGTGAGCATGAGGGCCGGCCCTTCATCGCGATGGAGTTCCTCGACGGCCTAACGCTGAGCCATCGCATCGCAGGAAGGGCGCTCGATCCGGAATCTCTTCTCTCTCTCGCCATCGAAATCACGGATGCACTCGATGTCGCCCATACTTCCGGAGTGATTCACCGCGACATAAAACCCGCAAACATCTTTGTGACCAAACGGGGAGCCAAGATTCTCGACTTCGGTTTAGCCACGGTAACCCCGCCTGGCCCAATCGATTCCGATGCTAAGACCGACAATCAACGTGCAGCATCTCACACATCCGGGCGCTCTAGTGGGGACCGTCGGCTACATGTCTCCAGAACAGGTGCGGGGCAAAGAGCTGGATTCCCGCAGCGACCTGTTTTCCTTCGGAGCGGTGCTCTATGAAATGGCGACCGGGACACAACCATTTCGGGGAGAAAGCTCAGCGGTGGTCTGCGAAACCATCCTGAACCGCGAGCCTGTCGCTCCGGTTCGCTTGAATGCCGATATATCCCCGGAGCTGGAACGTGTGATCGACAAAGCTCTGGAGAAAGATCGGGACCTGCGCTATCAGCACGCAGCCGATTTGCGAGCAGACCTGAAACGGCTGAAGAGGAGCAGCGATTCGAAGCATCCAGACACAACGGTTCCGAGGCAGTCTGCCCGCGAAAGAGAAGGTCCCCTGCCCACAGTGGTACCCTCATCGCCAGCGCACAAACCGCGGAAAAGCTACTACTTGATCGCAGCGATCGCTCTCATCCTGATTGCTGGTGCAGGAGCATTTTTCTTCCACAGTTCCGCTCCGGGCCGCCCGCCCGCCAGCAGCCAATGGGAACAGCTCACCTTCTTCACCGATTCGGCGGTCTATCCCACCTTGTCTTCCGACGGCCGTATGCTCGCTTTTATCCGCGGCGACGATTCCTTTATGGGGACCGGAAACATCTATGTCAAAATGCTGCCCAGCGGGGAGCCCGTCCAGCTCACCCACGACACAACGGTCAAGTTGGGCCCCGCATTCTCTCCCGACAATTCCCTGATCGTCTACAGCACCATGGAACCCTGGGACACCTGGCAGGTGCCCGTTCTCGGAGGCGACCCACGCCTGTTCATGCCCAATTCTTCATCCGTGACTTGGATCGACGGGGGCAAGCGGCTGCTCTTCTCAGAAATCAAATCGGGTTTGCATATGGGCGTTGTTGTTACGGATCTGAACCGGGGAAACAGCCGCGACGTTTACCTGCCGGCTGGCTCTCGCAGCATGGCCCACCATTCCTACGTATCTCCGGATGGCCGTTGGGTTCTCGTTGTCCAAATGGACAACCAGGGAGGCATCCTTCCCTGCCGTGTTGTCCCCTTTCAGGGAACGGCCGAGCCCAAAGTTGTCGGCCCTCCCAGGGGTACCTGCCTTGCGGGAGCCTGGTCTCCCGACGGCCAATGGATCTATGTCACCGCAATGACCAACAGCTCTCGTCTCTGGCGGCAGGACCTTGGCGACTTCCATCTTTGGCGGCAGCGCTGGCCAGACGGACAGCCGGAGCAGTTAACCTTCGGTCCCACTTCGCAGCTTGGCATCGCCATGGCGCCCGACGGCAAGTCGATCACCACCTCCGTCGGTTCCAGAGACGAGTCGGTGTGGCTGCACGACAAAGATGGCGACCATCAGATCAGCACTGAAGGCAATACCTCTGCTCCCATCTTCTCTATTGACGGACGCAGCCTCTATTTCCTCATGTCCAATGGTGCGACGGATGATCAGGAGTTGTGGGTCAGGGATATGGCCAACGGCCAAATAAATAAGCTCCTGCCAAACGTTCCCATGCAGGACTACGCTGTCTCGCCCGACGGGAAAAACGTCGCCTACGTAAATAGAGACGCGAACGGCCAGCGAAACCTGTGGATTGCGCCGACGAGCCGCCGCCACTCCCCGGTGCGCCTCTCCACCACCTCCGGTGATGACACTCCCCGCTTCCTGCCTGACGGGAATCTGATCTTCCGTTCAAGCGAAGGAGGCTCGAACTACATCTATCGCATGAGACCCGACGGCTCCGATCGCCGCAAGCTTATCCCACAGCGGATTCTGGAGCTTGGCGACTTATCACCCGACGGCCGCTGGCTTACCGCGGCCGTGCCAAACTCGGACGAAGCATTGACGGCTTCGTTGGCTGCGTTTGCCGTCGATGGAAGCGCAACCGTGCCCTTATGCTACGGTTACTGCCTCGCTAGTTGGGACACGTCCGGGAAATATCTCTACTTTATCGACGAGAAAACGCTGGGCAAAGGAACATATGTAATTCCCGTGAAGAACGACGTGGTACTCCCCGAGGGCCTCACGCATGCCGACGACATAAGCAAGACGAAAAACCAGGCCGTGCTGCCATGGTGGGTGCAATCCGGGAATGGCTCTACGGTATATGCCTACGTCCGAGACACCACGCGCAGCAATCTGTATCGCATCCCGCTGCAATAAGGGTGAAAGAAAGCAGGAAATCGTGCCGGTTTCGTCCTGGACCAGGCCTGCATCCAGCGGCTTGTCGCGCATATCGATTACGCCGAAACCGAATACGCCTTTTGTATGCGCCCAATAAGGTATGGCAGCACGGTGACCGAAAGAATCACCAGCGCGTAAAGCAGGCTCCCTTCAAGGGAAGGCCCAAGGCCGAAGCTCATGCTGACATGCCCCACTCCGCCGGGAGCGGCTGGACGGATCGCGTGAACTCGGGCCGCGCAGCCGACCAACGCGATCATGACCAGTCCGGTGACGGGCCAAACCGCCTTGAATCGTTGACGGGCGGCAATGAGTGCGATTCCCCAACCGACAAAAATAGGCGCGCCGAAGTAGATCATTCTGCCGGTCTGAAAATAGATATTCTCGATCCCGTAGATTGGGCCGCCTATGCGGACGCCGAAAGGCGTATCCGCTCCCGGCAGAAAGATCTTCCAGCCGGACCACAAAATGAAGCAGGCGACGAAGTAGGCCCCAGCCAGAAACAGGAGGGGAGCCACACTGAACATCGCCCATGGCGCCCGCGCGCACCATGACCGAAGCTGGCGTCGTTCGATCATCGCTTTGGCGAGATCATCTGCCCCGCCCAGCCGTGCAAGCGCCGCGGCTTCCGCATCCCCTCGACTCCGCCCCGCGCGTTCCTCTTCCGCCGTCAGGTCGGCCAGATGATCGGTAAGTTCTCTCAGATAGCGCCGCACATGCCGTGGCGCGACGCCCTCCCGCAGCAGGCGTTCACGAAGTTCGTCAAATGGCTTCGCCACGCTGCCCTCCCGTCAGAATCGTTTGGATCGCCCCCGTAAGATTCGTCCACGCCCGCGACAGAGCAGCCAATCGACGCGATCCCGCCGGCGTTACAGAGTAATAGATTCGGCTGCGACCATTCACGTTCTTGCGACGAGACCTTAGCGCCCCATCGCGTTCCAATCCGTGCAGCACCGGATAAACCACACCCTCGCCGACTGCGATCACTGCGTCCGTGCGATCGCGGATCGCCTGAACGATCTCATAACCATACATCTCCTCTTGCTTAAGCAGCCTGAGGATCAGAAGCTCCGGAACCCCATTCATAAAATTCGGATTGGTGTCGCGCGCCGCCATCGAAGACATAATACATTGAGGTTCGAGGTATGGCAAGCAGAGGATCGCCGGCGCATGCAATTAAAGCGAATTAAACATGGAGGGAAGTGGATCGATTGACAACGCGGTTTCGCTAATTCAAAAACATCGTCCGGTAGAGCGTATCCCGCTGCACCGGCTTGAACCCGGCGTCGCGAATCACGCGCCGCAACTCTTCCTCAGTCGTGCAGTTCGAAGTCCCCGCGGCCTTCACCACATTCTCTTCAAGCATTACCGACCCAACATCATTGCCGCCAAACCGCAGCCCAAGCTGCAGCACCTTCAGCCCCTGCGTAACCCAGCTCGACTGCACATTTTCAATGTTATCGAGATACAGCCTCGAGATCGCCAGCACCTTTAAGTACTCAACCGAAGTCGCCTCATCCCAGCCGCGACCGCCCAGAGCCGTATTGTGCGGCTGAAAGCTCCACGGAATAAACGCCGTGAATCCGCCCGTCTCTTCCTGCAGCCGACGCACCTGCTCAAAGTGATTCACGCGATGCTCAACCGTCTCGCCCACTCCAAACATCATCGTCGCCGTCGTCCGCATTCCAAGTTGATGCGCCGTCCGATGCACCAGCAGCCACTCCTCGGTCCCGCACTTCAATCGCGCAATCCTGTGCCTCACCTCATCATCCAGAATCTCCGCGCCGCCGCCAGGAATCGAATCCAGCCCCGCATCCCTCAGCCGCATGATCGTGTCCCGTACCGACAGATCGCTGTACTCCGCAATCGCCAGAATCTCAGACGCCGAAAAACAATGCAGCCAGATCGACGGAAACCTCTGCTTGATCCCCTTCAGCAACCGCTCGAACCATTCAATCTTCAAATCCGGATGCAGCCCGCCCTGCATCAGTACGCCCGTGCCGCCCATCTCCAGCGTCTCGGCAATCTTCGCGTAGATCGTCTCAAAATCGAGAATGTATCCCTCGCTGGCCAGCTTGCCTTTCAGCGGACGATAGAACGCGCAGAACGTGCAATACTCCGTGCAAAAATTTGTGTAATTAATGTTGCGGTCGATGATGTACGTCACCACGCCTTCGGGATGCAGCTTCCGCCGCACGGCATCGGCCTCCATGCCCAACCCAATAAGGTCATCGGAGTTAAAAAAATCCAGAGCCTGCTCGCGTGTGATCGACATGCTTAAAGTTTAGAAGATATCCGGCACCCGCGCCAAAGAGGTCGGAAATTCGGTAGTGTCTCAGTTTAACGTCGGCAGCCTTGACTGTCATACATGGATAGATTTCGCCGCCCGACAAGGCGGCAATCGGCTGCCCGCACCGCAGGGCTTGGCATTTCCTGCAAAAGCCTGACGGCTGTATGCTCGGTGGGTGAATGCGTCGACGTTTTTGCTCCTCAATCTCGCGCTTGCCTTCTATAACGTGGGCACCGTCTGGGCGCATGAGGTGGATATCTTCCGGACGTGGAAGCTGCTTGATGCGAACACTTTCCGCAAAGTGCAGGGCGCGCATTGGCGTAAGTTGCCGTACTGGATCTTTACACCCGTTGGTCTCGCCCTGGTCGGTGGCGTAACGCTAATCTGGTATCACCCGGACGGTTCGCCACTTTGGGCCATCCTGGGCGCCGTCCTGTGTCAGCTGCTTTCGATTGTCCTGACAGCCATCTTTTGGGGTCGTTGGCAGGCGAAGCTCGCGCAGGACTCGCGCGGCTCCCAGAGCCCTTATCTCTCGCACATCCTGAAGACGCATTGGGTGCGGACGCTATTGATCAGTGCGTATGCGATTATGCTGTTCGTGGCCGCGATTGGCAGCTTCAGCTAAGGTGTTCGCTCACCGGGCTGCGGTGCGCGACGGAGTTTGGGCCTGTACACCGCCGCCAGATTTCAAACTGAGACGCTACCCGGAAATTCCGCAACCCTAAGCGTGAGCCGGCTGCCGGCTCGCCATCTCGGCCAACCTCTCGAACAGCGGCGCAAGCGATGCGGCAGTGATGCTTCCCATCGTCGCAATCTGTCCCCAGCCCCGATCCTTCAGGTATGGCGACTCATACGCGATCTGGTAGCCGGCCTCCAGGCATTGCTCCGGAAACGCCGAAGTCGGCAAAGTGAACGTCGTGATGTTGGGTGCGGCGATGGCCTCAGCAGCAAGGGGGTCGAGTCCCGCTTCCCGAAGCGCGCGACGCGCTTGCTCCCCGAGAGTTGTGTACTCCTTGAAGCGGCTGGCGAGAGCTTCCGGCGATCCGTAATTGTCTTCCAGGGCACGGGCCAGCGCGAAAAGCAGGGATGAGGGCACCGTTGTCAGCGGCCCGCATGTCTGGTGCATGCGCAGCAGATCAAAAGACGGGCAAAGCACTTTGTTCGCTAGCAGGCGTCTGCATTCACTGCTCAGGTAAACAAAGCCCAGGCCCGCATAAGAGCCGAGCGACTTGCCGGAAACTCCGCTCGCCAGCAGCAGGCTTTCCGCTTCATCCACAATCGGCGTCGCGCCCAGGCTGCTCACGCAATCCAGAGCCACAGCGCTCTTGGCGTCCGCGGCAAGCCTCAACAGGCTTTCCATGTCATTCAGAACGCCCGTGCTGGTCTCAAGGTGAACCGCCCAGATCCACGCGGGCCTGCGGTCAAGCGCATCCTCAATTGCAGCCAGCGTCCACGGCGCGCCCCAGGAAAATTTAAGCTGCCGAAATCCAAGCCCGGCACTCAGCGCCTGGTTCGCGATCCGTTCCCCAAACTCCCCATTGCTAAGAATCAGCCCCTGCCGATCCCCGAAAATGGCTTTCAGATTCGCCGCCACGGCATCATTCGCCAGCGTTCCGGCTCCCGGAAACAGCGTTACCTCCATGCCCATTCCACTGACCAGACCATTCAGGCCAGCTCGAACCTCTTCGTAACTCTCCGTAAAAGCGGGAGAGCGATGCGAAACCGGAGGCGACGCCCACGCCCGCGCGACTCGCAGATGGATACACACCGGCCCCGGCATCAGGCTGATCGGCGCACGCTCGCAACTGGATTCCCGCCCAATCACCGACCGCTTCCAGTGCCGCTCATGCAGCCGAACCCGTCTCTGATTCCCTCTCGCGTGCCTGCCGATCGGCATCACCATCGGAATAAAGCTCGCCGAGCCTTCCGGCACAGCCGGTCCCAGTGGTGAAAACCCAAGCTTCCGGTACATCGGCTCTCTCTCCGCTATCCCGGAGATCAGCAGGTGAGAAAAGCCGTCCGACACTGCAAAGTCATACACCTGCCACAGAAGCCCAGCCAGCACGGTCCGCTTTCGCTCGCTGGGATCAATGGCCAGCAGGCGCACTTCCACCGGACGAGCGAAAGTTTGCAGAACATCCGGATCGGGCAGCCTCTTCGTGATCGAGAACTCCGGCCCTCCGTGCGCTGAAATCATTCCAATCACTCGGCCGTCACGAACCGCAACAAAATACTGGTTCTGCTCGTTGAAACGGTCGACCAGCAGGCCCGATGGATGCGTGTGGTGCTGTGCAATCTCCTCCGCAAAAATGCGATGGTTCAACGCATGGATCTGTTCGAGTTCGCTTGAGCTTTCGACTTCCTTGAAAAGAACGTTCGACATGCGAAATCCGGGGCTCCGAAGGACAGAGGAATCTTACAGCAAACTCTACAAATAGAGCCCGATGAAAACCCAGGTGCCCATAACCATTATTACGCGTTCATTCGTCCCGTGAGATTTCCATCCTCCGAAACGGCTCCAATTGGCGTTACCATGGGAAGGACTTCCGGACTGCCTGCTCAGTGAAGCGTCCGGTTATCTCAGCCAGCAAGCCCCCGGCCCGAAAAACAAACTCAGGGAGCCAACTCTTTATGCACTTCCAAATGCATGCGACCCCCCGCCGTCCTCCTTTTTTCGCCGCTGTTCTTCTGATGCTCCTCACCCTTCCGGCCACAAGCCTGTGCCAGCGCCGCCGATCCGGCAAAACCTGCGCCGCCCTCTCCGGATACCATTGTTTTGATCAACGGAGATCAGATCTCCGGCACCTTCGTGAACGAAGTCGGAGGCAAGGTCACTTTCCACAGCGACATCCTCGGCGACCTCACCATTCCCTGGGACAAAATCAAGGAACTCCACACCAGGACGAAGGTGGCCGTTCTTCAGCCGAATTCGCTTCCCAGGCGCAACAAGTTGCCCACAAACCTTCCCGTCGGAACGCTTTCCGTTCACGACAACCTGATCACTGTTCAGGCGGAAAATAACGCCACCATTCCGCAAATTCCTGTAGCCAATGCCAAGTACATCATCGACGATGCCACCCTGCACAAACAGGTCTTCGGCCGTCCCGGCTTCTTCCAGGGCTGGAACGGAACCGCGACCGCCGGAGTCACCGTGGTACAGGCGACGCAGAATCAATTCAGCTTTGCTGGGGCGGTGGCCTTGGCCCGGGTAGTCCCGACGGCAACCTGGCTCGATCCGCGCAATCGCACTACGCTGGCTTACGCGCAGTCCTACGGAAAGATCACGCAGCCGGCTTATGTCGACGCCCTTGGCAACTTGGTGCCTTCCACCTACACCAAAACCTCCATCTTCCATCTTGGCGTTGAGCGCGATGAATACGTCTCGCCGCGCTTTTACTTCCTCGGCGTGTTCTCCTTTGACCACAACTACAGCCAGAGCCTCGACCTCCAGCAGATCTACGGCGGCGGCATCGGCTACACACTGGTCAAGACGCCGGTTCAGGAACTGGACGCTACCGCGGTCGTGCAGTACGAGCGTCAGTCATTCATGAATGTCACTCCGCCCGCCGCGTCGGATGAGAACCTCATCGCATCCACATTCGGCGGTGCCTACCTTCGCCACCTGCCCGAAGGCATGCTCTTTACCCAGCAGTTGCAATACATCCCGGCATGGAACAACCTGCATGCGTATTCGTTTAACGAAACAGATTTGCTGGCATTCCCGGCCTACAAGAACTTCAGCCTCTCCATCGGCACGTTGGACACTTATTTGAACAATGTTCCGTTCACATTCCCGACGACCAAACGAAACTCCTTCCAGTTCACGGCCGGCGTTACCTACAACTTCAAGTCGACGTATTGAGCATCGGACCGGGTGCGCCCTGTCCTTACCCGGCTGTTTTGCGGTGGTGCGTCAGTTTGAATTGCATTTTAAAGGGGCACGGCTTTAGCCGTGCCGCAAAGAGCCTGTCATGAATGCGGCTTCAGCCGCTGAGGGATGCGTTTATCAGATTGGCCCACTACCTGTTTTTCTCCCACGCGTTACCCCTCTCTCCCTTCACCGCGTTACCATAGAAGGAAGACCTCGCCATAACAACCCACCTGAGATTTCCAACCTGGACCTGAACCACAGCTGATCAGGAGTTGAGTTGCCGATGCACTTTGTACGGAAACTGTTTTGCTTGCAGTCTGCCCTTTTCACAATCACCCTCTTGTTAATCTCGGCACCGATGGCTCACGCAAACGCAGCCCATCCCCCTGCCGAAAAGAAAAAAGACACCACCCCGCCGCCGGACAAGATCATCTTCACCAATGGAGACCAGCTTTCCGGAACCTTCGTGCGCGAAGTCGGCGGCACCGTCGCCTTCCACAGCGACATAGTGGGTGACTTCAACGTTCCCTGGTCCAAAATCAAGGAGTTGCGTACTGGTACCAGGTTGGCCATCCTCGACAAAAGCGTGACTCCCCGGCGCGGCCAGGTTCCCCAGCATCTGCCCAAAGGAACCATCACCGTGGCCGACGACACGATCACTGTCCATCCCGCCGGCAACACGCCGACCGAGCCCATTCCCGTCAAGAATGCGCAGTACATCATCGACGAAGCCACGCTCGACAAGCAGATCTTCGGCCACCCCGGCTTCTTCGTCGGCTGGGACGGAGCCCTCACCGGCGGCACCACCATCATCCAAGCCACGCAAAAGCAATACACCTTCACCGGAGCCGTCGCCCTGTCGCGCGTCGTCCCCACCGTCACCTGGCTCGACCCCAGCAACCGCACCACTGTCAATTTCACAGGCTCCTACGGCAAGATCACCCAGCCCGCCTACGCTTCTGAAGGGGTCTTCTATCCTGAGACCGACACCAAGAGCGCCATCTACCACGCCGACGCCGAGCGCGACGAATACTTCTCCTCGCGCGGATACGGCCTCGCCCAGCTCTCTTACGACCACAACTACAGCCAGGGTCTCGACCTCCAGCAGATTTACGGAGGCGGCATCGGATACACCGCCATCAAGCAGCCCAAACAGGAGCTCGACGTGAAGGCCACCATGCAGTACGAAAAGCAGACCTTCATCAACGCCACCGACGGAACCAACCAGAACCTCATCGGCTCCACCTTCGCCGGTGCTCTACCTCCTCAAGCTGCCGCGTGGCCTTATCTTTCACCAGCAGCTCGCCTATATTCCGGCCTACAACAACTCCAACGCCTACTCCGCAACTGAATCCGACACACTGGCGATTCCCTTCTACAAAAGCCTGAGCTTCTCCGTCGGAACGCTGGACAGCTACCTCAACAATCCAGCCCCGGCAGTCCCGCCCTCCCTGCGGAACTCCTTCCAGTTCACCTTCGGAGCGACATACCTGATCAAATCGAAGTACTAAAATCAATGGTTTACATGCGCAGGCTGGCAACCGTCAGCCGGGGCAGATTATTTGCGCAAAAAGTATTGACAAGCATACCGACTAATCGGTATGTTGTGTATCAATTAGTTGGTACCCAAATGAAAGCACCTCCAAATAACCCACGAATCGAAGACAAAAGCTGCTCAACGCCGCCCTCCACGTCATCCGCGCCAAAGGCTACTCGGCAACACGCATCGAGGACATCTGCGAGACCGCCGGCCTCACCAAAGGCAGCTTCTTCCATCACTTCCAGAGCAAGGAAGAGCTCGCGCTCGCCGCCGCCGACCACTGGAACAGCGTCACCGGCGGCCTCTTCGCATCCGCTCCCTATCAATTCCTCACCGATCCCCTCGACCGCCTCCTCGCCTACGTCGATTTCCGCAAGGCCATCCTCCAGGGCGATCTGCCCGACTTCACCTGCCTCGTCGGAACCATGGTTCAGGAAGTGTATGAGACCAACCCGTCCATCCGCGAAGCCTGCGACCAGAGCATCAGCCGGCACGCCGCAACGCTCGAGACCGACATCGCCGAAGCCATGCGCAAGTACGGCATCCAGGGAGAGTGGACCGCCGGAAGCCTCGCGCTCTACACCCAGGCCGTCATTCAGGGAGCCTTCATTCTCGCGAAAGCCAAGGAGGGTCCTGACGTTGCCGCCGCCTGCCTCGATCATCTGCACCGCTATATCGAAATGCTCTTCAACCGGCCGGCAGCCAGCGGAGCCGAACTGATCCGCCTCCAAAGCGACGAACTGATGCGGCTTCAGCAGGAAGAACTGACTTGATTCGAATGTAAGGAGGAGAACCCATGCAGCTTACCGAAGAACCCGACATCGTCAACTGGCCTGAAACCCATTATGTGTTCATCGAGAAGATCGGGCCGTTCCAGAACACCGCACCGCAAGCCTGGAACGAGCTGCATAAGCTCGTTCCCGCAGTCTCAGAACACAACGCCATCACAAAATATTTCAGTCTCTATAACATGGAGCGGCAAGTCTACCGCGCCGGACTCGGACTCGCCGCAGCCCCGGCAAATCTGCCCGACAGCCTTCAATACGAAAAATTCAAAGGCGGCAAATACAGCCGATTCGTCTTGACCGGCCCCTATTCCAACTTGGGCCACGTAACTGGCCGCGTCTTCCACATCGTGAAAGAGAAAAAAATCCCCCTCCGCGCAGACTTCAACATCGAGAACTACGCGAACGACCCAAGGACCACGCCCGAAGACCAGTTGATCACCGAAATCATGTTCCCCACCGTCTAGCCAGCCAAAGGAGAAACATCATGGCAACCGCAACCCTGAAGGAAGAGACTACGCCCGCTCAAACTGCAAAAGACAAATCCGCCATCATGGCCATCATTGAAAACCTCCGCAAGGCGCATCACGACAAGAACGCCCCAGCCTTCGCCGCTCAATTCGCACCCGACGCAGCCATCTTCAACCTCGCGCCGCCGCTCATCCATCGCGGAGTCGACCTTCAGGAAAAAGAGGCATGGTTCGACACCTGGGACGGCCCGTCGAGATCGAACCGCGCGACTTCAACATCACCATCAGCGGAGACACCGCCTTCGCCTACGGCTATCTCCGCCTCGCCGGAAACAAGAAGGGAGTCGACCAGCCAATCAGCTTTTGGATGCGCGAAACCCTGTGCCTCGAAAGAAAGGGAGACACCTGGCAAATCGTCCACGAGCACACATCGGTCCCGTTCTACATGGACGGAAGCCTGCGCCCAGCCTTCGACCTCAAACCCTTATAGCAGCCCGACCAGGAACCGAGGGTGCCCCATCCTTTCGCGCACTTTGCGAAAGGGTGGGCCAGCCACAAATAAATAAAGTGAAATTCTCTGAGCCCATCTTCGCCATTTATTCGCTATACTACTCTCCATGGGAGTAATCGGCTACGAGCGCAGTCCGGACTGGCCAAAACTCGGCCCCTCCATGATGATCGCCACCGCGATGGTAGTCGCCATCCGGACAGCAAAGTGGGCAACACAGACGCCCGTCTCCGACGTCGATCCGGATCTGGATAAAGAAGTCGACTTCGCCATGCGAATCACCAGCCGCGTCATGGACAGCCTGCTTCAAAAAAATCCCGGCCTCTTCCCAGAAAAGAAAATGCCCATCCACGAACCAGACGACGACTCCCCGGCCTAGAGCTCTCATCCGTCGCATGGCTATCTTCACCGACGACAGCCCACTTCACGCCTTCGGCCCGGATTCCCATGAGACTCTCCGGTACGCAGCAGCGTCTGGTAGTTGTGCGTGGGAGCTCTATGATTAGACGCTCGCTGTTTTTTCTGCTCATTTCTTCCTGCTTGCCGCTCGCGCTTCCCCAAAACCAGGCCCCGCCCACCCCGGTTCCCGCACAGTCCGGCAACGCAACCACTCCCCAGCCGAAAGGATTGCTCAAGCGCCCGCCGGGAACTCCGGAAAGCCGCGATGCTTCCGGAAAGAAAGTAGGCCGGATCACTCTCGACGTCACCGTCACCGACCCCGCTGGGAAACCAGCGGCAGGCCTGACCGAGGCAGACTTCACGCTCCTCGATAATCATCAGCCAGCGAAGATCGTTTCGTTCCAAGCTGCGGACGGACCGGATTCCACACAAGCCATTCTGCTCGTAGATGAGGTAAACAACTCTTTCCAGAACGTCGCGACGGAGCGGAACCAGATCATCAAATTCCTAAGCCGGGACGGTGGACTTCTGCCCATCCCGATCTCTCTCGCTCTTTTTTCCGACACAGGAGTCAAGCTCGACCAGCCCACCCAGGATGGAAATATCCTGATCGCGGAACTCAGGAAGATGCCGATCCCGATTCGCACCATCAGCGCGGCGATGGCTGGCGAGGGCGCCGTCGAACGGTTCCAGTTATCGCTGAGGACCCTCGGCCAGCTGCTCACCTATGAGGGCCCGAAGCCCGGGAGAAAGCTCCTGATCTGGACCGGTCCCGGATGGCCAATGCTCGCCGGGGCGCACTTTGGATCCTCTGAGGGCGACCAGCATTTGCATTGGGGTTCCATCGTTTCCTTCTCAACAGAATTGCGTGAGGCGCGCACCACTCTCTATAACGTCGATTCGCCGAACGATGAAGCCGGCGTCTCCAGCGGCGTCTTCTATAAAAACTTCCTCAAGCCGGTAACCAGCCCAAAGGACGCCGACGCCGGTAATCTCGCGCTCCCCGTGCTCGCAGTTCAAAGCGGCGGGCAGGTGCTGAATTCGTCCAATGACCTGGCCGCTGAACTCGCCCGCTGCATCGACGACGCCCGCGCCTACTACACTCTCGTACTTCAGATACCGCTCTCCGAAACCGTGGACGAATATCATTCTCTTGCGGCAACAGTAGCGCGCTCCGGACTGACCGTGCGCACCAACACCGGATACTACAACCAGCCTTATGCCGGAATGGCGCCCCCCGAATCGCCGTCCGCATCTCCCGCGGCAACTCTGCGAACAGAAGTGCGTCTCGTCGTCGCCGACGTCGTCGTGCTCGATCGCCACGGATCACCCGTGAAGGGCCTGAAAGCCGGCGACTTTCAGCTAAAGGAAGACGGCGTCCCGCAAAAGATCACCAGCGCCGAAGAACATAGCCCGGAAGAACATGGCCCCACACCCGCAGTCGAACCTCCAGCACCATCCGCCGACGGCGTCATCATAGCCAGCAACAAGCCGCTCAACCGTCCCATTGTCTGGAACGTCCTCCTCGTCGACACCTTCAATACTCCGAAAGAAGACCTGGCCGCCGTCCGCAGGCAGTTGCAGCAATTCGTAAAGCAGATGCCCCCCGATCAGCCCGTCGCGCTCGTCGCCATGTCCAGCCAGATCAAAGTCCTCACCTCATTCCAGGACGGCGCTGGAGCCGTCTCTCAATATCTCGACAAAAATGGATTCGGCCCCGCCAGCACCTCAACACCCGCAAACATCTACGCGAAGCAGGAAGAGCTGGAGATGAACCCCTCGCCGGAAATGCTGGCGAGCAAGGCGCAGGTCGATGTCGAACAACAGTCACAGCGCGCGCAAACCACTCTCGACAATTTCTCCGCCGTCGCAAAGTGGCTCAACAATTATCCCGGCCGCAAAAATGTCTTCTGGCTTTCATCTGGATTTCCCTTGCAAGGACAGCCCTTCGGCGTTCTCGGCTACACCCAGATGACCCCCACCGGCCCCGCCCCCACCAGCGGCCAAACCATTCCCATGCAGCAGACGACCGACAAGCAACTTCAATTGGCCCGCGTCGCAATCTACCCGATTGATGTGCGCGGCGTCGCTCCGCCCAACATCGACGGCGAAACCAGCGCCGACACCACCGGAAATTTCCTCACCATGGGCAAATACGGTGACCAGTCCATCAACGTCAAAAAGGACGATCAACTCGAAGCCGCCCAACAGACCGAAATGCGCAGCATCGCACAAGCAACCGGAGGAGTCGCCAGCTTCAACAACGACATCGCCCGCACCCTCCACGACGACTTCAATCGAGGCGCAAGCTACTACACAATTTCCTACACTCCGTCGAACCCCGCATGGAACGGCGCGTACCGCAAAATAAATCTAACCCTTGAACCCGACCTGCCCGGCGACCAGCTCATCTATCGCCAGGGATACTACGCAAAAGACCCGCAGCCCGAACCCGCTCCCACAGCCGACCAGTTCAAGATGGCCATGCAGCACGGCGCGCCAGCTGCAACCGCGGTGCTCTTCTCCGCAAAGGTGAGCAAGGCGTCAGGCGCGGCGAATGTCGAGTACGCCATCGAGTCGAGGACCATCCAGTATTCCCCTGACCCGTCCGGTAAGCTCGTCGCCAACATCGACTGCGCCATTCTCGAGTATGACGCGGCAGGCAAAGTGATCGAGACATCGCTCATCCGCCTCACCAGCGCCGTAAGCCCCGAGCAGCGCGCCGCCCTGAATGTCGGCATAGTGCGAGCCAAACAAAGCATCGCTCTCAAGCCAAAAGCAACCTCTCTCGTCCTCGGAGTGCGAGACCAGACCACCGGCCGCTTCGGCAACCTCGAAGTCACCCTCGCAACCCACTAACTCATCTCACGGAACCTGCGTTCTCTCAATCACCTCGGAATGATGGGTGCCCCGCCTGAGCGCGCATTTTGCGGCAAGGTGGGCCGCCACAAATCTTACCGATGTCACCCTGAGCGCAGCGGAGTCGAAGTGGCCTGCGGTTTCTCAACTAGCCGTAAATCTTTACGATGTCATCCTGAGCGAAGCGACCGAAGGGAGCGCAGTCGAAGGACCTGCGGTTTCTTCTCCGGCCACAATGATGAGTCCGTCTCCCCCAAAATAAAAATGCGCTTTCCGTAGTCGATCTTCAACTCGGCCCCTCCATGATGATCGCCACCGCGATAGTAGCCGCATCCGGACAGCAAAGTGGGCAACACAGACGACGGTCTCAGACGTCGACCCGGATCTGGAGAAAGAAGTCGACTTCGCCATGCGAATCACCCCGCGTCATGGATAGCCTGATTCAAAAAATCCTCGCCTCTTCCCAGAAAAGAAGATACCCCTATACTGGGATGGCATGCAGCTCGCCTTTCGCGCTCAGGACGGCACCACGTATTTCGAGCATCAGGACTGGCTCAACACCACCCGAATGCGTACCGACTACGAGGGAAATGTAGCCGGTACATTTACCTCCCTGCCCTTTGGAGACGGCTCTTCATCTACCCTCAACAAGGCCGCCGCCGGTCAGGACAACACCCACTTCGCCGATCTCGACCTGGATAACGAAACGAATACGGACCACGCGACATTCCGGCAATATGGGAACATTCAGGGCCGCTGGATGTCTCCCGACCCCTACTATGGAAGTTATAATCCCAACAACCCGCAGAGCATGAACCGCTATAACTATGTGGAAAACAATCCGCTGGTCTACGTGGATCCCGACGGAACCTCCCCGTGCGAAAATGGCGATCCTGATTGCGTGCCGGCACCACCGCTTCCGCCAGTTACCGTGAATGCTCCGGATCCCTGCGATGGTTACACCTGCTTCGGGGGGCCCGGCGACGGCCCAACCGGTGGCCCATCCGGGCAACAGAGCGGCTCACCAGGAACAGGCCCCAATAAACCGGTCGTTTTACAAAACCCCTGCCCGTATCAGGGCCGTGCTCTACCGCCGAGTGCGTATGCAGCACAAGGGCAAGCTGCTAAGGGCAGCTCTGTTAACTTCGCTCTGGACGTCACAACGGGTTTCCCAGGAGGCGATTACCTCGACCCTCAGCCGCTTGGCTCTGGGAATGCCTTTCAGAATCAGGCATACGGGAATTACACCTTCGGCGTGTACATGCAATCCGCAGGCTTGACACTCCCGCAGGCACTATCCGGTGCGAATGATTATGCGGCGATACGCAAGGCATTCAATCGCCTGCAGTATACCAACCAGACGATGGACCCAAATTATCCATCGCTTCCCGCAGCCAGTGTCGCGAACATCACGAACGGATTTAACGCTCAGGCGAGTGGAACCACATGCCACAATTAGCGTCGAGTCTAAACGGAAGAAATAGCGCGTAATGAGCAAGGAGACAAGTTGGCCTCATTTCTCAAATCTGTTTTGCCCTTAACCCTCGCATGCTGTGCCTTTTTGTCTGGCTGTAAGTCTTCCTCTATTTGGTCGGCAGAAGCCAAATCACCCGATGGCAAAATGATCGCAACGGCTAGTACGTTCCAGGACACAGGATTTCTGGCTGGAGAGACTCAGACTACTGTGTACCTAAACTGGGCAGTTGGATCACAATCCAAAACGCTGATACTGGCCTATTCCGACGGGCCAACTGCCCAGGACATGGCTGTGGAGATGAATTGGTTGACCCCAACCCATTTGGAACTGTCATACAAAGGGCAACGGTCTCTTGATTTCCAGGCTGTCAAGTGCAATGGCATAGACATTTCCGTCCGCAACCTTTCTAACGGTACGACGAGTGGTGTTCAGTAGGCAGAGAACAATGGTATATGTACGACGTTACTTCGCTTTTTATTGTCCCAAGTAACGGTCAACAAACTAAGCAGCCTATCTCGACTACTGTTCAGCAGTTTGTCTGTAAAAGTTCGCCAGGCGGGTGGCCCACTCAAGCTTCCTTTGCTTGAGTGGGGTTGTATCGGCATCAGCTCCAGGATCTGCAGCTACAATGCGGCATGACCTACATCCCCAAATCCGAACACGCGAAAGTATGATTTCGGTTTGAGAGTGAGACGCAGGGACCAGCAATACCCAACCGCGAGTTATCTTTCTAATTATTGAACTCGTCTACACGTATGGCAACTGGGATGCGGAGTTTATATTGTCGATGAAAAGGCGGTGGCTGCTTCGTTTAAGGCTGATATTATTTTGCGTCTTCATTTCGTCAGCTTTGTTTGCCTGTTATGGGGCACAAAGACATAGCGCAGCAGGTGCTCTGTGGGAAGCGCGCGGTGACCACAAAGCGTGGGTTGAACAAACCCTGAAGCAGCTCACGCTGGAAGAAAAAGTGGGCCAGATGCTTCAGATTCGGGTGTACGGAGACTATCAGGATTTCACGGAACCGGACTACACAATCATTCGGGACCAAATCCAGAAGTACCACATCGGTAGCGTGGATTTAGACGCACGCATGTTTGGCCCAAATCTGGTGAAAGGTACTCCAGTACAAGTCGCCACCGTCCTTAACAGATTGCAACACGACTCCGAGCTACCGTTGCTTGTCGGAGCCGATATCGAGCGCGGTCTTACCTCCCGTCTATCCGGGCCACCCGAGTTTCCCTTTCCTATGGCCTTTGGCGCTATAGGGAACCCGAGGACGGTAGAGAAATTTGGCGCAATCGTCGCTGAGGAGGCCCGGGCCGTGGGGATCGACTGGGCCTACGCTCCTGTCGCCGACGTGAATAGTAATCCGGAGAATCCGATCATCAATGACCGAGCATTCGGAGAAGATCCGCACGCGGTAGCCGAGCTGGTGGCTGCCTACATCCGCGGTGCTCACGAGGGAGGGATGCTGGTAGCGGTGAAGCATTTTCCTGGAGAGGGAGACACGTCCTCCGACCCGCATGTCAGGATTACGAGGATCGACGCAGACCGAGAGCACCTTGATCATTACGAGTTCCCCCCGTTCCGGGAGGCAATCCGAGCGGGGGCGGATTCGGTGATGGTCGCCGAGTGCCCATCCTTTCGCGCCCTTTGCGAAAGGGTGGGAAGGAGCGACGCTCCAAGTATTCCCATATCAGGGCTGGCTTCAAAGCAAGTACGTCGAGCGCAGAAATGCAGATCGATTAAGGCAAATTCGCTATAATGGAATCAGAGCAAGAACAAGGCCCGGCAGCGTAGAGCAGCCGGGCCTTTCTGCGTTCAGCCAACAGGAGGAATCCATAACCCTTTTATTCCCTTTTAGATCTATTAAACCGTTTAGTTTGAATATGATACGGAACAAGGCAAAAAGCTAAACCCTTTAGAATCTATTGCAAAGGCGTTTAGAGGGGGAGGGGGTATCCACCCAATTTCCGGAGAGGAAACGGCAATTCACCAGCGCCCCCTGACATAACAATCGTCGCCTATCAGCCACCGAATGTATGAAACTCTTGTATTTTCAATGAACTACGGCAGGATGACAAGCAAGAAGACCCATTAGAATCAACCACGTAGAAGGAAAAACCGGAAAAAAGTGCGGGGGGGCCGAAAACCACCCGGAGCCAAATCAATCTCAACCGCCGCACCAGGAGACATCGCAATTCACCCACAACTCTCGCCGTTTCAAGACCTTACGGACAAAATAAACAAGAATATTCTTTAGAATCAATGACCTGGCAAAAACCGATATTTAAGAAACTCGTTTAGAATCAATGATCCAGAGCCAAAAGCACCAAAAAAATTACGGCTTCGCCTTGGCATCCGGAGCGATCTTCGCGGCAGGGACAATCCCCTGCCCCTCAAGCACCGAATAGAACTTGTCGGCGTCGAGGTTGGTCACAGTCTCTACCTTGCCCGACGGCCACCGAATCTCCAGGCTGTCGATCTTGGTCGCCGAGCCCAGCCCGAAGTGGACGCGAAGATCGTTCTGCGAGAGGTAGCTCCCGCCGCTGTGGATCTCGTCCGTCTGCGTCATCCCTCCGGCCACCAGCTTCAGCCGCGCGCCGATCGCCAGCCGGTTGCTTTTGGTCCCCGCCAGCTCAAAACTGACCCAGTGACGTCCAGATATCCCTTCATTTTTCAATAACATAGGTCCACCGTCGATGTCGCCGACGATAGCGTCCATTCGACCGTTATTGAACAAATCGCCAACCGCCAGCCCACGCGAAACGCGCTTCTCCATCAGCGCCGGACCAGCCTGCGTGCTGGCATCGCAGAATGTCCCATCCTTCTGATTCATGCTTAAGACCTTAGGCTCACGATACCGCGCTCCCGAAGGCAGCGAATCCACCTGCGGATAGACATGCCCGTCCACAGTAAGCAGGTCAAGCCAACCATCGTTATCGAAATCGGCAAACGCAGTTCCCCACTTCACATAAGGCAACGAAGGCAGCGCCAGCCCCGACGGATAAGAGTCTTCCGAGAAGTTCCAGTCGCCGTCGTTGTGGTAAAGCAAATCATTCTCATCAGAGAAGTTAGTGACATACAGCGAAGGCCGTCCCGTGTGGTTGTAATCGCCGACAGCAATGCCCATCGAAGCCTGCTCCGATCCGTCCTCGCTGACCGCCGTTCCCGATTGCAGCCCGATGTCCTTGAACTTCCCGTTGCCCAGATTCTTGTAGAGGAACTTCGGCGTCGAGTCGTTCGCCACATAAATGTCCGGACGACCAGTGTTGTTGAAGTCCGCCCAGATCACGCTCATACCGTAATAACCATCCGGATCGTCGACGCCCGCCGCTTTGGACACATCGGTGAAAGTCCCGTCGCCGTTGTTGTGGAACAGCGAGTCGCCCGCGCCGCGCAGCCCGCGCGGTCCGCACTGCACGTCGATGCCGCGATACTTGCAGTTGGGCGCGCTGCCGAATCCCGGCATGTCGTTCAAGTGGAAGTCAACGTAGTTCGTCACCATCAGATCCAGAAACCCATCGCCGTCGTAGTCGCCGAACGAGGCGCCCGTCGACCAGCGTCCGTCGGCAACGCCCGCCTTCGCCGTCACGTCGGTAAAGGTGCCGTCGCCGTTGTTGCGGTAAAGAATGTTCCCGCCCAGGCAGGTCAGATAGATGTCAGGCCAGCCATCGTTGTTGTAGTCGCCCACCGCTCCGCCCATAGCGAAGCAGGGCTTGTCCAGGCCGGACTTGGCAGTCACATCGGTGAATGTTCCGTCATGGTTGTTGTGGTAGAGCGCGCCCAGGCTCTTCGCTCCACCCAGAGTCTTCGGATCCTCGACGGCCTCCGCAACGGTCGGCGCATTCGTGAAGTAGATATCCGGCCAGCCGTCGCGATTGTAGTCAATCAGGATGCACGCCGCCGCTCATCGACTCGACGATATATTTCTTCGACGGGTCGGAGGTGTGGGTGAAGCTGATCCCGGCCTTCGCCGTAACGTCCACAAGCTGCGGAATAGGCCGCCCGCTGCACGTAGTAGCCTTCGCCCCGGGCGGAGGAGGCGGCGGCGGAGGATGCCCTTCCTGGGCCTGCAAAAGACTGGCGCAGAGAGCGGAGACAGCAAGCGAGCGGACGAGTTGGCTGAAGTGGCGGCATTATGGATTCTGCTGAGCTGCTGGTGAATCTGATCGTGGGCCGGGCGTCGGGCTTTGGCCTTGAGTTGTTGATAGACAGCAAGCTCGCGGTCGGCATCCGCGGTGCGCGAAAGCTTGCGGTATGCCGCCTGCAGTTGATAGTGCACGTAATCTTTGTCAGGGCTGAGCCGCGCCGCGGCTTCAAGATGCGGAACGGCCTCCTGCACCTTTCCGCTGATCCAGCAGCATCTTGCCGAGCTCATATTGCGCGTTGGCGTTATCCGGGTGCTTCGCAATCACCTGCTCAAAGAGTTTGGCCGCATCGTCGTTCTTCGACTCCTGCAGGTCAACGAAGCCGAGGTTGTACATTGCATCGGGATCGCCCGGCGTAACCGCCAGCTCGGCGTTCAACTCGGTGCCGGCATCGCTCCACTTCCCGGCGTGAATATCGGCCAGAGCGATGTCGTAGTGGGCTTTGGGAAAGAGGGGTCCGACGCCAGAGCCTGACGCAGCGTCGCGACAGCGCGGTCGTAGTCGCCGATCTCGGTCCAGAGCTGGCCCACAAGCAGCAGGCCTTCGTTGGACAGCGGAGCCGCTTTGATAAAGCAGTGAGAACCTGCGAAGCATCCTTGAGGTCGCCTGTTTTGGCCAGCGATGCCGCCCAGGCATATCCGACCGTCGGATCGTGCATTCCCGCTTCGCCGAGCGGATAGAACGCGGTCGCGGCATCGCCATACTTCTTCATCTCGAAATAAGCCATGCCCAGCATTGCGCGCAGCGGCATCGAGTTCGGATTCTGCTTGACCGCCCGGAGAGCCCGCGAATCGCCTCCGGATAGTTCCCTGCCCGGTACGCAGCCTGTCCCAGGTTCTTCTCCAGATCCGGAATATCAGGATCCCACTGCTCCGCTGCTTCGATAGTGATTCAGCGCAGCTGCGTAGTCGTGCTGGATCGCCTCCGCGGTGGCGAGATCGCTGTAGCTCTGTCCCAGAATCGGCCGCAACATACTTCTTCTTGTCTTGGCCGTGGCCCGCTGGCTCGCGGTCAGATTCGCGTTGTCGATCACCGTAGTGTCTACGCGTGGCGATGGCATCTGCACTGGCCTTCGAGAGTGGAGCCGCCTGGTTCTCCTGCTGCTTATCCAGAGGCACGGCGGCTGCCATATCGGCGCCGTGCTCCGCCTTCGGAGATCAGGATGGCGGTCGATGCGCTGCTGGCTTTCTGCCATGACTTTGTTTTGGAGTTCGCGCGCCTTGGCGAGAAAGACATCGCTCTCTTGCTCACGTCCGGAGTTCGACAAGAATTCGGCCTAGATCGACGTAGGCTCGGCGAATCTGGTAATTGGAACGGGCTTCGTCCGTGCCCGTAAGTTCGACAGCTTTGCGCAGCAGTGTTCTCCGCAGACTTGTCGTCTCCTTGGGCATAAGGCGTTCAGCCCCATGTAGAGAAATGGCTCCGGGCCACGCGGAATTCATCTCGGCCGCGGTCTTCAGATACTTGTCCGCTGCGGCATATTGGTGTTCGGCTGGAGGCCAGAAACCCGAGCATGTAATTGGCCAGATAGTCCTGAGGATGGTACTGAACCTCTTTCGAATCTCCGACTTGAGCCTCCGGCGTCGGCTTCCACTCATTCAGCGAGAGATAGGCGAGGCCAAGAAAATAATGCGCGTGCGGCGTCGCGGTATCGAGTCTCAATAGCACGCTGGAACTCCCGGATCGCGTCCGGCATCATGCTCGGCATCCCGATAAGCGCGGCCAATCAGCACATGCAGCGAGCCGCTGTCTCCTGCCATCTCTTTCATCTGCGCGAAAACCAGCGTCCGCCCGCTGCCTGCCCTGGGCGTTGTTCGTCGACAACCAGCAATGGCCAGAGAATAGAGGGTTTCAATTGTAGGGCTGAATCTGCGCAGCATGCGATAAGGCGTCTGCCGCCTTCGTAAACTCCTGCTTGTGCGCTGAAAGCCCTTCCGAGTGTGAGATAGGCCTGCGCGTTGTTTGGTTCAGCTGCCAGCGCCTGATGCGCCTGCAGATGGCGTCATCGTCCTGACCAGCCAGCAAGCTGCTCCTCGCGAGTTCGGCATGCGTCTTCGGAAGGTCCTCGAACTCGCAGCGATATGCCGATAGAGTTCCGCAGACTGAGCAGTACGCCGATTCGAAAAACGCAGTTCTCCCATCGTCCGAAGCGCGGAGGCGATCAGGCGCTTGTTGGCCAGAGCAGTGGCGGCAGGATCGTCCGAATTCCGGGCAGTGTCCGCCGCATGGATTCGCTTCGGCAAGCTCTGCTTGCGTCGGTGATTCCCGGTCGAGTTTGGAGACTGGGTGCGGGACCTGGGATTGTTGCCGTGAAGACTGGGCAAGCGCTAGCGGGGAGAAGCACAATCGCCAAAGCAAGCAAGCCGGTGGCAACAGCAGCTTTGGCAGAGAAACAGAAATTCCGCATGCTCAAAAAAAACCCTTCAATTGTTTGGACTGGCGCTTCACTGGTAAGGGTAGCACCCGAACTCTGTACACAAGAGTAAGCGGCGGGGCTTGAATGATTCAAGTCCCGCCGCTCAGGTTTATCGCGTTTCTGTAGCACTCTTAGAATGTGAATCTCAGAGTGTATTGCAGTTCACGTCCGTGGATGCACAGCACCGGCCTGGCCGAAATCCGGTTAGGACTGGCCGCCGTCGGCGTAGTTCCGGTGCAGTAATGATGTTATTGGTTGGGCTGCAAGGCTGCGCCGCTCGTTGCGGTTGCGCCTCCGCAGTAGACAGCAGCGGTTGGAGTTGAAGGCCGACCCTTCCAGGTTGGTGCTGTTGAAGTTGGCGATGGTTGAAGAGGTTGAAGAAGTCCATGCTGAACTTGATCCGGTACTTCTCCTTGATCGTCCAGTTCTTGGCCAGTTGGGCATCCACGTTGGTGTTTGGAGCGCCATAGCAGGAGCCGCGCGGTCGCCAGGTTGGATGGGAACGTTCCGATCGCGTATCCATTCAGGGTGAAGTGGCTTGGTTCAGGATCTGGTCCCCATGTCTTCCCGTGTTGCAACCGGTACCTGCTACGAGCAGCGGCCGCTGGTTGCCTGTGTAGCCGGTTCCCACCAGTGAGCTCAGGGTGCTGGACTCGGCCGTGCCGCCAGCCGGCGTGACCGTGTTGCCTGAAACTCCGCCGTTCGATGAAGACCGACAGTGAGCTGCCCTCAGCCAGCAGAAACGATGCTGTTGAACTCCCATCCGCCCGAGGGTCTGTTGCACCAGCTTGTTGTATTGTGTCAAGCTTCGGCAGGAACAACACCTCATTCGCTACGAAGATGTTGGGACGGTTGATGTTGGTGTTGCCCTTGTCCAAGCCCGGGTTCCTCTTGATCGGTGGTTGCTTGCTGGTTCATGCTGCCCGACGAGTTATCCAGTTCGACGTTGCCGATCGAATGGGACCAGGTGTAGGCCGCCTGGAAGGTTGAGGAGCCCCGTTTGCGCCCGGAACAGTGCCTGCAGCGAGTGGTAGCTGGCGTGGCCGCCGCGGGCGAAGCCGCCGATCTTGCCAAAGTTGAAGGCCGGACGAAGAGCATTCAGGCGCTGCCGCTGAGCAAATGCGGCATGTCAGACCAGTTGGACGCCGGGAATGGATTTCGAGTCGTACATCGACGTGAGATGCACGCCCGTATTGCCCACGTATCCGATCTGCAGACGTGGTATTGCGAGCCACTTCCTGTTCGATTGAGATGTTCCATTGCCAGGAGTTCGGAATATAGCCGCCCGTGGTCTTGTTGGCGCTCGGCGAAACCGAAGTTCGCTGACAGGGCGGAGCCGCATCCAGGGAGCGGTTGGTGTTGATGCTCGATGACAAATGGCGCATTCGTAGCCAGGTTTTCTGCCAGGCCCACCTTCCTCTCGTGGAAGAACTGACCGCCGCCGATGCGCACTGCCGTTTTTCCATCGCCTCCCACATCCCATGCGATGCCCACGCGGGGAGCGATGCTGTGATTGTTTTGCTGGACCAGAGCGCGTTCGGACCTGGCGTGCCGTTGGAGAGCGGCAGGTTGACTCCAAGCGTAGCCAGGAACGCCTTCTGATTCGCGCAGGGAGTTGTGCCAGGCACGATCAGAGTGCCGTTGCAGGCATCCGACGGGTTCGCGCCGCTTCTGACGCGCTCCAGTGCGGCTCGGCTCCAGTTGGCCCATTGGTTGGGGTAATTGCCGCCCTAGTTCGTAGGCCGGGTTGGTGTTTCCTCCATTGGTCCCGCCGTAAGGCTCGCGGAGAATCGACCAGCGGAAGCCGAGGTCGACGGTGAGGTTGCGCCTGATCTTCCAGGTGTCGCCGACGTACGGCTCGATATCGTGCCAATGGACGTCGGCGATGCCGTCGATGCTGTTCTCGCGTAACGCCGGAGAATATCTGCGGATTCGCTGCCGGTGCCGGGCAACAGGATGTTGGCCAGCGCATTGTTGGTATTGCGCAGTTGCGTCGACCGATCCCAATGATCCGGGAGCTGTCGTAGAGTTACCGTCTGGCAATCCCGGTCGATCCGCGCCGTTGCCGCTGCTCTCAACCTTTTCATTGATGCCGCAAGATACCGCCGGCCTTGAACAGGTGATTGCCCGTGCACTTTGGAGAGGTTGTCCTGCACGGTGTAGAGATCTTCGTGGTTGCCGTACGGGGCGATGTTCCACATCGAGAAGCGTGCCGGTATAGTTGCCGCCATAGGGATTCAAACCGCCCCATCCGCCGAAGAACTCGTCCTTTTGCTTGAGCGAGGTGGGCCACGTTGGCGGATAGGCCGCTTGCAGCTCCGGTACGATGTCGGCCTTTGTGCCCGCCAGCGTGGTGATGATGCGCGTTTTGCCCGTAGCCGAACTCCACATCGTTCACCATGGTGCTGGAGATGGTCGAGGTCAGCTTGGCCATGACGCTCTTGGACGGCTGGCTCCAGGTGGAATCGACGGTCGGGAAGGCGGATTCACCCCAGAACGCGGTTGGGTCGTTTGGTGCCGGATTGTCCCAGGAATCCTTGGTCCAGCGGAACGTGGCGCGGTTGGACTTGGTGACGTCATAGTCGCCGCGGACGTTCCACTCGCTCCAGTTCAGCTTGTTCGAGAGCGACTCGGCCCAGTTGTTCCCGTTGGTGAGTCGTGCTCTGGTCGGTGAGCGGATAGAACTGCGCGATCAGCAATCCTGCCGCGTCCGGATTGGCGATCTTCTCGGGATTCCCGGCGCCTGGGCGGAGACCGGAATCGTAGGAATAGTCGCGCCGCATTGATCCGTGTGTGCCAGTGCCATAGCCGCTGAAATCGCCGCCGTCTTCCGCCGCTGTCGGAACGCAGAATGCGAACGAGACGCCCTGAATTTCCTTGTTCCACTCCTGGTTCCACCAGAAGAAGAGCTTGTCCTTCAAGACCGGGCCGCTGATGTTGTAGCCGTAATCGTTGCGACGCTCTTCTGCCTTGCCTGGCCATTGTGGTTGGAAAACCAGTTGTTGGCGTCCAGCGCATCGTTGCGGCCGGCATAGAAGAAGCCGCCATGGAACTGGTTTTGGCCGGACTTGGTGGTGATGCTGATGATCGCGCCCGCAGCCTGGCCGTACTCAGGACCGTACGAGTTGCGGATCATCTTGAATTCGGCGATGGTGTCAACCGAAGGGTAAACAAGAATGGTGCGGTTCGAACCGACGTCGTTGTTGTTCACGCCGTCAACCAGGAACAGGTTCATGGTGTAAGGGTTGCCGTTGACGGAGAAGTTGACGCCGCCTTCGAGTCCCTTGCCTGCCGTCAAACGCTCTGCGCCGCGCTGACGCCCGGAGACAGCTGCGTCAGACCGACAAAATTCTCGCCGTTCAGCGGCAATTCGCGAACCTGGGTGCCCGATACAACTTCACCAACTGCGGCCGAGGTGGTCTGCACCTGAATCGCGTCGGCCTGAACCGTGACCGTCTGGCTCTGCGAACCGACCTGAAGGACCGCCCGAACCTGGGTGTCCGTCGAAACGTGAACGATCGACGCCGGTTTCGACGAATTCCTTGAAGTTCGCCCTGCTTCACCCGCGACCGTCATAGGTTCCGATAGGCAACTGCGCGAAGGTGAATTCACCCTGGCCGCCTGATTTTTGACTAACTTTTGCACCCGTTCCGGTATTGGTAACTGTGACTGTTGCTCCTGGAATCGCTGCACCGGTGGTATCTGTGACCGTTCCGACGATTGTTCCGGAGTATTGCTGGGCGTGCAGGCCGAGTGGAATACTCAGCAGCACGGCGAGAAGGGAGTAGGCCAGCATGCGAAGCGTGGACCGCCTCTGACGCACACCTCCGCCTTCAAATCGATTGCACATAGTGCCTCCTTGAAAATAGTTCCTGCTAATGCAATCCAACGGTCCCGATTTTCTAACCGAGTGACGTCAGATCCCTGATAACGATAACAGCTTGAACTGAAACGTTTGATTACTCCTGTAACCGTAGACTGTCAATAAAAAAACTCATGGTTTCATAGAATCATAGGGTTAGCCGCCCCGCAATCCTACCCGCTTTGGAGACCTTTTCTCCTGTCTTTGGAGCTCGTCCGACAGGGTTGAGGCTACCGAAAAGCATTCTAACCATAAAGCTGTAGACCTGTATAGCCTAATTTTTAAGGGCCACCCGAAGGTACATAAACAGACGCGCTCCATCTGCAACCCAGGAAATGAGAATTTGCCCGAAACGCGGCTTCCCAGCTATGTTGAACCGAGACCCCGTGGCAACATTCCCCGCTTCCATTCCGCTGCTCCGCAAGTCGCTCTTCAAGTCGCTCTTGTGGTTGATGACGCTGGCGATATTGACTCCTTGGGGTCGGGCTCAGCTTTCCACGCAGGACCATCTGGCTGATCCAGGCTTCTGGCCGACCCAGCCCGGCGTTTCCCGCAGCGACTATACAGGACCGGAGGCATGCAGAGAATGCCATGCCAAGAAATTTGACGACCAGTCCAGAACCGCGATGCGACGCACCGTCTTCCACGCCGATGACGCGCAGGCTCTACACGCGCACCCAAACTTACCTTCGAGGTTGGACCCTACCATTACCTGATCGAAACCGACGCGAAGCACAGCCTGTACACCGTGACCGACGGCAAAGAGACGTTTCATCGCCGCTGCTATGGGCCTTTGGAACGCCGCGCGTAGGACAGTCCTACCTCTTCAAACGGGATGATGGACAATTCTACGAGGCCCGTGTCACCTACTTCGCTACTTCGAAGGCGCTGGGGTTCACTCCCTCGCGCGATCTCGCCTCGCCCAAGAACGTCGAGGAGGCCATGGACCGGCAAGTGCCTCCGAGCGAGGTGAAAAAGTGTTTCTCTTGTCACACCACGGCTTCGGTCATGGGAAATCAATTTGACGAGCAGCATCTGATTCTCGGCGTAACGTGCGAGGCCTGTCACGGGCCCGGAGCCAGGCACGTTGCCGCAATGAAAGAGCTGATGGGCGGCAAGCTGGATGCTGCTGCTCAGAAGGACATTTTCAACTCAGAGCATCTGGCTCCGAACGATGCAGTCGACTTCTGCGGAGCGTGCCACGGCACGTGGTGGGACGTGAAATTTTCCGGAGCGACCGGAGCGCTGACGACGCGCTCAGCGCCATACCGTTTAGTCACCAGTAAATGCTGGGGCAAGACCGGCGACGCGCGCCTTGTTTGCACCGCATGCCACGATCCGCACGTGCCGCTGCAAACGGATGACGCGTCCTACGACCACGCATGCCTGCGCTGCCACACAACCACGATTGGCGCGGCGTTAACGGCGGAACATCCGGGCAAAGCCTGTCCGGTTGCAAAGAAAGATTGCTCCTCCTGCCACATGCCAAAGGTTTACGTGAAGGAAATGCACGACAATTTTACGGACCACCGCATCCGCATTGTCCATCCGGGCGAGGCTTTTCCAGAGTAGCTATTTCCACTTACCCGAGCCTTCCACAAGCGTGACATAGCGATCAATCGGAAGATCGGCGAATCGCTCAACCACTCCGCTGGGTTGCGGCCAGCGCACCTCCAGCCAGTCGAGCTTAGCGCGCGGAGCCCAGGCCCAGCACCATGCGAGGATCGTGCGACGAAAGGAAACTTCCGCCGCCAACCTTCATACGCGATCGCGTGAAATCCCCAGCCTGGTAGGTTACTCGTGCGCCGATGGCATCTGGATTCGCCTTCTTTCCAATCAGATTCACGCCCAGCCAGTGATTTCCCTTCCCGGCATTGTTTTTCAGCAGCACCGGAGCGGCATCATTCACGCTGACCAGCACATCGACCGCGCCATCGTTGTTAAAATCTCCGATGGCGAGGCCACGTGCGGCAAAATGCTGGCCGAAGACCGGTCCGCTCTCGCGCTCACGTCAGAAAATTTCTTGCCGTCATTGTGAAAGAGCAACAGAGGTTCCCGCCAAGTCACCTGAGTCTTCAAATCATCGACCAGATCGTCTGGAAAGCCGTTGCACAGGATCAGGTCGAGTTCGCCGTCGTTGTCGTAATCGAAAAACTTCAGGCCCCAGCCGCTCATCCAGCGCGTCGGCATTCCTATGCCCGCCTGCATGGCAACGTCATCGAAGGTTCCGTCGTGATTGTTCCGGTAGAGCGAGAAAATCTCCTCGTCGATGTTGGCGACGAAGAGGTCCATCCAGCCGTCGTTGTCGAAGTCGGCTGAATCGACGCCCATGCCGGAGCGCGCGCGGCCCTCCCCACTGTATGCCACACCGGCTGCAAAGCCGCTCTCCTCAAACTTGCCGCCGCCACGATTCATATAGAGGAAATTCGCAACAGTGTCATTCGACACAAACAAGTCCATGCGTCCGTCATTGTCGAGGTCGGTCGCAACCACGCCCCAGGCCTTGCCCAAATGCTCCCGAATGCCCGACTCCTCGCTCACGTCGGTAAAGGTGCCATCGCCGTTGTTATGAAAAAGCCAGCTCGGACGCGGCTTGAATATTTTGGGAATGCAGTAGTGATGTCTGCCGTTCGGGTCCAGTCCGCAACTGGTGGTCTTATCGAACTCGGCAAACTGGCATACGAATAGATCGAGACGCCCATCGTTGTCGTAGTCGAACCACACGGCGCTCGAACTCCATCCCGCACATCCACTCCGGCCTTCTGTGTCACGTCGGTGAAGGTGCCATCGCCATTGTTGCGATAGAGGATATTGCGCCCCACCTGTGTCACATAGATGTCGGGCAGGCCGTCGTTGTTGTAGTCGCCAACGGCCACGCCCATTCCGTACCCTCCGCCGGCGACGCCGGCCTTCTCCGTCACGTCGGTAAAGGTGCCGTCGCGGTTGTTGCGGTACAAAGCGTTGCGGATCGGCTTGGGAGGCGTGTAAAAATCCGCACTTTCCGCTGTTGACCAGGTAGATGTCCATCCAGCCGTCACTGTCGTAATCGAGAAACGCGCAGCCGGCCCCACTAGTTTCAGGCAGATGTTTTTCCGGCGATTTACCGGCGGTATGGGTCCAGATAATTCCGCTCCGCGCCGGCAAAATTTGCTCAAATGCAGGCATTGCCAGCGCATTTGCAGCCAAAAGCGGCAGGCCGCGCAGCGAAAGCGCGGCAGGAATCGCGCCTTGCAGAAAGCGGCGGCGGGAGACGGGAAGTGTTTTCAGTGGCGACTGCCGAACCATCCAATGAACAATATCAAAAGCCGTGCCCCCTAGCTCAAGTGGCGTCTGCAATGAGACAGTTTTCTATGCTCTCATTTCGATTCTGCCGCACTCCACTCATTTGTGTCCTGGTTCTTTGTTTGGGCGGTGCTGCGGCAGCACGCCAGACTAGTGAGAGTTTTCAATCGCTCGTGCAATCAGCGAACGCAGCACGCGACTCCGGCAATGCCGATGAGGCGATTCGCGATTACAGTCGCGCCGTCGCGCTGCGCCCCGACTGGGCAGAAGGCTGGTGGGGTCTGGGAATAACGCAATACGAAGCGAATCAGTATGCCGACGCCGTTACATCTTTACGCAGCTTAGTAGCGCTTGCGCCAAACATGGCTCAGGGCTGGAGTATCCTCGGCCTCTCTGAATTCGAGACGAAAGATTATGCCAGCGCGCTCGCAAGCCTCGAGAAAGCGAAGCAACTCGGCGGAATTGACGACCCCGACATCGCGCGTGTCTCCGCGTTTCACCTCGCGCTGCTGCGGATTCGCAACGGTGAATTTGAGCGTGCAACCGAACTGCTGCATTCGATCTTTGGCGCGCCTCCGCCTCCGCAGGTAACAGTGGCACTAGGACTCGCATTGCTGCGTATTCCGCTTCTGCCGTCTGAGGTCGACCCCTCGCAGGAAGCGCTCATTCAGGCAGCGGGAGATGCTGCAGCCAGCGCAAACATAAGGCAGGCGCTCGCTGCGCTGACTCAGCAATATCCAAAAACGCCGTGGCTGCATTATGCCTATGGACTTGCTCTGAACGCAGCGGGGCAGACCCATGAGGCATTGGCGCAGCAGAAGCTCGAAGCTGGGATTTCCGACGGCAGCGCATTGCCCTGGATCGAGATCAGCAGGCTCGAATGGAGCTTAAAGCATTGGGAGCCAGCGTTGAACGCGGGCCGGCGCGCAGTTGCGCTCGATGCAGAGTCATCCGCGGCACATGAATCGCTGGCAAAGGCGCTGAGCGCAACCGGTAATGCTCGGCAGGCCGCGCAGGAAACACAACAGGCAGAACGGCTTTCGCATTCGCCATCGCGGCGCGACCCGGGCATGATCGCGCTCTATCGAACACATTCCGCACCCGCGTTGCCGGAGGGCTCCGCGACTTGGAATGACGCGATGCAGAGTTACTCCGCAGGCAATTATCCGGAGACAATCGCAGACCTCAAAATCTGGGTGGAACGTAACCCGACGGATGGTACCGCCTGGGCCGTGATGGGTCTTTCGGAATTCGCGCTGAAAGACTACGACAATGCGCGAATTCACCTTCACCGCGGAGTCGATCTTGGGCTGAAGGGCAGTGCAGAATCAGTGCAGCTTGCCACCAACCGCCTTGCTCTTCTGTTAATTCAGGACGGCCAGTTCGAGGCCGCAACGGCGCTTCTGACGCCGATGGTCGGCCGGCCGCCGATGGCTTCGCAAACTCAACTCGAGTTGGGCATGGCGCTCCTGCATATGCCGTCGCTGCTGATCGATCTAGACGCGCCGCATCGCGACTTGGCGCAGTCCGCGGGCGCAATCGTCGAGTTGCTGCTGGCTAGCCGCTACACCGAGGCGTTTCCTCTATTCCAGAAATTGATTGCCGAATATCCCGCGACGCCATGGCTGCACTATGCCTACGGCGACGCGCTCGATTCCCTCTCTCAATACGACGACGCTAAAGTGCAGATGCGGGCGGAGCTCAAACTGTCGCCATACAACCCGCAGCCCTGGATACGGCTGGCGTCAATCGCCCTGCGCCAGCACCTGCCTGCGGATGCGCTCAACGCAGCGCAGAACGCTGTTGCAATGAGCCCTGAATCAGCCGAAGCTCATTACGAACTGGGGCGTGCGTTGCTGGAAAGCGGAGACGCTCAGAAGGCCATCGCCGAACTTCAGGAGGCGAATAGGATAAAGCCGGATAGTCCGGAAATTCACTTCGCTTTAGCCCGTGCCTACACCAAGGCCAATCTTCCTGAAAAAGCGGCGGCCGAGCGTACCACCTTTACGCAACTCAAGGCGATAGCCAGCCAGCGCGCGCAGAATTCGGATAAGGGACAATCAGTTGAGAAACCGAATACGCAATAATCCACTGCTATTGCTTCATCCTTTGCTGAATTTGTTTCGCGAGCTTCTCGATGCGGTGCGCTTCCTGAATAAGTGGCAGCGGCAGGGTTGAGGCAAGATTCGTGTGGTCAATCTGCACCTTGAAATCGGTCGCCATTTCTAGCAGCTTCTGCGCGTCGGATTTGATCTCCATCCAGGTCGCCGGGACGATTCCAGGGCCCCCATTCCGCACCGGGATGTTCGCGCCATCCAGGCCCGCAGGAACATTTTCGTTGGCCGGAGCATTCGGCGACGGCATCGGTTGTGGTTTGGACTGTCCCGCATCAGGAAAAGCGAAAAGTGGCCGCGCCACAAGCACAGCTGCGACGGCGCCAGTCATCGATGCCATAAGTCGTCTCCGTGTTGGCCTCATCCGCTTCTCCTCCTCAATGGATGACGATCATACTACTGCTGTCCTGCAAAGTCGGCATCTGGAATTTTTCCATCCGTTTTTCACAGGCTGAAAATGGAGGCTGCGAAGCCGTCAAATTTAGCCTCGAGAATTTGACAAATTCTCCACGCGGATTTGACGCCAGGTCTTCATAAGCATCGTTAATGTCCTTTACGTAAGGAGAAACACCATGCGAATGATGATCCGTTCCGTCCTTCTTGCGACAACCTCCCTCTGCGCGACGGCTGCTTTCGCCGCTAGCCAGGCAGTGGTGGACATTCCCTTCAACTTCGTAAGCGAGGGACACACCTTCCCTGCCGGTCGGTACGAGGCAACCACCGACCCCAGTCACAACCTCCTGTCATTGGCCAGCATGACTAATACCAAAGTATCCGCTCGCTGGATTGCCGGACCGGCTGACTGCATTCCCGGCGACGAAAAATTGACCCTTAAGTTCGATGATCTGGGCAACGCACACATCCTGCGCAGCATGCAGCTTGGCCCTCGGATCACCTCAAGACTGGACGCTCCCGCGCGTCATCACGATGCGGGCAGCATCGCGGCCACGGCGGGCGGACAGTAACGCAGAACAACTCGTCACAGCCCGCGCTGGTTCCTCCGGCGTGGGCTTTTTTTCTTCAACCGCGCACGTCCGGCGTCAGATACTCTGGCCCTACCGGATCGGGAACTGACTCGCGCACAATCGCATCCATCTCCGTCATCGCCTCGCCATTGAGCTTCCAGCCGAAGATTCCATCCACTGCATTCAGTTGATCCGGATGCTTCGCCCCCCAGAGAGCGGCGCTCACCCCGGGCTGATCCAGCACCCAGCGCGCCGCCAGTTCCAGCACCCTCTTGCCGTAGTGCTCCCGGGCAAAGGCGTCCAGCCGCGCGACCGCTTGCAGGTACTGCTCAAAACGTGGCGTCTGAAACTTGGGATCGACGCGGCGCACATCCCCGTAAGCAAACTGCGTGTCAAGTGTCAGCCGCCCCGCTAGCAAACTTCGGCAGAGCGAACTGTAGGTCAGCACGGCGATCGAATGCTCGCGGCAGTATGGCAACACATCTACATCAATCGCGCGCTCAAACAGATTGTAGGGCGGCTGGTTCGAGTGCAGCGGAGCGACGTTTCGGAACGTCTCCATCTGTGCCGAAGAAAAATTGCTCACGCCGATTGCGCGGATTCTGCCCTCCTCGTAAAGCGCCAGCAAAACCTCCGCCGCGCGCTCCACCGGCAAGGTCGTATCGGGCCAGTGAATCTGGTAAAGGTCCACATACGCCGTGCCCAGTCGTTGCAGCGAGTCCTCGAACTCTTGCCGTAGCCGTGCCGGATCGGAGTTTGCATAAACACCGTGCGCATTCCACTCGAGACCCGCCTTTGTAGCCACGTAAAACTTCTCGCGATGCCTATGCTGCCGCATTGCCCTGCCGACAAGCTCTTCAGCGCGTCCGTGGCCATAAATCGGCGCAGTATCGATCAGGTTGATGCCGTGCTCGAACACAGCCAGCAAGGCGGCGATGGCGTCCCCGTCGCTCACCTCGCCCCACTCTGAGCCGCCGATAGCCCAGGTGCCAAGACCGATGCGAGAAACTTGCGCTGAATTAAGCGTGAAGAATTCCATATTTGGCAGCATATATGATGTTTTCTGGTTACACTCAGCAGCGAAACGCGACCAAAGAACAGAGCATGATATGCAGTCTCAGAATCAAATATGACAACTGGCTGCGCCGCGCTTTTCCAAATACTTCTGGTGATATTCCTCCGCTCGCCAGAAAGTCTGTGCCGGAACAACCTGCGTAACAATGGGCTTTGAAAATCGCTTCTCGGCAGTCAGGCGCGCAATCGTCTCTTTTGCAGCCGCTTCTTGTTCGGGCGAATGGAAAAAGACAGCGCTGCGATACTGCGAGCCCCAGTCCGGCCCCTGACGGTTCAATTGCGTGGGATCGTGCAGCTCGAAGAACAGATCAAGCAATTGCTGGTAGCTCACCTTCGCCGGATCGTAGCTGATCTCGACAACTTCGGCGTGTCCAGTGGCGTCCGTGCAGACGTCACGATAGCTTGGCTGACTGAGTTCGCCGCCTTCATAACCGACCGCGGTCTCCGTCACGCCCGGAACCTGCTGGAATCGCAACTCAACACCCCAAAAACAACCCGCCCCGAATGTTGCCTTAGCCATGTAATCCCCCCACTCCTGTGTATTAGATGTTCTAACGCAATCAGAAGATCGTGAAAGTTACTTCTTCGATGCCTTAGGTCTGGCCGGCTTGGCCTTCACGGACCGCGCAGTGCGTTGCAGCTTGTCCACTTCCTGCTCCGACAATTCGCGCGCGTCGCCCGGCTCCAAATCCAACACTAACGGACCATAGCCGATCCGGCGAATCTTCTCCACATGATGCCCTATCTCTTCGAACATCTTGCGAATCTCGCGGTTTCGCCCCTCGATCAGCACCAGTTCGTACCATGGATTCTCAGCGTCTCGAAACAACCTCACCTTGGCCGGAGCCGTCAGACACGCGCCCCTCATGTGTGCCCGGCTTCCCGCGCTCGATCATCATGCCCGCACGAATCTGCTCCAGCCCTGATTCAGGCGGCTTGCCGCTCACCTTCACCAGATACGTCTTCTCGACTTTGGCGGCGGCGCGGGTCAGCGCGTTGGCCAGTTCGCCGTCGTTGGTCATCAAGAGCAGGCCTTCGCTGGGATAATCCAGCCGCCCCACCGGAAACACCCGCTCGCCGCCGCGAATCAGTTGCATCACGGTAGGCCGGTTTTGCGGATCGCTGACGGTCGTCACGTAGCCCTTTGGTTTATTGACTACGTAGTAGCGAAGCCGCTCCGCACCCTGCAACAGCTTGCCGTCGACGCGGATATGGTCCCGCGCTCCGTCGGCCTTGGTGCCCAGTTCGGTTACGATTTTGCCGTTGACCTGCACCCGTCCGGCCAGAATCAGCTCTTCGGCCTTGCGCCGCGAGCAACGCCAGCGGCAGCAAGAATCTTTTGCAAACGCTCCTGGGCGCCGGCACCCGGTCATCCGTTCCCTTCGTCGGCTCTGTTCTAGTCTTCAGAGGATTCTCGTCATCGGCTGCCTCGCCGCTAACCGGTCTGCTCCTCAGGCTGGGAGCCTTCAAACGGCAGCGTCGCTCACCGGCACGTCGCCTTCCGTCTCCGCCAGTTCACCCGCCATCTTCTCGAACTCCTCAATCGATGGGCAGCTCGTTCACGTCTTTCAGTCCGAAGCGGAGCAGAAATTCCTTCGTGGTTTTATAAAGAATCGGACGCCCGATCACCTGCTTGCGCCCGGCGGTCGTAATCAGCTTGCGGCTGACGAGCGAGCCGAGCACGCCGCCCGAATCGACGCCACGAATTTCGCTCACCTCGGGCGCGGTCACCGGCTGCTTATAGGCAATCACCGCCAGTGTCTCCAGTGCCTGCAACGAAAGCTTCATCGGAGGCTTTAGGCTCTTGATAAATCCTCGAACTGCATCGTGATATTCGGGCTTGGTAGCCACGCGATAGCCGCCGGCAATCTCACGAATCTCCATGCCGCGGTCGCCTTCGCCGTACTCGGCGATCAACCCGGAAATAATCCGGCGCGCTTCCTCACGCACCTCGCGATCACGCTGGCGTGCAGCACGCTTTTCGTCGTCAGCAGAAGAACTGGGCTGCTCCCCTTGAGCGTCCGACGTAAGATTTTCAGCAGACGAGTCGCTTCCACCCGTCGCCTCCTCTGGCGAAGCAGCGGTCTCCGCGAGCGCGAGTGCAGGTTCTTCAGCAACGGCGGATTCCGCCGCAAATTCCTCCCGGCTGGCAGATTCGGCGCTCAAACGGGCGTTGCGTTCCTCAAGAAGTTCGAATTGAAACAACGCGGCGAGCTGCGCCAGCGTAACTGGCTCTTCCGCGGCGTAAATAACGGCTTCGATTTTGGCTTTCAGACTCATGTGTCAATGGAAAAAGGCACTTCTTTGATACTACAGAAGCGCGTTTACTGCGTCAGGACCAGTCGTCGCGCATTTGGCTTATGCGCTCGTTCAGCACTTCCTCAAACTGATCGTGCTTCTTCACAAAAATTTCGCTGAAGTTCCGGTCCTGCCGCAGCAGAATTGCCTGCAGACGAACCAGTTCCAGCAGCGCAAGGAACATCGCAATCAGCGCCTTCTCCGATTTTGTGTTGGCCAGCAGACGGCGCAGCGCGACCGGCCTGTCTTCCATCATCAGGCGGCGACGCATAAAGTCGATCATCTGCCCCACCGTCACCGCGTCCTCTTCCATGTCGAGCACGGGACGGTTCTTCGCGCGATCCAGAATCTCCTGAAACACGCGCACCAGGTCCATGGTGTCGGCGGCGATCTCCGGCTCCGTGCCCTCCGCGTCACGAAATTCCTTCATGCCGGGATTCGTCCATGTCGCCGCTTCCACCTGCTGCTTTTCGTGGAGCATCTGTGCGGCATTCTTGAATCGTTCATGCTCCAGCAACCGCTCCACCAGCTCGCGGCGAGGATCTTCCGCATCGCCCTCAGCCGTTTCGGCAGGAGAACGCGGCAGCAGCATCCGGCTCTTGATGTGAATCAGCAGCGCAGCGGTGTAGATAAAATCTCCCGCCGCATCCACGTCGGTTTCCTTCAGATGCTCGACGTAGGCGAGAAACTGCGCAGTGATCTTCGCAATCGGAATGTCGTAAATGTCGATGTCCTGCTTGCGGATCAGGTCCAGCAGCAGGTCCAGCGGCCCGTCATAAACTTGCCGACCGTAACCGAGAATGGATAGGCGGATTCGGCTTCTTTTTTTGGAGCAGCAACGGGTTCTGGCCGCGCTGCACATGCCGGAGCCGCCGTTTCAGCAACCTGCTCCGCATCTGGAATCTGACCTGCGATTTTTCCCTCTTCGTCGGCCATCGCAGTCCTCACTCGCCCAGGCCCATCGCCGCGCGCACCTGCACCATCGTCTGTTCCGCACGAGCTGATGCGCGTCGTTCGCCGGCCTTCAGAATATCAGTAACCAGCGCCGGATCACTTTCATACTTACGTCGCCGCTCCTGAATCGGAGCCAGCTCTGCAACCACCGCATCGGCCAGCCATCCCTTGCACTCAATGCAGCCGATGCCCGCGGTCGTGCAGCCTTCGCGAACTTTTTGTTGCGTCTCCGCGCTCGAAAAAACCTTGTGCAGATCGAACACCGGACAAACTTCAGGATTGCCGGGATCAGAACGCCGCACGCGCGCCGGGTCCGTAACCATCGGCTTCAGTTTCTGCCGGATCACCGGCTCCGGATCGGTTAGCAGAATCGTGTTGCCATAGCTCTTCGACATCTTCCGGCCATCCGTGCCCGGCAGCTTGGGCGAAGGCGTAAGCAGCACCTTCGGCTCGGGAAGGATAGGAACGTGAACACTTCCAACGACTCTCGACCCCTTCGTTCACTCCAACAATTGTTTTCGAATAAAACTGATTAAACCGCCGCGCAACCTCGCGCGTAAGTTCCACATGCGCCACCTGGTCCTGGCCCACAGGAACAAAATCGGCCTGGTAAATCAAAATATCGGCGGACTGCAGCAACGGATAACCAAGAAACCCATAGGTGCTCAGGTCGCGGCCCGTGAGATTCTCCTGTTGCTCTTTGTAGGTCGGAACCCGCTCCAGCCAGCCCAGCGGAGTAATCATCGAGAACAGCAGATGCAGCTCCGCATGCTGCTTCACATGGCTCTGCACAAATATCATGCATTGCTCAGGATCAAGCCCGGCGCCGAGAAAATCCAGCGCCACTTCGCGGGTATTTTCTCTCACTTGCGAAGGATCCGCATAGTCCGTCGTTAGCGCATGAAGATCCGCAACAAAGAAATAGCACTCATACTCATGCTGCAGGCGCACCCAGTTATAGAGCGCGCCCATGTAGTTGCCCAGATGCAGTTTGCCGGTGGGGCGCATGCCGCTCAGCACGCGCTTTCGTGAATCAGAAGAGGAGTTCGACACCCGTGTTCCTTCGCTTGAAATGACTCGCTCTATTGTACGAGAGCACAGCGAGGAACGAACCGCGATTCCCAAAGCAACAACAGGAATGCCCACGTCCCGAGCTTCAGACGCGAGCATCCCTCTACTGCTGCTGCATCTGCGGAGGAGCGCCCTGCGGAGCCGAATATTGCGGCGCGCCACTCTGCTGTGGAGAATTCGCATCCGGGCTGCGCGGCGGCGCGAACTTCGGACGATCGATCAGCTTGAACCCGTTCCGCACCACAAAGAAATTCTGCTCCGGCAGATCGGCTTCCAGCAGCCGTCCTTCCGAACGTGTGGAACAGCTCCACGTTCACTGCATTCTGCGCGCTTATCGTTACCGTCGTGTGCTGCACGTCAATCTCCCGTCCATCCAGACGCCCGCGAACGTTCGCGTCGCGCTTATAGACTGAAGGCACAAGTAACCCGGTCTCTTTGGGAATCAGAACCCACGACACCGGCGGATTTTCCATCGCAATCTGCGTCAGCAGCATGTAACCCGCCGAATCAAGATCAGGCAGCAGCGCCAGATGCTGATGCCGGTCTACCGTATTCTGCGTATCTTTGCCCTTGGCGTTTACATTGATATGAAATTCCCTGCCCGACGGATCGGCATTCACAGTAAATGTCACGGGGCTGCCGTTGACCGTTCCCGTAATCTGTCGCTCACCAGATTCAGCATGTGATCAAGGTTCTGCGAATTGGTAAAGCTGTAGCTGAACTTCGACAGGTGCATTTCGCCGCGCGAGGTGATCGTATACCCGGCAGGCGTGGGCGTAACCGTGGCTTCCGATGAGCCGACGTTCTTGTCGTTCTGATAAATCGTGTAATGCGAAGAACCCGCAGGAAGATCGGCCTGGGCTTGAACCACCCCAGCCGAGCAACAGCAACGCAAGCAGAAAAGAAAAGCTCGAAAGACGCATTTTTGTTCGTACCTCTCACTTACTCAGACGCACTTTTTCGCAGGAAGCTTCGGTCGAAATGCACTTTAAGTGAACTGGAAAAACAAAACCCACCGGATCGGAAACCCGGTGGGCCAGCTCAACACATTAAACAGGGTCTAAGCAGGAGAAGGACTGCCCTCCGGTAATCCCGGACCGCGTCCCGGCTCCGGCTTCAGAACCTGCTGCACATCCGATACGGTGGCCCCCGCGCCGCCCGAAGGCTTATTGAACGGAGGCAGTTCCTTGCCCTCGATCAGCATGCGAATCTCGTTCGCATCCAGAGTCTCGCGCTCCAGCAATGCAGCAGACATGCGATGCATTGCATCCTGGTGCGTCTCCAGAATTCCATACGCCGAGCGATATGCCTCATCCACCAGGCTACGAACCTCGCCATCAATCTGACGCGCCGTTTCCTCTGAGAAATCACTGTGCTGCGCGATCTCTCGGCCGAGGAAGATCTGCTCTTCCTTCTTGCCGAACGTCAGCGGCCCAAGCCGGCTCATGCCGTACTCACAGACCATCTTGCGAGCGAGGTCGGTTGCGCGCTCAATGTCGTTACCCGCGCCCGTTGTGAGCTGCTTCAGGAAAATCTCTTCGGCTATGCGGCCACCCATCAGGATGGCAAGCTGCGTCTCGAGGTAATCCTTGGTGACGGTGTGCTTGTCGTCTTCCGGCAACTGCATGGTGACGCCGAGCGCCATGCCGCGAGGAATAATCGTAACCTTGTGCAGCGGATCGGCATGGTCGCGGATGGCGGCTACGATCACGTGTCCCGCTTCGTGATACGCGGTTACGCGCTTTTCCTCGTCGCTCAGCAGCATCGACTTGCGCTCGGCACCCATCAGAACTTTGTCCTTGGCCTGCTCGAAGTCGACCATCATGACGGCCTTGCGGTTATACCGGGCAGCATTCAGCGCCGCCTCGTTCACCATGTTGGCCAAATCCGCGCCCGAGAAGCCCGGTGTTCCGCGAGCCATCACGCGCAGGTCAACGTCGTCGGCGAGCGGAACTTTCTTGGCATGAACGCGCAGAACCTCTTCTCGTCCACGCACATCGGGACGTCCTACGATCACGCGCCGATCGAAGCGACCGGGGCGCAGCAACGCCGGATCGAGCACATCGGGCCGGTTCGTCGCCGCAACGAGAATTACGCCATCGTTCGACTCGAAGCCGTCCATCTCTACCAGTAACTGGTTCAGCGTTTGTTCGCGCTCATCGTGTCCGCCGCCGAGACCCGCACCCCGATGCCGTCCCACTGCATCGATTTCGTCGATGAAGATGATGCAAGGAGCGTTCTTCTTTCCCTGCTCGAAAAGGTCGCGCACGCGACTTGCGCCAACTCCCACGAACATCTCAACGAAGTCGGATCCGGAGATCGAGAAGAAAGGAACGTTGGCCTCGCCCGCGACCGCGCGCGCCAGCAACGTCTTGCCCGTTCCCGGAGGCCCGACCAGCAGCACGCCCTTCGGAATGCGTCCGCCCAGCTTCTGGAATTTTTGCGCCTCGCGCAGAAATTCAATGATCTCCTTCAGCTCTTCCTTGGCCTCGTCTACGCCTGCGACGTCCTTGAATGTGATCTTCTTCTGCTGCATTGAGAGCAGCCGCGCCCGGCTCTTGCCGAACGAGAGCGCCTTGTTGCCGCCGCTCTGCATCTGCCGGATCATGAAGAACCACAGCGCCACAAGAATCAACAGCGGAGCCACATTGATCAGAATGCTCCACCATGCACTGCCCTGATTGTCCTTGATGGTCACCTTGACTTTGTTCTGGTCGAGCACGTCATAAAGGTGGGGATAATTCGCCGGTATAACCGTGTGGAAATTCGTCTTGTCGCCGTGCAGCTCGCCGCGCGCATCACTGCCCGTAATCGTGACATCGCTAATCTGGCCCTGCTGTGCGTCCTGCAGAAATTCCGAAAACGAAATCTCCTTATCCTTCCCGCCGGCGGTCCCGGTCTGAAAGACACGCCACAGGACAATGAGGCACGCAAAGATAAAGACCCAGAAGATGATCTGTTTGACCGTAGAATTCACGAAAGACAACCTCTTTTCTCTCAAGCGCCGGCGAATACAACAAAAGCAGCGACAGGGATCTCCCCACGGCACGACTCGCTGCTTTCAGTGCGCTTACCGGATTAGACGTCACCAGCCGGTTGAAGTCTCTCAAAATTACTGCCTATTGGAGAACCTGCCCGACAAAAGACGTCTGCTATGCAAGAATATTCTACTCCCTTCGGTCACACGCCGCCTCAAATGCTTTCACCAGCCGCAACTCCCGGGGAGAGCGCTCCGCCCGCAGCACCGCCGTCAACGTCTGCCGTCTGCTTGGATTTGCCCCGCACATGGCCAGCAACCGCTCGGTCTGCTCGAAGTTCAGGGCCACTCCCAACTGTCGCGCCGCCGCACGCAGAATCCGCCGCCGCACCGCCGGAGACGCAGGCAGCCTCTCGATCTCCAGCGCCACGCTGGTTTCATCAGGTTTAGCTCGAAGCCGCGCGGCCGCCGCCGCGCACCGGCCTCCCCGGCAACAGCAGGGACGGCAGAATCCGCGCCAGCTCCCCCTGCCAGTAGGCGTCCTCGTCCCGTGCGAGAGTGGCCAGATTGGCTAGCTGGCCGTAAATCTGCGGGTTATACGTCGCCAACGCCGGAAGCAGTTCGTGCCGCAGCCGATTGCGCGTGTGGGCAGTATCGGAATTGGTCGTGTCTTCGCGCCAAGGCTGTTCCAAATGGGTCAGCCACGCCTCGATCTCCGCTCGCCGAACGCCAAGAAACGGCCGCAGAATCGTCCCTTTCGGCCGCGCCAGCACTGGATGAATCCCGCTCAAGCCTTCCGTCCATGCTCCGCGCAGCAGTTTGTGCAGAACTGTCTCCGCCTGATCGTCCAGAGTGTGCGCCGTGGCTACGGCATCGGCCACACCAGAAGCCAGCAGTTCGCCAAACCACGCATAGCGCAGGTTCCTGGCCGCTTCCTCCAGGGTTTCACGGTTCTCCCGCGCCGCCGCCGGAGCATCCACGTCCCGCCGGAGATAGGCTAACCCCATGTTCTGCTGCCAGGGCGCCCACAAACTCCGCATCATCGTTGGCCTCGGCTCCGCGAATGCCGTGATGCACGTGCGCAACGGAGAGCACCAGACCAATCTCCGGCGCCGCGTACACCAGCGCGCGCAGCAACGCCACCGAGTCCGCGCCTCCGGAAACAGCCACCGCCAGCCGCATCCCGGGACGCAGCAGCGCGCGATTCAACTCAAGTTCGTCTGACATCTGCCTCTATCGTAGCTATACTTTTGACCATGCTGGAAACGAGAACGGCAACCGCAGCGGACGCAAAGCTCATCACCCATCACCGGCGGCGCATGTTCGTCGATGCCGGACGGGCGGACAATCAAGTTTTGGACATCATGGCCCGGAACTTTGAACCCTGGGTCGCTCACGCCATCACTGACGGAAAATACTGCGGCTGGTTCAGCACCGACGGAGACCGCGTTGTAGCTGGTGCCGGACTTATGCTTCTCGACTGGGCGCCGCACCCGCTCGACCCGAACTCCAGGCACCGCGGCTATCTGCTCAACGTTTACGTCGAGCCGGAGTACCGCCGCAAAAAGCTCGCCAGCCACCTCATCGAACTCGCGCTGGCCGAGGCTCGCCGCCGCAAGATTCGCGTCGTCGCGCTGCACTCCACTGAAGCCGCGCGTCGCTTGTACGAAAGCAACGGCTTTCGGCGTACAAATGAAATGTTTTACGTCGAGCCGGTCGAACCGTAGATCGAATCGCAGGCCGGAATGCGAGCATTTTCTTTCAAGCCGCGTCAGTTCACGGCCGGCTTCGCGCTCTCCTTATCTCCACTCATCGAATCTTCCCGCGCGAATCGCCCGCGCCAGTCGCTCAATCTCGCCTGAAAGCACGCGGTCTTCCTTCAACGGAGCAATTGTCTCGCGCACCGCAGCCATCGCGCGGCCAACCTCGCGCGCCGGTTTTAGCGGAAGCCGGTACTCCAGTCCCTGCGCCGCGGCGATAAACTCAATTGCCAGCGCGTACTCGGCGTTCTGCACAATCTGCCGCAGCTTCAACGCCGCCGTCATGCCCATCGACACATGGTCTTCCTTGCCGCCTGAAGTCGGCACCGAATCCACGCTGGCCGGATGCGCCAACACCTTCGCCTCATTCAGCAATGCTGCTGCGGCCACATGCGCAATCATCAATCCTGAAGAGACCCCGGCCTGCGGCGAGAGAAACGCTGGCAGTCCTTCATTGATATCGGGATTAATCAGCCGGTCGATGCGCCGTTCGCTCATGCTCATCAGGTCCGTCATCGCAATTGCCGCATAGTCCAGTGCCAGCGCCAGCGGGGCGCCGTGAAAATTGCCGCCCGACACGATCTCTGCGGCTTCAGAAAAAATCAGAGGATTATCCGTAGCCGAACCCGTCTCGATCTCAATCACCTCGCGCACGTGCGACAGCGCTCCCCGCGCCGCTCCATGCACCTGCGGCATACAGCGCAGACAATAGGCATCCTGCACACGAGGATCGTCATGCCGGTGCGACTCACGAATCTCGCTGTCCTCGAGCAGCCGTCGCAGATGCGCCGCCGCCGCTATCTGCCCCGCGTGAGGCCGAGCCGCATGGATGCGCGCGTCAAACGCTGTGGGAGTCCCCATCAAAGCTTCCAAGTGACATGGCTCCAGCCACATCAAACAGCTCGACCAAACGCAATGCCCGCGCCAGCGCCAGCCCGCCAACCCCGGCCATGGCCTGCGTGCCATTCAGCAGTGCCAGACCCTCCTTGGCTGCCAGCGTGAGCGGCGCGATCCCAGCCTGCTTGAGCGCCGTCATAGCCGCCACCCGCTCGCCACCGAAGAAAACTTCGCCTTCTCCCATGAGCGCCAGCGCCAGATGCGCCAGCGGAGCCAGATCGCCACTCGCCCCTACCGACCCATGCGCCGGAATCACCGGATGAATCCGTGCATTCAGCATCGCGGCCAGCGTCTCCACTACCACCGGACGCACGCCGCTCAGTCCCTTGGCCAACACGTTCGCGCGTAGCAGCAGCATCGCCCGCACCTCGTCTTCGGGCAGAGGCTCGCCCAGACCGCAGGAATGGCTGCGAACCAGATTCCGCTGCAAAGCCTCAAGCTGATCCGGGCCGATGCGAACGTCGCTCAGTTTGCCAAAGCCCGTATTGATGCCATACGCCGTCTCGCCCCGGACAAGCAATCCTTCCACCACACTGCGCGAAGCCTCAATGCGTGGATAGGCGTCGCGCGCGATAGAAACCGTGCCGCCATCCACGGCCACCGCAACTATTTCAGCGAGAGAAAGCGAACGCCCATCCAGTTTTAAATTCTTCATCCGTGCTCACAATCCAAAGCCGCACCAAAAGACAAATGGACGGCTCAAAAAGAACCGTCCATTGTCCCACACTAGCGAATTGCTAATCCTCAATGGCTGCCCTCAGGCAAGATCACCCGCGAACCCTTCCATCCGTAATACGCGATGAACAGGTAGCAGATCACCGGGATGATAAATGCGTGATGAATTCCAATGCGGTCGATCAAGAACGCTTGCAGCTCTGGAATAATTGCTCCGCCGACAATCGCAATTACAAGCAATCCAGAAGCCTCGCCGGTCAGGGGACCCATCTCTGCAATGCCAAGCGTGAAAATGCTCGGGAACATGATCGAGTTGAATAAGCCCACCAACAGAATGCTCCACATCGCCACATGCCCGAACGTCAGCATGGAAGTGAGCACTAGGAGCGTCGCCACAACCGCGCACATCGTCAACAGCGTGCCCGTCTTTACCTTCTGCAGCACCGCAGAGCCAATAAATCGTCCCACCATCGCTCCACCCCAATAAAAGGCCACATAGGCTGACGCAGCCAATTCGGTGAGTGCCGCAATATAAGACTGGCCGAAATAGTTGATCAGAAAGCTTCCTATCGAAACCTCGGCGCCCACATAAACGAAAATCGCCACCGCGCCTAGCACCACATGCCGATACCGCCAGATGCTGAACTGCTTACCGCCATCCTTGACCGGGCGGAAATCTTTCGTCGTATCAATGCGCGGAAATTTGTATAGCGCAATCGCCAGGCCTAGAAGCACCAGTACCAAAGTGAAAATGAAGTACGGGAATTTCACCGAGGCCGCCTGCTGCAATTGATAGGCGTGCCGCGCCACAGCGCTCATGGCCTCGGTGTTCGGGACCATTTTCGCTGCACCACGCAGAATAAGGTAGCCTCCTAACGGAGGGCCGATCGTAGTCCCCAGAGAATTAAAAGCTTGCGAAAGATTGAGGCGGCTCGACGCAGTCTGAGGCGGACCAAGCACAGCAACATACGGGTTCGCGGCGACCTGAAGGGCCGACATGCCCGCACCTAGAATAATCAACGCAACCAAAAATAGTACAAACGACGGTAAATTGGCTGCGGGGATGAAGAGCACCGCACCAAGGGCCATCGTGAACAGGCCCATCACCATCGTGCGCTGGTAGCCGATCCATTCCACTACCTTCCCTGCGGGAAATCCAAAAATGGCGTATGCAAAGAAGAAAGCCACTTGAATCTTGTGACCTGAGCATAGCTCAGGCCAAAGATATCCTTGAAGTGCGGAATCAGAATGTCATTCAGCGAGGTTAGAAAGCCCCAGATGAAGAACAACGTGGTGACCATCGCAAATGCGCTTTTGTAACTGCCCCCGCCGCCTGATGCGACACTGACTTGAGTGGAGCTGCCTGGGTTGCTGATTGCCATCGTTTATCCTGTGTGCGATTTTCGCGGCTTTCATCCCGCCATCGCAGGAACACCGCTTCCCGAGAATCATATCCTGCGCAAACGATTCATTGGCAACGTAATCCTTTTCTTCATGCCCATTCCGCAAAATCCCGGCGGTCATGCCAATCTTGCATTTTCTGAGCGCGCATCTCACACAAAGAATGAAACTTTCATCTCTCGGCTGCGTCTTTTTAAGAGGAACCGCATTTGCCATCCAGGCGCTGAACAGAACCATTGACTGAAAGAGTTAAGGCACAGAATTTTTCATGCGATTCGTCACCATTCCCTTCTTTATGGCACTCGCGAGCATCAGCGTGTTCGTTCCCGCGCCTGCCGCGCGCGCGACGCAGGCGCAAACCGCTCCCACGCGCGTTGTAGGCTCAGTCACCGCCATCAACGGCCAGTCGGTAACGGTCAAGCCCGACACCGGCGCGCCTGTCACGCTCTCCGTCAGCGACACCGCGCACATTCTTGAAACACAGCCGGGAGCAAAGACTCTTGCCGGAGCCACGCCGATTGCGTTGAGCGGCATCGCGATCGGCGACCGCATCCTCGCCGCTGTCCATCCCTCAGCCGACGGCTCGGGTTTAACGGCAACCACGATCATCGCCATGAAGCAGGCCGCTGTCGCGGAGCGCCAGCAGGCCGAAGAGGCGGACTGGCAACACCGCGGCGTGGGCGGATTGGTCAAAACGGTGGACACGGCCGCGGGAACCGTCACCATCGCCTCCGGCGCGCGCATTTTGACCATTCATGCCACGCCCAAAACCATCGTCCGGCGTTACAGCCCGAACTCCATCAAGTTTTCTGACGCGCAGCCCTCCACGCTCGATCAAATTCATCCAGGCGACCAGCTTCGCGCGCGCGGCGACCGCAGCACGGACGGCAGCAACATCACCGCCGACGAAATCATCGCGGGAAGCTTCCGCAACATCGCCGGAACCGTGCTCTCTCTTGACCCCGCAGCCAATACCGTCACGGTGCGCGACCTCGCCACAAAAAAACCGGTCGTAATCCTCGTGTCGGCCGAATCGCAGATGCACAAGCTTCCGGAGCAAATGGCCCAATATCTCGCCATGCGCCTGAAGCACTCCGGCGAAACTCAAGCGGAGGAGCACCCGGCGGGCGAAACTGGCGCAGGGTCTCCGGATCATACCGGCGATCATGCCGGAGGACGGCAATCCGCCGCCGGCCAACGCGGCGGAGACCTTTCCCAAATGCTGCAGCGTACGCCGCCCGTGCAGCTTTCGGAATTGCATAAGGGCGACGCCGTAATGATCGTAGCCACGCAAGGCACTCCCGACGCAGCAACAGCAGTTACCTTGGTCGCCGGTGTTGAACCCATCCTCACTGCCTCTCCCTCTGCCAGCCAGAGCATGTTCTCAGCCTCGTGGAATGTTGGGGGCGGGGGAGCAGACGCAGGCGCGGGAGAAGCAGGAGCACCGTAATCGGCACTGGCACCGGCCACGACAGCCGGTCAAAGGAAAGTGAAGAAGCGTCCGAGCCGAAAGCACGGATGAAACCCAAAGAGCACGCGGCCTCAGCCGCTTGGGGAAAGGCCTCCTTTCCCCCGCACAAACGATTCGGAGCAACGTTGAATTTTCTTCGCCGCTGTCTTTTCCCTGTTCTTGGCATCGCGCTCCTCGCCGGAGCCTGTGGCGCAGCGTCTGCGCAGTCCACTGTCCTGCGCGGCGACGTCACCGACCCCAGCGGAGCCGTCATCCCGGGCGCCACCATCAGCCTCACCACGACCGATGGCCACACCGTAGCCACGGCCACCTCCGATGCATCTGGAGTTTTCAGCGTAAGCAATCTCGCGCCGGGAACTTACATCGTCCTCGCCAACGCCAAGGGCTTCGCGCCCTTCCGCGTCTCAAGCCGTCACCCTCGCCGCCGGCCAAAGCAGGCTGTTCAACATCTCGCTCCGAATCGCGGTCGAGAAGCAGCAGGTCGTCGTCAATGAGGACACGCCGACCGTCAGCGTCGATCCCACCAGCAACGCCAACAGTCTCATCCTCAAAGGCAAAGACCTCGACGCGCTCTCCGATGATCCTGACGAATTGCAGAATGAACTGAACGCGCTCGCCGGACCCGCCGCCGGACCTAACGGCGGCCAGATTTACATTGACGGCTTTACCGCCGGGCAGCTTCCACCGAAATCGGCCATCCGCGAGATCCGCATCAACCGCAATCCCTTCTCGGCCGAGTACGACAAGCTCGGCTACGGACGCATCGAGATTCTTGACCAAGCCCGGAACCAACCAGCTCCATGGGCAGTTCTTTGTTCAGGGCAATCCGTCGCAGCTCAACACCGGCAATCCCTTCGACAAAAACATTCCTGACTACTACAGCTTACCAGTTCAACGGCACTGTCAGCGGCCGCATCAGCAAAAATGCCTCCTACTTCGTCAGCGCCGAGCGCCGCAACATCCAGGACGACGCCATTGTGGACGCCTACCGCCTCGCAGGCGAAGTCAACGGCGATTTTGCCAACGGCATCTACACCAATCCTGCGGACTACGGCACGGTCTCCTTCAACGACGCACTCGTCGCGCCGCGCACGCGCACCAACATCAGCCCCCGGCTCGATCTGGAGATCGGCGCAAAGAACACGCTGACCGTGCGCTACCAGTACTACGATAACGGCGAGCAGAATCAGGGCGTGGGACAATTCTCGCTGGACACGCAAGCCTACAAGAGCGACTCCAGCGAAAACACGCTCCAGATCAGCGACACGCAGATCATCAACGACAAGGTCATCAACGAAACGCGCTTCCAGTTCCTGCGCGATTTCTCAAGCGAGACGCCGTCCACCATTCACGCCCCAGGTGCAGGTCTCCGGCTTTGAAACCTTCGGCGGCAACAGCGACCAGTTCAGCACCGACCACTCCCTGCACTACGAGTTGCAGAACCTCACCGAAATCGCTCTGAAGACACACGCCATCAATTTCGGCGGGCGCCTCCGCGTAAACCGCGACGCCAACACCTCCAGCGCCAGCTTCAACGGAACTTTCACCTTTGGCGGCAACCGGGCAGGGGCGGCGCGGCGAGCGTCCGGCATGCGCCGTCAACACCTCACCCGCCGCACTGGACTACTGCAACACCATCTATGGCCACGGCGCCGGCCAGACGTGGCCACAGATTCAGGCCGCCGGCGGCGGCCCCAGCCAGCTCAATCTGGTCTATGGCAACCCCAAAATCGCGGCTCCATGGCCGACGTGGGCCTCTATTATCAGGACGACTGGAGCGCGCGCAAAAATCTCACCCTCAGCTATGGAGTCCGCTGGGAGTCGCAGAGCGGCATCGCCGACAAGAACGACTGGGCGCCGCGCTTCAGCTTCGCCTATGGGTGGGCAAGCGCCAGACAAGCCAACCCAAAACCGTCATCCGCGGCGGTTATGGATTCTTCTACGACCGCTTCGGCCTCGACCAGATCCTTCAGGCCGACCGCCTCAACGCGAGCGCCAATTCGCCGCAGAAGGAAGCCGTCATCCAGAACCCCACCTGCTATTACCCGAACGGCATCTCCTGCCGACCGATCCTCCCAGCACTGCGCGCAAACCGGCAGCACCAGCAGCAAAACCGCCGTCTACCAGATCGCGCCCAATCTGCACGCCCCAATCAATCGAACAGGCTGCCGGCGGCGTCGAGCGCCAGCTCACCAAGTCCTCTACCGTCTCCTTCACCTATCTCAACACGCTCGGTCAGCACCAGCTCATCACCCGCAATGCCAATGCACCGCAAGTGCCCGGCTACGATCCCACCGCCCCCAACATCTATCAGTACTACTCTGAGGCCGTCTTCAAGCAGAACCAGCTCATCACCAACTTCAACGCGCGCTTTCGGCCAAAAGCTCTCCCTCTTCGGCTTCTACACTCTCAGCTTCGCCAACAGCGACAGCGGCGGCGTAAGCACAAATCCCGTCGAACTCCGCCGACCTCAAGCTCGACTACGGACGCGCCGCCTTTGACGTCCGCAACCAGATGTTCCTCATGGGCAGCTGGAACTGCGCCGTGGAACCTGCGCTTCAATCCTTTTATCGTCGCCGCCTCCGGCAAGCCCTTCAACATCACCCTCGGCCAGGACGTCAACGGCGACTCGTTCTTCAACGACCGTCCCTCCTTTGCGTCAAGCCGGCGATCCCGACACTGTCACCACCTCCTACGGCACCTTCAACCTCAATCCGGGTACGAACTATACCCCGATCCCGATCAACTACGGCAACGGCCCCAATCTCTTCACCTTCAACCTCCGCGCCAGCAAGTCCTTCGCCTTCGGACCCAAGGTGGCGAGCGGCGGCTTTAACAGTGGCGGCTTCTATGGCGGTGGCGGAGGACGGGGAGGCGGTCGCGGACCCGGCGGGGTCTCGGTCCCGGCGGATTGAATGGCGGCGGCGGCGGTCATGGCCCGGCGGGGCCCGGAGACAGCCGAAAACCGGCGCTTCAACCTGACCTTCAGCGCGCAGGCCCTGAACCTCTTCAACGACATCAACCTCGCGCCGCCAACCGGAGTCCTCGGCTCGCCGGAGTTCGGCAAATCGAATGCCCTCGCCGGACAGATCTACTCCTCCGGCTCAGCCAGTCGCCGCATCTACGTGCAGGCCATCTTCAGCTTCTAAACTACTATGCATCCATATGTAAGCGTGTCGCAGAATTGCGCGTCCAGCGACACGCACTTCGCGTCCGGAAAACAGAATCGTCGACTCATCTATAGATTCAAAGGACGGCCATTATCAGGCCTTTGTTCGAAGAGAGATTTCTGAAATTCTCGAGCGGCCCGCGAACGTGTTATTCCACGATGAACTGGCGGAGCACTGGGAGCCGGTATTCTTCCATGAATTCATTGCGCACGCGCAGCAGCATGGCCTGCAATTCCTGGCGGAGGCGGACTACTGGGACATGGGTGACAACGGTCTGCGTCCCGAGGTAGTGGAAAGACTGACGTCTCTAATTGGCGACGACCGGCTGGCGCGCGAACAATATCGCGATTTCCTCAAATGCAGAAAATTCAGAAGGACGCTGCTTTGTCACGAAAAAGTTGCTCTCGATACGAAGGTAAAAGCGACTCGCGTGCAAGCTCTCTACGCATCTTCCCCGGCCAGCAGCCTTCCGGTGAATTCGGAGGAGGAATCGGCTGGCATTCGAGCGTTTTGCTCCGAGGCGGGAGCACAGATGAAAACGTCGCACCCGCTCGTTATCGCACTGATCTCCCGGCTGATCGAATCATCACCGCGTTCGACTCACTTTGAGGAGTTATTAGCCGAGTTTGGGGCGGAGAATACCGCAGCCGATCAGTGAGATCCTTCTCTCTATGTATACGGCCGGCTTGGTGGATCTCGCCGTGTGGCGCCCGGCGTTCGTTTCAATCGCAGGCGAGCGTCCGGAAGCAAGTCCTCTCGCGAGACTACAGGCAAGTCGTGGCTTCACGATGGCCACGCTTAACCATGCAACTGTCGAAGCGGGGGACGATCAGGTAAGACGGCTGGTAATGCTCCTGGACGGCACGCGCAATCGCTCGGAGCTGATGAGAGATTTGGCGGGCTTTGCCCCTGCAGGTGCGGCAGATCGTGAGACATTGGATCGAGAGCTGGATCGGAACCTTGCCACTGTCGCAAAACTGGCGCTGTTGATACGTTGATCATTCGAGAAGGAACCGCGCTCTGCCGAAGAACTCCTTTCAATAATTCAGCTTTCACTCTCCCGTATCAATCTGCGCCCGCTGCAGCCGGTCGGAGTAATCCACGTAGACCGACTTCCATGACGTATAGAAATCCAGCGCGCCCGTGCCGCCTTCGCGATGACCGTTGCCTGTCTGCTTCACGCCGCCGAACGGCAGATGCACCTCCGCCCCGATCGTCGGCGCATTGATGTAAGTAATTCCCGCCTCCAGATCGCGCATCGCTTTGAACGCCAGGTTCACGTTGCGCGAATACAGCGCGGTCGAAAGGCCGTATTGAATTCCGTTCGCAATCTCCATTGCCTGGTCGAAGTCGTCGCATTCGATCAGGCTGACCACCGGCCCAAAGACCTCTTCCTGCGCAATCCGCATCGTCGGCTTGACCCCCCCAAAGACCGTCGGAGCAAAAAAATGCCCCTTGTCATACACGCCGTCTTCGAGCTGCGCTGCCGCCGGTCAGCAGCCGCGCGCCCTCCTTTCGCGCAATCGCGCTGTAGCGGCATCGAGGTCTCCATCTGCTGCTGGTTGATCTGCGGCCCCATCTCCACCGACTCGTCCAGGCCGTCGCCCACCTTCAGAGCCTCCGCGCTGCGCCACCAGCTTGCCCGTGAACTCGGCCGCAATTCTCTTCTGCAGAAGAATGCGGCTGGTCGCCGTGCAGCGCTGGCCGGTGGTGCCAAAAGCGCCCCACACCGCGCCATCCAGCGCCAGGTCGAGGTTTGCGTCCTCGAGCACGATCATCGCGTTCTTGCCCCCCATCTCGAGCGAACAGGGCTTGAAGTTAGCGGCTGCCGTCTGGCCGACGATGCGGCCCACTTCGCTCGACCCGGTAAACGAAATGGCGCGCACGTCGGGATGCGAAACCAGCGGCGCGCCCGCATCCGGACCGAACCCGGTCACGATGTTGACCACGCCCGCCGGCAGGCCCGCGTCCATCAGCGCCTGCACCAGGTTGAAGGTCGACAGCGGAGTATCTTCCGCCGGCTTGATCACGCAGGTATTGCCGCAAACCAGGCAGGAAACAGCTTCCACGAGGGAATCGCCATGGGAAAATTCCACGGCGTAATCATGCCGCAAACGCCCACCGGCATGCGCACGGACATGGCGAACTTGTTCGGCAACTCGGAAGGCGTCGTCTGGCCAAAGAGCCGCCGCCCTTCGCCCGCCATGTAAAAAGCGGTATCGATCGCCTCCTGCACATCGCCCGCGCGTCTCGCTCAGGACCTTGCCCATCTCGCGCGTCATCTCCCGGGCGTACTCTTCTTTGCGCTGCGTGAGCATCTCGCCCGTGCGGTAAAGAATCTCCGCCCGCTTCGGCGCCGGAACCAGCCGCCACGTCTTCAGGCCGTCGGCGCCGCGGCCACGGCGTCATCAACGTCCGCTGCGCCCGAGGATTGAAACTCGCCCACCACATCGTCGACTTGGCCGGATTGAGGTTGAGAAAGGTCTTGCCGGTCTGCGCAGCGACCCACTTGCCGCCGATCAGGTTCTTATAGATCTTGCTGGACATAGAATTCTCCTCATCGTGAAAAGACGCGAAACAGTCCAGCATAGCAAGAAGATCGGAAACAGGGAGCCGGGTGGCAGACCCGCAGATGCCCTGTTCGTCTGGCACATTGTGACTTTTTTCATAAAAGTCCGGTGGAAATCGCAGCAATAATCTGTTCACGCTCTTGACTAGCCGTACAATAGAGCGAGTCCTCACAGGAAAAGTTCAACTTTTCATGTCATCGAACGGTTTTTCGTCACGTTCTTCGCGGACGCACGGTCTGCGTTCGCTGTTTAGCGTTTTTTCCAGCGATCTGGCGATCGATCTAGGCACGGCCAACACCCTGGTCTACGCCGCCGGCAAGGGCATCGTCGTCAACGAGCCCTCCATCGTCGCCATCAACAAAAACACCGGCGAAGTCGAAGCCGTCGGCAAAGAAGCCAAGGAGATGCTGGGCCGCACGCCCGGCAACATCGTCGCCATCAAGCCGATGAAGGACGGCGTCATCGCCGACTTCAAAGTCACCGAAAAGATGCTGAATTACTTCATCCAGAAGGCGCACAACCGCAAAATGCTGGTGCATCCGCGCATCGTCATCGGCGTGCCTTCTGAGATCACGCAGGTAGAAAAGCGCGCCGTCGAGGATTCCGCCTATCGCGCCAAAGCCAGCGAAGTCTTCCTGGTCGAGCAGGCCATGGTCGCCGCCATCGGCGCGGGTCTGCCCATCACCGAGCCCAGCGGCAACATGGTGGTCGATATCGGCGGCGGCACCACCGATATCGCCGTCATCTCGCTCTCCGGCATCGTCTATTCGCGCTCCGTCCGCATGGCCGGCAACCAGATGGACGAGGCCATCATGAACTACCTCAAGCGCAAATACAACCTGCTCATCGGCGAGCGCACCGCCGAGCAGATCAAGATCGAAATCGGCTCCGCCTACCCGCTCGACAAGCCGATGACCATGGAGATCAAAGGCCGCAACCTCATCGAAGGCGTGCCCAAAACCATCACCATCGACGACAGCGAAATCCGCGAGGCGCTCGGCGAATCGATCTCGACTATCATGAACGCCATTCGCGTAGCCCTCGAACGGACCCCGCCGGAGCTCAGCGCCGACATCAGCGACCGCGGCATCGTGCTCACCGGAGGCGGCGCGCTCATCAAGAATCTCGACAAGCGCATTCGCGAAGAAACCGGGCTGCCGGTTTCGATTGCCGACGATCCCCTGGCCAGCGTCGTGCTGGGCACAGGCAAAATGCTCAGTGACTTCCGTTTGCTGCGCAAGATCAAGATCGACTAGCATGTGTTTAACGCGTCCGGATCGTGCGGACGCACAAGGAGTATCTCGGCAAACGCCGAAATTCCAGCCCCATGGAATCCTTCTTCAGCCGCTACAGGAACGTCCTGGTGCTCATCGCGGTGCTTGTGGCGCAGTTGCTGGCTCTGGCCGTCCAGGCCAAGCGCCCGGCGGCCGACGGCGCCGACCGGCCCAGCGTAAGCTTGATGCGCCACGTCGTCGTCGCCGTAATCACGCCGCCTGAGCGCCTTCTGCACGATACCGGCCATTGGTTCCGGGCTCTCTGGTTCGGCTATGTTGACCTGATCCATGTGCGGCGTGAAAATGCCAGCCTGCTTCAGGAAGTGGAACGCCTGCGGCTGGAACAGGCCAGTATCGCCCAGGATGCGGCGCAGGGGCAGCGTCTTCAGCGGATGCTCGGATTCACCGAGCACTATATCTATAAAACGCAGCCTGCGCAGATCATCGGCACCGGCGGCACTGACCAGTCGCAAGTCCTGTACATCGACAAGGGATCGGAAGACGGACTCCAACAGGACATGCCAGTCATTACGGCAGACGGCATCGTCGGCAAGCTCAAGGATGTATTCCCGCACACCAGCCAGGTGCTGCTTGTTACCGACCCAACCAGTGGCGTAGGCGTGATTCTCCAATCCACGCGCATCCGCGGCATACTGAAGGGCCGCGCCTATGGCCAGCTGCAGGTCATTGATGTTTCTCCCGACAGCAGGATCAAAAGAAGGCGAGCCCATCGTCACCAGCGGCGGAGATCAGATCTTCCCTCGCGGATTGCCTGTTGGCACAGTCGACCGGGTTGTTGCCGATCCTGAGCACGACCCGCTGGTTGATGTGCTCGTGCATCCGGCGGCGAAGCTCTCGCAGCTTGAAGAAGTTCTGGTTATCACCAGCATGAGCGACGAGCTTCTCCACAGGAAGCAAAAGACCTCGCCGAAAGCGAGGCCGAGGGTGAAGCGGCCCAGAAGCGTGCTTCCGACATTCTCTCAGAGCGGCTGCCAAGCCGGATCGACCCCAACGCGCCCGCCGATACTAACCCCGATAACCTGGTGGACGCATCCGGAAACGCCGTGCCAGCACCCGCCGCCTCCACTACCGGCTCATCCAGACCAGTTCAGCCCCAACGCTGAACCCGATGCAGCGCAGATGGTTCCCGGCCAGCGCTGGGCTCCGGTGAAAGACGGCACGGAGGAAACGAAATCCCCTGCGGCCACGCGGCCCACGCAGAACACACCCGCAGCCTCCGCCGCGAGTGCTCCACCCAGCGGCAGCCTATCTCACGTTGCCGCGTCCCAGGCGCCAGCGACAAGCAAGCCCGCGCCTGCTGGAGCGCTTCCCGGCGACGCTGAAGACCCAGCCCCAAACTCACGTGGTCGTAGACGGACCCGAAACCGCAGTCCACAAAACCGGAAGGAGCCTGCTGCGCCCGCAGCAACTCCAGACAAGCCCCACAAAGGCCCACAACTCGTTCCCGGACGACGGAAGCCGTCCCCCGCAGCCATCTCCGCCCCAGGGAGGAGTCCGCTAACCATGGCACTCATGGCTTCCACGCGGCGCGAGGCGGACACCCAGTCGTTCCCGCTTGGCCCTCTACATGCTGACGCCTTTGCTGGCGTTGGATCTGCAGTCGTTCGTTACGCTGCACTTCGCGCATTTTGCGACGCTCGACTTGCCGCTGCTGGTGGTGATTTATTTCGCCATGACGCTGCGAACGCCGGTAGCGGCAACCTTCGGGGGCGCCCTTCTCGGCCTCGCGCAGGATGCCCTGACACACCAGCCACTTGGCGTCTTCGGCATCGCCAAGGCGTTCATCGGCTATCTCGCGGCCTCGCTCGGCGTCCGCATCGATACCGAAAGCGTCGGAACGCGGCTGGTTCTTACCTTCGTCTTCGTGCTGCTGAACAATGCGATCGACTGGGTCCTCGTCCGACATCTCCTGGCGCAGCCCATGCCGTGGGGATGGCTGTATCAGATGTTGCGCGCGACCATCAATACCCTGGTGGCAATCGTCCTCTTTGCACTGCTCGACCGGCTGAAATCACGGGAGTAAGATCGATGCGAATATCCCCGGCAAAAACGCTGGCCAGAATTCCGGAACATGAATCATGATCAGCGATAAAATACCCAGATTCGAGCACAAAGAAGAAGATTTACCGGCAATCAAGCTGACCGTCTTTCAGTACGGCATCGTCGGCGTAATGCTGGTTCTCATCTTCGGCCTCTGGCGCCTGCAGGTAGTCGGGGCGGAGAATTATCGCGCGCTGGCCCAGGCCAATCGTGTTCGCAAAGTCCCGATTCTCGCCGCTCGCGGACAGCTCTTCGATCGCGAAGGCCGCCTGCTGGTCGATAATTATCCTTCCGTCTCTTGTTTTCTGGTTCGTGAACAAGGACACAACTTCGCTCCGGACCTCCCGCTTATCGCGCGCGGCTTGCACATGACCGTCGACCAGATCGACGCCATACTGAAAAAGTATCGCTCCGCTCCGAAATACCAGCCGCTGCCGCTCAAAGAAGACATCACGCCTGATGAGCAGGAGTTTATCGCCGCGCACCGCGACGAAATGCCAGAACTTGAAACCATCGACGAACAGCGCCGCCTCTATCCCAAAGACGGATTCGCCGCGCACCTCATCGGCTATGTGGGCGAGGTTAGCGAGGAGATGCTGAACGATCCGCGCTATGCCTTCTATGAGCCGGGGGATGTGGTCGGCCGATCGGGCGTCGAAGAGACCTATGACGCGATTCTTCGCGGACAGGACGGATCGCACGATGTTCTAGTTGACAGCCACGGCCGCGAAGTAGGAACGCTCGGCACCGAGCGCTCGGTCCCTGGCAAGAGCCTTCGGCTAACCATCGACATGGACATCCAGCGGGCGGCGGAAAATGCTCTCGGCGACCGCGACGGAGCCGTCGTCGCTCTTGATCCGCACACCGGCGAGGTGCTTGCCATGGTAAGCCGTCCGGTCTTCGACCCCAACCAGTTCGCCGTTCGCATCGGACGCGACGAGTGGAACAAGCTCATCACCGATCCCGACCATCCGCTATTGAACAAGACCATCCAGGCAATGTCGCCGCCCGGGTCGACCTTCAAGATCATCATGACCCTTGCGGGGTTGCAGGAGGGTGTGGCGCAGAACCTGAAGGTAAACTGCCAGGGCGGGGCTACTTTTTACGGACACTTCTACGCCTGCGATCGCCATCATGGAGAGGTCGACATTCACGATGCCCTCCCCTACTCCTGCGACAGCTACTACTACACGCTGGCTGTGAAGCTCGGCATCGACACCATCGCGAAATACGCACATGAAGTCGGCCTCGGACAAAAGACCGGCATCGACCTTCCCGACGAGATAGCCGGCGTGATGCCGTCCACCGAATGGGCGATGAGAGATTTTCACCGCAAGTGGTACGCAGGCGAGACGGTTTCGGTCGGCATCGGCCAGGGCGCAGTCGCGGTCACACCCATCCAGCTGGCCCGCGCCATTGGAGGCATCGCCTCCGGCGGAGTTTTCAAACGTCCACACGTCGTTTTGCCCGACCAGCTCTCTCCGGACTACCGGCAGGCTATTCTTGACTCCTTCCCCGGCTCCGGAGACGTCACCGTCCCGCTCGATCCCGCCAATTGGGAAATCATCACCGATGATATGGCCAATGTGACCCAGTCTCCGATTGGCACCGCCTACGCTGCGCGCCTTCAAAACATTGACTTTGCAGGCAAGACAGGAACCGCGCAAATCGTCAATCATAGCTTCGGAGCGAAGAAAGTGTCGTCGGACGTAAGCCAGCGCGCCAACGCGTGGTTCGTGGGTATCGCGCCGCGGAGGAACCCGGACATTGTGGTGGTCGTCTTCTGGCAGCACGGGGGCTGGGGCGCAGGCTCGGCTTCACTTGCAGGAAAGGTCATCCAGGCCTTTGTGGACAAGCAGCGCCGCCTCGATCACAATCTCGTAGCCGAACAGCCGCAACATATCGATGTGGGAGCCATATGGTCTGACCCGCAAAATCCAAATGTCTTAGGCGGCAAACCTCTACTATCGAAGCGCGAGAAAAATGATATGTTAGCCTCGGCGCGCGCCGGACATTTCCTTCTGACAATTCCGGCCGCCACGACGGCGCCGGACGCGCTCGCAACGGCGGTTCGCTGAACGATGCGCCGTCGCTTTCTCTCCTTCCGCGACTTCGACTGGACCCTCCTCGGGTTCGTCATGGTGCTCTCCATTATCAGTGTCCTTGAAATTTACTCAGCGACGCTGCACACGAAATTCGTGGGCTTCTACAAGCAGCAGGTTCTGTGGTTGCTGGCCGGCCTCTTCGCCATGTTCATCCTGTCGCTCATCGACTACCACCGGCTGCTCGAATTTATTCACTGGATTTACGGTTTCTGTCTAGTTTCTCTAGTGGCCGTCCTGGCTATCGGCCAAAAAGTCCTGGGCGGCCGCCGCTGGATCAGGTTTCCCGGCGGCATTCACTTCCAGCCATCCGAATGGGTAAAGCTGGTGTTGATTCTGGCTGTCACCCGTTATTTCGTCGGCCTCTCAGGCCGCCACCTCACTTGGCCCGATATCTTCAAGGCCATGGCGCTGGTCGGGGTGCCTATGCTCTTGGTGCTCAGGCAGCCCGATCTCGGTACGGCCCTCACTTACGCGCCCATTCTCCTCGCCGGCCTGTTTCTGGGCGGCATCGATTGGAAGAAAGCCGGCATTCTCATCTGTGGCGGATTTCTCCTCGTTGGCATTGCCTTCTCCAGCAGTAAAATCCTCAAACCCTATCAGAAGACCAGGCTCACCAGCTTTATGAACCCCGGAGCCGACCCCAAAGGCAGCGGGTATCAGATCCTTCAGTCCAAAATTGCCGTAGGCGACGGCGGCGTCTTCGGCCGCGGCACAACCAAAGGGACGCAGACTCAGGGCGACTTCCTGCCGATTCCCTACACCGACTTCATCTTCGCTGCCTTTGCCGAGGAACACGGCTTCATCGGCGCCGTAATCGTGCTGCTGATATACTTTTTGATATTGATGCGTTTGATTCAAAACGCACAGACAGCCGCAGACCTCCCAGGCACGTTCCTGGTGATGGGCGTAGTGGCCGTGCTGATTTTTCAGATTGCGGTCAACGTCGGAATGGTCATTGGGCTGATGCCGGTCACCGGGATTCCCCTCCCGCTCATGAGCTACGGAGGCTCCTCGGTGCTGTTCACGTTTCTGGCTCTGGGCATTGTAATGAACGTCCGGATGAACCGCTTCGTGAACTAAGTCCCCGGTGCAGACGAATTAGGGATAAAGCCCGCCGCGGCGGGTGAGCAACACCAGAATTTAACTTTAGCCGGTCGGATGGATTATCGGGCCGGGCAGGATTCAGGAATGAGCGAGCAGAGAAGGGTAACGGCCCCGCCAGGAAAATTGGCTGAAGCGGTCACAAACTCTCTGTGTCCGGATGTTTCCCGTAACATAGTTGGTTTTTCAAGTGGGCCTCCGCCAGGCAATCGGCGCGAGCGCGAACTATCTTCCCCGCAAAGAATCTTCTTCGCTACGACCGTCCCTTCGCCATCCCCAACCCTTCCCGGATTCCCGCTCTGATCTGTCTCGACCGTTGCCTTGCGGCTCTGCCGCGGGCGGGAAAGAGTCAGAATGTCGAAAGAGATTTGCATATCCACCACGCCGCATGAAACGCGGCTGGCGATTCTGGAAAACGACGAACTCACAGAAATCTACTACGAGCGCGAGAACGAATACACCCTCGCCGGTTCCATATACAAGGGTCGCGTCACACGCGTTCTGCCCGGGATGCAGTCGGCTTTCGTCGATATCGGCCTTGAGCGCGACGCCTTCCTCTATGTCACCGACTTTCTCGAGGAGCAGGAAGACAGCGCCGACTTCGAGCGCACCAATCTTTCCGGCGGCCAGCCACGCCGCGACAACGGGCGCGGACGCCAACCGCAATCCGAACCGAATGCAGCTCAGGAATCCGCCGCATCACCCGCTCGCGTTGATGCCCCCGTCGAAGACGATTCGCCCTCTGGAACCCGCCGATGGCGTGGCCGTCGCGGTCGGGGTCGCGGCGTACGGCAGCGTGGACGCGACAATAACGAGCGCGAAAGTTCACCCCGCGATGAACAGGTGCAGAACAGCCCGGTCGAAGCCGGTTCCGAAGAAATTCGCTATGATGCGCCGGTTATAGATAAGCGCATCGACGAAACAGAAGCCACTTTCGCGCGCAGAAGCCCGGCCTCTGCTCCATCGGCGGGCAACGGCCGCACTCTGCTCCCCGGCGAATCGCTCTCCAAATATGGCGCAGCACCCGCAGCCGAGCCCAGCAAGCCGCAAACCAAGTCTACCCCAGCGTTCAAAACCAATTACACCGCTCCCAAACCATCCACGTTGATTGAGACGACCCTGACGTGGGATGGAAGCTCGCTGCTGCCCGGCGAATCGCGCGCCCCCAGAACGAAGACCCCGCCCGAGTTCGGATCTGAATCCCGGCCGGAGCCTGATTTTGCTGAATCGCAAATTACGGAGCCTCAGGCCAGCGAGCCAGTCTACGAGATTCAACCGGAAGGGAACCGCGCATCGCAGCGCCAACATCGGCAGGAAGAGCCGCAGACCGTCGCAGCTCCGGCAACTTTCGAAGACACCCAGCCGCCGGCGCAGGAAGAGATTCGCGCGGAAGCCGCCCCACAGCCGCCGGCATTCATCGAAGCTGAGGCGTATCAGGAAATCGCGCCGCGTCGCGAAGCCGAACCGCACCACGAGCTGGAAATGCACGAGGAGATTCACGAGTTTGAGCCCGAGAGCGCATCAGCGTCGCATCGCGTCGATACCGCCGCGCCCACCGAGTTCCGCGTCAGCAGCGTCGCAGAAATAGAAGAAGCTGACCAGCAGACTCCTGGAATAGAGGACCACCCCTCGCCTGAACTCGAAGTGCCCGAGCACGACGAGCAGGCAACAGAGGTCGCCGATCAGCTCTTCGGCTTTGCGCCCGGCGCAGGCATCCTCGAAGAAGAAGTGATCGACGACGACGAATATGACTTTGAGCCGATTCGCGTCAACGGCGGCGAAGAACATGACTCAGAAGACCTCGAAGAGGAGACGCTCGAGCAATCCGGCGAGCAACTCAGCGACATCGTGCGCGAAGAACACCTCGACCGCCGACTCCCCAGCCAAACGGACCGCGAAGAGTCCGGCCTCGAGGTCGAAGAAGAGACCGAAGATTTCGAGTACCGCGAAACCGGCCTCGAAGACGAAGAGGAAGAGGAAGATTCGATCGAGGAGGGTCAACCTGGCGAGGAATCAGCCACTGCGGACGCTGGAGCTCCCTCCCGCGAGCGCGACCGCGGCGGAGAACGCCGTGGAAGGCGCGGAGAACGTCATGGAGATCGGCGCGGCGGGCGCCTGGGCCGCCGTCCAGGAGGTGGAGGCGGACGTCACCGTGCTTCCGCCCAGACCATGGACCTGCCCATCATCAGCGACCTTCTGAAGCAGGGCCAGGAAATACTCCTTCAAATCGCAAAGGAACCTATCGCCAAAAAGGGCGCACGAGTCACCAGCCACATCGCACTGCCCGGACGCTTCCTCGTCTTCATGCCGACCGTGAACCACGTCGGCGTGTCGCGCAAAATTGCCTCCGATGAAGAGCGGCAACGGCTCAAGCGTATCCTCATCAGCGAAAAGGGCGATGCATCCGGTGGCTTCATCGTCCGCACCGCCGCCGACGGAGCCAGCGAAGACGAGCTGCGCGCCGATCTGCGCTTCCTCATCAGCCTCTGGAACGACATTAAACAGCGCGAAGAGGGAAGCAAGGCTCCGGCACTCATTTATCACGACCTCAATCTCGTCGAGCGGGTGCTGCGCGATCAGGTAAGCGACAACTTCTCCACCATCTGGGTCGACAGCGAAGCCGAGTACGAGCGCACCGTGCGCTTCCTCAATCGCTTCCAGCCCAGCGCTCGTGCGCCGCGTCAAGCTCTACACGAAGGAGACACCGCTCTTCGAGCATTTCGGCATTCAGGACGAGATCACGAAAGCCCTCAAGTCCAAGGTCTGGCTCAAGTCTGGAGGCTCCATTGTCATCAACCAGACTGAAGCCCTCGTTGCCATCGACATCAATACCGGCAAATACGTTGGCAAAACGGCGCGCCTTGAGGACACCATCCTCAAGACCAACCTCGACGCGATACCGGAAATCGTCCGCCAGATTCGTCTCCGCGACCTCGGTGGCATCATCGTCATCGACTTCATCGACATGGACGAGCGCAAGAACCGCCACAAGGTGATGGCCGCGCTCGAAGAGGCCCTCAAGGCCGATCGCGCGCCGTCAAAGGTGCTCCAGTTCAATGATTTCGGTCTCGTGGCCATCACCCGCAAGCGCGTCAAGCAGTCGCTTGAGCGCACGCTGAGCGTTCCCTGCCCCGTCTGCGCTGCCACGGGAATGGTCAAGAGCCCAACCACGGTGGCCAACGAAATCTACATTGAATTGCGCAAGATGCAAAAACATCTCGATCGCGGAGACGTGATGCTGCGCGTAAATCCGGAGGTGGTCAAAACGCTCAAGGCCAACAACGCGCGCTGGCTCAATGAACTCGAAGAGATGTTGGGCAAAACCATCATCGTGAAGAGCGATCCCGCCCTTCACCCTGAGCAGTTCGACATTCACTAAAGAAAACGATCAAAAACAAGGAGCAGGCTTAAAGCCTGCTCCTTGTTTTTTGCATTGGCCATTTTAGTCTTGCATCATTATTTCGGGTGGCAAAACAATACACACAAATCGATCCTGCTCTCCGCGAGTTTATCGAGGGCCAGCAGGTCTTCTTCGCAGCGTCCGCAACTCCAAACAGCCGCGTAAATGTCTCGCCCAAGGGAGTCAACGCGCTCCGCATCCTCGATGCAAACACCGTGGCCTGTCTCGACCTGACAGGCAGCGGCTGCGAGGCCGCCGCCCACCTGCGTGCCGACGGACGCCTCACTCTCATGTTTTACGCCTTCGAAGGCCGCCCGCAGATTCTCCGTCTCTACGGCCGTGGGCGCGCCGTGTCGCGCGGTAGCGCCGAATACGGGCACCTCTTAGACACCGCCTTCGCCGGCATAGAACCCCTCGGAGCACGCCAAATCGTCTCCCTCGACATCGATCTCGTGCAGACCTCCTGCGGCTATGGCGTACCGCTCTTCGACTATGCTGGAGAACGCCCGACGCTCATCGACCGGGCCGCACGCAAAGGAGACGAAGGCCTGGTAACCTACCGTCGCGAAAAGAACGCCCGCAGCATCGACGGCTTGCCAACAGGACTCTTTGGGGACTAGGGCCGCATCACATCGATGCGACAGGAATCATGGTCAGGTCGTCCACCAGGCCGACTTCCTTCTGCACAAAGGGTTCCGCATAGCGCACGCCGCCCAGCAACCCATAGTGCCGCGCCTCGGCAAGTGTCCGCTCGCGAATCTCTTCCTCTGGTACGAACAGGCCGCTGCCAGCTGCCTGATTTGCATATTGCGAGGTGTAAGCCATCAGCGCGCGGTGCCGCTCTTCGATAAAGGGGCTGACGTCCACCACGAAGCTCGGCCGAACATCGGCATACAGGCTCGCGTAAACGATTTTGAAAGGCCGCCACGGAGGTGCATCCGTCTCCAACTTCGCCAGCCCGCTCAAAAAGCACGCCTCATAGCCAAGGGTCGATGTTGTGTAGTGGTCCGGATGCCTTCCCGTCCAATACGGCAGAATCACCACGCGCGGCCTGACCCGGCGCAGCGCCTCCACTACCTTTAGGCGGTTTTGATGGGTATTTTCGACACCGCCATCGGGGATATCCAGCGCCTCGCGCCACACCACCCCCAGAATCCGCGCCGCGGCAGCGGCCTCAGCCTCGCGCTCCGCAGCCGAGCCGCGCGTACCTGCCTCGCCGCGAGTCAGATCGAGAATCGCCGTCCGGACGCCCTGTGCGCGCAGCTTCAACAACGTTCCGCCACAGGTCTGCTCCACATCATCACGATGCGCGGCAACCGCGAGCACCTCTGCAATTGATTTGTCCGTCATATCCGTGTCCACAAAGCGAAAGCGCAGCCCCGAAGTAAGCCGCGCTTTCTGTGCCCTGAAACCTGAACCCTTTGCCTAGTACGTAGTGTTATCGCCGTCGCTGGCCGCATCCATGTAAGCCACGTCGGCTACCGTTCCGCTCACGGTCACGTTGGAATTGTCTCGCTCTGAGCCGTTGGAGGTGTTGTAGATGTAGACTTGGCCGCCTTCAGCCGTATAAACCTTGTTCAGCCCGGTCACGGCGGCAATCCCCGTAGCATCGCCTTTGTAGGCATCGAGAAGCGATGTGTTCGTCGAGGTATTGAACATCGTCAGGCACCCGTAAGGGACCGTTCCATTCGACGCCTGAGCGTTCTTGTAGGTCTCGCCCGATGTGCATTGCGTTGAGCCGATCCATAGCGTGTTATCGTCGCCGAAGACCATCTTGTTATGCGTTCCGTCGCTGATCGCATAGGAGCCGGTCACTTGGCCCGTCTGCGTATTCATAATCGAAAGAAATCCCTCGAACAGTCCGTCCGCCTGCAACTGCTGTCCAGCCAAATACAGCGTGTTGCCGTTAAAGATGGCGTTGGTCGTTCCGCCGGGAACCGCAATATTGCTCTGGGCCACCAATGCAATCCCCTTCGCCCCGGAAGTATTGCTGTTCAGTGACGATGCCGTGATCGGGATAATTGTGACGCCCGCCGTCGTACCGCCGCACTCCGGTCCGCAATCCAGCACATAGACCGAGGAACCGTCGGGCGAGAACACCGCCTTCGTTGGATGGTCGAAGCTGGCGCTTGCTCCCGTGCCTACCGGGAAAGCGCAAAACGCCGGCAGGTTCTGCGGCTCGCAGTCCTGGGCGTTCAAATAATGCTGGGGATCGGTCGATGTCGCTGCCGCTTGTTGCTGATCGGCCGTCAAGCCAACCACGCTATACACGCTGAATTGATCGCTCGGCGTCGAGCCTATCAGGCTGTTGGCCGGTTGTGTCGAGTTCTGCACGAAGGCCAGGGCGATCGTGCCGCCGGGATTGACCGAAACGCTGTACACATTGGGAAGGTTCATTACGAAAGACTTGTTGGTTGCGACATCCTCAATTGAAAGCACGTGCGTCGTTCCGTTAGCTGCATAAATAAACTGGCGCGGCCGATCGATAAAAATACTCGATGAAAGTCCACCGGCAATCGTAATAGGCGATCCGGTCTTTTCCGTCGCATAGCTCACTAACACGAAACTACCGTCTCCAGCGCCGTACACTCCGCCTACCTGCTCTTCAGGCATATTCTGGATGGTCAACGGAAGCGATCCCGTATAACCCGCAATCGAAAACGACCCGGTGTCGCTGTTATAGGGGTGCCGAATGTCGTAAAAGGCATCCACGAACGGAAGCGCGCCCTTGGATCCTGAGCTGGGGTTCTGTTCCGCGATCAATACCCGGTTCAAAACTCCGCTCGGCGGCAACGTGCGGCCGGCAAAATAGTAATTCTTGCCGCACGAGGTGAGCAGCGACGCGAATGTCAGTAAAAGGATAGAACTGAACCAGAAACCCGTTAAACTTCTTTTCTTCAAAACCAAAAACCTCACAAAGCGCGGGAAAATTAAGTATAGCAAAGCAACAGAGGAGAAATCCCCCGCTACCGCACCTGCGTTTTTTGCGTGGATACGATCGTCAAAGGAGGAAAGGTTGTCAACAGACTGGGCGTCCGCCGTCGCACCTTGAAGCCAAACCTCGCGTAGCCCGCACTCCTACTCGCCCATCTTCTGTTCCGTGATCGTTGCAGAAATGCGACATCCTCGCATAGAACCAAAGAGCCCGTCGGTGGCAATGCAGCCTTGCCTGGAATACCATGACGAAGAGGCCATCATGACTGACCGTATTCAGAAAATGTTCGCGGGGCGGACCATCCTCTGCGATGGAGCCATGGGCACTACGCTCTACGCGCGCGGCGTCTTCATCAACCGCTGTTACGATGAGCTGAACCTCTCTCAGCCCGATCTGATCCGCTCCGTCCACGAAGACTATCTCCAGTCCGGAGCCGAGCTGATTGAAACCAACACCTTCGGCGCTAACGCTTTTCGCCTGCTGCGCTACGGCTTTCAGGATCAGGTCTTTGCCATCAACCAGGCCGGAGCCGAAATCGCCCGCCGCGCCGTCGCCCAGCTTGAGGACAAGCAGGCCGGCAAAGCCTGGGTTGCTGGAGCCATCGGCCCGCTGGGTGTTCACCTCGAGCCTCTGGGAAAGACCGGCCTCGATGAAGCCCTCGCCGCCTTCGCCGAACAGATTCGCGGCCTCGTCGCAGGTGGAGTCGATCTCCTCGTCGTTGAAACCATCGTCGCGCTCAACGAAGCCGAGCAGGCCATCAGGGCCGCGCGCGAAGTTGCTCCAGACCTTCCCGTGCTCGCCATGATTACAGTCGATGAGGATGCCAACTGCCTCGACGGGTCGAGCCCCGAAAGCGCCGCTGCGCGCCTCGCCGCTGCGGGTGCCGACGCCATAGGCTGCAATTGCAGCGCAGGTCCCGCAACCGTGCTCACCGCAATTGAGCGCATGAGTGCCGTCACAAATCTGCCGCTGGGCGCCATGCCGAATGCAGGAACGCCACGCGCCGTCGACGGTCGCAACATTTATCTATGCTCGCCGGAATACATGGCCAGCTTCGCTCGCAAATTTCTTAAGGCAGGCGCGCAATTTATCGGAGGGTGTTGCGGCACCACTCCCAACCATATACGCGCCATCAAGTCCGCTATTCGCGCCGTCGAAGCGCAGAAAACCGCCAAGCCCGCAGCCGCGCGCGAGGCCATCATCACCGAAACTCCGCCCCTCCCCATGGAGCAGCGCTCGAAAATTGGACGCCTCATTCATGATGGAACCTTCGTCACACTGGTCGAAATTGTTCCGCCGCGCGGCATCGACTGTAACAAGGAGCTCGAAGGTGCTGCCCTGCTCGCTGCTCGCGGAATCCATGCGATCAACGTGCCCGACTCACCGCGCGCCTCGGCCCGAATGAGCGCGCAGAGCCTCTGCATCCAGATCCAGCAAAAGGTCGGCATCGAAACCGTGTTGCACTACACCTGCCGCGACCGCAACGTTCTCAGCATTCAGAGCGACCTGCTGGGCGCATCTTCCATCGGCCTGAAAAATATCCTGTGCCTCACCGGTGACCCACCCAAACTCGGAAATTACCCCGACGCCACAGCAGTCTTTGATGTCGATGCTATTGGTCTGGTCAACATTGTGCGCCGCCTCAATCACGGACTCGACATAGGCGGCAATCCGATCGGCGCGTCCACCGGATTCAGCATCGCCGCAGCCGCAAACCCAGGCGTCCCTGACATCGACAACGAGATCCGCCGCTTCGCCTACAAAGTCGAGGCTGGCGCTGAATACGCCATCACCCAGCCGGTCTTCGATCTGCGCCTTCTCGAGGCTTTCCTCAAGCGCATCGAGGGCTTCCGCATCCCTGTCATCGCCGGCATCTGGCCGCTCACCAGCCTTCGCAACGCTGAGTTCATGAAAAATGACCTCCGTGTCTCCGTGCCCGACAACATTTTGTTGCGTATGCAACAAGCGTCAACGCCGGAACTGGCGCGCGCTGAGGGCGTCCGCATCGCGCAGGAGATGCTTTCGGCTGTGCGGAGCATGGTGCAGGGTGTACAGGTCAGCGCGCCGCTGGGACGTTACGCACTTGCCGCCGACGTCATTGCGGGCGTGCTCGATCCACCGCCGGAAGAAACAAAAATTGAAGGAGCGGCCGTTGCAAAACTTTGAGCAATCGCTGAAACAGCTCGAAGCCATCGTTGCGCAAATGGAGCGCGGCGATGTCACGCTCGAAGACTCCATCAAACTGTTCGAGGAGGGCACAAAATTGGCGGACCAATGCAAACAGCATTTGGCCGACGCCGAAGGCAAAGTAGAAATTCTCATCAGACGCAACGGAGCCATGAAGCGCGAGCCCTTCGTCTAGGCACGTCCCCTACTGCTTGATTATCTTCGCCGATCCTGGCTGAATATCTCCGCAGTCTGCGCCCACGAAGTGGGTATCTATCGTTGCATCCATCGAAAACGTCCGGCCGTTCGGCCCGCCCTGGTCGCTCGCCATGTGGTACGAGCCGTGACTGTGCTCGTCGTCCACAATGAGCATCTCCAAATGACCTTTCATCGCCCCACCGCGTTGGGTTTTGCAGCTTATATCGAACGAATACTTGCCCGAGTCAGCTTGCCGGTTTGAATACTCGCATTCGGCGCTGTTCGGCTGGTTCATCTGCTCCATGTCCTTCTGCCACTCAGCAGGAGTCAGGCAGCCTTGAGACACCGTCGTGTGCGGCGCGCCCGGTACTGGCCTGCCCATAGCCTGGAGCTTCGCAACCACATCGGGCGGTAGCTGGAAGCCGCCAATCTTGGAATTAACCGTCGTTTCCCAGAGCCCCATCTTCACGGGTGGAGGTGTTGCAGTTTGTGCACTCGCGACAGCGACCGCGCAAAACGATAGAGTAGAAGACCTTGGAATCGGTTCAGAATCATCGGAGTTCTCCCGCAGGATTTGCCGCAGCAGGCTGAACGCTCACGGTTGTATCACATCGCGACAAGAACTATCGAATGAGTCTTTGTTCGGGACTCAAAACTATTTTCTTCCGCACAAACTCAACCACCTCGTCCGACATGTACTCCGGAGGTCCGATCAAAAAGCGCGGCTTGCGTTCGAACAACTTCGCGGAAACTCCCGTCCAACGCGGCTCAAGCTCAGCCGCCCGCACCAGCACTGCATCCGCGCGGTCCAGAAACAGCCGCGCAGAATCCTTAAAATCCGCCGTCCCCGGGATCCAGAACTGTCAGATAGAGATCGGGCCGCATAAACTGCATCACGCTGTTCGACTCCAGAATCGCATTCTCCGCTGTGGCCAGTTCTTTCCGAATCCGCGGCATTGCCTCCGCCAGCATTCCCTGGCGCGTCCGCACCCACAGCGAGCGCACCGCGCCCGCCGCCAGAAAACGCGCACTGTCCGTCCCCGATGACGTATTGCGCTCTTCGCTGATGGCGATCGTGTGATCATCCGTCTGGCAGTCGCAAGGAGCGCCGTCCGCCGTACAGAACCCATGCCCATACTGTGTAATCTTGAAGGCCGTCCAGCGCATCTCCGGCAGGCGCGCAATTAGATTCGCCACCACCGACGTCTTCCCCACATTGCGCGAGTGCCCGCCAACCACAACGACAGCCACAACTACTTCTCTTTCTTCGCAGATGACCGTTTCGACGCAGTCCCCGACGTTTTACGCGAACGCGCCGGTTCCGCTTCAGACCCCAGCCGTCCCAGCGCCGCAAGCTCCTTCAAATACCGCTGAAGAGGCCGCGCAGGCCTGCCCCAGAACACAACGCCGGCGCCCTTCACCTTTTTATGTGTTAACACACCCGAGCCCGAACCGAGAATCACACACTCACCGATCTCCGCATGGTCTCCGATACCAACCTGCCCGCCAACGACCGCACCCGCGCGAATCACGCTCGATCCAGAAACGCCCGTCTGCGCCGCAATCACGACGTTTCGCTCCACGCGCACGTTGTGCCCAATATGGACGAGGTTATCGATCTTCACGCCGCGCCCGATCCGCGTCTCTTCAAGCGCCCCTCGATCGATCGTTGTGTTCGCGCCAATCTCAACATCGTCCTCAATCACAAGCCGTCCCTGTTGCGGAAACTGCACATACTCGCCCGTAGCATCATCGCGTACGTAGCCGAAACCATCCGACCCGAGCACCACCCCCGCATGAACAACCACCCGGTCGCCCAGTTCTGTGCCCGGATAAATCACCACTCGCGGATAAATTCTGCAGCCGCGCCCAAGTATCACGCCCCGACCAACCACCGCGGCCGCGCCGATCACCGTCTCATCGCCGAGATGCGCTCCGGCCTCGACAACCGCATAGGCGCCGACAGAGACGCGACGCCCACGCACAACATCGGCATCGATCAATGCCGTAGGATGGACCACCGCGTCCGCTTCGGCATCGGAAAGCAGCCGCGCCGCCCGCGCAAACGCCAGCTTGGGCTTCGCAACCACCAGCAAAACCTTCCCCGAATCTCCCGCAGCAGCAGCCAGCTTCTCAGAAACAATGATCGCGCCGGATGAGGAAGCCAAAGCATCCCCGAGGACCGAGGCATCCTCAGCAAATACCAGATCTGACTCGATCGCGGAGGCAATGCTGCCCACGCCCGAGACCTCAAGCTCCGGCGAGCCGCCAAGCAGCTTCCCATCCAATAACTCTGCCAACTGAACCAATCGCAAAACTCACCTCTAATGACTAGTCCTTAATACCTGTCTCTCGCGTCCCATCCGGACGCGTCTTCCATCTACGATGCACCCACAGCCACTGCTCAGGATACCGCCGCACATAATCTTCGATGACCGCCGTAAACCGGGCCGTATTCGCAAGTGCGTCAGCTTCATCATCGCCCGTTGAAACCACCGCAATCTCCTCGCCGAAGCGCAGCACGTATTTCCGCTCTGCTTCTTCCCACACCATGAAGCCCGGCAACACCGCTGCACCCGTCTTCAACGCCACGCGCGCCAGGCCTGAAGCCGTACACGCCGGCCTTCCGAAGAACGGCACAAATACTCCCTGCGGCGGAGTCATATTCGTATCCATCAGAATACCCACCGTCTCGCCGTGCCGCATTGCCCCCAGCAGCCCGCGCGCAAAGTCATCCTTGTGCAGCACGCGATTCCCGTGCAGGCAGCGAATCGCATTCACCAGCCCGTCGACCTTCGCATTGTCAAGTCGTCGAATCACCAGGCTCATCGGATACCCCATCAGCGAGTGGTAATAGCTCGAAAGCTCCCACGCGCCCAGGTGCCCGGTCACGATCAGTACGCCTTTACCGCGCTCGCGTGCCGCCAGGTAATGCTCGAGGCCCTCATAGCGGAGAAAACCCCGTGTATTTTCGCGCGCATAGCTGGGCATCTGGCAGAACTCGCCCAGCAGCCAGCCCAGATTCCGGTACAACTGGCGAAGAATCCGCTGCAGTTCGCCAGTCGTTTTTTCAGGAAACGCCAGTTCCAGATTTCGCAGCCCGGTTTTCCGCAGTCGCCGCATCAGGAAAAACGCTGCTGCGCCCACGCCCGCGCCCAATGCCCGCGCCGCCCAACGGGGCAGCGCTCCCAGCACCTTCACCAGCACCCATACAATCGCGTACTCCAGCTCTTCCCGCATCACAAAACGTAACGACAGTGTACGACGGCCTCACCAGACCCTTGGATACACCGGCATAACCTTCCCTTCAACTTTGCGGAGTAATCTCAGAAAGACGAGAAAACGCAGCGAAAGGACGCGCCCATGCCCGAAGGAATCAAAACTCGCATCAGTGGCCATTCATTTGACCAAACCATCAGCCGGCTCCAGACCCTTCTGTATGAGAAAGGCATCGACCTCTTCTGCCTCGTCGACCACTCCGGCGAAGCCCAGGAAGTCGGTCTCACCATGCCGCCCACAAAAGTTCTTATCTTCGGCAATCCCAAGGGAGGAACGCCACTGATGCTGGCCGCGCCCAGCACAGCCCTCGACCTGCCCATGAAAATTCTCGTCGCCGAACACCCGGATGGACACGTTGTCCTTTCCTGGAACGATCCCGCTTGGCTGCAACAGCGGCACGGCTTTCCGCCGGATCTCATCGCCAGCCTCGCCGTCATCGAAACGCTGGTCGCAAACGCTGCTGATTGACTTCCCGCCGACACTCTGTTTTCATCAGCACATTCGCATGCAGCGCGCCATGACCATTCCGGCCAACATTAGTAGCCGAATTATTCCGGTCATGATTATTCCCTCCTCATAGGAGCGGGCGGCAGGCGGGCGAAATCGAAGTAATCCCAGACCACCACCGCTCCAGCAGCCGGTGGTTTTTTATTGAGGAGAAGTAAAAAGAATGGGAGTAACGTTAAGCGGAATCCAGCAGGCCAGGCAAGCGCATTCAGGACGCCATCTACCTCTCGCCCGCCCCGCACTCTGATGAGTTGTCGAAGATGACGGGCCAGCAAGTCTTCCTCAAACTCGACAATCTCCAGCGCACCGGAGCCTTCAAGGAGCGCGGCGCTCTAAACAAAATCCTCACCCTCACTGAAGATGAAAAGCGCCGCGGAGTCATCGCCGCCAGCGCCGGAAACCACGCCCAGGCGGTCGCCTACCACGCCACCGCGCGCGGCCTGCGCGCCCGCATCGTCATGCCGCTCATGACCCCGCTCGTCAAGACCGCATCCACCGCTGCCTACGGCGCCGAGGTCATTCTCCACGGAGCCAATTATGACGAGGCCTGCTCCGAAGCTACGCGCCTCGCGCGCGAAGACGGCATGACCTTCCTGCATCCCTTCGACGACGACGCTGTCATCGAAGGCCAGGGCAGCATCGGCCTCGAACTCCTCGAACAAATCCCCAGCCTCGAAGCCGTCGTCGTCCCCATCGGCGGCGGCGGCCTCATCGCCGGAGTCGCCTGCGCCATCAAGGAATCGAAACCCCACATCCGCGTCATAGGCGTGCAGACCGAGCGGCTCCCATCCATGCTCCGCGCCGCCGACGCTGGCTCGCCCGTAACCATCCCCGCCGAGGCCACCATTGCCGACGGCATTGCCGTTCGCCGGGCAGGCGAACGAACTCTGCCTCTTGTCCAGCGCTACGTCGATGAACTCGTAACCGTAGACGAAGAAGAGATCGCCAAAGCCATTCTCGTTTTGCTCGAACGCGAAAAAACTCTTGCCGAAGGAGCCGGAGCCGTAGCCCTCGCCTCGCTCCTGCAACATAAAACTTCGCTCCGCGGCCAGCGCACCGCCGTCCTCGTCTGCGGAGGAAACATCGACGTCAGCCTGCTGGCCCGCATCATCGAGCGCGGCCTCGTCAAGGACGGGCGCCGCACCCGCCTCCGCATCCATCTCACCGACCGCCCCGGAGCACTGCATCAACTCACTCGCATCCTCGCCGACGCCCGCGCCAACATCGTGCAAACCGCTCACGACCGGGCTCACTACGGAGTGAGTTTAGGAGACACAGTCATCGACATCACGCTCGAAACGCGCGGAGACGAGCACATCGAAGAAATCAGAAAGATGCTGGCCGAAGAAAGCTACCGCCACGAAAAAATCGATTGAGGCTCGGCAGTACCATGCCCATTGGCGGGATTGCCTTCCGCCTCGACCGGTCTCTCCAAATGCTTGGCGAAGAAGGTTCAATCGGTGACGAGTCGCCGCACTAGCTCAAAACCGGCCCGGTACTCTTCCGCTCTACCAGTGTGGGCTCAATCGAATACTCTGCGCCCTTCGCCGTAGCCGCTTCGCGAATGCTGTAAAGGGCCCGAAAAGCCAGCTTCGCAATCTCGGCGCGTGACAGCTGCACCGTAGTCAGCGCCGGCTGCGTAAAAGCGCTGATGGCAATATCGTCGAACCCGATCACCGAAATATCGCGCGGTATTTTTAGTCCGTGCTCGAAAATCGCGCCCATCGCCCCGATTGCTGTCATGTCGTTCGAGGCCATTACCGCTGTGGGGCAACGGTCATTCCTCAGCAGCCGCGCCATTGCTTCATGGCCGCCGTCCATACGATGGTTGCCCTCTTCAATCAGGCTTTGGTTCGGGTTCAGCCCCTTGCGCTTCATGCTCGCGATAAAGGCCTTGCGCCGCACTCGCGCCGAGGTCAGATCCATAGGGCCGCTGATGAATCCGATCGAAGTATGCCCCAGCCCTCGCAGGTGCTCAACAGCCGCGTCAATTCCAGCCGCGTAATCGATGGAAATATTGCTGATGCCCTTCTCCGGCGTGCCGGTATCGAGAAAAACCAGCGGAATCTTTCGGCTGCTCAACTCATCGATCAGGTGCTCGTCCATCTCCGACGTCATAATCGCAACGCCGTCCACTTTGCGCTGCAACATGCGCGTCACGCAATGCTCCATGCGGCGCTTGTCGTAGTTGGTATTGGCAATCAGCACCTCCTGCCCATACTGCACCGCCACGTCCTCAAAGCTCTTTACCAGCTCCGGGAAAAATGGATTTGTAATATCGGAAATAATCAACCCATACAAACTGCTCCGGCCTGATCCGAGCGCGCGCGCATTGGTGTTGGGATAGAACTTCAGCGTTTCAATCGCGCGACGAACGCGCTCCGCCGTCTCCGCCGTGACTTTATCGGAGCCGTTAATAGTGCGCGAGACAGTAGCAGTGGAAACCTTAGCGAGCCGTGCAACTTCCTTTATGTTCATAGGCGTGCTGGCAAGCATAAATCGAACGGCACTCCCCAAACGGGGGAAACGAACCGTGTACCTCGCCATAAAAAGTTATACCGATTTCGACTGAGATTTGGAAACGGTATCAGTAAGAGCGGAGATGAGGCCAGGCAAGGTCAACCGGCTCGTCGTTCAATGCCCATTAACCATTCCTTTGGCGGTTGTAATCGATTTCTCGTAATATTTTTTCTAGCTCAAGAAGGAACGCCCTCCGTGAAGAAACTCCTTGCCGCGTTACTCCTCTTTTTTCCGGCCCTGCTCGCCGCCACCCAAAGCTCTTCCACTCAAAAGTACGGCCCCCGCTGGTCCGAACAAAAGGCAAACGGCTGGTATGCCGCAGCAGCCATGGCTCGTCGGCAGCGACTACATCAACCGCGGCGCCATCAACCAGCTGGAAATGTGGCAGGCCGATACCTTTAACCCGCAACAGATCGACCAGGAGCTGGGCTGGGCGCAAGCCATCGGCATGAACACCATGCGCGTCTTCCTCCACGACCAGCTTTGGAAGCAGGATCCCGAAGGCTTCAAGAAGCGCATCAACACCTTTCTCACCATCGCCGCGAAGCACCACATCCGCCCGCATCTTCGTGCTCTTCGACTCCTGCTGGGACCCCAATCCCAAACTCGGCCCGCAGCATCCGCCCATTCCCGGCGTCCACAACTCCGGCTGGGTGCAAAGCCCCCGGCGCGCACGCTCTCGCAGACCCCGCGCAGTATCCGCGCCTCGAAGCCTACGTCGCAAGGCGTCATCGCAGCCTTCGCCAACGACAACCGCATCCTCGCCTGGGATCTCTGGAACGAGCCCGACAACAACGGCGACCGCTCCTACGCAAAGAAGAGCCCGCCGCAAAACACGACTCGTCGCCGAGCTGCTGCCGCAGGTCTTCGCGTGGGCGCGAGCCGCCAATCCGTCACAACCCCTGACCAGCGGCGCATGTCGACGGCGACTGGTACGTCGCTCGCCAAAATGAACACCATCAGCACGCATCCAGATCGAAAACTCCGACGTCATCACCTTCCACAACTACGGCTGGCCCGAAGACTTCGAACGCCCGTCACATGGCTTGAGCAACTACCACCGCCCGCTCATCTGCACCGAGTACATGGCGCGGAGCGCCGGCAGCACCTTCGACACCATCCTGCCCATCGCGCAGAAAGTACCGCGTGGCCGCGATCAACTGGGGATTTGTCAATGGCAAAACTCAGACCAATCTGCCTTGGGATTCTTGGAAGCGTCCCTACGTCCTCCAGCAGCCTACCATCTGGTTCCACGACATCTTCTACCCGGACGGCAAGCCCTATCGACAGCGCGAAATCGAAATCATCCGTACGCTGACCACGCAAAGCAACGGAGCGCCCAAACCATAATCATCGGCCGTTCTGCTATCCTCACGGCGTAGCCTCGCGCAGGAGTTTGCAGTTTGCTTATCGACCGACGCCTCGCGGCAGCCGCCTTGCTGGCAGCCGTTCTTCCTCTTAGTTCCCTTGCTCAGAATGTTCCGCAAACGGGCGGTGGAGGCAACTCCACCGCTGGTGCCCATGCCGCCATCCACGACGCCGAAAATCGCCCAATCACTGCCGGAGGCTTCGTCAAATCCGGTCCGGTTGTCTTCAAGGACATTTCCAAACAATCTGGCCTCGCCTCCTGGAGTCACGTCATGGGCACCCGGAAAAGCAATTCATCATCGAGGCCAATGGCTCCGGAGTAGGACTGCTCGATTACGACAATGACGGCTGGCTCGACATCTATCTCGTCAACGGCTCTACCTATGACGCGCTAACCGGCAAAACCACTCCGCCCCACGCCGCGCTCTTCCATAACAATCACGATGGAACCTTCACCGACGTCGCCGAAAAAGCCGGGCGTCACCAACGACCGCTGGGGATTCGGCGTCGCCATCGGCGACTTCGACAACGATGGCTGGCCCGACATCTTCGTCAGCAACTACGGCAAAAATCGCCTCTACCGCAACAACCACGACGGAACCTTCACCGACGTTGCCGAAAAGGCCGGAGTCACGCTCGGCAACTGGTCTACAGGCGCGACATTCGGCGACTACGACGGCGACGGACGCCTCGATCTCTTCGTCCCCGGCTACATCCACTACGACATCACCAGTCCGCCCGTATCCGGCTCCAAGGCAGTCTCGTACAGCTTCTGCAACTTCCGCGGCATCGCCGTTATGTGTGGCCCGCGTGGACTCGAAGGGGAGTCGGACCATCTCTTCCACAACAACGGAGACGGAACCTTCACCGATGTAAGCGTAAAAGCCGGAGTCAACGACCCGAACAAGTATTACGGCTTCAGCAGCGTCTTCGTCGACCTCAACAACGACGGCAAAGTCGATTTGGTCGTAGCGGACGATTCCACACCCAACTACCTCTACATCAACAAAGGCAACGGGACTTTCGAGGATGACAGCTACGCCTCCGGCTTTGCCCTCAATCAGGACGGACGTGAAGTCGCTTCCATGGGCCTCGCTGTCGGCGACTACGACAACGACGGATGGGACGATCTCTTCGTCACCGACTTCTCCGACGACTACGATGTCCTCTACCACAACGACGGAGAGGCCAACTTCTCGGACGTCAGCTATCATGCTGGCCTCGCGCAGGACACCATCCCCTTCCTCGGCTGGGGCACCGGCTTCATCGACTATGACAACGACGGATGGAAGGATCTCTTCATGGTTAATGGCCACGTCTATCCCGGCGTCGATAAGCACGACTGGGGAACCACCTTCGCCCAGCGCCCGTTGCTCTTCCACAACGACCAGGGCAAGAAGTTCACGCTCGTTCCACCCGTTGAAAACACCGGCCTCGCCATCGTCGCGCCCGGCCGCGGCGCAGCCTTCGGTGATCTCTTCAACGACGGAAAAATCGACGTGGTCATCAACCCGCTCGACGGCCCGGCGATCCTCCTCCGCAACGTCAACCCCGACCATCACCACTGGATCGAACTAAAGCTCGTCGGGGGTCCCAAAGGCCCACGCGATGCCATCGGAGCCACCGTTTACCTCACCGCCGGGGCCATACGCCAGCGCGAAGACGTTCTTAGCGGAGGAAGCTACATGTCCTCCAACGATCAACGTGTCCACTTCGGACTAGGAGACGCTGCCGCCGTCGATAAGCTGGAGATTCATTGGCCCGGCGGCGCCGTAGAAAATGTCCACCTGCCCTCCGTTGATCGCATCTTCACCGTCGAGCAGGGCAAAGGCATCACCGGCGAACTCTGCACCGCTTGCGACCAGGAAGCAAAAAAGAAATAGCGAGGCGGAAAAACTAATCCCTAAAGATCACCGAATATGCCAAAGGCTGTACAAAAGCACGGCCAGCACAGTAGCGCTCACCCAGAAATAAAGCTGGTCGCGCTCCATTAGAAAACCCGCACCGGCCAAAATCACCCGCACAACAGGCGTCGCGATCAGCAGTAGCAGCCCCAGCTGAATCACGCTTTCCGCATCGCCGTGCAGCATCCCGTGCCAGATGCCCGAAGGAGTCCGCAGATGATCCGCGACGCCATGAAAGTGGCTGTAATCTGGACGAACCCCCGAGGCGTGGAGGAGATAAAGCACGCCGCCCAGCAGCACGACCACGCCCGCCAGAAGGACACCCGCCTGCAACATGCGTCCTATAGCGATCTCCAGCTTCTCATCGGTAAGGCGCATCACAGTCTCCCCGTCACGCTGTTCACAATCATTTCGATGCCTAGCGCAATGATCACTAGCGCAAACACCATCCGCAGCGTCTCTCACGTTGGAGTGAACCAGGATCTTCGATCCCGCCAGTGAGCCGCCCAGCACACCCAGCATCACCGGCATCGCAAGTCCCGGAGAAATGTAACCGCGACTGAGATAAATCCCTGCGCTCGCCGCCGCCGTAACTCCGATCATGAAATTCGAGGTCGTCGTCGAGACCTTGAACGGCAGCCCCATCGCCTGATCCATCGCCAGCACTTTCACCGCACCCGACCCGATCCCCAGCAAGCCCGACAGCGTGCCCGCACTGAACATCAATCCAAATCCCGCAGGCACGCGCCGCGCCACATAGTCTTCGTTGCCTTTCGGGCCAGGGAAACTTCCACGCAGCCGCAGCCGTTCGGCCAGCACGTTGTTTCTGGCGTTCGCCGCATGCGCGCGCTTCTTCCGCAGCGAAGCGAACGCCGAATAAAGCAGCACCAACCCGAAAATTAATCCAATGGAATGCGTCGAGACTTTCGTCGTCAGATACGCGCCCAGCACCGCGCCCAGAGTCGTCGCAATTTCAAGGAACATGCCGATGCGAATATTCGAGTACCCTTCGCGCACATAAGCCGCCGCCGCGCCCGACGAGGTAGCGATCACCGAAACCAGCGAAGCGCCAATCGCATAATGAATGTCCACATGGAACAGCAGTGTGAGCACCGGCACGATGACCACGCCGCCGCCCAGCCCGGTCAGCGCCCCCAGCAGCCCCGCCAGCACCGAACTCAGAAAGATACAGCCTGAAAATTCCGCAGCGCCCATGACCTACCAGAGTACAACCCCGCCCTATCGGACCACAGATTCCAGATGCGTGAAACCAGCCAGCGCCGGAATCACCGTCTTCTACGGAGTCAAAGGCGAGATAAAATCCCTCGAAGGCATCTCTACGCCTTTTTCCAGCGAGGCGTAAGCGACGTTCAATTCACCGAAGCACCGTCACTGAATCCGGAACCAGCATCAACACCCCACCGGAAAGCGAAATATCATCCGAAGACCGCAGCACTATCTCTGCATTCTCGGGAACAGGCAGCTCAATCCTATGCGAAGCCACACTCAATGCGATTAAGAATTGTCCGCGCCGAATCGCAAGCCAGCGCTCTCGCTCGCTGAAAGTCAACCTCACATCCCCGCAGGACAAAATCCGCAAAAGACCGCCGTAGTGCGATCAATTCCCGGTACCACCCCAATATCGCCCGCGTGCTCCGGCTCCGCAATCTCGTCCCACTTCAATCGCGAGCGCGCAAACGTCGCCTCATCCTGAGGATCGGGAATCTCCTCCGGCTTCCACCCAAACGCGGCAAATTCCTTCTTGCGCCCTTCGGAAACCTGCCGTCCCAGTTCTTCTTCATGATCGGTAAAAAACAAAAACGGAGAAGACGCCGCCCACTCCTCGCCCTGAAACACCAGCGGCACAAACGGAGAAGTCATCACCAGCGCCGCCGCAATCTTCACGCGTCCCGGCGTCGTCAACGCGCTCAAACGCTCGCCCTTCGCGCGATTCCCCACCTGATCATGATTTTGAGCGAATCCCAGAAAACGCCACTCCGGCAATCCCTCCACCGGGCGCCCATGCGCACGGTCGCGATACCCCGAGTAGCGCCCGTCATACACAAACACGTCACGCAGCGCCTTCGCCAGATCGGCCATCGATCCAAAATCGGCATAGTATCCGCTGCGATCACCCGTAAGCAGAGCCACCAACGCATGATGAAAGTCGTCACTCCACTGCGCGTCCAGTCCATAGCCGCCGCGTTCGCGCTCAGTCACCACGCGCGGATCGTTCAAATCGCTCTCCGCAATCACCACGTAGCTGCGGCCCGTCTCCCGCTCCAGGGCACGGACCTCCACTTCAAGCTGCTCCATAAAATGAATCGCCGACCGGTCCACATACGCATGAACCGCATCCAGCCGCAACCCGTCGAAGTGATAATCGCGCAGCCACATCTTCGCGTTGTCGATAAAAAACCGCCGCACCTCATCGCTGCCTGCATCTTCAAAGTTCACCGCGTCGCCCCACGGAGTATGGTGGCTCGCCGTAAAGTAAGGTCCGAACCGCCCCAGATAATTCCCCGACGGACCAAGGTGGTTGTAGACCACATCCAGCAGGACCGCCAGCCCATGCGCGTGTGCCGCATTCACATAATGCTTCAGCGCGTCAGGCCCGCCATACGTCTGCTGCGGAGCGAAGAGATCCACGCCGTCATAGCCCCATCCGCGTGCTCCCGGAAACGACGCCACCGGCATCAGCTCCACGTGTGTAATGCCCAGCGTCTTCAGATAATCCAGCCGCTCCTCCGCCGCAGCAAACGTGCCTTCCGCGGTGAACGTGCCTACATGCAACTCATAAACCACCCCATCCCGAAGCGCCGAAGCTCGCCATCCGTCATCCGTCCACGCAAACGCCGCATGGTCGAACACGCGCGACAATCCATGCACGCCGCAGGGCTGCCACGGTGAGCGTGGATCAGGCAAAACCGTATCATCACCATTCAGAACAAACCCATAATCGCTGCCCGGCCCCGCAGCGTCCACGCGAGCTTCCCACCAACCACCCTCACGCCGCGCAAGAGGCGACGCACCCTCGCCAATCTTCACATCCACGCGCTCAGCCAAAGGCGCCCATACGCGAAACAGGTGCATCGCTCGATCCCTGAATAATAAAATTGAAAGCAAAAAGAAACTAGGTGCAAAAGGCTTTTCTCTACGATGCGGAATGCAGAGCAGCCTTGAGCCTCTGGCTTCACTGCTCGTGATAATTCCGCATCAATCCGCCATCGATCACAAAGGTGGTGCCATTGATATAAGCCGCCGCATCCGAAGCAAGAAATGCCACCAGACCGGCGACATCATCCACCGTCCCCAGTCGTCCCAGCGGAATATTCTTGAGCAGGGCGTCCAGCTTGGGCTTATCCTCGAGCAGCGCCGAATTGATCGGCGTAGAAATCGCCCCTGGAGCCACATTGTTCACGGTGATTCCCAGCGGCCCCAATTCCACCGCCAGATCGCGCATCAGCATCCTCAGGCCGCCCTTGCTCGCGCAGTAGGTCGCAAAGTGCGGCATTGCCATGTCCTCATGCACCGAACTGATGTTGATCACCCGTCCAGGATTCTTCGCGCCGAGCAGCCGCTGCACAAAAGCCTGAGTCAGAAAAAACGGCCCCTTCAGGTTCACGTCCAGAACTAAGTCGTAGTCTTCCTCGGTCGCCGCCCAGAAATCAGCCTTTTTTTCCACTCCTGCATTGTTCACCAGGATGTCAGCGCCGCCGAACGCCTTCCATGTCTCCTCGACAAGATTTCGCACCGAGCCCACCTTGGACACATCCGCCTGAATAACAATTCCCTTCGCGCCCGCAGCCTGCACCATCTTCAGCGTGGCGTCCGCCCCTTCCGGATGCCCCACATAATCGATGACAACATTCGCGCCCTCGCGCGCCAGCCGCGCAGCAATTCCCTGCCCGATCCCCGAGCTCGATCCCGTAACAATCGCTGTCCGCCCCGCAAGCGTAGGCATGGCTCGACACCTCCGTTGACTCAACTTGCGTTGGATGCGCCAAAAATCCGGGCAGCCATGCGGGAAAAGCTCCGCCTCAGAGTTGGCTGGGCGGAGCCGAGGAAGAAGGAGCAGGTTTCTGATTGGACGTTCCGGAAGCAGAAGCGGACGGAACGGGTGCCGAAGGAGCGGAAGTCGTCGTCGAAGGTAATGAAGGAACAGAAGTCTTCGTTGATGATGCCGGAGAGCCCGGAGCAGAAGAAGCGGACGGGGCTGAATCATCCGGGCTCACATAATCCGGACGAAATTTATCCGGCGTCTGCTGTGCCGCCTGCTGATTCACAGACTTCTTGCCTCCACTGATATGGGGCGTCAGCGTGACCAGATTCACCACTGAAGGATCGTCGCGAAGTTTCACATAAAGCTGCCCATCGTCTCCTGGATGCGGTACCTGCAGCACCCGGCCTGGAAATCCATCCGGAACCAGCACCGGATTTGTGAACTGCTGGTTCTGCGAAATTGAATCCACGAGGAACAGATTCGAACCTGTCAGTTTGCAGGCCACCGCCGGCGACGGGCCGCACTGAAGCATCTGAAAGCTTGGCAGGCGAACCAGCGTAGCCAGCGGCTGCCAATCACCCTTTACGCCATTTTCCGTCACCACGCGAAACTGCAGCGGTCCGAAGCCCGACGTACCAAACGCCTTCGCCGGATCAAGCGTAGCCAGCGCCGTCCTCGCGTCCTGCAGCGTCAAACCACTCGCCAGAGTCAGCATCGTCGATGCTGACCCGTCGACCGTAGCAACTTCGATCTTCTCGTCGCGTGAGAAGCGCTGCGGCGTCTCTGCTTTGAGCGAAAACAGCAGCTTCGCATTCTGCGGCAACTCATTCTCGCCCGACAGCTGAATGTTGCTGGTCGCCTCGACGTTATCCGCCTCGCCATCCACTTCCACGCTCTTGCCGATCATCGTCACGCTTGGCCGCGCTGAGTCCACCGTCGCTTCCAGGGGCACCTCGCGTCCGTCGCGAAGCGTGGCCACGGCCTTGAGTGTCTCGCCGGACTTCAGCGCGCTGGCCGCCTTGGCATTGGTCGCCTCCATCGGCAGCTCATCCGTTCCTTGCGCACTCGAAAGCGTCCCTGGCTTGAACTCAATGCCCTTCATCGTGAGGCTGGCGACTTCATCCAGCCGCGTGCCCTCGAGCGTTCCCTGGTGGTCGCCCGCATGGAGCGTAAATGAGCTCAGATGTCCGGCTTCGGCGAAGGTGTGAACGGCAACATCCTCCGGCTTGTCCATCCCGGCTTGATTCACCATCAGCGTCATTGGGCCTGGTTTCGCATCCTTCAGCGGTACTGTCACCTCTACCTGGTTCGGCTTCACCAGCTTCCAGGTGGCCTTGATCTCTTTGCCATCCGCATTCTTGAACTGGATGCCTTCCACGCAGCTCGCATCATCGGCCTCCAGATGCAGCGTGTCGTCGCGCCCCACCACCAGCGCATTTTCATCCGCAGCAGCGATCTGCCACGTCTGCTCATGCGCGCCCTGCAAATGAATCACTGGTCCGGTAAACGGATCGAAGCCCCATTCGCCCCGAATCGAAGCCTTCACATCCGTGCCAACCACCGTTCCCGCCAGCGGCTTCGTGTCAACCGTCAGTCCGCCTTTCACCGCATCCGGCTTCAGCGGCAGGTCCACGCTCTTGCCGCTCGCCGCTTCCAGGTGCAGCATCAGATGCCGGGCATAACCCGTTGAGAAGACCAGCGGGGCGCCGTCCACCGGCAGCGCAAGTGTCGTATTCTGCGCGCAATAAACCTGCTTCTCGTCCACCGGGTGCAGCGGCGGAGGCTGCGCAGCCTCGATTGCCGGCAGCGCGATTACCAGCACCGATTTCGGATTGTGGAACGACGGCGGCGTGTTGAGCTTCAGCGCCAGCGCGTCTCCGCTCTGCGCGGCCAGCGCCGGAATGTATTGGTATTCAGCCGTGTGAAACGAATCCATGATGCGCGCAATGTCGATCACCGACGCGACATATGGGCTGTAGAAACCAAAACCGGCCTGAGGCGTAGAGCTGGCCTGCATCGCCAGGTCGCCCGCAGGGCCCGAGGTCAGCGCCTCCACAATTGAAGTGCTGTGTCCATCATCGAGAACAAGGTTGCCCTCTTTTTCCGTCAGGCAGGGAGCAATCTCGTCGATAGCTTTGCTTAGGCACTCTGGATCGATCTTGATATCCAGGCTGCGCGCCAGCAACGGAGAAATTTCCTTGAGCTTCTCCGGATCAGTCTCATTGATCTTCCGAACCGCATTCAGATACGCGTCGAGCCGCGAACGGTCCAGGCTCGCCTGGTTCAAGTCCTGCGAGGCGCGCACAAATGCCCCCGGCCGGCCGCGAACCGCGCCCATCAGCGTCTTGAAATCGCCGCCCGTCTCCGGAGCCAGAAACAGCAGCACCTGCTGTGCGCCTTCGGGAACGGTAATCGTCAAACCCTCTGCGTTGAATTTTCTGTTCCAGGTCTCGGCCTTGAAAAACCACTTTTCCGGAGGAGGATTCGTGGCTCCGCGCAAAAAGGCCGCCACAAGCAGATAACGCGCTGCCTGGCCATCGGGAAAATCCGGGTGAATCCACAGCTTGTCGCCCGCCGCCAGGTTCGGAACCTGAGTAATCGGCAGCGTCTGATCACCGTGCGTAACTTTCACTTCAAGCTTGGGACCGTTCAGGTCGAACGTCGCCGGATCGGCATAAACCACCGCGGCGCATGCGCACATGAGCAGAGAAGCAAGAGAGAAGGTAAAAAGACGCGAACGGAGAGATTTTGGGGAAGCCATAGTTTAATTCTAAGGAACTCCTGGAATCGCTGCCCGTCCAAAACGGACCCGAGGACGGCTGCAAGCAGTTAATTAGTAAAGACGTCTTGGGAAACTACTCCAATCAGCGGAATCGCGATGTCGTACGACGGAAACCTCCCTGTTCACGTAGACCATTGAGGAATAAGAAAGTTGCGCCAAAAATTCAGCCGGGAAACTTCCCTCCCATATCACACCACCCGGCTCGCCATCAGTTTTTCAATACGAATTGGCAGTTCCCGCACTCGCACGCCCGTTGCATGATATGTGGCCATCGTGAGCGCCGAGGCTACCCCAGTCAGCCCGATCTCTCCGATGCCTCGCGCCCCATATTCTCCCATCACCGGGTCGGGATAATCCAGGAAGATGACCTCCTGCTCGGGAATATCGGCATTGGTCGCCACTATGTAATCGGCAAAATTGTTGTTTAGCGGCTTGGCGTTGCGCGGATCGTAGATCGTCTCTTCAAACATCCCCATGCCAATGCCCATCACCGCTGCGCCCAGCATCTGATTGCGTCCCGATTTCAAGCTGATGATGCGCCCGGCATCCACCACGGTCAGCGTTCGCCGCACGCGCAGTCTCGCAATCCCCGGGTCCCAGCCAACCTCGATGAACTGCGCTCCAAAGCTGTGCATGGAGTATTTATCCGCATCGGGAGCGCCGCCGGTCTTTCCTTCCGCTTCCAGCGCCGCGATGCGCCGGAGCTTAAGCAAATTCTCAAATGGAACCCCGCTCTCCGGCGTCTCGCCCTTTTTGTGGACCCGTCCGGCAGTCATCGCGATGGTGTTTACATCCGCGCCCTTGAAGGGAGACTCATCCGTCGTTGCCGCCAGCTTCAGCAGGTCGCCTATCACGCTCATGCTGGCCGCAGCCACCGCAGGAATCACTGTAGCTGTCGCAGTCGAGCCGCCCGACGTGGGCCCAGGAGGCAGAGAGCTGTCACCCAGCACCGCATCGATCCTCTCGACCGGAATCCCCGTCTTGTCCGCCACAATGATTGCGACCACCGTATACGTCCCCGTCCCAATGTCTTGAGTTGCGCATGAAACTCTCGCTCGTCCATCGGCAGACAGCCTCACCCGCACCTGCGCTCCGCCGCGGCCCGCCGACCAAATTCCCGTCCCCACGCCCATGCCGAGAATTTCGCTTCCGTCACGCATCGATCCAACGCCCGGCTTGCGGTTGCTCCACCCAAAGCGATCCGCGCCTGTCTGATAGCATTCGCGCAGATGCTTGCTTGAAAACGGCAGGTCCGAGCTCTCATCTTTCTCCGCATAATTCCTGAGCCGGACCTCCAGCGGATCAAGATTTAGCTTCACAGCCAGCTCATCCATCGCCGAATCCAGCGCAAACATTCCTGGAGTCGCGCCCGGCCCCCGCATCGGCGTCGGCGTGCCGATATTCAGCTTCACCAGCCGCTGCGTTGCCGTCACATTCGGGCAGCTATAAAGCATCGGCGTCGGCTCCGTTGCATTTTCCATGTAATCGTCGATGAACGAAGTTGGGTTCTTGACCTCCTGCACAATCGCCACCAGTTTGCCGTCAGTGGTTGCTCCCAGGCGCATGTGTTGCTCTGTCAACGGACGGTGCCCGACCGTAGTGAACATCAGGGTGCGGGGCACCGTCACCTTCACCGGACGATTCAGCCGCCGCGCTGCAATCGCCGCAAGCGCGGAGTGGGGCCACGGAAACAACTTTCCCCCGAAGCCTGACCCGCAGAAGGGTGAGATCACATGCACGTCATCAATCGGAATACCCAGCGTTTGCGACATCACGCCCTGGTGATTCATCACCCCCTGCGTCGTCTCGTACAATGTGACTTTGTCGCCATTCCAGACGGCGATTGTGCCGTGCATCTCCATCGGATTGTGTGTCTCCGTTGGCGTAACGTAGGTCACATCGATTTTGACGGGAGCGCTCGCGAACGCCGCCTCCGCGTCGCCGCGCGCATAATGCTTGCGCGGAGGCTCCGTAACTGCGCCCGCATCGCTCATCTGCGTCAAGGGCTTCTCTACCTGATATGCGACCTTCACATACGAAGCCGCGTCCTGAGCCTGCTGAAACGTATTTGCAACTACCAGAGCTACAAATTGCCCATAGTAATAAATCACATCGTCTTCAAACGGAGGACGACTCTCGCTCGTGCGGCTGTCTCCTTCAAACGGCGCCGCCGTTCGGAACAAGGGATCGCTGTTGCCATGATGCAGAATCGTCAGCACTCCCGGCATCTTCTCTGCAACCGAGGTATCAATGCCGGTAATCTTCCCATTGCCAATCGTGCTCGGCACGCCCACTCCATACACCACGCCCTCAATGGGATGGTCCACCGCATAACGTGCCGCGCCCGTAACTTTCAGTCTCCCGTCAACTCGCGTAACGGCTGTTCCAATCACCGATGTCGCCATCTCTCGCTCCTAAGCAGTTTGCATGGTTACGGTCAGGGCGCGCACCAGCGCGCGTTTGGCCAGCTCAATCTTGAACCCGTTATCGCGCAGCGGCTTCGCCTCGCGCAGCGCCGCCTCGGCGGCTGCATGGAAATTCCGCTCGTCCGCGGTCTTCCCTTCCAACGCCGCTTCGGCCTCGCGCGACCGCCACGGCTTCGTGCCTACGCCGCCTAGCGCAATCCGCACGCGCTTGACGCGCCCACCGTCTACTGAGGCCACGACCGCCGCCGAAGCCAGCGCAAATTCGTACTGTGCCCGGTCGCGCAGCTTAAGGTAATACGATTTCGTTCCCGCAACCGGCATCGGCAGCGTCACGTACGTGATCAACTCGCCCGGCTCCAGCACAGTCTCCCGTTCCGGAGTCGATCCCGGAACGAGATAAAACTCATCCAGCGCAATCTCCCGCTCGCCCTTTGCTCCTTGCGTGTGCACCGTCGCCTCGAGCGCCATCATTGCGACCGCCATGTCCGAGGGGTTCGTGGCCACGCAATGCTCGCTTCCCCCCAGCACAGCATGAATGCGGTTAAATCCATCGATCGCCGAACATCCCGACCCTGGCTGCCGCTTATTGCACGCATACGTCGTATCGCGAAAGTAGTAGCAGCGCGTCCGTTGCAGAAGATTGCCGCCCGTCGTCGCCATGTTTCGCAGCTGCGGAGAAGCGCCTGACAGCAGCGCCTGCGAAAGCACCGCATACCGCGCCTTCACATCGGCATGGTTCGCCAGATCGCTGTTCCGTACCAGCGCGCCAATTTTCAACCCGCCATCCGCGCTCGCCTCCACGCGATCCAGCGGCAAAAGATTGATATCCACCACCGACTTTGGCGTCTCGACATTGAGCTTCATCAGGTCGATCAGCGTCGTGCCGCCGGCCACGAAGCGCGCACCCGGCTCGAGAGCCGCATCAACCGTTTTTGCCTGCGTAAAGCGGAAGGTTTGCATAAGAGCTCCTTCAAGTTGTCTGTCTTGAATCGTTTACGGGATAATTACGCGCTACGTCGAGCCTGCTGCACCGCCGCCACGATGTTCTTATACGCGCCGCAGCGGCAGATGTTCCCGCTCATCGCCACGCGAACGTCATCATCGCTCGGCCCAATCGGCTCCTTCATCAACGCCGCGCCCGACATGATCTGCCCCGGCGTGCAGTACCCGCACTGAAATCCGTCATGATCCAGAAATCCCTGCTGCACCGGATGCAGCACGCCATCCCGCTCCAATCCCTCGATGGTCGTGATCTCATCCATCTGGTGCATCACCGCAAAGCTCAGACACGAATTGACGCGCCGCCCATTCACATGGACTGTACACGCGCCGCACTGCCCATGATCACAGCCCTTTTTCGTGCCGAACATCTGCAGATTCTCCCGCAGCGCATCCAGCAGCGTAACCCGAGGCTCCAGAATCAGCCGGTGCTCTTTTCTATTCACGCGCAGCGTAACCGGAACCGCGCCCGGAACGGCCCCAGACATATCCGCCACATCAGCCGGAGCCTCGGCAACTCCGGCCGCATGGGCTAAAGGAGCAGCCGTAGCCGCCAGCCCCGCTGCGCCAAGCTGCGTAAGAAAGGACCGCCGGGAAAATTTGCCAAACACAGGCGCGTCCGTTTCAGGAAGCGCATTCGGAGAGGGATCGCACGGCTTCTTCATTCGCTGACTCCCGTGTTAGGTTGCCTGGGTCAGGGTTCAATGTGCCGCTGCAATCGGAAAGTGGCACAAACTTCAACGAGCCGGAAACGTGGATGACGGCCTAAATAAAACGTTACAGCAGGCCGGCGTCGAAGTCCACAATCCGGGGCTCTTCGGGATGGTCACGGCTCGCGTTCCTGGAGAAACAGCATCATCAGCAACCCAGCCCGCTGGGTCCGCAACCTGAACAAGGTTTCCATAATCACCGTAAAACCCTGAAGAAAATTTCCGCAATCATTGAGCTTCTCGAAAAAAGCAAAGCCGGGAGATAGCCTTTTCCAGCCCAAAGTAATTATCATAAAATTCATATAGAAATAACGAATCCAATCGCATCGATCAGTACATCGCGAGAGGCTTATGTATCTATTTTCTCCCAAATTCCTGACCCTCCTTCTCGCGGCCGCCACAACATCCACCGCCTTCGCCCAGCAGAATTTCATAGAAAGCTGGCAGGCCCGAGCCTCCGCCACCCAGGCAGCCCAGCCCCATTGGGTTACGCCGCTCGTCACGGTAACGCCGCGTCTTGAGCAGGAATTCCGCACCGACTTTGACCGCCAGATCACGTCCAAGCTTACCGACACCTGGATCTACGGCAACGGCAAAGGACTCGAGCTCATCCCCACCCGCCACATCGAGCTCCTCTTCAACGTGCCGCCCTACATCCAGCACAACTCAGCTGAAAAAGACGGCTTCGGCGACACAACGTTTCTAATGAAGTACCGCTTCTTCGCCCGCAATGAGGAACACGGCAACAGCATCGTGACCGCGTTCTTCGGTGGAAGCATTCCCACCGGCAGCTATTCCAATGGCAGCACCGACGCATCCATTAGCCCGACCCTGGCGGTCGGCAAAGGATTCGGCCCCTTTGACGTGCAATCCACCGCCGGGGCCACGCTTCCCGTCGCCAATACCAACAAATTGGGTCGTCCCATCGCCTGGAACACCGCCGTGCAGTTCAAGGCCAGTCCCAACTGGTGGCCCGAGGTCGAATTCAACTCCACGTTTTACGAAGGAGGCCCCAACGACGGAAAAATCCAGAACTTCGTCACGCCCGGCATCGTAGGCCGCTGGAAACTCCGCAACCGTCTCGGCGTAACCCTCGGAGCCGGAATTCAGATCGCCACCTCCGAATTCCACTCCTACAACCACGGCCTGGTCTTCTCCGCCAGAATGCCCTTCTAGCCGGCGAAAACAACAATCCCCATGCCCGCAACTCCGGACATGGGGACCTGAACCGGCGATTCAAGAACCGAACACCATCCTGAACCTCAACACACCGCTACCGGACCTTAACGGTTCCCTGCTCCGCCTTCATCTTCGCCAACGCGTCCGCTATCTGCTTCTGCGCGTCGGCCATCTGCTTTTGAAACTCAGCGCTGTCGATCTTAACCGCAGCCTCGGCTGCCTGCCGCTGCGCGTCTTCTATTTGCTGCCTGAACTCCGGACTGTTCAGCTTCGCCGTCGCTTCCTCCATCTGCCGCTGCGCATCTTCTATCTGCTTTTGGAACGCGGCGCTGTTGATCTCGGCGATTGCCTGCCGCTGCACGTCCTCCATCACCTTCTGCTTGAACTCCGCGCTATTCAGCTTCGCCGTAGCATCCGCCGCCTGCCGCTGGACGTCGGCCATATGTTGTTTAAATTCGGGGCTGTTAAGCAGAGTATCCGCCCGCATCGCCTTGCGCCGCGCATCCTCTATCTGCTTCCTGAACTCTGGGCTGTTGATCTTCGCTGTGGCCTCGGCGATCTTCCCCTGCGCGTTGGCCAGTTGCTCCTCGAGCATGCGTTGCTCCTCTGGGGTAAGCGCCCGGACGTCCCCATTGACGACCGTAAACGGCTTTTTATCCGGCGTCTTTTCGTCAGGAACATGATAAGTCCCCTTCCCCGGAGCAATCTGCGCATCCTGACCAACAACAGTCGGCGAAGCCTCAGACTCCTTTCCCGATGTCTGCCCCGACACAGCAGGATGCGCTTGCGAAACCACAGGCGCGGCCTGTACCGCAGCCGGTTTTGCCGCAGCTTCCGTCTGCGCCATCGCTGGAACCACATGAAACATCCCCGTCAGCGCTATCGCAGCCACCATCGCCGTCGCGCCCAGCACCCCGCGAGCCACCTTCGCCCGCACACTCATCGCCGTCTTTCCCTGCATCAGTCGCATCACCCTCTCCTCCAGTACATTGCCGCTGAACAGTCCAGGAACCCGTGCCCGCTCCGCCAGACCGCTTCTCCCAACCACGCTTTGCGCCAGCGCCACCAGGCACTTCGCGTAAGCTATCTCCGACTGCATCGCCTCGGCCGCCATCGCGTCGCACACCATCTCCCGAGTCCTGCGAATGCACCGCTCGACGCCATATATCGCCGGATGCCAATTGAGCGGCAGCGCCGCCGCTTCGCACAGCAGATTCACCAGGTAATCGCGCCGCCGGATGTGCGCCATCTCATGGCAAAGCGCGGCCATCACCTCATCCTCCGAATGTTGTGCAAAATCCTCCGGCCACAGCATCAGCGGCTCAACCACGCCCACCACTACTGGGCCTGCAATCTCGCTCGACTCCCGAACCTGCGGCAGCGCCACACCCAGTCTGCGGGAGCAATCCGCCAAAGCCGCCCTCTCTCGATCGGACAAGGCAAGCTCCCGCGAATCCCTCACCAGCCTCCGAGCCATGCGCCACGCCCGCACAATCCGGAACAGGCCGAACAGTGCCACAGCCAGATATAGCGCCAGAATCCAATGCGCCGCCGCGGCCCTCAAACGCACCCTGCGCACATGCGCAGGAAACGCCAGCCAGGAAAGACTCAGCCCAGCCCCTGCCGTCGGGGATCCCAGAACAAGGCCGCCTGGTTGGCCGATAACGTCAAACGCCTCGCCCGAAAACGCATCCGGAGAAGACGTGCTCGTCTGCATCACCGCAACAACAGGACCAGCCCGCCCGGTCGTCATGGCCAGTTCCATACGAAGTGCCACGCAGAGGCAGAAGCACAGCCAGGCCAAGAACCGCCAGCCAGACCCGGTGTTGCACCAACGGTTCCGGCCTGACTATCCTGAGCAGCAACCATGCCCCGGCCGCCAGCAGCAAAACCTGCCAGGAGGCATTCGCAAGGTATTCGATCAAAGCCTGCTCCATCATGGCTTCTCCATTCCCACGCCGCCCTCCGCGGCTGTCAGCTTCTCAGCCAGCCGCGCCAACTCTTCAGCGCTGATCTGCCGCGAATCCACCATCGCCATCAGCAGGGCCTCGCTCGATCCCCCGAACATCCGGCTCACCAGGTCATGCAGCGCGCTTCCCATCGCGCGCTCGCGGCTGACCACCGGCGCGTACCGGAACGCCCGACCTTCCGGCATCCGTTTCACCTTCTTCTTCCGCCAGAGCACGTTGAGCATGGTTTGAACCGTCGTATAGGCCAGTTCCGCCCGCAGCCGAGGCTGCATCTCGGCCACCGTGCACGGTCCCGACTTCCACAAAACCTGCATGATCTCCAGCTCCAGCGGAGTCAGCGTTTGCTTCTCTTTGCGCCGCATATCCCGAAACCACCCCGTCTCCTAATCCTTTCGTAGATTAAGACGTACTATCCGTGATTTTGTCAACTAATCTTTTAGGAGATGTTCGGCGGGTAAAAACTTGGGAAAGTCGTTTCCACCAAACTGGCTGCGGATACCGACCCTGGACTGCGAACCGGACGCCCAATTTATCTCTGGGCGGATTCGCTGAACGGTTGACCAGGAGCAGTTGCCTGATACAGCTCCTGTTCACCATCTTTCTGCAGAAGGGTCAAAGTCCAGCCGTCACCAACCAGCCGATCCCTGGTCCACTCAAGCATAGGCATGCTGTAGCAATAGAGCAGAAAGCGCGGATGGTCCGAAATAAATTGCTGGTAATCGTCGAGCCGCATCGGAAGATAGTCTCGCTCAAGCGCAAGCGAGAATTCCGGGATAAAGTCGATCTGCTTGCCTGCGAAACGGTGGTCCGTCAAATAATGCATACGCGCCCGTAGCGGTGGCGAAGCATACCACCATGCAGGTGTGAACTGGGCGGCGTCCGCCACAACGATGGCTTCCGGTGCGTCCGGTGGGTGACGCAGCAGTTTCGATACCATCCCTGATGGTGTCGCAGCGGTCATCAACGAGAGCAATCCCGCGGCAAGGGAGTAGGCCGCCACCGCCCGCGCGACGTGCCTCACCTTAGGCCACCGGGCTGCGACACGTGAGAGCGTCAATCCAGCCACTAATCCGATCCCCATCGACGATCCCACTGCATAGCGGAGTTGAAAATACCCCGTGCCGAAGTGGGTAATCGTGAGCATCAGAGGGAGGAACAGCGCGAGTGTAACCGCGGCCGCAAAGTCCTCGAAGGGCGTCCCTTGGTGATCGTCATGTGCCGGAGCCAACGGCGAAACGGCCTGCAACGCCACTACTGCCACGACGGCGAGCACCACAAGAATCAAGTTGAAATGTGGAAGCATAACGCTGTAGCCGCTGAGGTCGGTCAGATGAGGATGGGCAAAGAACACCGGGGAGAGCCGAATCGTCGAAAGCAGATTGTGCTGTCTGCGCAGCATGGGAGGAAGTGTGAGGAGGGATGCTACCGCTCCCAGCGCGCAGCAGAGGAGTACATCCCAGTCCACGCACCTGCGGCGCCAGCTGCGCACAGCCTCCCCTGCGAAGATAGGTGCGAGAGCGTAGATCAAGCCATAGTGGTTGGTGAGGACGGCGCCGGCGGTACTCGCCACGATTCCGGCAAGCGCCGGGACCCGCGAAGCGTGACGGCACGCAATCTGCCAGCAACAGAGCGCGAGACCCGTGAAGCAAAGCAGCAAAGCATAGGACCTCGCCTCGACCCCGTATTGGATGACCGCGGTCCCAAGAAACATACCCATGGCGGCCAGAGCAAAGATTCCTCCCGCGCTACGCCGGACAAAGAAATAGACCGTGGATGCCGCAACCGTAAAGGCCAGAATCGAGGGAAGGCGAAGTGCCAATTCCGTAGGAAGTGGCAAATGCAAGGTGATCCGCGCCAGCAAAAAGTACATTAGCGGGTTGCCGTCTGCATGAATCGCTTCAAACATCTCCTTCAAGGTCGGAATGGAAGACATGAAGAGAGTGCTGAGTTCATCAAACCAGAATGGACGCAACAATGCCGAACGAATCGCAACGGCGAGAAACAAGACCGCGATTGCGGCCAGCGACGCCTTCTCCCGCCAATCGATGCGGCTTTGTTTGGGTGGCTCAGCGGCCCGGGTTACGACGGTGCTCACTTGACTTCTCCTCGCGGCGGCTTCGCCTTACGGTATCTCTGAGCTTTGAAGTCTGAGGAGTAAGATCACCGCGCAACTAAATGAGCCTTCGTTTCCCCCCATTGTGGACATGCAGGAATCTATTTGTCACCTGTTAAGTCGCAATCCCCTATCATTAGATCGCTTCCAGTCAACCCCGTGGATTTACAGAATGCATTCAGTAAGTGTTCCTTTCGCGCCCTTTGAAGAAGAAACCAGAATCGCGGAATCGATCTAACCCGGCCGAAATGTCGCCTCGGGCTTCCCAGCCGCAGGGTCACCGCTCGCTCGATGATCGCTCTTATCCGTCGGTCGCAGCGTTTTTCCGATCGCTGCTCCGCCCGGTTTTGTTTACATTGTTTCTGGGAGCAAATTTCATATGACCGAACCCTTTATTCGCAACACGCTCGACGTTGACGCTCCGGTGAGCACCCTCTGGAAGATTCTCACCGACAACGAATTCATCCAGCAGTACATGTTCGGCTGCGTCGCCGAAACGGACTGGAAGCCCGGCTCGCCTCTGCTATGGAAGGGCGCAGCCGACGGCAAGCTCTACGTCAAAGGCAGCGTAGTCTCCATCGATGCGCCCCACCGGCTGGAATACACGATTATCGACCCCAATAACCCCACCATCGCCGACATTCCGGAGAACTACCTCACGATGATCTACACTCTCGAAGACCACGGCGATCGCGCCTCAAGCCTCGAAATCGCCCAAGGCGATTTTTCCAAGGTAGCCAATGGCGAGCAGCGGTACAAAGAAAATCTGAGCGGCGGAAATCATATTCTCCAGGCAATCAAAAAGCTCGCCGAAGCACAATCGCACTGACAAATCCGCGGGATAAGGCTTCTGCGCCAGCCGGCAACGCGGGACAGAAAGCATCTCTGCCATGTATCTTGAAAGATTGCGGGGTATTGCAACCGTTTCACGGCCGGCAGCCCTGGAATGAGTAGGTTTCTGGAGGATTGTCTGGACGTGCGGAAGAATCTGTTGTCTCTGGTAGCGGCCGTAGCGCTGCTGTCATGCTTTCAAAATCAGGCACGGGCGCAGTACACGCAGCCCACAGTTGCGCCTAACAGCACGCTGGCCAACGTGCGCTACGACTATCGCTGGGAACTCTATGGCGGATTCGCCTACTCCCACTTCAATGCCGGACCCGACCTCGTTCAGGGCTCCAACCTCGGCGGATACGACATCCAGGCGGCGCGCTTCTTTACCCCCCGCTGGGCCATCGCGGCGAACGGACGCGGATATTTCGGAACCAGCGGCGCAGCCCCGAATCCTTATGGCATTAGAGGGCCATTCGTGAGCGAACAAATGTATCTCGCGGGCCCTGAATACCGTGGCCCCAGCAACCAGCACATCTCCATGCTCTTCCACGCACTCTTCGGCGGGGCCTATGGCAGTTTTCAGTCCGCGCTTCAGGACCAGCAGGGCAATCCGGTTCCCCCTGCGGCGGTGGGCTTCTTCAGCAACCAGCTGACTTTCGGCAGCGCCATTGGCGGATCGATTGATCTGAACCGCTCGCCGCGTCTCGTCTTTCGCATTTCCCCCGACGCCACGCTCACAGACTTCGGCAGCGCAGGCATCCACGAGCAATTCGCAATTTCGGTCGGTCTGGTCTATCGCCTCGGCCAGGGATTCCACAAGGAATGAGTGCAGATGATTTCTGCAAATTTGGTATACAAATTTGGTATACTTTAGATAAAGAAGGCCCGGAAGCGAAAGCATCCGGGCTTTCTGTTTCTTGTGGCAAATCTCTGCCGGCTGAGCTCTGCCCTGTTGCAAACCATTTAACATCAATGCTATGGCCGCAAACATAATATTATGAAGACTATACAGCGCAATCTACCGTAACTCATTTAGAATCAAGATCAACGACAATTAAATTGCAAAAGCAAGAAAGATCTGACTGTCGACAGCCCAGCGCAAAGTTGCATCAAACCTAATGCTTTCAGGAATATGCCAATAAGCCAAGCATTTACAATAAGATAGAGAAATAATTACGGTAAGCCCTTTAGAATCAAAGCCACCCCCCAAAAAAAGAATGCTCGGCAAGTCGCATTGCACTATGCCTTAACGGTTGATACATGCGAATCCCATCGGCGCTCCCCGCACACCCCAGCTACCGTGCTAACGTAAAAAGTTCTACATATTTTCCTACTACTAACTAAAGGACACTCCTCTTGGCCACCCCTGTCACTCTCGTTCTCCGCCAGACCGCGCTGAACGCCATGCACCGCCGCATGGGAGCAAAGATGGTGGACTTCGGCGGCTGGGACATGCCTGTCGAATACTCCGGCTTGATCGCCGAACACATGGCGGTCCGCACCAGGGTGGGAGTCTTCGACGTTAGCCACATGGGCGACATCCAGATTCGCGGACCCGAGTCCCTCGCCGCCGTTCAGCACATCTCGATTAACGACGCCTCGAAGCTGCAGATGGGACAAGCGCACTACTCCGCCATGCTCTATCCGCAAGGTACGTTCGTCGACGACATCATCGTCCACAAACTAAGCGACAACGACTACCTCATAGTGATCAACGCCGGAACCCGCGAGAAAGATTTCCAGTGGGTTAAACAAAACGTCCAGCGCTTCCACTGCCACGCCAGCGACTACAGCGACTACTACACGCAACTCGCGATTCAGGGACCAAAGGCAGCCGATACGCTGGCCAAGCTGACCAATCTGGATCTGAGCGCAATCAAAGGCTACTGGTTCAAGTGGGGAGCGGTCTGCGGCCTGCCGAACACACTCGTCGCTCGCACCGGCTACACCGGCGAAGACGGTTTCGAGATTTACGTCCCATCCGACGCCGCCACCAGCGAACGCGTATGGAACGAAGTGCTCGAAGCCGGCAAGGAGTTCGGAATCTTGCCCTGCGGCCTCGGCGCGCGCAACACTCTGCGGCTGGAGGCAGCCATGTCGCTCTACGGACACGAAATTTCCGAAACCATCAACCCTTTCGAGGCGCATCTTGACCGCTTTCTAAAATTAGACAAGGGCAATTTCATTGGCTCCGAAGCATTGCGGACGGTTCAGGCAGAAGGCGGTCCGAAGCGCAAATTGGTTGGCCTCGAAATGATCGAGCGCGGCATCGCCCGCGACGGCTATCCGGTCTTGAACGCAGCGGGAGAAAAAATCGGCGCCGTCACTAGTGGTTCGCCCGCGCCGTTTTTGAAAACAGAACATCGCACTGGCCTACGTGCCGGTCGAACTCGCCGTAGTCGGCAACGAAGTCGCCGTCGAAATCCGCAACCATGCAGTCAGAGCGAAAATCGTGCCCACGCCGTTTTACCGCAAACCAAAGAAGACAGCGTAAAGTTCAACAAGAGGAGAAAGAAACGGATGGCTTATCCGGAGCAATATAAGTACACGCGCGAGCACGAGTGGGTCGAAGTCGCGGGCAAACAGGGCACCGTCGGCATTACCGATTACGCGCAGAACTCGCTCGGCGACATCGTTTTCGTCGAGGCTCCGAAGGTCGGAGCCAAGGTCGAGAAGGGCGCAGTCTTCGGCAGCGTGGAGTCAGTAAAGGCAGTATCCGATCTCTACTCGCCGGTCAGCGGAACAGTGACGGAAGTCAACGAAGAGCTCACATCGTCGCCTGAAAAACTCAACACCGACGCGCACTCCGCCTGGATCATCAAGGTGGAACTCAGCAATCCCGGCGAACTCGAGTCACTGCTCTCCTCCGCCGATTACGAAAAGTTCATCGCCGAAGAAACGGGTAAGTAGAACCCATGCGCTATCTGCCCAAATCCGATGCCGAGCGCGCGGAAATGCTGCGCGAAATCGGCGCCGCGTCCATCGACGACCTCTTCTCCGTGATCCCCGCGGAGTATCGCCTGACGCGCGATCTGAACGTCCCGCGCCAGATGGGCGAGTCCGAAATCGTCGAGCACTTCAAGGCGGCCGCTGCAAATAACGCGAACGGCTATGCCAGCTTTCTCGGCGCTGGCGCATACCGCCACTATCGTCCCGTCATTATTGATTCGTTGGTCCAGCGCGGCGAGTTCCTCACCTCGTATACGCCCTATCAGGCCGAGATCACGCAAGGCACGCTCCAGGCCATCTTCGAGTTCCAGACCATGATCTGCGAACTCACTGGCATGGACATCGCCAACGCCTCGATGTACGACGGCTCAACCGGCGCGGCGGAAGCCGTGATGATGGCCGTCCGCATCACCGGACGCGACGGCGTGCTGGTCGCGCGCACCGCGCATCCCGAATACCGCGAGGTGATGCACACCTACGCGCAGCATCAAGGGCATACAGCTCACGAAATCGAGTACGGACAGGACGGCAGAGTCGACCTCGAAGCGCTCGACCAGGCGATAACAGAAGATACAGCCTGCGTGCTCGTGCAGTCGCCCAACTTCTTTGGAATCGTCGAAGACATTCCCACAATCGCGGAGATCGCGCATAAGAAAGGCGCGCTACTGGTCGTGTCGATCGCTGAGGCCGTCTCGCTGGGCATCGTGCGGCCTCCCGTGGAGGCCGACATCGTCTCAATGGAGGCACAATCCTTCGGCGTAGCACTAACCTACGGCGGCCCCTACTGCGGCGTGCTCGCGGCAAAGGAAAAATATCTTCGCCAGATGCCGGGTCGTCTGGTAGGCGAAACCAAAGACACCCAAGGCCGACGCGGATTTGTGCTTACCCTCTCCACCCGCGAGCAGCACATCCGCCGCGAGAAGGCGACCTCGAATATCTGCACCAATCAGGCGCTGGTCGCGCTCATGACAACGATTTTCCTCACCGTCTATGGCAAACAGGGAATGCGCGAACTGGCTTTGCAGAATCTCGCCAAGGCAAAATATGCAGCCGACACGCTCGGCAAACAGGCCAAGCTTCTCTTCGCAAACACGCCGCGCTTCCACGAGTTCGTGTTGCAAACGGAAGAATCTCCGGAACAGCTCAACCAACGCCTGATGAAGAACAAGATCATCGGCGGACTATCGCTGAAGAAGTGGTACCCGGAACTTGGCAATGCGACTTTGTGGTGCGCGACTGAGCTGACGACAAGGGAGCAGATTGATGCCGCGGCTGCGGTTGTCGCGAGCACGCCGGTTGCCGTTTCGGCGCGGTAAACAAGCAGGATTGAAGATGGCAACGACCAACGGATTCACTGGCACAACCCGCAAAGTAACATCGCACCTCACGCAGAACGAAGGCCTGAGCTTCGAGAAGTCCGCGCCCGGTAAAAAGGGCTACAAGCTCGCCCCGCTCGACGTCCCCGAAGTCGACGCAACCACGTTGCTCGGTGGCGCAGTGCGCGAAGATACGGGCGCGTTGCCCGAGTTGAGTGAGATCGAAATCATCCGGCACTTCACGCGCCTCTCAACTTGGAACTACGCCATCGATCTCGGCATGTACCCGCTCGGCAGTTGCACCATGAAGTACAACCCGCGCGTGAACGAGTTTGTATCGCGCCTCGAAGGCATCGCTGAAGCACACCCCTATCAGCCCGAATCTCTCTCGCAGGGCGCGCTTGAAATCGTCAAGCTGCTGCAGGAATGTCTCATTGAAATCACTGGTATGGACGCGATCACGCTGCAACCGGCAGCGGGCGCGCACGGCGAGTTCACCGGAATCCTGCTCGCCCGCGCCTATCACGAATCAAAAGGCAATCCGCGCAAGACCATCATCATTCCCGACTCGGCGCACGGAACCAATCCCGCGACGGCGGCAAGCTGTGGCTACCAAGTGATCAATCTCAAGTCCAACGCGCAGGGCGGAGTCGATGTAGCCGCGCTGGCACAGATTGTGAATGAGGATACGGCAGCGATGATGCTGACAAATCCCTCAACCATTGGCGTCTTCGAGAACGAGATCCACAAAATCGCCGACGTGCTGCACGATAAAGGCGCGCTGCTTTACATGGACGGCGCGAACATGAACGCGCTCGTGGGCAAAACACGACCAGGCGACTTCGGCGTCGACGTCATGCACCTGAACCTGCACAAGACTTTTTCCACGCCGCACGGCGGAGGAGGTCCCGGCTCCGGCCCCGTCGCCTGCAAGAAAATTCTCGAGCCCTTCCTGCCCGCGCCCGTCCTCGCGCAGGGCTCCGACGGCCAGCTGCACTGGAACTACGACCGCCCGCAGTCCGTGGGCCGCGTCCGCATGCTCTACGGCAACTTCGGAATGTTCGTCCGCGCCCTCGCGTACATCCTCGCCAATGGCCCCGACGGTCTGCGCCAGACCACTGAAGATGCCGTGCTCAACGCGAACTACATCCGCAAGAATCTTGAAGATGTATACGAGCTTCCCTATCCAACGCCCTCAATGCACGAGGTCGTCTTCAGCGATAAGCGTCAGACCAAAAACGGCGTAAAAACCGGAGACATCGCCAAGCGCCTCATCGACTACGGCTTCCATCCCTACACCACATCTTTTCCCCTCATCGTTCCCGGCGCGCTGATGATCGAGCCCACCGAGAGCGAGTCGCGCGAGGAACTCGATCTGTTCATCGACGCCATGCGTCAGATTGCGCGCGAAGTGGATGAGAATCCGCAGCTAGTAACCAGCGCGCCGCACTCCACGCGTATCTCGCGCCTCGACGAGACAACCGCCGCACGCAAGCCAATCCTCCGGTGGAAGGCGCCGGCTGCAAGCAATGGCGTCGAGATCGATACTCCGGCGAAGGAGTGGTAGCCGCGGTGTCCAGCCTTCATCACCGCCGCGGCGAGCTTGAAAAGTACGAATTCATGATGGGTCCAGCACGCGGAAAGCTAGCCGTTTCCCTCGACATGCTGACCGACGCACTCATTCTGGTCGGCCAGCATGGAGTCTACTGCACCTCGCAGCGCAATCCATCCAAACCCGCACTCGATCTGGAAACAGTCCTGGGTGAAATCAACGGCGCGAAACAGCTCATTCAGTCCGTTATGGAGGAACTGGAGCGGGAACGCGCCGCGTCGGATAGGTCTGCAAAATAGCTAATCGATTGCCGTCACCGGGACATCGACATTCGTGCTTCCCCATGTGAGGTGAAGTTCTGTCTTGTTGCCACTGGTGTTTTGGAAATCGATTTTGAAAACCTCGACCGAAGACGAAGGAACTACGCCATCCAACATCGGAATCCGGAAGAGATCCTTCGACTGGTCATAAACTGTTCCCCATTGTCCAGTCTGTTTATTGATAATGAGCGTCCAGCCCCGGCCGGAAGGCAGCGTGTAAAGGGTATAGGTTCCGGCCGGAACGACCTTGTCACGAATCCGCAGACTCGAATCCGTGTGGAGTGTGGTGGCCGAGTTGGCTCCGGTACGCCACACCTTGTCATAGGGTGCGATTTGATCTCCCACCTTGCGTCCCCGCAAAGAAGGCGCGCAGTAGTCAATGGTCACAGTCTTGCCGTTTAAGGTTACGCTGGCTTGTGCGGCCGGGCTAAGAGGTACTGCAGGCTTCGCCGGCGGTTTGCATTGCGCATGAGCCTGGATGGAGGCGAAGGCGAAAAGCAACGCGGCAAAGGCGAGTGGGATAGTTCTGCAACAAAGGAATTTCCGCGACATTAATCAAGCTCCTTGAGCGAAAGATACGCATCCATCAGACGCGCAAACGGGAGCTCTGTCAAAAGGGCTGGCCATCCAGGCTGTTGCGCTTCGCACTAGATTCTTAGTTCGACGGATGACTTGTGGGAGATGGGAAAGATGGTGCGCCCGAGAAGATTCGAACTTCTGGCCTACAGCTTCGGAGGCTGCCGCTCTATCCAGCTGAGCTACGGGCGCGTGCATTCAGAATACTACGGGCGGATAGCTGGCGTATCCGGTCTCCGGAGTTCGTCCGGAGACCATGAACCGTTCAGCCCAGCTCGTATCCAGCGAAGAAGTAGCCGATTTCAAATTTGGCAGTGTCTTCGCCGTCGGATCCGTGGATGGCGTTCTCTTCGATTGATCCCGCAAACTTCTTGCGGATAGTGCCTTCCTCGGCATTCGCCGGGTTGGTCGCGCCCATCAGCGTGCGAAGATCGGCAATGGCGTTGTCTTTCTCAAGAACGAGCGGGAAGATTGGTCCCGAGGACATGAAGTCGGTGAGCGAGCCAAAGAAGGGGCGCTCTTTGTGGACGTAATAAAAGCCCTCGGCCTGGGTCTTGGAAATTGAGAGCTTCTTGATGGCGACAATCTTGAAACCGGCGTTCTCGATTTCGGCGAGGATGGCGCCCATATAGCCCTTGCGGACCGCGTCTGGTTTGACAATGCTAAAGGTGCGTTGCGACATGACTTAGTTGTTAGCTCCTGGCTGTTATTACTGGCTTTAATTGTTGATTGGAAACCGTTCGCAATGCAAAAGCCGCCGCTAGCTGGAAGCCGTGAAGTACCAGCTAGCGACTGTCTTATGCTTTGCCGATCACGCGAGCTACGGTTTCACCAATCGCGGCGGGACTTTCGACAACGTGAATCCCAGCAGCCGTGAGCGCCTTCATCTTTTCGGCTGCCGTGCCCTGGCCTCCGGAGATGATAGCTCCGGCGTGGCCCATGCGGCGGCCCGGAGGCGCGGTCTGTCCAGCGATGAAGCCGACAACTGGCTTCTTCACGTGCTGTTTGACGTATTCGGCTGCAGCCTCCTCCGCCGTTCCACCAATCTCGCCGATGAGGATGATCGCTTCTGTCTCGGGGTCTTCGTTCAAAAGACGGAGCGCGTCTATGTGTGTGGTCCCAATGATGGGATCGCCGCCGATGCCGATCGCTGTGCTCTGGCCGATGCCGCGCTGCGTTAATTGGTAAACCGCCTCGTAAGTCAGCGTCCCTGAGCGCGAGACGATGCCGACATTGCCTTCCTTGTGAATGCGTCCGGGCATAATGCCGATCTTGGCTTTGCCTGGTGAAATGACGCCGGGGCAGTTCGGTCCGACAAGCCGCGACTTGGAGTACTTGAGTACGCTCCAGACCTTGACCATGTCATTCACCGGAATACCTTCCGTGATGCAGACGATTAAGCGGCAGCTTAGCCTCGTTCGCCTCGAGGATGGCGTCGGCAGCGAAAGGCGGCGGAACGAAGATGACAGTCGCGTTGGCTCCGGTCTTCTCGACGGCTTCTTCGACGGTATCGAATACTGGCCAGCCCTCATGCGTGCTGCCGCCCTTACCGGGCGTAACTCCGCCGACGACTTTGGTGCCGTACTCGGCGCAGCCCTTGGCGTGGAAAGTGCCTTCTTTGCCGGTAATGCCCTGCACAATCAGGCGTGTATTTTTATCAACAAGAACCGCCATTAGTTTTTCGCTCCCTTCGCCGCTGCGACAACCTTTTGCGCCGCGTCCTGCATGGTGTCGCCTACGATGAAATTCAGACCCGAGTCCTTCAGGATTTTGCGGCCCTCTTCGACGTTGGTGCCTTCGAGGCGCAGCACCACTGGAACGCTGACCTTGGTCTTGTGCGCCGCTCCGACGACGCCTTGCGCAAGCGTATCTACACGCAGAATTCCGCCGAAGATGTTGATAAAGACGGCCTGCACGTTCTTGTCGGAGAGAAGAATTTCAAAAGCGTGTTCAATCTGCTGCTGGTTCGCGCCGCCGCCCACGTCGAGGAAGTTTGCGGGCGAGCCGCCGGCGTATTGGATGATGTCCATGGTGGCCATCGCAAGGCCGGCTCCGTTCACCATGCAGGCAATGTTGCCGTCGAGCTTGATGTAGTTAAGGGCGTACTTCGAGGCCTCGACTTCGAGCGGGTCTTCTTCCGCTACGTCGCGCAACTCCTTCAGATCTTTGTGGCGGAAGATGGCGTTGTCGTCGAAGTTGATCTTGCAGTCGAGAGCGAGAAGCTTGTCGTCCTTCGTAGTGATGAAAGGATTGATCTCAAGCAGCGATGCGTCGGTTTCGAGGAAGGCCTTGTAGAGGCCAAGCATGAACTTTACAGCTTCGTTGATCTGCGTCGGCTTGAGACCAAGCGCGAAGGCGAGCTGACGCGCCTGATAGGGCTGGAAACCAACCGCAGGATCGATGTACGCCTTGTGAATGGCCTTGGGATCTTTGGCAGCAACTTCTTCAATCTCCATGCCACCGGCCTTGGACGCCATGAAGACCAGCTTGGCAGCGGCGCGGTCGAGCACAATACCGAGATAAAGCTCGCGGTCGATGGCTGCGGTCTCCTCGATCAGCAGCCGCTGCACCTTCTGGCCCTGCGGGCCAGTCTGGTGTGTAACGAGCTTCATTCCCAGAATCTGCTTCGCAAACTGTTCGGCTTCCCCAATGTTTTTGGCAACCTTCACGCCGCCGCCCTTGCCGCGGCCCCCAGCGTGGATTTGTGCCTTGACGACAACGCCGTTCGCGCCACTGGCGAACAGCTTCTTAGCCACATCCAACGCTTCGTCGAGCGTATTGGCCACTTCGCCCCGCGGTACGGCAACGTCATATTTCGCGAGGATGTCCTTTGCCTGATATTCGTGAATTTTCATAGGTAGGTTTCAGCAGAAAGATTGACTAACCGCAGGCTCGCTCGCGCACGGCGAACCGCGCTTGAAAGTTGCGTTGCAGCAGACCTTTTAGTTTATCGGACAAGGCAGATGGTTGTCAGGTCTTGCCGTTTGAATGCGTTGGACTTGCGATCAATTCTGCGTGGCTGCGCAATTCGAACTGTAAACTGGAAGCCTTATGGCTGGTTTAAGGCAAATGTTAAAGCTAGTCGTGGAACAGGGCGCAACTCTGAGCCGCGATGAGGCGCGCGCGCTTATCACGCAAATTCTTGCGCCTGCCGAGTCGGGAGACTCTCCGAGCGATCTCGAAATTGCCGCCCTGCTCACGGCTATGGCAACGCGCGGCGAAACCGCTGACGAATTGACAGGCGTAGCACAGGCAATGCGGGCGCTGGCGGTTCCGCTTCCACTGACCGATCGGGAGCGCGCAAGCCTTGTCGATACGTGTGGCACTGGCGGCGATGGTTTGGGCACCTTCAATATCTCGACTGGAGCAGCTTTGGTAGCCGTTGCGGCGGGAGCAAATGTTGCCAAGCATGGCAATCGTGCAGTGACTTCGCAGTGCGGTTCGGCGGACGTACTGGAGGCGCTCGGCATTCCGGTGACGCTTGCGCCGGAGGCAGCGGTCGCTTGCCTGCGCGCTACGGGTTTCATGTTTCTCTACGCTCCTGCTCTGCATCCGGCGCTGAAGCGCGTGCAGCCGGTTCGCCGTGCGCTTGGTTTCCGCACGATCTTCAACCTGGCCGGGCCTCTCGCCAATCCGGCTGGCGCCCCAGCGCAGGTGATGGGCGTTTATTCCGAAACGAAGCTGCTTCTGGCGGCGGAGGCGATGGCTCGGCTGGGCATCGACTTCGGCCTGGTGGCGCATGGGCGTAATGGGATGGACGAAATTGCGCTTTCCGTTACGGATGCCTTTACAATTTGCGGGAACAACGGGAGCCCGAGTGTCACACGGGTGAAGTACAACCCGGAGATGTTCGGAATGAAACGGTCTAACTTGCAAGAGCTCAATGGAGGCGCGACTGCGGCGGAGAACGCTGCGATTCTGAAGAGGATTTTTGCCGGCGAGCGCGGGGCGAAGCGTAATATCGTGGTCGTCAATGCTGCTGCTGCTCTGTATGTAGCGCGCACTGCGGCGACTCTGGAAGAAGGCGTTCAGCTTGCGGCCGAAGCGATTGATTCGGGCGCGGTGCGTGAGAAGCTAACGCAGTTGCGGGAGTTTGGAAAGTCGTAAGGAGTTGGGGATGATGAAGAGCACGGTTCGGAGTCTTTGCGTGACAGCGGCACTTGCTGGCCTCACAGTTGCAGGCTTCGCGCAGACGATCCAAGTGAACCAAAACAATCGTACGATTGCGGTTACGGTGACCGACAAGGCTTCGGCAGATGCGGACACCGCTACGGTTCACGTTGGCTTTGACGTCTATGCGGCAGATTCGGATGGCGCATATGCCGCCGGGTCGCAGACCTCGAACGCGGTGATGGATGCGTTGCACAAGGCCGGCGTGGAGGACAAGGCCATCGAAAGCGAAGGCCAGAGTTTACGCCAGAACTTCCAGTTCGACGACAAGGAATCTGAGACAGACCGCGCAAAGAAACGGTTTTTCCTCACGCAGTCGTGGACGGTGAAAACTTCAGCCGCCGATGCCGCAAAGGTTCTGCACGTCGCCGTTGAAGCGGGTGCGAACACCAGTGGCCAGGTCGACTGGGATCTCAAAGATCGCGCAGGCTTGCAGTCACAGGCTGCGGCCAAGGCCTTGCAGCACGCGCAGGCGACCGCCGATCAGATGGCCAAGGGCCTGAACGCGCATCTTGGGCCGCTGATTTATGCCAGCAATCAGCCGCCGCAGTCGCCGGGCGTTCCGGAACGCCTGGAGTTGATGGCGAAGCTCCAGGCGGCTCCGAGATCCGTTGCTCCGTTGGCGATCCGTCCGCAGAAGATTGAAGAAAACGCCACTGTTTACGCGGTGTTTGCGATTGAGTGAATTTGAGTCTTCACATCGTTCCTGCGCGTCTTTAAGTGGACAGGATAAGCTGCCTTTAGACCGGGATTCCCCCTCAAGCTCTTCAGAAGGACACTGATGCCCCGCTACGAATATCGCGATCTTGAGCCTTCGCGCGAAGCCAAAGAAGTCTTCATGCGCTGGATCAACTATCTTGACGAAGAGTTCACCAAGCATAAAAAGCCGGCCTTGCGCGGAGAAATGGTGCGCGACAACCTGCACCAGTTGATGCTGGGGCGTCCGCACGGGGGCAAGTTGAATTTCACGCTCACCACCGAGCTGCCGTTCAATGTGCTGCAACTCTCGCTCGACCCGGCCAACATTACGCTTGAGCCGGAATATTACGGCGACATCGACGCCAGGAAATATGCGTGCATCAAGCCGCTGATCTGGTTCTGGCAGATGTTTGACCGTTCGCCGGTCGGGCTGAACCACTGGCTGGGATTCCGTTTTCGCGCCATGCTGGGCAAGCACATCTTCAAAAAGATCGGGAACAACGTTAAGATCTTCCACGGCGTTGAGTTCAGCTACGGATACAACCTCACGATTGAAGACGACTGCGTCATCCACAAATACGTGATGCTCGATGATCGCGGCGAGATCGTCATCAAAAAAGGCACTTCCATCTCCGACTACGCTGCGATTTACTCGCACGCGCACGATCCGGTGGATTCAGGCGTCGTCGAGAACCGCAAGACCGAAATGGGCCCGGGGGCCCGGCTGACCTATCACTCGGCGGTGATGGCCGGTGTAAAGGTGGGCGAAAACGCTATGCTGGGCGCGATGGGGCTGGCGACAAAGGAAGTTGCCGATCACTCGATCTTTGGCGGCGTTCCCGCGAAGCAGTTGAAGACCAAAAACGAAGCGACCCAGTTCGAGGACCGCAGCGAAGTAAAGGCTCCGGGACGCGAGACGAAGCCGGATTGCGAGTGAGATATGCCTGTTAGCATCGTCTATAGCTCATGAACCAACAAGTAGTCATCCTGAAACTTTTTGAATTTGCCATTTTGGTTTTCGCGCTCAGCCTGCATGAAGCCGCACATGCCTGGATGGCGTCCGGCTGGGCGACCCTACAGCGCGGATGCTGGGTCGGCTTACGCTAAACCCGGTCAAGCATATCGATCCTTTTGGCACGATTCTAGTTCCGCTTACCATGCTGTTTCTCTTTCCTTCAGGGTTTCTGATTGGCTGGGCCAAACCTACGCCCGTAACAACTCGCAATTTCAAAAACTTGAGGCGCGATGATATTTTGACCACGCTGGCCGGCCCAGTGAGCAATGTGCTGGCAGCCGTTGCGGCTACGATCGCTGCTGATCGTACTGGCGAGATTGAATGCCGCGGGCGCGGAGATGGTGCGTGAGCTCGCGGGAGGCATTCCCGGGCCGGGTCTGAGCGCAACCAGTCCAGCGGTTCCCATTGCCATGATTCTGTATCTGGCCGTCTGGCTGAACCTGATTCTGGCGGTCTTCAACCTGGTGCCGCTTCCACCGCTTGACGGCTCGCACGTCATTCGGCATTTTCTTCCTTACAAGGCGCTCCGGTTTTATGACTCGCTGGGAATGATCGGCCTGATCGCTCTTCCTGTTTCTGGGAGCCCGGCTTCTGGGACTATTTCTGGACCCGCTGCTTGGCTTTGTGAATTCAGTTCTGCTGAATTTTGCGGTCTGAGTACATCGTTTGAACATGCCCACGTGATCATATGACTTCGATCCGCCATTGGATGCCGCCCGCGATCATATGACTTCTTACGACATTCACGGATATCGCCCGACAATGCAGTTTGCGAGCTACGGTAATCCATGAATCCATCCACTCGCTTGCACCCGTTCTCACTATGGAAATGACACAATGCGTTTCAATGCATAGGAAAGCCCTCTGTGCGACAATAAAAACAGCGAAGGAGAAATTCGCTTTTCGGCAATTTCGAGAATTGCCGGATGACGGGAGACATCGCCATGCTCGATAACCTGTTTACACCGACCCATCTCATCATCATTCTGGTCATTGCGCTGCTGGTCTTCGGGCCGCGCAAATTGCCCGAGCTTGGCAAAGGCCTCGGCGAAGGGCTCAAGGGCTTCAAAGAAGGCATCAAAGGCACTACTGATGCGCCCAAGCAGGAAACTATCGCTAAGGTCGAGACCCCTCAGCCTCCGCCGCCCGCTGCCCCTCAAGTGAAGTAACCGGCGTTCGAGTTGTTTCTGTTCTGCGAGGAACCCCGAAAACTCCCTTCCGGGTTCCTTTTGCATTTCCGGTCAAATTGAAATCAAGATGACGGCTGCGAGCGCCAGAGCCATGCCCGCTGTCTGGCTGCGCGTGGCGCGCTCCTTGAGCAGCCACGCTGCCAGAAGCATGGTTCCCGCAGGATAGAGCGACGACAACACTGCCGCCACATCCAGCCGCCCGGCCAACGTGCGAAAAGGTAAAGTAGGTTTCCTGTGGTATCGAGCATGCCGGCAAGCATTGCCAACGGCAGTAGTTTTCCGACCGGACATCTTTGCGCTGCGGACGCGTTCCGGCTTTCCCGTCAACCACAAGGCAAGCCTGCCGCTACCGCTACCGATGTGCTGGCAATCCTCATTGAGATGAGCGCCCGAAGTACGCCCTGCGCAGCAGCGAGGTGCATGAAAACGAGCATGGCTCCAAAGCACAGCCCAGCACAAACGGCAAGTCTCAGCCCGCGGGAATTGGGCTGAATGATTGGTTTCTGTTCAGGCGTGATAAGCGACCAGCCAGATGGCCGCAGCCGCCACGGCAAAGCCGAACAATTTCCGGGGAGAGGCCTGGCCCTCGCGGAACCATGAAAATAATATTGGCACAACCGCTGTCAGCACACCCGAAACAGCTGCCGAAAGCCCCATCGAACCGCGGGACAAGGCGCTGTAAAGGGCAATCAATCCCGCGCCACAAAAGACCCCGCTTAGTAGGCCATAAAGCCCATAGCCGGAAGATGGAGGCCGAAGCACAAGAGCAGCCACCAGCACCAGGATAAGACTAAATCCGTGCGCCACTGCGACTACCAGCGTAGGCGGGGCGCGCTTCGCAGCGAGTCCGCCGGAGAAGTCGGCTGCGCCCCAAACGGCGGCGGCACTGAGGCCAAAGACCGCTTCAGAGCCGCCGGTCCACATCAGGGATTTACACTGGCCATCGAAGGATAGTAGAACTGCTTCGCCGTCACATCAAGGCCGGGTATGCCCTCAACCCGCACATCTATAGAATGGCGCTTCTCGCTTATCGTTGGCTGGTGGCTGTAGTAGCCCAGTGTGTACTGCGTCCGCACCGACCCGGTAATGTCGGCGAAACTCTTCTGGATTCCGTTCTCAGAAAACTCGGCTTCCAGCGATCCGCCTGTCAGCACCGTGTATCGCGGCATGACGTTATTTGTTGGCAGCAACGGCAAATGCAGTTTATCCAGATAACCTACTCCCCAGACGGCCGAGTCGCCCACGAGCGTGCCGTACACCGAAATATTGTTCGTCAAAAGATACTGAATTACCTGCTTTTGGGTTGCCTTGCTGCCAGCCTCTTTTCCATCCGTGATTACGTAGAGGATGCGGCGTCGGCCTCTGGGCTGACTCGCAAGTTGCTTGGCAGCAGCCAGGATGGCGTCGTTCAGCGGATGAATTTCCTTAGGCGTATTTAGGAACGGGCCAGAGTTGCCGCGCTGCGTATTCAAATTGGGGTCAACATCGTGGCCATTGATCTGAGGACCGAGAGCGAACGGCCCGTCCACGGTCGGCACGCCCATATCGCGGCCCGGACGTTTCGCCGACTGGAGTGCGGCAATGAGCCGCGGCCCTTGAGAGCCGGTAAAGCCGGTGACCATCTCCGGACTTGTGTTGTACGTGAAGACAGCGACCGAATCGGCAGGGGAGAACGCGCCAGACACGGCAGTAAGGCTGTTATTGACCTTGCGCATAATATCTGACGGCAGCGTCTGGTCGATCACGAAGGCTACAGAGAGCGGCAACGGATCAACCGAGAAAAATGCAATATTTTGGCGCTGGCTATCTTCGTAAATCCGAAACTGGCGATAAGTAAGACCAGCTACCAACTGGTGATGCTTGTCGCGCACGGTCACCGGCACGTTCACGAAATTGACGGGCACACGGATCAGGAAGGCGGTGCTTTCGCCCGGCTTAGGTATTTCCGGCGGTGTCTGCTGGAAGTTGTCGGGCTGCGATGGAGTCGAAGGCGCGGACTGTTGTCCAGGAGCCGAGCTTTGTGGTGACTCCTGGGAACCCGGAGCGGACTGTTCTCTCGTAGTCCCGGCTCCGGGCGTTACCTGATCCTTTAGGTCGGAAAGGCCGGAAGGCGCGGGCGCGTCCGGAACACCCTGCTGTTGAGCTGATGTACTCTCCTGTGATGGTTGCTGCTGTTTAGGCGCTGCCCCGAAAAGAAACAGAGACAGTGCGATTGCCAAGGCGCCTTGCGTCACCAGAAATCCTCCAACTGCACGCCGCAAATCCCGCAATTCGCGGACTTCGGCGTATGTTCAGACTATCAGATTCATTCCCGGCAACTTTCATTTTATCCGGGGTTGGTCGGGCTGACATTTCTTCCTCGAAGGCCGTCTAATACTGTTTATGCTCAAACTCCGTTTCGCTCTGGTTTCCTTGGCCGCTGGCGCGGTACTGCTGCTCTGTGATACCTGCGTCTCCGCGCAGACTACGCCGTCCCCGGACGCTCCCCCAGCCAGTCAGTTCCCCGACACGCCGCAGCAAGATACAAAGCCTGAGACGACCTTCAAGGTCAACGTGAACCTGGTCAGCCTCTATTTCAGCGTGCGCGACAAGCACAACGGCTTGATTCCCACGCTAAGTAAGAGCGACTGCAACATTTTCGAAGACAAGCAACCACAGACCATCAAAAACTTTTCCGCCGAAACCGACCTGCCGCTTACGCTTGGAATTCTGCTCGATACGAGCGGAAGCCAGACGAATGTGCTGCCGCTGGAGCAGCAATCAGGCGGCAACTTCCTGCATCAGATCATGCGCGAAAAAGACGAGGCTTTCGTCGTGACCTTCGACGTGGATGTGGACCTCGCGCAGGACTTTACCAATAACGTCAACGAACTCACCCGCGCCCTCGATAAAGCGGAGATCAACACCGCAGGGGGCAACGGAGCCGGAGGCATTCCCGGTATCGGCCAGGGACCTATCCCAACACAGGGAACGCCCAAAGGAACGCTGCTCTACGACGCCGTAGCCCAGGCCTCGAAGGATAAACTGAGCATGGAAACAGGACGCAAAGCCCTCATCCTGCTCACCGACGGTGAAGATGAGGGTTCGGTTACCAAGCCCGACCAGGCCATTGAAGCCGCGCAGAAGGCCAATGCCATCATTTACGTCATCCTGATCGCCGACCGGCCCTTCTATGGCCACTACATGGGAAGCCTCGGTTACTCCGGCGACATGCAAATGCGAAAGCTGGCCGATGCAACCGGAGGCCGCGTCATCGACGTTGGTAACAACGGCAAGAAGCTGGAAGACGCCTTCGATCAGATCCAGCAGGAGCTGCGCACGCAGTATCTGGCCAGCTACACGTCAACTAACACCAAGCTGGACGGCACTTATCGCAAGGTCGATGTCACGTGCAAAGGCGATGGGCTGAAGGTGCAGGCGCGCAAAGGCTACTACGCGATAGGCGATGCCGAGTAGCTCCCGTTCAGGACCGGATCGTCTTACCCTCAAAGTAGGACGCGTTCGCCATGTGGCAAGCAGCGGCCGCGTGATGGCCGAAGACCGCATCCTCAACCACTGGCTTGCGAGTACGAACCGCATTGAAGAAATTCGCCAGATGTGGACCCAGATCATCCCACGAAGGACCACGGTAGACAGTCACCTCGCCGAGCGGATGCTCTGCCAGAATGGGATCGTTTTTCGCGTGCCATTCCCGGTCGTACTCCGCGCGTAACGCTGAGGGAAAACTTTGTGAATAGTAGCTGGGGCTTGTATCGATGCCGAGTTGCGGAATGTAAGTGACGGACTTGTTCGCGATCTCCACTACGCCCTTCGTGCCCATCACGCGGGTTATTTCCGGAGTCTCCGTCGCCAGCGTTAGCCGTATCGAGACCGGGATCTTGCCGTATACGAGAACTGTGCTCTGCACATCGGGCATGTTGCGCCCGTCTTTCCAGCGATAGATGCCGGCAATCGTCGTTGCCTTATCCGGAATGGCATTGATGCCGGTAACAAACTGCATCCCGCTTACCAGATGCACCATTAGGTCGCCTGCCATGCCGGTTCCATACTCGCGCCAACAGCGCCAGCGCGCAAATGTGTAAGGATCGAACGGTTTCTTCGGAACCTGCCCTTGCCAGGTTTCCCAATCGAGATTGGCTGGCGAGAGATCGGGCGGCGGAGGGTATTCCCACGCGCCATCCGGCGAGTTGCGGCCCAACTGCAGCTCCACCTGCATTAGATCTCCGATTGCGCCGCCCGCGACCAACTCCTTCGCCTTGCCAAAAACCGCCGAACTCACCCGCTGCGAACCTACCTGTACAAATTTTCCGCCACTGTTCTCGACCGCGCGCACCATCTCCGCACCCTCTTCGATCGAGTGCGACATAGGCTTTTCGCAATAAACGTCTTTACCCGCGCTCAGCGCGTCTAGTACAACCTGCTTGTGCCAGAAATCGGGCGTAGCCACGATGACGCACCGGATGGATTTGTCGTCGAGCACTTCATGGTAACGCCGCGTAGTGCGAGCATCCGGCCCCGCAATTTCTTTGGCCAGTGTGTGCCGCCCGTCATAGAGATCACTGGCCGCAACGCAGTGCACGCCGGGCAGCGCAACGGCACTTCTCAGCAGCGCCGAGCCTTCAGTGCCCACTCCGATAATTCCAAACCGCACAATGTCAGTTGAACCAGACGCAACCTCCTGCGCCTCAGCCGCAAGATCGATAGTATGAACAGCGAACAGGCCGCCGACTGCCGCGCCACTGCCAGCCCGCAGAAACGCTCGGCGGGATAAGTGTCCGAAGAGAGACATCAACGCATACTCCTCAACAAAAGTCTGAACCACTATACCCGATTCTGACTGTCCGAAACGTTGCACCCCATGGGCACTTTGTGCTCGAATGCTGCACATGCGACGTCGTAACTTCCTCCAGCTCTCTGTCCTCGCTTCCGGAGCGTCCTTCTTCAAAGCCTACGGGTTTGATCATCCTTCACCAGCAACTTCGCTTCGGCTCACGATCGATCCTCACAGCACCGGCAACACAATTGGCCCGGACTTCACCGGCTTAAGCTATGAAAGCGCACAGCTCGGAGATCCAACCTTCTTCTCGCCTGACAATACCGAACTCATCGCTCTCGTTCGACGACTCGGCAAGTCGGGAGTCCTCCGCATCGGAGGCAATACCAGCGAATATTGCTATTGGACGCCGAATCCCACCGCTGCTGACATTGCAGCCTCCTCCGCGCCTGTCAACCCCAGCACCGGCAAGCAGGCAGATGCGGTGCGCAAAATCACTCCGCAGGCCGTCCGCAATCTCCGTGGTTTTATCGACGCTACCGGATGGAAACTCATCTACGGCTTAAACATGGGCACCGGCACCCCAGAGGCCGCAGCCGACGAAGCCGCATACGTCACGAAGCTGTTCGGCTCAAAAGTCGTTGCCTTTCAACTCTGCAATGAACCCGACCTCTTCTTTCACAACGGAATTCGGAAGGCCGGCTATAACTTTGCCGATTTCGCCAAAGAGTGGCAGCACTTCTATGAAGTAATTCGCGCACGCGTTCCAAACGCTCCCTTTTCTGGCCCGGACACTGCCTTCAATAATGAGTGGCTCGTTCCCTTCGCGAAGCAGTTCAAGAGCGAAATCGCATTCCTCTCCCAGCACTACTACGCTGAAGGGCCGCCAACCGATCCTTCCATGACCATCGAGCGCTTGTTACGGCCTAATCCGAAGCTTGAGGCTGAGTTTGCCGGAATGCAGCAGACGCGAAAAGACACCGGCCTGCCCTTTCGCTTGACCGAAACCAACTCCTGTTATCAGGCTGGCAAACAAGGCGTCAGCAACACCTTCGCCTCGGCCCTTTGGGGGGCGGAACTGATGTACCAGCTCGCAACCGAAGGCGGCATCGGCATCAACTTCCACGGCGGCGGCTTCGGCTGGTATACGCCGATTGCCGGAACCCAGCAGAAAGGTTTTGAGGCACGGCCAATCTACTACGGAATGCTGATGTTCGCTCAGGCCGGAGCCGGGCAACTCGTCACAAATCACCTAAGCCAGCCACAATCCGAAGATGCCATCGCAGCATATTCTCTGAAAACACCCTCAGGTTTGAAGGCGATTCTCTTTAATAAAACCCCGACCTCCGGGCTTCATATCGTCGTCGACCCCGGTCGCCGCTTGCAGAGAGCGACGCTTCTTCAGCTCACTGCTCCGCAACTGGACTCGACGTCGGGCGTAACGCTGGGAGGATCGTCCGTAGACGCACACGCGAACTGGCTGGCCTCCAGCAAATCCACGATCCCCGGCAAGAACGGCTTGTTCACGGTTGAGCTACCCGCATCCAGCGCAGCTTTGGTTACGTTTGAGGAATGACGGCAACGGCAAGCTTATCCGTTCCTTTGGTTTGAAAGGGCGGGTAAGGCCGTCGCGGCGACAATTGCCATGCTGCAAAGAAGGGCCCCCCAGCTTTTTGTTTAACGTAGGGCGGGGATTGTGCTTCCGGCTTCGGTGTGTGCGGCGATCTCGTGGGCTACGCTGGTTTCGTTTCCCGCAAACATAGCACGCAGACGATCGGCTACGCGCATATGCCATCGACTGCGGCGTGCCGCCGGCATTCGGGCGTAGAGCACTTCACGATAAAGCGCGTGGGAAAACACATAGAATGTCGAACGGCTACCGTCGGGAAGCTCGTCGTGACCCGCGATCGAAATCAGACGCACGCGTCGCACGAGGGACGCGTAGGCTTCTTCCAAATCTTCCCCCCCGCGCTTCAGCGCGGCGCTGGCTGCCCAGGCGGGAAAGATGGTTCCCGCAATGCTGCCGGCCTCAAGAAGGCGGCGGTCTTCCTCGTTCAGGCGGTCGAGTTGCAGTTCGATGATTTCTGCGAGTTCGTCGGGAACTCGAAGCTCGATTTCATCCAGAGGCTGACTCATCGCCACTTCTCCGTTCTCACTGCGAAGAACGTGTTGGGCGCGCAGATGCTCGAGTACCGCTGTCATGTAGAGCGGGTTTCCGCTCGAATGCTGATGAATGAGGCTACAGAGCCCAGCGGGAAGTTTTGCTGCCTCTAATTCGCGGCGCACATATTCGCCTATCGCTTCCCTGTCCAGCGGGCCGAGGCGAAGTTCTTCACACCGATGGCTCATAGCCAACTCCTGCTGCAGACGCCTGAGGGGGTGCTGCGGCGCCATATCAGCGGGGCGAAAGCTCGCCAGCAACATGATCTTCGCGCGGGTGCGGCGGCGGGCAAGCGCGGCAATAAGATCGAGGCTCGAAGCGTCAGCCCAGTGAATGTCTTCAAATACGATCAGCAATGCTTCGGTCTGGCTGAGGGCTTCGAGAGCCTCGCAGATTTCGCACAGCAAAGGCGTAGCCGCTTCCCGCTGCCCGAACCAGCCGGGCGCGGCAGCGGTCAACAGCCCACGGGCTTTTGCATCTTCGGCGGAGCACAGACTGTTGAGAGCCTCGCGAACGGGATAAAAGGCTTCCTTCCCGCCAAAGCCCTCGATGGATTGGCCTCGTGCTACACGAACCGACGCGCGCCCACGCGGAGCAGCCTCTTCGCAGATGCGATTGCAGAAGGCGTCAATAAGCGCGGTTTTGCCGATGCCTGTTTCGCCGGTGAGAAAAAGCGTCGCGCGTTCGCCTTTGCGGGCACGGCCCAGCTGCGTCTGCAGCGCATCAAGTTCCGTTTCCCGCCCAACGAGAGCTGAACACCCACTTCCCAAACATTCCTGGGTAACAGGCATGAGAAAGCGGTATCCCCGCTTTGGAATGGTCTGGATAAATTGCGGGCAAGTAGGGTCGTCGCCGAGCAACTTGCGAAGCTCGAGGATGTAGGTTCGCAGAACTTGAGGCTGGACGTAGGTTTCCGGCCACAACGCTTCGAGCAGCTCGTCATGCGTGACAAGGCGCTGCGGATTTCCCACGAGATAGCGCAGCACTGCAAAAGGACGAGGAGTGAGCGTGAGGCGCTGGCCGAAGTGCCAAAGGCACTCGTTAGTGGAGTCGAGCTGAAATGCGCCAAACTTTTGCATTTGATCGAATGGACTCTCGATATTAGTATCCGTTAGCGATTAGTATCTGTTAGCGCTCCGTTGATTGGATTCTAGCGACAACTTCAAGGTTGATTTTTTCGTGTCCGGAGATGAGCGACCTAAAATCGAACTGTCCGCAATCGGACAGTTCGATTTGTTCTGAGATACGCGCTTGCGATTTGCGACGTTCCATTCGTCAGCGAACAGCGTGAGCTTTCCAACTATGCGTCCTCCGGCGGGACAGTAGTTGCATGGTAATCGCAAAGGCTGGGATCAGAAAGACAATGGAGCCAATGACCCACATGAATGCTCCTGCTGCCGCCTGATCGGCAAGCGCGCTAATGCCGAACATTCGAGGCTGTGCGCCGTAGCTGGGATAAACCAGCCGGCCCGAGAAGACCAGAAACGCGGAGATGCCGGTGTTGACCACGTCGGCGGCAAGCAGATATGGGAGTAGAATCCAGCGCGAGCCGCGAAAGCGAGTGGGCCACGGCTCGATGATCGGCCACCAGAACAGTACGCTTGTGAAGAAGAAGCAGGCGTGTTCAATGTTGTGAATGTTCTCGTTGGCCAGCGCAGCTTCATAGGCGGCAGGGACATGCCAGCCGATGTAAGCGAGGTTCATGAGCAGCCACGCAAGCTTCGGCTGCACCAGAGCATGAAAGAATTCGCGCAGCCACCGAATTCGGAGGAGCGGACCAAGAACGGGGCGAACAAACCAGCGCGGAAGTCCTCGCAACATGGGCACGACAGGCGCTCCAAAAACGATCAGCGGCGGCGCGATGGACATAAGCACAAAATGCTGGCCCATATGCACCACAAGAAGACGGTCGCTGAAGGTATCGAGCGGCGAGGAAACGGCGACAATCAGCGCGAGGATTCCTCCCGTAAAGCAGCACCAGCGCCAGGATGGAAACTCCCGAGGTCGGGTTTTTTGTATCCGCAGAAAACCCAGAGTATAAACCAGGCTGATGAGCGCCAACTCCACACACACAACAGGTGGAAAATCCCACACTGCGAAGAAAGAGCGGAACACCGATTTACTTTCCGTCCGGCTTGGGCGGATCTTGCGTGGAGGTTCCACCGCCTGGTGCGGTCGAGCCGACAGATTCACTCTGCTGTGGTGGAGACGTTCCTTCGGCGGCATGCGCGGCGTCCGTTGCGGCTGGCTGGTTAGGTGGATGGAGCGTGTCAAGGAAGAGAACCAGCGCCGTGATCTCGGGTGGAGAAAGATTCTTGCCGTAAGCCGGCATATTGCCGCCGCCCTGCACCACTTGTCGAATGAGCTGGTCTTCCGTCAATCGCGTGGCTACGGAATCGAGCGCGGGACCGCGCTGGCCTCCCCGACCGCCGATGGAGTGACAGTTGCGGCATTGCATGGACTGAAAAATGATCGCGCCCTGGCGCTCGACCGGCGAGAGGTCATGCAGATATCTTTCGGGGATGGTGTCGCCGCTCCAGGCGTTCATTTTCGGGCTCCACGGCGTGTAAGTCGCCAAATGGGTGAACACGCCCCAGAGAACTGCAACCGTAACCAGCACCAGGACAGCCACAGGACGACGATGCCAGCTTTTTTCACCTTCACCGGCAACGAACGGCAGCGCCAGCAGTCCGGCGATGCCCAGCACCGGAGCGATTAGCAGGAACGGCGTCTCCAGATTAGCCGGAAGATAGGACAAGACCGCGTAAATCCACAGAAAGAAGAAGTCCGGTTTGGGCACGGTTTGGATAATGCTCGGATCGGGCTGGCCGCGTCGGCCCATAGGGTCCGAAGACGGCGGCGCAGACGGTCACCGCGGCGAGAATGGCCGCGGAAAAGAAAAGGTCTTTCCAGAAAGCTCCAGGAACGAAGGGAATTCCATCGTCGTGGGTCAGTTTGTTGTACTCGGCGATGTAGGTGTCCCGGCGAACAGCGCGTCCCGGCATAGGCCACTCGCTGATGCCGAGCTTGAGGACCATCCAGACGTGCAGCCAGGCGAAGAGCAGCAACGCTCCGGGAATGATAAAGACGTGCAGCGCGAAGAAGCGCGTGAGCGTGGCGCCGGCGATGATCGGGCCGCCGAGCATAAGGTGAACCAGCCCGCCTCCAATGAACGGCACGCGGCGACGATCGAAGCGCCGATGCCGAGACCCCAGTAGGCATCCTGATCGAAGCGCAGCACCTGGCCGGTAAAGGCCATGCCGAGCGTCATCAGCAGCAGAAAGACGCCGAGAATCCAGGTCAGCTCGCGCGGAAATTTGTAGGAGCCGAACAGAAACACCTGCGCCATGTGGATCAGCACGATGGCGACCATGAAGTTCGATCCCCAGCCGTGCATGGCGCGCAGAAACCAGCCCAGCGGAATCTGGTGATTGAGCACGTTGAGGCTGTTCCACGCCTCGCCCGCCGAAGGCACATAAACCAGCGCGAGCAAAATGCCGGTGACGATCTGCAGCATGAGCAGCGTGAAAGCGGCGCTGCCGAAGACGTACCACCAGCTCGCGGTATTGCGCGGCACAGGATGAAGAACAGCATCCTTGACCGGACCTTCGAGTTGAAGGCGGCGCTCAAACCAGTTGTAAGTCTGCTTTACCCAGCGCATGAGCCACACCTTTTGCTGCCGACGTTGTTGAGAACGTGCAGACTTGCCGGGTTCGAAAGCGTCGGCATCTGTCCTGCGTTGATCTGAAGCTCGTTATTCATGACTTTGTAGTTGTATTCAAAGAGTCCGCGCTCGGGCGGCCCCGCGGCGCGCGAGCCGTCGGCATAATAGACGCCGCCGTGGCAGGGGCACATGAACAGCTTCGACTGCGGAAACCAGCGCACCGGGCAGCCGAGATGCGCGCAATTGATGGCGAAGACTTGAAAGGTCGAATCTGACACATGGCGCACCCAGCAGGCGGTCTTGTCTGTGGCTCCGTCCCAGGGATGGCTGTATGGATTCTCGTAGGTGGCGAGGCGCGTTTCGCCAACCGGGAACTGGTCGAGTGAACCGAGGGAGATCCAGGAATTATAGAAGCCCTTACGCCGCACCGGGCCGAGCAGATAACCCACCACGGGCGTGGCAATGGCGATTCCGACCACCACATTGAAAAATGCGCCGATCTTGAGCAGCATCCAGCGGCGGGATACGACGCGCGGATCATCCTGAGTGATCTTCTGTTCCTCTTGTACGATATCCGTCATAACTTTTCCTTCACTGCGGATGTGGATAGGGCTGGCCCGGCGTCTGGGTTCGCTGCGAGGCGAGCCATGCCACCACATCGGTTACTTCCTGATCGCGTAAGCGGGTGTCCTGGAATATCTGCCTCCCAGTCGGGCGTGCCCGATATCCGGACGGCCCGCGATGATGAGCGTGCGGAGCGTCTGGTCATTCACGAGCGCGAGATAGGTCGGACTGGTAATGCTCTGCGCAGTCATCTGGTGACAACGTGCGCAGGCCGTTTCGTATACCTGCTGACCGCGAGCCGCGTCGCCTTTCAGCGTGGCTGTGTAAGGAGGGAGGTCCTGCCCCTTCAGCGCGCCGGATTTCTGCCAGGCAGAGCGCATTCCGTGAACCGAGCGCGTCGACCTGCGCATCCGTGAGAAAACCACCCGCAGATTTTGCGAAGGCCGGCATCTGCGTGCCGGGTTCGCCATTGGCGATGATCTTCCGCAGCGTGGCATCGTCCACCCAGGCCTGATAGTCGGGGTTCGCGAGATCGAATGCGGCTCCATTCTGTCCGTGGTCGCCGTGGCATCCAGCGCAGTTCTGGCCATAGAGCGTGGCAAAATCTGTAATCGAATCCGGACGCGGAACTTCGACACCCGGTCTGGGAGCCCCGGGCAGCTGCGTGCAGCCGTAATAACGGCCAGCAGCGGAACACAGCTTGCGAGGGCGAAGAGTTTCATGCCTTATCGTCCTCATCGTGGTCATGTGAGAGGCCAGATGCTTCGATGCCCATGCGCACGACAAATGGCATCGACTGCGCCGTTTGTATTCGTTCCTGTCGTGAGACGACCCACCCGGCGACGACCCCGAAAGTAACCTGCGAGACAAGGAACCATCCCCACGCGATGTTGCTGTCGAGTACCGGATTCACGGCATTCAGGGTGGCATGGATCACGCCTGTCCACAAAACCGGCGCGAGAATGCCGCCCAGCACAATGGGATGACGCGGTAGCATCGGAAGCATAGCTCCGTAAAGCAGCCCGACGAGAAAACTGACAACGATTTGGATTGCGGTTGCGACCATGAGGCCGGCCCAGTGAAACGTGGCAATGTCGGCGACAGAGGGATTGCGCCAGTTGGCCACGCCTGCTCCTCCCAGCAGGTTCACCGGCCACCAAATGCTGTGATGGCTGAGATAACCGTAGAGCAGTGCCGGGGGAATCATCGCAATGCCGCCGGCGATGCCGCCCTTGAGTCCCGAAAGAATTGGATAAGTCTCAAGCGGAAAGTGCTCGCGGTGATGCTCGTCGACGATCAGACGCTCGACACGGGGACGTGCAGTTTCAATCACAATGTCTTCGACAACCACAGGGACGTCTTCGTGCGCTTCGTGCGGCAACACCTGTCGGAACCAGCCCACGGCTCCTGTAAGCGCCAGAACGACGCCGAGCACAGTGATCCCGGAATTCGTGACAAGACCCAGGAATCCCATGGTCACGCCGAAAGCCATCACGATGGGCCACGCCGTCGGCGCGGGGAGATGGATCGTCTCAACATGCGTGCCGGACTTTTTTTCTTCGCTCATAGTTCCCTACCGCCCAAGGATGTAAACCACAGTGAAGACGACGACCCATACGGCATCGACAAAATGCCAGTAAAGCGCCAGCACCTGGATTCGCTCAGAGTGCTCCTCGCGAATGCCTCCAGCGAGAGTGAAGATCAACACGATTAGCAGCATTAGCAAGCCGACGATCACGTGAAATGCATGCAAGCCGACGAGCGAGTAGAAGGTCGTCCCAAACAGGTTCGTGCTGATCGTCAGGCCGTCAATATAAATGAGCTTGTGCCACTCAACGGCAGTGCCGAACAAAAAAACGACGCCGAGAATCCACGTCAACCCCCACCACGCACCAAAAGACTTGATCTTGTTCCGTTCAAGGCTGCGCTCAGCGAGCCAGATGGTGAGACTGCTCGAAAGCAGGCAGATGGAGTTGAAGATAGGAACCTCGAGCACCTGCTGCGGCGTAGGCCCGTAAAGGCTTTTGCCGATGTAGAAAATATAGGCAACGACGAAGATGGTGAAGATCGCGGACTCGCCGATGATGAGTGAGAACATGGCGATGCGTCCGCGCGAAGGCAGGGTCCATGACTCACCGGGCGTGCTCGCCGAATTGGGTATTAGAGGAATCGCGCTCACTATTCGAACTTCCAGTCTGGATCCTCGGGATGCTTCAGATCCCAAAGCGGACGCCGGCTTCGCACCACTGGTTCGACGGCGAAGTTATAGACAGGCGGAGGCGAGGAGGTTGACCATTCGAGCGTCCACGCATCCCACGGATCATTGCCCGCCTGGCGGCCTCGGTAATAGGACCAGAAGAGGTTATAAGCGAAGATGAGAACTGCGATCGCTTGAATAACTCCGCCGATGGAGATGATCATATTGAGGTGCGCCCACCCCCTGTCAGCTTCATAGGTATAAATCGAGCGCGGCATGCCTTCCATTCCAACGATGTGCATGAAATCGAAGGTCATGTGGAACCCGATGAGGAAGAGCCAGAAGTGCCATTTGCCCAGCGTCTCGTTCATCATGCGGCCGGTTGCTTTGGGATACCAATAATAGATCCCGGCAAAAACGTTGAATACGATAGCGCCCACCAGCATGTAGTGAAAGTGCGCGATAACGAAATAGGAGTTGTGGAGTTGCCAGTCCCATGGCGCGATAGACAACATGATGCCGGTGAGTCCCGCAATCAGAAATTGAAACAGGAACGCGGTGCAGAAGAGCATCGGCACCCTGAATCTGATTTTGCCTCCCCACATAGTGGCTAACCAGTTGAAGATCTTAATGCCGGTCGGAACCCCAACCAGCATGGTCGAGAGCACAAAGAAAGCGTTGGAGACCGACGTCATGCCGACGGTAAACATGTGGTGTGCCCACACCCCAAGACTTATGAAAGCAATGCCAACCGAGGCCGCGACCATTGCTGGATATCCAAATATGGCCTTACGCGAAAAAACAGGAATTACCTCGTTCGCAATAGCAAAGGCTGGGAAAACCAACACGTATACTTCTGGATGACCGAATATCCAGAAGAAGTGCATCCATACCACAGCTGATCCGCCGGCCTGCGTATCGAAAAAATGGCCGCCGAGATAACGGTCGATCGTCAGCATGACCTGCGCGGCGGTGAGCGGCGTAATAGTGATCAGCAGAAGCCCGCTCACCACGAGCATCAGCCACGCGAACAGCGGCATCCGCATCAGCGTCATGCCCTTGCACCGCATCGAGATAACAGTGGCAATCGTGTTAATTGCTCCGCCAAGGGTCCCGACCCCGGTTACGATGAGCGAGAGCGCCCAGTAATCGGTCGCATGGCCGGGCGAAAATGCGCGCGCCGTCAGTGGCGCATAAGCCCACCAGCCCACATCCGGCGCATTCCCCACACCGTAAAGCCCGCTGCCGCCGAGGAAGCTGTAGTACAGCATCAGACCACCGAAGGCGGTCATCCAGAAGCTGAAGGCATTCAGGCGCGGAAACGCCATGTCGCGCGCGCCGATCTGCAAGGGGACGATGTAGTTTGCAAATCCGAACAGAAACGGCATGCCCACCAGGAAAACCATTGTGGTGCCGTGCATCGTGAACATGCGGTTATAAGTATCGGGCGCCAGAAAGTGGCTGTTGGGCACAGCAAGTTGAATGCGTATGGCGATCGCTTCAACTCCGCCAACCAGCAGAAAGAATATTGAGAGAAGCATGTACAGAATTCCGAGCTTCTTGTGGTCGACGGTAGTTACCCACTCGTGCACCCACTCCAAAAACGTTCCCCTCGAAAGACGCGGGGGCGTCAAGTCGAGAGTACCTGCAATCGGTAGTGTCTGGTCTGCCATGGCCTCCCCTACTTCAATGTCTCGAGGTATGCGGTAATCTGGTCCAATTGCTCATCGTCCAGTTGCATAGCCGGCATCAGCGAGCCGGGTTTGATGCTGTCGGGATCTTTGATCCACTGCCGCAGATTCTCTTTGGTATTGAGGGCTGCGCCCGCGGCGATCGTACTGCGGCTCATCAGGTGAGTGAGATCAGGTCCAAAGCGGCCCGTAGCGGCCGTGCCGCGCACCGTATGGCAGTTCATGCAGGCCTGCGTTTCAAAAACGCGCCGTCCGGCGGCTACAGCCGGATCCTGCACACCGGGCTGCTGCTGGTTTTGTACCCATGCTGCGAACTGGGCCGAAGTATCTACATAAACGCGCAGCAGCATTTTGGCGTGCTCCACCCCGCAGAATTGCGCGCACTGCCCCACGTAGAGGCCGGGATGTTGGGGATCGATCCAGGTTTCGTTTTCGTGATTCGGAATCAGGTCGGTCTTTCCCGCCAGCTGCGGCACCCAGAAACTGTGGTCCACATCGGCGGAAAGCAGCTTTAGGTACGTAGGCTCAGGCTGACTATTGCTACTCAACGGCACGTGCAGCTCGTTTGCAGTGACGATGCCTAGTTTCGGATAGCGAAAGTCCCACCAGAACTGGTGGCCAACGACAGTCACGTCCAGCGCGTCCGGCGGCTTGGGGGCGTCCTGAATCGCAAAGATCATGCGCGCTGTGGTGAGAAACAGCACCACGACGATGAGAACGGGGATCACAGTCCAGGCAAGCTCAATCTGCGTGCTGCCATAAACCTGCGCCGGTTCGCGGTCATCCTCCTTATTTCCCCGGTCGCGAAAACGGAAGATGGAATAGGCCAGCAATCCGCCGACCACGACGAAGATTCCTCCGGTGATGGACAGGACGAACAATGAAAGCTTGAAGATATTCGCCGCAGGCGTCGATGCGGGTGCAAAAATGCTGGGCTCGGACCGAGGTCCGTCCGCAAATGCAAGGCCACGAAGCATTAAAGAAAACAGGATCGTGATTCCTGTCCCGCGTACTGACCGCAACCATCCCCGATCCATAGTTGTCCTTTCCCGGGAACAGCGTTCCAGCGCGTTGGTGAGTGACGAGGGCCGAAAAAAGAAAACGCGAAACCCTAGTTTATCAGGGTTTCGCGCGAATTTCCTCGCTGAGCGCGGCAGAGAATTCCATGAGACGCATGGTGCGCGTAATTGCGCGCTTCACGAAAACAAAAACGCCAAATCTATTCGATGGTGGTCATGGGCACGCGAATCGAAGCGCGATAGCGGTCGCCGCGATAACGTGAGCAGGCTGCTTCAATCGGCGACTCCTGCTTGGTGAGAATGATGCGGCTGATGGAAAGAACGCTCGCCTTGCGGGCAATCGTCAGCAACTCAGCCTCTTCGCGCGTAGCCGGAAGCGCTTCGATCGTCTCATCGGCGTATCCGACACGCACGCCATATCGCTCGCGCAGAGTTGCGTAAAGCGAGTTCCTGGCAAAGTCGATCCGTTCGAGTCCTGGAAACTGCCTCAACGGAACGTGCGACTCCTCGATAGCCATAGGGATGCCATCAGCCAGGCGCAGACGGTGGAGGCGCATGACCTGATCTCCTGGATTGAGCCTTAATTTTTCGCTCAATTCGTTATTTCCCGCGATCACCGATTGCCCCAGCAACTTTGAGCTGGCTTTCATGCCGCGTTGGCGCATGTCCTCGGTAAAACCCTGCAGATGCATGATATTTTTCTCCAATTTGGGCCGCGTCACAAAGGTTCCGCGTCCCTTCTCGCTGAAGGCATAACCATTGACCTTAAGGCCGTGCAGAGCCTGGCGCGCCGTCATGCGGCTCACCTGATAAATGCGGGACAACTCCTCTTCCGACGCAAGTGAATCGCCTTCGGAAAGCCCCCCGGACTGGATTTTCTCCATAAGTGCGCGCTGAATCTGGTAGTAAAGTGGAATAAAGCCGTTTTTGTCGAGCGGCTGGACAATTTCTTCCTGACCTTCCTGCGCGCGGATATTGGCACTTCTCTTAGACACCCGTATTCCCCATTTCTTCATCCTTTCACGATTGCGCGTGAGGCTGCCTCTGCAAGTGCGCTTCCGGCGTCAGCACCCATTAGTATGGGCTCTGGTCACTTTTGTGAATGGAGGACTTTGCCCACGATGAACGGTTCGCTGTTTCCCACTTCGCTGGAGGGCAAACTGATCGTCTCATGTCAGGCCGCTCCAGGTGACCCGCTGGACCACGTCGAGACCTTGCGGCGGATGGCTCAAGCCGTAGTCCGCGGCGGAGCCGGGGGCTTGCGCGCCAATGGCAGCGAATGTGTGGCCGCCTTCCGCCAGGCGACCGTCCTCCCTATCATCGGAATTCAAAAGCAGAAGATTAGCGGGGAGGTTTCGATTACTCCCGATTTCGTTTCGGCACAGGCGATTTCCAAAGCAGGTGCGGACGTTATCGCGCTCGACTGCTCCGCGGCACGCGACGTCAAAGTCGAGCCGTGGCGGCAATTGATTGCCCGCATTCATGCCGAATTGGATAGGCCTGTCCTGGCCGACATTGCAACCTTCGACGAAGCCCTCGTAGCTGAAGCCGCGGGAGCCGATGCCGTGGCAACCACTCTCTACGGATTCACCCCAGAAACATTCGGAGCACGGACCGTAAACTGGGGGATGGTCGAGAAGATGGCGCACACGCTGCACGTTCCTCTTATTGTTGAAGGACACATCTCGCAACCGGAAGAGGTACGCCGTGCACTCCACTTGGGCGCCTACGCCGTTGTGGTGGGATCTGCGATCACACGGCCGGAAGTGATTACTGCCCGATTTGTGGAAGCTATTCGACATTAAGCAAGAAACCCATAATCCCCATCAATCTCGCGTAGCTGTTTAAAGTATAGTCGTATATACAGATACTGTTGAAATCAAAACAGAGTATTTTGCTGAAAGATGATCAAAGCAGCCATGCCGCAAACTTCACATACCCGCGTTTACCCCCACGCCATGCTTCAGGAAATCTATGAACAGCCGGAGGCGCTCGCGACAACGATCGAACGCTACGCGCCGGGCGGTTCCCTGAGTGCCGACGCCTTTCCGAATATCGCCGAAATTCTGCGCGGACGCCAGCGGCTGGTCATTGCCGCCAGCGGTTCGAGCCGTCATGCCGGACTGGCCGGTGAAATCATGCTGGAGGATTACGCGGGGCTCGCCGTGGATGTCGAGTACGCCAGCGAATACAGCTATCGCTCGACGCACACGCTGCACGATCCCGGCGTGCTGGTGATTTCGCAGTCTGGCGAAACCGCCGATACGCTGGCCGCTTTGCGAGAGGCACGCGCCCGCGGATTGGCGACTGTGGCGATTACCAATAACGCAGCCTCGACCATGGCGCGCGAAGCCGATTCGTCGTTGCCGACAAGCGCCGGTAAAGAAAGAGCCATTCCGGCAACGAAGAGCTTCACCACGCAGCTAAGTGTGCTCTACCTGCTAACCCTTTACCTGGCGCGGCTGGGCGGACGGATGACGGCGCAGACCGTCTCCGCGCACCTGGAGCACCTGAATGAACTGCCCCGGCAGCTTGAGGCTTCGCTGGCGCGTTGGGAAAAGCAGATCAATGAAATTGCGAAGCAGACCTACTCAGTAAAAGGTTTCCTCTATCTGGGCCGCGCGATTCACTATTCAATCGCGCGCGAGGGCGCGCTGAAGCTCAAGGAATCGGCGTATATGCAGGCCGAGGGCTACCCGGCAGGCGAGCTGAAGCACGGGCCGAATGCGCTCGTGAGCTCGGATACTCTGCTGGTAGTGCTGGCGACGTACGACAAGAACGATCCGGATTCGGTGCTGCGCTATCAGAAGACGCTGCAACTGATGCGCGATATGAACGCGCAAGGCGCAACAATTTTTTCCGTGACGACGGAAGGCGACGAAGAGGCCGCAAATCTAAGCCAGTACTCTGTGGCTGTCCCCTGCGTTGATGAGTTTCTGCTGCCCTTACTCGAAGTGGTGCCGCTCCAGCTTTTCGCCTACTTCACGGCCGTACTGAATGGCGTGAACGTGGACGCTCCCCGCAACCTGGTAAAGGCAGTGGTGACCGAGTAAGGCCGACTATTTTGCAGAATCGCTTTGGCTGGCAATGAGCGCCAGCGCTTCTTCTTTTGTACTGATTCTGCCCTCAAGCTGCGCATCTTCGGCGAGCGCAAGCAGCCGCTTAAATTCCGGCCCCGGCTTATAACGGGCCTCAATTAGATCCCGGCCCGTGAGCAGAAGCGCGGGGCGGACTTCTGCCTCAGGAATCGCCTCGTACTTCGTCTTTGCAAAATTGTAGAGATCGAGGCTGCCGTGGCTGGCAACGCAATCCATTCGATGCAGTGCCAGATGCTCGGGAAAGTCTTTGAGTCGGAAGAATCGCTTGAGTGTCGATACCTTCATCCGTTCCACATCCCCGAATCGCATGTGGTTTTCGACCAGTGCGGCGACCTGCACTGATTCCTCATTCGAGAAGCGCAGACGCCGGCAGATGTCCTCGGCAATGCGGACGCCAACTTCGACGTGACCGTTGAAGCGGATGCGTCCGGGACCAGGCTGGAAGGTGGCGGGTTTGCCCACGTCGTGCAGCAGCGCGCCCCATGCAAGGGTCGACGATACGCCTGCCGGCAACTGTTCGAGCAGCATCAGGGTGTGCATCCACACATCGCCTTCGGGGTGAAATTCAGGCGGCTGCTTGACCTCGTGCATGCGGTCGATTTCGGGAAGCACTTCTTTAAGTAGGCCGGTGTGATCAAGCAATTCAAAAGCCTGGCGGGCGCGACCCTCAGTCAACATGCGGGTCAGTTCGTCGCGAATGCGCTCACAACTCACTTGATGGATCTGTGCGGCGCATCGCTGGATAGCCGATTCCGTCTGCTTTTCGATTGCAAAATCGAAGCGCGCTGCAAAACGCACGGCGCGCAGCATCCGCAGCTTGTCTTCATCGAACCGCTGAGCCGGATCTCCGATGGCACGAATAAGTTTTGCGGCTAGGTCGGCGCCACCGCTTACGAAGTCAAGAACACCGCCTGTTTGCGGATCAAGCAGCATGCCGTTAATGGTGAAGTCGCGGCGAATAACATCTTCCTTCGCGCTCTCTGAAAACCGCACCGACTCGGGCCGCCGCCCATCAGAGTAAGCTCCGTCACTGCGAAAGGTAGCAACTTCAGTCACAATCTGCTGGCCATCGAGTTCATCGGCAACAAGGATAACGCCAAAGTGTGCACCCACTGCAAAGGTTCGCGGAAACAGCCTGATCACCGCATCAGGTTTCGCGCTGGTGGCTACATCGAAATCGAGAGGCGTACGACCGAGCAGCAGATCGCGGACGCATCCGCCTGCAAAATAGGCGTTGTACCCTTCAGCGCGCAGACGCTCTACGATGCTTTCTGCGGCGATTTGTGCCAGCATTTTTTCCACCTGTCTACTATAGAGAATGAGATGCATGGCGGATTAGTTCTCGGCATAGAAACCTCGTGCGATGAAACCGCTGCGGCTGTGGTACGGCGCGGCATGAAAACGTTATCGAACATCGTCGCTTCGCAAATTGCCACGCATTCGGCTTATGGCGGCGTTGTGCCGGAGCTGGCTTCGCGCGAACACCTTCGCAACATCGTGCCTGTGGTGCGCGCGGCATTGCGCGAGGCTGGAATTGGGCCCGCCGATCTGGATGCCATCGCCGTTACCGCTGGCCCTGGCCTTGCTGGTGCGCTCCTGGTGGGCATCAGCTATGCGAAGGCGCTGGCTTTTGCGCTTAAAAAGCCTCTGATCGCCGTCAACCATCTTGAGGGGCACATTCACGCCGTACTCTTGGAGCAGGCGCAGCTTGCCGCCGAATCGCAACAGGAGGCGCTGGAACTGCCAGCTTTGGCGCTTGTCGTTTCCGGAGGACATACGCATCTTTACCTCGCTCGGCGTAACGGCGCGGGCTGGACCTATCGCAATGTTGGCCGTACGCTCGACGACGCCGCCGGCGAGGCTTTCGATAAAGTCGCTAAACTGCTGGGCCTTGGATATCCCGGTGGCCCGTGGATCGACGCGCTGGCCCCACACGGAAACCCAAACGCCGTGCCGTTTTCCTTCGCGCAGATCAAGCCCAAAGTGCACCGGAAAGATAACGCGAGCGCGATGGCCGCCTCGACGCTTTTTTCCTTCAGCGGCATTAAGACAGCCGTTCTGCGATACACGCAAGCCCACGATATGGCTGCGAGCATTGAGGAGCGGCGCACGCGGCTTGCGGAAAGGCCGGGCATCGGAGCAGTCGAGGCGCTGCCGTTCTTCGACCGGCAAACGCTTGACCTGATTGCGTCGTTTCAGCGCGCAGTGGTTGACGACCTGCGCCGGAAGACTTTTCGCGCCGCGGAAAATCTTGGGGCTGCCAGCCTGCTTGTTTCAGGAGGCGTCGCGGCCAACCGTGAGTTGCGGGTACGCTTTACCAATGAGGCCGCGGAGCGTCGGCTCCCATTAGCCTTTCCCTCCCTCGCGCTCTCTACCGACAACGCGGCCATGATCGCCGCAGCCGCATGGCCAAAGTTCGAGGCAGAGGAATTCGCTCCGAATACACTGTCCGCCGATCCTGCGCTGGCGCTTGGGCGCTGAATGCTAGACCGCTGATTCGCTATAATCGGCAAGCAGCCATGGACACTCCTAACCCTATTCTGGACGGCAAACAGGTGCTTGAGATTGGCGACATCATGGCCATTCTGCCGCACCGCTTTCCTTTTCTGCTCATCGACCGGCTTATGGAAATTGAGCGCAAGAAGCGCATCGTCGCGCTGAAGAATGTGACCATCAACGAGCCTTTTTTTGCCGGACACTTTCCCAACTTTCCCATCATGCCCGGCGTGCTCATTGTCGAGTCCATTGCACAGGCTGGCGGCGCGCTGCTGCTGACAGAGATTCCCGATCGCGACAGCAAGCTGATGGTCTTTACTGGCATCGAGCGCGCCAAATTTCGCCGTCCGGTAGTACCGGGAGATCAGCTTCGCATTGAGGTGAACGTGCTCAACTGGAAGCCGCGCGCCGTCCGGATGGAGGGCCGCGTTACCGTTGAGGGCAAGCTGGTGTGCGAGGCGATTGTGATGTGTCAGCTTGTGCCGCGCAATCGGGAAGGCGCGCCTGCCGCCGAGCCCGTTCCGGAAGCGGTGAACGCCGAGTGAGTATTCACCCAACGGCGATTATTGCTTCGGGTGCCGTAGTTCCTGCGTCCTGCACGGTTGGGCCTTACTCCATAATCGGACCCGATGTTGTGCTCGGCGAACATTGCGAGCTCGTTTCGCATGTCGTTCTTGACGGACATTTGAAGACCGGCGCGCGCAACCGGTTTTTTCCCTTTGCCGCAGTCGGCGTCGCTCCGCAGGACCTGAAATATAAAGGCGAACCAACCGGCGCAACGCTTGGCGACGACAATGTGATCCGCGAGTGCGTGACCATTTCGCGCGGAACGGCGGGCGGCGGCGGCACAACGCGTATCGGCAGCGGATGCCTCATCATGGCCTATGCCCATATCGGGCACGACAGCGTCATCGGAGACGGCTGCATTCTCGCCAACAGCGCCACGCTCGCCGGGCACGTCATCGTCGAGGACTACGCCACGGTGGGCGCGCTCAACCAGATCCACCAGTTCTGCCGCATCGGAAAATATGCTTACACCGGCGGAGGCACGACGGTAACACAAGATGTTTTACCCTACTCGCTCACGTCAGCGAAACGCGAGACGCGCGCCTATGGGCTAAACAAGGTAGGGCTAGAGCGCCGGGGATTTGATAGCGAACGTCTTCGCGCAATTCAGCATGCCTACCGACTCTTGATTGCGGCAAAGATGAACACTTCTCAGGCCGTCGCCAGACTGAAAGAGGAGGGCATCGCGACGGAAGATGTAGCCTACCTCATACAGTTTATTGAGAGCTCCGGGCGCGGAGTCCTGAAGTAAAACGTATGAAGCTCGGTCTGATTGCCGGTAATGGACGCTTTCCATTTCTGATACTCGATGCGGCGCGCGCAAGTGGCGTCGAGGTCGTCGTAGCAGCCATCAAAGAAGAAACCGATCCGGAGATCAATGCGCGAGCTGATGCCGACGAGGGCATTCGCGTTTACTGGCTTTCGCTGGGCGAACTTTCGCGGCTCATCGAATCCTTCCAGAAAGAAGGCGTCACCCAGGCCGTGATGGCCGGACAGGTGAAGCACAAGCAGATTTTTTCAAGCATCCGACCAGACTGGCGGCTGGCCAAGCTGCTGCTTTCGCTGCGGACAAAGAATACCGATATGTTACTGGGAGCCGTGGCAAAGGTACTGGGCGACGAGGGCATCGAGTTGATTTCCTCAACCTCCTACCTTGAACCGCTGCTGGCAAAGCCGGGAGTGCTGACCGCACGCGCGCCTTCCGAATTGGAACAGCGTGACATCGCTTATGGTCGCGAAGTGGCCCTCGCGATTGCCGAGTATGACATTGGCCAGACCGTCATCGTCGCCAGCCAGGCCTGCATCGCGATTGAGGCCATGGAAGGCACCGATGCTGCCATCGAACGGGCCGGCGCCCTGATGCTGACGCTGGACCGAGGAAGCCTCGACACTCGACCGCTCTCTCACAGTAGTCAAAGTGGCAAAGCCCAAACAGGACATGCGCTTCGACGTTCCTGTCATCGGCATTCGCACCATCGAGACGATGCAAAAGGTGCGCGCAAGCTGCTTAGCAATTGAAGCGCACCGCACCTTGATCTTCGATAGTGACAAAGTATTGACAACTGCGGACGCCGCAGGAATTGCGATTGTGGCTCAGGAAAATAGATAATGGTCCGTTCCGCAATTCATGCCTGGAGCGTCACCCAATGTCGAAACTTTCTCTAGCTATCTCCGCCATCGTCGTGGTCGTTCTTGGCGGACTCGCAATTCGCAGCTTCGCCGACAGCAGCAAACTTCCGCAGATTGGCGAGCAGGCCCCGAAATTTACGCTTCCCTCGCAAGAAGGCACTCCGGTTAGTCTTGATAGCTATCGAGGCAAATGGGTCGTGCTGTATTTCTATCCCAAGGACATGACCTCCGGATGCACGCTCGAGGCGCACAACTTTCAACGCGATTTGGCAAAATACCAGGCGGCGAATGCAGTTATCCTGGGCGTCAGCGTCGATTCGGTCGACAGCCACAAGCAGTTCTGCACGAAGGATAGTCTGACCTTCACTCTCTTGAGCGATACGGGGAAACAGGTTGTCGACGAATACGGGTCGCTGGGCAACTACGGTGTCATGAAGATCGCCAAGCGCAATACCTTTTTGATTGATCCACAGGGAAAGATCGTGAAGGTGTGGACCGGCGTCGATCCTTCGCACCACACGGAAGAAGTGTTGGCTGCGCTGGATGGACTTGAGAAGCATTAGTTTCGAACGTCCCAAATTGCTGTCAAGTCTTTTTATTTACAAGATGCTTATTTTCAATGGTTTAGATTGCAGATCAATTTCCGTTCTTTCTCTATAATTGAGATATAGGGAAAAGGGCACGGCTCCGGCCGTGCCCTTTTCTTTTGGCAGGACTATCCGCCGCTCTCTGGAGCGGCTTTTCTTTGCTCCAGCAAGGAGGTTGAGCATGATTCGCTATTTCGCCGCGCGTTACAGCGCGCGCGTTCATTCGTTGCTGCTGACGTGGAACTCACTCGCTGCCTTTTATGTGGGAAGCTCCGATTTTCGCGATGTGGTCGCAACCGTCCAGCACGCGCTTCGCCTCCCCACATGGACGTTGGCTCTGTTCACTGGCCTCGTCAACCTCACCCTCGCCTACCGCGCCTGGAACAAGCAGCGGTAGAAACCTTCAACTTCAAACCTGAAAGGAAATCTATGTCCGGCATCAGCACATTTCTTCAGCACGTCGGCGGCTTCTTCAAAACGCTTTTTACTGCCACAACAAAGGTAGCGGCGGCAGCCGAGCCGATTGTAGACATCGCATTCCCGAGCGTGGCAAGCCTTTACAACTTCACCGTGCAGCAAGCATCGCTCGCCGAAACCGCCGCTGCTGGAACCTCCGGAGCAGGCGCGCAGAAATCGGCGGCGGTCATTGCGGCGGTAACACCCTACGCAACCGCTGCTCTTAAGGCTGACGGCGTACCGGCTCCGACCAGCGCCCAGATCGCCTCCTACGTCAACGCAGTGGTCGCTTCGCTCAACGCGCTGCCTGCCCCCGTCGCGGCAGCAACGTCCACCGGGAGCGCCCAGGCCACGGCGGTCTAGCGATGGCGCGGCATATCCAATCCTTAGATGGGTCGGGAATCACGGCGGTCACCAAGGGCGAACTGTACAAGCAGGTTCGCCCCGGGTATCTGCTCTTCTGCTCCGGCGGGGGAGCTATCTCGCGGACCATTGAAGAAGTTACCGTGTCGCCATGGTCGCACGTCGTCATGGTATGGCTGGCTGGGGGATGGTGCACGCAGTGGCTCACGCTGGAGGCGACGTTCTCCAAAGGAGTGCATGTGGGGTTGCTGTCTGATTATGTGGATCACTACAACGGCAACCTCGCGCTCGTAAGCCGCCCATGCCTGTCCGCGCCGATGATTCAGGCTGAATTGGATCGTGGCCTTTCGCTACTGGACGACTGCTACGACTGGCGGCAGGAAGTCAGCATCGCTGCGCGCAAGCTCGTGAAGTCGCTTCCGCTGATCGAGCCAAAAAAAGAGTTCTACTGCTCAGGTCTGCAATACGCAATGAGCCTCGCGACACCCCACCCTTTGCAGAGGCCGCTGGCGAGCTTTCCGACGCCGGAGGACAATTGGACTGACCCATCGGTAGAGCCGATCTGTTCGTTATTCAAATCTTCGTGAACTGCGGAAAATCGAAGAAAAGAATAAAGGAAAGGAGGTCGAGGACGACTGCCATTCGGTCCCTGCACTGATCCCTGAACTCCGCCGATTCCAAAGCTTATTCAAATTCTGTCGTCCTCATCACCGATTTAAAAAAGCTCGCTCCCAGTGCGAAAAATGCAATCAAATGCGCTCGAAAGAAACCACCCGGCCAGCCCGGAGCCTCTTTCAATCGGGCACCCTTTCTACCGGCACTACCCTTTCCACAGCGCGACCTAATCCAGCTTGGTCTGACCGTACTCCAACAAGGTAACCAGCAGAACACCCCCTGTAATATTGCCGGCCACAGCCAGCGAAAGCCACTTTACGTAGGCGGAAAGTGCCAGCTTATGGCTTAAAACTGCCGCAAGAATTTCTCCACTCCCGGCGATACAGTGTGAAAAATGACCCAGACCAACAATAAAGGTAAGACTCCAGATAAGCGCGAATGCGCCGGTAATGGAATGGCTGCCGCTGACCAGCCAGGCCACCATTGCGATGATCCATCCGCCAACTACGGCACTCCAGAAGATGTGATCTGCGGGCGGCGTGACCGCAGCGACTCCGAACTGTGCCATCGCCGCGAGGATGTCCGGTTGAAGCGCCTTAGTGCGCGCGCACAGCACAGCGAAGAGCAGCGCTCCCGCAACATTACTTGCGAAGACAATGGCCCAGAGACGCAGCGTGGCGAGGATATACCGGCGCTCGGCAAGGATGAGCGCCACAGGATAGAGCGTGTTTTCGGTAAACAGCTGGCCGCGTCCCAAAATGACCGCCATGAAACCCATCGGGTACAGCAGGAAGGCGATGAATTGCGCCGTAGGGCTATGCCCCAATTGTGCGGTGACGGCAGCGACACTGAGGCCGGTAAGGCCCATTGTGAGGCCGCCTACGATGCCTGAAAGCGCCAGGGCAGAGTTGGGGCGCGCCAGTTCACGCCGCGCATTGCGCGATACCTGTTCGTAGATTTGATTTGCAGTGGGCCGGTCGAGATCTTGCTGCGTCGATGCCGCCGCAGAATTTTCAGCAGAGAGTTTCAGTTTCGGCAAAGGCATGGTGCTTAGATGCGGCGTTGAAGGTGATCGTGCTACGGTGGTCTTTCGTTCCCGGGGAGGTTTATGAGTTCCAACGCGCCGTTTAACCTTGAAGCCGCAGCACGCCAGTCGATGTTAGAGCATGGATTCGAGCCGGATTTTCCGGCGCAGGTAACACAGGAGCTGGCCACGCTCCAGGCGCATCCGCCAAAACCACCGGCTACCGTTGAAGATCTGCGCCATCTGCTCTGGTCCTCCATCGACAACGACACTTCGCGCGATCTGGACCAGATTGAGTATGCAGAGACACTTCCGGACGGCAATACGCGCGTGCTGATCGGCATCGCCGACGTGGATGCGTATGTGCCGAAGGGATCGGCAATCGACAAACACGCGACGCGTCGAAACGGTCACCGTGTATACAGGCGTGAAAAATTTCTCCATGCTGCCGGATGAGCTTTCGACCGACCTGACTTCTCTGCTCGAAAACCAGGACCGCGCCTGCATGGTGACGGAATTTACGCTGGACAAAGAATGTCTGCGCGACCGAAAGCTGCGTCGCCTCAAGCAGGATTTATCCCGCCCTGGTGAAAAACAAGGCGCAGCTTGCATACAATGGCGTGGGAGCGTGGCTTGACGGAAAGGCGGAGGCCCCGGCAAAGCTTGCCGCGTCCAACGAATTGCAGGAGCAATTAAAGCTGCAAAACGAAATTGCGCAACGACTGCGGCTGGAGCGATTTAAGACATGGCGCGCTGAATATCTCAACAATTGAGACACATGCAATTCTGCAAGGGAAGACAATTGATCTTGAGGCGCTGAGAAAAAATTCAGCGACGGAGCTGATTGAAGATTTTATGATCGCCGCCAATGGGGTGGTCGCGCGGACGCTTCAGGCGAAGCGGGTCGCTTCGATTCGAAGAATCGTGCGGACTCCGAGGCGCTGGGACAGGATCGTGGCGTTGGCAGCCGGGCACCGATGGAAACTTCCAGCAGAGCCGGATTCAAGAGCCTTGAACGACTTCCTTTCGCAGCGCAAGAAAGACGATCCGGACCATTTCCCCGACCTATCGCTGGCCATTGTGAAAATGCTGGGCCCGGGCGAGTATGTGCTGGAACGACCGGACGATCCACCGCAGGGGCATTTCGGACTGGCCGTGGAGGATTACACGCACTCAACGGCGCCCAACCGCCGCTATGCCGATCTGGTGACGCAGCGGCTGCTTAAGGCGATGATCGCAGGCAAGCCTTCGCCCTATTCGGATGAGGAGCTTTCAGCAATTGCTTTAAATTGCACGACAAAATCCGCGGCGGAACGCAAAGTAGAGCGCGAAATGCAGAAGCGCATTGCCGCAGTGGCATTTAGTAACCGGATCGGTGACAAATTCCACGCGATTGTGACCGGCGTTACCGCAGGCGGAACATTTGTGCGAACGCTGGATCCGCACGTGGACGGGATGCTGGTGCGCGGGCAGCACGGCGTGGATGTGGGAGATCGGCTGAATGTGCAACTGGTGCATACCGATCCGGTGCGCGGATACATCGACTTTGCGCGTGGCTGATTTTCAGAGATGACGAATCATGCGGCCCCATCTGGCAACGCTGGTAGAAGATTTTCGCAGGCATGGAAAGAGCACCGCGATTGTCACCTATCGTGGCAACCGGCGGCTCGCTTCCACCTATGCTGAACTAGCGGCACTCGCAGATCGCTTCGCCGCCACGCTGATCCAGCACGAGATTCCTCCGGGCGCGCGCGTTGTTCTGTGGGGGCAGAACAGTGTCGAGTGGGTCGGAGCTTTCTTCGGTTGCATGCTGCGAGGCGCGATCTGCGTTCCGCTCGACGCGGCAGGAAGCGTAGACTTCGCGCAGCGAGTAATTGCGGAAACAAGCCCCCGTCTGCTGGTCGGCGATGGGAATCTTCTGCAGCAGCTTGATTCGGCGGTCGCGAAGATTGCCTTTGAGAATTTCGCATCGCTGCTGCCTCAAGCGACAGAAGCGATTCCTGTTGATCCCGCCGTAACTCTAGATAGCCCCATGCAGATTCTCTTTACTTCAGGTACAACGGCGGAACCTAAAGGCATCGTCCATACACATCGCAACGTGCTGGCCAGTGTGGCACCAATCGAGGGCGCGATTCCGAAATACCTCAAATATGAACGGCTGGTGCATCCGCTACGCTTTCTGCACACGCTTCCTCTGAGCCATGTCTTCGGACAGTTCATGGGTCTATGGATCCCTCCGCTCTTGGGCGCCGAGGTTCACTTTGAATCACGGTTGCAGGCGCAGCGATTGATGGAAACAGCGCGGCGCGAACGAATCTCCATACTGGCCGCAGTTCCGCGCGTGCTTACTCTGCTTCGGGATTTGATCATGGCAGATCATCCGGAATTGGGTGCCGCAATCGACGCTGCGCGCGGTGAAAAGGTCTGGAAACGCTGGTGGCGCTTTCGCCGGATTCACCGAAGCTTTGGTTACAAATTCTGGGCCTTCGTCTGTGGAGGCGCTTCGGTGCCTGCAGAACTTGAATCATTCTGGAATACGCTCGGCTTCGTCCTGATTCAGGGCTACGGAATGACGGAAACAACAGCGCTGATTACGCTCAACCACCCATTCAAGGTAGGCAAAGGCACGATCGGTAAGGTGCTTCCCGGTCGGGATGTTGAAATTCGCGACGACGGCGAAATTCTCGTACGCGGCGAAATGGTTTCAACCTCAACGTGGCGTAAGGGCGCAATACAGCAATCGGATTCACCGTGGCTCGCGACGGGCGATCTGGCGCAAAAAGATGCAGAGGGTCAACTTCACTTCCTGGGGCGCAAGAGCCAGGTGATTGTCACGCCGGCAGGATTGAACGTTCACCCAGAAGATGTGGAGGCTGCGCTGAACGCTCAATCTGGCGTTGAGGCTTCAGCGGTGGTCCCGCTGCTCACAAGCAGCGGGACCGAGCCAGCGGCAGTCCTGCTGTTTCGCGGCTCGCACGACGAAGCGCAGCAGGCTGTAATCGACGCGAACGCCCGCCTCGCCGACTTCCAAAGGGTGCGGCATTGGCGCATCTGGCCGGAGTTAGATCTACCTCGCACCTCTACAGGAAAGATTCAACGGCGCAAGGTAACGGAGTGGATCAACGCGCAACCCGACGAGGATCGCGCAGGTGGTGCTGGATCGGACGCGCTTTTGGCGTTGATTCTTTCAATTACTTTGGCGCACCCCGAAACGACGAGTGACAATGCGCGGTTACAAGAAGATCTGGAGCTGGATAGTTTGGGCCGTGTGCAATTGCAAGCGGAGTTGGAGCGGAAGCTGGGTCTCACGCTGAGCGACGCAATGTTAGAGCAGGCCTCGACGCTTGGTGAGTTGCGACGCTTGCTCGGCCTCGATGTCGCAGTCTCGGGAGCAGCCACACCGAAAGAACTATTTCCTGCTCAAATAGAAGCTCGGCACGATGTGTATCCTCACTGGACCTGGAGCTGGCCGGCGCAATCTGTGAGGGCAGTGTTCATCGAATGCGTGCTTCGGCCTCTTGTCTGGCTTCTGGCAGCCCCTTCAATTCGGCGCGAGAGTGCGCTGGATAAGGACACACCGCTCGTACTGATTGCGAATCATGTCAGCACCTATGATGTCCCGCTGATCTTGTATGCGCTGCCCGGACCGGTGCGACGGCATGTTGCGGCAGCGATGGCGGCGGATATCCTGGATGACTGGCGCAAGCGCCGCAATCAAGGTTCCTGGTTTTTGAATACGCTTGGGCCGCTGACTTGGCTGCTCGTAGCCGGATTCTTCAACGTGTTTCCATTGCCGCGCGGCGCGGGCTTCCGGCGCAGCTTTCAACACGCGGGTGAGGCATTGGATCGCGGTTACAACGTGCTGGTGTTTCCGGAAGGGCATCGCTCAGATGAGGGTGTGCTGCAGAAGTTTCGTGCGGGAATCGGTTTGCTCGTAGCGGAATCGGAAACACGCGTCCTCCCGATCGCTCTGGCAGGTCTGGGAAAAATGAAGACCGGGCACCAGCGATGGTTCCGATCGGGATCATTGCGGGTCGTGGTTGGCTCGCCCATCACATTCAGGGGCGATATGAATCCAGAAGAGATTACCGCGCGCCTGCAAGCCGAGATGGTTCGCATGTTGAGCTGACGTGACCTAAGTACCGTAGCCGATTTGAATTGCCGGCATGACAATCGAAGTAAATGTCTCGTTTGGAACAAATGCGTCTCTGGCTGCTTGAGAAATTCGTCGAAGATCTGGATCGCGCGGCCCTGCGGCGCAAGCAGGAGGCCTCGCACCTTACCACCGGACGGCGTGGCGAACGCGCAGCGTTCTTTTATCTGCGCCGGTTGGGATTCGTAGTGGCCGCTCATGGCTGGCGCTCGGCAAAAGCCCGCGGCGATCTTGATTTAGTCGCGTGGGAGAACGGCGTGCTTTGTTTTATTGAAGTAAAGACGCGAACCACGCGCGCGGTGGCGTCGGCAGAAGCTGCCGTGGATGCCGAAAAGAAGAGAATGCTCCGGAAGATGGCTCACTACTATCTGCGCCAATTGCCGAAGCGGGACGTCCCTGTGCGCTTCGACATTCTTTCGATTTATTTTGAGACTGGAAAGACAGCAGACTTTGAGCTGTTTCGCGGAGCGTTTGGCTGGGAGTGAGAAACAGATCCCAGAGCGGGCTAATCGGGGCGGACGGGTTCGGTGAGACCGGACACAATTCGGTTCCCATGCACCTGCGAGATCCCACAAGCCGCTTCGTTCTCATCAATGGGCCCTTTCGGGTATTTGAGTTCTGAAAAGTGCCAAAAAAACCAATCTATTGGTATCCGTTCATGACTCCCGCTGGGTCGGAAACAACTTCATTGCATTTTCGTTTCGGCAAGGTTGTTGCATGGGGCAACTGATTGCACCTGGTGTTGGAGCCTCCAGACCCTTTTCAATCAGCTTCAATGCTGAAATCTGTGAAGGATCGGATTTTCGTGGGACCGGCCATCGGCGTCATCTACAGCACGCTCTATGAGGGCGAGACGTTCGGTTTTCGCCGCGATTCCGAGGTTGGGCGGAAGATGCAGCGCACCATCGATACAGCAGCCGCGGTTTAGTCACTCAGGGCGACAACGCGTGGGATCTCAAACATTTTGTAGATCTGCTCGGTTTCTCACCGAGCGAGGCGATCCAGTGCGGCACGCGAATCGGCGGGCAGGTGATGGGCCTGGGTAACGAACCGGGTGAGGTGAAAGAAGGCTATCTCGCCGACCTGCTTCTGGTTGATGGCGATCCGCTCAAGGATCTCGACCTGGTTGTACGTGAAAAAAACCTCCACGTAATCATGAAGGAAGGCTCGCTCTACAAAGACTGTTCCGCCGCAGCCATCCTTGAACATACCGTTGCGGCTAACTAGGAGAGTGCCGTCGGCCACACCAGAAGTTTCGATCAATGGCCGCCCGCCACAGAAGTCAAAAGAACTCCCGGTCAGCACGGAAGAGACAACCACCCGCTACACTATTCGCTACAGTCAGTTTTCAATGGGGATGCGCGGACGAGCCAAGTGATTGACGTAATGGTCGGGGCGGAGGGATTCGAACCCCCGACCCTCTGCTCCCAAAGCAGATGCGCTACCAGACTGCGCTACGCCCCGACTCTTGAAATTGTATCGCAGAGGGTCGCCTGACTTACGCCTGTCGCACCAGCCACATCGCTAACCACACGATGACCACCACCGGGATAGCAAAGATGATCAGAAGCACAAATGCTAGGCCGAGCAAGAAAACATAATCCTTCCACGTGTGCCTGTGTGGTTGACGCAGGTGCCGCGTCATCAAGTTGTAGTTGCGGCGGTTGGCCTTCCAGGCGATGTCGAAGGCGTCGCCCAGAAACGGAATTGCACCGATCAGTACATCGAGCGCAAGATTGACGACCATGCGCGCGAGGGTCACATACGGCACTCCGCGAAACCACGCGGCGATGACGATAATGCAGGAAGCCAGACCAGCGAGGATATCTCCAAGGAAAGGCACAAGGCCGATAATCCCGTCGAGACCGAAGTGAATCGATGTCCCCGGAATGCGAAAGCAGTCATCGAGCACGTGCGCCAGAAGTTCTAAATTTTCGTCGGCGAAGAGACTGCGTCCCACGCGCGTTCGCGACGATAAACATTCTTCTTCGCGGGGTAGGAGAATTTCAGGTTTCATGCAATGTCGTGCAGCCATCTAAACCTGCTGCTGAATGCCGTACTCAGCTGGTTCAGGGCGACGCGATGCCTCAATGCCAATGCTATAATTTTGTCTGGTACGGCGGCTATAGTTCAGCGGCAGAACGCCGGTCTGTGGCACCGGATGTCGTGGGTTCGAACCCCACTAGCCGCCCCAGATGCCTCTTCTTCAACCAACTCCTGTGACCAGCCCAAAAAAGCGCGCTCGCCCACACGGCGAAATTTACGCCGGATGCTCCGGATGGGCCTATCCAAGCTGGAAACCTGATTTTTATCCCTCCTCCGTCCCCGCAAAAAAGTTGCTTGAGTACTATGCCACGCGCCTGAACTCCGTTGAGGTGAACTACACCTTCCGAAGCCTTCCGACGGCCTCAACAGTCACCGCATGGCTCGACGCGACAGGCAGGGATTTTCGCTTTTCCTTCAAAGCTCCGCAGCGCATTACACATATTCTTCGCCTGAAGAATTGCCAGGATGCCCTGGATCAATTCGCGCGATCGCTGGCTCCAGTAGCCGAAGCAAACCGGCTGGGAGTGATTCTCTTTCAGCTTCCGCCAAACATGAAAGCCGATATCGAGCGGCTAAACGTCTTTCTGGACGAAGCAAAGAAGCTGGATTTCAGGCTTGCATTTGAATTCCGGCACGAGTCCTGGTTCTGCGCGGAAGTCTATTCGCTGCTGCGTGCCCACTCTGCGGTGTTATGTATTGCCGAAAGTGATGAATTGGCTACTCCGGAAGAACATACCGCGCCCGTTCAGTTGCTATCGCCTTCGCAAAAGCGAGTATTCCACAGACGATATTGCAGCGATTCGCTCCAGGCTCCAGGAACGCGCCACTGAAGGCGACGTTTTTGCCTACTTCAAGCACGAAGAAGCTCCGACTGGCGCGCTTCGCGCCGTGAACCTTCTTGAGGAACTGCGCGCCGCATGAGCACGCTGATCCCCTCTCTTTCAGCGACGACATGGCTTACGCCATTTACTCCGCGATCTTTTCTACGCAATGGCCACCTGCAGACACTCGCCGGAAATTTTCTGCCGCAGCAAACTGCTCTCTGCCTGAGCCGGAACCTTTGCTGGTTGAGGTCGAAGGCCCGGTTCGCGGCTACGGGCCCAGCTTCTGTGTCTCTGCCACTGCCACTGGCAGCCGGCGGAGGTTCGAAGCGCAGCGGCTCACGATCGTTCTTTATCCATGGGCTCGAAGGCTCGTCCAACTCGCAATATGTGATCGGCAATACGGCGCGCGCGTTGGCCGCCGGCTTCAACGTTGTCCGCATGAATATGCGGAGTTGCGGCGGAACCGATGAGATTTCCGCCGACCATCTACCACTCCGGACGCTCGGAAGATGTGGCCGCAGTCGTCGACAAAATTATCGAGGCGCAGACAGCTGGAATCGATCGCGCTGGTTGGCTACTCGATGGGCGGAAACCTCGTTCTGAAATTTGCCGGCGAAATCGCTCGCCGCGCCGCCTCCCCAATTGAAGGCGTTGGTCGGCGTTTCGCCGCTGATGGATCTGCACCGTTCATCCGCTGCCTTGCATGAGCCTCAGAACCGCATCTACGAATGGCATTTTCTTCGCTCCATGATCGCACGCGTTCGCCGCAAGGCCACGCTGTTTCCGGACATTTACTCGCAGCCGAGGTCGGAAAAAATCCGCAGTATGCGCCTATTTGACGAACATGTTGTCGCGCGTTACGGCGGATTCGCCGATGCCGATGACTACTATTCACAGTGTCGCCAGTTCGCAGTATGCAGACCGCTTGAGTTTCCCCACGCTGATCCTGCATTCGCTCGACGATCCATTTATTCGCATGCTGCCCGCGACGCGCGCGGCATTGATTGATAATCCACAATGTGACCTACGTCGAAACGCAGCATGGCGGCCACTGCGCTTTTCTCGAATCGCCGCAGAAAATGACGACGGGCGCTGGGCGGAAACGACGCTCCTCGGATTTTTGCAGGCGCAGGTAAATGGAAGCTGACTGGGCCGCTCGAGATTGGCCCCGATCTGCCCTGCATCGACGTTTCATGGGAGGGCTTCGTCGATCTGCGAACCGCTCCGCATCCGGCATTCGACACCGTTAGAAGAAGCGCAGCATCCTGCACTGCGGAGGCTCTTCTCGAGCTCAATGCAAAAACTCGCCTGTATTCACATCGAAATGCGATATCTGGACGCTGCGGCAGATACGAGATCGATCCCGACGAATTCGGCGCGCGTCGCCGAGGATGCCCACGTGGGATTCGCCTCCTACATCGACGTTCTGGAGACGCGACGCCGCGCAATTTCATCCTTTGAATTTCACGAGCGATGGCGCGCGTGACCTCCGCGTCATCTGCGCCTTCTCGCTTTCCGATGGTCGCGTGGAATTCGTCATCCGGCGCCGCCAGTTACAAATGAACAGAAGCGGCTATGGTTTCACTCTTTACGCCGCTGGTTGCGGAGCCGACGAAGCGTCCGCATATACCGCGTGGCAGACCGTGCTTGCCGCGGCAGTTGCCGCTACAATAGCACCAGCGCCGCACTCTCCACGCGCGGGCGAGTAGCTCAATCGGATAGAGCACCGGCCTTCTAAGCCGGGGGTTGTGGGTTCGATTCCCGCCTCGCCCACCATGTACAATCACTGAATCTGCAGCGGCTGTCCTTGTTCCTAAATGAAGCGAGAAAAGGATTGCAAGATGCTGAATTCCATCGAGGACATTTTACTCGTCATTGCCATCGTAGCCTTCTCCCTCCTGTTCATGATGGCGATCAACCATTTCTGGCCAGCCGAAAAGCGCAGCGCTCACAATGAGATCATCGGTTGGCAACTGAGCGTTCTCGGCACCACCTACGCGGTGATCTTGGGATTCATGCTCTACACTGTCTGGACCGATTTTGGACTGGCAGCCGTGAATGCGGACTCCGAAGCCAACTCGCTCCTGAATATTTACCGCCTGGCGGATGGTCTCCCGGACGAACAACGAGCCGAGTTAAAGGACCTCGCCCGCCTTTATGCCAATGTAGTCGTAGAGCAGGATTGGCCTGGGATGGCCGCTTCTATCCAAGTATCTTTGAAGAGCCGCGAAGTCAGCGTAAAAATGTGGCAGACTCTCATGTCCGTCAAAGCCGCTTCTCCTGCGGAACTCACTGCCGAAGATCATGCACTCTACGAGTTAAGTGAATTGACAGAGCATCGCCAGATGCGCCAGATCCAGTGCAACGACACCCTTCCCGCTGTGCTCTGGTTTGTCCTGATTATCGGGGGAACGGTCACCATTATGTCGAGTTGCTTATTTGGCTCAAAAAATACTTGGCTGCATGGACTCCAGGTGTTTGCCTTCTCTTTGCTCGTTGGGCTGGTGCTCGTTGCGATCGCCGATATTGATCGGCCATTCCAGGGTTCGGTTCATGTCAGCGATCTGGCCTTTGTTCGGGCGCAATTGAACATGCAAGGTTAGTGAGCCCAAACTCCAAGCCACAGCTAGCTCTGCTCTTGCGAGGATTATCGACGCGTCGGGCTCATCATTCCAGACCTTCGACAAACGACGCGACTCTCGTTCTCCGCGCATATACGGGCCGAATAGCCTGCCGAATTCCACCCTTTATTTCATGCCCCCCAACACAAGTTTTGCGATCGTGGCTAACTGCATATTCGAGGTTCCTTCGTAAATCTTCCCGATCTTGGCGTCGCGATAATACTTCTCTACGGGATAATCTTTGACGAAGCCGTAGCCGCCGTAGACCTCGACGGCCTGGCTCGCCACGCGCTCGGCCACCTGCGAGGAAAAATATTTCGCCATCGCCGCTTCGCGCACAAAATCTAGCCGGGCATCTTTCAGGCGCGCCGCATTATAGACCAACAGCCGAGTCGCTTCGATCTCGGTCGCCATTTCCGCAAGCGAAAACTGCACCGCCTGAAATTCGGCAATAGCCTTGCCGAACTGCCTTCGTTCCAGCGCATATTTCGCCGCGCAGTTCCACGCGCCCTGCGCCAGGCCCAGCATCTGCGCGCCTATTCCGATGCGGCCTTCGTTGAGCGTCTCAATCGCGATCTTGTAACCTTTGCCCGATTCGCCCAGCACATTGGTCGTCGGCACGCGGCAATCTTCCAAAATCAATTCGCAAGTGGAAGAGGCGCGAATGCCGAGCTTGTCTTCCTTCTTGCCAACGGTGAAACCCGGAAAATCCCTTTCGACGATGAAAGCCGTGATGCCCTTGTATCCTGCCGCCGTGTCAAGCGTTGCGAACACAATAAAGATTCCAGCTTCCTTCGCATTGGTGATCCACAATTTCTGCCCGTTCAGCACATATTCGTCGCCACGCCGTTCGGCGCGCGCCTGCAGCGCAAACGCATCCGACCCAGAAGCGGCTTCGCTCAGCGCGTAAGCCGCCACAGTGTCGGCGGCCATGCGCGGCAAATAATTCCGCTTTTGCGCCTCCGTCCCCCAACGCAGGAATGCATTTACGCACAAGGTATTTTGCACGTCCACCAGCACTCCAACGGAAGCATCGATCGAGGACATTTCCTCGACGGCAAGAATGGCCTCAAAGAAGGTCCCGCCCGAACCCCCATACTCTGCGGGAATTTCAATGCCCATTAGTCCCAGGCTGAAAAGCTGCGGTAGCAGCTCTGCCGCGAAGTGCTGCTCCTCGTCCATCTGCCGTACCAGCGGGCCGACGGTTTCGCGCGCAAAGTCACGAACCGTAGAACGAAAGAGTTGTTCGTCTTCATTTAAATGGGTCAAGGGAAGGGCAGAATCGTCAGATGCCATGCAGGTCCTTTGTGACAGAATTTCGCGCGGCGATAGTCCGGCGCTTTTGGCTGTACAGGAGATTCTATTCGCTTTGAAGGAGGTACGGCGTGGGCACTGGAATCGCGAATCCTATCCGTTGACCTTCACTTTGCACGGAGCGGAGCACGCCACACAATAGCCAGTTTTTCGCGGTCCAGGATTTTCCTCGCCTGCCCGCGCGCATGGTTTGCCCACGCTCCCGCAGGATCGAGTTTCAGATAAATCTCCCAGTGCTTCAACGCTCTTCGCCGCTCGTTCAGCCGCTCCCAGGCGAGCGCCAGATTGTAATGCGCGTCCGCATACTTGGGGACCAGACGGATCGCATTTCGGTAAGCCTCGACGGCCTCCGGCAAACGCTGTAATTCGTCGAGCACATTGCCGAGATCGAAAAAAGCCAGGGCGTAATTCGGATCTGCGTCAACTGCCTGGCGGTACATCCGTTCCGCTCTGAAAAACTCGCCCTGGTTATAAAAGATCGTCCCAAGATTGATCGCAGACGGTGCATGGCGAGGCTCGCGGCCGAGGATGCTCTCGTAGAGTTCGATGGCCTCACCGGTCTTCGATGCCTCCTCGCAACGCACCGCCTCCATAAACGTCTCGGAAACCCACGCGTCTTTCTGTGCGGGAGAAAATCTGCAAGCAATTCGACTTTGGCGAGCTGCTGCTGTCCGTCGAAATCCAGCACAAATTGTTTGGCGATTGGCTCCATAACCGCGCCCGAATGCCGGAAAACGAGGCGCGAACCATTGCGGGTTGCGCTGGCCTCAAGTAGCGGATTGGCCATCCCGGAAACCGCCCGCATCGCGCTGACGCCGGCGCGAATGCTGGCAGAAGAGAGGCGCGTGGCACGAAGATCGCGCAGCTTGCGAAGCTGCACGAGGTCTTCAAAACCGTAACTGTCGGTGGAGGCGACTAGACCTGCTCGCTCCCACGCCTGAAGCTGGCGCGCGTGGATGCGGAGAATTCGCAAAACATCCTGACGGTTATATCGGGTCACTGTTGGGGTGCTCGGAAACGTACCGTCGTTCACAACTGGAGCGATTATCGGACGCTTATCTCAATACACACAAGGGGTCGACCGAAAATCTCCGTGGATAAACAGGTACGAATTTGGTTCGCCAAGAGCTAGCTGATATGAGAAGACCAGTGAGGCCAGACAGTTCCTGGAGCCGACGACCGGACTTGAACCGGTGACCTGCCGATTACGAATCGGCTGCTCTACCAACTGAGCTACGTCGGCCTTGCTCATCTGCGATTTTATCTTCCGCGTGCGACGGCGTAAAGTCATCGCCGCGACACTCACCTGCACGCCCCCCGAAGGACTCACATGAAACACTCGAGAGCACCGCGCGATGCATTCTCCTGAGAGCAGCATTCTTCTACCGAACTGGTTGCAGACATCAAAACAATGCGATCTGAGAAGACAAATTCGGTCGCACGGAGACATGAAAAGGCCGCCCGGCAACGGAGCGGCCTTTTCTTTAGGGAGAATAGTTCCAACGGAGGCAAAGCCATCAGAACTTTCTGGCGAAATACTATGTTTGGGGGCGGAGGGTGTCAAGGCAAAATCCTGACAGAATTAAACCCTTCCAGTTCAGCAGGTTAACAGCGGCAAAAATCCTCATTCTTGAATATCTGTTCGCCTTATATTCGCATATCGTATGCCGCGTTATCGGCCAGCAATTCATTTTTTTTCATTGAGTTACTTTAGCGCTGCACCATGATTAAGGCAATTTTCGGGCGGAACCATGCTGCCAGTCGCTCAGATTCAAGCTGATGAAGTCCTCCTCGTAGACGGCGGAGGCAGGCTTTCCATGCATGACCCGCCACAATGCGCGGCCGCCACCAAGAAAGGTTCCGAGCAAAAGCGCGGCCGCGCCGAGAATCGCGGTGAGATATGCAATCCCCACGAGCATCTTCGCCGCATTCTTCACCTCGTTTGAGAATTGCGAACCCCGGTTCCATGTGACGTCCGCCTGGTACTTCACCTGGGCAAGCAACGCCAACGCCTCTGCACTGGAGAAGTCTCCGCTGGCCACGGCAACGAGTGGCCCGCTGCGGCGTACGCCTAACGCGACGGAGGTACCTCGCTGCGAGCTTGCGGGAAGCGGATCTTTCAACAGCGCATCCAGTGTCTTCTCGCTATGGATCGCCATTTGCGGAGTGGGATATTCGATCAGTGTCAGCGTGCCTCGGCCATCGCGCGCCGAGTAGTCCGCAGTGACCACTTCGGCGTCACGGCTGAAGTCGATCGCATTCGCCGGAAGCACGCCGCCGCCACGCGCGTAGGCTGCAGGGCCAATCGCATAGCGCACCGTTGCCTTGTCGAGAGAGTTCGCCGGAAGAAAATCCGGCAGCGATGGTGCAACGCCACTGGAAACGCCCGCGGGTGGTAACGCGGCAGACAGCGCCTTAAGAGACGACGTAACCTCGATGGCGGAGCGATCAAACGTCGCATCCACCACCGTCACTCCCGACCAGAAGATGATCTCATGCGCATCACCGGCGCCGTCTTTCCCGATTGCCTCCGACTTCATTCCAGGCCTGCGATAAAACGTAAAGGCTCCATACGCTCCAGTTGCGTCGGCAAAACGCATCGCGAGCAGGCTCACTTTGCTACTTCCGCGACGGTAAGTACCTTTAGCAAAATCCTTCAGTCCGTACTCGTTCAAAACATCGGCATTAGCCGCATCGATTACGGCCGAAGCCGTTCCTGTCTGGGGAGTGCCTTCCACCCATCCGGAAAATCTGGCCGGCAATAAAGTCTGGCGAGCATGAGTGTTCTTCTTGACTGGGACTGGCAGGTTGCGCGAAAACACAGGTGTGGCAAAAGCAAGAGTGCACACAGCCATGCCAACATAGCGGCCAACGGAACGCGACAAAAAAACCATTTCACCCTGAGACTACCACCAGTGCGGGGACTACTGCGGGCACCCATAATACCCGCCCTAGCGCGCGCTATTTGGCGACGCATCCGCCAGCCGCACGCCGCTCAGGCTGCCAACATATCGCGCGATACCTCGATAGAGCGCCTCGGCAATGCGTTCCCGATATTGGGGCTGACGCAACTCATTCGCATCGTCAGGATTGGTAAGAAAGGATATCTCCGCCAAAATCGACGGCATATTCGCGCCGATCAGCACAACGAATGGGGCTTTCTTTACGCCGCGATCCTTGAGGCCGGGATTGCCATCTTCGAGCCCCGAATAGAGACTCTGCTCCACGTCGGAGGCGAACTCCCGCGACTCATTGATCTTGTCCTGCAAAGCAATTTTCTTCACCAGATCGGAGAGCTGGTGGATTGATTCGTCGGAGACCGCGTTTTCGCGCGCCGCCACTTCCAGCGCATCCGCGGAGGTTGTGAAGTTCAAATAATAAGTCTCCACGCCACGTGCCGACGGATCGGAACCGGAGTTGGCGTGAATCGAAATAAACAGATCGGCCTGGGCCTTGTTGGCAATCGCCGTGCGTGTCTCAAGCGGGATGAAGGTGTCATCGTCGCGCGTATAGATCACGTCTGCGCCGAGTTTCTGCTTGAGCAACGCGCCCAGGCGCAGCGCAACGTCCAGAACCACATCCTTCTCCTCAATGCCGCCCGGACCCAGCGTTCCGGAATCGTGCCCTCCATGTCCCGCGTCAATGACGATGCGATTGATCTTCAGCCCGAGTGTACGAACCAGCGACGGCTGGCCCATCTGCCGGAAGCTGTGCGGCATGAATTTCCGCCGTCTGTGAATCCTGCGTGGGGTTGCGGCTTTGCGCGGAGTGGCGTTTTACCGCGGCAGGAGTCGCAGCCGCAAGCTCATCCGGCTGTGGCGCCGGACTGGTTCCTGCAACCGACTGTGCAACCGGAGCCATTGTTGGCCGGGCCGTAGCGCGCACGCGATTCGGCTGATCGCTCAAGGAGGCCACGTCCTCCAGAGCGGCAGGTTTCGGGGCCGCGGCGATTCGCGTGGTCTCTCTTTTCGGTGAAGGTTGTACCGGGTTCTCCAAGCTTATTCGCAGGAACAAGGTCAGGACCCAGGCCGATTGCCGAAGCCGCCGCGATGTTTGTAGTACCGGTGCTCAGTGGGCACGCTGCGTTTCGCTTTCTGTTCCGAATTTTCGGCACTGTAAACCGGCGCATTGCGCGATTTGCTTCCATGCACGTCGATAATCAGCCGCGGAGGGTTAGGCAGAAAGAAAGCGGAATAATCGCTGACGTCGCTGACGTCGAGGACAATGCGCGTCACGTCATTCGAGGACTGTGCGGCGCGAATCTGTTTGAGAAAACCATCGTCGATGACCTGGTCTGATTTGCCGATTAGCTCAGGCGAGAGGCGCGTTCCGTGCAGGTCGAAAAAGATTCGATCGGGATTCGGGAACACGCACCGCCTCATACTGCACTTCGTCCTGCAGATCGATGGCCACACGGGTATACACAGGCGTCGACCAGTGGCGGATTCCCGTCACCAGCGGAAGCCGTCCGCGCCGCGGTGGAGGTGGTGCATTCAATTCTGCTTCGCTTAAATGGGATGACTCCGGATGTAACGGTTCAGTGGTTGACGTACCCGGAAGGTCATTCTCTGCTTTCTCATTCGTGCTGCGGGTTTGAAGATTTTCTGACAGCGCGAGCGGTCTTGGCTGTCTGCGGCTCACCTTGCGGCGACAAGCCAGCCTCATCGGGAACGTTGTGATGCCCGGATGGATGCGTCGAGGTCTTCGCAGTGGCCGGAATCGAAGCAGGTACCTCGTTTTGCGCAACTGCTGCATTCGCGTGTACAGAGTGAGGCGCATGGCGAAGATTGCTCAACTCAATCCGCGCCTCCGCCGCCAGCGGGCTTTGCGGATAAAGCTTTAGAAACTGCCCGAACGTAGCGCGCGCATTTTCCGGATCGTTCAGGTCGCGCAGGTAAACTTCGCCGATGGTGAGCAGCGCGCTATAGCGGTAACGGCTCCGGGGATAGCTCTCCCGCAGAATATTCATACTGACGAATCGCATCATGGAGCGCCTTATCGTCCTGAAAAATACGACCTTCCTCGGCCAGCAGGTCAGCCACTGCGGAAACCGACGCGTCGGCACGAGAACCGCCCGGATTGCTGCGATACACCGCCCGGTAGGCATCGATTACGTGGTCATATTCGCGGCGCGTGCGCTGCCGTTCCGGACGGCCTTCCAGAGCCTCACGCATCCTCTGCGCTTTCTTAAAGGATGATCGTCGCCGCCGCGTTATGCTGCGGAGCAGCACAAGCATAGGACCCGCCGAACAGGCAAAGGAAGCCAGCGATCGTGAGCAGGCGGAAGCGTCCTGCATGGAAAATGGATGCCGGCATAGAAGACACGAAACACTTCTGATTATAGGTTCAAACGCAAGGCCTCAGCAGCCCAGCGAACCCAGATCGCAACCTTCATTCAAGCCCATTTCGGCACCGAAAGTTGCGTGGAAGTCTCGCGATTTATGCGAGCAGTCCGCCGACCACGTCCGCGGCGCATCTTCAAAGCCGCATCCAATTGGCTCGCATCCTTGCCGCCGGCTTCAGCCATGTCGGGACGCCCTCCGCCCGATCCGCCGACCAGCTTCGCGATCTGCCCGACAACCTTGCCTGCCTGAATTTTCGCGGTGAGATCCTTCGTCACGCCGACAATCAGCGCAACCTTGCCTTCGGCGTCCGCCGAGCCGAGCACAACGACGCCCGAGCCCAGCTTGTTTCGCAGATTATCGACCAGCGTTCGCATCTGCCCGCGGTCCAGAGCATCCACGCGCTGCGCCAGAACCTTCACACCCTTGACCTCGACGGCCTGATCCGCCGCGCCCGACACTGCCGATGCCGCCGACTTCATCCGCGCCTGATCCAGCTCGCGCCGCAGCTTCTTCAACTCGTCATCTTGCGAAGCCAATCGCGCGCGCAGCGCATCCGCCGGAGCCACCTCCGCATTCGGAGCAAGCTGCGAAGCCAACTGCGCCACGGCAAAATCGCGCCGAAACTCATTCAACGCGCCCAGTCCGGTCACCGCCTCCACGCGCCGCACGCCGGAGGAAACGCTGCCCTCGCCCAGCAGCTTCACCACGCCAATCTCGCCCGTTGCACCCGTGTGCGTGCCGCCGCAAAGCTCGGTCGAGAAGTTGCCGATCTTCACCACGCGCACCTTCTCGCCATACTTTTCGCCGAAGAGCGCCATCGCGTGATACTCATTGACGGCCACGTCGATCGGCACGTCCTCCAGCGTCTCCACGCGAAGGTTGTTGAGCACCTCTTTGTTGATGAGGTCTTCGATGTCCTGCAACTCCTCGTCCGCGACGGAAGTGAAGTGCGAAAAATCGAACCTCAATCTCGTGGGATCAACCAGCGAGCCGGCCTGTTTCACATGCTTGCCCAGCACTTCGCGCAACGCCGCGTGCAGCAGATGCGTTCCGGTATGATTGCGCCGCGTCGCCGAGCGGTAATTCGCATCGACAACCGTGTCGACCTTATCGCCGACAGCCAGCGGCTGGCGCAGAACCGCGCGATGCGCAAAGATTCCCTGCACCGGCTTCGTGCATCCACTCACATCGGCGACGACAGAGTTGTGATCGTCGGAATAAAGCCATCCAATATCGCCAACCTGGCCGCCCGAATCGGCATAGAAACTGGTGTGGTCGAGGACAACTTCGACCGCATCGCCCGGCTTCGCGCTCGTGCACGCCCAGGCCATCCTTCACGATGGCCAGAACCTCGGCGCCTTCAACCTTGAGCTGGCGATATCCCTCAAACACCGTCTTCGGCAGCTCGCGAAACGCGGGACTCGCCGATTGCTTCGATCCGCCCTTCCACGAAGCGCGAGCGCGAGCCTGCTCTTCTGCGCGCGCCTTTTCAAAGCCATCAAGATCGAAGTGGATACCCGCATCATGCGCCGCATCCACCATGAAATCGAGCGGCAGGCCATAGGTTTCGTAAAGATGAAAGGCCTTGTCACCAGAAAGAGTTCCGTCCTGCATCGCAGACTGCAGTTGCCGTGCGCCAATCTCCAGCACCCGCGCAAACTGCCGCTCTTCCGCCTCAACGACTCTCGCCACCCGATCCGCAGACTCCTTCAACTCCGGATAAGCGTCCTGCCATCTCATCCCGCACGGCGTAAACCATCTCGCGCATGAACGGCTGTTCCTGTCCCAGCAATCGCCCATGCCGAATCCCGCGCCGCAGAATTTTGCGCAGCACGTAGCCGCGCCCTTCATTGGCGGGCAGCACTCCATCGGAAATCAAAAATGTCGCGCACGCGCATGGTCGGCAATGATGCGCAACGAAGCATCGCGGCAGGATCCGTCCCATCCTTATATGTAGTGGAGGTCAGCTCACTCGCCTTCGCAATCAGCGGCGTGAACAAATCCGTCTCGAAATTCGAGACCTTCCCCTGCAACACCGCCGCGATCCGCTCCAGCCCCGCGCCCGTATCGATCGATGGCTTGGGCAGCAGGTTCAACTCGCCCTGGGCGCTGCGGTCGAACTGCATGAAGACCAGGTTCCATATCTCGACATAGCGGGCATCATCCTCGCCGAAGGGCTTGTCAACTCCGGGATTCTCCGCGGCCTCGATCCCCATGTCGTAAAAAATCTCCGAACACGGGCCGCAAGGGCCGGTATCGCCCATCTGCCAGAAATTGTCTTTGCTGCCGTACTCTTTGATCCGCTCTGCCGGAACTCCCTGCGCCAGCCAGAGCTCGTAGGCTTCGTCGTCGCGCGGAACGCCATTCTCGCCCTTGAAGATGGTGACGTACAGCTTGTCCTTTGAAATGCCGAACCACTCCGGCGAGGTGACCAGTTCCCACGCATAGGCGATGGCGTCCTTCTTGAAGTAGTCGCCAAAGCTGAAGTTTCCGAGCATCTCGAAGAAGGTGTGGTGACGGCGCGTGAAGCCGACATTCTCCAGATCGTTATGCTTGCCGCCCGCGCGCACGCACTTTTGCGACGATCGCCGCGCGCGAATAATCGCGATGCTCCAGTCCGAGAAAGACATCTTTGAACTGGTTCATCCCCGCATTGGTAAACAGCAGCGTAGGGTCATTGGCAGGAACGAGCGAAGAGCTATGCACGCGGCGGTGCCCCTTCGACTCAAAAAAACGCAGAAAGGTCTCGCGAATTTCGGAGCCCTTCCAATCTCTCTTCGAACTGGATTGCATGATTTGAGTTTACAGAGGACTCGCCGAATCAGTCAGCCGGATCATCCTCAACAGCTTCGAGTGCGGCCAGCGCCTCATTAGGTACATTCCAGTTCTTCAGAATCGAGAAAATCACTCCGGTAGAAAAGCCCGCCCGCATCAGCATCCGCATCACGCGTGCCGCTTCTTTTTGGTTCGCGGGCTTCTTCACGCCCTTGCGCTCCAGGTGCCGGCGCGCCAGCTCTTCCTCATTCACGTTTTCGTAGGCGGCCTCGAGGGTTGCAGCGATCAGCTCCGCGTGAACGCCCTTTACCGCCAGATCCTGCCGCACGCGCCGCTTGCCGAAGCTGGCATTCTCCTGCCGCAGCTTCGCATAGTTGGCCGCGTAATCGGCGTCGTTCACGTAACCGTATTCCTTCAGTCGCGCAAGCACCCCATTGATCTTTGCCTGTCCGCTTTCGCCGGCCTCAACCTTGTTCCGCATCAGCCGCGTGAGTTCCGCCGCAGTACGCATACGCCGGCCCAGCGCGTCGGCCGCGTATGCGTAGAGTGCGGCTTCATTCAGCGGCTCGGATTTTTTCTTAGCGCGGCTAAACGGCATAGATCACTTTGTCCACTGGTCTACCCAGTCATTCACCGTCTTATACCAAAGCTCGGAGTTCTGCGGCTTCAGCACCCAGTGCCCTTCATCCGGAAAATACAGCATCTTCGACGGAACATTCATCCGCTGCAATGTCGTGAAGAGCTGATATCCCTCCGACACGTCCAGCCGGTAATCGAGCTGTGAATGAACTACCAGCGTTGGCGTTTTGAAGTTCGCCTCCGCCAGCATGGGAGACCAGCGCCGGTACATCTCCCGGTTCGTCCACGGAGTTCCCTTGAACTCCCACTCGTTGAACCAGAGCTCGTCCGTCGTTCCATAGGCCGACTCAGGATTGAACATGCCGTCATGCGTCACGATGCACTTGAAGCGATGCGTGTGACCGAGAATCCAGTCGGCCATGTAGCCGCCGTAGCTCGCACCCAGTGCGCACTCGCGCGACTTGTCGATAAACGGATAGTGCATCTCCGCGTAATCCAGGCCGCGCATCAGGTCGATATAAGGCTTGCCGCCCCAGTCGCCATTGATGCCGGTCGATAAACGCCTGCCCATATCCGGTTGACCCGCGCGGGTTAATCATCACTACCACGTATCCGTTCGCTGCAAACAATTCCGCGTTCCAGCGATAGCTCCAGCTATCGCCCCATGCGCCCTGCGGGCCGCCGTGAATCAGAAACTTCACCGGATACTTCTTCGACGGATCAAACCCCGGCGGCTTGATGATGAATCCCTGCACCTGAACTCTGCCGATTGAAGGAAACCAAAAAGAATCCATCTTTGGAAGATCAAGTTGGGCGAGCAGCGAGCTGTTCAGATGTGTGATCTGCGTTTCCTTCAATACTTCCATCGGAGGCAGCAGGTCAGGGCGCCCCGGCGGGAGTTTGGAGTACCCACCGGTGATCATCGTGTGAGGAACCATGGATACGTCGAGAACAACGGCTTCACTTGGCATTTCTGCCGTCATGCGTAACGCGATCAACAATTTCCCGTCGGCTGTCGGCGTGAGCGACGCCGTATTCTCCACTTGAAGTGAGCTTGCGATATTGGCTGTTTTCCAGGTTGACGCAGAAAACCGGGGCTCCGCCGACGTCTCCGGCAGCGAAGTATACCCATTGCGAATCCGGACTCCACACAAACTCATCAACCCAGCGATCAAAATTCGGCAGCACGTCCTTGATTGTCTTCGTCGCGCGGTCATAAATCACCAGCCGGAAGCGGTCGCTCTCGTATCCTGCGCGAGCCTGCGAGCGCCATGCGATGTACTTTCCGTCGGGCGAATACGCGGGAGAATGATCTCCGCCCGGCGAGGTCGAAATCTTCACCGGCTTCGCGTTCGGATCGTCCAGCCGCAGCGTGAAAATATCCACATTCGTGCTGATGGCCGGTACCGGATCGAGATTCTCCTCAAACGCAATCTCTTTCCCATCCGGAGAAAACCCGTACTGATCCGGGCCTTCGAGCGAAAACGGCGGTACGTCGTGCTCGTCGCCGGGAGTCAGATCGCGGGGCGCGCCTCCATCGACCGAGACCAGAAACAGGTGGCTGCGCTTGTCTCCGGTGAACTGCGTCCAGTGCCGGTAGAGCAGATGCGTGAAGATCCTCGCCTTCACCATCGATTGCGCCTGTTCGTTGTCACGGCTTTTGTTGCAGGCGTCGTCGTTGCAGTCCGGATATACCTTCGACACAAATAGAATCTGCTTTGCATCCGGCGACCACATCGCTCCATCCGTTTCCGTGCTCAACGACGTCAGCTTGTGCGGCTCGCCGATGGTGCCGTTGGCGGTATCGAAGTCTGCGAGCCATATCTGCTGTCCGCCGTTGCGCGCGCTCTCGAACAGAATCTGCTTTCCATCCGGTGAAAATCTTCCCTGGCTTTCGCCCGCCATCGAATCCGTGAGCGCTCGCGCTGTTCCACCCGCCATCGGGATAATCCACAGATGCGAAGTTCGGGTGTTCTTCGCCAGATCGACGTCGGTCGCCCCATACATCACCCAATGGCCGTCCGGCGAAACGGAGATGTCGCCCAGGCGCCGCATCTTCATCATGTCGTTGAAGGTCATGGGACGGCGTGCCTGCGCCCACAGGGGCAGGCACAGCAAACATCCCAGAAAAATAACCACCGCACTCCGGCCTCGCGCCATTGACTTCCTCATTCGGCCAATTTGGCCAACGGGATCCAATTTGGCCAAGGGATATAGTACAGCGGGGCGAGCAGGACTGGCCGTCCAGGCACTTGCGCCTCGCGCCTCACCGATCAGGTTCGTGGCTCCATGTCTCTTCGGGATATGGGCTCTCGCTTCTGGTGTGAGGGAGAAAGAGCACGATGCCCACCCCCTCTAAAGGATTCTGCATGTCATTCATTCCGTTGGGTTTTCATGACCTTCTGCTCGTATAACTCATTGATTCCATTGAGCTTTCCAGGGTTCGCGGTCGCGTTTATTCATTGATTCCATTGGACCTTCCAGGAAATTCGTTGTCCGACTAACGATTGCCCGGGCTGATCGAGGAAAACGCACCCCCCTGAGTTCTCCGCTCTGATTTTTCTGCAGATCATTCATTCTGTTGAGCATTCACGGATTCCGTTGCGCGCAACTCATTGATTTTATTTCACTTTCAATGCGGCTCATTCAGTTGAAGTCAAAGTTCCGTGGTGGCGCAAAAAAAAAGACCGCATTTGCGCGGTCCTATCTCTTCCTTTTTGGGCTCTATTTCTATTTTACCAAAACAAGAAGAAAAGATTGCCCATTCTGTCGGAACAACACCGGTTGCAATCAATGGGTATACCGGGAAATTTCGTCTCAGGCGGGTTGACAGCAGTCGGTGTTTTGCCTGGGAGTTGATCCGTGGATCCGCCGAGGACTGGAATCTGGAGTCCCGTTCTTTCCCTTTGCTCGTCTATTTGAGTAGCATCTTTCTCAAAGAGGAAATCCGTGCCAACTCTCTCCCGCTTCCGCCTTTTGCTTGCAGTAGCCGTTCTCGCCGTCTCCGCGCATGCCCAGGTTTCTTACACGTCGATGCCGCTGGATTCGGGCTTCGGGCCGCTCGACACTTCAGCTCCCAAGATTCCGCCTGCGCAGATCATCCAGGAATTTACCGCGAAAGAGACTGTGTTTCGCGCGGCCCTCGATAACTACACCTACGAACGCAGCGTAAAAGTGGACACCATTGATGACGATGGCAAAGTAGACGGGCAGTACTACCAGGTCACGGACATTTCTTTCGATCCAAGTGGCCGGCGCTTTGAACACGTGGTCGATGCGCCGCTGAACACGCTGGAGCGCGTCATGATGAGCCCGGCCGACTTCCAGGACATCGAAGAACGCCTGCCCTTCGTGCTCACTACTCAAGATGCGGCCCAATACGACATTACATACGTAGGCAAGCAGAAGATCGACGAAGTAGAGACCTATGTGTTCGACGTGAAGCCCAAGACGATCCAAAAGGGCAAGCGCTATTTTCAGGGGCGCATCTGGGTCGATCAGCAGGACCTGCAAATTGTGGTTACGAATGGCAAGAATGTTCCCGATGACCTGCGGAAGGGCCACGAAGATCTGTCGATGCCTTTCACCACGTATCGCCAGCAGATCGACGGCAAATACTGGTTCCCGGTGTACACGCACGGCGACGGCGTGCTGCATTTCACAGCGGGCAACGGCTATCTGAGCCAGGATGTTCACATGCGCGAGACGCTGAAGTACACCAACTACAAGCAGTACCGCTCGACTATCCGAGTCATTTTCCAGGGCCAGGACATCTCGAACGGCCAGCAGCCGGCGCAGCAGACTCCGCCGCCCGCAAAACCGCAGTAGACGCTTCCAGACTTCGGCGCGTGTTCACATTCGGACGGCCGCGTCCGGATGCGGACAGTCACGTCGCTTAACCCAACATCGATCCATTTGCAGTTTCAATAACATTCCATCGGAACTATGTGGCCCTCCGGATGCGTATATCTTGGTCGAGGCTCCGCACATGATCCTTCGCGATCTTCGCCACGCTTTCCGCCAGCTCGTCCACATGCCGGGATTTACCTTCACCGCCATTCTCACTCTGGCGCTTGGTATCGGAGCCAATACCGCGATCTTCAGCGTGGTGAACGCTGTCCTCCGTCATCCGGCAGGCGTCGACCACCCCGAACGAGTCGCCATTCAAGACACGCGCTACCAGAAGCTCAGCATGGATTTCCCCGGCGTTTCCGTGCCGGACTATGCGGACGCCGCCGCGCTGCACGACCAGGTCGAGGCCGCGGCGATTGAGAAGGACACCAGCTTCAACACGCTTCATGACGGAACCGTCGAGCATATCATCGCCGCCCGCGTCAGCTCTCAGTGGTTCCAGGTCTTCGGCGCGCGCCCCATTCTGGGCCGCACTTTCACTGCGCAGGAAGACGTGCCCAATGCCGGTCCCGTTGCGGTAATCAGTTATGGACTGTGGCAGCGCGTCTTCGGTGGCGAGCGTGACGTAGTCGGCAAGACGATCATTCTCGACCAGAAGTCGTATCGGATTCTTGGAGTGATGCGCAGCGACTTCGACTGGCCTCGCCGTAACCAGGTGTGGGTGCCCATTGCACTCGCACCTGGGGAGTTTGCTCCTGATCAAAGGTTCGACGAAGATTACCGTGCTGTTCTCCGCCTTCGTCCGGGCGCGTCAATCGCGCAGGTAAACGCGGGACTTAGTCAAAAAGGTCGCGAAGAATACCGCCGTGAAGGCACGAACTCCTTCGCTATGCGCTCCCAGTGGTCGATGTACAGCAGCCCGCTGGCCGAGTCCGCTGCCGGACCCTTGCGTAAACCTCTCTTTGTCCTGTTCGGAGTCGTCGCCCTCGTGCTGCTCATCGCATCGGCGAATGTAGCTGGACTGTTCCTTGCCCGCACCTCGGCGCGCACCCGCGAATTCGCCATTCGCACGGCGCTTGGCGCAAATGCAATCGCCATCGTCAAACAAATCCTTACTGAAACCGTGCTGCTCGCTGGTGCCGCCACGGTGATCGGCATTACGATGGGACCGTTATTTGGCCGCATGCTCTTGTGGCTCATCCCCCACAGCCTCGCCGAGGGTTATCGGGTCCACATGGATCCAATTGTTCTCGCGTTTACAGCTTGCGCCGGACTTCTGACCTCGCTCATTGCTGGTATCGGCCCCGCGCTTCGGCTTCTTCGCCAGCACCAATCTCTCAATTTGCATGAAGGTGGACGCAGCTCCACTGCCTCGGCCGAAAGGCAGCGCCTTCGCAGCGCATTCGTCATAGGAGAAGTTGCGCTCGCGTTCCTGTTGCTCACCGGGACCGGCCTCTTTCTCGCCAGCCTGCGCCACCTTCAGCAGGTTGATCCGGGATTCAATCCCCATGGTGTTGTCGCCGCCACCGTCTACTACTCTGGCCAGGATTTCAGCAAGAGCCAACCACGCCAGGCCGCTTTCGTCGACTCCGTCGTCAACGATGTCGCCGCGCAGCCCGGAGTCTCTGCCGCTGCAGCCATCGATCCGCTTCCCTTCGATCCTCAGCAGGGAGGATCGAGTTCCTTCGGTATCGTAGGCCGTCCTCCGGGCCCCAATGATCCCGGTCCACACAGCGGTGTCGCGTATACCACGCCCGATTACCTCAAGGTAATGCAGATTCAGCTCCTGGCCGGCCGGTGGATCTCACCCGAAGATCGTGCGCAGACGCAGCCGGTCGTGGTGATCGATTCTCGTCTCGCGAAAAAGTACTGGCCCAGCCAGAGCCCCATCGGCCAGCACCTGATCAACGATCAGCAGGGAGGGAAGTCCGTCGAGATCATCGGAGTCGTTTCTACCATCCGCGGCACCTCTCTCGAAGACGACCCAAGCGATGGTCTGCGCTATTATGCGTTTTCGCAAGGCACAAACAACGAAGCAAATTTCATCGCCCGCACAAACGGTGACCCGATGGCGCTTCAAGGAGCGATCCAGCGCGCAGTTGCATCGGCAGACGGCGCGCAGACCGCGTCAGACATTCAACCGCTGGAATCCCTGGTGTCAGACTCGCTCGCCGGACGCCGCCTCATCGTCGACATGCTCGCGGCATTCACGGGCCTCGCGCTGGTCCTCGCCGTCGTTGGAATTTACGGGCTTATCAGTTTTGTGACCAACCAGCGCACCAACGAAGTCGGCATCCGCATGGCGCTTGGAGCGCAGCGACTCGACGTAATCCGCCTGGTGCTGGCCGGGGCTCTGAGCTGGCTGGCCATCGGCATTGGCATCGGGGCGGTGCTGTCCCTGATGACCAACATGCTTCTGCGGCAGTCGTTCGCCGGGTTCGGCTCAGGAATCCTGTCATCGCTGGCTCTGGCCGTCGTTTCTCTTCTCGTGGTGGGCGTATTCGCCGCATTTTTGCCTGCCCGGCGCGCGGCCTCTATCGAGCCTGTGCAGGCCCTGAGAAGCGAGTAACGACGAACGGGTAAACTTTCTTCGGGTCGCCGCAACGACCCCGGAAAGACATGAGCGCGCAAAAGAAATTTCGCGGGGTGTTGCAGCCGGACAACACCGCCCTCAAGTGGGTAATCGTAAAGCTGCCTTTCGATCCCGTAAAGGCGTGGCCCACGCGCAACCGGATGCGCGTCAACGGCACCATCAACGGATTTGCGTTCCGCACGTCGCTCTTTGGGTCCGCGCAGAACGGCTACTTTCTGCTGGTCAATAAACAGATGCAGAAGGGTGCGAGGGTTGGCGTCGGCGGCCTGGCTGAGATCGTTCTGGAACCCGACCTGGAAGAACGGACAGCCGCTATACCGCCGGAGCTGGCGAAGCTACTCAAGCAGGACCGCGCACTGAAGAAATGGTTTGACCAGTTGAGCAACTCCGCGCGCACGTATATCGGAGCTTACGTCAATGCCAGCAAAAGCCCCGAAGCCCGGATACGCCGGGCTGAACAGATGGCTGAACGCATGATGCTGGCCATGGACGGCGAGCGCGAGCTGCCGCCGATTCTCCAGGTGGCCTTTCGGCGCCAGCCCAGGGCGCTTGCGGGCTGGAACGCCATGACGCCCGTGCAGCGCCGCGGACATCTCCTGGGCATCTTCTACTACCAGAGTCCTGAATCGCGGCAGAAGCGCACGGACAAAGCGGTCGCGGAAGCGCTCCAGGTGGCTGGTCGAGGCTAGCCGTCCAGGTCTACCGCTGGGCGCACTCTGGGATGATTTGTGGCTCCGCATCTCTTCGAGAGGCAGGATGCCATGTTTGCGACTCGCAAGAACGGTCAACTCCACGACCAACGGGAGTGGCTACGCGAAGCGGTTCAGAAATGGCGCGGAGCGCGTGTGCCCGTGCGGCAAGCACCTGATAAACTGGTCGCACATTGGTTGAACTGCTTCCATCCATCCTTTCCGCCGACTTCGCCCATCTGGCCGACGAGGTCCGTGCCGCCGAGCGTGGCGGCGGCACTGTCATTCATGTGGATGTGATGGACGGCCATTTCGTGCCGAACCTTACGCTTGGCCCTCCGGTGGTGAAGTCGTTGCGCAAGGTGACGAATCTCCCGCTCGACTGCCACCTGATGATCGAGAACCCCGACGAGTTTATTCGCGCCTTCGCCGAGGCTGGCGCGAACTGGGTGAGCGTCCATTACGAGGCCTGCCGCCACCTGCACCGCACGCTGGAGCTGATTGCGCAGCATGGAATGCAGCCGGGGGTGGTCATCAATCCCGCCACGCCGGTCGACTTGCTGATCCCCATGCTGGGTATGGTGCACCATGTGCTGGTGATGAGCGTGAATCCCGGCTTTGGCGGCCAGAATTTTATCCCTTTCTCGCTGAACAAGATCCGGCGGCTGTAAGGAACTTCGCCAGGAACTGGGCCTGAATTATAGGATTGAAGTGGACGGCGGCGTCGCTCACGATACCATCGCATGGTCGTCGAAGCAGGAGCCGAGCTGCTGGTCGCCGGCAATGCCGTCTTCGGAGCCGGACGACCCGAGCAGGACACCCGCGAACTGCTCGGAAGCAGCGCGCAGTTGGCGGAAGAACGAATTTAAGAGGCGGAGGCCGCAGACAGGAGGCCGTTCGCCAGCAAGAAAAGCACGAAGCCTGTCAGCTTTGAGGTTTTATATGAATCGCGTTTGTTACCCAGATTGCTGTCGCAGCGCTGTGCGTGGCGTTGGTGCCTGTCCTCTTATGCCATCTGGCAAGAAAGAAGAAGAAGCAGTCGACCTGAGCGCCAATCCGCTGGCAATGTGAACTCGAAGCAGCCGGATAAGGAGCTTTTCGACAAGGCGATGCTCGCCCTGAAGAAGGGCAAGTTTGACGTGGCCCGGCTCGATCTGCAGACGCTGCTGAATACCTATCCCGAAACCGAATACCAGATGCGCGCCAAGCTGGCCATCGGCGACACCTGGTACAAGGAGGGCGGTTCGGCCGCGCTGCACCCAGGCCGAATCGGAATACAAGGACTTCATCACCTTCTTCCCCAACACGCCTGAAGCTGCCGAGGCGCAGATGAAGGTCGGGCGACATCTACTTCCAGCAGATGGAAAAGCCCGACCGCGACCCCGCGAATGCTGATGCACGCCGAAGCAGAATACCGCACCATGATGCAGCGATTTCCCCGACTCGCCGCTGGTTCCGCGCGCCAAGCAGCGGCTGCGCGAAGTGCAGGAAGTTCTGGCGCAGCGGCAATTCGAAATCGGCCAGTTTTATGCGGCCGCGAAGACTGGCCCGCGGCCATCGCCCGCCTGCAGACCGTCGCCGATACCTATCCGCTTTTCAGCCACAGCGACCAGACGCTGATTACGCTGGGAGACGCCTATGCAACTGAGGCGCAGCTGGTCAGCCATCTGAAACTCCCGCCGAACGCCAAGGCGGAGCTCGTCAAGGTTTATAACGATCGCGCCGCCGCGGCTATGGGAGCGGTGGTGACTGCACTACCCGATGGCCCCGCACGTCGAGGACGCCAAGGACCGCCTGATTGCGATGGGACGCGATGTCCCCGAGCCCACTCAGCAGGAGCTTGCCGAGAGCGAAGCCGAAGAAGGCAGCCGCATCAACGTCAAGTTGAAAGACCGTGCGTTGCTGCTCGTGAAACACGGCCCATCTACGGTTGAGGCGGCCCGCGTTGGCGAACCCACGCTGACCGATCCGCCGCAAACCTACGCGCCGGATGTCAACAAACAGAGCGTGGCCATGTACACCGCTGCTTTGAAGGGCGAGCCGTTCCGGGAGTTTCTCCGAGCGGGACCGATGCCACGGCAGCCGCGATCAGAAATGGCACCGCGCCTGCCCCCAGCCAGCCAGCCTGCGGCCCCTCTGCAATTCGAGACAGTTCCGGACCAGGGCGGCACCGGCGGCAGTACGAGTTACGGTTGAAATTCCGAGCGGTACAGCGGCGGCTTCGAATGCCGGCACCGGCCGTCGGGCATCGAGCGCCGCACCCTCGGCGGCCTCCGGCAACTCGGCTCCAGCGGCACGCGGCAACGCCCGTCGTGAATGGCCCGAAGCGTCGGCCCGCGGACAATAAGCCCCTGCCGCCGGTCGACAAGCCTGCGCAGGCTGCTGACCAGATCAACGATGTCAAGGGCGGAGCGAGCGCAGATCAATACCGGCACAACCGCCAGCGGCAAGAAGACGAAGAAGGCTCCCTATAACTCAAAGGAGGAGTCCTCCAGCAAGCATAAGAAGAAGAAGGGCGCCGATAAGCTGAATCCGTTTTAGACAGAAGAGTTGAATCGAGCGGAGAGGCCGCCTGCGGGCGGTCTTTCCATTTCCTAAGGTGCATGCACCCGTCGGAGAAATGCTATATCGTCAAAGAGTTGGACCCCCAGCAATGCCACATGAATTACAGAAAGCCTATGATCCCGCCGCGATCGAAGATCGCTGGGCAGATTATTGGGTAAGCGAGCGACTGTTCACACAGACCCGGTCGCGCACTCGTCCGCGCCCGCCAATCCCTTCACCATGCTTCTGCCGCCTCCAAACGTAACCGGCCGTCTGCACATGGGGCACATGTTCGAGCACACCGAGACGGACATTCTCATCCGCTGGCACCGCATGCTGGGAGATCTCGCTCTATGGGTTCCGGGAACCGACCACGCCGGCATCGCCACGCAGATGATGGTGGAGCGCCAGCTGGCCAGCGAGGGCAAAACGCGGCAGCAGCTGGGCCGCGAAGCCTTCGTCGAGCGCGTATGGCAATGGAAACAGCACTACGGCGGCGCCATCCTCGACCAGATGAAGCGCCTCGGCGCCAGCGTCGACTGGTCGCGCGAATACTTCACCATGGACGAGAACCTCTCCATCGCGGTGAAAGAGGCCTTCGTGCGCCTGCACGAGCAGGGCCTGATCTATCGCGGAGCCTACATCGTGAACTGGTGTCCGCGCTGCCAGACGGCCATCAGCGACCTTGAAGTCGTCCATGAAGAACAACAGGGCAAGCTATGGGAGATTCGCTACCCGGTCCTCGGCGAGCACGGAAAACCTGAGCCGGGCCAGTTCCTCACCATCGCCACCACGCGCCCTGAAACCATGCTCGGCGACGTAGCCGTGGCCGTGAATCCTGACGACGACCGCTACAAGCATCTGCACGGCAAGAAGCTGCTGCTGCCGCTGATGGGGCGCGAAATTCCCGTGGTCACCGACAGTTGGGTCAGCGCAGACTTCGGCACCGGAGCGGTGAAGGTCACGCCCGCGCACGATCCCAACGATTTCGCTATCGGCCAGCGACATGGCCTGCCGTCGATCTCCATCATGGACGATACCGCGCACATCAACGCCGAGGGCGGAGTCTACGCAGGGCTCGACCGCTACGCGGCGCGCAAACGCATCCTGGAAGATTTAGAGGCGCAGGGGCTGCTCGGAACCGTCCGCGAGCACACCAATTCGGTGGGCAAGTGCGACCGCTGCAAAACCGTTGTAGAGCCGCGCCTGTCTACACAGTGGTTTGTGAAGATTCAACCGCTGGCCGACAAGGCCATCGCCGCTGTCGAGCAAGGCTACATCAAGTTCACGCCCGCGCAGTACGCCAAAACTTATTTCGAGTGGATGCGCAACATCCATGACTGGTGCATCTCGCGCCAGCTCTGGTGGGGCCATCGCATTCCTGCGTGGCACTGCGCGACCTGCCATCAGATCACCGTCGCCCGGGAAACGCCGCAGCGATGCGCTCACTGCGGCAGCGCTGAAAATCACCCAGGAAACCGACGTGCTCGACACCTGGTTCTCCTCCGGACTGCTGCCCTTCACCGTCTTCGGATGGCCGGAGCGCACGCGCGATCTCGACACGTTCTATCCAACGCAGCTTCTCGTCACCGGCTTCGACATCCTCTTCTTCTGGGTGGCGCGCATGATCATGCTCGGCTGCCACTTCATGTCGGACGTGCCCATGCCCGACGGCTCGGAACGCGATCTGAAAGACGCCGTGCCCTTTCGCGAAGTCTATATCCACGCGCTGGTGCGCGATGCCGACCGCCAGAAGATGTCGAAGACCAAGGGCAACGTCATCGACCCCATCGAGATCGTCAAGCAATTACGGCACCGATGCCGTACGATTCACGCTCGCCGCCATGGCCTCGCCCGGAACCGACATCGCCTTCAGCGAAGCCCGCACCGAAGGTTATCGCGCCTTCGCCAACAAAATCTGGAACGCCGCCCGCTTCATCTTCATGAACGTGGACCGCGCTGCAGAAGCGGGCATATTCGTCGATCCCAACACGCTGGTAGACTCATTCGGCCCCGAGCGCGGACGCGCCGATCGAAGCACGCTGGATCGTCTCCCGCCTGAACAGCACGGCTGCGGAAGTAAACAAGGCGCTGGCCGAATATCGCTTCGACGAAGCCGCCAGCCTTGTCTATCAGTTCTTCTGGGGAGACTTCTGCGACTGGTATCTCGAAATCGTAAAGCTGCGCCTCGACTTCAGCGACAGCGCAGACAAAGCCGCAACGCGGGCCGCGCTCGCAACCCTGCTCGCCACCTTCGAAGCGGCCCTGCGCCTGCTCTCGCCGTTTCATGCCCTTCATCACGGAAGAGCTGTGGCACGCAATTTACAACGGCCAGCCGCCGGCGAAATCCATCGCCCTGTCGCGCTATCCGCAGCCACTCGAAGAAGCTCTGGACTGCAGCCGTCGAAGCGGAAATGGCGCAGTTGCAGGAACTGATCGTCACTTTCCGGGCGCTTGCGCAAAGATCTGGAAATTCCCGAACGCGAGCTGGCTGTAGCGGAGATTCAGGCACCCGCTGCTCATGCAACTGCTCGCGACAGCAAACCGCGAAATCATCGAGAAGCTGGCGCGTGTCTCGTCTTTCAGCTTTCCGGCGCAGTGGACCCTAAACCCCGGAAACACCAGAACCACGGCAAACTTCACCGCCGGATTGTCGTATGAAAAGCAGATCGACGTCGCCGCGGAGCGGGAGCGCCTGCACAAGAAGCTGGAACAATATGAAAAAGTGCTTGATCAACGCGGACCGCCAGCTCACAAACGAAGCTTTCTCGCCAAGGCACCTGAGAAAATTGTTGCGGACTTGAAAAAACAGGCATCGGAAGCTGCTCTGCTGCGTCAGGAAACTCTGGATGCAATTGAGAAAGCTGGAGCAGCTCGCGTAAGAACCGAGGAACTCTATGGACTGGAAAAGCAGAAGGATCGAAGCCATCCTCGAACAGGCGCTGCTCGAAGACAAGGCCACCAGCGACGTAACCACCGCCATCACCATTGATCCCGACTCTGCGCGCCTCGGCAACCATCATCGCCAAGCAGGATTGCGTCGTCTCCGGCCTCGGCTGCGTTCCGCGTTTTCTCGACATCTACGCGCGCCTCGACAAAAAAAACAGTCGGCCGTTACGAAGTCATCAGCCATCCCGAAATGTTCGATGGAGTGCGCGTGAAGAAGGGGCAGGCCATCGCGGTCATCCGCCACAACGCGCGCGTCATCCTCTCCTGCGAGCGAGTGATTCTCAACCTCATGCAGCGCATGAGCGGCATCGCCACGCTCACCCGGCAATATGTGGACGCAATTCAAGGGCACAAGCACCAAAGTCCTGGACACCCGCAAAACCATGCCCGGCCTGCGCGTGCTCGACAAATACGCGGTGCGCTGCGGAGGCGGCGAAAACCACCGCCTCGATCTTTCCGACGGAATTCTGATCAAGAACAACCACATCTCGCTCGGCGGCGGCATCGAAAAGGTTCTCGCCCGCGCCCGCGAACTGCGCGGCGCAGGCCAGACCATCGATATTGAAGTGCGCACCTTCGATGAACTCCGAATCGCGCTCGACAACGGAGCCGAATCGCTGCTGCTCGACAACTTTTCGCCCTCCGACGTGAAGAAGGCCGTCAAGATCGTCAGCGAGCGCGGCGGGAGAATCCCTACCGAAGCCTCGGGCGGCATCGTTCTCGAAAACATTCGCAAGTATGCGCAGACCGGCGTCGATTACATCTCCGTGGGCGCGCTCACGCACTCCGCCAAGGCGGTGGACCTCAGCATGAAAATCACGGCGGAGATTTATTAGTCGCATGATCCCGGCCGCGATTGAAGACAGCTTCGACCTGGCCGTGGTCAACGCGGCGATCAAAGACACGCGCTTCCACGATAAGCTGCACTACTTTCCCAGCATCCACTCCACCAACACCCATGCCATGGCTGAAGGTGAAGCGGGCACTCCCGATGGCGCCGTCTACTTCGCCGACGAGCAGACCGCCGGACGAGGACGCGGCGCACATGAATGGTCCTCGCCGCCAGGATCGGGTCTCTACGTAAGCGTGCTGCTGCGCCCTGCCATTGCGCCCGCCGACGTGCTCTGGCTCTCGCTCGCCGCCGGACTCGCCGTGCGTCACGCCGTGCAGCAGGTCACCTCGCTCGAATGCGATCTGCGCTGGCCGAACGATCTGCTCTTGGGCAGCAGAAAATTTTGCGGCATCCTTACTGAACTGAATGCCGAGGTCACACGCGTCCGCCATCTGGTCATCGGCATCGGAATCAATGTTCACCAACCGCAATTTCCAGAGGAGTTGCGCGGCGTGGCTACGTCGCTGCACATCGAAACGGGCCGCGACTGGCCTCGGCAGGAGTTGCTGGCCGCTTTGCTACAATCGCTGCATCGCGAGGTCTCTGCCCTCACTACGCCCGGCAATTTGCCCGAAGCCACAGCCAGCATCCTCGCGCGCCTCGAGCGCGCATCAACATGGGTTCGCGGCAAACAGGTATATGTAGAAGAGTTGGAAGGTTACGCGGGCGTGACCGAAGGCCTCGACGCGCGCGGCTTTCTACAGATTCGGACTCCGGCCGGGATGCGAACTGTCTTTTCAGGCGGAGTGCGGGAACAAAAATCGAACCGGTGATCGAATGCTTCTTGCGCTCAACGTAAACAACACGAATACAGTCATCGCGCTCTACCCTTTGCAAAAGGGGCACGCTGATGAATTACGCATGACGTGGCGCATCAGCACGCGGCAGACCCAGACCGCCGACGAGTACGGAATTCTGATCCGCAATCTGCTTCAGGGAGAGGGCATCAAGAGTAAGGACATTACCGGAATTGTCATCGCGTCCGTAGTCCCGCCCATCGATTGGATTCTGCGTCAGTTCTGCGAGAGATATTTTGGCCAGAAGCCGGTCTTTATCGAGCCGGGCGTAAAGACGGGACTGCCGATCCGCACCGACAATCCCGGCGAAGCAGGGGCCGACCGAATAGCCAATTGCGTGGGAGCGTTCGAGAAATACGGCGGACCCTGCATCGTAGTGGACTTTGGCACGGCGACCAATTTCGATGTCATCTCCAGCAAGGGTGAATTTCTGGGCGGAGCCATCGCTCCCGGCCTGAATATCTCGGCAGAGGCGCTGTTCGCGCGCGCCGCGCGGCTGCCCCGTGTAGAGATCAAGCGCCCGGTAAAAATCATCGGCACCAACACCGTGGACAATCTTCAGATCGGCCTGTTTTACGGACACATCGGGGTGGTCGATGGCATCCTTGAGCGCATGATCGCCGAGCTCGGCCCGGAGACCGTTTGCGTTGCGACGGGCGGACTCGCGCACCTGATCGCGAACGACTCCAAGTACATCTCCCACGTCAACGACACGCTGACCCTCGACGGACTGCGGATCATCTACGAGCGGAATCGCAACGCCAGGGCGCGGCCCCATCCCGATGATTCCGCCACAAAGGCTTGAAGCGCTTTGGAAAACTACTTCAATTACTTCACGGAAATCGAAGATCACTTCCAGCGCCGCCGCGGCTCTATCCTCCTGCTCTCCACCCTCGACTGGGCGCTCATTGAAACCTGGCGCGACGCCGGAATACCACTTCAAGCCGTGCTGCGCGGCATCGACAATGCCTTCGACAAGTACGAGGCCCGCAAATCGCGCTCGCGCCGCATCAATGGACTCGCCTGGTGCGCACAAGCGGTAATCGATGCCGTCGAAGAAATGAAAGAAGCATCGATCGGCGCACAGCCCGCAGGCGCAACATCCACCGTCGCGCCCGGCTTCGAGCACGAGCGTATCGCGGCTCATCTCCACAGCTGCGCCGCGCAACTCGAGCACTCTAAGTTGAGCGGATTGGCCTCAGAGGTTGCGCAACAAACCGCCGCGCGGCTCCGCGAACTTGCGCTCACAACAACTCCCAACCTCGAAGAACTGGAGCGCCTGCTGGCCGTACTGGAAGAAAGACTCTTCAACACGCTCACGGCGACCGCGCAGGAGGCTGAGCTGCTGGCTCTGCGTGAAGAGAGCGCCCGCGAGCTCGCCCCTTATCGCAGCCGCATGAAGACTGAACAGATTCGCCAGGTGGAGCAGCAGTTCCTGCACAAGCGCCTGCTCGAAAAGCACAATCTGCCACGCCTCAGCCTCTTCTACATGAGCCAGCAATGAAGCTCCGGATCGAGAAACTAATCTACGGTGGAGCGGGCCTCGCGCGTCAAGACGGTAAAGCAATCTTCGTCCCCTTCACGCTTCCCGGCGAACTGGTTGAAGCGCGCATCACGCAGGATCACGGCAGCTATGCCGGCGCCGAGCTCGAAGAGATCCTGGAAACATCGCCGCATCGCATTAACCCACCGTGCCCCTACTTCAGCGAGTGCGGAGGCTGCCAATACCAGCATGCGAGCTACCCGCAACAGGTCGAAATCAAATCGCAGATTCTGCGCGAGACGCTCGAACGCGCGCACCTCAAAGAAATTCCGGAGATCGAAACGCTCCAGGCCGAACCCTTCGGCTACCGCAACCGCATCCGCCTGCACATCGACCGCACGACTTCAAAGCTCTGTTACAAACGCCGCGCATCGCACCAGAACCTGGCCGTAGACGTGTGCCCCATCGCAGCGCCGATTCTCGAAGAAGCTTTAATAGCAATCCAATCAGCCGCAGAAACATGGCAGCTCGGCAAACACTTTGCAGAGATCGAACTCTTCACGAACGCCGCGCAGGATTCCATTCTTATTACGCTCTGGACTTCTGGAGCCGTGCAATCCACGATCGCAAGCACTCGGTTCGCTTTGGCCGCAATTGCAGATGCATATCCCCAAGCTTCGTGGCGCCGCAATTTTTTCATCGGAACAAGGCAAACAACCCGAGCAAGCTCATCGCGCAAAGCGGCGAACAATCTCTGACCTACGCAGCGGCAAGCCGCGAATACCGCGTAAGCTTCGGCTCTTTCTTCCAGGTCAATCGATTCCTTGCCGACGCTCTTGTAGAACTTGTCACGAAATGAATCCTCAGGCAAGCTGGCCTGGGACCTCTACGCGGGCGCAGGCCTTTTCGCCGCTGCTTTGGCCTCGCGTTTCGACCAGATCGTGGCCGTGGAATCCGCTTCCAGTTCGGTCCGCGATCTGCGTCACAATCTTCAGGGAGCGGCCCATCACATCGTCGCGAGCGGCACGCTTGAATTTCTTCGCCGGGCGCGCGCCAGCAAGGAAAAGGCGCCGGATTTTGTTGTTGTAGACCCGCCCCGCGCCGGACTGGGTAAAGAAGTCACGACTCTCCTCGCAGCCATCCGCCCCGCGCACATTACTTACGTTTCCTGCGATCCGGCAACTTTGTCGCGCGATCTCAATTCGCTGCTAGACTCTGGCTACCACCTCAGCACCGTGCGTATGGTCGATCTGTTTCCACAGACCTTCCATCTGGAAAGCGTAGCCACGCTTTCGTCGAAGTAACTTTGCGCCGGCGCCGCGGTGACGGCTCCCATGGTCACCGCAACCATCCCGGCAAGGTTGAATAGCCCCCTGGACCAACAAGCTCATCCTGCTCCAGGCATTTTTGCCAGGCACCTTGCAGTGCCATCGCTTTCCGCAGCGACCTGCTTCGCCACGGGAATTCTCCTCTCGCATCTCGCATGGTTCCTGCCTGGCCTGCTTCTGCTCGCATTGCTGGCCGCATTCGCGACGGCGGTCATCGCATCGGCGCACGCTCCGCGCGTGGCCTGGGGGACAACAGCTCTCGTCTACATGTTGCTCGGAGTTTTCTGCGCCGAGATCGCACCCGCGATCAATCCGCAACGCCGACTTGCTCTTCTGGCGGACAACACGCAGCGAACGGTGGAAGGCGAAATCATCCGGCTCGGACCCGTCCGCAGCGTGGTGTCAACGACGCCTTTCTCAGATAAAACGCACGAAGAACATACTCAGCAAGTTGACGTGCGCCTGAACTCTACCGGCGCAGCGCGCATCACGCTCTACGCTCCGGTCGACCAACCCTTTCCGCACCTCGCCTGCAATGACGAAATTCGCGCAACGCTCGCGCTGCATCCGGAAGAGCGCTACCTTGACCCGGGCGTGTGGGACGCGAGCGCATACCTGCACCAGCAGGGTATTGGCGCGCTCGGCAGCGTCAATCCGCAACGGTTCACCGTGATCGCAACTGGCCGTGCACGCAACCTGCGTTGCTGGCTGCATTTCGTCGAAGAGGCCGCGAGCTCGCGCCTGATCGATTTCGCCGCCGATCCGCATAACATGCGCCTGCCGCAGTTCTTTCGGATCGACTATGAAGACGCGACCATGCTGACGGCCATGCTCACCGGCGACCGCACCTGGCTACAGCATCGCGTGCGCGTGGGTTTCGAACGCACCGGATCATTTCACCTGCTCGTCGTTTCCGGCCTCCATCTGGCGATCTTTTCCGGGCTCATCTTCTGGATCGCAAAGCGCCTGCGCTTCTCGCGGCTGTGGGCCTCTATCGCTGACGATCGTTCTGTCTTTTGCCTACGCGCTCTTCACCGGCTTCGGACATCCCGTTCAGCGATCTTTTTGGATGGTCACGCTCTACCTGATCGGGAGGCTGCTCTGGCGCGATCGCTCCGCGCTTAACGCCATCGGCTTCGCCGCTCTGGTTATGCTCGCCGCCGATCCAGGCTCGCTCTTCGACTCCGGCCTGCAGATGACGCTGCTCTCCGTGCTGGCCATCGCGGGAATCGCCGCACCGTTCGCGGAAAAGACCTTCGCTCCATTGTTACGCGCCATGCGCAATCTTCGCGAAACACGCATTGATGCGGCCTTCCCACCGCGCGTCGCGCAATTCCGGGTGAGCCTCCGCATGATCGCACAGCATCTTCGCCCGCTTACCGGGAAGTTCCTCGCGTGGAAAGCCTTTCCATTCACCCTCCAACTCCTGCTGCGCGGCGCAGAGTTACTGGCGGTCTCCGTCGCCATCGAGCTGTTCATGATGTTGCCCATGGTTGCATATTTCCATCGCATCACTCTGCTCGCACTGCCGGTAAACGTGCTCATCGTTCCCTTCCTTGGAATCCTTCTGCCGTGCGCCTTGTTCACTTTTGTAACGCTGTTGGCCGTACCCGCGCTCGCCTTCATTCCCGGAGCGGTGACCGCCGCTCTTTTGCACTCCGTAACGCGCGTCGTCACCACCTTCGCCGCCTTTCGCGCCGGAGACATGCGCGTTCCTATGCCATCCAGCCTCACCGTTCTTCTCTGGATCGCACTCGTCATTGCCGCGATCTGTGCCATACGTGCACTGCGCTATGGGTTAACCCTGTCGATGGCTGCTTTAATACTCGCCGCCATCTCCCTCATCCTTCCGCATCCCGTCACGCGGCGCGCAGGCCAGCTTGAGATCACCGCCATCGATGTTGGACAGGGCGACTCGCTGCTCGTCGTCACTCCCGACGGCAAAACGCTGCTGATCGATGCAGGAGGTATTGTCGGCGCGCCGCCCGATACAAATTTCAACATTGGCGAAGATGTCGTTTCGCCTGTCTTGTGGTCGCGCGGCATCCGTCGCCTCGACGCAGTTGCGCTCACGCACGCGCATGAAGACCACATCGGCGGAATGCCGGCGGTATTCGCAAATTTCCGGCCCGCGCGAATTGTGGCTTGGACCCGAACCAGATGTTCCCGTCTACGAAAACCTGCTGCAAAGCGCCGCTCAGGCAGGCACGCATATTCACAGGTATCTCGCGGGAGACACCTTCACCTTTGGCGGAGTCTCCATTCGCGTCCTCGCGCCCGCGCGCGATTACCACCCCGGCAAAACGCCCACCAATAATGATTCTCTCGTCCTGCGCCTGAGTTACGGCAACACGTCAGCGCTGCTCGAAGGTGATGCGGAAGCCCCCAGCGAAGCGCGCATGGTCGAGAATGGCAATCTGCATTCGGATTTCCTGAAGGTGGGCCATCACGGCAGCAAGACCTCTACTACGCCGGCGTTTTTGGCGGCGGTCGCGCCGTCGTTCTCGGCAATCTCGGTGGGGCGGCGCAACTTCTATGGCCATCCGCGCCATGAGGTATTGGAGGAGCTTCAGCAGGCTCACGTCCGCACGTATCGAACCGACATGCTCGGCATGTCCAGCTTCTATCTCGACGGAAAGCACGTCACCGCTGCTGCGTGGGCTGATTCCCCGCGCTAGATCTATTTGGCGTCGATCACGGTCAGGCGAAACGTAATTGTCCCCCATAAAAGCCGCGCGCGCATCTGCACCGGAAGATGCCGTTCGTCATCCGTGTACCAGATCCAGATATTGCCGCGATTCTTTACCACGCCCGCGTCCGCCGTCGGCTCCACGCGAAGGGTTTGAAAGGTGCCGGCCGGAGTCTTCACTTCCTCGTGGCCTTCCACCTTCATCGTCACCGGAACTGTCCGCATCGCGTCGGCCAGCGGAAACTGGAAGCTGTGCCCCACGGTCATCGGTTGCGACGCCGCATAAAAAATCGCGGAGAGCGAATCGGTGACGCACGGAGGAATTGCAACCTCCTGATGCTTGCGGATACCCGAGATCAGATTTTTCTCCGTGAACACGGCTTTGCTTTGCGCGTAGTTGAATTTCAGGTCGCTGTTCACCTGGCGGCGGCCTTCGATCAGTTGTTTGGAGAAACCCTCCGAGCAACCCGTCTCGCGATTGAAAGAAGACTGGAAACGGTCGCTTACGCGAAACAGCAGATTCACCGCGCCCACAGTGTCCGCCGTAACCGACACGCGCTGCATATTTCCGTCCGCTTCCTGATGAAACGAAACGACGCCTGCAGGAAACACGCGCCAATCCACCGCATAGCTCAGAGTCTGTTTTGCGGGAAAACTAAATCCAGGTACCGGAGCACGCAGAGCAGGAGCGGCGGGCGGCGTCTCCGCATGGAGTACAACCAGCGCCAGCACGCAGGCCAGAATAGGGAGCCACCTAAAACGCCAAATCAATCCAGACACTCACCTGCGAAAGAGGTAAAGAACTTCAACGCCAGAAGCACAATTTCAATATCAGAGCGGCATAAATGGCCGACGCCCCTATCAATGCATTGTACTCGCGATGTTTGCGATAAAGCGCGCCTGAAAAGCCCCCGTCCTCACTGTCAATTGCAATCCCCGGACGCAAACGCGGAATCAATCGTGGAACCTGCTCCGCGTACGCGTCGTAGCCCGCGAATTTCGAGCGCAGAAACGCCTCCTCCGACCGGATCACCGGAACATAAATCACCGCGAAGAGCGCCGCCAGCACAATCGCAATCCATAAGCTGCGAGCAGCCAGAGCGAATCCGAACGCAATCAGCATCGATCCCAAATAAAGCGGATTGCGCGTGTACGCATAGGGACCCGTCATCGTGATCTCGGCATTTTTCTTCACATAGCCTGAGGCATATCCGCGCAGCCAGACTCCCGGAATCACCAGCAGCAGACTCATCGCGAGGAAGCTCGCCGCGGGCCGCGCCAGCCAAAGAAAAAATGCCGCGAACACAAATCCCAGCGGCACGCGGATGCGCCGTGCGATCCTGCTCCAACCACCCGCCATCTAGTTCCTCCTTTCAGCAATTCCATCGCAGCATCCATCACCGCATCGGAAGTAATCGTCAGCAACCCGGCCTCGGGCGCGGCATGACGCGTGTGATCGCGCTTGCTCTCCGGATGCCGCAGCACGCGGAACCTGCCGCCAAACGGACCATTGCGCGCTGGATCGGTCGGCCCAAAAATCCCCACCACTGGCTTGCCCAAAGCGCACGCCAGATGCAGCGGCCCGGTATCGCCCGCAATCACCAGCGAAGCTCGCCGCGTTACCGCAATCAATTCCGCAATCGACGATCGAAGCGCGGCGGCAGCGCCATCGCTCAATGCGGCCACTTCGCCAGCCAACGATTCTTCCCCGGGTCCCGCATTCGCCACGACGCCATAGCCCGCATCGCGTAGACGCGTGGCAACCGCGGCATAGCGCTCCACCGGCCAACGCTTCGCGCCCCAGCCGGCGCCGGGATTGATCACTACAAACGGCTCGCTTATCGCATCCGCCTTGCGTTCCGCCTCTGCGTCCACCGGCAGCAAAGGAAGCCGCACCGGAAGCGCGTCTCCGGCAACCGCATTCATCACTTCAATCGCCTGCTCGATCACATGAACGCCGCGCGTCTTCACGCGCTCCGTAAAAAACCATCGCGCAATGCGCTCGCGCGGAACGTCTTCGCCGATCAACCGCTTTGCGCGCGCCCACCTGGCAATCACTGCCGACCGCACCGCGCCCTGCAGATCGATGCAGATGTCGTATTTCTCCTCGCGCAACTCGCGCCGCACGCGTCGCACATCGCGGAACGTCTTCGCGCTCAAGGGAGAGCGCGCCCACTGTCGTGCAGGAACAACATGAACCCGGTCCACAAGCGGCATGGCAGGGCCGCGCACACCCGCGTCCTCCGCAACCAGCAGCGCCTTCCATTGCGGTTCGACGGCCCACCCGATCCGCCACTCCGGATGCGCCTCACGCAGCGCCGTTGCCGCGGGCAGCGCATGGAGAATATCGCCCATCGCGCTCAACCGCATGACGAGCACACGTAACTGCTTTTGCTGTTCCGGCAAGCCCTTATTTTCTCACAATCAGGCCCAGCAACTGGCGCACAACCGCGCCCTCATCCTCAAGCGAAACTTCCAGCCGGGCTACACGCAGCGGAGCAGCTTCCTCAAGCCGCGCCCGCTGCGCATGAGTCATGCGCGCCGCATCTTTTTCTGTCGTCACGAAGCACTCTGCTTTATGGCGGCGAAGCGTCTCAAGCAGCCGCTCGATCTCCGCCTTCGAGTAGGCCTGATGATCGCGCAGTGCCAACGTCGCCGCCAACTCGACATTTTGCGAACGCAGCGCGGAAAAAAACTCCTCCGGGCCGCGCTATCCCGCAAAAAGCAACTGCGCGAGTTACAAATTCCACCGCCAGCCGCCGGTGCTGTATCCACACCGGCACAGAGATTCCGCGCCTTCGCAATTCCGCCTCAACCCTCCGGTCTTCAGAACGCAACACAATCGCAGAAGCGCGCTTAAGCGAAGTCAGCGGCTCGCGCAATCGTCCCGCAGGCAGCAAACTTTCCACGAAATCGCTCGCGTGAACCACGACGATATCCAGGTCCCGCGCCAGTTTGCGATGCTGGAACCCATCATCCAGCAGATGAAGCCCTGGCGACGACGCATTATGTTCGGCCAGCAGTCCAGCCTCATAGCGGCTTGCGCCCACATACACCGGAACGCCTGTCGCGCGCGCGATCAGCAGAGGCTCATCGCCAAAGCGCGCTGCTTCACCCTCTGCGTCCACGCGCTCCACGTCGTAGCCGCTGCGCCCATAGCCGCGCGACAACACATCGACAGGAATATCTTCCGCAGCCAGCAACTGCGCCAGCCGAATGACCAGCGGGGTCTTTCCCGCGCCCCCCACCGAAAGGTTGCCGACGCTCACCACCGGCCACGCCAGTCGCTGCGGCTTCACCCATCCGCGGTCATAGGCGGCGTTCTTCGCCGCGAGCCGCCGCAGCATAGAGTGGAGCAAGAATCGCAAGCGGCCGGATCACGCGCGCTCCTGAAGCACGGCCACCAATGCCGTAACCGCTCGCGCTGTAGCACCGGCTTCGCGCTCAAAAACCGCGCGCGCGCGCGCGCCCATCGCCCTGGAAGAATCTTCATCGGAAAGCAGATCACGCAATACCTCCGGTAATGCGGAAACTCTCGCCACAACAATTGCATTTTCCGCGCGCAACTTCTCGACGATGCCGCGAAAGTTCTCATAGTGCGGCCCCATCACCACTGCTACCCCGAACTGCGCGGGTTCCAGCGGATTATGCCCTCCCGGCGCCAACATCCCTCCGCCAACAACGGCGACAGAGGCCAGGCAGTAGGTCGAAGCCAGCTCCCCAATTGAGTCGAGAAGAAAAAACATTCCCGCAGACAGCGGCGAAGGCGAAGCCAGCCACTCGGAACGACGGACGAACTTCACGCCACGATCAGCCAGCATTGCGGCGACAGCATTAAAGCGCTCGGGGTGCCGCGGCGCAAGAATCGTGATGACGTCCAGAGGCAACAACCTCACCAGCAACTCTTCTTCATCCGCAACAGTAGACCCGCAGACCACAACCTTCACGCCAATCGGCAGATGCGCGCGTAGAATCTCCGTTACCGTTGCCGGCTGCGCCACGCGAATGTCATATTTCAGATTCCCGCTCGCGCAAACATTGCTTGCGCCCAGCGCAGTCAGCCGCTCCGCATCCATGTCACTCTGCGCCAGCACCAGCGCGAAACCGTTCAACAAACGCCGCCACAGGAATCGCAAACGAAGATAACGCGGCCACGAACGATCGGAGATGCGCGCATTCACAACAGCAACGGGAACCCCTGCGCGGCGGCATTCCACCAGCATGCGCGGCCAGAACTCCGTCTCCATCAACACGACCATGCGCGGACGGAGGGCGCGCAGATAAGCCCGCACCGCAAAGGCGAAATCCAATGGAAAGTAAAAGACTCGGTCTGCGCCAAAACGCTCGCGCGCCAGAAGCTGTCCGGTGCGGGTCGTGGTGGAAATCATCACCCTGCAGCCGGAGCGCTCTCCCAACTCCTCAATCAGCCGGCTCGCCGCAAGTACCTCGCCCACCGAAACCGCATGAACCCAGATCACTTGCTCCGCGAGCCGAAGGCGCCGTGGGACAAACCCCAGCCGCTCGCTTAGACCCTCGCGGTACTTGCCGCTCACTGCCATGCGGAACAGCCAGTACGGAGCGCCCGTCACCAGGACCAGCAGCAACGCGAGGCTGTAAAAAACGAGCATCCGCTAACGATTCCCTCTTTACGCAAGTCCTACCGGAGAATGATAATCGTGCGGAACCGTATGCGCCCGCGTTTTCCTCTCACCTTCGCTCTTGCGCTCTGCGTCGCGGCCATGCCTCTTCTCGCTTCCGATCACGCGATGCCGCCACCGAAAGACGCCTCCACCTATGCGGCTTTCGACGCCCATGCTGCCGAGCACGTCGTTATCGCCGCCGAACCGTACGAGACGAAAGAGAAGGGGAAAATCTTTCGCGTCAACTACGTCGAGAACGGATTCATGCCGATCTATATCGTCGTCACCAACAACAGCGACAAGCCCGTTTCACTTGACCAGGCCCGCATCGACTTTATCAGCGCAGCAGGCGACAGAATTCCCGCCGCCCAGGCTGAAGACATAGAGCGCCGCATGACACATGTGAAGCAGCGCAGGCAAAGTTATTCCGTTGCCGGCCCCGCTGCCTCCCGTAAAAACCAAACCGAAGACGCCGGACAAAAAGATCGAGCAGGATTTTGCTGATTTCGAGTACAGCGCCACGACTGTGCCGGCACACAGCACTCGCGCGGGCTTTCTCTTTTATGACATGCAGGGGCTGGGCGACACGCCGCTCAAAGGAGCCAACCTGAACCTCCGCGACCTGCGCGACGCCAGCGGCAAAGAGCTCTTCTACTTCCAGATCCCGCTCGACAAATATCTTTAGGGCTGGGGAGCACTTACTCCACGTGATAGTTCGGAGCCTCGCGCGTGATGATCACGTCGTGCACATGGCTCTCGCGCAACCCGGCGTTGGAGATTCGCACAAACCGCGACTTGGTCTGCAATTCCTCAATGGTTCCGCAGCCCAGATAACCCATGCCTGAGCGCAAGCCGCCCACAAGCTGATAGACCATCGCCTCCAGCGGTCCCCGATGCGGCACGCGGCCCTCAATGCCTTCCGGAACGAACTTCGCCAGACGATTCCCTGCGCTGCGCTCCCGATTTACAACACCTTCGCTGCGCGAAGGCTCATCCTGAAAATCCTGCGAGCCCTGGAAGTACCGCTCGCCCGAGCCCTGGGACATAGCCGAGAGTGAGCCCATACCGCGATACGCCTTGAACGACCGGCCCTGATAGAGAATCGTCTCCCCCGGACTTTCATCGACGCCCGCAAACAGAGAGCCGATCATCACTACATTCGCGCCTGCCGCAATCGCCTTGGCCACGTCGCCCGAATACTTGATGCCGCCGTCGGCAATCACCGGAATGCCGTGTTCGCGCCCGGCGCGGAAGGCCTCGCTCACCGCAGTAATCTGCGGCATTCCAGCGCCGGTCACCATGCGCGTCGTACAGATCGACCCCGGCCCGATGCCCACCTTCACCGCATCCGCGCCATGCTCGATCAACGCCTTCGCGCCGTCGTAGGTGGCAATGTTTCCAGCCAGCAAATCCACATCAGGGAAAGCCTTCTTCACCAGCCGCACCGCTTCCAGCACCCGTGAAGAGTGTCCATGCGCGGAATCGATCGACAGAACATCAACGCGATTCTTCACCAGTTCCGCTGCCCGCTCCAGAAAGTCGCCGGTAGCGCCGAGTGCCGCGCCCACGCGAAGCCGTCCCTGGTCGTCTTTTGAGGCGCTGGGGTACTTCAATTTCTTCTGAATGTCTTTGACGGTAATAAGGCCCTTCAGCTCGTATTCGCCATTGACCACCGGCAGCTTTTCCACGCGATGCTGGTGCAGGATCAGCTCGGCCTCTTCAAGCGTCGTGCCCACCGGCACGGTGATGAGATTCGTCTTCGTCATCACGTCGCGTATCGGAACATCCGTCCGCGTCTCAAAGCGAAGGTCGCGATTGGTCAGAATGCCGACCAGCTTTTTGTTCTGCGTTACCGGCACGCCGGAGATCTTGTAGCGCCGCATCACATCCAGCGCATCGGAAATCATCTGGTCGGGCGTTATCGTCACCGGATCGACGATCATCCCGCTCTCCGATCGCTTTACCTTATCAATCTCGCTTGCCTGCTGCTCCACGGACAGGTTGCGGTGGATAATGCCCATCCCGCCCTGTTGTGCCATGGCAATCGCCAGCCGCGATTCGGTCACCGTGTCCATGGCCGCGCTCAACAAAGGCGTATTCAGCAGAATTTTTTTGGTCAGGTGTGTCTGCGTGCTTACCTGCGCGGGAACTACATCGCTATAGGCAGGAACCAGGAGGACATCATCAAAGGTCAAAGCTTCGGGAACGGAATTTTCAATCATAGGTGAAGGATGCACCGCGACCCGCAAGAGATACAAAGCTCATTCTGGCGCGATGGCTTCCAGTTATTGTAGTGCCAAAAGCCGATCAGGCCGCAATCAATGCGTGGGAGCGAACTTCTTGGCGATAGCTTGGAGCTGTCCAAGGTGATTCAAATCATGGCCAGCCATGGTTTCTACAATCGTTTGAAAAGACATCGCACCGCGCTCCGGATGCGTCACCGGTTTGAGATGAACCTCCGGCGAAAGAGACCGCAGGAGCGCCAGATTCCAGCTGCGAATCGCGCGAAATGTCGTCAGCGCATCCCGCATTTCATAAGCAGAGTAGTTCGCAGCCCACTTTTCCTGGTCGAAGGGCTGAATCACGTGATCCTTTTCTCCCAGCGCCTGCCGCAGCCTGAAGGCAAATGCTATTTCACAGTCAGCCAGATGGCAGACAATCTCACGAGCGCTCCACTTGCCGGAAGCCGAAGGTTTTTCCGACCGCTCCACGCCAAGCTGATCCACAATCTCTTCGATATGCCGCGACGTAGATGCCAGAACCTTCACCGGCTCCTGACCGCCCAAAAATCGGTCATACGGGTTTTGCTGGCTCATAGAACCTCGCTCTGATCTGGCCGCCCACAGCCTGGGCAGCCATGAGATACCTTTGCAGCCTTCATCATCCCATCCCCGGCGCCAATTTGAAAGCAAACCCAAAACGGCGTATTCTAATGGAGCAGACGAGTTTATCCAGGCAGGAGCCGTGACCAGCCGGCAGCCTCGGAGAGATGAGTGGGCTAACAGCCCACTTTTTATTTGGCCGCAAATCATCGCCAAAATCTCATCAAATTTGCCCGCAAACCGGCCATGGCCTTGAATTTGGACCAAATCCGCACCGCCGCGCAGCGCGTTGCCGCCTCGCACGGACTCGATGTCGTCGACGTTGACTATCGCGCAGGCGCAAAGCCCCGCGCCCTGTGCGTCTACATCGAGAAGAACGCCGAGCAGCGCGCCAAATTGGCTGCGGGAGTCGAAAGCAACCCGCAGGGCCTGCAGGCAGAACAGCTTTCCGGAGTCACGCACGACGATTGCACCGCCTTCAGCCGCGATTTCGGAACGCTGCTCGACGTTGAAGACGTTATTACCGGCACGGAGTACACGCTTGAAGTTTCATCGCCGGGCCTTGACCGTAAGCTGCGCACCGTCACCGACTTCCAGCGTTTCACCGGCAGCCTGGTCAAGTTGCAGACCTTTGAACCGGTCGCAGGCAACCGGCACTGGCAGGGAAGGCTCACACAGGTTAACGAGTCAGTAATCACGCTCGACCTCAGCGCCTTGAAACAGAAATCCAGGGGCAAAAAGGCCGCAGCAAAAGCAAGTCACGAGAACCTCGAAATCACGATGGCCAACATCGAAAAGGCCAACCTGATTCCCGAATTCTAATTTTGAGAACCTCGGCCGCAGCGCCGAACGAGCAACAGAGAGAAAACTATGGCAAGCCCGCTTTATCAGACCATCGAAGTGTTGAGCCGCGACAAAGGCATCGAGCCTCAGATCGTCGTCGGTGCCGTCGAAGACGCTATCGCCCTCGCCACCCGCAAGTATTACAAGACGCAGGAAAACATGCGCGCCGAGCTCGATAAAGAAACCGGCGAAATCCGCGCCTACATCTACAAGACCGTTGTCGAGACGCCTGAGTTGATCGAAGACCCCGTCAACCAGATCGCCCTCAACGACGCTCGTGAACTCGCGCCCGAGGTCGAAGTCGGCGGCGAGATTCGCTACTACAAGCCCACCGACGTGCTCGGGCGCATCGCCGCGCAGATGGCCAAGCAGGTCATCTTTCAGAAGGTCCGCGAAGCCGAGCGTGACACGGTCTTCAACGAGTACAACCACCGCGTCAACGAGGTGCTCAACGCGACCGTCAAGCGCATCGAGCCGCAGGACGTGATCTTCGACCTCGGCAAGGCCGAAGCCCGGATGCCCCGCCGTGAACAGTCCCGCCTGGAGCAGTTCGCTGTAGGCGAGCGCGTGCGTGTCGTTCTTCTGCGCGTGGACCGCGCCGCCAAAGGCCCGCAGGTCATCGTCTCGCGCGCCGCGCCGGAGCTGGTCCAGAACCTCTTCCAGAGCGAGGTTCCCGAAATCTACGACAGCACCGTCACCATCCGCGCCATCGCTCGCGAAGCCGGCGAGCGCACCAAAATCGCCGTCATGTCGCGCGACAAGGATGTCGATCCGGTCGGCGCCTGCGTCGGCATGAAGGGCATGCGCGTGCAGTCCATCATCCGCGAGCTGCGCGGCGAAAAGATCGACATTATCGAGTTCAGCGAAGAGATCACCACCTTCGCCGAAAAAGCGTTGCAGCCCGCGAAGGTAAGCCGGGTGAGCATCACCGATCTCAGCGAAAAGCAGCTTGAAGTCATCGTTGATGACACCCAGCTCTCGCTCGCCATCGGCAAAAAGGGGCAGAACGTGCGCCTCGCCGCCAAGCTTCTCGGCTGGAAGATCGACATCAAGAGCGAAGAGGAAAAGCGCCAGGAAGTCGAGCAGCAGATGCAGGGATTCGGCAGCACGACCACGACCGCCATCGAGCAGGTCAGCGAACTGGGTGAGAACATCATCCAGAAGCTGGTCGTCGCAGGCATCACCACCGTCGAGGCGCTCGCCGACATGACGCCCGAACAGCTTGAGGAGATCCCGGGCATCGGCGAAAAGACGCTGGAAAAAATCAGCACCGCCGTCCGCCACTACTTCGGCCAGTACGAGGAGGGCGAAGAGCGTCCAGTGCCGGTCGTCAGCGAAGATGCCGCTGCTCGAGCCGCTTCAGAAGCCAGCCTCAGCGAAGAAGAGGACGCGCTGAAACTCGACCTGACGCAGGAAGGCGAAGAGCCTCCCAGCGAAGACGGAAGCGGCCGCATCAGCGACGAGGTCGCCGAGGAGCAGATTGAGGAAGTCACTGAATCCGGCCCCGCCATTGAAGACGACGGCGCGGAGCCGGTCGTGCCCGGACGTCAGGACACCAGCGAAAAATTGGAAGAAACCGCAGTAACGGACGAAGTGGCGGAAACCGCCGAGCTCCAGGAAGAAAAAGACAGGAACCCAGAGGGCGGCGCGTAAATGCGCCGCTCCAAAACCCATCGGCACGCGATAGACCGCGCAAATCGCGGTATTTCGGGCCATAATAGTAAGAGCGCGATAACCCACTGCCAGGAGTTCGCAATGCGCAGCTAAAGGTCAGGGGAGCAGGTACAAAGGGGCGGATGAGTAAAGTTCGAATCAACGATTTAGCGCGTGAGCTGGAAGTCAAGAGCAAAGCAATTCTTGATGTTCTCGAGGCGGTGAACGTCACCGAGAAAAAAACGCACTCCAGTTCGCTTGAGTTTGACGAGGCCGAGCGTGTGCGCGTGTACCTCCAGCGCGGCAGGTCCGGAGCATCCGGTGCCTCGCGCGCTGACGCCGCACCCAGGCCCAAGATTGACTTGTCGCGGGTCTCGAAGCCCGGCGATGTGCTGAAGGCCATCCTGCAAAAGAAAGAGCAGGAAGCCGCCGTGCAGCAGCCCCGTGCTGCTTCGCAGCCCAGCACAACAGCAACAGCACCCGCTGCCGCGGCGCCTGCAAAACCAGCGGCAGTCACTGCGCCGCCTGTCGCACGCGCGGCAACGGCCGCCCCATCAGCCAGTCCAGTCGCCGCTGCGCCCGAAGCCGTAAAGCCGGCTCCGCGCAGAATCGTTCCGCAGCCGCGTCAGGCCGCCCCGATTGTGGCGGCTCCGCCGCAAACCCCGGCTATCGCCGCCAAGCCACCGGCGGGTCCTGTGGTTGGCAAGCCACCAGTTGGCGCCCCCGCCGCTCACGCCACTGAAGTTCGCCCGGTCGTCTCTGCCGCGCCGCCTGCGGGTCCGGTGATCGTCAAGACCCCTGTAGCCGCGCAGCCGCCAGCGGCTGTCGCACCGGTATCAGAACCGCCCGCGTCCGCTCCGTCTGCGCCCGTCGCCGCCGAAGAAACAGCCGCTCCTGAAGCGCCAGTTGTTGCCGTGCCGCGCCGCGTCATCATGCCGCAGACCGGACCGCGCCCCGTATACACTGCTCCGCCGCCGCTCCCGGTTTCGCAGCGTCCAAACACCGGTGCGCCCACACCTGCTGGAGGCATCCAGCGTGGCCGCCCCATCTTTGATCGCCGCCCAACCGGCGGCCCTCCCGGACAGGGAGGCTACGGCCAGCGCCCGCAAGGAGGCCCTCCCGGAGCGCCCGGAGTACGCCGTCCCATGCACCCCACGCGCAACGCGCCCACCGGAGCGCCCACAGGCGCGCGTCCCGGCTTCGGTCAGCGCCCCGGAATGGGTGCACGCCCCGGCTTCGGTCAGCGCCCCGGTCCCGGCGGAGCGCCCGGACTCATGCCGCCTCCCGGCGAAGCGCCGCGTCCGCAGCGCCCCGGCCCCAATGCACGCCGTGGCCGGCAGCAATATCCGAAGAGCAAAGAAGGCCCCATGAAGGGCTTCGCGCCGCCCTCACGTTTCGGCGGAGCGCAGGTTCCCTCTGAGCCATTGCCCATCACACGCACCATCACCGTGACTGAGGGCATCAGCGTCAAGGATCTCGCCGAAAAGCTCGAAGTGCGCGGCAAGGATCTCATCGCTTCGCTGCTTATGCGCGGCGTCTTCGTCACCGTCAACCAGTCGCTCGATGGAGAACTGGTCAAGGATGTCGCCCGCCAGTTCGGAGCCGATACCCAGGTCATCACCTTCGAAGATCAGATGGCGAACGAGGCCATCGAAAACATCCTCTCGCAGGAGAACCCTGACGAGCACGAAGTCACGCGGCCGCCCGTCGTCACCGTTATGGGCCACGTCGATCACGGCAAAACTTCGCTGCTCGACGCCATTCGCGAGACCGACGTCGCCGGGGGCGAAGCCGGAGGCATCACCCAGCACATCGGCGCCTACAAGGTCCGCATCAACAAGGCCGATTCGCCTGCCTTTGGCCGCGAAATCGTCTTCCTCGATACACCGGGCCACGAGGCCTTCACCCGCATGCGCGCTCGCGGCGCAAAGGTGACCGACATCGTCATCGTCGTTGTCGCCGCCGACGACGGCGTTATGCCGCAGACTCTCGAAGCCATCGACCACGCGAAGGCGGCTAACGTGCCCATCATCGTGGCCGTCAACAAAATTGACAAGCCGGATGCTCAACCCGACCGCGTCAAGCAGCAGCTCGGCGACCGCGGCCTGGTTCCCGAAGCCTGGGGCGGCAACACCGTCTTCGTCGATGTATCGGCCAAGAAAAAACAGAACCTCGACCTGCTGCTCGAAATGATTTGCCTGGTCGCGGATCTCGGCAACCTCAAGGCCACGCCGGGACGCTCCGCCGTTGGCACGGTCATTGAAGCCCGTCTCGACCGCGGACGCGGCGCCGTTGCCTCGGTGCTCGTGCAGAACGGAACCCTCCGCAATCAGGACAGCTTCATCGTCGGCAACACGTTCGGAAAAATCCGCGCCATGTTCGACGATCGCGGACGCCCCATCGAAGAGGCTGGCCCATCGACGCCGGTCGAAATCCTCGGCCTCGAAAGCATTCCCGACGCGGGCGACACATTCCTCGTCACAGCCGACCGCGACAAGGCCAAGAACATCGCGCAGTACCGCAAGATGAAGGAGCGCGAAGCGCAACTCGCCAAGAGCTCCCGCGTCTCGCTCGAAGGCCTGGCCGAGCAGATCAAGCAGGCTGGCGTCAAGGAACTGCCACTCATCCTCAAGGGCGACGTGCAGGGCTCCGTGCAGGTCCTGGCCGACTCGCTCCAGAAGATGTCGACCGAGAAGGTTCGCATCAAGGTGATCCACTCCGGAGTCGGAGCCATCACCGAGAGCGACATTCTGCTGGCCTCGGCCTCGAACGCCATCGTCATCGGCTTCAACGTCCGGCCCGACCGCAAGTCCGCCGAACTGGCCGAGCAGGAAAGCGTGGAGATTCGCCTGCACTCGATCATCTACGAGCTGCAGGACGAAATCCGCAAGGCCATGCTCGGGCTGCTCGATCCGGTCTTCAAGGAAAACTACCTTGGCCGCGCCGAAGTGCTCAACGTCTTCAGGATTCCAAAGGTGGGCACCATCGCCGGCTGCCGCGTAACCGATGGAGTGCTGAAGCGCGACGCCGAAATCCGGTTGATGCGTGCAGGCGAGCTGGTCTACAAAGGCAAGCTCACCTCGCTCAAGCGCTTCAAAGATGACGCCAGAGAGGTCACCAACGGAATGGAATGCGGCGTAGGTCTCAACTTCACTGATATTCAGGTCGGCGACACCGTAGAAGCCTTCGTAACCGAAAAGGTAGCCGCGGAGTTAACCGCGAGCTAGTCGAACCAAGCTAAGAGCAAAAAGCGGTCGGCAGATTTATGCTGACCGCTTTTTACTGCTCAAACTTTGGCTGAAGCTCTGCGAACTACCTGTTAAACGGGTACTCGCTGATCCAGTGGAACCTCCGGCCGGTAAGCAAGAATTGCTTTTCATCCACCTTGTGCAGATGTGCCAGGACATCCTCATCCCCTGATTTTCCGGCGAGCAGCAGATGCTGCGGATCAGGTTGTGCGTACTTCAGTTTGAGCTGTGATCGAGTCTTCCAGGAAAATCGCATCGGAGATCGGATCCGGCAGGCAATAAAGCAGCCAGTAGCAGAAGGCAAATCGAAAGACAACGCGCGCAGAAAGCCTCCACTCGAGGTGAGCGGGAAGCGGAGTGTCTTCTTGCTCGGCGGGTATCCCCGGCGTATCAATTGTCATCAGAGAACCGGCAGCGCACGTTCGCGGAAGTATCGCAAGCCATATGCGGAATCTTCACCCGAAAAAGGTGACATTTCTCACTTGTATCCACCATCCCGTTCGCCCATGCTGGTTGCCATGAACAGCACGCCGTCTACTGCCGCCATCCCGGCTTCATCGAGGCCAGTCGTCGCGGCCCCCGACGATATCACCACTCTCGGCGCCATCAGCATCATCGCGACCATGCTGGCTACCATGCTGCATGAGGGACTGGGCCACGCGGCCGTGGCTATCGCTACCCTGCACGCCTCAGGCACGCTCACCACGGTTGCCTGGTCGAGCGATTACGACAGCAAGCTCGTGCTCGCCGGAGGCACGCTCGTCAATCTTGGCTCCGCGTTCGTCTGTTGGCTCCTGTTGCGCGCCGCGCGCAACGCGGCCGTCTCGTTGCGTTTCTTCCTGTTCATCACCATGGCCTTCAATCTCTTCACCGGAACCGGCTACTTCTTATTTTCCGGGGTCAGCAATTTTGGCGACTGGGCCGGAGTCATTCAGGGCCTGCATCCCTATTGGCTGTGGCGCGTCGGCCTCATCGTTCTCGGAGTGGCCACCTACTGGGGCGCAATGCGGTTCGTCGGAGCCAATCTGGTGCAATTCTTTGGCGTGTCCACTAAGGATCGCGCGCGATTTCGCCGTCTTACCTGGGTGCCCTATTTTGCCGCGCTCGTCATTGAAGCCGTCGCCGGCCTGCGCAATCCCTTCGGTATCCGCTTCGTCTTTGAGTCCGCCCTCGCCGCATCCGCCGGTGGCCACTGCGGGCTGCTCTTTCTCGTCAATTACGTGCCGAGGAACGTTAGCCCTGGCCCCAACGACCAGCCCATCTCCCGCAACTACGCGTGGATCGTGGCCTCGCTTGCGCTCGCGCTCATCTTCATCCTGGTCCTCGGTCCCGGCATTCACCTTCGCGGATAAAGCATTACGATGGGAATCGATGCCCATCGCCGCCATGACCATCGAGCTGCGCATCGAGCACGCGCATTCGCTCAAAGATCGCCGTCAGGTCGTCCGCAGCCTGAAGGAAAAACTGGCGCACGGCTTCAACATCTCCATCGCTGAGATGGACGAAGCCGTAACCTGGCAGTCTGCGACCATCGGTATCGTCGCCATCTCCGCGTCCAGAGATTATCTGTCGGGCCAGATGCAGCAGCTCGAGCACGCCGCCAATCGCATCGTCAACGATCTGGGAGCGCAAATCGCGGACATCTGGTGGCAGTTTGTTGAAGACGGCGGAGAAGCGAGTGACTGAAGGCCGATTTTTACTCATCCGCTTTTTCGCTACTTTCTGATATCCTCAAACGTTTAATCAAAATAAGGAAGGTTCAGATGCCGGAGCCAAGGGCACGTCAGTATCATCGAGACCGCGTGGCCGGAACGCTGCGCGACGAAATCAGCACCATGATCGAGGGAGAACTCTCTGATCCCCGCATCAGTTTTGCTTATGTCACCCAGGTCGTACTCAATCCCGGTGGCAAGTCCGCACTGATTTATGTAGCCGTTGACGGCGGCACGAAGGAAGAAGCAGACACCCTCGAAGGCTTGATGGCCGCGCGCGGCTACATCCGCCACGAGTTGCTTGAGAGAATGGGCAAGCGGCACGTTCCTGACCTGACGTTTCACATCGACCGTTCGGAAAAGATGAAGGCCCGCATCGACGATCTGCTGGGCCGCCAGCGCAAGCGGCAGAAAGAAGCGCCTCACCTGTAACCCGGCCTTAATCCTATGCAGAAACCGAACGACATCCGCGCAGTTCTGAATGCTATCGAACGTGGCAGCCGGTTTCTGGTCGCCGCGCATGCACGGCCCGATGGAGACGCGGTAGGCTCTATCCTGGCCTGCGGTATGATGCTGCAGCAGCTCGGCAAGCATGCGGACATGGTCTCCCGCGACCGCGTTCCCCTCATCTATCGCGGCCTCCCCTGCGTCGAAGCCATCCGGCAGACCGAGCGCGTCGACGGCGATTACGATGCCGTCATCCTTCTCGAATGCGATGGCATTCAGCGATCCGGCATCAGCGGCCTTGAGGGCCGCTTCACCGTCAACATCGATCATCACTTCAGCGGCAAAACTTTTGCTGACGTCAACTGGATCGAAAACGACGCCTGTGCCGTGGCCGCCATGGTGTATGAACTGGCCATGCTGGCCGGCGTCCGCATCACGCCGGAAATGGCCACCTGCCTGTACACCGCCGTCCTCACTGACAGCGGGTCCTTCTGCTACGCGGGGACCGACGCCCGTACTTTTGATCTGGCCGCCGACCTCGTTCGCCACGGAGCCGATCCGTGCATCATCGCCCAGCACATCTACTTCGCCAACCCTACCTCGAAGATGCGCCTCCTTGGCGCGGCTCTCTCCAGCCTGCGCCGCGAGGGACGTCTCGCCTGGATGTCGGTAACGCAGGACGATATGCTCCGCAGCTCCGCGGCTGAAGAGGATTGCGAAGGATTGGTGAACTATGCGATCGGCATCGCTGGCGTTGACGTAGCCGTGTTTCTGCGTGAGCTGGCCAACCATCGCGTCCGCCTGTCTTTGCGCAGCAAAGGCAATATCAACGTCGCCCGCATCGCCGAGCGATTCGATGGAGGAGGCCACTGCCACGCCAGCGGCTGCATCGTCGATGGCCCCTTGCCGGTTGCCGCCGACTGTATCTTGAGCTACCTCCGCGAGTGTATTCAGGCCGCAGCCAGCGAAGCCACGCTGCGGTAAACATCGGGAAGACAGCACAAAACAGAGGAACACGTGGAGTCAAAGCCAGAGCTCATTCGAGCGGTATACGCAGCCTTCAATCGCCGGGACATTGACGGCGTTTTCGCGCGGATGCACCCGGACGTCGACTGGCCCAATGGCATGGAAGGCGGCCGCGAGCATGGATATGACGAGGTGCGCAGCTACTGGACGCGCCAGTGGGGCATCGTGAATCCCCACGTAGATCCGGTCGGCATCGAAGGCGACGCGTCCGGTAAGACAGTAGTCGATGTTCATCAGGTGGTCCGCGACCTGGCTGGAAACGTCATCCTCGACCAAATGGTGCAGCACGTGTACTCCATCCGCGACGGCCTTATCGAACGCATGGACATACGCGAGTTGAATACAGCCGGAACCTGATCCAGCCCCTCCAAGCCTTGCGCCCTGTATAGTATGCTGGTCGCACTTATGAAGCAGCCCGAAGAATCCTCTGCAACGCCCAATCGCGACCGCCGGGACTTTCTCAAAGTTGGCGGCGCGTCTCTCGCGCTCACCCTCACTCAGGCCGCGCTGCCATCCAGCGTCCGTGCGGAATCGGTTGCACCCGCCGAGACCACTCCGGTGACCGCCAAAGCAATTCAGCAAATGATGCCGACTCGCAATTTGGGCAAGACTGACTACCGCGTAGGCATCTTCGGTCTCGGAGGACAGGGCGCGCTGGAAAAGGTAAACAACACAGCCGTTGCCGTGTCGATTATCGAAAAGGCTCTTGAGCTGGGAGTGAATTATTTCGATACGTCGGCAATCTACGGTGGCCCGGATCGCTGGAGCGAGCAGTATCTCGGCAAAGGCCTGAAGGGATACCGCGACCAGGTCTTCATCGCCAGCAAGACCAAAGAACGCACCCGCGACGCCGCACTGAAGAATCTCGAAGTGTCGCTCAAACTGCTCAATACCGATCATCTCGATACCTGGCAACTGCACGATGTGGGTATTCAGGAGGATGTGGATCAGATCTTCGGCAAGGGTGGCGCAATTGAGGCTTTCACTCAGGCACGCGACCAGAAGATGGTGCGCTATCTCGGAATCACCGGACGCTTCCGTCCCGACGTCCTCATCGAAAGCATCAATCGTTTCCCGTTCGACACTGTTCTGTTCGGTGTAAACGCCGCCGACCAGTATTACTATCCCTTCGAGAAAGACCTGCTTCCTCTCGCTGTCGGGAAACAGATGGGCATCATCGCAATGAAGGTGATGGCCCGCGGGCGGATTCTCTCCAGCTGGACACCGCCCTCAGTTGAGGCTCAGAAACACTCATGGGAAGGCTCGGGGGCTATCGCTACCACACCCGGCACGCTGACCAAACGAGAGACAATGTTCTACAACCTCTCGCTGCCCATCAGCACCGCCATCATCGGATGCGACTCCGTGGAGCAGGTGGAGGAATGTGTCCAGCTCGCCCGCGAATTTACTCCCCTCAATGAAAAGCAGATGGCAGAGCTCGAAAGCAAGACGGAGCCAATTGCGCGGCAGGCGCTCTTTTTCCGCTTGATGAAACGCTGAGCCTGGCTTCGCGCAGCGCAACGCCATAAGCTTATGCGGCTGGTTGACCCCTCCAGCCGGCCGCATCCGTAGAGTGTCAAATCTGTTAGCCTTTACCCAGAACTATCATTCGACGTGGGCATTCCATCCAGAATCAAAGCGCTGCGCTATAACCCAACTACGTTGCTCGCTCGTTTCCCGGTATTGGAAACTGTGCTGGAGGCAGCAACCCTTTTCATCCTCACTGCTTTCTTCATTTTCTATGGCCTCGTTCCCATCTTTGGCGGCGCGGGCCTTGGACTGGTCGGCGCGGACGAGCCGCGCTATGCGCAGGTGGCGCGCGAAATGCTCCAGCGCCACGACTACATCACGCCCATGTTATGGGGACAGCCGTGGCTCGAAAAACCGGCGCTCTACTACTGGCGCGCCATGTTCTCCTTCAAAGAATTCGGAATTCACGACTGGTCCGCGCGACTGCCCTCCGCCAGCTTTGCGTTTGTTCTGGTTACGCTGATTTACCTCCACATCCGCCGCTTCCGCCGCGGAGGCCAGCTTGATGCAGCGCTCATCACCGCATCCTGCGCCGGAATCATCAGCTTCGCCCGCGGCGCATCCACTGACATGCAGCTTGCCGCGCCCTTCTGCATCGGCATGCTGGGCTGGTACGCCTGGTATGAAACCGACAGCAAGTTCTGGCTCTTCGATCTCTATTTTTTCGTCGGCGCCGCCACCCTTGCCAAAGGCCCGGTCGCGCCATTTATGGCGCTGGCGATTCTCTTCGCCTTCGCCGCGCTGCGACGAGAATGGTCGCATCCTGCGCCGAACCATCTGGTGGCCCGGAATTTTTCTCTATCTGGCGATGGTGCTGCCATGGTTCATCGCCGTTCAGCATCGCAACCCGAACTTCCTGCAGAATATTTTTCCTTCAGCATAACCTCGAACGATTCGCCACCGACCGTTTCCACCACCAGCAATACTTCTGGTACTACATCCCCATCGTGATCCTTGCGATCACGCCCTGGGCTGTCGTCGGCTTCGCCGCATTCATTGATGCCGTGCGCCAGTCCATCGCCGAGTGGCGCGCCCGCGGCGCAAAGTATCACTACATGGGCAATTTCCGCGCCGGAGACGCCTTCCCTGAGTTCCTCGTGCTCTGGGCGCTCATTCCCATCGTCTTCTTCTCGTTCTCCGACTCCAAGCTTCCCGGCTACATCCTGCCGTCGATCCCTCCGCTGACCATCCTCACCGGCGACTATCTCAATCGAATGCGCGAACGCGGCTTGAGGCCCTGGTTGCTGATTCTCCATGCCGTGCTCACCGGCGTTCTCACCGCATTCGTCATTCTGCTGCCGCTGCACCTGCAAAATCCTGAGGCTCTGCCGCCGACCGTGGCCATCATTGCCGGAAGTATGACCGGTTTCGCAGCTGCCGTCTTCATCCTGATCGTCGTCTACCGGTTCGGACTGAAGCGTCTGCGTATCGCAACCATGGCTCCCATGGTCATCATGATCTTGTTCCTCTTCGGCATCGGCCCATTCTTCGGAATACCCGCGCTGGCCGGAACCAAGCGCAACATTACGCTTATCGACCTGACCTATTCCGCCCGGCCCCTCGCCCGCATCATCGACGAGATCGCAGCGCCCGGTGAACCGGTCGCCGTTTACCAGGTGCGCCGCGACCTCGAATACGGGCTGTCCTTCTACCGCGACGACCGCGTGCTGGACTACGAAAGAGGTGGCGTTCCGGCCGAACAGCACATTCTGATCGTGCGTGAGACCTACGTGGATAAATTGAGTCAAATACTTAAAGCCAGGACATACGAGCCGCTTTTCAAGTATCCTGCTCAGAATCTGGTTGTCTACTCAGTCTCCGCTCAGCAGTAACGCGGCGAACGTAGATATTCCAGTTTCAAGACAAGCTCCTGACTGACAATTGGAACGCTGAAGCAATCTTCGCGAAGAATTGCATCCAGCGTAAACGTGTACACGGAACGAGAGAACGGAATGACGTCCGCCCTTCAGCTCGAAATTCTCGATCTTCGGCATTTCTCGGCCGCCAGCCTGCGGCCTTTGCTGGAGACTGAGGCGCGTGTCTGGAGTGAACGGCTCGCATGGGACTACCGGCCCTCCGCCAACCTGCTGCTGCAATATCTGGACTCGCGTATCCTGCCTGGATATGTTGCCGTCGAGAACGGGCGGATCTCCGGCTATGTCTTCTGTGTTTACGAGGAGCACAAAGCGGTGATCGGAGATGTATTCGCCATCCAGCCGCAACACCCCGAAGCGACCAACGCTCTGATCGAATTGAAGCTCCTTGAGAGCCTCATCGAACTCCTGCAACACTCCCCCGGCATCGAGCGCATCGAGTCTCAACTGCTTCTGCATCCGCATGGCGAACTCGCGAGCGCCTTTGAAGAAACCGGCTTTCAAATTCACAAGCGATTATTCATGCGCCGTAACCTTGGAACGGATTTCCAGCCCCCTTCTTCCCTTCTTCCCCAGGGACTGGAATTGCGCCCGTGGCGCGAAGAGGATTTCAATGCCGCCGCGCGCCTTATTTCGGCAGCGTATAGCGGACATCTCGACAGCCACATCAACGACCAGTACCGCTCCGTCGCCGGCTCGCTTCGTTTCCTGCACAACATCGTGCGTTTTCCCGGCTGCGGACACTTCGACGCCACGGCCTCGCGGGTTTTAGTTCGCTCCCAGACAAACGAATTTGCGGGACTCGTGCTTTGTTCGCGCGTGCGCGAAGACGTAGCGCATATTACGCAGTTGTGCGTGGCCAAAGATGAGCGCAGCCACGGACTGGGTCGCCTGCTCCTTGAAAGTTGCGCCGGAAATTTGAGGTCTGAAGGGTTCCGCGCTCTAACGCTGACCGTGACGGCGGGAAATGAAAACGCAGTGGAGCTCTACCGCCGCGCAGATTTTCAAACCATACACGACTTCGACGCGATGTTATGGGAGAAGAACGACTGAAGAGCGGGCAGCTAAAAGGCGGCTGGCTGATGAAGCGTTCGGCTAAGAAGCGGATAGCTCTTTCTGCAGAATTGACTGATCCGACGTTCGGTCTTGCGTTGACCCATAGCCTTAGCTCGCCCGGACACCCGCGACCCGCTTTATCAGCTACCCGGTTTTTAGCTAACCGGACCTTAGCCGACCGTTTTATCAGCTATCTTCTGATCAGCCACATCGCCCAGCTCGCAGCAATCACCACGCCCACAAACAAAACCCAGCAGTACGCGCCGTAGCGAACCATGGCTTTAGGAGTGGACCGCTGCGTGATTCCGAAGACCACTGAAGCGAAGGTCGCGAACAGCAGAACTGCCGCAAAATGCGAGGGAGCGAACATCAGGCCTTCCTGCCAATGCGCAGGTTGTGCGCGTCTACCGCGGAGATGAAGTTCAGCAGCCCGGCCACCACAATGAATTTGGTTCCGTAGTCCGCTGTGGCAGTCTGCACCGCAATATGTCCCAGGTTGAGAATTCGTCCCAGCGCGTAGAACAATCCGTTCCCGAAGTCGCCGGCAAAACCCAGCATATCGAGCACGTCGCCGGTATTCGGAACATAGAGCTTGCCCTGCATGGCAATGCCCAGCCAGAACATCGCGGCAATCGAAACAAAGAGCAGCAGCCCGCGAATCCAGCGCCCCGTCAGCACATGGCCCGCGCCCGGAATCAGCCAGCCCACAATCAGAGCCGAATACACAAATCCCTGCGAAGCAGTCTGGGTCTTTGCGGGTACTTGAACCTTCGAGGACATCTCTATCGACTATATCAGTGCTGGCCGCACGGGCGGGCGCGCTTCGCGCCATTGTGATGCCGGATTTTGTGGCCCTCCCTTTGGTCGGGAGGTATTTTTGCCCCGGATCACAGGAAGGGCGGCTTCCCGCAACTTCGCTTCATGGGAATCGCAAGTTTAAGCGGTGCCCTGCCAGTCTATTCTTCACGACCAGCGGGAGTGCGCACGCGAAGCTCCAACCCGTGCGGTCAGCACCTGACCAATTCCTGCTGCACTCGTCCGGTAGCGGAAGCACGACCCGTTGTCGCGATCATGTTCAATTCACTGCGAATGCCAAACGTATTGAGATAGATCCCCGGCTCGACGGAAAAACAGGTGTTCGGCAGAATCAGCCGCTCATCATGCGTCTCCAAATTGTCGAGATGTGCGCCGTTTCCATGCAGAATGTTCCCGATATTGTGGCCTGTCCGGTGGGTAAAGAACTCGCCGAAACCCGCCCGCACAATCACCGCCCGTGCCGCATCGTCCGCCTGCCAGCCTGCAATCGGCTGCCCGCCGTGGAAGGCATCACTGACGACTTTCACCGTAGCATCGCGCGCGGATTTCACGACCTCGAACACCTGCTGCTCACGCGCCGAGGGCTCGCGACCCACCACGCCCGTCCAGGTAATGTCGTAATAGCAGGTCGCGGGGCGGTTCTTGCGCGCCCAAATATCAATCAGCACAAAGTCACCTTCGTGAATCTCCTTCGCACTCTCCGCCGTGGGCTCATAGTGCGAGTCTGCGCTGTTTTCGTTCACCGAAACATTCGGGCCGTTCTCCCATACCAGGTCCGCGCGCCGCATTGCTTCCTGGAACCACTGCACCATGTCGTACTCGGTGGTGCGCAGAGCTTCTCCAGACGTGGGCCGTACCCTGCGGCCAATCTCGCGAAATCCCTCAGCGAGAATCTCGTCCAGAGCCGCTTGTGCCTCGTAGTGGCTGGCAATCTGCTCGTCCGACAGAACAGCCTCGAACCGGCTCACCAGGTCTGCGGAGCTGACTACCGTTTTTCCCAGCGAGCGCAGCACCTCAATCGTTCCCGCATCGACCAGCGAAACGTACATGATCGCGTTGCGCGGCGAATATTGCATGGCAATGCGCCGATAGGGAGCCGCCATCGCCGCCAGACCAGACTCGAGTTCCTGCCACGACGAGTACATTCCCTTCGACCCGGGCAGCGAATCCAGCCGTCCCGATTCGATGCGATGCACCAGTTTGCGGGGTTCGCCTTCGGCTGGAATCAGGTAGTACCAGCGCCGCGTCACATGCGCGTCTTCCGGCAAACCAAGAATGCGGTAAGAGATGGGGTCGCGATGATGATGGTCGTAAAAGAGCCATCCATCTATCGCCTGTTCACGCAGCGCAGCCTGAATCGCATCCAGTTGCATGGAAAAAGTGCCTCTACCGCTTTCCATGGCTCGTTTGCGCGATGGCCTCGTCCAGCATTGTGTACAGCTTGCTGAAATCGCTAACCATGGTATAAGGCGCCGCGCCGCCGCTGCGGTCGGTAACGATCCACACAGTAGGCGTCTCATGTACGCCCAGGCGCGTGCCCAGCGCGCCGTCGGCGCGTACCGCCGCAGCCAGCTGGCCCTGTGGATCAATCAGAAAGGGGAGCGCCGTGCCATGTTGCTGGGCAAACTTTTCCGTAAACTGCCGCAGATCGTCCTTTGTCTCGATGTTGATCTGGTTCGCAAAAACCGCATCGCGATATTCATTGCCCAGGTGCTTCGGCTGTTCATCGAACCAGCGCGCGTTCACCGCCGCCTGAAAGCTCCAGACGTGCTGAGGCAATGGAAAATCATGGCGCAGCCACGGCACATGATATTTTGCCGCTGCATCATTCAGCACTGGATTTTCCCGCGCGCACATCGGGCATTCGAGATCGGCAAATTCAAAGATCGCAACATGCGCGCCCGCGGGCGGCCTCAGAACGGACATGTTCTGCTGGGCTCGGCTAATCGGAGCGCACAGTGCAAGAGAGAGACCGGCGAGAAAAACAGCGACTTTTCGAATCATAGCTATTGCTTCATTTTATCCTGCTTCATTGGTTTTTCGCAGCGGCGCTGCCGGTTCGAACAGCACTCTGCGAAGCTTTTGCTTACACTGTTGCTTAGACTAAAGGGAACGGAGAATGGGTACGTCCCGTCACCCGGCCCGTACGGAGGAAAGACTTCCATGCGTTACCTGATCGCCTTTCTCGCCCTCGCCGGCATCGTCGTCTCGGTTCTTGCATTCCGCATTCACTATTCGAATGACGTGCAGCCCTGCGACATCAATGCGCGATGGGACTGCGGCACCGTTAACCACAGCCGCTACTCAATGGTCGGGCCTGTTCCCGTCGCAGCAATTGGAGTCGCGGGATATCTCGCTCTCGGCGTGCTCGCGCTGATGCGCCGCCGCAGCTTCACTCTGATCACAGCCCTGCTCGGACTCGGCTATGCTCTCTACCTCACCAACATCGAAGCCCACAAGCTCGAAGTCTGGTGCCTCTACTGCGTGAGCTCGCAGATAATCATCGCGCTTATCACGCTGTTCGCCGGATTCTGGGCCTTCCTCGGCAGTCCACCGCCACGACGTCATAGTCTCTAAAAAGCAAAAAGCGCCGCAGCAATCGCCGCGGCGCTTTTTTGCATGATTGCGAGGCTACGCCAGAACAGCCTCGTGAACGTCCACCTTTTCGTGCCAGGAGTGCGCTGCCTTCAGCGCCTTGTTCACGTTGTTGATGTTCTCAACGCCGGTCGTGTTCAGCCACTGCTCGAACGCCTTCGCGCCCTGCTTGGCGTAGACGGCAATGCCGTCCTTCCAGGTGGCGCGTCCGCACAGAACTCCGTTAAAGCTCGTGCCGCTCTCCCCGGCCAGCTCCAGCGTTTCGATGAACACCGGATTGCTGACGCCTGCCGACAAATAGATAAACGGCTTGTGCGTTGAAGAAGCCGCAATGCGGAAATGCTCCAGAGCCTCGGCGCGCGTGTAAGCCTCCTCGCCCTTGAAGGCCTTCGTGCCGGAGACAAACTCCATCTGCACCGGAACCTCGACCTTCAGAACGTCGACGACGTACCGCTCCTTGCCGAACTCTTCCATCGATCCGGTCACGACATCGGGCTTGCGGCGGGCGTAGCCGATGCTCTTCTCGTCCTCGCCATGCACGTCATAACCGACCAGCTCCAGGAAGAACGGAATATCGTGCGCGCGGCACTCGTCTCCGATGCGCTCCACCCAGGCCTGCTTGTGGTCGTTGATGGCCGACTTCTCAAATGGAGTGTAATAAAGCAGAATCTTGATGCAGTCCGCGCCCGCTTCCTTCAGGCGGCGCACCGACCACAAATCGAGCAGATCAGGCAGGCGGCCCGGAGTGGCGGCGTCATAGCCCGTCTTCTCATACGCCAGCAGCAGGCCCTTGCCGTTGCGGCGCTTCGCTGCGGGAAGTCCATACTCGGGATCCAGCAGAATCGCCGAAGCATGCTTGGTCAGCACCTCGGTCACCAGCTCCTTGAACTCAATCAAAGCCGAGTCGGGAAGGTCGGCGACGCCCTTTTCCTTGGCGAGCGACTTCTTCAGTGAGCCGCGCTGATCCATCGCTGCGGCAGCAATCACGCCGCGTCCATCGGACACGGCCTTCAAACCGGCCAGTTTGCCGGGGGTAAGCTTGATAGACATCGTTAGTTCTCCTGCTTCTTGCCTTCTACAGGCGGGTTAGAAAGGGTAACTGCGTTCAGCACCATTTTAACCGAGGACGCGTTTGCGCGCCGTTTTCGCTCCCAGGCGCTGAATCGGTCTGAATTTACACACTAATTCAGTAGCTTCGGATGAACCGCCTTCCCTCAACCCAATTTATTTCCGGCCAATTCGAAGAACAGAAGGACCGCGCCTTTGGCACCCATCATGGCAGTCGTTTGCGCAAAGCCGACCACGCGCTAATCGCGAGGCCATATGCTGCGCAACGCCGTTGCATCGGTTCGCCCTCATCGGAAGTGACAGTTCCCCGGATCAGCAACGTCAATGCGGCGCGCCGCATTTGCCGGAGTCAGCTGAACAGCGATGGTCTTTGCCTCGACTTTGCCTTCGTTCCGCAGAATATGCACGTGTTCGCCGCCCGGATCCACAAACCCCATCCCCTGTGTGTACAACATGCGGCTTACAGTCAGGATCGTTCCCTTCATAGTCCGTCACCGCTCCCTCCGTGACGATGATCAGGCTATCCCCAGAGTGCGAGTGCCACCCTGTGCTCCCCCCGGGCAGCCAGACATTGCTCTGCACGTACAGGTCAGACGACCCCTTCGTCTTCTGCAACGACAGCCAGAGACTGCTCTCTTGCCTCGCCTGTTCGGAGACTGGTGGAACGTGCTGGTTAAAGACATCGATTTCGCCAAACCGGCCGACGGCGAGCACCGTGGTTTTGTATCTTTCAGGCGATGTCGCCAAAGCCCCCCTTGGATGGTAGAGCGACAAGGTCGCAATCGTAGCACCGAGCAGAACCAGGCACGTCAGTCTCCCTCGCATATCGACCTCCTGCTCCCTCGCCGCTGGATGGGGACGCACTGACAACCGTTTAGTTCAAGCGAGGCTCGAGGGCGGGCACGATGCCGACGAATCGGGGCAGATCCGAGTCAGGCAAACCGCCGCCCGCCCGCATACCTCTATTCTTCTTGCGTGACGCTTTGAACGACGCCCGGAAGGGGCTCGGGTCCAAAATGCTTGGAACCCGGCGTCGCGAAAGTCAGTGTGATATTGGAATATTCGACGTCGTTGCCGCCCGTGATTTCTATCACCACAGGTGATGGTGAAACGGGCGCGGGGTCTCCGTTGAGCGTAATCGTGGCCGTACCGTTTACTTGAAATCCGTTGTTGCGAAGCTGGGCGACCTCGGCATCGACGAGAGTGATGTGGTGCGTGTGGGCGCCCCTGGCGTTCGGATCAAAATTCCCGTTGTTCTAGCGTCAAGACCCATCCATCAGACAGTTCCATGTTCACGGCCGCGGAAAAATCCGCCCTGCCTGAGGATGTGTCTACCGTCAAAGACCATGGGCCTCGAATCTCATACGGACCGGTTGCAGGCGCCGTGGACGTTGCAGTGGTTTGGGGCGAATAGGCATCAATCACCCCACTGAATGTGATTACGGATGCACCGTTCAATGTGTTCTGTTCCGAATTTTGAGCCAGCGCGCCGATACCTGCCGCCAGCGCCAGGACCGCGATGGTGCGCGCTGTCCACTCGAAAGCTTTGCTTTTCATGAAAGACCTCCAATTTGAGATTTACGTGTGAGACGCACGGACACAATCGGACACTCTGGCGGGCGCTTTCAAGCGGTAAGGCGCAGAATTGCGGCTATTCCTCGACTTGCCGTCGAATGCCGTGCTTTTGCCGTGCCTTTGCCGGGCAGGGAGGCTACAATTTGGTTCCCGGGTTCGTCACGACCGCGGACCAACCAGGAGAGCGCGATGGGCGAACCATCCCTTGGTACACCGCCATCCGAGAGACCGCTTGAAGACCGGCTGGATTCGTGGAAGGAAATCGCGGCCTACCTCAACCGCGACGTGACGACCGTCCAGCGCTGGGAGAAGCGGGAGGGGATGCCCGTTCACCGGCACCTGCATGACAGGATGGGCTCGGTCTACGCCTCCCGGGCGGAGTTGGACGCGTGGATGCGCAGCCGGAATCTTCGAGCAGCGCAGGAGAATGGGAACAATGCCGTATCGCCCAACCCTCCTGCACAGCCGCCGCAGTCGGCGATATCGACCTCTCTTACCAGATGGAGGTTCGTCTTGCCGCTGGCAGCGGCGGCAGTCGCGCTGGCGATCGGCGCAAGCCTCTGGCTTCAGAGGACGGAGTACTTCTGGCGAAACCCCATCGCCGACGCGCGATTTCAGACGGTCACGGACTTCGATGGATTGGAGCAGGCCGCTGCGGTGTCACGCGACGGTCATTTCGTGGCGTTTCTGTCGGACCGGGACGGACAGATGGACGTCTGGGTTACGCAGGTCGGTTCGGGAGCAGTTCCACAACTTGACCCACGGAAGCGTTCCGGAACTCGTCAATCCATCGATCCGCACCCTGGGGTTCTCGCCCGATGGCTCTCTCGTCACGTTTTGGGTTCGCAAGCCAGGCGGCTCGAGCGGCGGCGACATCAGCATCTGGGCGGTGCCAACGCTGGGCGGAGAGCCGAGGCCATACCTCGAAGGCGTGGCCGAGTTCGACTGGTCGCACGACGGCTCCCGGCTCGCGTACCACACGCCCGGACCCGGAGACCCGCTGTTCGTGTCAGACGGCAGCCGTGCGACCGGAGAGTCGGCCCATCTTCACTGCGCCTGCCGGGCTCCACTCTCACTTTCCGTTGTGGGCGCCCGACGCGGCATTCATCTACTTCGTCCAGGGCTCGCTCCCGGACAAATTGGACATCTGGCGCATCCCTCCAGCCGGCGGAACTCCTGAACGGATCACGTCGCACAATGGGCGCGTGAGTTATCCGGTCCTGTTGGATCGGCGCACGCTGATGTACCTCGCCAGCGATCCCGATGGTTCGGGGCCGTGGCTTTATAGCATGGACGTCGAGCGCCGCATTCCCCACCGGCTGACCTCTGGCCTTGACCGGTACACTCGCTGGCGGCCAGCGCCGACGGTCGCCGTCTGGTTGCCACGCTCGCAAGTCCGAAGAGAACACTCTGGCGCTTGCGGATCGCTGATTCACCCGCAGAGGTATCGGCGGCTGCTCGAATCTCGCTGACGACCAGCACGGGGTTCTCCCCACGACTGGGTCCAAATTATCTTCTGTATGTTTCTGCGACCGGCACGAGCGAGAGCATCTGGAAGCTCGCCAACGGAACCAGCACGGAGTTGTGGAGTGGCGAGGGAGCGCGAGTCTTTGGCGGCCCGGCAATCTCCCCCGATGGACGGCATATCGCATTCTCGGTCCGGCAACACGGGCAAACGCTCTTGTACGTGATGCAGGCCGACGGCACGAACGCGCGGATCGTGGCCGATTCGCTCGACCTGCAGGGCGCTCCAGCATGGGCGCCCGACGGCCAATCGATCACCTCGGCGGCCGACGATCACGGCGTCCCACACCTCTTCCGCGTGCCGATCGACGGCCGCTCCCCCGCTCCTTTTGTCCAGGAGTACTCGGTCGATCCCGCGTGGGCGCCCGACGGCCGCTTCGTTGTCTACTCGGGACCCGACATCGGCACCACATTTTCCGTGAAAGCCGTCACGGCCGAAGCCGCACCGCATCCCCTGCCGGCCCTGACCCTGACTCGGGGGGCTCGACACCTGGCCTTCCTGCCTGGAGGACGGGCACTCGTGCTCCTGCGAGGAGAGATTCAACATAAGAATCTCTGGCTCATCGACCTGGAGACGGGCGCCGAGCGGCAATTGACCAACCTCCCTCCCGACTTCGACATTCGCGACTTCGACATCTCGCCAGACGGCCGTGAAGTTGTCCTCGAACGAGTGCAGGAGCGCTCGGATGTGGTGCTGCTGGATCTCCCCCGATCATAATCCGACTTCAGCCCAGCGGTCGCCGCGCCCTGAATATCGGGCCGCCCGAGTCCCCAAAGCTTGAAGAATTACGTCCCTGGCCCATACAGTTCTTTCTCGCTGACAACCGGCTCCGGAGCCTGTGTCCGCCGCCGCGCGATGCGAAGCGCCAAACATCGCTCCACGCGCCGTTTGCACCGGAGCAAAGCGCATGAACCCGATCGGCTCTGCCACATCGTCGTAAATCGCTTCCATTCCGCCCCGCATCAGGTAAGTCTCATGCCAAAAGCCGGTCCCGCCTGAATCCCTGAGAAAATTCTTCCACCACACGCGATGCGGCTCCGAGCGCGTCCATGTAAGAAGCGACTCCATATCGCGCCAGTACTGCCGCATGCCCGCATGCATCGGAAAAAATGAGAAGAGAAAATTCTCGTGCAGCAGCAACCCATTCGGCTGCGCCTCAACCGACTTCGCAATCCGCGGCCCGAAACCTAACAGCGTCTTCACGCCGGTCAGGCGGTTCACCCGCATTCCCAGATAGACAACAACAAGGTTCGGATACTGCGACAGATCGACCGTCCTGCGACCGACTTTGGTTGCCATAGCAGAAGAGAGCCTCCATTAATTAATTATTGTCGTTTAGAGCCTCCCATGCTTAGCGGCTGCGGATGAGCACAGCTGTTGCATCGTCGGCCAGCCCCGATTCAGCGCCGAAGCGCTGAACAGCCGCGATAAGCCCATCCACGCAGGCGCCGGGCTGCAGAAAGTGTTCGATCAGGCGAGCCGGACCGTACTCTTCCTCCGTGCTGTCCATGGCTTCCGTGATGCCGTCGGTGTAAAGCAGCAATTGGGTGCCGGGAGTGAGCGTGATGGTGCACTGCGGATACGAAGAAACCCCGAGACCCAGCGGCAAGCCGGTATCCAGTTCAAGAAACGAGCAATGATGATTGACGAGCAGTGGACGAAGATGTCCCGCGCTCGCCAGAGTGAGTTCGCGCGAACCGGCATCGAGCACGCCGTAGACCATGGTGACGAATTTTCCTGTTGGAAGATCTTCTGTGATTAACCCTGTTAAGGTGTTCGAGGGTCTGCGCAGGCGACGAATAGAGAGGCGCGAGCGACCGCAGAATAGCCCGTGTCGCGGACATGAGGAGCGCGGCGGACATGCCCTTTCCGGAGACATCGGCCAGGGCGATGCCGTAGCGCTGATTGCCAAGATCGATGAAATCGAACCAGTCCCCTGCAACGGCGCCCGCCGGATGCCAGGCTGTTTCAAACGCGAAGCCCGGAATGAGCGGCACGGGCTTTAGAAAGAGCGCTTGCTGGATGGCGCGTGCCTCGGCGGACTCCTGTTGCATGCGTTCACGCTCAAAACGCTCGAGACGGAAAAGGCGCGCATTCTGAATCGCGATCGCGATGTGTCCGGCCAGCGCCTGGAGAACCTTGAGTTGATCATCCGAGAAGGCGTCCGTCTGGATCATGATCAATGATAAGAACGCCGGTGACCTGGCCCGAGGCCTTGAGTGGGATGGCGACTTCGGAGCGTGTGATCGGGCTCGCAGGCGATATAGTGTGGGTCCAGGCGGACGTCGCGGGCGTAATGCATCTTGCCCGTAGCTGCCACGTAGCCGACCATCCCCTCCCGGCCGATCTGCAGCCGGTCGCCCTTGTGGTACCGGGAGGAGCCACGTACTCCGTGCAAAACCATCTCGTCCGTGTCGCACGCACGGAGCCACACCGCAACCTTCACATTTCCAATAGAGTCGGCGATGTCATTGACGACGCGGTCGAGAAGGGCGTCGAGATCGAGCGTGGAGGCGATCAGATTCGTGGCCCGTTGCAGCTTCATCAGGACCTGAACGAATTCGCTGGAAGAATGGACGCGCGGCGAGATGGCGTGCCCGGTCTGAACGGCGGGGAAGGCGGACATGGTTGCCCCTTTTGAGCCCACGGCTTGGGTTACTCAGTAGATGTCTGAGCCAACGTCGTGATGCAATCTTTGGGGCCGGAATCGGATCATATTCCTGCACCTCAGTTCGCCCTCGATGCCTGCTCCGGCCTCCATTGTCTGGATTCCTCATCGTCGCGTTCTGCAGCTTTATTTCGCGGTCACTGCCGAACGCACTTCCGGCAGGGCAAGATAAATCAGGACAATCCCCATAATCGCAAACATCCGGAAAGCCTCCTCCTGCCCATTCCAGGTCTTTGACTGCCACATCAGGAACCACTCGGCCCCGACGCTGAGGAATGCCACAAACCAGAGCAGACAGCCCAGCGTGAGCGCGGCGATGGCCACCGGCTTTGCGGCATCGAAGTCCGGTGCAGCCGCCCTTAGCTTCGAAAGCAGCTTGGCCGTCCCCCACCAGCACAACGCCGCAGTCACGAATTCCCAGGTGATCATTGCGATATAAAACAGCGTCTGCATGCGCGCCGACGGAATCGCCCGCCACATCTCATGGCTTCCCGGCAAGATGCCGTCCATCGCCAGCACATGCTCGACAAACCGGTGGTTCGACTCATAATCCGTGAGATTGTTGAAGACAACGAGCGAATAATAAAAGGCGCTCGCCGCCAACAGCGCACACTTCGACAGTCGAATCATCATGCTTTTATGACCCCGGACTTGTGATCCCGAAGTCTGAAGTCTACGCCTCGGCAATCGCCGCCCGCTGCGCCGCCAGCAACTCTTTAATCCCCGCCTCGGCCAGATCCATCATCTCCAGCATCCGGCTGCGAGGAAACGCCCTCGCGCTCCGCCGTCGCCTGCACCTCGACCAGCCCGCCATCCTCGGTCATCACCACGTTCATATCGACCTCAGCCTGCGAGTCTTCTTCATATGCCAGATCCAGCAGCACCGTGTCCTCCACAATGCCCACGCTCGTCGCCGCCACAAGCTGCTTCAGCGGATTCGCCTTCAGCGCTCCCGACGCCACCATCCGGTTGAACGCAATCGCCAGCGCCGCGCACGCGCCCGTGATGGCTGCCGTCCGCGTCCCACCATCGGCCTGCAGCACATCGCAATCCAGAATCACCGTCCGCTCGCCCAGAGCCGTCATGTCAACGACCCCACGCAAAGACCGCCCGATCAGCCGCTGGATCTCATGCGTCCGTCCGCCCACCTTGCCGCGTTCCGACTCCCGCGCCGTGCGCGTCAGCGTAGCCCGCGGCAGCATCCCGTACTCCGCCGTAACCCAGCCCCGTCCGCTGTTCCGCATCCACGCCGGAACCCCCTGCTCCACCGTCGCGTTGCACAGCACCCGCGTGTTGCCGACCTCGATCAGCACCGACCCCTCGGCCGTAGCCACAAAATTCGGGGTAAGCCGCACTGCGCGCAACGCTGAGGCAGCACGATCCCCGGCGCGAAAAAACTTTTTTGAGCTTTCCATTCCTTGCATTGTACGGGTCTGGAATGGGCACCACCTGAGGCCGGAAATCACGTCCCGATTTGAACCCGTCCCAAAACGAACCAGCATCGCCAGACGAGCATCAACCTTTTTTATTGCAGCAACTTAGGCTGCCATCGCGGCCAAAACCGTCCCATTATGGGACGGAACGCCGAATCCCCGCCCGCTCCACATTGCAGAAATAAGCCTGCTATTTTCAGCAACTTAATCCGGGATTCCGATTTGGCACGCAACGTGTACTAGAGAGAAGTAAGGAAGCTGGGCTGGCGGCACTCCAGGGTCGCACCCGGCTTCCGAGTCCGCGGAAAGGAATCTTCCCCCGATGCCCGCTCTTGCAAAACCTCCGGTAAGTCTTCCCCGTTTCGTTCCCCATGTCCCACCCGGAGTGAATGCAGGAGCGGGCCTCACAATCTCCAGAACGGCGCCACGAGCCACAATCGCCGTCCTTCAGCCCGAAAGCCTCGAGCACCTCGCGCACGACGCCCGCAACGTGCTGTCCGGCCTCATGCTCTGCAGCGAACTGCTGGCGCTGCCCGGTGTCCTCGCGCAACAGCATGGCCACTACGCGCAGGAGTTGCAAAGCATTGCAAAAAACGCCGCCCAGATCATTGAGCGCATGGCGGCCGCGCACAACAGCAGGAAACGAGCTCAGCAAATCCGAATACTCTCCCCACCGCTTCGTTCGCACCGCTGCCCGTCGTGCCCGTAACCGACGCAGCCGAAGAGTTGCGCCACCTGCAACCGCTGCTGGCCGCCATCGCCGGTCCCGCAATCCGCCTGTCGATTGCGACCATGCCCTGTGCCGGACAAACCGCGCTTGCCGTCGAAGACCTCACCCGGATCCTCGTCAATCTTGTCCGCAACGCCGCCGACGCCATGGCCGCCGGAGGCCAGCATTCGCATCACCGCTCAGTACGGCAGACGGCCTCAGCTTTCTCGATGCCGCTCAAGCTGCCTCGATCCGTCCCCGCGCAGCATCGTTCTCACCGTCGCCGACAACGGCCCCGGCATTCCAGAGTCTCTGCGCGACCAGATCTTCGAAACCGGCTTCAGCACCCGCGCCCGACACACCATAAAGACACAGGCAGCTGGCCCGCTCCCCGCCGTCGCGGTCTCGGGCTCAGCATCGTCCGCAATCTTGTCGAAGCCGCTGGCGGCACGGTGCACTGTGGCTCCCGCGCAAACGCGCGGAACGCGCTTTGAGATTCATCTTCCCTCACCGCACCATTACTTCCGGAACGTATGCTCCAGCACTGAAAAGCACATTTCCTGCTGACTCCAGCGAAAGGCTGCATAGAATGCCAGTAACCGTTGCACATACATCATTTATGGCCAACAACGTCCAGTCCCCCGCTCGTTCCGGACGCATGCATGTCCTGATCGTCGATGAAGATCCCGCCGTGCGCTCCGCCTGCTGCGAAATCGCCACCTCCCGCGGCTTTGTCCCTTACGGCATTGACAATCTGGCCGCCGCCCGCAGCCTGCTGCGCGGCAACAGCGTCGACATTCTGGTGCTCGACCTGAAATCGCCTGCCGGAGCCGGTCTCGAGCTGCTCGAAGAGGTCAAGCTGCTTCACCCGGAGATCGCGGTCATCGTCATGACCGCTTTCGCCACCGTGACCTCGGCAGTCGAGGCCATGCGCACCGGGGCCAACGACTACCTGACCAAGCCCTTTGCGCTCGACGATCTGGCCGCCGTGCTCGACCGCGCCGCCGAACGCCGCAGCGTGGATACGGCCAGCCGCCGCTTGCGCGAAAAACTGCGCTCCCAGCAGGGCCTCGGCAACCTGATCGGCAGCAGCCCGGAGATGGAGAGAATCTACCGCATCCTCTCCAAAGTCGCCCAGACCACGCATCCCGTGCTGATCCTCGGCGAGAGCGGAACCGGCAAAGAACTCATCGCGCGCTCCATCCACTCCAACGGCCCCAGCGCCTCGAAGCCGTTTCTGCCCATCGATTGCGGCTCGCTGGTGCCGACGCTGATCGAGAGCGAGCTGTTCGGCTACGTCAAGGGCGCCTTCACCGGCGCCAACCGCAACAAGGATGGCCTGCTGGCCTCGGCCGAAGGCGGAACCGTCTTTCTCGACGAGATCGGCGAGATGCCGCTCGACCTGCAGGCCAAGCTGCTGCGCGCCCTGCAGGAAAAAGAGATTCGCCCGGTCGGCGCAACCCATCGCGTCCCCATCAACTGCCGCATTCTGGCCGCCACCAACCGCGACCTGGCGGTCATGGTCGAGCAGGGCCGCTTCCGCAAAGACCTCTATTACCGCCTCAACGTGGTGGCCCTGCGCATCCCTCCCCTGCGCGACCGCCGCGAGGACATCCCGCTGCTGGCCGCCCACTTCCTGAACCGCATGAACCGGAACAGCGGCTCCAATACGTCCTCTCCGACGATGCGCTGCGCACCATGAGCGACTACGCGTGGCCGGGCAATGTGCGCGAGCTGGAAAACTCGATCGAACGCGCCTGCGCTCTCTGCTCCGGGCCGGTTCTGCGCCTCGGCGATCTGCCCACCCAGCTTCAGGACTTTCATCTGCACGCCTATCGCACCGTGCTGGCCGGCAACGAAGCAAGAGGGGCTGCGCCGGCCTCGGCCGATGTCACTCCCTTGGCTGATCTGGAGCGCCAGGCCATCCTCGACACGCTGCGCCAGCTCAACGGCGACAAGCTCACCACCGCCCGGCTGCTCGGCATCGGCAAAACCACGCTCTACCGCAAGCTGAAGGAATACGGCATCGGCGAATTCCGCCGTAACCCGGACTGTAAAAGACTGAGGAACCTTCTCCATGCCCGAACCTGCTCCGCCCGAAAATATCCTGCTCGTCACCGCCATCGCCGGAGCCGAAAACTGCGGCGCCGTGGTTTCGAAACAATTTGGCCTCACCGTCGAAACCGTCTCGAACCGCAAAGAGGCGCTCGCGGCGCTGCGGCGCCGGAATTATTCCATTGTCGTGCTCGACAGCTCGCTGCTCGAAGCCTCGGCCGGAGACGCCGACGCGGTCTTCAAACATTCCGGCCTCGCCATTCCGCTCGAAATCAACTTCGCCATCTCCGGATGCGGCCGCCTGGTGCGCGAGATTCGCGCCGCCCTCAGCCGCCGCCAGATGGAACAGGCAGTCGCCGCGCGCGCCGCAGCCAGTTCGCTCGAAAGCAACCTGCGCGACACCGTGGCCGGGCTGCTGCTGCAATCGCAGCTCGCGCTGGCCGAACCGGCCATCTCGCCGCAGCTGGCCGACAAATTAAAGCTCATGGTGGAACTGGCCGGAAACCTCCGCCAGAAGCTCGATCAGGGCGGCACAACTGCATAGCAAGCGGACGCGGAAGATCCCGCATGCTTCGCCTCACTTGTCCGCAGCAGTCGAGAGCCACCAGCCGTTTCCTGCACACCAGCACGTTTCATCCGGCGAGTCGCCGCGCCGCAACGAGCGTACCTTACCCGAATCTCCTCTCCTGAACGCTTCTGCCAGTTTCCTTGCCGTCTCGCTGTCGCGCGCTCCAACACAGGGAATGATCATTACTGGGCAGACAAACCGTGCATTGAAACGCTCTTCCGCACCACGGGTCACCAGCAACATTCCTCCCACTCCGGGCACATCTCCCGGGCCGTCCGGAGTAAGCGGAAAGAGCAGTCGCCCGGACGGGCGCAGGGCATCGAGCCACATATCCAGCGGCGCGGTAGCTCCGGCGCTTACGTAAATGGAATCGCATTCCGGCAGTGAACCCTCTGCTCCCGATCTGAGGACCACGGTCACGCGCGGCCGACAGTCGAAATTTCTCGACGCTCTCTCCGCCAGGCCCGCGTCGATTTCATACGCAAAAACTCTTCCGGCGGCCCCAGTGAGTTCTGCTAATACCGCCGAGTAGTAGCCTGTACCGGCGCCAATATGGACCACGGTCTCGCCCTCCTGCACGCCAAGTGCCGCAAGGCACAGTGCATGCAGGCGCGGCTGGCCATTATTGATCATGCGCTCCTCTTCCAGAGCAACAACTATGTCCTGATACAGAAAAGCGGGATCGTCGGATGGCGTTTGGATGTATCCGTGTCCGGTAAACACCTTCCACGGACCGGGCCCGAGATAGTGTTCGCGAGGGACCGCCGCAAAAGCTGCCGTCAGACGGCTGCCCGACGCTCCGGCGACCGTGGTAATCAATTCAGCAAAGAACCTTCGATGAGTTTCCAGTGGTGCCATCTTTCCTCCTTTGTTCGTCCCCATACAGAACCGTCGCTGAAGACCATTCCGCGCCTTAGAGATACCATAGAGTGTTATGGCCAACCCCCGCCCGCGAGCCGTCGTCAGCCTCTCCGGAGGCATGGATTCCGCTGTCTGCGCCGCGCTTGCGGCACGCGATTACGACGCTTACGCGCTGCATTTCAGCTACGGACAGCGCACCGAGGCGCGCGAGCTTGAGTCGGCCCGCGCGGTCGCCGAAGCGCTGGGTCTGCGCGATTTTCTGCACCTCAAAATCGACCTCTTCCGGCGCATCGGAGGGTCTGCGCTCACCGACGCGAAGATAGACGTGCCCAAAGCCCCGGAACATGAGCCGATCGGCGAATCGATCCCCATAACCTACGTCCCGTTCCGCAACGCGCACTTCCTGGCCGCTGCCGTGAGCTGGGCCGAGGTTCTCGATGCGCAGACCATTTTCATCGGCGCGGTCGAGCAGGACAGCTCCGGCTATCCCGATTGTCGGCCCGCCTATTATGAAGCTTTTCAGCAGCTTATTCGCACCGGCACGCGCGACGGAAGCATCGAAATTTCCACGCCGCTCATCCATCTTCGCAAGAAGGAGATCGTGGCCCTTGGTCTTGAACTCGCAGGCGCCATTCCATTTAACGTGGTCATGCTATTCGAGTGCTCAAGCGGCATGTGGCGAATGCGAAAGCTGCGTGCTGCGCCTGCGCGCATTTCGCGAGGCCGGCGCATCCGACCCAATTCCCTACGCGCAGGCAATTTCATAAACTGCGCAGCGTGAACGGTATGGGGTTCCGAGGATTAAGATTTTGAAGGAGAGAAAATACCATGCGTAAGACAAAACTCTGGCTGGCATCGCTGCTCGCGGCCCTGCTGATCATCGCTGTGGCGCCATCGCTTCTGGCCCAGGACACCACGGGTAAGGTTCACGGCCATGTACAGGATCCTCTTGGCATCGCCATGCCCAACGTGACCGTGCAGTTGAGCACCGATGGAAAGACGGCGAAGTACACTTTCACCACCGATGCCAATGGCGACTACAAGGGCGACAACGTCGCTCCCGGAACCTACTACTTCACTCTTTTGAATGCAGCCAAGCAAACGGCCGACCAGTTTCCCAATGTCAAGGTAACCACTGGAGGCGACACGCAGCAGAACTTCGACCTGTCGCGCCCCGACTACATTGCGAAGATGACGCCTGAGCAGAAAAAGGCGCTTGAGGCGGCAAAAGCCAAGAACGCCGAGGTGATGAAGGAGAACAGCCAGATCAAGAATCTGAATGCCGACCTCATCAAAGCCCGCCAGGACACTGACAGCAAGAATTACGCCGATGCCGATGCGCTGATGACCCGCGATCTGGTGGCCAAACCCGATGAAGCTCTGCTGTGGGTCGAGTTGGGCAAGGCACAGAAGGGCGAGAAGAAACTCGACGAGGCAGCCGTTTCGCTGAAGAAGGCCATCGATCTCGATGCGGCGTCCAAAAAGCCGCGTCCCGACGTAGAGGCCGCCGCGAACAACGATCTGGGCGAAGTTCTGGCTACGCAGGGCAAGACCGCCGAATCCCAGGCCGCGTATGATGCCGCCGCCAAGGCCGATCCGAAAAATGCGGCCATGTACTACGGGAACGAGGCCATCATGATGGATCGCGCCGGAAACATTGACGGCACCGTAGCCGCTGCCGACAAGGCCATCGCCGCCGACCCCAACAAGCCACTGCCGTACTATCTGAAGGGCAAGGCGCTGATCAACAAGGCAACCGTTGATCCCAAAACGCAGAAGATCATAGCGCCTCCGGGATGCGCCGAGGCCTATCAGAAGTACCTGGAACTTGACCCTAACGGTCAATTCTCCGCGGACGCAAAGTCGATCCTCGCGGAGATGGGAACGACCGTCGAAAGCAAGTACAAAAAGAAATCCTGATCTCTACCTGCTTCTTTCACTCAGAGGACGCTCCCTGTGAGCGTCCTTTCTCTTTCAAATAGAATCTGCGTGGGGATATTCTTCGTGAATTCATTTGTACTGAGTTATGAAGACGCGGCGCGCGCCGTGCAAAATCAGGCGGACAGATTGCGCCCATCGCGCACCGAAATCGTGCCCTTGCTTGCCAGCCTCGACCGCACCCTCGCTCAGCCTCTGTTCGCCGATCGTGATCAGCCGCCCTTTGCCCGCTCCACGCGCGACGGATTCGCCTGCCGGTCCGCCGATCTTGCTGACCTTCAACCTCTCGAGATTTCAGGCCATCTCCGCGCCGGCGAAGCCTGGACCGGGCCGGCCCTCAAAGCAGGCCACGCCATCGAAATCATGACCGGAGCACCCGTTCCCGATGGAGCCGACTGCGTTCTGATGGTGGAGCACGCAGGCGTCCATGGCGATCAGATAACCCCGTTGCGCAGTCTGCACGAGGGCGAAAACATCGTCCCCGCCGGTGCCGAAGCCCGCTCTGGCGCAATGCTGCTCGAACCTGGAACGCGCATCGAGGCCCAACATATCGCGGTAGCGGCAGCCTGCGGATACGAAACCGTCTCCGTCTACGCCAGACCGCGCGTCGCCATCCTCGCCACCGGAGACGAATTGGTTCCACTCGCCCAGCGGCCGCTGCCGTACCAGATTCGCAACTCCAACAGCTACTCCCTCGCCGCGCAGGTCACGCGCTACGGGGGCGACCCCGTGCTCTTCCCCGCGGTGCGAGACACGCTTGAGGCCAGCGAAGCAGCCATCCGCGCCGCCCTTGACTGCGATCTGCTCATCCTCTCCGGAGGAGTCTCGATGGGCAAATACGACTTCGTCGAGCAGGCGCTCGCCAATCTCAATGCTGCATTCTTTTTCACCGGAGCGCGCATCCAGCCCGGGAAGCCAGTGGTCTTCGGCCAGCTTGCCCGAACAGAAACGCTATTTCTTCGGACTCCCCGGCAATCCCGTCTCCACCCTCGTCACGTTTGCGCTCTTCGCCGCGCCCTTGCTGGCCGCGCTCGCCGGACAAAAAGAGACCGGCCCCGAACTTGCCCAGGCGCGCCTCACGCAGGATGTGGAAGCGAAGCCCAATCTCACCCGCTTCCTGCCCGCCCGTCTCGAATCGAGCGCCGCGGGCGCAACCATCCAGCCCATCCCATGGCAGGGCTCGGGAGATCAGTCCGCGGCAGCAAAAACAAATTGCTTTTTAGTCGTGCCCGAAAACACAGCCGAACTCTCCGCCGGGGACCTCGTGACTTTCCTGCATTTGTAGTCACCCTGCACCCTGACCGCCGAACGCTGTACCCTGTCTTTATGAAGAAGCTCTCGCACTACGACAACGAAGGCCGCGCGCGCATGGTCGACGTGAGCGGCAAACCGGAAACGCGCCGCACCGCCCAGGCCAGCGCCTTCGTTGCCATGTCTTCTGAGGTTCTCAAAGCGCTGCCCGGCAATCCCAAGGGCAATCCATTGGAGATCGCCCGCTTCGCCGGAATCCAGGCCGCCAAGCGAACCGCGGATCTCATTCCCATGTGTCATCCGCTTCCGCTGACGCACATCGAAGTGACCACGAAAATTGTGAAGGGCGGAATAGAAATCCGAGCCAGCGCTGCAACCACAGCGGCTACCGGAGTAGAGATGGAAGCCCTCACCGCCGCCTCCATAGCCGCGCTCACGATTTACGACATGTGCAAGGCATTGGACAAAGGCATCGTCATCCGCGAAATTTTGCTGGAGAGCAAAACCGGAGGCAAGAGCGGCGACTACACGCGCTGATCCGACTAACAGCTCACCGCCAAATAAACTCCAAACCACTCCCGTTCATCCGTCCAGCGCCGCTCCATCCTGAATCCGGCCCGTTCCACGATCGAAGCGATACTCTGCTCAGTGAATTTGTAGCTGTTTTCGGTATGAATCGTTTCGCCGCGCGCGAACCGCACCTCAAGTTCGAGCGCCGGAACCGTTACATGCTGCGCGATCAGGCTCTCCAGGTAAATCTCGATCCGCGAATGCTCCTCATTCCAGCGCGCCCGGTGCCGGAAAAGCCGCGGGTTGAAGTTCGCGCCCAGCTCGCGGTTGATGCGCGTAAGAATATTTTTGTTAAAGGCCGCCGTAACGCCGGCCGCATCGTCGTAGGCGCTCAACAGCGTCTGCTCGATCTTTCACGCTATCCGCGCCCAGCAGCAGCAAATCTCCCGGAACAAGCCTGCGACGCACCTCGCGCAGCACCTGCACCGCGTCGGCAGGCTCAAAGTTCCCGATGCTCGATCCGATGTAGAGCACCATCCGCCGCTGCCCGGTCACCGGAATCTCCGTCGATGCCTTCCGTGTAATCGGCCACGCGCGAAGTCAACGCGCACGCCCGGAATATCCGCTTCAAGATTGCTCTTTCGCCGCGGCCAGCGCGCTCTCGGAAACATCGATGGCCACATAATCCACCGCTCCCTGTCTGCGAACCGCGGCCTTCAGCAACAACCCGGTCTTGGCCGCCGTGCCCGCTCCCAGTTCGATCATCGTCAGCGCGCGCGCACCGCCCCATCCCAGAATTTCGTCAGCGTATTGTGCGAAGATGCCGCGCTCCGTGCGCGTCAGATAATATTCCGGAAGTCTGGTGATGTCCTCGAAAAGCCGCGAGCCCTGTCTCGTCATAAAAAAGCCAGGGAGAAAGCGTCTTCGGCATCGCGGTAAGCCCGCGATAAACCTCTGAGCCAACCGGAGTATATGCCGCTTCGGGCAGAGTAAAAACGGAAGAAAGTGTGTGCATGAGATAGAGTCCGGGTTACTCCTGACGATTGGCCAGACGCACTCCGCTGAACTGCCAGCGCGACGCAGGCGAGAAGAAATTTCGGTAGGTGCTGCGAATATGCGACGCGGGAGTTACCGCCGACCCGCCGCGCAGCACCATCTGATTGCTCATGAATTTACCGTTGTACTCGCCCAGAGCGCCCGGCAGAGCGCGCATACCCCGGATAACCCAGGTAAGCGCTCGCCGTCCACTCCCAAACGTCTCCGAACATCTGCTGCAATCCATCTCCGAGCCTTTGCCGCAATAGGATGCAGAATCTCCGACTCAAGCAGATTGCCCTCCACGGGAAGCCCCGCCGTCGCAATCTCCCATTCAGCCTCCACCGGCAGCCGTTTTCCCGCCCAGCGCGCAAAAGCGTCAGCCTCGAAGTAGCTCACATGGCACACCGGGGCGGCATAGCAGCCGCGTCCAGATCGAACGGCGCCGCGCAGCGTAAACACCCTCCACTGGCCATCCGCCTCAAACCAATACAGCGGAGCGCGCCACGCCTGCGCCTTCACCGCCTCCCACCCATCCGAGAGCCAGAGCTCCGCGCGCTCATAGCCGCCATCGCGCATAAAGTCCAGATACTCGCCGCAGGTCACCAGCCGCGAAGCCAGCTCAAACGGCTTCAGATAAACCTTGTGCCGGGGCTGCTCGTTGTCGAAACAGAAGCCGTTGCCGCTGATAGCCAATCTCCACAGGCCGCCCTCGTATCCCAATCCACGAGACCGGCTCCACCATGCGAGCCGCCGGCAGCTCACCCTCGCGGTAAGCCGGATGCAGCGGATTCGACCAGAAAGCATTCTTGATGTCGTAAGCCAGCAGTTCCTGGTGCTGCTGCTCGTGATGCAGCCCCAGCGTGACGCGGCGTTCAGCCTCTTCCGGCATGCCGCCTTCGATCAGCTCCGCCATCGCCGCATCAACATAGCGGCGATACTCCAGATATCTCATCGAGCGAAGGCCGCGAAAACGACGCGCGCAGCTTCTTTACCGGTTGTTCCGAAACCGCGTTGTAATAGCTGTTGAAGAGCCAGTGAAAATCGGGATGGAAAGGGCTGGTAGTCGGGCAGAAATTCGGAGAGCAGAAAGGTCTCAAAGAACCACGTCGTGTGCGCCAGGTGCCACTTCGCCGGACTCGCCTCGTCGCACGACTGCACCATCATGTCTTCGGCAGTCAGCGGCTCGCATAGCGCCTCTGTCTGCTGTCGGACATAACAGAATCGCTGTCCCGGTCCCGCAGGCGGCGCATCCGTAAGAGTCTTCTTCAAAGCGCAAACCTCCTCTACCTTAGAGAGTCATCCCGCGAATATGTTGCCCGCGGATTTCTCAGCCGTCCCATAATACCGAAAGATGGTAAAACCCAGTTCTCTATCCGATGGGAAATCACCGGAGAAGTTACATAAATTCTCCTGTCTGCGTCTCACCGGCAGCTTCCAGGCGTCTATCTTGCAGATTCGCGCCCGTCCAATTGAGAGATACTGGTTCGACCATGAAATCGCTCTTCCGCATCTCTGTTCCGCTCCTGGCCGCCAGCTCTTTTCCTGCCTCAGGCCCCTCGCGCTCACGTGCGCGCGCCGCAGCCGCTTCGGCCCGAGCCAGGACCAGGGCCAGCAGGACGGCGGAGGCATGGGTCCATTTCAGGACCACAGCGTGCGCGGCGACATCACCGCCATCTCCGGCGATACCATCACCGTCAAAACCGAAGAGGGCGAAGTCTACACCGTCGCAACCGGCCCCAACACCCGCTTCCGCAAACAGCGCGACCAGATCAAAATCACCGATCTCCACACCGGAGACATGATCGCCGCCATCGGCGACAAAGACCCCAAGGCCAAAACCGTAGGCGCCGTCTTCGTCATGGTCATCGACAAGGAGCAGTACCAGAAGGCGCGCGCCGACTTCGGCAAAACCTGGACCACCGGCGTCGTGCAATCCATCGATGGAACCAACATCGTCATCAAGCGTCCTGACAACGTAACGCAAACCATCGCTGTCGACGAAAACACCTCCTTCCGCAAACATCGCGAAGACATCACGCTGCCCGATATCAAAGTAGGCGACAACGTCAACGCGCGCGGCGCGCTCCAGAAGCGGAAGCTTCCTCGCGACCGAACTCAACGTCGGCGGACCCGTCGGACCGGCGGTTTTGGCGGAGGAGGACGTCGCCCCGCTGCCAAACACCAACTTCCACCGGCCCCAACCCAATAACTGACGCCCATCCTCGTATGCTGAGCCGCCGACTCTCCATCTCGCTTTCTGCTGGCCGTGTCTCAACTGACCGCGCCCGCGTTCCTTCATGCGCAGGCCGCGGCCCAGGCTGCGCCCAGTCTTCCCAGCGCGCCCGCGCAAAGCGGCGGCTTCATCCACGGCAGCGTCAAAGTCCGGAACCATCCCGCTGCCCGGCGTAAGCGTCACCGCCACCAACACGCTCACCGGGAAGAAATACTCCACCGCCACCAGCGCCAGCGGCAGCTACAGCATGACCATCCCGCAGAATGGCCGCTATGTCGTCCGCGCCGAGCTGGCCGCCTTCGCCGCAACCACGCAGGAGGCTCTCCTCAACGCCACTTCGCACGACCGTCAGGTAGATTTCACCCTCATCCTCGCCTCACGCGCCGCGCAGCAGGAGCAGCAGGAAGAGCGCGCCGCGCAGTCCAGCCAATACTCCGGCCGCGGCACGCAAAGCCTCTCGCTCACCGGAGCCGCATCCGACCTCATCGCAGCCGCATCCGGAAACGAAGCCGGATCAGAAGCCGCAGCTTCCCTCGCTTGCCGGCAATAGCGATTTCTCCTCAGAATCCGTAGCCGTAGCCGGACAAACCGGCTACACCAGCCCCTTCGCCGGGCTCAATCTCGGCGCAAGGATCGCTCCAGTCCGGCGGCCCCGACGCCTCAAGCAGCTCTCCGAAAGCCCCGGCGGCCTGGCGGCCCGGCGGCGGCAGACGAGGGCTACGGTCGGAGGAGGTGGCGGCGGTGCGCGGCGGTTCGGCGGAGGCGGGGGCTTTGGCGGCGGAGGTGGCGGAGCGCGGCTTCGGCGGACGCGGCAACTTCCGCAACTTCAACCCCAACCAGCCCCACGGAGCCATCTTCTGGAACGGCGGCAACTCCGCGCTCAACGCTGAACCTTTCACCATCCGCGGACCGGAGATCAACCAGCCTGCCTACGCTTCCAACCGCTTCGGCGCAACGCTCCTCGGCGCGCCCTACATCCCGCACCTCATCGAGCACGACACGCGCGACTTTCTCTTCTTCACGCTCTCCGGCCAGCGCTCCTCCACGCCGTTCAACGAATACGGAACCGTTCCCACCATCGCCGAGCGCGCCGGAAACTTCTCCGGGCTCACCACGCAAAACGGTCAGCCCATTACGATTTATGATCCCGGCTGCTACGCCGGCGACCCGCAACGCGGGCCAGCCCTTCCCCAACAACACCATCCCCAGCCAGTGCCTCGCAGCGCAGGCCACGAAGCTGCTGAATTACATCCCGCTGCCCAACCTGCCGGGCGAGTTCCAGAACTACCGCGAAATCTCCACCGCCGAGACCAACACCACCACCCTCGGCGCGCGCCTCATCCACAACTTCGGCAGCGGAGGCAACAACGCCGCCCTCGGCAACTTCATCCGCCAGCGCATGGGCCATGGCCAGCCAGGGACTCCACCAGAACCTCAACGCTCAACTTCAACTAAGCCACGCCGCCAGCGACCAGCTCAACATCTTTCCCGGTCTCGGCGGCAAATCCCAAAGCCACGACTACTCGCTGCAGCTCGGCTACTCGATCAGCAAAAACCACCTCACCAACAACCTCAACCTCACTTGGAACCGCAGCAATTCGCAGACGACCAACTACTTCACCAACACCACCGACGTCGCCAGCCAGATCGGCCTCAACGGCCTGCCCGCAAATCCGCTGCTCTACGGCCTACCCGACGTCACCCTCAATCAGTTCACCAGCATCAATGAGCAGCAGCCGAACTTCCAGACCAACCAGACCATCGAACTCGCCGACACCACCTCCTGGATTCACAAGAAGCACAACTTCAAATTCGGAGCCGACGTTCACCGCGTCCATCTCGATCTGCTCGGCGAAACCAACTCCACCGGAACCTACACCTTCACCGGCCTCTACACTGAAGCTCCCGGAACCAACCCGAATGTTCCCACCGGCGAAGCCACTACCGGCTCCTCGCTCGCCGACCTGCTCCTGGGCATGCCGCAGCAGACCAGTCTCCAGGCTCCCTATCAAAAGTCCTATCTGCGCGAAAACATCATCGACGCTTACGCGCTTGATGACTGGCGCGCGCTGCCGAATCTCTCCATCAACGCCGGCGTGCGCTACGAATACTTCTCGCCCTACTCGGAAAAATACGACCATCTCGCCACGCTCGACACCGGCAACGACTACTCAGAGGTAGCGACCGTCACACCCAACACCGTCGGCCCCTATCAGCGGTTATTTCCCGCGCACGCTTGTAGAACCGGAAAAGAACGACTTCTCTCCCCGCATCGGCATCGCCTGGCGCGCCTTTAATGACACGGTCGTCCGCACCGGCTACGGCATCAACTACACCAACGGCCAGTACGAAAAATTCGTGCAGGATTTCGCCTTCCAGCCGCCTTTCGCCGACGTGCAGACCAACGAAAACACCAGCGGAGCCACGCCCGTCGTGACCCTCGCCAACGGCTTCCCCGCGCCCCAGGCCGAAGGCAACTACTCGGTCAACAAAAACTATCGGCTTCCCTACGTTCAGGTCTGGTTCCTTGATATACAGCGGACCCTCCCGCTCGGAATCGTCCTCAACGTCGGCTACAACGGCTCCAAGGGAACGCGACTCGATATCGTCGACGCGCCCGGGCGCACCGCAACCGGATCTCTCAGCGGCGTCCTCTACAATTTCGAGGATTCACGTAGCCTTCTCCAACTTCAACGCGCTCGCCGTGCGCCTCCGCAAGCGCATGCAGGATGGCATCGCCGTAGGCGCGACCTACACCTATTCCCACTCCATCGACAACGCAACCTCCATCGGCGGCAATGGCGGAACCTCCGCCGGCATCGCGCAGAACTGGCAGAACCTGCTCGCCGAGGAATCAAACTCCAGCTTCGACGTCCGCCAAAAGTCCAACGGCTACTTCGTCTACGAACTTCCCTTCGGCCCCGACGCGCACTACCTCACCAGCGGAAACATTCTTTCCAAATCGCTCAACGGCCTCTCCATCTCCGGAACCTTCAGCTTCGCCACCGGCACCCGCTCACGCCGAACTATGAAGCCGCCATACTCGACGTAGCCCGCGGCAGCACCGGCTCGCTGCGCCCCGACCGTGTCCCCGGCGTTTCGCTCACCGCCGGCGGAGGTTCGCTCAACAACTGGTTCAACAAGGCCGCCTTCACCACCCCCGCCGGCACCTATGGAACCGCGTCCCGCTTCTCCATCCCCGGCCCCGGAACCATTACAGACGACGTCTCTCTTTCCAAGACCCACCGCTTCGGCGAAATGAAGACTGTCGAAGTTCGCGCCACTATCGACAACTTCTTCAACACCGTCCAATACTCAGGCGTCGACAGCACGCTCGGCTCCGGAACCTATGGCGAAGTCACTTCAGCCGCAGCCATGCGCCAGTTCACCTTCCTGGCGCGATATCGTTTCTAGGAGGCTGCCAATGATCAGGAAAACAAGTCTCGCTCTCGCATTCTTGCTCGCAGCGTGCGCAACCATCACCGCGCGCGCCCAACAGCAGCCGCCCACTCAGCCCTTCACGCTCAAGGTCAACAGCGACCTCGTCCTCACCAACGTGGTCGTGCGCGACAAAAAGACCGGCGAAGTCGTCCGCGGGCTCACCGCAAATGACTTCACCATCCTCGAAAACGGCAAGCCGCAGCACATCTCCAGCTTCGACTTCGAGAGCGTCGATCAGGCCGCGCCCCTCGACGAAGCCACCATCAACGGGAAAACCGGCCAGAGCATCTTCAACGCAAAAACCGGAATAGCCCGCCCCGAAGAGCTGCGCAATCACCGCCTCATCGTGCTCTTCTTCGACCTCACCTCCATGCAGCCCGAAGACATCGAGCGTTCGCAGGAAGCGGCCCGCAACTACATCAACAAGCAGATGCAGCCCGCCGACATCGTCGCCGCCGTTTCGCTCGACACCGATCTTTCGCTCGATCAGGACTTCACGCAGAACAAGCAACTCCTGCTCAACGCCGTCAACAGCTACTCCGGCGCGTCAGCCCAGGGCTTCGCGCCCGGAGCCACCAGCACCACCAATCAGGTCGAAGACGCAACCTCCTTCACCGCCGACGAGAGCGAATACAACGACCTCAACACCGACCGCGAACTCTTCGCCATCGCCTCCATCTCCAAATCCCTCGCTGGCATCGACGAAAAAAAATCCATGCTCTACTTCTCCGGCGGAATCCAGCGCGACGGCATCGAAAATCAGGCCTCTCTGCGCTCCGCCATCAACTCCGCCGTCCGCGCCAACCTATCGATCTACAGTGTCGACTCGCGCGGACTCGAGACCATCTCGCCCTTAGGCGACGCCTCCACCGGAAGCCTCCGCGGAGCCAACGGCTACAACGGCACCTCGCTGCAGAACAACCAGGACGCGCTCTTCAACACTCAGGAAGTCATGGCTACGCTCTCCTCTGACACTGGAGGCAAAGCCTTCTTCGACTCCAACGATTTCTCGCCGGCCTTCGAGCGCATGCAGCGCGACACCTCGGCCTACTACGTACTCGGCTTCCGCTCCACCGACCCGCGCCGCGACGGACGCTACCGCCGCCTCACCGTCAAAATCAACCGCCCCGGTGTCAAAATCGAATACCGCCCCGGCTACTACGCCCCCGCCGACTTCAAGCATTCGAACAATCAAGACCGCGAGCAGCAACTCGAAGATCAACTCGCCAGCGATCTGCCCGCAACCGACGTAGCCGTCTATCTCGAAGCCTGGTACTTCCGCACCGACGACACGCACTACTACATTCCCGTCTCCCTCGTCGTGCCCGGCTCGCAAATCCCCTTCGTCAAAGGTGGAGACAAGGACAAGGCCACGCTCGACGTCATCGGCGAAGTCAAAGACCCATCCGGACACGTCATCGGCCAGGCGCGCCAGACCGTCAAGCTCAACATCGATCAGGCGCAGCAGGTCCGCCAGAAGAACGTGCAGTATTCCACCGGCTTCAACCTGCCCATCGGCAAATACCATCTCAAGTTCGTCGTCCGCGAAAACGAAACCGGACGCATGGGTTCTTTTGAGACTGACATCAACGTCCCCGACCAGCGCAAGCTGCCGCTCAAAATGAGCTCCGTTGTCCTCGCCAGCCAGCGCATTCCCGTCCCCAAACGCGAAGACAACCCTATGGTCCACGACGGCGAGGAACTCGTGCCCAACCTGCCGCACGTCTTCCGCCAGAACCAGCACCTCTATTTCCTGTATGAGGTCTACTCGCCCGACAAGACGCCCAAAACCCGAGTCCTCACCAGCATCGAATTCCTCAACGGCAGCACCAAGGCCTTCGAGACGCCGCTCGTCGAAGCCAACCAGCTCAACGAGCCCACCCGCAACGCCGTAGCATTCCAGTTCGACGTGCCGCTCACCGACCTCAAACCTGGCCAATACACCTGCCAGATCAACGTAATCGACGACACCGGAGGCAGCTTCAGCTTCCCCAGAACCGCAATCCTGATCCACCCACCCGCAGTCGCAACCACGCCCACGCCAACTCCTGCGCCGTCAGCCCAACCGCAGAAGCCGGCGTCAGGAAATTAGCGCTTTATTTTAACGATGTCATCCTGAGCGAAGTTCGTCGCGGGAGCGACGAACGCAGTCGAAGGACCTGCGGTTAATCATGCTTTTCGCGAGAATCATCCTCTTTCACACGCCAAGGACAATTCCTACATCCCGACTCGCAGCAATACCCGCGCTTCAAATGATAAGCCGCCGTAAACACCAGATACGGCCCCTCCATCACGTAATCCTCGCCCTCAACCAAAGGCCGCGATTCTTCACGCAAGCGCGCCACCTTCGATAGCCGAAGAAAACGGCAGTAATCCCGCTGACACCGGCTCAGCTTCTTCAGCTTTCTGCGCGATAACTACATTTGTAACCGGATAAGTTACAGTTTTGCCCGGAACCGCAGCCTCCCGCTCACCCGGAACCACAATTCCAACCAGATTCATAGGGTCAGCCGCCGAATATGTAACCGCATCGGCTACACATTTACGCTCCCGCGGAGCACGCAGCGATTCCAAAGCCTCAGGCAAAGCAAACTGCTCGCCTCCAAAACCAGAAACAAACCTCCCGCCGCGCACCGTGCCCCGCGCCTCCATGCGCCGAAACATCCCCAGCAGCTCCCGCCAGCGAGGCATCGCCGTCTCGCGCTCCATCAAATCGCGAAACACCACGCCATACCGCCGCAATAATACTCTGACAGGCCGACTCCACCGCCGCTTCCCGCCACGCCGGGCTCTGCTCAGTCTTATCCGGAGCGCGCATCATGCTCCATCGGCCCGCGGAAGGACGCGCGGCCTTCCTCACGCCGGCAGGCGAGGCAAACATCTGCTTCCGCCGCGGATCGACCAGCACCCGCAGGCTGTCAAACCCATCCGCCGTCACCAGTCCAGCAGCCACCAGCTCCCAAAGCGCGCGGCTCACCTCTTCCGCCGAGCCGCCCAACATGCGCCCCAGATCGCCCGGAAACATCGCGCCGCGCTCGCCCAGATACGACCGTGCCCGGTTTGCCAACTCGCTCAGCGAAGCCGTTAAATTCAACTCCGGAATCTCCCGCTGCACCAGGCACAAATCCATCCACAGCGCCTCTTCGCGCACAAAAAAGGTAATCGGAGCCATGCCCGTCGGCACAATCCGCTTCGGTCCGCCGCTCTCAATCGAAGCGAATGCCGGATGCGGCGAAATGCGCCCCCAGCCCACAACGCCCGTCAGCGTAAGCGCATCCAGCCAGCGCGAATCGTAATTCGCAACGCGCTGCGGCAACAGCGACCGCTCCCACTCCACCGCCGGAGCCTCAAACCCCTCCAGCCCGCGAATCGCCTCCAGCAATCCGCTGCTCGCCCGTAAGCTGACGCTGCGCCGCCAGATGCTGCCACTCCAGCGCAAACCGCATGTACACCGCCGGAGTCACCGGCTCAACCTGCTTCCGCAGCGAGTGCAGCGTCAATTTATGGATGCGCTGCAGCAGACGCCGCTCACACCACTCCACGTCCTCATCGGCAACAGCCGCACCCGGAGCAGCCTCGAACGAGCCGCGCAGAATCGTCCCCGCCATCTCCAGCCGAAGCATCTGCTTCCACACCTCAGCGCCATCCGCGCCCAGCCGTGCGCCGAGCCCGCGCGAAGTCACCGGCCCCAGCACCGCCATCCATCCCTGCACTGCCTTGCGCAAAACATCCTCAGCCGAAGTCAAAGCAGCTGGAATCCTCGCAACGTCGGCAGCAATTACCGCTGCGGGCCATAGCAGCCGAACCTCCTCCACTCGCTCCGCAGCCACAAAATATCCGCGCCCATCCATCGAAGCAACAACCGCGCGACCGCGCGCCATAAGCGCTTCGACAAACGCATTGGGCCACTCCGCCTGCTCCGAAAACTCCGCCGGAACCACCACCAGCGAACACAGCAGATCATGCAGCTCATGCTCATCGCGCACATCAGGCCATATCTGCGCGCGCACTTCGGCAATAGCCTCCGGAGAAAGCCGTCCCGCCTCACCCAGCAGCGCATCCGGCAAACGCCCGCGCATCGCCACGGCACGCGCCCGCCGTTCCTCCAGCGGCGCATCATCCAGAAACGCATAAGGATTCGCATTCAAAATCTCGTGAGCGAACGCCGAAGGCGTGGTCGTATCCACCGCAAGGCAGCGGATGCGGCCCGTGTGCATCCCATCCAGCACCTCTTTCAATCCTGCGAGGTCCATCGCCTCGCCCAGAACGTCCTTCATCACCTCGCGAATCAGCGGATGATTCGGAATTTCAATATCGCCCTCAACATTCTCCTGGCACGCCGCCACCTGCGGAAACACGCTCGCCAGCAGATCATCCGAGCGCGTCCGCTGAATCTGCGGAGGAACCTTTTTCCCCTTCTGAAAGCGCAGTAGTTGCAAGCTGCGCCCCGCATCCCAACGCCATCGAGCCTTGAAGATCGGCGACGCGAGCGAAGCCTGCTCCAGCAGCTCCGTCACCGTCTGAGTCGTAAGAAACTGAAATACATCGCTCAGCGGAAAACTATGCTGCTCCGCCAGCGAAATATTCAGCCCGTTATCCGTAGCCGCCGCCTGCAACTCAAAATTGAATCCGCGGCAAAAGCGCTTGCGCAGCGCCAGTCCCCACGCCTTGTTAATCCGCCCGCCAAACGGAGCATGCAGAATCAGCTGCATCCCTCCGCCTTCGTCGAAAAATCGTTCCGCAACAATCGTTGTTACAGAAGGAACCGTCCCCAGCACCGCGCGCCCCGCAACCACGTAGCCAATCATTTGCTCTGCGCCCGCATCGTTCACCGCGCACTCGCGCTTCAGCCACGCCACGGTTTCGGCAACTGCAGGATTCGTTTGGCTCACAAACCCGGGCACAACCTCGTGCGTACGCCCATCGATCTCCATCCGCAAATCCGACACAAACTCCGACAACTCCCGTGTCCGCTGCGGAGCCTCGCCCGTCCAGAACGGCAGCGTTGGAGGCTGCCCCTGCGCGTCCTCCACCAGCACTCGCCCGCTCGACTCAATCTTCTGGATCCGCCAGCTCGTATTGCCCAGCAGAATCACATCACCCGGCGAAGAATCCACCGCGAAATCCTCATCCAGCGTCGCAATCTGAACGCCCTCCGGCTGCATAATCACCGGAAACAGCGGCGTATCCGGAATCGTTCCTCCATTCGTCACCGCCGTAATCCGCGCCCCGCGCCGCCCTTGAATGCGTCCCTGCACACGATCGCGCAAGAGATAAGCCCCAAACCGCCCTCGACTCGACTCAATCCCGTCGGTCAGCAAACACAATGCCTCGTCAAATTCAGCCCAAGTCAATTCGCGATAAGGCTGCGCGCGCCGCAGCACATCGAACAACTGCCGCTCTTCCCAGGGCTCCGCAGCGCACGCCGCCACAATCTGCTGCATCAGCACGTCAATTGGTTTGCTGGGTATCTCCAGCCGATCGAGCACGCCGCTCCGCATCGCGCGCATCGCCGCCGCGTTCTCCACAAGGTCATCACGCGTCGTCACAAAAAAGCGCCCCTTGGGCGTCGCGCCGCGCCAGTGTCCCGCGCGGCCCACGCGTTGCATCGCAACCGCAATCGCGCGCGGCGAGTTCACCTGGCAAACCAGATCGATAAATCCAATATCGATGCCCAATTCCAGCGAAGCCGTCGCCACCAGAATGCGAATCTCGCCATCCTTCAGCCGCCGCTCCGCCTCCAGCCGCAGCTTTCTCGAGAGCGACCCATGATGCGCGGCAACATGCTCCGCGCCCAGCCGCTCGCCCAGAGCAAACGCCAGCCGCTCCGCCATGCGCCGAGTGTTCACAAACACCAGCGTCGAGCGATGCTCCATCGCCAGCTCGGCCAGCCGCGCATACACACTCTCCCAGACGGCATAGGTGGCCACCGCTCCCAACTCATCCGCCGGAACCTCGATTGCCAGATCCAGATCGCGCCGCTGCCCGGCCTGCACAATCTCCACATCCGCCGCTCGCTCGCCAGCCAGAAACTCCGCCACCAATTCAATCGGATTCTGCGTCGCCGAAAACCCAATCCGCTGCGGAGCCGCATGGCCCGTAATCAAATCCGCCGCATTCAACCGGTTCTCGCCGCACACCAGAGCGTCCAGCCTCTCCAGTGTCAGGGCCAGATGCGACCCGCGCTTGTCGTCCGCAATCGCATGAATCTCATCCACAATCACCGTCCGCACCCGCCGCAGATTCTGCCGGCTCTTTTCCGAAGTCAGCAGAATGTACAGCGACTCCGGAGTCGTCACCAGAATGTGCGGCGGCGTCTTGAGCATCGCCGTCCGCTCCGAAGGCAGCGTGTCGCCTGTACGCACCGCAGCCCGAATCTGCGGACACAGATATCCCCGCTCCAGAGCAAGTTGCTGAATCTCCCGCAGCGGCATTTCAAGGTTTTTCTGAATATCGTTCGAAAGCGCCTTCAGCGGCGAAACATAAACCACTTCCGTCGCGCACTCCAGTCGCCCATCGATCGCCTGCCGCAGCAGCGCATCAATGGCGATCAAAAACGCCGCCAGCGTCTTGCCCGACCCCGTAGGCGCGGAGATCAGCGTCGGCCGTCGCGCCAAGAATATGCGGCCAGCCCAATTCCTGCGGCTCCGTGGGCGTCGAGAACCGCCGCACAAACCACTCCTGCACCACGGGATGCGCCCAGCGCAAACTCTCCGGAACAGGCTCGCAATCAGGAATCACAGGAGACAGCATTCCGATATTCTAAGCCCGCTTTCGCCTCTTCTTTGCCCTCAATCGTTTAGCGAATCTGCTCTGTAAAATAAGCAAACCACCCAAAGGACAGTCCCTGACCGCCTTCCGCGCCATCCCGCCAGCCCAACCCGCGCAAAAAGCGGTCCTCGCATCACAAGCAATTTCCGCTCCGGCCATATCCGCGCCGCAAGCCATTTTCTGGACCGGCCTCCTCATCCGCGTCCTCTACATCACCTTCGCGCACACCTACCGCTTCAGCATCTTCGAGGACCACTTCACCTTCGGCTACGAAATGGCCCGCGTCGCGCGCGCCCTCGTTACCGGCCACGGCTACGCCGACCCATTCAACGGACACACCGGCCCAACCGCCTGGGTTCCGCCGCTCTATCCTTTGCTCATCGCCGCCGTGTTCAAGCTCTTCGGCGTTTACACGGCAAAATCCGCCTGGGTCATCCTCACCCTCAACAGCGTCTTCTCCGCGGCCACGTCAATCTTCGTCTATGAAATCGCCGCCCGCTGCTACAACCGCAAAGTCGCGCTCTGGTCCGCATGGATATGGGCGCTCTATCCCGCCGCCATGCAGTACGCCGTGCGCTGGATATGGGAGATGTCCCTTACCACCATGCTCTTCGCCGCCGTGCTCGCACTGGCGCATGCGAATGCGAGGCATCCCACCCCGCGAACGTGGACCTGTCCGCGGGGACCCCGGCATTGGCGATGCGTCCGGATGCAAAAACGCAGCAGACCCCAAACCAAACAATGACCCAATGGCTCCTCTTCGGCCTGCTCTGGGGACTCATCGCGCTCTCCAATTCCACGCTGCTTCTCTTTCTGCCCGTCTGCGGCCTATGGGTGCTGATCGGCGCAGCAGGCCGAAACAAAGCCCCGGCCATCCGCCACGCCGTCGCATCTGGGCTAATATTTCTCGCCGTCATCGCGCCCTGGATGATCCGCAATTACCGCGCCTTTCACGCCTTCGTTCCCTTCCGCACCAACTTCGGCGCGGAACTCTATATGGGCAATAATCCTGAATCGATGGGCATGCCGTGGGGCAAAACCATCAACTCCCAGGCCGACGTTCGCAGCTATACCGAGCTCGGAGAGCTGCGCTTTGCGAAACAGCGGGGCGATCTCGCCAAAGCCTGGATTCGCACGCCATCCCGCACGCTTCCTCGAGCTCTCCCTCAAGCGTTTTTATTTCTTCTGGAGCACCGTCCCCCATCCAGCCGACAAGCACGAGTTCCTGATCTTTGTGCGCGACATCAACTACTGCGTACCCAACATCCTCGCCATCCTCGGCCTCGCGCTTTCGCTCAAAAGGCGCACGCCCGCCGCTGGACTTCTCACCTGGGCCTTCGTCCTGCTGCCATTCACCTACTACTTCGTGACAGCGGGAGCGCGCTTCCGCCATCCACTCGAACCGCTCATCGTCATCCTCAGCGTCTTTCTCTTCCAGTCGGCGCAGCGAAAACGCGTCTGACTGCGACACACGTAATTCCTTGCATGTTCCTCTGCGCTTGATTAGCCTTGAAGAACATGCCCCACATCCTCATCACTGGTGGATCCGGCTTCTTCGGCGGAATTCTCAAGCGTCGGCTCCTGTCCGACGGCTTCTCCTGCATCAATCTGGACCTCGTGCCGGATCCGGACAAGCATCCTCAGCTCATCAGCATTCAGGGCGACTTGAGAGATAAGAACCTGCTCGCCAAACTATTTCGTGAGCACACAATTTCTGCAGTCATGCACTGCGCCGCTTTTCTCGCGCACGGCTCTATGGTGGAAAAAGATTTGTGGAGTTCCAACGTCGAAGGAACCCGCAACCTCGCCGAAGCCTGCCGCGAATTCGGAGTTCGCAAGCTGGTCTTCACCTCAACCAATTGCCTGTGGGCCTCGAACGTCGGTCACGCCATCCGCGAAAACGAACCGCCCGCTCCCATCGAAGTCTACGGACGCTCCAAACTGGCCGCCGAGCAATTGCTCGCCGACTACAGCAGCGCCCTTCAGATCGTCATCCTGCGCTGCCCAACCATCATCGACAGCGGACGCCTCGGTCTGCTCGCAATCCTCTTCGAGTTCATCCAGGAAGGCAAAAAAATCTGGGTGGTGGGCGACGGCAGCAACCGCTATCAGTTCGTCTACGCGCAGGACCTGGCCACAGCCTGCATTCAAGCCATGCAGTATGAAGGCTCCGGCGTTTTTCACGTCGGATCGGACAACGTCCGTCCCCTCCGCGAAATCTACCAGGCAGTTATCGACGCGGCGGGCAGCCGCTCACGCGTTGCCTCGCTTCCCAAGGGCCCGGCCATCGCTGCCATGCGACTCGCTCATACCCTCAAAATCTCTCCCCTCGGCCCCTATCACTACCAGATGATCGCCGAAGACTTCGCCTTCGACACCACAAAGATTCGCGAGACTCTCGGATGGCGCCCCACTCTCTCGAATGAGCAGATGCTGGTCCGCGCCTTCAACTATTACGCGCAGCAGCGCGACGAAATTCATGCGCGCGAGAATGTATCCGCGCACTCCAAACCGGCTTCCATGGGCGTGATTCGCTTGCTGAAGTGGATATCCTGATCACAGCACCGATATGGCAGCCATCCGGAAGCTGATGACCGGCAGAAGCGCAGCGTCCGCAAAACAATTCGCGGCTCGAAATCCCTGGCTGCTCTTCTGGGCCGGATTTCTCGTGCGCGTACTCTACATCACGCTCGCGCACACCTATCGCATCCGGCCGGATCAGGATCACTTCCAGTTCGGCTGGGAGATGGGCCGCGTAGCCCGCGCACTCGTCACCGGCTATGGATACTCCGATCCCTTCGTCGGCCACACCGGACCCACGGCCTGGGTGCCTCCACTCTATCCTCTGCTGCTTGCCGCGGTCTTCAAACTCTTCGGCATCTACACCGCGCTCTCCGCGTGGGTCATTCTCACCATCGACAGCATCTTCTCTGCGGCCACGGCGCTCTTCGTCTATCAAATCGCCGCGCGCTGCTACAATCGCAAAGTCGCCATGTGGTCCGCATGGCTGTGGGCGCTCTATCCAGCCGCAATGCAATACGCCGTCCACTGGGTGTGGGAGATGTCTCTCACCGCCTTCCTTTTCACATGGACGCTCGCCCTCGCGCTCAAAATGCGCGGCATCGGCGAAGCAACTCCGGAAGAAACTCGCCAAACCACCAGCCAATGGCTGCTCTTCGCGGCGTTATGGGGACTCATCGCCCTATCAAACGCCACGCTGCTTCTCTTTCTCCTCGTGTGTGGCATCTGGATTCTTCTCGGCGCGCGCCCCGTCGCCCCCGGTCTAAAGAACGCGACACTCGCCGCGTTTCTCTTCCTCGCCCTTCTCGCCCCGTGGACCGCTCGCAACTGGCGCGCCTTCCACGTCTTCGTTCCCATTCGAGACAACCTGGGCCCGGAACTCGAAGCCAGCAGCGGGCCTGCATCCAACGGCTTCCCCGTAATGGCAACGCTGCCGCTCGTCGAACGCGCCCCGCAGACCATGCTCTACAAATCGCTCGGAGAAATACGCTACGTAAAGTTACAGGGCGCAAGAGGAAAAGCCTACATCGCCGCGCACCCAGCCCATTACGCGCTCATCTCGCTCAAGCGCTTCTATTTTTTCTGGGTCAGCGTCCCGCACCCCATTGAACACTCGGCGTTGAATGAGTTCTTGCGCGAACTAAGCTACTGCTTCCTCAGCATCACCGGTATCCTCGGCCTCGCGCTCTCGCTCAAGAATCGCATCCCGGCGGCTGCGCTCTTCGCCTGGGCCTTCCTGCTGCTGCCGGTGACCTATTATTTCGTAACGGCCAACGCCCGCTTCCGCCATCCGCTCGAGCCGCTCATCGCGATCTTCAGCGTCTATCTTTTTCAATCGACCTCGCCGCGAAGGTCAAAGTATGAGCGCCCTTAATAGGTACGCGCCGCAATTCCGGTTCGTCCTGGCCGCGGCTCTAACTCTGCTCGTCGCCGCATTCGTGATAACCACGCGCCACTGGCCGCTGGTTGGAGACGCCTCTCTCATCCGCTACGTCGTCGTTCTCATGCGGCACGGCTTCGCTCCCTATCGCGACATCGTGGACATCAACATGCCCGGCTCCTATCTCGTCGACTGGCTTGTTCTTCACATACTCGGAAGCGGCAACACCGCATGGCGCGCCTTCGACTTCGCCCTGCTCGCAGCCGTCGGCGTCAGCATGGTAGCCATGTCGCGAAAGGTTGACTGGCTGGCCGGCTTCATCGCAGCCGCTGTCTTTGCAGTCCTTCACGGCGCCGACGGCATCGCCCAAACCGGCCAGCGCGATCTCACCGTCGCGGTTCTTCTCTTCGCCGCGCTCGCATTTTTCTTCCGATGGATGCGAACGCAACAACTCTGGCCAATCGCGCTGGCCGCTCTGCTCGCGGGCTTCGCCGTCACCATCAAACCAACCGCTGTGCCATTCGCTATAGCGCTGGTCGTCCTGATGTTCGCGCTGCCGAAAAAAAGGCCTCCAGCCATCTGGAAGCATCTTCTCGCCGGAATAATCGTCTTCGCAGCGCCGCTGATTTTCCTGTTGATCTTTTTGCTGCGCGAACACGCGCTCTATGCCTTCCTGCTTATCGTGCGCGGCTTGCTACCCTTCCACGCCAGCCTCTCGCATCGCAGTCTCGCCTGGCTGCTCACCCATTCCGTCGCTCCGCTTCAGATATTTCTCTTGCCCTGGCTCTTCCTGCTCATCCGCGCAAAGTCATGGCGGCAATGGCAGAACATAGCATTGCTGGCGGCGATCGTCTGCGGGCTCATCTCCTACATCGCCCAGGGGAAGGGCTATCCCTACCATCGCTACACTTTGATCGGTTTCCTCTTGCTCGCGATGGCAATAGAGTTTTTAGCCGCATGCAGGCGCAACAACCTCGACCAGCACGGTCGGCGCAATCAGCCTGCTCGCCCTGGTCTTCGTTACCGCGCCCATCGCGACCCTCAAGGCCAGCAGATTCGACTGGCACAATCAGGAATTCATCACCATGCTCGAATCCGACCTCAATCAACAAGGCGGATCGCAACTCTCCGGCCAGGTCCAGTGCCTCGACACCACTGCCGGATGCATCAACACCCTCTACCGGATGAAGCTCATCCAGTCGACAGGTTTTCTCTACGATTGTTATTTCTTTGCGCCTGGTCAAACTCCCGCAACCGAGCAGTTGCGCGACAAATTCCTCGATGAACTAACGAAGGCTAAACCGCGGATCATCATAGTCAGCAATCAATTCTGTCTGAATGGCGCGCGAAACTTCAACAAAGTCGAGAATTGGCCGCAGTTCAACGCATACTTCGGCCAGCACTACACGCTTCTGCTAGAGAGGCGTCCGCCGCACATGGTCAAGTGGTGGGGCCGCGCCGAGCAGCCCTCCGAATATCGAATCTACACGCGACGCGCCGGCGAGGATCCAGTGCAGCCACAATCCCCGGCTCACTGATTCAGCTCAGAGCTTGAACAACTCGCGAAGCCGCTTCGTCTGAGCGCGGCTTACCGGAATCTCCGTTTGCTTCTTGTCCGCCATGCGAAGCTGATAGCTGCTCTTGAACCACGGCACTACTTCTTTGATGTGGTTGATATTCACCACGTACGACCGGTGCGCGCGCCAGAACATTTTAGCGTCAAGCAATTCCAGCAGCTCTTCCAGCGTGCGGCACTTCGACTGGCCCTCAAGCGTGGGCGTCACCACTGAAATCACGCCGTCATCGATCGACGCGAAGCAGATATCTTTCTGGTCCACCAGCAGCAGCCGGCTCTGCGCCTGCAAAACAATCTTCGCGCTTTGCGGCCGCTGCGACTGCTGCTGCTCGATCAGCCGCAACAGCGCATCCACCCTGATTTCCCCCGCGCGCGCCAGCGGCCCATCTCCCCCCTGCGCGGTCTCCTGCAATCGTGTTCGCGCGCGATCGATCGCCTGCAGCACGCGGTCCTTATCGAAAGGCTTCAAAAGATAGTCGATCGCATTTACATCAAAGGCGCGCACCGCATACTGGTCGAAGGCGGTCGCGAAAATTATTTGCGGCAGGGAATCGTGGTGCTCGATCAGTTTTTTCAGCACCGCAAAGCCATCCAGCCCCGGCATCTGCACGTCCAGAAAAACCACATCCGGCTGGTATTCGCGGATCAGCTCAACCGCTTCAATGCCGTTGGCTCCCTCCGCCAGCACGTCCACGCTGCCCGTGGTGTCCAGCAGATACTTCAGCTCTTCGCGCGCAAGCTGCTCGTCGTCGATAATGAGCGCCGTAATGGGAGTGGTCGAAGCCAACCCTTGAGTATAGGAAGCTGCGGAAAGCAAGGTCAACCGCGCGCCTGGCTGCTGAAGGCGTGCAGGCGCGTGGGAGGATGGTCCTCCGCCAGCTCATGCCCGCAGTGAACGCAGTAGATATCCGTAATGCGCGCGCTGCGATAGCACTTGCCGCAGCACGCCGTCACCTGGTACGCGCACTGCGGACAGTAGTGGTAATCGCCCTCAACGTGTGCACCGCAGGCCGGGCATGATGCAAGAATCGGCTGCCGCAGCAGGAAGTAAAGCGCCGCCCCAATGCCTCCGGGAATGATCACGCAGATCATCCACAGCCGCGCGCTCATGCCGCGGCGCGGAGCATCATTGCTGATGTAGCCAATCACCAGCATGGACAGTGCCGCCAGTGCGCCCCACGAAGTCAGCAGATAAACGCGAAGAGCCAGAGGCAGCGCGCTGGGATGTGCACGGTGCGCAGGCAAAATAACCCAGAAGTAGTATTCAACCAGCACGAACGCCAGCAGCGCGGCAGCGATGGACCAACGCGGAATCAGGCGCAGCTCATCGGAAAACCGGTTTTCGTTCTTACTCGCGTTATCCATTTCGCCCGGCGGACCTCAACAGGTTTCTACGCACTTTCGCCCCGCGAACGGGTACTCCACTGAGCAAGAACCGCGGCGAAGATCGTCGAAACCGTAGTGACCACCAGTAGCGCGGTGAGCTCCGGCGCATCCAGCCAGTGTTCGCCGTTGAACAAGTCTTCGGCAACCGCCCATATCGTAGGCGTAAGAAACATCAGCAGAGCGCCCAGCACCAGCAGCACCAGTCCCACCTGGTAGCGTCCGCGGCTCCGCACCTCGCGCATCTTGTTCGCGGCTTCCATTACAGACCGCCGCGTACGCTGCACCACCATCCTGTCGGCTTCGGCGTCGAGACCGGCCAGCGCGTCCAGGAGTTTCGGATCGGGAGTATGTGACTGGCTCACAGCGCCTCCTTCTCAAGATGCGGCTTCAGCGCGGCGATCCCGCGATACAGGCGTGATTTAACTGTAGACAGCGGCGACCGCGTGACCGTCGAAATCTCTTCGAGCGATAGGTCTTCGTGGAAACGAAGCACCAGCACCTCGCGGTGCAGCGGATCGAGCTTCAGCAGCGCGCTCGCTACCTTTCGCGACTCTTCCTGGCTCCGGTAACGGTCAAACGGATTCGGGTCCGTACCTGGAATTTCAAAGGTGTATTCTTCGCCGTCCGCCGAGCAAAGTTCTTCCAGGCTCGCCATGGTGCGCTTGCGGCGCAGATCGATCAGCATATTCCGCGCAATCGTAAACAGCCAGGTATCGAAGCGCGCCGCGCCGTTATATTGCGCGCCCCGCGTCAGCACCCGCATCCACGTCTCCTGGAACAGGTCGTCAGCCATGTCGCGGTCGCCGGTCAGAAAAAGCAGGTAGCGCAGCAACCGGTGCTGATACTGCACGATCAGCCGGTCCAGAAGCTCGGCGTCATGGCGCTTCAGCCCCTGCGCAACGGCAAGGTTTTCCGCGCGTGCCTGATCGGTCAATACGAAAGCAGCCGTAGTCATCTCGTCTTCTGAGACGGATGAAGCGCCAGGAAAGACGCTCTCAGCCACCAGATTCTCGAGCTTGCGCACAAAGCTCATGCAATCATCCTCAGCAAACCACGGCAGCGAAGCATGAGCAATGGAAAGAATTCTTCGCTAACTCTCCAATTATGATGCTGATGCATACTCGGAAGCAACACCCGTTAAACTGAACTGATGGAGATTCTGTACGGCCTGCACCCCGTCGAAGAGGCTTTGCGCTCCGGAAGCAGGCAATTCGACCACGTATGCGTCGCCCGGGAGCGGCACGACCAGCGGCTGCAAAAGGTCATCGACGCATGCCGCGAAGGCCGCGTCCGCCTCCGCTTCGAGCCCAAAGAAGAGCTTACCCGTCTGGCAAAGACCCCCAGCCACCAGGGAATCGTGGCCGTAGTCCGCACGCGGGAGTTTCTCGATCTTGAAGACCTGCTCACCGGTCCCGAGCCCCGTCTCCTGCTCGCACTCGACGGCATCGAAGACCCGCAGAACCTCGGCGCGCTCCTCCGCACCGCCGACGCCTCCGGAGTGGACGGCGTGCTTCTCACCGAACGCCGCGCCGCGCCCCTCAGCCCCGTCGCCGTCAAAGCCTCCGCCGGAGCCGCCGAGCACGTCCGCATCGCCCGTGTCGTCAATCTCGTGCGCTCCCTCGAGCAGCTCAAGGAGCAAAACATCTGGTGCGTCGGACTCGACGAGCGCGGCGCCAACAGTTACGACAACTACGATTTCACGTCCAACACGGTAATCGTCCTCGGTCGCGAAGGCGACGGATTGCACGACCTCGTCCGCCGCACCTGCGATCACCTGCTGCGCATCCCCATGGCCGGAGCCGTCTCTTCGCTCAACGTATCCGCAGCAGGAGCCGTCGTCATGTTCGAGGCCGCAAGACAAAGACGAACTCAAAAGGAAGCGAAGCCCGCAGAGGCTGCTCCCCGCAAAAAGCAAAAAGGTTTAGGTTCCTGAATGATCTTGAAGTCTGGATGTTGTTATGCACTTTATATCCTTCTCTGCGGCAGCTTTTTGAGCGCGGCAGCACAGCAGCAACAACCCGCGCCAGCTCAACCCACCCCGAGCCAGGCCGCTCCCGGCCAGTCAAACCCCAACGCCAAAGTCCTCTTTTCGCGCTCCGACGATCAAACAACGGATCAAACAACTCCGCAAACCGCCGCGCCAACGCAAACTGTAACCGCAAAAGTTACAGATACCGAGCGGCCGCCGTCACCTTCACTTCGTATGATCTCGACATCCATCTCGCCCTCCGCGATCACACGCTGGCTGCGCGAGCTCAGGTGGATATACGCAACGACAGTAGCCAGCCGCTCAATGTGATTCCGCTGCAACTCTCCTCCTCGCTCAACTTTGAAGGAGTCAGCCTCAACAGCAAGCGCCTGACCTTCGGCCAGCAGACCCTCAACAGCGACACTGACCACACCGGCCAGCTTCACGAAGCCGTCATCGTTCTGCCCGCGCCGCTCGAGCCCCAGGGCACACTGCGTCTCGAAGTCACCTACAGCGGAGAGATCGACGTGAGCGCCAAGCGCCTCGAACAACTGGGCACGCCCCAAGGTGTGGCCGCCCACTCCGACTGGGACCGCATCTCTGAAGACTTCACCGGCCTGCGCGGCTTCGGCAACGTCGTTTGGTATCCGGTAGCGTCCGTTCCTGCGCTGCTCGGGGATGGCGCAAAGGTCTTCACCGAAATCGGCACCCAGAAGCTGCGCCAGTCCGACGCAGTTGTCTCCATCCGTCTCACCGTCGAGTATTACCTCGCGCCGCCCACCGTCATCGTTCTCGACGGACAGGCCGTCCCCCTCGGCAAACCATCCGTTACACCCACGCAACAATATCCCGGGATTATCACCTGCACCCTTCCGCCCACAAAACTGGGTTTTGCCACGCCATCAATCTTCCTTGCCGACTGGACTTTTAGTGAGAACAATGGAGTACGCGTCTACGCGCGCAATGAAGATCAAACCAACGCCCAGGGATTGATGACCGCCGCCACCATGGTGCAGCCGCTGGTCACGCAGTGGCTCGGCGCAAAAGCAAAATCGCCGCTGATCGTTATCGATCTTCCCGAACAGCAGGACCTCACCTGGGAGCAGGGACCACTCCTGCTTACCGCCATCTCCGACCAGCCTCCCGACAGCTATGCCGAGATGATGAGCCATGCGCTCGCGCACGCATATTTTCGGTCGCGGCGCGAATGGCTCAACGAAGGCGTTTCCAGTTTTCTTGAAACTTTATGGATCGAACACACCAACAACCGCACCCTCGCGCTCGAAAAACTCGAATCGCAGCGCAGCGCACTCGCCTTCGCCGAACCCGCCACGCCCGGCGACGGCCCCGGTCAGGATCTCCTTCACGCCTCCAACCCGGTCTACTACCGCACCAAGGCCACCTACGTTTTATGGATGCTTCGCGACGTGGCCGGAGAAAAAGAACTGGCTTCCGCGCTCCAGGCCTACGATCCGGCGGCAGACACCACGCCCGATTACTTCCAGAAGCTCGTCGAGCGCGCATCGGATAAAGACCTGCAATGGTTCTTCGACAACTGGGTCTATAACGACCGCGGTCTACCCGATCTTTCCATCGCCGCCTTCCACTCCACCCCCGCCGCGTATACAGGCCAGTATCTCGCCGCCATCGACATCTCCAATGACGGTTTCGCCGAAGCCGAAGTTCCAGTAACCATCCGCTCGCACAACACCACGCTCACCGAACACGTGCGCGTGGCGGGAAAAACCAAAACCGTGCATCGCATGTTAGTCCAGGGCCAACCGGAAGAGGTCATCCTGAACGACGGAACCGTACCCGAAGTCGCCGCTGACATTCACCAGCGCAACATCACGGACCAGTAGCTCACGTCTACTTCATAAATGGGTTCTGAATCTTAAGAGAGCCAATCCTCTGACCGTGCTGCATGTCTTCCGAATAGAGCGTCGTGCAGCCGGCCTCACTGGCTGCGGCAATCATCAGCGAATCATAAATATGAAAGCCGTAGCGTCGACCAACCCTGAGAGCCGCATCGTGAATATCGACGGTTGTCGCGACGGGCTTGCCGCATAAAGCACGTATATAGGACAGGGCTTCCTCTATCTCCTCCCAACCCATACGGAGCTTTCGGCGAGCGACAGCAACAAACTCGTTCAGGACCTGAACGCTCAAGGTCCCTCCCGCCGCCAGCAGTTCCTCGGCGACGGCGGTGCGAGCATCGACTTCCGTCACGGCATAGATCAAAATCGTTGTATCGAAGAAGACCTCAGCGGGCATTCGCCTCTTCCCGGTCGAACGTGAAGCCCGGCGGAAGCGGCCTGCGCAGCTTTCGCAGCCCTTCTATTGCCTTCTGCCGGCTCCGGTCGCGGCTCATTTCAAACTCCCGCCGCCCCGCAATATTAATCGTGATCTGATCACCCTCTTTAAGCTCGAGCGCCTCGACAACCACAGCGGGCAGGCGCACCGCCAGGCTGTTTCCCCATTTTCCAACCTGCATCATCGCACCTCGACGGCCTGGATATACATTCTCCCTTAGTATATCAAAGACGGCGCTGCGCCTGTAAGTTGCCGCCCCTCAGCTACGCCCCTACTTTCCGCGCGCAAACTCCACATAGTTCCGCCCAAAGTACAGCCGATACGTCCCCGCATCGCTCGCCGGCAGTATCTGCAGGGGTGTCGGCCGATGCAGCTTGGCATCATTCGCAGCCACGGCCTGAAAGAGGTCATGCGCGCCAACATCCATAACCACAAATTGCAGGCTGGCGTCGGTCTTCACAATGCCCATTCCATAAGCTCCGGGGGCCAGGTGATGACCCTCAAAATCCAGGCCGGTGTCCGTGAGCAGATACGCCTGATACTTCTGCTGAATACCGCTTGAATAGCCTGAGTTATCAACCAGAGCAGCCAGCATGATGGCGCCGTCGGCAAATCGCACTCCGCCCGAGTTGCGCGCCTGGGTCGTCGCCGACTGGCCGGAAAAGTAAACCGAACCCGGGAAGAATCTTGCCCAGGTCGGCAGGATGCAGAATCGCCTCCGGCTGTGCGGCCGCAGCCTGCGCAATCACGGGGAGAGTGAACGCTAAGAGAAACAGCGCCGGAACCGCGCGCATCCATCGAACGATTTTCATAGAACCTTCCTCAAGTGACGGGCTGCCGAAGAAGTATAAACCGCCTGTCAGCGCCGTGCATCAACGACGCATCCACGACCAAAGGAAGTGGCCACGCAAGCCGGCACCTGGATGGCGCGAAGCGCGTACGCCTGGACGGCTAGTCCAGTTTACCGCTCGCGGCGACCTTGCCGTACCAGTGGCCCGAATCCTTGATTGTCCGCCGCAGATCCCGGAAGTCCACATAGGTCAATCCAAACCGCTGGCTATATCCTTCCGCCCACTCGAAGTTATCCAGCAGACTCCACGCATGGTAGCCGCGCACATCGGCTCCGTCCTTGATCGCCCGCGCCAGCTCGGCCAGATGTCCGCGATAAAACTCGATCCGCCGTGGATCAGGCACCTTGTTCATGTCCTCCGGCAGCGGACCATCGGAGTAAGAGCATCCGTTCTCGGTAATCTCGATAATCGGACGGTTGTACTCCTGCGAAATCTGCGTCACGATGTCATAAATTCCGCGCGGCCAAACCTCCCAACCGTTGTAAGTAATCGGTCCCACCGCCGGCATCCACTCATTGAAGTGAACAAACGGCTCGCCGCCCTGCCCCGCGTCCGACACGATGTGCCGGTTATAGTAGTTGATCCCCACCCAGTCCAGCGGAGCGCGCATGATCGTGTCATCGCCCGGCCGCACTCCCATAATCTCGAAAGGCTCCTGGCTCTCGAACGCGTCGGGATACTTGCCATGCAGAGCCGTCTCCAGAAAGAAAACGTTGTTGATCGCGTGGAAGCGTTTCGCCGCCGCCTTATCTGCCGCGCTGTCCGTCGCCGGAGCGCCCGGGGACATGCTGAACGCCGATCCGATCTTCGCATCCGGCGCCGCCGCCTTCATCGCGCGAAACGCCTCGCCCTGCGCCAGATTCACCGTATGCGCGGCCTTGAGAAATAGCGCTGGGTCCTTCTTCCCCGGCGCATGAACCCCCGTGCCGTAGCCCAACATGGTAAACACCCACGGCTCATTGAAGATGGCCCACGAATGCACGCGGTCGCCCAGCGCCTTGGCCACAATGCCCGAGTAATCGGCAAATTGTTTGTACACGTCGCGATTCGGCCAGCCCCCTTGATCCTCAAGTGCCTGCGGTAAATCCCAATGGAACACCGTGCAAAGCGGGCGAATACCCGCCTCCAGCAGCGCGTCCACGTAATGGCTGTAAAAATCAATGCCTTTCTGATTTACCGCGCCCGTGCCTGTCGGCTGAATCCGCGTCCACGCCACGGAAAACCGGCAGCTCTTCATGTTGAGCTGCTTCATAATCGCGATGTCTTCCTTGTAGCGATGGAAAGAATCGCAGGCCACATCACCTGTGTCTCCGCCCTTGATCTTGCCCGTCGTGTGAGAAAAGCGATCCCAGATCGACTCGCCCTTCCCATCCGCATGCCACGCCCCTTCAACCTGATAAGAGGCCGTCGCCGTCCCAAACAGAAAATGTTCCGGAAAGCGCGCCCCGGCAATATCCAGAGCCGGAATCGTGGTGTCGTCCGGCAGCAGGTAAGGATTAGCGGCAAGCGAATAGCGGGAAAGAGCGGCCATTCCCGCAAAGGCGGCAGAGTAGTTCAAAAACTGGCGGCGGTTGATCAAGTGACGATGTCTCCTCGAAAAGAAAACACATCCTAGCATCCGGAGATAAGAGTAGTAAAACTGTTTAGCTCTGAAGAAATTTGCTGCCCGGACGCGCCGTTCTTCCCTCAATCAACACGCACACCAGAATGCCGGCCAGCGCTGTCAGCGGAGCCAGAAAAGCCGCGCGCAGGCCGCCCGAATACTGCGAGATCACGCTCGTAATCCACGGCACCACCGCGCCCCCCGAGCCGCAGATGGCAAAAATCCATCCGGCATGGCGCGTGCGCCCCGTCCGCGCCAGCATTCTTGAAACCGAAAGCGGAAAAATCGGCGCGCATCCCAGCCCCGCCACCACCACCGCCGCAAAGGCTGCCTCCGGCGTGCGCGGAAACAACAGCGCCGCGACGCCCGCCATCGCCATCGCCAACCCTCCCAGCAGCACTACCCGCTCCGAAAGCACCCGCAGCAGCAGAACCACCAGCCCCCGCCCGGCAACCAGCGCGAGCCAGAAAGCTGAAACGAAAACGCTCGCCCGCGCTACACTCAGCCCGGTAAGCCGATGCGCATAGGTCGCAATCCATCCCGCAACCGCGGTCTCCGCTCCGACATAGAGAAACAAGGTCAGGCCGAAAAGCACAAACACGCGAAGCTCGATCGGCGCCGGACGACGCAAGTCCGAACGCTCCGTCTCTAAAACGCTCCGCATCCACTCTATCGCTGCTGCGCCGCAAAAGAGGAAGGAAAGCGGCAAACGCAACAAGCGCGCACAACGCCGAACAGTAAAAGAAAAACCCGCAGCGCATGCTCCCGCACCGCCAGCGCAACCAGCTCCGGGGAGAGAACTGCACCTGCGCCCCAGCAGAAATTTACCCATGTAAGCAGAGAGCCGCGTCGATCGGGATATTCCGTGCCGAAAATCAGGTTGATCGCGCTAACCGACGCGCCCAGTCCCAACCCGATCAGCGCAAACGCCACCAGCGCAGCCCGGTAGTGCCCAACGGCCAGCACAGTCACGCCAACCGCGATCGAAGCGATTCCCAGCGCCACACTCTTGCGCGGATAGTACGACGAGATCACCGACCCAATAACAGAAGCCGAAAATTGGGCCGTAAAAAGCCATCCGCCCTGCATGTCGGTAAGCAGCCAGCGCGCGCTCACGACCGGGAGCAGCGGCCCCAGCAGAACAGTCACAACGCCGGTGAGCACCAGCGCAAAATAAAATGGCGCCGCGGGCAGCGATTCAAAACGCGATGCGGTTTTGCGCAGCGGCATCGTATCAGCCGTGGCGGCTCATCCGTTTCGGATTTGGCGGCATTGTTGATTCGCGGATAATCAGCTCGGGAACAATCGCAATCTGCTCCGGGTAATCACTCTTCCCCCGGAGCCGCTCCAGCAGAATACGCGCCGAAGTCGTGCCCATGCTATGCAGTGGCTGCCGGATCGTCGTCAAACTCGGGTTGTGAAATGCCGCCCCCTGAATATCGTCGAAACCCACAACCGAAATATCCTCGGGCACGCGAAGGTTGTGATCGCGAAACGCGCGGATCGCCCCAATCGCCGCAATATCGTTAAACGACACCAGGGCGGTAAAACGCCGCTTCTGCGCCAGAAGCTGCTGCACCACCGGATATCCAAGCTCCGGCGACGAGATGTTGAGCTGAAGTTGAATCACCAGCTCAGGATGAACCTCAAGCCCAAGCTCCTTCGCCACCGCCATAAAACTCTTCCAGCGGTCATCCGCGTCCGAACTGAACGTCTGCCCGCGCATGAACGCAATCTGCCGGTGTCCCAATCGATAAAGGTGCCGCAGCGCCAGTTCAGCCGCGCGGCGATGGTCGAGCAGAATATTCGTCACACCTTCAATCTTCCTGTGCCCGGCCACTGCCACCACCGGCAACGGCAGCGAGTGCTGCAGCGCAGTATCGACGGCGATGAACCCCTCCACCGACCGGTCCATCAGCAGCCGCGGATACTCCTCGACCAGATCCGCCTTGCGCCGGTGGCTTGCGGCCAGATAAAAATAGCCCTCCTCCATCAGCACCTCTTCAATGCCGCTCATCACCAGTACTGAATAGCCGTCGCTCAACTCCGGCACCAGCACGCCAATCGAAAAACTCTGCTTGCGCCGCAGTGACCGCGCATAAAAACTCGGCCGATAGTCGAACTTCTTCGCCGCCGCCAGCACGCGGTCGCGAGTCTCCTGCGGAATCGACCGCACTCCCGGAGCATTGTTCAGCACCAGAGAAATCGTAGCCGGAGAAAGGTCAAGATAGTCGCCCAGAATCTTCAGGCTGATAGGCCGTCCAGGCAGAAATTCACTCTTATCGCGCGCTGAGCCAGTGTCTTTCCGCTTAGGCATATCAGCCTTTGTAGCGGTTACGCACAAAATGTACAACCCTGAATGTTTGCGTGCGCTTTTGCTTTGATGCGGACACGACCGGCAGGTCGCCTTCACCCATGGAGGGCCCATGGACCACAACAATGCTATGTCACAAGAAAAAGGCCTCCGACTCAAATCGGAGGCCTTTCCAATCTTCCCAATTCAATTCATTCCGACCAGCGGGAGGACCGCAAGAGATTACACCAGGATGGCGCCGGAAGGCGCGTATGCCTAGACGGCCAGTCTCCCCATCTTCCCGTCGCGGTAATCTTTCACCGCCTGGGCCAGTTCTTCATGCGTGTTCATCACAAAGGGACCATAGTTCGCCACCGGCTCATTGATCGGTTCCCCGCTCAACACCAGCAGCGTCGCATCTTCATTCACCTCGATGCTCACCCCTTCGCCATCGGCGCTCAGCACAGCAATCTGCGCTTCGCCCGCCAGCCGAGTCTCGCCGTTCAGCGTGACCTTTCCCTTCAGCAGAACTACCGCCGAGTTCTGTCCCGCAGGCAGAGCCAGTTCAAACCGCTCCCCGGCCTTCGCGCGAACGTCGAACAAATTGACCGTGGTGAACGTCTTGGCCGGGCCGCGCACGCCGTTCAACTCGCCCGCAATCACGCGAGCGTAGCTTCCAGCGCCAAGCTGCACAGAAGGAATCTCCTCCTTCGCAATGCCCTGATATCTCGGCGTCGACATCTTCACAGCCGCGGGCAGATTCACCCAGAGCTGCACCATTTCGAACGTGCCGCCTTTTTCTGCAAATGCGCGCTCGTGCTTCTCTTCATGCACCACGCCCGAGGCCGCCGTCATCCACTGCACATCGCCCGGAAAGATCGTTCCCGAATTGCCCGCCGAGTCGCGGTGCTCGACCGCTCCTTGGTACGCAATCGTGACCGTCTCAAATCCCCGGTGCGGATGCTCGCCCACTCCCTGCCGCTTCTTCGTAGGCGCAAAGTAACTCGGCCCCGCGTAGTCCAGCATCAGAAATGGATTCACCTGCGCATCAATCCCGTTCGACGGAAACAGATTCCGCACTGGAAAGCCATCGCCCACCCAGTGGTTCGATCCGGGTCCCTGCACCTGAAGAACCGATTTATTTTTTACAGCAATCGTACTCATAATTATTCCCTCCTGCGCGTCCCCGCGCCTTCCTTAATTCCTTGCGTTTTTCTTACGCAGACGATCCTGAGCGCCCTGTCCAAGCCGCCGCAGCAGATCCATCGCCGCCACGCGTTCCGCGCGGCTCAACCCGCCCACAGCCTGCTCCATTTCACGCTCGTGGCTCGCAAACAGCACCTGAATCGTTCTCCGGCCCTCGGCCGTGAGCCGCACTACCCGGCTCCGGCGATCCTCCGGATCATTCCCGCGAACCACCCATCCGCGCCGCGCCAGCCTGTCAACAGCCGCCGTCATCGACCCGCTGGTCAGCAAAACCTTCTCACCCAGCGCCTTCACCGGCAGCGGACCCTTATGCAGCAGAGCCTCCAGCACCCCGAAATCGCTCTGGCAAATCCCCAGCCCCGCAATGCTGCGATCCGCATGAGCCTCCATCGCCCGGAATGCCTTCCACAGGATCAGCCAGAGGTGAACCCCGCTCGTATCAGAACTCTTCTTGAGAGTCTTTTCCATATAGCTTGATATAAAGATGCTTTGTATCAAGAAAAGATTCAAATGGCCGCGCCGAGCAGAAGCGGGTGAGGAGGAAGCGCCTGTGGAAAGTTCATGGCGAATCAGTCAGGAGGATATTTCGAAGCGGCCTGAAGTATGAGAGGACAAATCTCTTTCCACGGATCACTCTGTCCTGAAACGATCCCTTCCTCATCAGAAGCGCGTTTCAGAGGACTTATGCTCCGCTCTTATGGCACCGCGGTTGACGAGCTACCGTCCCGAGGTGAACAGTTGACGATTCATGCTGAGGAAATCCAGGCATGAATGATCTCGTCCACGCGGACTCCTGTTCCACACGCCATGATGCAGACGTTTTCTTGCCCTGGTATGGTCTCGGTCCCGGCGCTGAGATGCTAAAGCCTTTGGCCATCCCGCTGACTGGAGCACTAACGCCGTCAGTTGTCTTGTCCCTTGCCGCGCTGCTAGTGGCAGGGTCTATGTTCCTCATACGAGTAAGAAAAATGACCATTGTGAGCGCAGATGCGCGGATGAGGAAAGGCCGCGAGCAGGAACTGAGAGCCAAACAAGGGAAGTTCCCCCTTCGCGATTTCTCGCGAAGGGGGAATGCCTACTGAAGCAAGGTCAAGCCTAACGTGGCGAAGACGATCCGGTCGACTACCTGTTGACTGGACCGTGGCAGGCTGCCGACGCCCTTGTCGCTGTAAGTAGCCGGACCGGTTGTCTGTGCAGGATCCTTCAGTGCCGACTCGAAATCCCACGTGTAGCCGTTCTGATTGAGCGTCAGGCCCATCACGCCCCAGAATTCCCCGGTTGCCGCCTCGAGATTCTCTGCGTTGAAGTTCGGCGTTGCCGCTAGGATCCTCCATGTTTGTTTCGGCTGTGCCGGACGTCACAGTGGTTGTGACGACCGGATCGAGTGTCTCGCCGCCGGTGCCCACGATGAATTCCCGTATGCCCTTCTTTGGATCGTAATTCCCGGAGGGGTCAAGCGGGCGGTAGCGGGCATAGAGGTGGTCGTGTCCGTTCAGCACCAGGTCGGCTCCGTACTCGTAGAGCAGTTGCCAAAAGGCCTGAGCGGTCGTGCCCTCGGTACGGCGATGCCGTTGGCAGCGCTGAACGTGGGCTGGTGCCAGTAGGCGAGTGTGCACGCGGAATGATTCGCCGCGAGATCGTTTTTCAGCCATTCGAGTTCGGCGGCAAACCAGGAGCCGGTGTCGAACAGCCGCCCGGCTGCGTCTCGCACTCTATATTGAGCGAGATAAGGTGCCACGAGCCCAGATTATAGGAGTACCAGCCATCTCCGACCCCGACTGGGCCGCCCGCTGCTGTTGGTTCCGAGTCCGCCCGTCTGCTCGAAGTGCCCCGCCTGTCCATCCGAATACGGCACGGGTTGGGTGAAGGTACCGCCGGTGTCAGGGTTGTCGGCGATCGTAGCCGTCATCATGGTTCCATCGGCATTGTGCTGGACGCCGTTGAAGTAGGAGAAGTAGCCGTAGCCGGCAACGCCGATCGCGCCATGCTCGTTATAAAACTCGTGGTTGCCGGGCGCGGGCCGCGTGATCAATTTGAAAGCGCCATACGTCAATTCGTACGATTTCTCAAAGTCCGAATATTGGCCTACCTGGTATTGCTCATCTCCGACGAGCGCGACGAGGTCAGGCTTCATATTCTCAATCTGATTCGCAGTGGCCGCCTGGGATGCCAGCAGATTCTGAGCGGTGTCTCCGCTGCAGTTTTCACCCGCCTTCTCACCACTCGTCTTCCTCGCCTGGCTGGCAGGCGATGTCGCCAACCACCGCCAGCACGGGCGAGCGACCCGTCGTTGCGTACGGCCACGGATTGTCGTTCGGCACCGAATTGCTGATCAGCGTGTTGCCACTGATTGCCGTTGGAGTTTTGATTCTGTGCCTTTGCCCCAGCTGCAAATGCCAGCACCGAGGCGGCCGCTCCCATGAGCACTGCCGCTCGGAACCTTCCTCGGATCGTCTTCATGCGGTTCCTCCCGTTTGAGATTTGTGGTTGGATGAGTTGCCAGACCTGAAGCGTTTTATCCCTTCAATATTTCGCGTGTATGTCGAATGTGTGAAAAAGCCGTAACACAAGACTTTGCACTGCGGAAGGCTTTCGCCAAACTGCCGTTCCGATCGCCGATCGCCCGGTTTGCACGCGATGCGGTGCTCAGGCGTAGCGAAACAGCGCCTTGAAACCAAAGTCCATGTGCTGCTGGATATGGCAGTGAAACAGCGTGAGGCCCGGCTGGTCGGCGACCAGATCCACGGTGGCGCGTCCAAATGCGGGAACGATCACCGTATCCTTCTTGATGCCGGCAGTCGGCTTGCCGTTGAGCTCGACGAGCTCGAACAGGTGCCGGTGCATGTGCAGCGGGTGAGAATCGTCACTGCGATTGTGAAACACCAGCCGGTAGCGGCCTCCCTGCCGGAACACGAATTCCCGTTCATGCGGATATTCCTTGCCGTTGACGAGCCAGTGATTGATCCCATGGGGCCCGCCCGGCACTTTTTCAAAGACCATGTCGATGGTCTGGTCTGGCGCGGGATGCGGCGCGGTCGTGCCAAAGATCGTGTAGTCCCAGCGCGCCTTCGGAGGCGGAAGCCATTGCGCGCGCTGCTGCTGATTGGCGTACTCCACCACGATGCCCATGCCGGATTGCCGCGCGACATCGCGCAGCTCCCCTAAAATCCAGACGCCCGGCTGATTCATCTCCACGATCGCATCCACGCGCTCGCCCGGGGCGATCTCAATCACATCGACCAGCTGAGGCGCGGGCACGGGATTGCCGTCGAGAGCGATCACCTGAAACTTGTGGCCGGACAAAGCCACGCGATGAATTTGCGAAGCGCTGGCGTTGAGCAGGTGCATCAGGATGCGCTGACCCGACTGCACGCGGAGGGGATCCCCCGCGCCGAGCATTTTGTCGTTGATCGAGTAAAGAGGAGCGCTGACTTCGAGCCCGTTGGGACGCGGGTCTGGAGTGGCGGGTTTTTCGGGCATCGGATCGTTGGGATCCGCCGCCATCTCGTCCTGATCCATCGTGGTCAGAAAAGGCTCCCATTCACGCAGCGCCAGAAAGACCTCCTGGTCGTAGAGCCCAGGGTCATTCGCGGAATCGATCATGAGAAAACCGAACTGGCCGGTGTAGGCGCCGCGATGCAGATCCATCATGGCCGCGGTGTGCGAGTGGTACCATCGCGAACCCGCCGGCTTGGCCACGAATTGATAGCGCCGGCGGCCATGCGGAGGGACCGGGGGTGTGCCTTCTTCCTCCGCCCCGTCCACGTCCGAGGGAACGAACAGACCGTGCCAATGCACGTATTCCGGAACGTCCGTGTCGTTCACAACCTCGACGGTGACGCGCTGGCCCTCTCGCATCCGCAGCAGGGGACCGGGGACCTTGTTGCTGTAGCCGATCGTGCTGATTACAACCTGCGGGGCCAGCTCGACCATCATGGGTGCGATTCGCAGGGTGAAATCCGCCGCGCGCCCGGTGGCCTTCGGTTCCAACGTCGCCACCATCGGATGCTGTGGCGGCCCCGGAACCTGCCGGAGCGCTAGCGACTGCGCGAACGCGGGCCGCAGCTTGCCTGCCCCCGTCGCGATCACGGTGGCCCATCCAAGCCGCACAAAATCCCTTCGGTTCATGTGATCCTCATCCCGGCTGCGAATGCCACCATACAGACGAGTGCCTCAATAAGCAGTGCCGATATAAAAACTCTCCTGATCGTTTTCATATTCATGCCGTTCTTCCCTTTGTGGTTGAATGGTTGGCAAAATCCAAGGTACGTGACTTCACCAGGAGAATGTTTCGTCAGATTTGGACAGGATGAGCTGAGTTGGGGATACAACCTCAAATAATAGACGGCAGAAATTGGCTCACGCCCGATTACTCGCTCTTGAGGGTGCGCGAAACCAGGAACGCAGGACAAAGGGCCAAAAAGCCCGAATGGTTTGCCGTCGTGGACTCCGTTCTACAGACAGTTTCTCAAAATAGTACCAAACTGACGAGAAGCGCAATTCCCGTCACCTACCGGCTTAGCGATGCTTTGGCAAGCCTTCTGAGACGGAGAGTGCAGGCTCTGGAGAACTTGTTGTGTTTCAAGGCGATGGTATTGAGCATCCCTTTGGAACAGCCCTTGGGAACACATGATTATCATGGTGCGGGCAAGCAGTTCAGCGATGCTTCGCCGGGATCAATTGGTGCCAAATCGCCGAAGGCAGATCGGTATCGTAAACCCGGCTTCTCGTCAGTGAAGTTCTTGGCTGACATTGTCAGGAGCCTGCCTCGTTCATGAGCTCGCGGCGCTTCCACAGAAAAAGAGAGATATCCCCTTCTCGACAGCCCGAAGGAGAAAAGAAAAAGCTTGTAAAGCGAGAGAATCTCAAAGCAGCAATGCATCCAGCTCCAGAGACTGCCCCATTCAAAGGGAAAAGCCACGCTCACGCCTGATTTCCGGCGCAGCGGTAAGATGAAGCGCAACTGTCCATTTCCGGACACTTGATTCCGAAAACGGTCAATCCCAGCACCACCCGCCCACCCCCCCGGCGGCCTAAACCTTTTCTTTAGAGCGTTTAAGAAATCACCCCGGATGGCAGACAGCGTGCAACTATACGTTCCGTGATGGATATAGCCAGGCCCGATATCAAGAAGAAAAAGCTCCGCCGCAACGCTGTTGGGATCGCTGTTGCCGTTGTCGTTCTGGCAGCCGCCGCCTTCGGCGTCTACCACCTCAAACCAGCCATTCCCACGGTGGACGCAAGCACCATCTGGCCCGACACGGTGAAGCGCGGCCCCATGGTCGTCCAGGTACGCGGCCTCGGCACGCTGGTTCCCCGCGAGGACTCGATCGAGCTCATTCCGGCGCAGACTGACGCAACCGTCGTCCGCATCCGCGTGCTCCCCGGCACCAAAGTCACTCCGGACACCATTCTTATGGACCTCGCGGACCCGCAACTCCAGCAACTGCTGCTCACTGCCCAGCTCCAGCTCAAGCAGGCCCAGGCCGACTACAAGAGCATGCAAGCCACGCTGCAGAGCACATTGATGGACAAGAAGACCACTGCCGCCAGATCAACGCCAACTACTCGCAGGATCAGCGTCAGGCCCAGATCGACAAGCAGCTTTACGAACTCGGAGTTATCTCCGGCGTCGCGGCCAGCAAGTCCCAGGGTACCGCCGACCAGCTCACCACCCAGCACCAGCTTAGCCAGCAGCAGCTTGACGTAAACCAGAACGCCATCGAGGTTCAGCTTGCCTCGTCGCAAACCAAGATCGATCAGGCCCGCGCCCTTCTCGACCTGTATCAAAAGCAGCAGCAGGCCCTTGAGGTGCGTGCCGGCATCAGCGGAGTGCTCAACCCTCTCGCCACCCCCCTCCAGGTCGGCCAGCACGTCACCGTGGGAACCTCGCTGGCCGAGGTCGTAGAGCCCGACAAGCTCAAGGCCGCCCTCCAGATCGCCGAAACCCAGGCGCACGACATCCAGCTCGGCCAGCCCGCCGAAGTCGACACCCACAACGGCGTCGTTTCCGGCCACGTTACCAGAATTGATCCCGCCGTAGTGAACGGAACGCGCACCGTTGACGTAACACTGGATGGGCCGCTGCCTTCGGGCGCGGTTCCGCAGTTGAGCGTTGACGGAACCATCGATCTACAGCGCCTGCAGGATGTGCTGTATGTGGGCCGCCCGGCGTTCGGAAACGCAGACTCGACCATCAGCCTGTTCCGGATCAATCCCGACGGCAAAACAGCCACTCGGGTACAGGTAAAGGTAGGCAAAGCATCGGTAACGCAGATACAAATCCTCGGCGGACTGAAAGAAGGCGATCGCGTCATTCTTTCCGACATGTCGAGAGACGACAACACGGACAACGTCCGTCTTGAATAAGCGCAGCGCAACAAGAGGAGCGAGGACGCAATGGAAACAAGACAATCGTTGATTGAGATCGAAGAACTCACCAAGGTCTTCTATACGGATGAGATCGAAACCCACGCGCTCTCCGGCATCCACCTCACCATAGCCAAAGGCGAGTACGTCGCCATGTCCGGCCCTTCCGGCTGCGGCAAGTCGACGCTGCTCTCCATCGTCGGCCTGCTCGATACGCCCACGGGCGGTAAGTATCTGCTCAACGGCCACGCCGTCGAAAACCTGAATTTCGCCCAGCGCTCGCGCATCCGCAATCAGGAAATCGGCTTCATCTTCCAGAGCTTCAACCTCATCGGCGACCTCACCGTCTACGAGAACGTTGAGCTGCCGCTCACCTACCGCACCGGCATGTCGGCGGTTGAACAGAAAGCGCCGCGTGCAGGAGTCGCTCGAGCGCGTCGGCATGGCGCACCGCATGAAGCACTATCCCTCGCAGCTCTCCGGCGGTCAGCAGCAGCGCGTCGCCGTAGCCCGCGCTCTCGCCGGTTCGCCCTCCATCCTGCTCGCCGACGAACCTACCGGCAACCTCGACTCGCGCAACGGCGAAGCCGTCATGGAGCTGCTGCAGAACCTGCATCGCGAAGGCGCAACCATCTGCATGGTCACGCACGATCCCCGCTTCGCCCGCCACGCCGAGCGCCAGGTTCACCTCTTCGACGGCAAGGTCGTCGCCGAAGGAGATGCGCTCGAACAGGTGCTCGAAACACGCTGAACCGGCGAACTCGCCGCGGCAATATAGCTGTTGAATGGCAAGCGCTATCGGGATGAAAATTCCCGCGCTGGCTCATGCTTTGAAATTTGTGCGCTCTGAACTTCCCGGCGCCTGAGTTTTCTCGAAGACGAAAGATAAACGATGATCCAGCTCAAAAACATCGAACGAAGTTACAAAACGGGCGCCGGACAGACCTGGGTGCTCCGCCGCATCAACCTCGACATCCGCGAGGGCGAGTTCCTCACCATCATGGGACCCTCCGGCGCCGGGAAATCCTCGCTGCTCAACATCCTCGCCCTGCTCGACGATCAATGGCTCGGCGAATACTGGTTCAAAGACGAGCCCGCCCACTTGATGAACCGCAAGCAGCGCGCCGAACTGGCCAAGCGCAACAGTGGAATGGTCTTTCAGAGCTACCACCTCCTCGACGACCTCACCGTCGCGGAAAACATCGACCTGCCGCTGTCCTACAAAAACATGCCCCGCACCGAACGGCAGGGACTTGTAGCCGACACCCTCGACCGCTTCAACATCGTCGGCAAAAAAGATCTCTATCCCTCGCAGCTCTCCGGCGGACAGCAGCAGCTTGTCGGCATCGCCCGCGCCGTCATTCACAAACCGGCGCTCCTGCTTGCGGACGAGCCGACCGGCAATCTGCACTCCAGCCAGGCCAAAGAAATCATGGAGCTCTTCCGCGAACTGAACAACGAGGGAACCACCATCGTGCAGGTCACCCACTCCGACGCTAACGCCGCTTACGGCACCCGCATTATCGAGGTGCGCGACGGATGGATGACCCAGGATACCGCTCATCCCGAACTGAATCAGGCGCCCGACAAGGCTTAGAGGCTGTTATGAACTTTATGGCGTGCGGCGACGGGAGCCAATTTCTTCGAGATCGAGAAGCGAGGAGCGACGAATACCTGGCGTCTTCGAGCAACGAGCGACGAAGAGATCGGAGAAACTGGCCCCGTCCCGGAGGGTTGCGGCGAAAATTGTGTCAGCCTTCGTTCCCGTCCTTGCGCATGATCCCGCCATGGGCGGCGAACGGCGCCTCGTCTGACACAATTTTCGCGCGCAACGCCGCGCACCATAAAGCTCATAACAGCCTCTAGGAGCATCTTCATGGATTTTCGCTGGTACCAGAAATTGAGCGCCGCTGCCCTGTCCGTTCTCATCGCACCCTGCGGCCTCGCGGAGCAAACAACAAACCCCGCACCAGACGCGCCCGCCGCCGCCCAGCAATCCACGCCTGCGCAGCAGCCACCCACGCAGACCATCGCCCAGCAGGCCGCCGCATCCCAGCAGGTCCAACCTGTCACCGCGCCGCAGCAGCCATTCCACGTCACCATGCCTCACTCCTGGAATCCTTTCGCGCCGTACAAGCCAACCCAGGTGGCGCCGGTCGATCTCACCAACTCGCCGCGCCTTCAAAACCTCCAGCGTGACGGCAAGCTCTACATCTCTCTGCGCGACGCCATCGCGCTCGCGCTTGAAAACAACCTCGATATCGCCTACTACCGCTACAACTTCCCCACCGCAGAGGCTGACCTGCTGCGCACCAAGGCCGGAGGTCAGGCCAACGGCGTCAACACCGGCATCGTCCAGGGGACCCAGGGCGGCTTCAGCTCCTCGGGAGGAGGGAGGCGGTAGCAGTGGAGTTACCGCCGCCGGCGCGGGAGGCATCGTCACCTCGACGCTCGGCGAAGGCTCTCCCGTTCCTTCCTTCGATCCGCAGCTTGGCGTGCAGGCGTTCGTTGATCACACCACGCAGGTGCAGGTCAATACCATCCAGTACGGCGTGCCCATCCTCAAAGTCAACACCGTCGAAGTCGCCTCCAGCTACTCGCAGGCCTTTTCGCTCGGTACTAACTTCACCGTCACCGACTACGGATACCGCCAGACCACAAACAGCATCTACAACGTTCTCAGCCCGCAGCTCACCACCCAGTTCAACCTCATCGTCAACCAGCCGCTGCTGCAGGGCTTTGGATTCGCCACCAACCAGCGCTTCATGCACATCGCCAAAAAGAACCTGCAGCTTACTGATCTCGGTTTTCAGGCGCAGGTCATCGCCACCATAACGCAGGTCGAAAACATCTACTGGGATCTCGTCAGCGCCTATCAGGACGAGCAGGTCAAGGAACGCTCTCTTCAGTACGCGAATGAAACCCTCAACGACGACCAGAAGCAGCTTCAGCTTCAGAACGTTCCCTCAATGCAGGTCATGAAGGATCAGTCCGCCGTCGCCAGCAGCGAAGGTGATCTCACCGTCGCCAAGGCGACCCTCCGGCTGAACGAGCTTCTCATCAAGAACGCCCTCACCAAGACCATCGACGATCCCGCTCTGGCCGAGATGCCCGTCGTCCCGCTCGATCTCATTGGCTCACCCGACTCGAATGAGACGAAACCTATCGATCAACTCATCAGCGACGCCGAAAAGAATCGTCCCGACGTCGCCGAGCTTCAAATCGCGATGCAGATTGCGCAGAACAACCTCAAGAGCATCAAGAATGCGCTCTTGCCGCGCCTTTCCCTCTACGGCCAGTATGTCGGATACGGCGTCGGCGGCCAGCCTAACCCCGCATGCCAGCTCGGAGCCGAAGGCTGCAGCACCACCTTGCCCGATGATTTTGCCGGAGCCTTTAAGGACACCTTCAATTACAGCTCGCCCGAATATCAGGTCGGGTTCAACCTCCAGGTCACCCTTCGCAACCGCGTCGCCAAGGCCGACCAGTTCCGCGCCGCGCTCGACTTCCGTCAGCGTGAGCTGACCTACGAGCAGAATAAAAAAAGCATTCTGCTCGACGTCCGCAACTCGCAGTTCGCGCTCGAACAGGCCAAAGCCCGCGTCGACGCCGCCCAGAAGGCCCGCGATCTCGCCCAGAAAACCTTCGACATCTCTAAACAGGAACAGAAGCTCGGAGCCATGTCCGCCTATGACACGCTCACCAGCGAACAAGCGCTTGCCGTTGCCGAATCCGCGCTCGTCACCGCGCAGACCGCCTTCGAAAAGGCGAAAGCAGCCCTCGACGCGTCCACCGGCTCAACGCTCGACCGCATGGGAGTCTCCATCGACGACGCCAAAAGCGGCGTAGTAACTCACATGCCGTAGCAGAAGCCACAAGGAACGTTCACAATAAAAAGGTCAGTTTTTATGAAGAACACCGATTCTGCTAATCCGCCATCAGCACCGCGAGAAGCGCCTTTGCCTGGACAGCCGGCCGTGAGTTTGACCGAAGGGGCCGGTCCTGCCCGACACCACCCAGGCCCGCCGCAAGCCTTCTCTTCTCATCGCTGACGACCAGCCCCACATCCTCGACGCGCTCGAGCTCCTGCTCGAACCCGAAGGCTTTCGCATCGAAAAGGCGCGCTCCCCCTTCATGGTGTTGCAGGCCCTCAAATCCGGCTCCTACGACGCGCTGCTCATCGACCTCAACTACACGCGCGACACCACCTCTGGCCAGGAAGGCCTCGATCTGCTCACCCAGGTCAAAGCTCACGATTCCCAGATGCCGGTCATCGTCATGACCGCGTGGGCCAACGTCGAAGTCGCCGTCGAAGCCATGCGCCGCGGTGCGCAGGACTTTATTCAGAAGCCCTGGGACAACGCTCGCCTGCTCACCATCCTGCGCACGCAGATCGATCTCCATCACGCCGTGCGCCGCGCCCAGCGCCTCGAAGCCGAAAACCGCATCCTCCGCGCCGCAGGGACTGCCCGAACTGATCGCGACCGCGCCCGCCATGCAGCCCGTGCTCGCAGACCATCGCCCGCATCGGACCCTCCGACGCCAACGTGCTCATCACCGGCGAGCACGGCACGGGAAAAGAAGTCGTCGCCCAGACCCTGCACGCGCTCTCCGCCCGCGCCCGCGCTCGCTCGTCGCCGTCAACACCGGAGCGCTGCCCGAAGGCACCTTCGAAAGCGAGCTCTTCGGCCACGTCAAAGGCGCCTTCACCGACGCCCGCACCGAGCGCATCGGCCGCTTCGAATTAGCCGACGGAGGCACGCTCTTCCTCGACGAAATCGCCAACGTCCCGCTGCGCCAGCAGGCCAAGCTCCTGCGCGTGCTCGAAACCGGAGAGTTGGAGCGTGTCGGATCTTCCAAAACCCGCCGCGTCGACGTGCGTGTTCTCTCCGCCACCAACGCTGACCTGCACGACGAGAGTCGAGGCCGGACGCTTCCGCGACGATCTCCTCTTCCGCCTCAACACCGTCGAAATTCATCTGCCGCCCCTGCGCGAGCGCCGCGAAGACATCCCGCCCCTGGCCGCGCATTTTCTCGCCCGCTACGCCCAGCGCTATCGCAAGCAGGTCTCCGGCTTCGATCCGGGAGCCGTGCAGGCCATGCTGCTGCACTCCATGGCCCGGCAACGTGCGCGAGCTCGATCACACCATGGAGCGCGCCGTGCTCATGGCGCGCGGCACCAGCTTGAGACCGCCGATCTCGGCCTTAACCCGCCGCGATCCTCCAGCCCCAGACTCGACGAGATGAGTCTCGAAGCCGTTGAGAGTATCCTCATCCGCAAGGCCCTCGCGCGTTCCACCGGAAACGTGAGCCAGGCCGCAGACGCCCTCGGCCTCAGCCGCGGCGCGCTCTACAGGCGGATGGAAAAATATGGCATCCAGGCCACCCAGCCGAACTAAAACCACTCCGGGAACGGAGCGCCTCCGCTTTGAAGCTCGTCTCCGCCTTTACGGCGTGCTGCTCTGCACCCCCATCCTCGGCCTGCTCGCCGCGCTCCTCCTCATCGAACATCTCTCCGCCACCGCCATCATCAGCATCCTCATCCTCGTTGCGCTCGTGCTCTTGCTGGCCGTCTCGGCCTTTATGGATCAGGTCGTTCGACCGCTCCAGACCCTCGCCAACGTAGTCGCCGCGCTCCGCGAAGAGGACTATTCCTTCCGCGCCCGCGGAGCCAGAATCAACGACCCCTTCGGCGATCTCGCCATCGAAATCAACGCCCTCGCCGACATGCATCAGTCCCAGCGCCTCGGCGCGCTTGAGGCCGCCGCGCTCTTCCGCCGCGTCATCGGCGAACTCGACGCGCCCGTGCTCGCCTTCGATCAGGCCGACCGCCTGCGCCTCATCAATCCAACCGCCGAGCGGCTCTTCAAAATCAACGCCGCCCGCGATCTCGGCCGAACCGCCTCCGAACTCAATCTCGAAATGCTCCTCGGCCACACCGGCGAAGAGGTCATCCAGATAGACGACAAGCTCGCGCGATCTCCCTCGCGCTGGATGATCCATGCCAGCCAATTCCGCCAGCGCGGCGTCCCGCACACCCTGCTGCTGCTCTCCGACGTAAGCACCGCTCTGCGCGAAGAAGAGCGCGTCGCATGGCGTCGCCTCATCCGCGTCCTCGGCCACGAAATCAGCAACTCGCTCGCGCCCATCAAGTCCATCGCCGGAAGCCTGCGTTCGCGTCTCCCGGAAACTATGAACGGCTCGCTCCCCGACTTCGACCGAGGCCTGGGAGTCATCGAGAGCCGCGCCGAATCCCTCAACCGATTCGTCCAGGCCTACCGCCAGCTCGCGCAACTCCCCGCGCCATCTCTGCGCCGCGTCCCGGTGCGCCCGCTGCTCGAGCGCGTCGTAAGCCTTGAACAACGCCTGGAAATAGAACTTAAGCAGTCTCCAAACGCCGAAATTCGCGCCGACGAAATCCTCGCCGATCCCGATCAGATCGAGCAGCTCCTCATCAACCTCGTCCGCAACGCGGTCGAAGCCGCCTACAGCGCGCGCGAGGAATCCATCGTCAAGGTCGTTGCCGCCGCCGTCGCTTCCAAGGCGCCGCCCGCGCCCGGCCAGGTCGCGCTCGCGCCATCCGTATCCATCCAGGCCGAGCCGCGCGCTGGATTCCTCAGCATCACCGTTACCGACAACGGCCCCGGCCTCAGCAATCCAGGCAATCTCTTCGTGCCCTTCTACACCACCAAGAAAACCGGCAGCGGAGTAGGTCTCGCCCTCGCCCGCCAAATCGCCGAAGCCCACGGAGGCACCCTCGAGCTGCGTAACCGCGCCGACACCCACGGCTGCGAAGCCATCGTCCGCATCCCCCTCGCCCACCGCGAATCACAGGAACCCACCGAAAGTTCCACCCGACAAGCCAAATCATGAACGGCGCATGGCGCCTGTCCACTTTCGAACACGAATGCCCGCGGGTGAACAGCGCTCTCATGCACTTAACCCGCTGATCGTTCCGTTTCAGCCCTTTACTGTTCTTCAGGAACGGTACGACAATTGCATAAATTCGGGCGGGAGAACCACCATGAGCTGGTTCCAGGATCTTCGCTATGCATTGCGGCAGTTGCGCAAGTCCCCCGGCTTCACCATCACCGCTGTCTTGACGCTGGCAATGGCCATCGGGGCAAACGCCGTGGTATTCAGCGTGCTGAACGGACTGATCCTGCGCCCGCTGAATGTGCCACAGGCCCAGAGCCTTTACACGGTCGAGCGCGCCGGTGATCACAATCCCAGCCAGTCGTATCCCGACTATCTCGATCTGCGCGATCACAACCGCAGCTTTGACGGCCTAGCCGCTTACAGCATCCCTCAGGTGGGGCTGGACACGGGCGACGGCCCATCCCCGGTCTGGGGCGTGGAGGCCAGCGGGAACTACTTCGACGCATTAGGCATTCATCCGTATCTCGGACGCCTCTTCCACAGCTCCGATGAGCGCGGCGCGAACAGCGCTCCCTATATCGTGCTCAGCTACGCCTATTGGCACACCCATTTTCATGATGATCGCGGTGTCGTGGGCCGCGTGGTTCAAGTGAACAAGCATCCTTTCACCATCCTCGGCATAGCCCCGCCCGGTTTTCGTGGAACCCTGGTGTTTTTCTCTCCCAATTTCTTTGTTCCGCTGGTCAATCAGGAGCAGATCGAGGGAGCCACCGAACTGAATGATCGCGGAACCCGCAGCCTGCTTCAGGTCATTGGGCACCTGAAGCCGGGAGTCACTCCCGCGCAGGCCGTCGCCGATCTCAACTCCATTGGGGCATATCTGGAAAAACGTATCCCAAAGACGATTGCCAAATCGGACTTTTCTTTGGCTCGTCCGGGCCTTCTCGGGGATCAGTTTACCCGCCCGCTGCAGGCGTTCCTTGCAGGCTTAACGCTGCTCGCTTCGTTGATTCTTCTCGCCGCGTGCGCCAACCTGGGCAGCCTCTTTGCCGCGCGCGCCGCGGATCGTTCCCGTGAAATTGCATTGCGGCTTGCGCTGGGATCCAGCCGCAATCGCATTCTGCGCGCGCTGTTTACCGAATCTGTGCTCATTTCCCTCGCCGGAGGAGCCGTCGGGCTTTGGACGGCAGCGGCCCTGCTGCGCTGGTTGAGCGATTGGCAGCCGTTCGGGAATTTTTCCCTGCACACGCCCGTCAACCCGGATGCCACCGTCTATGCCATCGCTCTGTTGCTCAGCTTAATCAGCGGATTCCTCTTTGGAGCGGTTCCCGTTCGGCAGGTTCTCCGCTCAAATCCCTATGAGGTCGTCAAGTCCGGATCCACCGGCGGCGTTGGACGGCGGATTACCGCCCGGGAGGTCTTGCTCGGAGTGCAGATCGCGATCTGCGCGGTGCTGGTCACCTCTTCCATGGTCGCCGTGCGCGGACTCGCGCGCACCCTGCACTACAATTTCGGGTTTGAGCCGCGGAACTCACTGCTCGTAGAGACCCAGCTGTCGATCGCCGGCTACAGCGGAGATCGAGTGCCCGCCATGCAGAAGCGCATCCTCGATGCGGTGCAGGCCATTCCCGGCGTTCAGGCCGTGGGACTGACCGATGTGCTGCTGCTCAACGATACAAACGACGCAAGTGTCTTTACCGATAAAACAACAGACCTGCGAGCATCCAATGCCGCCGCCAGCGCTTACATGTATCACGTCTCTCCCGATTACCTTCACGCTGAGGGAACAGCCTTGCTTGCGGGCAGGAACTTCACATCGCATGACGACAAAGGCTCGCCACGCGTAGCCATCGTGAACCGTGAGTTTGCGCGCAAAATCTTCGGCTCGGCCAAAAACGCCATGGACTCTTATTTCAAGATGCCGGATGGAACTCGCGTCCAGGTGGTCGGTATAGCAGAAGACGGAAAATATGCCACGCTGGGCGAAGATCCGCACCCGGCGATGTTTCTTCCTATCCTGCAATGGCCCTCCAGCTCTGCATGGCTGGTCGTGCGCTCGGGCCGCGACAGGCAACAGCTCGCCGAAGCCATAAGACGCGCGCTTCATCAACTTGATGCGGGGCTGCCCGTCACCGTTGAATCGCGGTACGACGAAATGGTCACGGTTCTGTTCGGCCCCCGCATGGCGACACTGTCCCTGGGAGTCCTCGGCGTGATGGGCGCTATGCTGTCGATCACCGGCATCTTCGGAATGGCAGCCTACTCCGTCAGCAAGCGCCTGCGCGAGCTGGGAATTCGCATCGCCCTCGGAGCGCACCGCAAGGAAGTGTTGCAGGCCGCGCTGGGACGCGCCTTCAAACTACTTGCATTTGGATCCGCAGCGGGCTTGCTCCTCGGAATTCTCGCCACCCGCGTGCTGGCGTACATCGTGTATCAGGCGACTCCCCGCGATCCGCTGGTGCTTGCCGGCGTCGTTCTTGCTATGGCATTGGTCGGGCTGGTGGCGGCATGGATTCCAGCGCAACGCGCGCTGTCCATCGATCCCGCAATCTTGCTGCGCGAAGAGTGATCGCCGAGCCCACGGAGGCACTCTCGAGCTCTGCAGCCGCGCCCGAACCCACGGCTGCGAAGCCCTCGTCCGCATCCCTCGCTTAGCGCGAAGCGCAGTATCCTCCGCGACCCTCATCGTCGACACCTCCGCCCTCAGCCTCAGTTCCCAAAAATGCTATAGTAGTCAATAATCATGCGCTTTCCCTCCTCAAGACTGCGCGCTCGCTCCTCCTGGGTAGCTCTACTCGGGATCGTCTGCGTCGCGCTCGTCCTGATGGTCGGAATCGTGCAGGTGGTCCACAGCCATCCCTCCGGCCACGCCGACCCCGATTGCTCGCTCTGCGTCACCGCGCATCAGGCCGTTCAGGTCGTTGCCCTCATCACCCTCGATGTCTCCAGCCAGCCCATCGAGCACGTCCGGCCGGAACCCGCGCTTCAGCTTCCCCGCCGCAGCTTTTTCTTCCGTCTCGACTGCCGTCCTCCACCCGCTGAAACTGCTTTCGCTTAAGTCCTAAGCAGGCTCCAACTCCACAATTCAGCCAGTTCTATGGAGGTCGCCCATGCGCACATTCGTGCGATGCGCCGTCATTTTTCTGCTTGCATTATTTTTGCAAGCGGCCGTCTTTCCGCGTCTCTTCGCTCAGACCACCGGCAACGCCGGAGCCATCCTCGGCACCGTCACCGACGCCTCAGGCGCCATCATTCCCAACGCAACCGTCTCCATCCAGAACCCCGTCAGCGGATACATCCGGTCCGCTACCACCGATAGCTCCGGCCAGTACCGCTTCGTCAACGTGCCGCTCAATCCCTACCACATGGTCATTACGGCTAAGGGCTTCGCAGACTTCACGCAGGACGTGGACGTGAGCTCCTACGTTCCCATCACGCTCAAAAACAGCCTCAGCGTGGGCGCCGCCACAACCACCGTCACCGTCAACGGTGCAGACCTCATCGAAAACGATCCCACCTTTCACACCGACGTCGACCGCGGCCTCTTCGCCAAGGTCCCGCTTGAAAGCCAGTCGTCTTCCTTAAGCTCGCTCGTAACTCTCACCTCGCCCGGCGTCGCCGCCGACTCCAACGGCCTCTTCCACGGCCTCGGCGATCACGCCTCCAACTCCTTCTCCGTCGATGGCCAGCCCATCACCGACCAGCAAAGCAAAGTCTTCTCCAACCAGATCCCGTCCAACTCCATCCAGTCCATCGAGGTCATCTCCGGCGCGCCGCCCGCCGAGTACGGCGACAAAACCAGCCTCGTCATCGACGTCACCACCCGCTCCGGCCAAGGCATCACTACTCCCACCGGCAGCGTCACCACGTCCTACGGAACCTTCGGCTCCGCCACCGCCGGCGTCGATCTCAGCTATGGAGGACAAAACTGGGGCAACTTTTTTGAAATTGACGGGCTCAACACCGGACGCTTCCTCGATCCGCCCGAGTTCACCGTCTTCCACGACAAGGGCAACGAGCAGAACGTCTTCGACCGCATCGACCGCCAATTCACACCCGTCGACTCCGTGCATCTCAACCTCAACTACAGCCGCTCCTGGTTCCAGACCCCCAACGCCTACGACAACCTCAACGTCTCAGAACGTGGTCAGCGGAGGCACCAGTGCCAACCCCGTCTTCGCCAACGTCGGCAACACCGACCAGCACTCTAAAATCGAAACCTTCAACATCGCCCCCGACTACACACGCATCATCAGCGCAAACTCCGTCTTCAACTTCGGACCCTACATCCGCAAGGACTCCTACAACTACTACCCCAGCGGCAATCCGCTCGCCGACCTCGGCCCCCCAATCTGCAGAACCAGACCATCGGCCAGAACCGCACCCTCACCAACGCCGGAGTCCACACCGACTACTCCTAGGTGAAGGGCATCAACAACGTCAAAGTCGGAGCCGTCTACGAGCAGACCTTCCTGCGTGAAAACGACAGCCTGAGCGTCGTCGCGTCCACCTTCAACGCGCCCTGCATCAACATCGCAACGCAAAGCCCCGTCCCCGGCTACAGCGACCCCTCGCAATGCACCGGAGCCAACGCGCCCAACCCCAACTACCTGACCGTCCTCGCCCCTTATGACCTGACCCGCGGCGGCGGATACTACAACTTTTACGGCCACACCGACGTAAAAGAGCTCGCCCTCTACGCCGAAGACCAGATCAAGGCCGGCAACTGGCTCTTCAACCTCGGTATCCGCGGAGATCTCTACAACGGACTCACGGTAGCCCGCCAGGCCGAACCGCGCCTCGGCGTCGCCTACAGCATCAAGCCCACCAGCACCGTGCTCCGCATCTCCTACGCCCGCACGCTGGAGACACCCTTCAACGAAAACCTCGTGCTCTCCAGCCAGGGCTGCACGAGCGCCGTTCTCTCTCCGCTGCTCCTCTGCACGCCCGGCGTCTCCGGAACCCTGCAGCCCGGCTACCGCAATGAGTTCCATGCCGGCCTCCAGCAGGCCTTCGGCAAGTACCTCGTCATCAGCGGCGAATACATCTGGAAGTACACTCACAACGCCTTCGACTTCAGCGTGCTCGGCAATACGCCCATCACCTTTCCCATCGACTGGCACAACTCCAAAATCCCCGGCTTCGCGCTCCGCGCCGATGTCCCCAACTTCCACAATCTCTCCGCCTTCGTCGTCATGTCCTCCGTCGCTGCCCGCTTCTTCCCGCCGCAGGTCGCCGGAGCCGGAGCCACCGTCGGCCAGAGCGGACTATCCCTTCCGCATCGACCACGACGAGAAGTTACAACCAGACCACGCACCTGCAATATCAATTGCCCGGCCAGCGCAGTCCCTGGGGCGGCTTCAACTGGAGGTTCGACAGCGGCCTCGTCGCCGGCACCGCCCCCTGCTACGGAACGTACATGATCCCAACAGCCCTCTGCCGCACCTCTTCCACGCTGCTCAATGGCGCAGCCGGCCGTCAAGATGGTCAGCGGCCTTGGCAGCCGCTTACCGGCGATCAGGAGTTCCAGGCCGGCCTCGCCTGCAACGGCGTCAAAGCCACGCCCTTCGCCGCGCTGCCCGACGTCTGCCCGGCATCGCAGCTACACCTCGAGCCTCGTCAGCATCCCGGCGCCCAACACCGGAGACGACGACAAGAACCCGCCGCGCATCGCGCCGCGCAACCTCTTCGACGCCTCCGTCGGCGAAGACAACCTCTTCAACGGCGACAAATACAAGTGGAGCCTGCGCCTGACCGGCGTCAACATCACCAACAAATACGCGCTCTACAACTTCCTCTCGACCTTCAGCGGCACGCACTACGTAACCCCGCGCGCCCTGACCGCCGAAATAGGATTCCACTTCTAGCCGCATAATGCCGAAGACGGTTTTCAAACAGCCGTCTCCGGCCTTTTCTCAAGAGGCCGTTATGCCGGAAGCAAAAATCTTAGGCAAGGGAAACAAAAGACGCATCGCACAGATCAAATGGAAACGCTGGGAGATCGTGCACGCCTTCGTTCTCTTCCTGCTGCTCGCCATCCTCAGCGTATGGCTGGCCGTCTGGTTCGAAATGCAACATCTGGATTGATAAAACCGCATCACTGACTCGCTGACCTGCAAGTCTGTGCAATCACGAAAGAATTCACTCGACAACTCGCACTCTCATCCGTAGCATCGCGCCATCGGGCCCACACCGTTTCTTCGGAGAAAGAATGGCCGCGTCAACTCCCACGCTCGCTCACTCCCGCACCACTGCTCGCCGCTCTTACTCCAAGCTCATTCTCTGGACCATCCTTGGCCTGGCCGCGCTCTCCGTCATTCCCTTCACCGAATTCCCCATCCTCCACGACAAGACCGGCATCAACGTCGCCTATCGTGCCAAGCTCTTCCACGACCGTTTCCTGCTCTTCCCGCACGCGCTCGGCGGAACACTCGCCCTGCTCAGCGGCCCGCTGCAATTCTCCAGGCGCTTCCGCAGCCGGCACCTTAAGTTCCACAGAGTCCTCGGCCGCGTCTACGTCTTCTCGGTCTTCGATTGCCGCCTCCATCACCTTCATACTCACGCAGGGCAGCGGCCTCGAGCTCGGCACCTACGTACAGTCCGGCGCATGGATCGTCTGCACTCTCGCCGCCTTCCTCACCGCCCGCAACCGCCAGCTCGTGCCGCACCGCCAGTGGATGATCCGCTCCTATGCGGTCACCTTCACCTTTGTCTCGCTCCGCGTCCTCGACCCCTGGGCCAAATACCTCCACATGAGCGTCCCCGCCTTCGTCCTCACCATCATCATCGTCACCTTCGTGTCCGTCTTCCTCCCCGACATCGCCTTCAACTGGCGCGAGCTAACCACCAGCCGCGCCTGAAACGCGGATTGGGCACAATTTAAGTCGTGGTCCCGTACTGATGCCTCGAGCGAAGCACGTGTGTCTTGAAACCCGGAAGAACGGCTCCGCGCCGCGCCGTTAAGCCTTACTTCGCCGCCGGTTTGGCTTTTTCCAGGTCTTTCGCGCCCGCAAGGTGCTTCTCCAGGACAGGCAAAGCCTGCTCCGCATAGGACTTCAACGCCGGATTCTGCGCGTCGACAGCTTCTTTCTTGTAAATGGCGATCGCTTTCGTATGTCCCGCGATCATCTCCTGGGTATAACGACGATCAAACGCTGCCCCCTTCAGTTTCTGGAACGGGTCAATCATCGCTTTAACGTGCTCGGTGTCGATCGCATCCGGCACAGTGAGACTGGCCTGGTGCGCAGCGTCGTACAGTTGGTGGAAATCGCTCGTGTGATCGGTGACCAGCATCTGACCGTAGTCTTTTACTGGTTGCGCGGAAGCCACGGTCTGCGCCAATTGTCCTAGGTTGGCCTCCACCATATCGGTTTGTGCGGCAAAATCGACAAATTGCTGGTCACTCATCGCTCGCGCTCCCGCAGCCTTCTTTTGGGCAAGCGCGGGAATTGAGCAAAGAGCAAGGCAGCACACGGCGGTAAGAATACGTTTCATCTGATTTTCTCCCAAACTTCACATATTAAGAACTTCAAATATTGAAATTGGATGCCGACGCACAAGGCACGAATCGATGCAATGCGATCTCCCGCCGAATTAGTTCGCTGGACATCTTTCCCGAGCCGCAACTCACGCGGAAACGCGCGATACGAGTCGCACCACTTCTGCGCATCGCTTCATTTTGGCGTTGCCATGATCTGCTGGTAGACGCGCTCCAGTGGTTCCGGAGAAACGCTGACCTTTCCTCTATAAGGATTATCCAGAACTGCGATGAGAAAAATCAGCAGACCCAGCAGGCTCGAAAACAAGACAGTCATCCAGAAGTGCACGCTGAAACTTTCCGTATGAAAAAACCAGCTGACTGCAATGCAAATTACAGCCCCGGCGATCACTAAGGCCCACAGAGGTCCGGGCATTTCAACTGTCACGCTGTTGAGCCTGTTTCTTCGACTTTCCGTCAGGTCATTGAATGCTTTATAGGCCTCTGCGGCCAGGATATTCTGTCTCTCGTTTTGAGGTTCAAAAGCCATAAAATGCTTCTGAAAGTCGCTCAACATCGGGCTCGCGTTATTGGGAACGATTCCGCGACGTTGCATCGGCCATCCCACGTCGATAACCCCGCGAGCATACCTGCGCAGGTCATCCTCCATGATGCTGCGCGCTGGTTCCGGGTACGCATCGATGTCGCGGTAAAGACCTCCAAGGGCGGCCGCTTCATGGTCGACCCTTCCTTGCACATCGGCATAAGTGGCCCACGCTCCAATCGCCAGCAGGCCAACGCTGACTCCGTACAAGACGGTAACCCCCGCCATGTAGAAACCGATGATGTCGTTGTAGGCGTGCTCCGCATGGTGAAGGCGTCGCACCCAGCCGCGAGTGAGACAAAGGCCAGTCAAACCGAAGGCCACAAACACGCCCAGGGTCAGAACGCCAAAGAGCCAATTTGGAAGATCATAGACCCAGTACAGATTCATCCAGGACACCCTTGAGAGCTAGAATCCGCACTCTCATATTTGAGGAATCCTATGCTATGCCTCAGACCGGCAACCATCAAGCAATTGCCGACCAAGACCTCTACTGCCAAACCACATCCTCAGCGTATGGCTCGCAGTCTGGTTCAAAATGCAACACCTTGATTGACGACTCAGATTAACGACTCAGGCTGACGACTCGGCTGCTCACCCTCGCGCCCGGCACCGCTCGTGCATCCACAAGACCAGCTTTTTCCTGAGCCCTGAACCCTGAGCGCTGAGCCCTGGCCTTGATCGCTGCACCCTGCTCTTATCAGTCCCAGTGCTTGAACTCCTGCCAGTCCTTCACCACATCGAACTTCGCTCCCACGCACAAAAATATCGGCCGGTTTTCCTCCTCCATCCCGAACTCCGACTCATGCGGAAACGCGCGATACGAATCGCAATACTTCTGCACATCGCTCTCGTCCCACTGAATCACAATGTAGTTCTTGTAGTGTTCGCGCGGAGGCCCCCAGTAAAAGTGGTTCTGGTGTCCTGAAATCGCCGTCGGCAGCCCATAGCGAGGCCCAAACTCATCCACCGCTCCCGCCTCTCCATAATTTCCCGCAATAATTCCCGTCTCCGCACGCTCCTCCGGTGAGAGCGAATCGTAAATTCCCGCAATCTCGCGCACCATCTCCGGCCATCCAAACTGATCCGCCATCGGCTGCGGCAATGGCGCCTTCTGATGCGTCTCCATCTGCTTCGGCATAAACCCGATCGCTCGCGTGTAGGCAATGTAGTGCTGCGGCGAAAGCATCCACGTCCCGATCGGCAGAAATACTGCCATCGCAGCCACGATCACCATCACAATCCCCACGCGCAGCGACGCGGCCATCGCCGGTCTGCGCAGCCCCGCCAGCCAGCCCGCAATGGCCACCGCGCCCGCCGCCAGCATCATGGGATAAATCGGGAAAACGTAGTATTCCTTCCCGTGCGTCAACTCCATCAAGACAAAAAGCACCGCAAACGTCAGCCCCAGCAGCCGCCAGCGCCGCGACCACAGCGTCCACACCAAACCCGTAACCCAAACCGGAAACAGAATCGGATGGATGTCCAGAATCTGTCGTCCTACAAACGCAACCGGTCCCAGAATCACGTTCTTGTGCGTGCGCTTGACGTTCTCCAGATCCTCCAGCGTCGGAAAATGATGCCGGATCTGCCAGATCAAATTCGGAGCAAACAGAACCAGCATCGCCGCCACGCCCAGCCAGATCCACGGCTTCAAAAACTCCCTGCGATGCTCCGTCAACAGCAGCGCAACCACCACTGCCACTCCAAAGAAAGCCATTGAGTGCTTGTTCTCAAGACCCAGGCCCGCCAGAACGCCAAACCAAATCCAGAGCCGCGAGTCGCCCGTTCGCAGAAAGCGCGCCATCACCAACGCGCAGCCCATCCAGAACAGCGGCTCAAAGGCATTCATGGAGAGGAAATTGTCGATCACCAGCAGCCCGGGACACATCAGCACCATCAGCCCCGTCAGCCACTGCGCATAGCGTCCCCCGCCCAGCTCGCGCGCAATCAGGATCGACAAGGCCACCAACGCCGTCCCCGCCAGCGCCGGTATTATCCGCAGCGCCGCGAGAGATCCGCCCATCATCAGCGCAATCCGGGCATAGATCGCCACCAGCGGAGCGCAATCCACATAGCCCCACGCCAGATGCCGCGCCAGATCCAGATAGTAAAGCTCGTCGCGAAAATACCCATACCGCTGCACGCTGGTAAACAGGTGCAGCAAGAGCTTCGCCAAGCAAAGCACAATCACCGCGACCCACTCCAATCGCGGCAACGCAGCCGATCCAGCCTCAAAACGCCCCGGCCTTAAATCAGACACAGCACCACCAGCACCCATCCCAAACTCCTGAAGAGCTTCCCCAATCAAATATGACTCAACTACGCGCATCCACCGACAACAGTTCCAAACGAGCAACCCTTTGCCCGGTAACCTTCACCCTGAGCCCTGAGCCCTGAGCCCTGAGCCCTGAGCCCTGAGCCCTGAGCCCTGAGCCCTGAGCCCTGAGCCCGCCCTGTTAGTTTGACCCGAAAACTGTGCGCGCATAAACTCGGATTGACCACTCAAGTCCTGAATCTATGCGGTTTTTTTCAACGTTGCATCGTCTTTCCGTCCCCTTCGCCGCCCTCGTTCTTATTGCGGCCCCCCTTTCCTTCGCGCAACACAAGGCACCGGCAAAATCGCCCGCCCCGCAGTTGCCGCAGCCCAAAGCTCCGGCGCTCATCGATCCCGCCGGACCGTCCGTCAGCCTGCAGGACAGCGAAGCCCTCTTCGACATCGCCGTCGCGCTCAACGCCTGCGGTTATGACAATGGCCTCGCCGAATCAGACCCCGTCCGTGCCCACGTGCGCGAGCAGGTCAACCAGGCAATCGCGCAGTCTCCGCAGGCCGGCAACGACCGCGACCAGCTTTGCGCCTTCATCGACCAGCACCATCTTACGGAAGCCGGACTCGACCTCGCGCAGTATGTTTCGCTGGCTCTCTATGTCACCGCACCGCCCGCCCTCGCGCCCAGCGTCGACGAGGCTGACATGCCGCCCGACTCCACCCAGGTCGAAGGCATTCTCCCCATCCTGCGCCGTTTCGCGCAGGACGCCGACCTGCATGTCATCTGGGTCTCCAACCGCGACGCCTATGACGCCGAGATCACGCGCCTCCACGACCCGCTCACCAAAATGATCCTCGACACCAACATCTACCTCAAGATGCCGGCCAACACCTACGACGGCCGCCGCTTCCTCGTAGTGTTGGAGCCGATGCTCTCGCCCGCCGAGACTAACGCCCGCATTTACGGAATGAACTACGTCGTCGTCGCCTCGCCCTCCAACGGAACCATCCACATGCGCGAAGTGCGCCACACTTACCTGCACTATGAAATCGAGCCGCTCATCTACGCCCGCTCCGGAGCCATCGACCGCCTTGAGCCGTTCCTCCACGTCATCCGCGACGCCCCGCTCGACTATCGCTACCGCGCCGACATCGTCTCCCTCGTCGTCGAATGCATGATCCGCGCCATCGAAGCCCGCACCATGGAAACCGGCGTCGATCTCAAGCCCATCCCCGCCGATGTCGCCCGCAACGATCTCGAGCGCGCCTACCGCGAGCACAATGCGGCCGTCGCAAAGGACGCAGCTCTCCGCCAGCAGTCCGTCAACGACTCCATGAGACAGGGCTTCGTGCTCACGCAGTATCTCTACACCGAGCTCATCGCTTTTGAGAAAACCCCCGCCAGCCTGAAAGAAAGCATCGGCGAAATGGTCTACGGCATGGACGTGAACCAGGAAATGAGCCGCGTAAAGAAGATCGACTTCGTCGAAGAGGGCACACCCGACGTCGTCCGCGAGGTAACGGTCAAGCCTTCAGGGCTCGACATGGCCGAGATGTATCTGGTCAAACACGATCCTAAGTCCGCTACCGATCTCGCTCAGACTGCTTTGAAGCAGCACGTCTCCGATCCCGCGCGCGCCGACTTCATCCTCGCCCGCGCAGACCTGCTCACCGGACAGGTCGACGATGCCACCTTAGCCTTTCACGAAGCTCTCAGGCTCGGCAGTGATCCCCGCCTCCTCGCCTGGTCGCATATCTACCTTGGGCAGATCTTTGATGTGCAGGAAGAGCGGAACCAGGCCGTAGCCGAGTATCAGGCCGCGCTGGCCGTGCCCAACATCCAGCCGGACATCAAAGAGGCTGCCCAAAAGGGCATCCAGTCGCCGTTCACACTGCCCAGCCAGCCGCAATCCGAAGACGACAGCAGCAGCAAGGACGAAGCAGCTCCCAAACCCCCGGCTCCACAGCCGCAATCGACCGCGCAGCCGCAATAAATAAGGACACGCCGCATTGAAAGAGAAACCCGAACCGGGCGACGAAGTCGAATCTCTACTGCGGCATAAATTCGCGCAGCGGGAGCTGCTCACCCGCGCGCTCACTCACCGCTCCCTTGCCTATGAGCAGCGGCTCGCTGAACCGGAAGCACCCACTCCCAATGATCCCAGCGCCGACAATGAGCAGCTCGAATTTCTCGGCGACGCCGTCGTCGGCTTCCTCGTCGCTGAGGATCTCTGCCGTCGCTATCCCGAGCTGCACGAAGGGGCGCTCACTCGTCTGCGCGCCGAGCTGGTCAGCCGCAAACATCTCGGCCAGGTAGCCGCGCGCCTCAACCTCGGCGCGTACATGCTCCTCGGCCGCGGAGAAGAGCGCAGCGGAGGCCGCAAAAAAACCGCTCTGCTCGCCAACTGCATTGAAGCCGTCATGGCCGCGCTCTATCTCGATGGCGGCGTTAAAACCGCGCGCAGCTTCGTCCTTCGTGAAATCATCGAGCCCTCCGCGCCCGCGCTGCGCGAACAATTGTCCGACGGCAGCAGCATCGGCGACCACAAATCCGCGCTGCAGGAACTGCTTCAGGCCCGCAATCACAGCCAGCCCGAGTACGCCATCAAAGCCGAGAGCGGACCCGACCACCGCAAGCGCTTCCTCATTGAAGTCTTCGTCCGCCAAGCCGGCGTCCGCGGCAGATGCCTCGCGCGCGGCATCGGCAGCACCAGAAAAAAAGCCGAGCAGGAAGCCGCCCGCCGCGCCATCGCCAAAATCCGCTCCGGTTCCCAGCCCGCTCTCCAACCCGGGTCCGCGCCCAGGAGTCCGGCATGACCCAACCCGCCGAGATCACGCCATCCGGCGGGCAGGCTGCCGCGCCCGCCCCAGCCCCGCCCGCCACAGTCCCGCCTGCCGTAAACCAACGCGCCGCAATCCATATCATCTACCCCTCCCCGCTCGAGACCATCAGTTCTCTGCTCACCATCCTCGTCGTCGCCATCTTCCTGCTCACCTTCCTCGTGCAGCCCTTTCGCATTCCGTCCGAATCCATGGAGCGCACGCTGCTCGTCGGCGACTTCCTGCTCGTCAACAAATCCATCTACGGACCACCCGGACATTTCTCCTGGCTCCTGCCTTACCACCCTGTGCAGGACGGAGACATCATCGTCTTCCACTTCCCGCTCAATCCGCCCGAGCATGTCGTCAAGCGCGTCATCGGAGTGCCCGGCGATCGCATCCATCTCAAGAACGGCGTCGTCTACCGCAACGGCCAGCCCCTCAATGAGCCGTATACCGTCAACGAGCCGGCCTACCCCGACAGCTTCCGCGATAATTTCCCCGCCAAAACCTACACCGATCCCGGACGTCGACACTCACTGGTGGCAGCAGATGCGCCATAACGAAGACGGAAGCGGCAACGATCTCATCGTTCCTGCCGGAGAGTATTTCGTCCTGGGCGACAATCGCAATCACAGCCGCGACAGCCGATACTGGGGCTTCGTGCCCCGTTCCGCCATCGTGGGCCGCCCTTTCATCATCTATTTCTCGCTGCGCCGCCGTTCCAGCACCGACCTCCCCGAGCTGCCCCAGCCCGCAATTCTTACCCCGCAGGATGATAAACTCGAACACGAAGGGACCCTCGACAAAATAGTGGATTTTGCCCGCTGGAACCGTATCCTGCGCATCGTTCGCTGACCCGGTCTTTGAGGTAACACAAGCACAAAACATGGAGCAGACTCTCGAACGCCAACCCGCGTCAGCCAAACAGAAGAACGAAGAAACGCCGCTCGAAGCCTTTGCCTCCATCTGCGGAGTCCTCGTTCTCGGCCTCTTCGCCCTCACCTTCATCTTCCAGAACTTCGCCATCCCGTCCTCGTCGATGGAGAAGACCCTGCTGATCGGCGATCACGTCCTCGTCAATCGCATCACGCTCGCTCCGCCCTCGCGTTGGGCGCCCTTCGTTCACTACCGCAACGTGCGCCGCGGCGACATCATCGTCTTCTTCAAGCCCACCCTCGAGGCCAACGGCGAGCACCTCTATCTCGTCAAACGCGTCGTCGGCATCCCCGGCGATCGCATCCATCTCGTCGATGGAACCGTCTACCTCAACGGCGTAGCCCAGAATGAGCCGCAGGCGCAGGTAGCCACAGATTTCTCTCCCTATCGCGACGATTTCCCCGCCGTCCCGCCGCCCTCTGACGGTGACGTCACCGCCGAATGGGCGCTCGACCTGCCCAATCACATCCAGAATGGCGACCTCGTCGTGCCCCAGGGCTATTACTTCGCCATGGGAGACAACCGCCCTGTCTCGCTCGACAGCCGCTACTGGGGCTTCGTTCCCCGCGCCAACATCGTCGGGCGTCCGCTCTTCGTCTACTGGTCCTTCAAGTCCGATGAATCCGACTACGACCAGACCAGCCTCGTTGCGCGCGTCGTCTCCGTCGGTCAGGTCGCGCTGCACTTCTTCGACAAGACGCGCTGGAACCGAACCCTTCGCCTGGTGAAGTAACATGAGCGAGCCTCCCGCGGATGCCCCAGAGGCTGTCGCCCCGCCCAGCCGCCGCAGTCACCGGATCGCTCTGGCCCTCATCCTGTTCATCGTCATCGCCGGGTTTCTGCTGCCGCTCATCAACATCGGCCGCTACCACCGCACCATCGCCGACAGCCTCACCCGCAGCCTCGGACACACCGTCCACCTCGGCTCCGTGAACCTTGAAATCTTCCCGCTGCCAGGCCTCGCCATTCACGACCTCATCGTAGAGGAAGACCCCAGCTTCGGAGCCGAGCCGCTCCTTCGCGCACCCTCCGTCACTGTCTTCCTCCGCCTTTCCTCTCTCTGGCGTCAGCGGCTCGAAATCAGCCGCATTGATCTTGACAATGCCAGCGTCAACCTCGCCCGCGACCACTCCGGACGCTGGAATTTCGCCTCGCTGCTGCTCCAGGCCTCGCGCACCGCCACCGCGCCCACTGCGCAGCGCCATCCCAGCGCCGCCCCGCGCTTCCCCTACATCGAGTTCCGTTCGGCCCGCATCAACTTCAAGGAAGGCAACGAGAAAAAAGCCTTCTCCTTCCTCAACGCCGATGCCTCCGTCTGGCTTGCTGACCCCAATCAGTGGCGCATACGCTTTGAAGCGCAGCCCGCCCGGACCGATCGCAACCTCGAACTCGAAGACACCGGAACCATGCGCCTCGATGGCTCGCTCACTCGCGCCTCGTCACTCGATCAGTTGCCTCTCAAGCTTCACGCCGAATGGACCGGCGCGCAGCTGGGCCAGGTCAGCCGCCTCATGCTCGGCAGCGATAGCGGCTGGCGCGGCGACCTCCTCGCCGAAGCAGACATAGCGGGCGACATGCGGAACCTCGTCATGGAATCCCGTCTGCGTGTCGTCAATGCCCACCGCCAGGAGTTCACCCCGCTCACCGAACTCGACATCGATACCCGCTGCCAGGCCACCTTCCACCACTCGCAGCAGTCGCTCGACAACCTCACCTGCCTCTGGCCCACCGGCGACGGCCATCTGCTGCTCACCGGAGCCATCGCAAACGTCGCCCACCCGCAGCCGAGCCTCACACTCGAAATCAATCACACCCCGGTGGCCTTTGCCGTAAGCGTCCTTGGCTTGCTGCGCAGCACCCTGCCCGCATCGCTCGATGCCGCGGGAACCATCAACGGACAATTCAACTGGGCCCCGCAAACATCTCGGCAAACCGCCGCCCTCACCGGCCACGCGGTCGCCGATACCGTAGTCCTGCGCCTCTCCGGAATGAGCGAGCCCGTCACCTTCGCCGCCCTGCGCTTCGCCGCGCCGTCCGCTGCTCCGCCACTTCGTAGGGCACCGCATCGCCGAAACAGATCCACCCCGCCGCCCATCACCGCGAATGTCATCCTGCTCGAACCAGCCACCTTCGCCGCCGGAGCCCCCACCCCCATGCAGGTCTCGGGGCAATTCTTCCGCCACGGCTTCAGCCTCCATTTCACCGGAGAAAGTGCCGTCGCCCGGCTTCAACCTGTAGCGCGGGACATCGGCCAGCTCCACGCCCTCGAAAACCTCGCGCCCCGGGGAACGGCGCAAACCGACCTCACCATGGCCGGACCCTGGCTTGAAGAACCCGCGACCCCGGACCTGTCCGCAACTACGGATCTCGGAGTCGCTCCCGTCAACTACCAGCCCGGCGCCACGGCGCAGGGCTGGATCCGTCTCCAGCACGCGCAGCTAAAACCCGGCTGGCTTCCCGAGCCCATCGAGATCGCAGCCGCAACCGCGCAATTCGGCAACGGCGACATCACCTGGGCCAATGCAAGCTTCTCCGTCAATGGAATCGCAGCCAAAGGCTCCGCCAGCTACCCCGCAGTCTGCGACGATCCCTCCGGATGCCCGGCCCAGGTCAACCTGGACTTCCCCACCCTCGACGCCGCAGCTCTCCAGTCCGCGCTCCTCGGCGCAGGCCGCCACGGCGAGTTTCTGCAGGCCATCCTGTCCCAGGTCGAGAGCCCTGCCCCGCCATGGCCGCCGATCAACGGAACCATCCAGTTTGGAACGCTGACCATACAGAATCTCAAGCTGAATAACGCGCGCACAGCGATCACCGTCCGCAACAACCGCGTCGACATCCTCTCACTCGATGCCGCCACGCTCGGCGGCTCCGCGCGCGTTACCGGCTCCATCGAAGCAGCCTCGGACGGCCCGAAATACGCGCTCAACCTCACCTGCACCGGAGTCAAACTCGCCGAAATCGCCAGCCTCTTCCACGAAAAGTGGGGAACTGGCTCCGTCGACGGCCAGATGAACCTGAACCTGCACGGCTACTCCAGCCTCGCCTCCACCGCCACCGGCGACTTCCGTTGGCTCGTCAACGGAAGCTGGACCGGAAACCCAGCCGCCCATCTGGCCGAAGCGTCGCTCCTCGCGGCGCCGCAATCCAACTCCAAATCCGCCAGTTGGACAGCCTCAGGAACCATCGCCGATCAGGCCCTTACCCTCGATAAAGGTCCGGCCAGGGGAACCATTTCCTTCGACCGCAAGCTCGATCTCACCTGGACCGGGGCCGCGAATGGCAAGGGCACACAAGCTGCCACCGCCGGTGGCCGGCCCTCCCTTCACATCGCCGGAACGCTCGCCCGCCCCATCGCGACAAAGAAGCCCCCCAATCCGCAGAGTAATTGAATCAATTCTTTGCGATTACACTGCAAATCCCGTCTTTCTCGTAGAGCATTCCGTCACGAAAAAGCGCATACTTACGTCTAACAAAGCAGAGTTCCGTCTGTTTTCGGGGTTTGCCATGCCGAATCTTCCAAAATCGCATCGCACCATTCATTTTCCCATTCAGTCGCTGGCCATCGCAGCCCTCGCCGCGTTCGCCGTCTCCGTTATCCACGCGCAGACCCAGCCGCAGACGCAGACCCAGACAACGAGCAGCACTCAGCCGGCACCCCCGGCCCAGTCGACGCCGGCCCCGACATCGGCTCCCGCAGCATCGACGCCCGCCCAAACCCCGCCTGCAACATCGGCCCCGGCCAACACAACACCGGCTGCCCAACAACCCCCGGCCGCCCAGCAGCCCACAGGTACCGCTCCGCAAACCGCGCCTCCCGCCACATCCACTGCTGCGCCGTCCTCCGGATCTGCCGACAAGACCATGCCCGGAGTCAAGCCCGGAAGCATCAATGACGTCGACGCCGTCGGCGACCGCAACATCGGCAAACGCGGAGTCGGCAACTGGTACTCGGTCGAGAGCGAAATCAAGATGGGCAAGGAATACGCGATGGAGGTCGAGAAGAGCAGCCACCTCATCACCGACCCCGTCGTCGCCGAGTACATCAACCGCATCGGCCAGAACATCGTCAAGAACTCCGACTGCAAAGTCCCGTTCACCATCAAGGTCATCGACTCTGACGAGATCAACGCCTTCGCCCTGCCCGGCGGCTATTTCTTCGTCAACTCCGGACTCATCCTCGCCGCCGACGACGAGGCCGAGCTCGCCGGAGTCATGGCGCACGAGACCGCCCACGTCTGCGCCCACCACGCCATGCGCGAAATGACCCGCATGAACTACGCGCAGATCGCCAGCATGGCGCCCATGATCTTCATCGGCGGATGGACCGGCTACGGCATCTACGAAGCAGAGAGCCTCGCCATCCCCCTGACCTTCCTCCAATTCTCCCGCGAGTTCGAGGCTCAGGCCGACTACCTCGGCATTGAATACATGTACCGCGCCGGATACGATCCCCAAGCCATGGTCACCTTCTTCGAAAAAATTGAAGACCTGCAGAAGCACAAGCCCGGAGCCGTCGCCCGAGCCTTCTCCGACCATCCTCAGACCCCCGACCGCATCCAGCATTCGCAGGAGGAGATCTCCAAAATCCTCCCGCCCCGCGATGAATACCTCGAAACCACCTCCGAGTTCGATCAGGTAAAGGCCCGTCTCGCCCGCATAGAAAATAAGCGACGCCTCAACGGCAACCAGAACGGTCAGAAACCGAGCCTGCGCAAGGTCAGCGATCCCAACGCACCAACGGCAACGGCAACGGTGGAGACGAACCACCAACCCTCCACCGCCGCGACGACGACCCCAACACCGCCAATACCACGAATTAGCGCACAGGGCTCAGGGCTCAGGAAAAACTAAAGATAAAGGGCTCAGGATTGATTTCCTGAGCCCTTTTGGTTTTGCGCTCGAATGTCTGCGTGCTCTTTTGTTTTTCCTGAGCCCTGTGCCCTGAGCCCTGTTCTTCCTGAGCCCCGAGCCCTGAGCCCTGCCCCTAGCAGTTCCGGCACTTCGACATAATCGCCTTTTCCAGCCGCTCCCGAACATCATCCGGAAGCTCATAAATCTCATGCTTGCGATAAATCTGGATCGTCGTCCGCGTCGTATTCAGCGTAATCTCGCAGTGCTCGCACTCCCGCAGATGCTCCTCCAGATCGGCTCGCAGCGTCATATTAACTTCGTCATCGATCAGATCGTCCAGTTGCGCCAGAAACTCAGTACAGGTCACTTCCCACCGCCGTTTTTGCGATTTTCGCGGAAGTACCGGCTCAGCCGCTCCCGCAATTGCAGCCGAGCGCGCAGCAACCGCGACTTGACCGCTGGAATACTTAAACCCAGAGTCTCGGCCGTTTCCTCGGTGGAAAGTCCTTCCACGTCTCTCAACACAAACACCACGCGAAACCCCTGCGGCAGCCCCTGAATCGTCTTCTTCAGAATCTCCGCCATCTCCGACTGGTTGTACAGCGCCTCAGGATCGGGACTCCAGTCCGCCAGATCGCGCGGCATCGACCCTTCATCCGTCTGCACGTCCTCGTCAATCGACACCATCTTGCCCGTACGCCGCTTCCGCAACCGCATCAGCGACTCGTTCACCGCAATCCGCACCAGCCAGGTATAAAACTTCGAGTTGCCCTGAAACTGGTCCAGCTTCTGGTAGGCCTTCAGAAAGGCGTCCTGAACCACGTCCTCCGCGTCTTCGCGATTCTGAGTGATGTGGTTGGCAATCCGAAAAACCTGACGGTCATACTGCCGCACCAGCTTCTCAAACGCCGCCACATCCCCCTGCTTCGCCCGCTCAACGAGCAGAACGTCAGGATGAACTTCTTCTGCGCCTGGTTGTTGGATAGTCGCCATGAGGGAAAAGGTTCAGAGAAAAGCCAGCCCACCAGGGCAAAAAAGACAATCTCCTACTACATCCATCCTAAATCGCAGAAGCAATTGAGGCAAAGAACGAGGGACAGAGAGCCGATTTAATCAAAACTCGATCCTCCCCTGAAACGCAATCATCCTCGGCGAGCTGTCCCCGCCCAGCCCGACACCAAGCAATCCCGTAGGAGGCGAAATCGTGCTTTCGAGCGTTCCGAATCTTGCCGGAACGGAAACGCCAGGCACACCCGCCTCCACCTCGCTCGGCAGCGCGAAGTTTGCATGATTGAACGCATTGAACATCTGCCCATCCAGGCGCAGCGTAATTCCTTCCCTGACCGGGAACGTCTTGGTGATATAGATATCTGAGTTCGTGTAATGCGGTCCGCGTACCGAGTTGCGCCCCGAATCGCCAAATTGGCAGTCTCGAACTGAGTCGCCACCGGTGCATGCTCCTGTTGTCGGATCGACAACCGAGACGAACGCATCGGGATTCAACCACTGCTTCGTGCCCGCTACAGTCACGCCATCGTAGGGAGTCTTACGATAAAGGGGCACGCCCCGCACCCTGTTCGCATACTCGGGCGCATTGAACTGGATTGTGCTCGCGCCGTTCGCCTGAAAAACGCCATTGCCGTTTGCAATATAAGGCTGGCTGAGCACGCTGAACGGCAGGCCGGAGTGCAGGAAGGCCGTCTCCGAGAACGACCATCCTCCAAATATCTGCCGCAAAACTGCGTGATCGGAATGAAACGGCACCTGGTACAGCCCGTACGCGGAGATATTGTGCCGCACGTCATAATCGCAATTGGCATACTGGCGGCGCAGCTCTCCCGGCAATGGCGACATCAACCCCTGCGTGGAGAACGCCAGCAATCCGCCGTTCGATACTTCATCGAGGCAATGACTAAGCGTGTAATTGCCGCGCAGCGTCAGGCCGCCCCATTGCTGCGTGTACGCCGTCTGCAAACCCGCATAGCTGCTGTTGGCATCCGTGCGGAATTCATTCACGTTGCCAAAACGCTGATCGAGGGGTCGCTGATACGGGAACGGCGCAAAGCATCCATCGCAGACGGTCTCGTATCCGTTGAGTTGCTCCTGAAAAGGCTCATGCAGTCCCCTGGTGCCGACGAAGTCGGCGCGCAGATTGCCACGCGCCCCGATCTGCTGCTCAATGCCCGCGTTGTACTGGTAATAGTACGGAGTCTTGAGCGTTCCGCTCGGGAATGTATTCAGGCCGACAGCCAGCGGACAGGTAGCCGCGCCAGGCTGGATGCCCGCGCACGGTGCGCCGCTGGAACGAAACGTCATCTGGAATGAGTTGTTGGCGTTGACCGCCGCATCGATCGCACTTCCGGGAACACCGGGGGCTATGCCAACGCCGCCGACCTGTCCGCCAATCCCTCCCACAAAAGTAGGATCATTGGGCGCGTTCATGGCACCAAGATCGGCGACCTGCGCCGGAATAATGTCATTGAAAACGCCAAAGCCGCCGTGCACCACCATGCGATGCAGAAGCTGGTAAGCGAACGATACACGCGGCTGATAAATGAACAGAGGCGTTGCCGGAAACAAATTGTGAACATTGCCCAGCACAACTTGATTCAGCGGCTGATTGGTTTCATGCGAGGCGTCCAGAAATGACCCGGCTGTGCGCGAAAAAAGATCCTTCGCACTGGTGACGTTGGTGTTCCAGGTCACGCGCATGCCGTAGGTGATCGTCGCCTTTGGAATCGGCTTATACGTGTCCATCGCATAGTATTCAAGATTGCCTGCCGACACTCTCTCTTTTAGAGACACAGGAAAACTCTGGCTTGCGGTGTACGCGGCTCCATAGGTGAACTGCGCCAGATCGTTGAAAGTCACAGTAGGTACCGTGCCTTCGCCTAGATCATAGTTGCTCACGTCAAGACGCCGCGTGTTGATTCCGAACCTCCACGTATATTTTCCGCGCGTCCACGTCAGATTGTCATTGATCTGCCACTGAGTAACCTTGCGGCCCTGCGGATAGGTATTGTTATTGCCTCCAATCGTGGTGAACGGCACACTGTCGCTGGCGGACTCGAGTACGATCGGGAACCTCTGCTGGACCTGAGAGTAATTATTCGGCTCGAAGATGCTCGAATACCAGCTCGCGCCCGGATTGAACTGGTTCACAAGCGTGGGGCTGAACACATGCGTATAGCCCGCAACAAGCGTGCGCTGCGGCTGCGGAGAATAAGAGTTGAAGATCGAGTTGATCGGGTCGGTATACGCTGCCTGCAAACCCGTGTCCTGTTGAAAGCGATACCAGGTGCTGTCCTTCGCGTTGATCGTGTGATCGATCTTCACCACGATGAGATTCTCGCTGTCGCTGTTGTTCAAAGAAGCCTGCCGCTGGCTCGCGCAGCCGTCCCCGTTTGCGCCGAGAGGGCATCCGACGATCGGCACCGATGAGCCTCCCGGCGCAGGCAGCAGAGAGAACATATTCTGGTAGAACGGAATCTCCGCAGGCTCAGCCGGAAGGGCCGTACCTGTGACCGGGTCAACTCCACCCGTAGCAAGCTGTCCCAGCACATACTGCTGATAGGCGGGCGTCGGCAAAGTAATTTGCGAGACAAGCGGCAGAGCGATCCGAATTCCCTCGTAATGCCCAAAGAAAAAGAGCTTATCTCTGCGAATCGGGCCACCCACGCTGACACCAAATTCGTTCACCGTCGAGCGCGGCTTCTTTGCGATATTTCCCGCCGTGTCGTTGGCGTGAAGGAAATAGTCTTCAGCATTGAGCGACGAGCCATTCCATACTTCATACGCATCGCCGTGAAATGCATTCGTACCGGATTTGGTGAAGTAATTGATCTGCGCAACTGCATACCGCCCTTGATCGACGGAAAAGGAATTGGTGTTGACCGTCGCTTCCTGCACGGCATCGAGTCCGATGACAAGGTTGGTGGATAGACCGATGTTCAGGCCCAGCCAAGGATCATTGGAATCGTAGCCATCGAGGATGTAGCCATTGGAGGTTGCGGGAAGGCCATTGAATTCGACATTGCCGTACCCGCCCGCAGCCTTGGCATCATTCGATGATCCCGCTGTATTCATGAGCGCGCCCTGCGCAAACTGTGCAAGGTAGGTCAAATCCTGGCCGGGGTTCGGCAGGCTCTTGATCGTCTTTGCCTCGATGGTGGTGGTGATATTGGGATTGTCGAGACTCAGGAGTTCTTGTTGTTCGGTCACTTCCACAGTCTGACTCGTTGAATGAACCTGAAGCGAAAAATTCAGCGCGACAGTTCGGCCGACTCCGATCGAAGTAAGCCCAGAGACCGCGGTCGCGAATCCCTCCGCTTTCACCGTGACTTGATAGGTTCCAGGATTGATCTGCGAAAACAAGAACTGCCCGGCGCCGTCTGTTTGCCCGGAGCGCGTCGCTTTTGTATCCGCATCCGTCGCGGTTACCGCAGCGCTTGGTACCGCCGCTCCGCTTGCGTCCGTCACCATTCCAGCCAAAGCACTTGAAGTGCCGCTCTGCGCGCAAAGTTTGCAGCACAAAACTATGCAGATACCAGCCACGCAAACGAGATTAAGCAGTTGATTGATGATTTTCATAACGAACAGAGAGCGGTTTCAGTGCTTGGTGGTGTTTACGGGTACCGGCTCGCGGCGAGCCCAACGTCGCCATTAGTCGAAGTATACTATGAAATATTAACCGTGGTTAATTCATTCGCCGAGAAAAAGCTTTCACAACAAGGATTTACCTGGCGGAGCGCGCTACCCCCTGTCAAGCCCCTGAGCGTAGGACTCCCACGCAACCCCCTCACTCCAAGCGCAAAAAAAATCACCCAAAACGCAGATGAATTTCCCCAATTTGATAAAATAAAAGCAGAGCCAAAGAACCCAAAAGGACCGCCCCGCGCGGTCCTTTTTTATTTGGCCCAAAACCCAAAGGAGCCGAACCAAAATGTCCATCGCCCTCTGCACCCACCTCCTGCCCTCCGGCAAACTCTGCCAGGCCGCCGCCCTCCGCAATGAACGACTCTGCCGCCATCACATCCGCAACCACCGCTTCCTGGAGCGCGAACGCGCCCACAACGAAGCCATGGCTCGCCTCTTCTCCGAGCTCGACGCCATGTCCTTCCCCGAACTCCTCCAGACCCTCGACAAAAAGCTCAACCGCATTACCAGCATCGTCCGCGCCTACCCCGAAGCCGGCCTCACCCTCGGAATGGTCCTTCAGCGCCTCGCACAGCTAGCCCCAATCCCATCAATCACAAACCCGCAACTCCCGTAGAATCAATTGTCGCCCCAAACCCCAGTCAAATCAATAACAGGCAAACAACTCTCATGAATTCAATCACTTAGAAGGAAACGCTGTTTGCTAACTTGTCTCGAATCAATTACATGCAAAACCGGGGGACTAAAAAATAGGGGGTGGGGAGGGGTAACATTCCCCCCAAACCGCTAGCTAAGAGCTTTCTCCACGATCGCAAACAGCAGACGAGCGCCTTCATCCACCCCCCCGCACAACCTTCCGCGAGCACGTCAAAAAACTCAAAGGAAGTCAATGCGTAAAGCGTGGCGCTCCTCTGCGCAACGTCTCGTCCCCCGCCGTCCCGATCCAGCATTTGCACCACTCTGGCTGCGGCTCCCAGTCGACGGCGATTTCGCGCCTCCAGCACCGCTCCAAACTCCGGATCGATGGCAGCAATCCCATGAATCCGCCGGATCAGCAGTCGATCTTTCATCCAAAAGCCGGTGAAAATCTCCACGAAGCCGGCCAGCATGGACGCAGGATTTGTCTGCTGCATCACGGAACGCATTCGTTCCAGTCCGCCATCCAGCGCCAGTTGATCGAACAGCGCCTCAAGCACGCCCGCCTTGGTGCCAAACAGGTTGTGGATGGTCTGCCGCGTAACGCCGCTGTTGAGCGCGAGCCCCTCCAGGGTAAAGCTGAGGAAGCCATTCGACTCCAGCTGCGCACGCGCCGCGGCCAGGATGCCCGCCCGCTTCCGGTCCGACGACTCAAGCCGTTTCCCCAGCGAATAGGGCCGCTTGCAAGGGGCTGTCTTCTTCTTCTCCACGAATTCCATCCCAAATTAAGGCTCGATCCTACAGCGCCAAATTTACCTTTACAATAGGTAAAATTAAATGATAATATCGATTTTGTCAAAGTCACAGGCGCCCTATGCATCAGGATTCGCAGCTCGAATCACGTAGCGCAACTCCCTTCCGAACAATCACTCCTCCGCGCTGGTTACGCGCCGGATTCTGGATCTGCATCGTCATCGCTGTCGCCGTGGTGATTCGGCGTCTCGTCGCCCTGGCGCATCCGTCGCACTCCGCTCCGCCCCAATTGGCCAAACTGGACGCGGTCTTCGCATCGCACGCTGCGCTCACGCTGGCGCACATTGTGCCCGCATTGTTCTTCGTGCTGCTGATTCCATTCTTCTACTGGCGACGCTTTGCCCATGCTGTCTGGCCCGAGCGCTCCCTCTTTGCGCTCGGAGCAGTGGTCGGCATCACCGCCTATGCGATGAGCGTGTATTCGGTTGGCGGATGGCTGGAGCGTTCCGCGGTGCTCTTCTTCAACAGCCTCTTTCTCTACTCGCTTGCCCGTTCTTACTGGCACATGACTCTCGGCCAGCCTCAACTGGAACGGCGTTGGATGACCCGCGCAATCGGCATACTCCTCGGTATCGCTACCACTCGCCCGGTCATGGGCATATTCTTCGCCACCAGTCCGCTCACGCATCTTGAGCCGAAGCAGTTCTTCGGTATCGCGTTCTGGATCGGTTTCTCGATCAACACACTCGTTGTCGAGCTATGGCTCCGTTCCAGGGCGCGTCAACCCCAAATCGAAAGGCTGGCACTCCATCCGGAGTTGTAAGCCGATGCCTGCCTGTCGCATGCCATGACTACGCAAAAGATTCCCGCCGCACAGCGCTTCGCCGGCCCGCACCTCGGCCTGCTCGCGATTCTCTACACCGTCCTCTTCAATGCCGGCCTGTATCCCGTGACCGCAATGGCCGGCAAACCCTATTGGCCCGGGCCATGGGAGCCCGCCAGCGTGATCGTGCCCTATTTCCAGACCCATGCGAAGCCGGTTCTGACCTGTCTTTTCCTGCAATTTGGAGCGACCATCTGCCTTGGGCTGTTCAGCGCGGTGATTGTGAGCCAGTTGCGATTCCTGCGCGTCCGATCGGCAGGTCCGTGGATCGCGCTCTTCGGGGGATTCCTCACGGTCTTCGATGGCGTGGCCGCCAGTCTCATCGTCTGGACAATGATTCATCCAGGCGTTGCGCAGAATCCACCTGTTCTGCTGGGGCTTTACTACCTTTCCTATGCTTTCGGCGGTCCGGGATTCTCAATTCCAATGGGTCTGTTCATGGCAGGAGTGTCTGTCCCTGCGGCATTCATGCGCCTTCTGCCAAAGTGGATCGTCGTGCTCGGTTTGGTGCTGGCGGTCGCCGGAGAACTGAGTTGGTTCCATCTCATTAGCCCGGCTATGCTCTTCCTCATTCCGCTGACGCGGTTTCCAGGATTCATCTGGTTGATCGCCGCCGGGTTCGCGCTGCCAAGGACGCTATCCACTTCATCCGTAGCCGCCGCCTCATGAAAAGTCAATGCACCACGTTCTGCGTCACCTGGTAGCGCTCCGGTCCGCCCTTCACCACGATGGGAACCACCGCCCCAGCCTTCTTCTTTTTGAAAAAGGGAATCAGCGGCTTCAGCAAAAACGACTTGAATCCAGTCGCCGTGTGAGAAATGTCGGACTTCATTCTGAGGTTTCCCACCAGGTGGACCGTCCCGTTGCGAAGATTGTAGGTCCCATTCAGATTCGCATCCGCCCCCGGTATTTGAAAGGTCAGCCGCTTTGTTGACACCATCCCGTCCCGAATCGTCACCTTTCCCTCAACGGAAGACAGAACGTCTGCCGATGAACCCGACGTGTCGTCGTCGTTCGACGGCTTGGCCTCCTGCGCGCGCTGGCTGAAGGCTGAGAGCGTCCGCTCCGTGGCACGGTTCGTAAGGCGCTCGTCCGGCACATCGAATCCTCCATCCACGCTGAGGCGCTGCAGAAACTCTGCGTCGCGGTCGGCGGCCGCAACGTGCGCGTGCGCCTTCAACCACACCAGTCCCGTGATCGGCGCCTCATCTTGAAGAAACGGGCGCAGAAGGTCCTGGGCGCGACCCCTGGCCACGGTTACGTCCAGGTCGGCAACCTTGGGAGAACCCCTGTCCTCGCCACCGGCGTCGATGACAGTCTCTCCAGTCTTCACCACAATCTGGTGCAGAATCACATCGGAATCCAGCCCATTCACAGTGCACTGAAGCGACCCGCTGAGAGCCACCGGCTTCCCGCTGCCCACGGCAAAGTCAGGTGTGCTCGCCGTAGCAAAACCCTCAATCGCCGACAGCGCGCCAGAGAAGTGACCCTCAGCAGAGAGCGTTCCGCGCAGCTCCCCGATCTCTCCCAGGTTCACCGGCGAAAAAGTAAACCTGCCCGATACAGGAGTGGCTCCGAGATTCTTCGGCGTAAGCGGGCCGAAGCGGCCTGTCGCCTGGATCCGGCCCGTGGGGCTGGCGTTCTGCATATCAACTGAGTAGGAGATAGTGTGTCCGCTCCGCAGGTTGCGGATAACCAGATCCCGAATAGGGTAGGAGTAGCGTCCACCGTCGGCGCGCATAATATCCAGGAGCGATTCGTGGATATGAAGCTCCGCAACAACCGTAGACGGGCCGGCAAAGTCCGCGCTGCTGCCCGCCGGAAAGTCCTCATGGTTCGCGCGGCTCCCTACCGCAGGAATCACAACATGCAGGCCCGCGATGTCTACAAGTCGCACTCGCTTGCGAAACAACAGCAGGTCCATCCAGCTTCCCTGAACCATCAAAGCCCTGGTCGAACCAACCGGCGGAAGATCCTGGGCCGCGTTGCGACGCAGCGTAAGTTCAGTCGCGACAAAGCCGGGGTCAGGAAAGTAAGTGCGGTGATAATGAGTAATTGTGACCTTGCTGGCCAGAACACTTTCGAGCAGCGGCTTCACATTGCGATATCGGTACGGCCAATGGACGTTGACAAAGTAAATGCCGACGACCACAAAAACGACGGCCGCAACGGTGCAAACACTACACAGGAGCGTTTTACCCCGGCGTCGAGAGGGAGATGACACATCAGATGGAGTGGAAAAGCCTGTCACGGAATAGTCCGACACAAGCTAAGACCCCCGCACGGCCCCCGCGGTTGCCTTCCCTTCAAACCAGCCTCGTCGCCGTCAACATTCTTACAACATCCACTTCCCGTTATCCGAGGCGCCTCCTGAAACCACTCGGCAGATTCCCAAATCAAAACCCACAGTGCCTCACACTCGGCAACGATCGCCGTAAGATTATCAATTGCCTATCAATTGCCCAAGGAGATCCACATGGCTCGTGCCTTCACCAGCCTCATCTTCCTCTCGCTCCTCTCGACTGCCGCCCTCGCCCAGACCAATCACCCTCCGACGCATGGCCGGTCCAGGACGGCAACTATGTCATCAACAACTTTCGCTTCGGCAGCGGCGAATCCATTCCCGAGCTGAAGCTCCACTACCTGACTCTGGGCCAGCCTCACCGCGATGCGGCCGGCCACACCGACAACGCCGTCCTGCTTCTCCACGGCACCGGCGGCGACGCCCATTCCCTTCTCAACCCGGTCTTTTCCGACGTTCTCTTCGGGCCCGGCCAGCCCCTCGACATCACGAAGTTCTACATCATCCTTCCCGACGACATCGGCCACGGCGAATCGAGCAAGCCTTCCGACGGCCTGCGCATGCAGCTTCCCTCACTACGACTATGACGACATGGTCGCCTCCCAGCACACCATGCTGGTCGATGGACTTCACGTCGATCATCTGCGCCTGATTCTCGGTACGTCCATGGGCTGTATGCAGTCCTTCGTCTGGGGCGAGACTTACCCGAATTTCTCTGACGCTCTGGCCCCATTCGCCTGCCTGCCGGTGGAGCTTGCCGGCCGCAACCGCATGTGGCGATACATGGCCATGCAGATGATCCGCAACGATCCCGCATGGAAGAACGGGGACTACACGACGGAACCTGTCGAAGGCCTGCGCGGCGCCAATGACCTGATCCTCATTGCCGGCTCCGCGCCGCTGCAGATGCAGAAGAACTATCCCACACGCGCGCCTGGCCGAAGCTACGTCGATCGCGCGCTCGACACTCTGATCGCCCGCACCGACGCGAACGACTTTCTCTATTACGTGAACGCCTCGCGCAACTACAATCCGGAACCCAAGCTCAGCACCATCACAGCGCCCGTGCTTTGGATCAACTCCGCCGACGACTTCATCAATCCGCCCGAGCTCGGCATCGCGCAAAAGCTGGTCACAAGAATGCCCCACGCGAAGTTCATCCTTATTCCCATCTCGGATGCCACTCGCGGACACGGCACGCACACACATGCAGCGGTCTGGAAGAGCTACCTCATCGAGTTCCTTCAGGAAACGGAAAAGAAGTAACCGCCCGCTCCTCGGAAGGTGGCAGAGCTTCCGTGATAACTCAGCCATGGAAAAAATCAACGCAGAGCATCGCCCGCGAAAGAACATAATGAAGAATGCCAAAACAACAAATCATAGCCATGGGCGGCGGAGGCTTCTCCATGGAGCCGGACAATCTCGCGCTCGACCGCTACATCCTCGCGGCATCAGGCTCTCCCAACCCTAAAGTCTGTTTTCTGCCTACCGCCAGCGGCGACGCCCAGACATACATCGATCGCTTCTACGCCTCATTCGGCACCTTGCCCTGCACGCCAGCGCACCTCTCACTCTTCCTTCCGCATACCACCGACATCCGCTCGTTCCTGCTCGACCAAAACGTCATCTACGTCGGAGGCGGAAGCACCCGCAACCTGCTGGTCCTCTGGCGCGAGTGGCAACTTGACGTCATCCTTCGCGAGGCATGGCAATCCGGAGTCGTGCTCGCCGGCCTGAGCGCCGGGTCGCTCTGCTGGTTTCAGGAAGGAGTAAGTGATTCGGTTCGCGCCGGCGATCTCCAACCCCTCGCCTGCCTCGGTTTTCTGCCCGGAAGCCACTGCCCCCACTACGACGGGGAACCCAACCGCCGCCCCGCCTACCACCGCTTCATCAGCGAGCAGAAACTCGGCGCGGGCTACGCCGCAGACGATGGCGCGGCTCTCCATTTCATCGGACCCGAACTCACCCGTGTCGTCAGCTCACGCCCCGCCGCCAAAGCCTACCGCGTCCGCTGGACCGGAGACGATGTCGAAGAAATCGCGCTTCCCACCGACCTGCTCCCGTCCGCAAACAGCATTGACCCCAATCCAGCCTGATCTCGAACTCCCGGCCTGGATGTTCAGGAACGAAATCACATTACTTTGAGGTGTCACTTTAGGAAACGCCGCGCGTTTACAGTTGCCGCATTAGCCAGTATCCGACCGACTTCGTCGTAAAGTAGCATCAGGGGAGAATGCGGAACTTGGCGCGTGCAGAATTTCTCAAAATCATCCGGCTGGCGGTGTGTGCGGCAGCGGCTCTAACCATCCTGCCGTCCGCGGGAGTCTACGCGGCCCAGACCCAAACTACCAACACCGAAACCGCGCACAAGACGGCCCACAAAACAACCTCCAAGGCCGCGCCCAAAACGACTCACGAAAGCCAGAACGCGCACAAAACCGCCGCTCACCAGACCGACAAAAAGTCCGCCACGCCAGCCACCGGACACGCCTCAACCCGTAATGTCTCCACCTCGCGCCGGCGCAGGCTGAAATCGCGCTACCATCATCACCGTCCGCTCACCGCCCGCGAGATCGCGCGTAGCCGCAAGCTCCAAAACGCCTTCGTCGCCTCGTCGCAGCTTCGTCCCATGGCCCAGCAGCTCGCCATACTGCGAACCCCCGCCGCCTATGCCGGAGTCAGCGCCTACGCCCACAACCACTCCGGTGAAGCCGCCTCAGCGGCCTATCTCGCCCTCGGCCACGCCTATCTGCTCGACCATAAATACGCCGACGCCGTCAGCGAATTCAAGAACGCCGACCGCGAAGGCAACCGCCTTGAGCGACTATGCCGCGTACCTCACCGCGCAGGCGTACCTGCAGGGCAACATGCTGCCCAGCGCCCAGCCCATCCTCGCCACCTTCATCGAGAAATATCCCGACTCCATCTTTGTCCCCAGTGTCCCCATCCTCGAGGCCAATCTTCTCCTCCAGGAAGGCGCCCCGCAGAATGCGCTGACCGTCCTCAACGCTCACAAGGCAGAGAGTATCGCCAACAAAGCCGACTTCCAGCTCGCCCTCGCGAAAGCGAATCTCATGTCCGGCAACGCCGGCGAAGCGCAGCAGCTCTTTACCCACATCTATCTCGATTTTCCTCTAAGCACTGAGGCGACCCAGGCGCGCGCCGCAGCTCGTCACCTCCGGAGCCCTCGCATCCATGCTCGCCCTCTCGACCGCCGCCGACGCGCCGACGCCCTCTACGCCGCACACCGTTACACCGAAGCCGAAGAGGAATACCGGTCGCTCGCCGCCGACCCATCGCTCGATTTCGCCGCACGCAACGGAATGCTCGTCGCCGCCGCCGAATGCCAGTGGAAACTCAAGACCCTCAAGCGCGATGAACTCGACCGCCTGCCCGACACCAATGACGAAGCCGGAGCCCGCCGCCTCTACCTGCTCATGGAACTCGCCCGCGACAAAGACGACGGCGACACCCAGCAATCCATCGTCAATCAAATGGAGTCGCGCTTCCCCACCAGTCCCTGGCTCGCCGAAGCGCTCTACTCCAGCGGCAACATGTACATGTTGCGCAAGGATTATCCCAACGCCATCCGCTATTACTCTGATCTCTCCACGCGCTTTCCCAAATCCTGCGAGTCGCCCCACACCGGACCCTGCTCCAACTACTCGCCCAGCGCCCACTGGCGCGCCGCCTGGCTCACTTACCGCTTGAGCAACTACGCCCAGGCCGCGCAGATGATCGACGACCAGATCACCAGATACGCCGGAGGCCAGGAGATCCCCGCCGCGCTATACTGGCGCGCCCGCCTCTACGCCGACCAGGAACATAACCCCGCCATGGCGGTGAAATACTATCGCACCGTGGCCCGCGTCTACCGCCATTACTATTACGCCGACCTCGCCGAGCAGCGCCTCGCCCAGATGGGCTACTCCGTCGGCACCACTCCAACCGGCTCCGCCGCAGCTCGACGCGCTCCAGCCCGAGGATATCCCGAGCTAAGCGACGACGTTCCCGACAGGACCCGCATCTGGTCAAAGCCCGCCTGCTCGCCAACGCCGGTCTCAACGAATACATCTCGCCCGAAATCCAGGCCGCCGACGGGAGCGACGAGTGGGGCAGCCTCGCCGAAGCGCAAATCTACGCCTCGTACGGCGAAACCGCACGCGCCATGCGCCTCATGAAGCGCGCCATCCCCTTCTACACGTCCGCGCCGATTGACTCGCTGCCGCTCGCCTACTGGCGCATTCTTTTCCCCGAGCCTTACTGGCCAGCCATCAAAGCAGTCCGCCGCGCAGAACGGCCTCGACCCCTACATGGTGGCCTCGCTCATCCGCCAGGAGTCGGAGTTCGACCCCGTCGTCATCTCCTACGCAAACGCCTGGGGCCTCATGCAACTACTTCCCAGCGTGGGCAAGGAGCTGGCGAAGCACGAAGGCATTCATCACTTCGACCCGCGCGACCTCCTCGACCCCGACACCAACATCCGCCTCGGCTGCATCTACCTCAAGCAAATGCTCGATAAGTTCGGAGGCCGTCCCGAATACGCCTTCGCCGCCTATAACGCCGGAGACGGCCGCGTCCTCGACTGGCAGGCCGCCGGCCAGTTCCACGACATGGATGAGTTCGTCGAGTCCATCCCCTTCACGCAAACCCGCGACTACGTCCAGGCCATCATGCGCAACGAATCCATCTACCGCGAACTGGATAAAGTCCACATACAACAAGCCTCGACCGCAACTGAATCCGAACCCTCCCGGCAGTAATTACCGTCCGAACCCTTAAAGCGCCACAGGCCGCAGTTTCAGTCGCCGAAGCAACTGTGCGTTAGCAGCTACGATGATAGTGGAGAGACTCATCGCGACTGCGCCGACACTCATAGGAAGATCGAGTCCCCAGCGGACGAAAAGGCCCGCTGCCACCGGGATGGCGACAAGGTTATAGGCGGTGGCCCAAACCAGATTTTGGATCATCTTTCGGTAGGTAGCACGAGATAGTTCGATCGCTCCCACAACATCTCGTGGATCGCTGTGCACGAGCACGATTCCCGCCGACTCAATGGCCACATCGGTTCCCGCGCCAATCGCGATTCCGACATCCGCAGTCGCCAGCGCTGGCGCATCGTTCACGCCGTCACCAACCATCGCGACCCGGTTGCCGCCGGCCTGAAAGCGCTTGACTGCCGAAGCCTTGTCAGCGGGGAAAACCTCTGCTGCGACTTCATCTATACCGATTCGCTTGGCGACCGAATCGGCCACCGTCTTGGAATCTCCGGTGATCATTGCGACCCGGATGCCAAGGCCATGAAGCTCCTTAATGGCCTCTTTGGATTCGGGCCGAATCTCGTCCTCTACGGCAAAGGCGCCCGAGCAGTTTCCCTTGGGCGACGACATAGAGAACTGTCTTTCCCTCGGATGCCCACTGAGTTGTCAATTTTTCAATTTCCGGAGGCACTGTCACTTTGCCCTCGGTCAACAGTCGCGGTCCGCCGATAATGACTCTCTTGCCGTTTACTTGTGCTTGTGCCCCTCGACCGGGTAGCGATTCGAAGTCGGCAACCGGCAATGTGGGCAGGTTTCGACGCTTGGCTTCGGCCACGACTGCTTTCGCGAGGGGGTGTTCGGAGTTTGCTTCAACAGCAGCAGCATCGGCGAGCAAATCACTCTCGTTGCCGCCCGACGCGGTCGCGACTCCTGACAATGCCGGGGAACCGCGCGTGAGTGTTCCCGTCTTATCGAAAATCACCATGTCCAAATTGCGGGCACGTTCAAGCGCGAGCCTGTCCTTGACGAGAAGACCATTTTGGGCCCCGATCGATGTCGAGATCGCAATCACGAGCGGAATGGCCAGTCCCAGCGCGTGCGGGCAAGCAATGATTAGAACAGTTGCCGTTCTGATTAGGGCATGTTCTTTGTCCCCTGAAAGCCACCAGTAGACGAAAGTGATCGCGCCCGACGCGACTGCCACGTAGAAAAGGATTGCAGCGGCACGGTCGGCGAGATCTTGTGTGTGAGATCCAGAAGCCTGCGCCGTGGCTACGAGCCGCATGATGCCGGACAGCGCTGTCTGCTCCCCTACAGCCGTGATGCGGACTCGAAGGCTTCCGCCACTCGCGACCGTTCCCGCAATGACTTTGCCACCTGGTCCCTTCGAGACCATCCGCGACTCGCCGGTAATCATCGACTCGTCAACATCTGCGGACCCCTCGGCAACTACGCCATCCGCCGCAACCCGTGCTCCGGGACGGACAAGGATAATGTCCCCCACGTGCAACACAGACAGTGGAACAGTCTGAATCTCGTCTCCGGTTACGCGTTCGGCGGTGTCGGGGAGCAGCGCCGCGAGCGCGTTGAGCGCGCCGCGAGCTTGAGAAATAGCTCTCATTTCCAGCCAGTGGCCGAGGATCATGATCGTAATCAGAGATGCCAGTTCCCACCAGACATCGATCTCGAAAAGGCCGAAGGTTGCGGCGAGAGACGTTCCGAACGCAACTATGATCGCCAGGCTGATGAGAGTCATCATGCCGGGCTTGCGGTCGGCAAGTTCACCCCATGCACCACGGAGGAACACTAGCCCGCCATAAACAAAGACGACCGTCCCAAGGAAGGCGGGAATAAATCTCGAGCCGGGGAAAGAAGGCGCTGTGTACCCAAGCCAGTGTTGGACGTCCGTCGACCAGAAGACTACGGGAATCGTGAGGGCCAGGCTCAGCCAGAATTTGTCGCGAAACATGGACACAGAGTGTCCAGCGTGGCGGTCGTGGCCTCCATGGAACTCCGGCATTTTGTGACCGGCATGAAGGGCCGCCGCTTGTTTGTGGACTTCATATGTCATTGGGTTCTCCTGACTCCCGAACGGGAAATTGAACGCTGCCGGCACCCCACTCCGTTCCGATCAACTATTTACCGCGAGTTCTAAGGCGAGGCGAACAAGCATTTGAAAATGGATTGGCTAAGAACGTTCCTGCGTATCCGGAGACAATGATTGTTCCATCCGAATTGAAATGGGAGGAATGGAATTCTCCCTCGGGAAGCTCATTGAGCCTTTTCCAGCTTTCCCCACTATCCCTGCTTACATACACACCTGTGATCGCCGTCAGAACTTCGCGATTTGGCCTCACTGGATCAACCTCTATGCTGTACGCCCGGATGTTGGGTCCCACCTGATCCTGGGCCCGATGCAAAAGAAATCTTGCATTGGTCACTCTCTTCACAACATCTGCACTGACAGGGTTGTACACTCCCCAGCACGCCGCCAGATGAAGGCCTCCCACTGTACTTATCGAATGAATCGCTGAATCCGGACCCACTCCATCAACGCGAGTCCATTTCATTGTGTGGAAGTTCAGGTGGTAAGCCTGATCGCCGGTTCCCACATAGAGCGAGTCCGGATTCCGCTTCTTCGGGTTATCAAATTGCATGGAGAAGATATCCAAATCGGTTGGAAGACGAGGGAGCGTCCCATCTTCGATCCACGAGCCGTGCGCGTCCCGGTGATAGGTAAAGAGCTGAGGGTTCGAGTCAAAGTATCCGTAGCCGATGATCATGTGTTCCCCATCGGCTGTTATTTCGACAACACCCGCCCTCACCGGATCGCCTTCTTTTTTCGCAATGGTGACGTCCGGACGTATATGAGGAACCCGCGGCCCCGCAATAGATTCAACTCGAGCAGCAGAGGTGTTTGACCGGGGAAACACCTGAAAGGCTCCCATTTGCGTCGTGACCACAAAGTCGGCTCCACCGGGAGACACGCCTAACCCGTTACGCAGGCCCTCACCTATCTCCGCCTCGAAATATTTGGAATCCACTCGCGCCACTGGAGTCCATTTCTCTCCGCCGTCGATTGATTTCGATATGTATATAGCCCGGTCCTGGGCTGGCACCGCGCTGCTTAAGTCCGCCGTCAGACCCCATACAACGTTGGCATCTTTGGCTGCGGGATCGGGATCGCTCGCCATCGTTTCAATAAAATCACTCGCGAACTCATGACTTCCGGGAAGACTTTTCACTTCATGAATATGACAGCCCTCTAAATCTCTTCTCGCATTATCGCCACCGCTGCCGCCCGAAGAGAACGATGAACTGCTGATAGCGGAATGATTCGAAGCCTCAGTTTGAGGCGGTGGAATCTGTCCCCATGCCATCATGCACGCCATCACAGAAGCGGCCATCAATAGCAAACGGAATATAAGTTTTAACTCCCAACAGCCCGACACCGTGGACCCCGAGAGAAAGTCGAGCGCACTATTTTTTGTTTCCCGGACGCAGAGCTCGGCGCAGTGTCCTTCTTGCCCCGGCTCGAGTCCCGCAACTGCTGGCCACGGCCCTCCCATCTGGTTTTGTCAGACATCCTCTATCTCCGCCTGGTTCCACATCAATTTCCCGGCTCCCGCACCTTCGCTGGCGAAGCCAAGCTCGACCGCGAGGTTCACGTAAATAAGCTTCTTCTCCTCCATATCTCCAGACCGGTTAAGATCGTTCCGACACCTGCATGGAATTGCAATGACCAAATGGCCAGAGGACTTTCAACGCCCCTGAGACGCCACCTCAAATTTACTGCAGGCGAAAAACACATCACGCGCAACGAATCCATATATCGCGAACTAGACAAAGTCCACACCCAGCAAGCCCCAAATGCAAATGGACCCGAGCCCTCCCGGCAGTAACCATCAATAGTCGTCATCGCTGAGCGAACCTCACAGTTTTGTTTTTGATGTCATCCTGAGCGGAGTTCGCGCAGCGGACGGAGTCGAAAGCCTGCCCTGAGTGCGCCGAAGGGGACCTGCGGTTTCTTTCGGTCGGCACGAAAATGGGTGCCCCATCCTTCGCGCGCTGTTTGCGCGAAGGGTGGGAAAGATCAAATCCCACCCACCACGATGTCATCCTGAGCGGAGTCCGCGCAGCGGACGCAGTCGAAAGCCTGCCCGGAGTGCGCCGAAGAGCCTGCCCTGAGCACAGTCGAAGGGGGACCTGCGGTTTCTTTCGGTCGGCACGAAAATGGGTGCCCCATCCTTCGCGCGCTGTTTGCGCGAAGGGTGGGAAAGATCGAATCCCACCCACCACGATGTCATCCTGAGCGGAGTCCGCGCAGCGGACGCAGTCGAAAGCCTGCCCTGAGTGCGCCGAAGAGCCTGCCCTGAGCACAGTCGAAGGGGGACCTGTTGTTCTCTCAATCAGCCATAAAATGGGTGCCCCATCCTTCGCGCGCTGTTTGCGCGAAGGGTGGGAAAGATCGAATCCCACCCACCACGATGTCATCCTGAGCGGAGTCCGCGCAGCGGACGCAGTCGAAAGCCTGCCCTGAGTGCGCCGAAGAGCCTGCCCTGAGCACAGTCGAAGGGGAACCTGCTTTTCTCTTAACCACCAACAAAATGGGTGCCCCATCCTGCGCGCGCTGTTTGCGCGAAGGGTGGGAAAGATCGAATCCCACCCACCACGATGTCACCCTGAGCGGAGTCCGCGCAGCGGACGCAGTCGAAAGCCTGCCCTGAGTGCGCCGAAGAGCCTGCCCTGAGCACAGTCGAAGGGGAACCTGCTTTTCTCTTAACCACCAACAAAATGGGTGCCCCATCCTGCGCGCTGTTTGCGCGAAGGGTGGAAAGATCGAATCCCACCCACCACGATGTCACCCTGAGCGGAGTCCGCGCAGCGAACGCAGTCGAAGGACCTGCGGCTTCTTTCGGTCGGCACGGGAACCAGATTGCGAATTGCCCCTCATCCGGGAGCCGTCCATCGCTTCCCAAAAGCCGACTTTGCGATACCGATCTGCCTTCGATGAGTGATTCGGCGATTTGGCGTCAATCTAGAATCACTACCGTCGAGGAGCGGGTTAGCAATATCGATGTTGATCCATGAGTAACTCCATCGATGTAGTGCAGACTGACCAAAGAGTTGGCGGGTGCAGCTTGCAAAAGGAGCCGATATAGGAGACGATATCTCTACTGCCGAAAATAGAGTAGCGGGATGGTATCTCCCGCAGTCATCCCTTGGATGATCTCTTCACAGCCACGGCGCAACCTGACCAACGGTCGGGAATGCGCATAACGTGGCTGTTTCGCGTTCATGGTGCATCCCGACGAGAAGGATGTACGCGTGGCCATCAGAAAACGACATATTCTCGCTAATACCCTTCCATACTCCAATAAATGGCTCGTGCTGGTCGTTGTCTCCACCGCTCTTTTTCTCATCAGCATTGATATGACGGTGCTGTACACCGCTTTGCCACGACTGACACACGATCTCGCCGCCAGCAGCAGCCAAAAGCTCTGGATTGTCAATGCGTTTCCACTTGTGATGGCTGCTTTGCTCCCAACTATGGGTTTGCTTGGCGACCGGATTGGGCACCGCCGGATATTCCTTTGGGGGCTCGTTGCGTTCGCTTCTGCCTCTTTGCTCGCAGCTTATGCCCCGTCTGCGAACGTCCTGATTGGGGCCCGTGCCTTTCTCGCTGTTGCCGCATCCATGATGATGCCGGCGACGCTTTCCCTCTTGCGCCTGACGTTCACAACCGACAAAGAACGCGGTCAAGCGATTGGCATCTGGGCGGCCGTGTTTTCAGGTGGCGTCGCAATCGGGCCGTTGATCGGTGGGGCTCTACTCAGCCATTTCTGGTGGGGCTCTGTCTTTCTGATCAACGTGCCAGTTGTTGTATTGGCACTCATCTTTACTCCATTCATAGTCCCCGCTGGAAGCCGGAACCCAGAACGGCAACTCGACCTCCTCAACTCACTTCTTGCCATGGTCGCAATGGTCAGCCTGGTTTATGCGCTGATGGAAGTCGCAAGACCAGACGCAGGATTGCTTCAGGCCACTGTCGCGGGCGTCGTCGGCATGACGTTTATGGTCATTTTCGTAAAGCGGCAGCGCCGTTCCCCGAGCCCTATGGTTGATTTCTCGCTGTTCAGTAATGGACGTCTCACAGCCGGCGTACTTACCGCTATGTTCGCGACCCTGGCCGGTACGGGCGTGCAACTTGTGCTCACGCAGCGGTTACAACTTGTAATCGGGTATTCTCCGCTTCATGCGGCGCTCTTCATGCTGCCGCTCTCGATCTCCGCATTTGTCGCAGGTTCTCTCAATGGGTTCGTTCTCCACAAAGTGGGCATCGGTCGGGCGCTCTGGACAAGTCTCATCGTGGCTGCAGTCGGCCTCATTGGCTACGCCATTTTTCGTAACAGCAGCGCTGTCGAGCAAGCCGCAAGCTTAGTCATCTTCGGCTTCGGTGTAGGTGTAGGGTCAGCGATGGCCTCAACCGCCATCATGATCAACGCGCCAGAAGACAAGGCCGGTATGGCCGCCTCCATCGAGAGCGTCGCCTACGAACTCGGCGGTGTGTTTGGCGTCGCCACCTTGGGTAGCATTCTATCCTTCACCTATACGAAGGCTCTTGTACTGCCGCAAGGGCTTCCGGCGCCAGCGCTCGCCAAGGACAGCCTTGATCAAGCACTGCTGCTCGCCGAACATTTGTCGGGTGATGCGACGGTGAAATTGGTCACTCAGGCTAAAACGGCCTTCGACATTGCCTTCGTAACCGTCTTGGTCGCTGGCACCGCGATCCTGCTGCTGATGGCGGCAGCGATCGCCCGAATCATTAGCCGTGCGAAAACATTTGAGCCTTCCCGCGTGTAGCAACCGCGCTCAATACCACGTGATAATTTTGGATTGGCGCTAAACAGGGCAATGCACTCATCGAAGTCCGGTGGCTGATCGACTGCCACAGGGATCAGTCCCGCTGAACGCGCTAGCGAACACTTAAGTCCCCGCCGAATAGGCCGGGTGCGGCGTGCCCCGGGCCGTTCCGCCCTAAACCCGTCAATCCCCTCAACCTCAAATTTCCACGCAAGCCCCTGATTCCACACGCAAAAAAGAACAAGCGAAACGCCTTTCAATTTTCCCAACTTGATAAAATAGAAGTAAAACCACAAACAAGAAGGACCGCCCAAAGCGGTCCTTTTCTTTTTGCCGACCATACAAATAAGGAGCCGAAACTATGTCCAAGCCCGTCCGTCTCTGCGCCCATGATCTCCCCTCCGGAAAACCCTGCCGCCAGAGTCGCACTCAAAGGCGAGCCGGGATGCCGCCATCACATGCGTCTCTTCCGCCACGTTGAAGCCGAACTGATGCATGAGGAAGCAATGGCCCGTCTCGAAGCCAAACTCAATGCGCTGGACCTGACCGATCTTCTCCGCGCTCTTCAATTCAAACTCGGCCGCCTCCAAAGCGCGGTCCGCCCCGACCCGGAAGCCCGGCTCACCCTCAGCGTCGCACTCGAGCACCTGCGGAAAAGAAACGAGGTGGAGCGAACCTTTCAACAATTCGCCCAGCAAATCCCAATGCCGGATTTCAATTCACCCGAGTTCAATAATTTGTTTGAAAGGTTCATGGAATCAAAGAATTAGCCGATCGGCAGTCCAAAGAAACTCCCGTTGAATCATAGAGTTACAAAAACAGAGGCTCCCTGAAAACCTAATAAAATCAATGACTTTCAGCAAAATGGCGCAAAAACAAGGGGGTGGGGTGAGGGAGAATCCCCTTCCTCGCCCGCCACGCTCCGAGAACGCACCCGGTTCGAGCGTACCCAGAAGAATCCGTAGAATCAATGAATTAGGAGAGACCCTTATTCTTGAAAGTGCAATGGAATCAATGAATTAGCGGAAGTCTCCTTTTGTGAAACCTCAATCGAATCAATGACCTGCAAGAAAAAATGCGTGGAAATAAGGGGGGAGGGGGTCACCCTAATATGCCTGCAGCTGAGCCACCGGCAGCCGCACTTCGAAGCAAGTAGCTCCCGGCTCCGACTGCACATGCACAAAACCGCGATGCCGTCGCACCACGCGCTGCACGGTATCCAGCCCAAGTCCCAGCCCGCCTCCCGGAGCCTTCGTCGAAAAGAACGGCTCAAAGATGCGATCCTGAAGCTCCTTCGGAATCCCTTCGCCGTTGTCCCACACTTCGATCAACAGCATGTCGCCCGAAATCCGCGCGCCCAGCGTGATTTTTCCGTTGTCGTTGATTGCATCCAAAGCATTTTCAAGCAGCGCCATCCACACCTGGCTCAGTTCGCTGCCGTAGGCCGAGATCAAGGGCAGCTCCGGCTCGTATCGCCGCTCGATCTCCACATGCGCCAGCCGCGACTGGAGCATGGTCAGCGTGTTCTCCAAAGCCTGGCGCACATCCACTTCCTGAATCGGCGCCTGGTCCATGTACGAGTAATCCTTGATCGCGCGAATCAAATCGAAGATGCGCGCTGTCGAATCCAGCATCGCTTCGGCAATCCGCTCCGCGCGCACCGACGACGCAAACTGCCCCAACACCACCGAGAGCTGTCCCGCATCCAGAAACTCGCCCAGCGGTTCAAGCTGCGCAACGGTAACTCCAAGCTCCGCCAGCTCCGGCGCAATCTTCCATGTCTCATCCACGCCGTGCGCCTTGAGCCACGTCTGCAGATTATCTTCGAGCGTGGCGTGCTGCGCCGAATCCTCAGTAAGTAGCTTCCCTTGGCCGCGAATCGACTCCTGCCAATCGCGCACCCTGAGCAGATGAGCTTCGTCAAGACAAAGACCGCCCATGCGGTACTTCTCATGGCCATACACGCGAAGCTCATCCAGCAGTCCAGACGCGGCCCGCTGCGCCGCCGACGCAGGATTGTTCATCTCGTGCGCAAGATTTCCTGCAAGCTTGCCCAGAGCATTCAGCTTCTCGGCCTGCTGCTCCAGCCGCGTCACTTCGCGCACCCGGTCCAGCAACACCGTGACGCAGCGCTGCGTCATCGACGGCACCGCGGCCGTCATCTCCGCAAACAGGCTGCGATGAAACTCCAGCCCCCACAGGTCGGAGACCGCATAGCCGTGTCCGCCATACGTCTTCATCCGCGAAAAAGGCAGCAACCCCGTAATCATGCCCGTGCGCCCGATAAACAGAGCCGCAGGCGCACCCCGCTCGCGGCGAACATGCACTTCGCCCTTCAGCAAAATGCTCATCGTGTCCGCGACGTCGCCCTCCTGAAAGAGAGTCGCGCCAGCCGGGAACCTCCGCTCTGTGCCGTGCGTGGCTAACCACTCCAGTTCGCTCTCTTCCATGCCATGCAGTGGAGGAACGCGCTTGAGCGCTTCAATGATTTCTGGAGTCGGGGTACGGTTCGCAGCAGCCGTGTCCAGTATCGGGGTTGAACTGGCGGTAGTCATAGAACTGGCCTCCCTGTGATGGTAACCGAAGCGGCGCGCTCGCGTTGAAACGGCTAATTCGCGTTGTGCCGTCGCATCTCAACTCGCATCCCAAACTGGCTTTTGCCCGCAGCGCCAGCGCAGGCACAACAGGGAGAACCAAGGAGAGGAAAGCGGAACAGAGAAAAGTAGACTCGTCATTCAACCCCCGGAGTAGCCTTCCGAAAAAAGCCGCTCCGGAGCTGAAGGAAGCGTATGCCCTATGCAGTAGCCACTTCGGACTGTGGCTTGTTATCCTTCACCGTCACCGGATCAAGGAAAGGCATCGCGGCGCGCAGCCGCCCGCCAACCTCTTCGATCGGATGCGCCGCCTCTTCTTTGCGAATCTTCTCGAAGTTCTTGCGTCCCGTTTTGTTCTCCTCAATCCATTTCTTCGCGAAGGTTCCGTTCTGGATTTCCTTGAGCAGTTTCTTCATCTCGGCACGCGTCTCATCGGTCACAATGCGCGGACCCGCCGTGTAGTCGCCATACTCAGCTGTATCGGAGACCGAATAGCGCATGTAAGCCAGGCCGCCGCGATACATCAAGTCGACAATCAGCTTCAGCTCATGCAGGCACTCGAAGTAAGCGATCTCGGGCTGATAGCCGGCATCGACCAGCGTTTCAAAACCGGCCTTCACCAGTGCCGACGCGCCGCCGCAAAGCACAGCCTGTTCACCAAAGAGATCGGTTTCCGTTTCTTCAGCAAAAGTGGTCTGAATCACTCCCGCGCGCGTGCAGCCAATTCCCTTCGCATACGACAGTGCCAGATCAAGCGCCTTACCCGAAGCGTCCTGATGAATCGCTACCAGCCCCGGAGTTCCTCCGCCTTCGGTAAACACCTCGCGCACGCGATGCCCTGGAGCCTTGGGTGCAACCAGCGAGACGTCAATATCTTTGGGAGGATCGATCGTGCCGAAGCGGATATTGAACCCATGCGCGAACATCAGCGTCTTGCCCGCTTTCAGGTTCGGCGCAATGTCCTTTGCGTAGGTCTCGCCCTGCGAATGATCCGGCGTCAGAATCATGATGACGTCACCCCATGCCGCTGCGTCGCCCACCGTGTTCACTTCAAGGCCGGCTTTCTTCGCCTTGTCGATGGACTTGCTCGTCGCAGGCAAACCGACGCGAACCTCAACACCTGAATCCTTCAGGTTCAGAGCGTGCGCGTGGCCTTGTGAACCGTAGCCGATAATCGCTACTTTTTTCTTTTGAATAATGGATAGATCGGCGTCCTGATCGTGATACGTCTTCGGCATTTCGTTTCCTCGTCGTCTTTCGTTTGAAATAACTTTTTAGATCCGTGAAAACTTACTGCGGCAGATCGGCCTCTTCGGCGATCTCGTCTGGAATTTCTTCGTCTGCAGCGCCCTCGGCATCGACGCCCGGCACGCGCATCGCATCCAGCACGCGGCTGGTGTGCTGTCCGCGCCGCATCACCATGCGCCCGGTGCGGGATACTTCAAGTATGCGATCCTCGCTCTCGTTGAGCACCTGAATCAGCCCTTCGATCTTGCTCTCGACACCAGTAATCTCGATCATCAGTGACTCCGGCGCCAGATCGACAATGCGCGCGCGGAAGACCTCCGCCAGTTCGAAGATGTGCGACCGCGTCTTTGGCGTCGCCGCAACCTTGATGAGCGCAAGCTCGCGGCTCACGCTCGAGTGCTGCCCGATGTCATCCACCTGCAGCACGTTTTCAAGCTTATACAGGCTGGCAATAATGCGGTGCCCCGCAGTGGGCGACGCATCGGAGACAATCGTCATCCGCGAAATACCAATCTTTTCCGAACGTCCCACCGTCAGAGAGACGATATTGATGTTCAGTCTCCGGAATAGCGACGCCACGCGCGTCAGCACGCCTGGCTTATCTTCAACAAGAGCTACGAATGTGTGCAGCATACGTTTCAGATCTTCCTTCATGCGTCTTGCGCTGTTTCAATCAACGGGTTCTGGCCCGGTCGGCGAATCATCTCATGCAGCGCCGATCCAGCCGCAATCATCGGATACACCGAGTCTTCTTTTTCAACTAGAAAATTAATCAGGAACGGACCCTTGCGTTCGCGCGCCGCACTCACGGCTGGCAGCACCTCGCTGCGTGTCCTCACCGTCAATCCGGGAATCCCATGCGCCTCTCCCAGCTTCACAAAATCTGGACTCAAAATCGGCGACGACTCATAATTCTTGTCATAGAAAAACTCTTGCCATTGCCGAACCATGCCCAGATACCCGTTGTTCACGATCGCAATATTCACGTCCAGGTTTTCCTGCGCGATCGTCGACAGTTCGCACGCTGTCATCTGGAAACCGCCGTCTCCGGCGATAATCCAAACTTCCTTCTCCGGTTGTGCGACCTTCGCGCCGATCCCCGCGGGCAGCGCAAAACCCATCGCCCCCAGACCGCCGGAGGTAATCAGCGTCCGCGGGTCTTCGTGCTTGTAGTACTGCGCCTCCCACATCTGATGCTGGCCCACGTCCGTCGATACGATGGCTTTGCCGGCCGTGGCGTGCCACAGATCTTGCATTACGTGAGCAGCGTAAAGGTGCCCAGTGTCGGGCAAATTTTGAATATCGCGCACCGCGCACTCGCCCTTCATCGCATTCACTTCGCGAACCCACGGCGAGCTACGCCGCGCCGACAGATGAGGCAGCAATGCTTCCAGCACTTCGCCCAGATCGCCGATCAGCGCGATATCTACCTTCACATTTTTATTGATCTCAGCCGGATCAATCTCAATATGAATCTTCTTCGCGTTCACCGCATAGGTCGCCAGCGTGCCGGTCACGCGATCGTCGAAGCGCATTCCGCACGCGATGAGCAAATCCGATTGCTGAATCGCCTGGTTTACCCACGCCTCACCATGCATGCCCATCATGCCGAGAGACAGAGGATGCGAAGCGGGAAATCCACCCAACCCCAGCAATGTAGAAGCCACCGGAATCTGCAGCCGCTCCGCCAGCGCAATCATCTGCTCGCGCGCTCCGGAGTCGATCACTCCATGCCCGGCAAGGATTACCGGACGCTTCGCCGCTCGGATCATCTCCGCCGCCTTCAGCACCGATTCGCTCTCCGCCCGCAGCATCGGGTGAGGACGATGCGGACGCGGCGCAGCCACCGCAAAATCGAACGCCGCGGTCCCCTGCTGCGCGTCTTTCGTAATGTCCACCAGCACCGGCCCAGGTCGCCCTGAGCGGGCCACCAGCAGCGCCTCGCGAACCACCGGCGCAATATCTTCTGCGCGTGTGACGAGGTAATTATGCTTCGTCACCGGCAGCGTAATCCCCGTGATGTCCACTTCCTGGAACGCGTCCGACCCCAACACCTTGCTCGAAACCTGCCCCGTAATGCACAGCAGCGGAATCGAATCGAGCATTGCAGTCGCAATCCCCGTCACCATGTTGGTCGCCCCCGGCCCGGAGGTCGCAATCGCCACACCGATCTTGCCCGAAGCGCGCGCATAGCCATCGGCCATGTGCACCGCGCCCTGCTCGTGCCGCACAAGGATATGGCGAATCGGAAATTTGCGCAGCGCGTCATACACCGGCAAAATCGCCCCGCCCGGATAGCCGAAGACGTCGCGCACGCCTTCGCCCTCGAGCGTCGCCCACAAAATCTCGGAGCCGGTCAGGCGGGTAGTAGTCGATTGAATTGCAGGATCCTTTTTCTGGCTCATTACACTTTCTCCGTGCGTCTCTTAATGCGTTACCGCACCCTGCGCCGCCGACGAAACCGTATCAGCGTATTTGCGAAACACTCCGCGCGCATACCGCGGAGCCGGTTTTTGCCACGCCTTCAGCCGCGCGGCGAGCTCTTCATCAGAAATCTCAACCGACAGCTTGCGGTTGGGAATGTCGAAGTGAATCATGTCGCCCTCGCGCACCGCCGCAATCGGCCCACCTACCGCGGCCTCCGGCGCAACGTGCCCGGCCATCAAACCGCGCGTCGCTCCGGAAAAGCGCCCATCCGTAAGCAGCGCAACCGTGTCGCTAAGCTCGGGAATACCCGCAACTGCAGCGGTAACCGCAAGCATCTCGCGCATGCCCGGACCACCCTTCGGCCCCTCGTAACGAATCACCATAACGTCGTTGGGCTTGATCTGCCCCGATTCGACCGCATGAAACGCATCCGGCTCGCAGTCAAATACCCGCGCCGGACCACGATGCTCCAGCCGCTTATGTCCGGCAACCTTGATTACGCATCCTTCAGGCGCAAGATTGCCCTTGAGAATCACGAGTCCGCCCGTCGATTTAATCGCAGTGTCGAGCGAGTGAATCACCTTCTGCCCCGGAGTCTCTTCAGCCGCTGCCGCCTCTTCCGCCAGCGTCTTGCCGGTCACATTCCAGCCGCTGCCGTCAATCAATCCCGCATCCAGCAGGCGCTTCGCCAGCAGACGGCTTCCGCCCGCAGCGTGATAATCCGCGGCGACGTACTGACCGCCCGGCTTCAAATCGCAAAGCAGCGGAGTCTTGTTGCTGATGCGGTCGAAGTCGTCGATAGTCAACGGAATATCCATCTCATTCGCGATCGCCAGGAAGTGCAGCACCGCATTCGTCGATCCACCCGAAGCCGCGACGCTCGCGATCGCATCCTCGAGCGCTTTCGGCGTGATGATCTTGCTTGGACGCAGATCGTTCTTTGCCAGTTCCATCACCAGCCGCCCCGCCTCGCGCGACGCCGCCAACTTGTCCGGCAAAAATGCTGGAACACCCGAAATTCCAATCGGCGAAATCCCCAGAAACTCGCACGCCATGGCCATCGTGTTCGCCGTAAACTGGCCGCCGCAAGCGCCCGCGCCCGGACAAGCGTTGGCCTCCACAGCCTCAAGCCCCGCATCGTCCAGCTTGCCGGCCGCGTGCGAACCAACCGCCTCAAACACATCCTGCACAGTAAGATCTTTGCCGTTCAGGTGCCCTGGCGCAATCGAGCCGCCATACAGCATCAGCGACGGAATATCGAGCCGCGCCAGCGCCATCACCGTGCCCGGCATATTCTTGTCGCATCCCGCGATGGCCACAAGGCCATCAAACAGATTGCCGCGCGCGACTAATTCCACTGAATCAGCAATCACTTCACGGCTGATGAGCGAAGCCTTCATGCCCTCGGTGCCCATCGTGATGCCGTCCGAAATCGTGATGGTGTTGAACTCCATCGGCGTGCCGCCCGCTTCGCGAATGCCCTTCTTGACCGCCTCGGCAATCTGTCGCAGATGGAAGTTGCACGGCCCAATTTCAGTCCACGTATTCGCAATGCCGATGATCGGCTTCGCTAAATCCTCGCGCGAGAAACCCACAGCGCGCAGCATGGCGCGCGCGGGAGCGCGGTTCGGTCCCTCCGTCAAAGCGATGGAATGAAGCTTTGCCTGCCCGTTGCCGTTCGTACCGCTCATGCGTGCGCCTTCTCCTGGGGTTTGGCCGCGACCCAGAAGGCCGCATCATGCTGTTGTTCAAACTTGTCGAGTGCCGCCGAATGGCGCATCGACAAACCAATGTCGTCCAGCCCCTCGAGCAGGCAGTAGCGGCGAAAAGGATCAATCGTGAACGAGGCCGAAAAACCTTGATCGTCCTTCGCCGTCTGGTCTTCGAGCGAAACCGTCAGCTTGTAGTTTTGCGTCTTCGCCGCCCGATCAAGCAGCGTCTGCACTTGCTCCTCAGGCAAAGTCACCAGAAGGATTCCGTTCTTACCCGCATTCGAGTGGAAGATATCGGCAAAGCTCGGAGCAATCACGCAATGAAATCCATAGTCCGAGAGCGCCCACGCCGCATGTTCGCGCGACGATCCGCAGCCGAAGTTCTTCGCGGCCACCAGAATCTCCGCGCCCTTGTAGCGGGGATCATTCAGCTCGAACGTCATATCCTTGCGCCAGTCGAAGAAGAGAAACTCTCCATAGCCGGTGCGCTCGATGCGCTTCAAAAACTGCTTGGGGATAATCTGGTCCGTATCCACATTGACCCGGTCAAGCGGCATCACGCCCGAAGTAAGAGTGCGAAAAGATTGCATTACGCCAGCACCTCTTCTTTCCTGAATTCCCATGTCCTTACATCCGTGAAATGTCCCTTGATTGCCGCCGCGGCAGCCATCATCGGACTCACCAGATGCGTCCGGCCCCCGCGTCCCTGGCGGCCTTCAAAATTGCGATTACTCGTCGAAGCGCAACGCTCGCCCGGCAACAAAATATCCGGATTCATGCCCAGGCACATTGAGCAGCCTGGCTCGCGCCACTCGAATCCAGCCGCGCGGAAGACATGATCCAGCCCTTCGCTCTCCGCCTGCGCCTTCACCTTCTGCGATCCCGGAACCACCATCGCACTTACCTTGGGATGCACATGATGCCCCACCACAACCTTTGCCGCCGACCGTAGATCTTCTATCCGCGAGTTCGTGCATGAGCCGATAAAGACGCGGTTAATCGTCACATCCTCAATTGGAACGCCAGCCTTCAGATCCATATATTCGAGAGCCCGCTCAAAGCCGCGCCGGTCTGCATCCGTTCGCGCCAACGCCGGATCAGGAACCGCCTCCGTCACCGCAATCACCATGCCCGGACTCGTTCCCCACGTCACATAAGGAGCCAGCTCAATGGCCGGAATCACCAGTTCGCGGTCGTACTTCGCGCCGTCGTCCGAGGCCAGCTTGCGCCACTCGCTCACCGCCTTGTCCCAGTCCGCACCCTGCGGAGCAAACTGCCTCCCCTTCAGATACGCAAACGTGGTCTCGTCAGGGGCGATCATCCCCGCGCGCGCTCCGGCCTCTATGCTCATATTGCAGACTGTCATACGGCCTTCCATCGAGAGCGAACGAATCGCCGAACCTGCGTACTCGATCACGCATCCCGTCGCGCCGTCCGTGCCGATGCGTCCGATGATGCCCAGCGCAACATCCTTCGCCGTCACGCCATCCGGCAACTCGCCTTCCACCGCAATGCGGAACGTCTTGGGCTTTGATTGGGGCAGACACTGCGTCGCCATCACATGCTCGACCTCCGAAGTGCCAATGCCGAATGCTAAGGCGCCAAAAGCTCCATGCGTCGACGTATGCGAATCTCCGCATACGATCGTCATCCCCGGCTTAGTCAATCCAAGCTCCGGCCCAATCACGTGGACAATGCCCTGCTCCGCCGAATGCACATCGAAGAGCGTCACTCCAAAGTCCGCGCAGTTCTTTCGCAGCGTATCGATCTGCTTCGCCGCAATCGCGTCTTCAATTAGGATTCGGCCCGCAAGCGTTGTCGGAACATTATGGTCCGCAGTCGCCACCGTGCGGTCAGGCCGGCGCAGCTTGCGCCCCGCCAGGCGCAATCCCTCAAAGGCCTGCGGCGAAGTCACCTCATGGACCAAATGCAGATCAATGTAAAGGAGCGCAGGCTCGTTCGCCGGTTCGGCAACCAGATGCGAGTCCCAGATTTTCTCAAATAATGTTTTCGGTGTACCTGACATACCACTCACTCCCAATTTCAGCCAACCAATTGTCTTTTCACTTGGCGATGCGCCGTCGCCCGTACGCGCAGCACCTAGACCGCGTGCATCGCCTGTCTGCGGTCAATCAACTCGCTCAGCACCTGATGAACCTGTTTTCCCATCTCCTGCGTCGAGATGCCCTGCTGTCCGCGAACCAAATCCGCCGTGCGATGCCCCTGCTCCAGCACCATGCGAACCGCAGTTTCAATTGCCTGGGCTTCCTGCTCCAGCTTGGCCGAGTGGCGCAGCACCATCGCCGCCGTCAGAATCGCTCCCAGCGGATTCGCAATGCCCTTGTCCGCAATGTCCGGAGCCGAACCATGCACCGGCTCGTACAAATTCACCGCCCCTCCGATCGTGGCCGACGGCAGCATGCCCAACGAGCCCGTAATCACCGCCGCCTCATCCGACAAAATATCTCCAAACAGATTTTCGGTGAGCACCACATCGAAGTTGCGCGGAGTATTCATCAAGTGCATCGCGCACGCGTCCACATATTGATGCTCCAGGGCCACCTCCGGATACTGCGCCGCCAGCTCCGTCACGGTCGCGCGCCACAACTGCGATACCTCAAGCACATTGGCCTTGTCTACGGATGTCAGCTTCTTGCGTCGCGCTCCTGCCAGCTCGAAGGCCACGCGCGCTACGCGAATGACCTCGTCGCGCGTGTAACGCATCGTGTTCCATGCCGCCCCGGCTTCGCGATCCCAAGCCCGCGGCTGCCCGAAGTAGAGTCCACCCAGCAGCTCACGCACAAACAAAATGTCGGTGCCGCTCACCACCTCCGCCTTCAGCGGAGAATTTTGCGCCAGCGCAGGCCACGCGAACGAAGGTCGCAGGTTGGCAAATCCGCCCAGCGCCTGCCGCAATTGCAACAGCCCGGCCTCAGGCCTCTTGTCCGGAGGCAGCGAATTGAACTCGTTCCCGCCCACCGCTCCCAGCAGAACCGCATCGCTCGCGAGCGCAATCTCCAGCGTAGAAGCTGGCAGCGGCGTGCCCCCCTTCTTGATTGCAACGCCACCAATCAGCGCCTCGCGAAATTCAAAATCGTAGTCGCCCATCTCGGCGACCGAGCGCAGCACGCCCACTGCTTCGGCCGTCACTTCGGGGCCAATTCCATCTCCGGCGACAACAAGAACCTTGAGCTTCATCCAGAAAATCTCCTGCTATTGAGGTGACTCCGCGGCGCACGGCCGCAGAAAAAAGAGCGTCAGTTCGATCGCACGACCGCTTCCGTAGCGATCAAATCCTCATGGCGCTCGTGATGCGCGACGAGATTGATCAAATCCTGATCGTAGATAGCCTTCTTCCGGTCCGCGAGCTCCGTAAACGCTCGATACGCAATGTCCAGATCCGCCGGAGCCAGACTGTAACCCAACGCAATCAGCCGCGAGCGCAGTGCGTGCCGCCCAGAGTGCTTACCCAGTACCATGCGATTCGTCGGAACGCCCACCGAAGCCGGCGTCATAATTTCATAGGTCAGCGGATTCGACAACACCCCGTGCTGATGAATTCCAGCCTCATGCGCAAAAGCATTGCTGCCCACGATTGCCTTATTGGGGGAAGGGCCAAAGCTGATCGTGCGCCCTAACTGCTGGCTGATCGAATAAAGTTTTTCAAGGTTCAACCCATGTTCTACGGGATACCGGTCCGCCCTCACGCGCAGCGCCGCCGCAATCTCCTCCAGAGCCGCATTACCTGCGCGCTCGCCGATACCATTGATGGTGCACTCCACCTGCCGTGCCCCGGCGTCAATCGCCGCCAGCGTATTGGCGACAGCAAGGCCGAGATCGTCATGCGTGTGCGCTGAAAGCGTAATCCTATCCGCGCCCGGTACGCGTTCGCGAATTACGCGGAACATCTCCGCGTAGTCCGAAGGAACAGCGTAGCCAACGGTATCCGGCAGATTGATCACCGTCGCGCCCGCCTCAATCGCCACGCCGACAAGCTGGCACAAAAAATCATGACCGGTGCGCGTCGAGTCCTCAGGGGAAAACTCAACTTCATCCACCAGAGTCTTCGCCAGTGAAACAGCCTTCGCCGCACTCTCCAGTGCCTGCTCGCGGCTGATTCTTAATTTGTATTCCAGATGTATGTCGGAACTGGCCAGGAAAATATGGATGCGCGACCGCCGCGCCTTCTTGAGCGCCTGTCCGGCCCGCTCGATATCTTCCGTCCTCGCCCGCGCCAGCGACGCGATCACCGGACCACGTACCTCCTGAGCCACCGCATCTATCCCGGCAAAGTCTCCGTCCGACGAGATCGCGAACCCAGCCTCCAGAATGTCAACACCGAGATCGGCCAGCGAGTGCGCCATCTGGAGCTTTTCATGCTGTGTCATGCTGCATCCCGGCGACTGCTCGCCGTCGCGGAGCGTGGTGTCGAAAAAATGTACGCGGTCATTTGCCATCTGCTTCTCCTGCTGCACTGGACACACTTACAGTTTGCCAAAATGACACACATAATTCAAATTTATAATTTCTACTGAATCGATAAATTTAACTTATACTTACTGCGGATGCATTAAAAGCCTTAGTTGAACTTATGGACCTTTCTCAGCTCGAAACTTTCCTCGCCGTAGTCGAAGAGCGCGGATTCTCGCGTGCCGCCGTGCGCCTTCGCCGCACTCAGCCTGCTATCAGCCACACGATCCGTCGCCTCGAAGAAGAAATCGGCGAACCGCTTTTTGAGCGCGTCTCGCGCGAAGGAACACTGACCGCCGCTGGTGATCTGCTCCGCGAATACGCAGAGCGCCTGCTCAAACTGCGCGGCGAAGCCGTCGCCGCCCTCGAAGAGCTGCGCTCGCTTGAACGCGGACGTCTTCATCTCGCGGCGAACGAATACACCTGTCTTTATCTGCTGCCGGTGCTCGATCAGTTTCGCCGCCAGTGCCCGCACATCGGCGTCATGGTGCAGCGCACGCTTGCCAGCCGCATCCCCGAACACGTCCTCGGCCGCACCGTCGAACTCGGCATCGTCACTTTCCCTCCCCCGGATCCGCAGCTGAAATCCATCGGAGTCTACACCGATTCGGTAGTCTTCATCGTAAATCCGCGTCATCCATTCACACGCCAGAAAAAGGTGGCCCTCCGCGATCTGGGAGCAGAAAATTTCGTCGCGCACAATGTCGTCTCGCCCCTGCGTCGCCGCGTCATCGCTCTCTTCGAGCAGCACAAGACCCCGCTTCACATGAATGTCGAGCTGCCCAGCCTAGAAGCCATCAAGCGCTTCGTCGCCATGGGTAATGGAGTCGCGCTCGTTCCAGGCCTCACCGTGCGCGACGAGCTGGCACGCGGCGAACTCGTGCAGGTACAGGTACCGGAGCTGCGCATCGACCGCCAGCTTCTCCTCGTCCATCGCCGAAACGCAACCCTGTCCCACGCCGCCCAGGCATTCCTGAAATGCGTCAAGGCCATCGCCGCCGAACGCGGCGCGCCCTTCAGCTTCCGCCGGCACGGCCACGACGCAGCCCCGACCCTACGCCAGCCCTGAATCAAACAGCAATTCTTCCAGCGCCGGATAAGCCTTCAATCGTTACTGGGAACGCAAATAGGAATCCCAGGATCGAAAACAAACGACGAGGATCCGAAATAGATTGACGTGCAATGCGGAAGAACTACGCCGGGAGCATTACCGTAGAAGTCAACCCTGCTAAGGCCCCGATCTTTGAATCGTTCGTAGAACTCATAGCCTTCGGCGTTATCGCAGATGATCACGCCATCCGCAGCCCTGACCCTGCAGGAAATCTCGATCATTTCGCGCCTGGGCAATCCGTCGATAACAATCACATCGTATTGCGAATACGCCTTCATCGACAGAATCTCAGCAACTTCACACGCGCAGGCTTTGGAGTCCTCCATCGAAACATGATGCAATTCAACGTTCGCAGGCATGCCCGCTCTTATCCTGTCATGCCATTCCCGCTTGCCTTCAAATGTCACAACCCTCCTCGCCCGTTTCGCCCACCATAAGGTGGACTGGCCGCCGCCAAACTCCAGAATGTTCTTATTCTTGAAATCCCGATCGCTGAGAAAGTCGATGATCGGGTACGTATACCAGGGGATCGGCTCGCCGTTTTTCGACACCGCCGCCCTTTTCAAACTGCTTCGAAAGTGGCCCGTCCGATAGCTGTAAATAGCAGGAGTCAGAACCGCGGTCCCGACGTTTCGTATCGGGTCCGACAGCCATTTGGGGAGCAGTTTCCTGACCGGGGCAAATATTCCTTGAAGGAATGATCGCGTCATGGCCCACGTTCCTCTGCGAGGTAAGAATGTTTATACCACTGTTTTTGCATACCCGCAGAAGGCGGCTTCGAGCGAACAGAACATCAGCCACGCTACCTCGAGCACTGTGCCCTGGGCCCTGAGCCCTGTACAATTGCCAGAGTGGACCGGGCTGCCGCCCGGCTTCATAAATTGACGAGCCCATAAGGCTTTTGCGCCCGTCGCCCCGGGCAAGAGGTTCACGAGAAGAATGAAGAAGAGTCTGTTGTTGCTGTTGCTGCTGCCCCTCATGGCAGTGGCATGTTTTGCTCAGGAAAGCCGTCAGGACATCAGCGTAAGCGGATCGGCATTGATTCCCCCCTATATCGCTGGCAATGGAACCCAGTTGCACGCTACAGTCGGATTCGGCGTACTGGTCAGCTATCGCTATCTCCTCACCCCCCGCAGCGGCCTTGAGTTGAACTATCAGTACGCGCAGGAAGTGCAGCATTTCACAAATCCCACCAACAATAACTTGGTCCACAACCGCTTTCAGGAAATCTCAGGGGCCTATGTCCGCAGTTTTACCTTCCGGAACTTCAACCCCTTCCTCGAAGCGGGCATCGGCGGCTTCATTTATAGCCCTATCGATGACCAGAAAACGACAACACAGGGTCTGAGCCGGAACACCAACGTGGGCCTTCTCTACGGCGGGGGCATCGCCTATGAAATCAGCCCGAGCTTTGACATTCGTGCCGAATATCGCGGCCTCGTATATAAAACCCCCACTTTCGGACAGACAAATTTCAGCACTGGCCGCTATTACAACGTAAGCGATCCGGTCATCGGCATCGCGTACCACTTCTAAGCAAAAATCGGGCGGAAGCGCACCACGCTCCGCCCACCTCCCGCCCGCATTTCTCCTCGTCGAAGGATTTCTAACGATAGAAATCAATCCACGGTTACCACAATCAGCGAGGCGTCGTCCCTGAACAGTCCGTCGCAAAAGGTAGTCACGTCCTCGAGTACGCGCTTGCGAATCCCATGAGCGCCCTCCGCGCGGCTCGCCAGAACGGAATCAATCAGCCGCTTGTACCCAAAGTCTTCTTCCGCGGCATTCCACGCCTCAAGCACGCCATCCGTCATCATCAGCAGCGCATCGCCTGAGGCCAGCATCAACTCGTGGTCGCTGAACGTCCAGTGCGAAAACAAACCCAGCACACCACTGAATGCTTCCAGGAGTTCAACCGCTCCATCCTGATGAACCAGAAGCGGCAGGCAGTGCCCCGCGCTTTCATAGCGCAGCAGGCGCGTCTCCTCGTCCAGGACCGCGTAGAACAAGGTCACAAAGCGTCCCGGCGCGATGGTATCGCACAGAACGACGTTCAGCTTGGAGCAGAGAGCGGCCGGCGAAAGAATCTCATGCGCAAACGCCTTGACTGATGCCTGAAGGTTCGCCATCAGCAGCGCCGCCGACACGCCTTTGCCCGACACATCCGCGATGCACAGCCCAACCTGGCCTTTGCCGAGCGATAGCACGTCAAAATAGTCGCCGCTCACACTGAGCGCCGGCTGCCACGCGCATGCAATCTGGAAACCTTCAAGCTGCGGTGTCTCACGCGGCAGCAGGTGCACCTGAATCTCATGGGCCTGGTCAAGATCGGTCTGCGGCGTATGTTTTTCGCTCAGCCCGAGCTGCACGTGACTCTGCAAGCGGCGCCGCAAATCAAGACGCCGCGCCTCCCGCCGCGCCTGTCTCTCTCTGAAAGCAAAGAGGATGATACCCACAACAAAAATAATCAACAGGATAAGCGGTGAATCGCGGAGAATTAGGCGATTGAACGAAACGCCGCCCGGAGAGACATAAGAATAAAACGGCAGCAGCGCTGCATTCGCCACGATCGCCGCGCCCACTAACAGCAACGCATATCCGATCCAGATCCACGGACGCGGGCGCCGCTCGAGAATCGGCCCCCCAACAAGAATTAGCAGGATCGTGACATTCCCGGAAACGTAGGTATCGATCAACGTTCCGATGATCCGTTCCGGGGCATGAAATATCCAGTGGAGAACACAGATCGCAATTGCAATCAGCAACAGGACGAATTGAAAACGCAGCAGGTTAGAACCTGGAAGAAACGTCCTGTGCTTATTAGGGCGGGGCATAGCAATCAGACCCTCACTGAAAAGGCAGAATAGCAGAACCAGAATCCATTGCCCGAGAGAAACCTATAGAAAAACAAAGGAGCGCACCTCGAATCCACGTGCGAATCAAGGTGCGCTCCTTCCAAGTGCTTCCTAAAGACTAGGCCTGCTCGCCGCCCTCCGGCTGTTGCTCCGCAAGCTGCTTCTGCATCTCTTCGCGGCGCTTCTCGCGGGCTTCGGCGCGCTTCTGGCGCTTCTCGTCAAGAACCTTTTCCGCGCCCAGTAACTCGATGAAGGCCTTTTCCGCGCCGTCTCCGCGTTGAAAGCCAGTGCGGACAATGCGAAGATAACCGCCGTTGCGATCTCCGTAACGAGGCGCAACCGTATCGAACAGCCGGGTAACTGCCTCGCGGGTCTGCAGAAAAGCAAGAGCCTGACGACGCGAGTGCAGGTCGCCCTTCTTCCCGAGCGTGATGAGTTTTTCTACGTGAGGGCGCGCCGCCTTGGCCTTGGTAATGGTGGTCTCGACGCGGTCCTCAAGAACAATCGACGTGACCAGGTTCCGCAGCAGAGCGCGGCGATGGCTGGTGTTCCGTCCTAGTTTGTATCCTGCATTGCGATGACGCATGGCATTTCTCTCTCTATCGAAAATCTTTGGCAGGGACCAGAGCTCTAAGGCCGTTCTGTGCCTTGAGCTCTGTACCCTGCTCCCTCGTACTTAAAAGTTCTCGGTCTCATTCTGCAATGCGATGTCGCCTTCGAGGTCATCCTCTTCGTCGTCATCGTAGTTGCCATAGCTCGCAGCCAGTGCCGCAGCCGGAAGAATAGAGGTCGGTCCAGGCACGGCATTGCCATGCTCATCGATCTTCATCCCCAGCGAAAGGCCCATCTGCGCCAGAATTTCCTTGATCTCATTCAGCGATTTGCGGCCGAAGTTTTTCGTCTTCAGCATCTCGGCTTCGGTCTTCTGCACCAGCTCGCCAATCGTCTGGATATTGGCGTTCTTCAGGCAGTTATAGCTGCGAACACTCAACTCCAGCTCTTCGACCGAGCGATTCAGATTATCGTTCCGCAACAAGCCCGCGTCCGTCTTCCGTATGGCTGTCCGTTTCGATCTCTTCCTCGAAATTGATGAAGATGCTCATGTGATCCTTGAGCAGCTTCGCCGCGAGGCCGACCGCATCTGCCGGAAGCACCGAACCATTGGTCCAGACTTCGAGCGTGAGCTTGTCGTAATCGGTAATCTGTCCCAGGCGAGCCGCATCCACCGCGTAATTCACCTTGCGAACCGGCGAGTGAACCGAGTCCACGGGAATGAATCCAATGCCCAGGTCGGAGTCGAAGTTCTTGTCAGCGGAGATATAGCCGCGCCCACGCTTCAGTCGCATCTCCATATCCAGCTTGCCGCCGTCGCTGACGGTGCCGATATAAACATTCTTGTCGAGGATTTCCACGTCCCCATCGGCTTCAATCTGTCCCGAAGTCACGACGCCGGGCTGATCCACGCGCAGATACAGCGCCTTCGGACCCTCCCCGTTCAGCTTGAACGGAACCTGCTTCAGGTTCAGGATGATGTCGGTCGCGTCCTCGACGACTCCAGTGATCGACTGGAACTCGTGCAGAACGCCTTCGATCTTGACCGCGGTTACCGCCGCGCCTTCAATCGATGACAGCAGCGTGCGCCGCAGCGCATTGCCGATGGTGGTTCCGAAGCCGCGCTCAAAAGGCTGTGCGCTGAACTTCCCGAACTTCTCAGTAAGCGTCTCTGCGTCAACCGCCAGACGCTTGGGTTTTTGAAATCCTCTCCAAAGCATATCGATATCACCTCTCCTGCGCAGCAAACGCCGCGAAGCATTCTGCAACGGCTGCGCCTGATACTCCGTTTCCGTTGAATTTTTTTGCCGCATTGCTGCGGGTATTTCACACTTCAAAGATGCTGGGATCCCACATCCTTTGCGCTGTTGACACAAAGGATGGAACTCCACATCTCCAAACCTACTTGCTGTACAGTTCGACGATCAACTGCTCGTTGACCGGCAAATTTACGTCCTCGCGCTTCGGCAGCGCCAGAACCTTGCCCGAAAGATTTTGCGCCATCCACTGACAGCCACGCCGGAGCCGGCTGATGGCTGGCAAACTCCGCGAGCTTTCCACCACCGTCAGCTTCGCCGAATTCGGACGAATCTTGATCTCATCGCCCACGCTCACTTGGAAGGAAGGAATATTCACCTTGCGGCCATTCACTTCCACATGTCCGTGACGAACAATTTGGCGGGCCTGACGGCGCGAACTGGCAAAGCCGAGACGGAAGGCCACGTTGTCCAGACGGCGCTCAAGCTGCTGCAAAAGCAACTCGCCGGTAACACCCGGCGCGCGCGATGCCTTCTCGTAGTACGCGCGGAACTGCCCTTCGAGAGCAAAGTAAATGCGCTTTGCCTTCTGCTTTTCGCGAAGCTGCAGGCCGTAGCCAACGATCTTCGCCTTGCGGTCGCGGCCATGCTGGCCGGGGGCGAAGTTGCGCTTCTCGATGGCGCACTTATCGGTGAAACACTTGGCGCCCTTCAGAAAAAGCTTCATGCCTTCGCGACGGCAAAGGCGGCAGACTGCTCCTGTATAACGTGCCAATTCAATCTCTCCTGATACTTCTTTGCTTCAGAGGCCGACTGGTTTACGCGCTGGCAGCGCTTCGTCCCAGTCCATCCATTAGTTTACTGTGGTTCGCGCCCGGTTACCAGCAAAAGCCGGCAACCGGAGGCTTGCACTTAAACGCGACGACGCTTCGGCGGACGGCAGCCGTTGTGCGGAATCGGCGTAACGTCGCGAATCGAGCGCACGTCGATGCCGGCCGCAGCCAGCGCGCGAACAGCTGACTCACGGCCCGAACCCGGACCGCTCACCCGCACGTCAACCGAGCGCATTCCATGATCGCGCGCCTGGTTCGCTGCGTTCACCGCCGCCTGCTGCGCGGCAAATGGAGTGCCCTTACGCGACCCGCGGAAACCAAGCGAACCCGAGCTCTTCCACGAGATCGTGTTGCCCTGCCCGTCGGTGATCGTCACAATGGTGTTGTTGAACGTGGCCTGAATGTAGACCAGTCCGTAAGGAACATTCTTGCGTTCGCGCTTCTTGAACTTCTTGTTCTTGGCGACCTTGTTGGCGCCTGCTTGTGCTTTTGCCATTAGGTCTTCGCCGTCGCTTTCTTCTTGCCTGCTACCGTGCCCTTACGCGGACCCTTGCGGGTGCGCGCATTGGTGTGGGTGCGCTGGCCGCGTGTCGGAAGGCTGCGGCGGTGGCGCAGTCCACGGTAGGACTGAATGTCAATGAGTCGCTTGATGTTCATCGAGGTGTCTTTGCGAAGATCGCCTTCGACATTCCCCTCATTCTCGATGATCTGGCGGATGCGGTTCACCTCGTCCTCGCCGAGATCCTGAATCTTCTTGAATGGATCAACATTCGCAGAAGTCAGAATTCGCAGCGCACGAGGGTTGCCGATCCCGTAGATGTAAGTAAGCCCGATCCGCGCCTGCTTGTTGCGGGGCAAATCGACGCCAGCAATACGTGCCATGCTTGTTCCTTAGAATGCTCGCCAGCAGCTTCGCCGCTGGGAGCGGTTATGCCAGGATCAAACTGCAACCTGCTGGCGTTAATGGAACCGGGGTTCATCGCAAGCCCTTCTACGGCTAACTAGCCCCTTGCCTTGAAGGCGTGGCTCCTGCAACTCAATCCAAACAGCGCCGAATTATCCCTGGCGCTGCTTGTGCTTTGAGTTCTCGCAGATCACGCGCACCACCCCACGGCGGTGAATGACCTTGCACTTGTCACAAATCTTCTTTACCGATGCCCGAACCTTCATAACAACTCCTGATCCTCTGTTGAACAATCCTATTTGTAGCGATAAACGATCCGCCCGCGCGTCAAATCGTACGGACTCAGTTCGATCGCCACCCGGTCTCCCGGAAGAATGCGGATGAAGTTCTTCCTCATGCGGCCCGAAACATGCGCCAGAACCTGGTGCTTGTTCTCCAGCTCCACCCTGAACATGGCATTGGGCAACGTCTCAACCACCGTTGCCATTACCTCAATCGCGTCTTCCTTCGACAATCCTTATCCCGATTCCGCCAGCCGCTTCGGCCGGCTAAACACACCTACTGCGTCAAAATCTCCGCGCCCTCGGCCGTCACCGCAACCGTATGCTCGAAATGCGCGCTCAAACTTCCGTCCTGCGTCACCGCTGTCCAGCCGTCGCTCAGCACCTGGACATCCGGCTTCCCCGCGTTCACCATCGGCTCAATCGCGATCACCATGCCCTGGCGCAGTTTCTGGCCCTGTCCGCGCCGTCCGTAATTCGGAACCTGCGGATCTTCATGCAGCCGCGTTCCGATCCCGTGGCCGACAAAATCCCGTACCACGCTGAATCCCTCGGCTTCCACCACTTCCTGCACCGCCGCGCCTACATCGCCCAGCGTCGCTCCAGGCTTGATCGCCTCAATCCCGCGGCTCTAGCGAGGCCTGCGTCACTTCCAGCAGCTTCTTCGTCCGCTCCGGCAACCTTGCCGCCACCGCGATCGTCGTTGCCGAATCGCCATAGTAGCCGTCGATGATCACGCCCCTGTCGATCGAAACAATATCGCCGTCCCGCAACACCCGCTTCGCCGACGGAATCCCGTGAACCACTTCCTCATTCACCGACGTACAAAGCACGCAGGGATATTCGTGATATCCCTTGAACGCCGGCTTCGCGCCCAGCTCCTTCATTTTGTCCGCGGCGGCATCCTCCAGGTCCAGCGTCGATGCTCCGGCCTTCACAAACTTCCGGACATGCTCCAAGACCTCGCGAACCACCTGTCCGCTGCGCCGCATCTTGTCAATCTCCTGCGGCGTCTTAATCATGATCGCCATTGGCCTGTTCACGCTCTCTCTCTAGTCCCCTCAGACCGAACCGCCGTGCACAGCCTGCATCACCGCAGTGGTCACCGCGTTCACCGGCTGCTCCCCGTCCACCCGCTCAAAACGCCCCAGCGCGCGATAATGCTCCACGACCGGAGCCGTCAGGGCCTCATACGCCCGCATCCGCTCCTCAAAAACTTCTTCCGTGTCGTCTGAGCGCCGCGCAAGAGGCGTGCCGTCCACGTCGCAAATTTCGTCAACCTTGGGCGGCTGCAAGTAGATGTTGTAAATACTCTTGCAAACAGGACATGTGCGCCGGCCGGTAATACGGCGCAATAACTGATTATATCCAACCTCGATGCTTACAGCAATCACCGGCAGCGCATTCGGCCCCTTGCCGTTCAAATGACCATCCACCCACGCCGCCTGCCCCAGCGTGCGCGGATACCCGTCGAGAATATAGCCGGCGCTCGTGTCGGGCTGCCTCAGCCGCTCGGCGACCATCTCGTTCACCAGGTCGTCGGAAACCAGCTCGCCCCGGTCCAGAACCGACTTGGCCTGCAATCCCAGCGCCGTGCCTTGGCTCACGTTCGCCCGCAGCAGATCTCCCGTCGAAATCTGCGGAATCCCCCACGCTGCCATCAACGCCTTGGCCTGCGTTCCCTTGCCGACTCCCGGAGCGCCCAGCAAAAGAATGGGGCCAGGAGAGGTTTTCACCGACTCCTGGCTCCCGGTCTCAACTCCTGCGGCGGACAAAGCCAACTTACCAGGCCCGCCTTCCGCGGGTACGGCCACTGCGCGCCGAAAATCCCTCATAATGGCGCATGATCAGCTGCGATTCCACCTGGTTTACCGTATCCATCGCCACCCCGACCACGATCAGCAGCGACGTTCCGCCAAAGTAGAAATTGACGCCCATCCCATTCGTCACCCACGGCGGCAGATGCTCAAAGAATCCGCCCACCAGCGACAGATGATTCAGATGAATCCCGCTGATCATCAACTGCGGAATCAGCGCAACCATGACCAAATAAAGCGCGCCCACCAGCGTGATCCGGGTAAGAATGTCGTTGACGTAATCCGAAGTGCGCTTGCCCGGCCGAATGCCGGGAATAAACCCGCCATATTTGCGCATGTTATCCGCAATATCGTCCGGCCGGAAAACGATGGAAATATAAAAGTACGCAAAAAAGATGATCGAGACGCCATACAGCAGTTCATACCACGGCTCGCCCGGATTCAGCGCCTGGAAGATCCGCGTCAACGGACGGCTGTTGCGGACAAACGCGCTCTGCGCAAACAGCAACGGAGCCGACAAGACCGAGGCCGCAAAGATGATCGGCATCACGCCGCCGGAATTCACTTTCAACGGCAAGTGCGTCGACTGCCCACCCATCAACCGCCGTCCAACGATGCGCTTGGCATACTGCACTGGAATCCGCCGCTCGGTGCTCTCCACGTACACGATGAACGCCACCACCACGATCATGCCGATGACCAGCAGAACCACCGCCGGAACCGTGAACGCGCCAAACTTCTGCGTGTGGATCGTGTCGACCAGTTCCGCAATGCCCCTCGGGAGGCCGACGACGATACCGGCAAAGATCAGCAAACTCATGCCGTTGCCGATGCCTCGATCGGTAATCTGTTCGCCCAGCCACATCACAAAGCCGTGCCCGCCGTCAGCGTCAGCACCGTCATGAACACAAATCCCGGTCCCGGGATTCAGCACCAGGCTGTTCGACGAGCTCTGCAGAGCCAACGCAATCGCCATCGACTGCACCACGGCCAGGATGATCGTCATGTAACGCGTCCACTGCGTAATCTTGCGCCGTCCCAGCTCGCCCTCTTTTTGCAGGCGGGCCAGCGGCTCATACACCACCGTCAGCAGCTGAAAAATAATCGACGCCGTAATGTACGGCATGATGCCCAGCGCGAAGACGGTAAGGCGGCGCAGGTTGCCGCCGCTGAACAGATCCACCAGCCCGAGAGACGAGCCGCTCTGCGAGTTGAAGAACTGCTCCAGCGCATTGGCGTTCACGCCCGGCGTAGGAATATGCCCGCCCAGTCGGTAGATAAAAAGGATGCCCAGCGTAAACAGAACACGCCTGCGCAGGTCGGGGATACGGAAGATATTCGCGAATTTCTCTAACATCGGTGATTCCAATCATAAACGCCTCGCCTGAGCGCGTGTGCGCGGGCGAGGCATTCGCGAGAACATTAGCCGATCAGAACGGCTTTACCGCCGGCTTTTTCGATCTTCTCCTGCGCGGTCTTCGAGAACTTGTGCGCGTGGACCGTAACCGCCACGCTGATCTCGCCATTGCCGAGAATCTTCAGCAACTCATTGCGCTTCCTCAGCAGGCCCATGGCGACAAACTTCTCCAGGTCAGCTCGGATTCGTTCAACTCCGCAAGCCGGTCCAGATTCAGCACCGTGTATTCGGTGCGGAAAATATTCGTAAATCCGCGCTTGGGCAAGCGGCGGTGCAACGGCATCTGGCCGCCTTCAAAACCGCGCATCAGGCTCGAACCCGAACGGGAGCCCTGTCCCTTATGTCCGCGTGTAGAGGTCTTGCCGTGGCCCGAACCCATTCCGCGCCCAACGCGCTTCTTGTTCCGGTTCGCCTTCTTAGGCGCTCGTAAATTTGATAAATTCATAATTTCCTCGCTCAACGCCGGAGCAGCTCGCCCACTCCGACTCGCATTTGTTTGTTCTATAGCTAACCCGCTTCTCAGCTAGTCTACGATCCGCACCAGGTGCGGAATCGCCTTCACCATGCCGCGAATCGAAGCCGTATCTTCACGCTCGACAATCTGATTCAGCCGCGTGAAGCCCAGGCCCTTGACGACCCTCTTATGCTTCACCGGAGCCTGAATCTTCGAACGAAAGTATTGGATCTTGATTTTAGCCTGCTCTGCCATTTCTATAACTCCTCAACCTGCTTGCCGCGCAACGCAGCAACTTCGGCCTTGTCGCGCAACTGCACCAGCGCGTCGAAGGTCGCCTTGACCACGTTGTGCGGATTCGCCGTGCCCAGGCTCTTGGTCAGCACATTCTGCACGCCCACTGAGGTCATTACCGCGCGCACCGCGCCGCCGGCAATCACGCCCGTGCCTTCCGGAGCCGGCTTCAGCAGCACCTGTCCCGAGCCAAAACGGCCCAGCACCTGATGCGGAATCGTCGTCGACGTCAGATTGATGCGGAAAAGGTTCTTCTTCGCCGACTCAATACCCTTGCGGATCGCCTGCGGCACTTCCTTCGCCTTGCCCGAGCCGTAGCCAACCACGCCCGATCCGGGATCGCCCACCACCACCAGCGCGGCGAACGACATGTTCTTGCCGCCCTTGACGACTTTGGTCACGCGGTTGATGGCGACCACCTGATCCTTCAGGTTGAACTGACCGGCATCCAGCTTTCTCTTCATTATTGCCATTCGCTTCCTGATTCCTTCCGCGCAGCCAGGCCGCGCCACATCCTGCTTTTAGAACTCAAGCCCCGCTTCGCGAGCCGCATCCGCCAGCGCCTTGATGCGCCCGTGATACAGATACCCGCCGCGGTCAAACACAACCTTCTTGATGCCCTTTTCCTTCGCGCGCTCGGCCACCAGCTTGCCAACTTCCTTCGCCGCCGCCACGTTGCCGCCGGTCTTCGTCTTCGAAGCCACGGTCGAGGCCGAAACCAGCGTCGCGCCCTGCACATCGTCGATCACCTGCGCGTAAATGTGGTTCAGCGAACGGTACACGTTCAACCGTGGACGCTCCTGCGTGCCCTGAATCTTCGCGCGAATGCGGTCATGCACCGTCTGGCGAATTTCATTTCTTTTCCTAAGCGGAATCATCGTCTCAATCCTTCCTAATAGCGGAGCCGCCCAGCAACCCCGTTCGGTCTTAAATGCAACTCTCAGTGATTAACCATTAACCAGATTGTTCTTATTAATCCCTAATGGCTAGTCCCTAACCGCTGCCTTATTTCGCTCCGGTCTTGCCGACCTTCTTCTTCAGCTTCTCGTCCGCATAACGAACGCCCTTGTTCTTGTACGGATCGGGCTTACGCAGCGAGCGCATATCCGCCGCCACCTGGCCGACCTTCTGCCGGTCAATGCCGGAGATGGTCACCCGCGTCTGCTTCGGATCGATCGCCGCCGTGATGCCCGTAGGCAACGGAAACTCAATCGGGTGCGAATAGCCCAGCGTGAACACCACCGTATTCTTGCCCTTCAACTCCGCGCGATATCCGATGCCAACAATATCCAGATCCTTCGACCAGCCCTTGGTCACGCCTTCAATCGCGTTGAATACCAATGCGCGCGTCAAACCATGCACCGCCGCCTGCGAATCGTTTTCGCGAACCGCGTGAACATGGCCGTCCTTGGTTTCGAGTTTGATTCCCGCAGGAATAAACTGCTCAACCTTGCCCTTCGGCCCTTCGACAACAATCGTGTTACCCGCAACCGTGTATTTCACGCCGCTCGGCAACGGAATCGGCTGTTTTCCAATACGCGACATACTCAAATCCTTTTATGGCTTGCGAGTCCCGATACGTTCTAAAGAACCCACCGTTCCACTGCAGCCAGGCGATCATTTCGCCTTATAACTAACTTCAACTCCGCACCAGAGGTGCGGCCACAACAGCGAATCAGGCACGAATGGCGCCGAAGGCGCGTATGCCCGACGCGGCGAGCGTCACCAGACTTCGCATAGAATTTCGCCGCCTACGCCTTCACGACGAGCCTGGCGTCCGGTCATCACGCCGCGTGGCGTAGTGAGGATGCTGATGCCCAGTCCGCCCTGCACGCGCTTGATCTCATCGCGGCTCACGTAAACGCGGCAGCCGGGGCGCGAAATGCGAGCCAGGTCGCGGATCGCAGCTTCGTTGCTCGCGCCGTACTTCAGGTAAACGCGCAGCACGTTGCGGCCATTCTCTTCCGCAGCCTTGTAGTTGGCGATATAGCCCTCTTCCTTCAGGATGCGGGCGATCTCGGTTTTCAGTTTCGAGGCCGGAACATCCAGTTTCTGGTGACGCGCGCGAATCGAATTGCGAATGCGGGTCAGAAAATCTGCTACAGGATCGGTCAAACTCATCGTTTCTCCTTCATCCCCCGTTCGCTCGCCTTCGGCGAGAACCAGCGGGAATGTCTTGAGATCGTCGGCTCTCGCCTCAGATCAAACTTGTCGTGCGCCCAACGGGCGCTGTCGCCTGGACGGCCAGTTCTCACCAGGAAGACTTGACGACCCCGGGAATCTCTCCCTTTAGCGCCAGCTGGCGGAAGCACAGGCGGCAGATGCCGAACTTGCGCAGAAAGGCGCGGGGGCGTCCGCAGAGCTTGCAGCGATTGTGCTGGCGGCTCTTGAACTTCGGCTTACGGGCGTCTTTGACTCGCTTTGCAGTAGTTGCCATAAATTTCTAATTCCTCTCGTTTACGCGGTCAGGCGGAAGGGCATGCCAAACTGCTTCAGCAGAGCGCGCGCCGAGTTATCGTCCTGGGCCGAGGTCACAATCGTGATGTTCATCCCCTTCAGCTTGTCTACCTTCGAATAGTCGATCTCCGCAAAGATCAACTGATCCCGAACGCCCAACGTGTAGTTGCCGCGTCCGTCAAAACTCTTCGTCGACACGCCGCGAAAATCGCGCACCCGAGGCAGCGCCACCGAAATCAGGCGGTCGAGAAACTCGTACATCGTGTCGCCGCGCAGCGTGACCATCGCTCCAATGGGCATGCCTTCGCGTACCTTGAACGCCGCAATGGATTTCTTCGCGCGCGTCGAAACCGGCTTCTGTCCAGCGATCGACGCCAGATCGGCAATCAGCGGATCCAGCATCTTCGAGTTCTGCGTCGCCTCGCCCAGTCCCATATTTACGACAATCTTTTCCAGGCGCGGCACAGCCATCGTGTTCTCAAGGCCAAGCTCCTTCTGGAGCGCCCCTTTAATTTCCTTGTGGTACTTCTCTTTCAGTCTCGCTGCCATCTTCATCTATTCTTTCTCTCCGGTCTCGGATTGATCCTCTGCATTTCCAAAGGCCGTCTACCGTTACGGAGGGTTCTCAATTGAACCGCCATCCCGACAACGCGCTGAAGACGCAATTGCCTGGACGGCCAGTCCTCACTTCTTTTTCTGCTTCGCCGCCAGCGTCGTGCCGCACTTTTTGCAGACGCGCACTTTTCTGTCGCCTTCAAACTTGTGGCCGATGCGGGTCGGACCGCAGCTCGGGCAGACCAGCAGCACATTCGAAATATGAATCGGCGCTTCCTGCTCGGCGATGCCGCCCTTGATGTTCTTCTGCGGATTGGGGCGAACGTTCTTCTTCACCACCCGCACATGCTCGACCAGAATACGGTTCGTCTCGGGAACCAGACGCAGAACGCGCCCACGCTTGCCGCGGTCGGCTCCCGAGATCACTTCCACCTGGTCATTGCGCTGTATGTTCAAGCTCATAAAATCTTTCCCCTGCTCTCGTCCCGATTAAAGAACTTCGGGAGCGAGCGATACGATCTTCAAAAACTTCTTCTCGCGCAGCTCACGAGCCACCGGCCCGAAGACGCGCGTTCCTACCGGCTCGCCGACATCATTGATCAACACTGCCGCGTTCGAGTCGAAACGAATATAGGTCCCGTCACGGCGGCGCGCTTCCTTGCGCGTGCGCACAATCACCGCCTTCACGACTTTGCCCTTCTTCACCTGGCCGTCCGGCGAAGCTTCCTTCACCGCTGCCGTAACCACATCTCCAAGGCCGGCCTTCTTGCCGCTCGACCCGCCCAGAGGAAGAATCATCTGCAGCTTGCGAGCGCCGGAGTTGTCGGCAACCTCGAGCATGGTTCTCATCTGCACTGCCATAGCGTCTCTCCTTAATCCTTCTCGCCCACTACTTGAGCCGTATCTATGTCCGCGCTACTTCGCTGCGACAGCCGCTTCTTCCGCCTGCGCCAGCGCAGAACGGCGAACAATCTCTTCAAGGCTCCAGCGCTTCAGCTTGCTCAGCGGACGCGTCTCGCGGATGCGAACCATATCGCCCACCCGCGCCGTGTTCTGCTCGTCATGCGCGTAGAACTTCTTGTTGGTCTTCATCACGCGCTTGTACTTGGGGTGCGCCTTGCGCATCTCGACCTCGACCACAATGGTCTTCTGCATCTTGGTCGAAACAACTTCGCCAACCTTTTCGTTGCGGCGCGACTCTGTGCTCGTCTGCGTGGCGCTTGTCTGTGTGGCTTCGCTCATGACTTAACGCGCCTCCTTCTTGGACTTGGTCTTGCTCTTGGTTTTCTTTGCGGCCGTATGCTTCACCGTCTTCGCCTTCGTCGCGATCTTCTTGGCTGCCGCCTTGGGAGCCTTCCTGGACCGCCTTCTTCGCGCTTTGCGCGGCTTCTTCGGCGCGCTCGACTCCGTCTTGTGCTCGGCGCCATGCAGACCCAGTTCGCGCTCGCGCACGACCGTCTTGATGCGGGCAATGTCTTTCCTCAGCCCCCGCACTTTCTTCACCACGTCCGTCTGGCCCAGCGTGAGCTGAAAACGCAGGCGGAACAGCTGCTCGGCAACTTTCGTCTCTTCCGTCGCCAGCTCGCCGTCGCTCAGGTTACGAATCTTCTCGAGTTCCATTCTTCTCTTCTTCTCTCTCCGGGACCAGGCCCCTTCAGGAAGCCGGTATCCCCTTAAACCCTGCGCCCGCGCTTACTTCGCGGCTGCGACAACCTTCACGTCATGGCGCTGCACAAAGCGCGTCTTCAACGGCAGCTTGTGCGAAGCCAGACGCATCGCCTCCTGCGCCATCTCCGGCGTTACGCCTTCCATCTCGAACAGCACCTTGCCCGGACGAACCACCGCAACCCAGTGATCGGGAGCGCCCTTGCCTTTACCCATACGGGTTTCAGCCGGCTTCTTCGTTACCGGCTTGTCCGGAAACAGACGCAGCCAGATCTTGCCGCCGCGCTTGATGAAGCGGGTCATCGCGATACGGCTGGCTTCAATCTGCCGGTCCGTAATGTAACCGCACTCCATCACCTTCAGTCCGTAATCGCCGAACGAAAGCTCGCTGCCGCGCCACGCCTTGCCGCGCATACGGCCGCGCTGCTGCTTGCGATACTTCACCTTCTTTGGCATCAACATAACGAAATCCTCAAAAAAGCAATCACTCTAGTGGCCAATGGCTAATTTCCCGCTTCTAAAATACCGACGTTCCCACAGCCGCTTGCGGTTCTCGCCGCTTCTGCTGGTAGATATCGCCGCGATAGATCCACGTCTTCACGCCGATAATCCCGTAGGTGGTGTGCGCCTCGGCAAAACCGTAGTCGATGTCCGCCCGCAGCGTGTGCAGCGGCAACCGCCCCTGCAGATACCACTCCGAACGCGCGATTTCATTGCCGTTCAGCCGGCCCGACACGCGAACCTTGATGCCCTTGCAGCCGAAACGCAGCGCCGAATCCACCGACTTGCGCATCGCGCGGCGGAATCCCACACGCTTCTCAAGCTGCAGCGCGATATTCTCGGCCACAAGCTGAGCGTCCAGCTCCGGCTTGTTCACTTCGAGAATGTCGATGAACACTTCGCGCTTGGTCCGCTTCTGGATATCGAGCTTCAGCTTCTCGATCTCCGCGCCCTTGCGCCCGATGATGATGCCCGGACGCGCGGTGCGGATAATCAGCCGCAGCTTGTTGCCCGGACGCTCGATCTCAACCGAGCTGACGCCCGCGGCCTTCAGCTTTTCCTTCAGCTCCTTCTTCAGGTGCACGTCTTCGATCAGCAACTTGTCGTAGTCGCGCTCGACGAACCAGCGCGAACGCCAGGGCTTGTTCACGCCAAGCCGAAATCCGTAAGGATGGACTTTCTGTCCCATAATTTCCTCTAAACCTTCCCTTAGACCCGCTTCCGGTCGCCCGTTGGCGGACACTTCAAAAACCCTTTGACCTACTTCGCAGCCTTCTTCTTGGCAGCGGATTTCTTAGGTGCAGCCTTCTTCGCAACCTTCTTCTTGGCCGAAGCCTTCTTCGCAGCGGCTTCTTCTTCGCGCTCTTCACGCCCCTGGGCAGCCGCCTCAACCTCGATGCTCGTCGCCAACCGTGTGCGCCAGATTGCTCTGTTACGCTCCGCAACCGAGATCACGATATGCGACAGCCTGCGCTGATAGCGGAACGCGCGGCCCATCGGAGCCGGACGAATGCGCTTCATGCGCGGCCCTTCGTTGGCCATCGCCGTCTTCACGTAGAGGTTGTCCACATCCACGTCCAGTCCCTGCTCCTGGCTCAGATAGTTCGCGTTCTGCAAAGCCGAACGCAACACCTTCTCCACCATCGGAGCAACCGACTTCTTGGTGAAAGCGACCGTCTTCAGCGCCTCTTCCACGCTGCGGCCCTTGATCAGCTCCAGCACCAGCCGCGCCTTCTGCGGCGATACCCGCTGGAAGCGCGCCTCAGCCCGAAATTCCCGTGTGTCCACTGCTAATGCCATTGCTTTAACCCTTCGTTCCCAATCTTCCAGCTATTTCGGCTTCGCCGACGACTCAGCCGCCTTCGCCGAGTGGCCCTTGAAGGTCCGCGTCGCCGCGAACTCGCCCAGCTTGTGACCCACCATGTTCTCCGTCACGTACACCGGCATAAACTTTCTGCCGTTATGCACCGCAATCGTGTGACCCACCATATCCGGATGTATCGTGGAGCGGCGCGACCAGGTGCGAACCACCTTCTTGTCATTCGCCACATTCATCGCTTCAATCTTCACCATCAGGTGCCCATCGATAAAGGGCCCTTTTTTTGTCGACCGTGCCATATCTCTCCTCAGGGGTGTCCGGGTTTTCTGAAACCCTGAACCCTGTACCCTAACCCTGCTCTACTTGCTCTTACGGCTCACGATGAATGCATCGGTCCGCTTGTTGTTGCGCGTCTTGTATCCGCGCGTCGGCTGTCCCCACGGAGTCACCGGATGGCGTCCGCCCGAGGTTTTGCCCTCGCCGCCGCCGTGCGGGTGATCCACCGGATTCATCGACACGCCGCGGTTGCTCGGGCGAATGCCCTTCCAGCGGTTGCGTCCCGCCTTGCCGATCGAAACGTTCTCGTGATCGGTGTTGCCCACCTGCCCAATGGTCGCCATGCAATCCACCAGCACCTTGCGCGTCTCGCCCGAAGGCAGCTTCAACAGCGCGTACTCGCCTTCTTTGGCCACCAGTTGCGCCGACGATCCAGCCGAGCGCACCATCTGCGCGCCCTTGCCCGGACGAAGCTCAACGTTATGCACCGTCGTGCCGGCAGGAATATTCTTCAGCGGCAGCGCGTTGCCGACGAGAATGTCAGCCTCGGGACCGCTCGTCACCGTCTGGCCCACCTTCAGCCCAACCGGCTGCAGGATGTAGCGCTTCTCGCCATCGGCATAGCTGATCAAGGCAATGCGCGAAGACCGGTTCGGATCGTACTCAATCGTCGCCACGCGGCCCGGAACCCCATATTTGTCGCGCTTGAAGTCAATCAGGCGAAGCTTCTGCTTGTGGCCGCCGCCATGATGACGAATGGTCATGTCGCCCGAATTGCGGCGTCCCCCCGTGCGCTGCTTGACGACCAGCAGCGGCTTGTACGGCTTATCCGTCGTGATGTCGTCGTTGACCAGCGAGGTCTTGAACCGCAATGTCGGCGTGATCGGTCGATATGTCTTAATCGGCATCGTATCTTCTCTCTACCCGCAGGCCACTTTTGCCCACGTTCAAGCCCGGCAGTCTCGCCGAACTCTCAATCTTTTTGCGTTACCCTTTCCCCTTTACCCTTCATCCCAGGTCTACAGGTTATTCACGTAATCCGGCATCTTTTCGCCGGCCTTCAGGCGCACATACGCCTTCTTCCAGTCCGGGCGATAGCCGGAGAACTTGCCGCGGCGGCGCTCTTTCCCTACGACGGCCACTGTGCGGACCGCTGCCACCTTCACCTTGAACAGCAGTTCCACAGCCTGCTTCACTTCCGTCTTGCTCGCCTTGGGAGCTACCTCAAACACCAGCGTGCCCTCGGTCTCCTTAGCGGCCAATCCCTTTTCGGTGATCAGCGGACGGCGAATTACGGTATAGGTCGTCGGCATTTAGGCCACCTCCGCTTTCTTCCTCTTCGATACGGTCTTCTTCAGCGACTCCTGCAGGCTCTCAATCGCGGGCCTCGAGAAGATCGCGCGCTCATAGCGCAGCAGATCGTAAGGATGCACTTCGTTGTTCAGCACCAGCTCCACGCCCGCCAGATTGCGCGCACCCAGAACCACCGTCGGGCTCAGCTCCTTGCCGCTCTCAACCAGCAGAGTCGTCCGCTTCGCTTCCAGCTTGTCCAGCGCGGCGCGATACAGCTTGGTCTTCGGCTCTTTCAGCTCCAGGCTCTCGACCACCGTCAGCTTGCCATCAGCCAGCTTGGCCGCCAGCGCAGCCCGCAGCGCGCCCAGCAGCTTCTTGCGCGGAAACGCATAATCATAGGAGCGAGGCTGCGGTCCGTGCACCGTGCCGCCATGTCTCCAGAGAGGCGAGCGCACCGAGCCGACACGCGCGCGTCCCGTGCCCTTTTGCTTCCAGAGCTTCTTGCCGGAACCGGAAACCAGCTTGCGATTCTTCGTCGCAGCCGTTCCCTGGCGCAGCGCCGCACGATAGTGCTTCACCGCTTCCCACAACAGAGCTTCGTTCACCTGATTCGGCGCAAAGATTTCATCGGCCAGCTCCAGAGAGCCAACCTTCTTTCCGCCGAGATCCACTACGTCAATGTTTGCCATCGTCTTCTCTTTCAAGCCCGCGCACTCGCTTAGGCTCTAACTTCATAGCCCCGCAAGGGGCAATTGCCTGGACGGCTAGTCCCGGCGAGCGTCATTTCTTCTTGCCTGCCGAAGCCTTCTTCGAAGCCTTCAACGGATCGACCGTGCCCGAACCCGCAAATCCACGGCGCTCGCGCGGCGGAGCTTTGGCCTTCGAGATCAGAACATATCCATCGCGAGGACCCGGGACCGCTCCCTCAACCATCAGCAAATTCTCTTCAACGTCAATGCCGCGAATCCGCAGATTGCGTACCGTCACCCGGTCCACGCCAAAGTGCCCCGGCATTCTCTGTCCCGGGAACACACGCGACGGAAACGAAGACGCGCCGATCGAGCCCTGCACCTGGAACATGTGTCCGTGCGATTTCGGACCACCGCCAAAATTATGCCGGCGAACCACACCCGAAAACCCGCGCCCCTTGCTCGTGCCGATTACGTCCACATACTTATCGTCCGAGAAAATATCGACCAGAACGCGGTCACCCGCCTTCACATGGCCATTCGGCTCTTCGCCCTCGGCAGCAGGCTTCGCCGCCTCGACCGGAACCTCACGAATCAGCCTTACCGGAGCCACATCGCTCTTCGCAAAGTGCCCGGCCCGTGGCTTGGTCACCTTCGAGGCCTTAACAAACTCAACCAGACCGATCTGCGCGGCGTCATAGCCATCCTTCGCGGCCGACTTCAACTGCGTAATCACGCAGGGTCCGGCCTGCAGGACGGTGATCGGGTGAACCTCACCCTTCTCATCGAACACCTGCGTCATACCGATCTTCTTACCCAGAATTCCCGTAACTGACATTGCTTCCTCTCCTCATCATGCGCCGCTAATGCGAGCGCACTGCCGGTTTTTTGCGCCGAAGGCGTGTGTGCCCGACGCGGCCAGCGTTACTTCTCGAAGGCCTTGATCTCTACGTCCACGCCCGCCGGGAGATCGAGCTTCATCAGCGCGTCCACCGTCTGCTGCGTCGGCTCGAGAATGTCGATCAGCCGTTTATGCGTGCGAATCTCGAAAGCCTCGCGCGATTTCTTGTCGACGTGCGGCGAACGCAGCACGCAATACTTGTTCTTTACCGTAGGCAGAGGAATCGGACCCGCAACCTGCGCGCCCGTGCGCTTGGCCGTGTCCACAATCTCGCCCGTCGAGGTGTCCAGCACCCGATAGTCGTAAGCCTTCAAACGGATGCGTATTCTCTGTCCAACCATGAGCTTCGTTTCTTTCTTCCGCGGAGGACTTTAGCCCTCCGCAGAATGGAATTCCTTCGTTCGTTACTCGTTTAATTCAAAATGTCGGTAATGGTGCCGGCGCCGACGGTGCGTCCGCCTTCGCGAATCGCGAACCGCAGGCCCTTTTCCATCGCCACCGGAGTGTGCAGCTCGATCTCCAGAGCAATATTGTCGCCCGGCATCACCATCTCCGTGCCTTCCGGAAGCTTTGCCGAGCCCGTCACGTCCGTCGTCCGGAAGTAAAACTGAGGACGATACCCGTTGAAGAACGGCGTATGACGCCCGCCCTCTTCCTTGCTCAACACGTAAATCTCGCCCTTGAACTTGGTGTGCGGCGTAATCGAGCCGGTCTTCGCCAGCACCATCCCCCGCTCCACGTCTTCCTTCGCAATGCCGCGCAGCAACAAGCCCGCGTTATCGCCCGCCAGACCCTCGTCCAGCTGCTTCTTGAACATCTCCACGCCCGTCACAACCGTCTTTCGGGTGTCGCGGAAACCCACAATCTCCGTCTCCTCGCCCACCTTCACCTTGCCACGCTCAATCCGGCCCGTAACTACCGTGCCGCGGCCCGAAATCGAGAAGATGTCTTCAATCGGCATCAGGAACGGCTGATCGATCGCGCGCGCCGGCAGCGGGACGTTCGCGTCCACCGCCGCCATCAGCTCGTCGATCTTGTCTTCCCACTGCTTCTCCCCGTTCAATCCGCCCAGCGCCGAGCCGCGAATCACCGGCACATCGTCGCCCGGATAGTTGTACTTCGACAACAGCTCCCGGACTTCCATCTCCACCAGGTCGATCAGCTCCGGATCCTCAACCGCATCGCACTTGTTCAGAAACACCACAATGTACGGCACCCCTACCTGGCGCGCCAGCAGAACGTGCTCCTTGGTCTGCGGCATCGGACCATCGGTCGCCGCCACCACCAGAATCGCGCCGTCCATCTGCGCCGCTCCGGTAATCATGTTCTTGATGTAATCGGCATGGCCCGGGCAGTCCACGTGCGCATAATGACGCTTCGCCGTCTCATATTCCACGTGCGCCGTCGCAATCGTGATGCCGCGCTCCCGCTCCTCAGGAGCGTTGTCAATCGTGTCGAACGAGCGAAACTTGTTGTTCGGGTTGTGCTTCGACAACACCTTCGTGATCGCCGCCGTCAACGTCGTCTTGCCGTGATCAATATGCCCAATCGTACCCACGTTCACATGTGGCTTCGACCGATCAAACTTCTCCTTCGCCATCTCCTAGTCCCTCTCTCGTCGCTTCAATCGTTCTCTGATTACCGGACCCCGAAAGGCCCGCAATTTCCAAACTCGCTATTTGCCTTGATTTCGGCTGATGATCTCCTCGGAAATCATCCGCGGCGCCTCTTCATACCGTGCAAACTGCATCGAGTACGAAGCGCGTCCCTGCGTCGAAGACCGGATATCGTTCACGTATCCGAACATCTCCTTCAGCGGAACCATTGCCTTGATCACCTGTGAACCAGCCGCGTGCTCCATGCCTTCAATCCGGCCGCGCCGCGAGTTGATGTCGCCGATAATCGTCCCCATGTGCTCTTCCGGAACCGTGACTTCGACCGCCATCACCGGCTCAAGCAGAACAGGACTGGCCTTGCGCGCTGCTTCCTTGAACGCCATCGAACCTGCAATCTTGAAGGCCATTTCGTTCGAGTCAACGTCGTGATAGCTGCCGTCATAAAGCGTCGCCTTGAAATCGACCAGTTCATACCCGGCCAACACGCCGTTATGGAGCGCCTCGCGAATCCCCTGTTCCGTCGGCTTGATGTATTCCTTCGGAACAACACCGCCCTTGATGGCATCGATAAACTCGAAGCCCTTACCCGGCTCGTTCGGCTCCAGGCGAATCTTCACGTGGCCATAGTTGCCCGAGCCACCCGTCTGGCGAATGTACTTGCCTTCCGCCTCGGCGGTCTTGCGAATCGTCTCGCGGAACGCCACGCGCGGCTCACCCACATTGGCTTCGACCTTGTGTTCGCGCTTCATGCGATCCACCAGAATCTCAAGGTGCAGCTCGCCCATGCCGCTGATAATCGTCTGGCCCGACTCCTCGTCCGTCCGCACCTTGAACGTCGGATCCTCATCAGCCAGCCGCGCCAGAGCCATGCCCATCTTTTCCTGGTCGCCCTTCGTCTTCGGCTCAACCGCAACCGAAATAACCGGCTCCGGAAAATCGATGGCGCTCAGCGCAACCGGATCGTTCGGGGAACACAGCGTATCGCCCGTCTTCAATTCCTTCAGGCCCACGCACGCGCAGATGTCACCGGCATAAATCTCGGTAATGTCCTCGCGCTTGTTCGCATGCATCTTCACCAGGCGGCCCACGCGCTCCGTCTTGCCCGTGCGCGGATTCAACACCGTGTCGCCCGTCTTCAAAACGCCCGAGTAAACCCGGATAAAGCCCAGCTTGCCGTATTGATCGTTGATCAGCTTGAAGCCGAGAGCTGAAAACGGAGCATCGTCCTTCGCTTCGCGGACCACTGTCACCGAAGGATCATCAGGATCAATGCCTTCGACCGGCGGCACATCGAGCGGACTCGGCAGATAATCAACTACCGCATCCAGCAGCGTCTGCACGCCCTTATTCTTGAAAGCCGAACCGCACAGCACCGGAAAGACCTTCATTCCGATCGTCGCGCCGCGGATGGCCTTTTTCAGCTCCTCGGCAGTCGGCGTCTCGCCTTCGAGGAACTTGTGCAGCATGTCGTCGTCATGCTCGGCGACCGTCTCGATCAACTGCATCCGGAAGGCCTCAGCCTTTTTCAGTAAGTTGGCGGGAACCGCTTCAACTTCATACTTCGCGCCCATCGTCTCATCGTTCCAGACAATCGCGCGCATCTCGACGAGATCGATTACGCCCTTGAAATTCGCTTCGGCTCCAATCGGAATCTGAATCGCTACCGGTCGCGCACCCAGGCGCTTGCGAATGGTTTCGATCACGTGCTCGAAGTCCGCGCCCGCCTTATCCATCTTGTTCACAAAACAAATGCGGGGAACTTTATACTTATCGCCTTGCCGCCACACCGTCTCCGTCTGCGGCTGCACACCGGACACGGAATCAAACAGCGCAACCGCACCATCGAGGACACGCAACGAGCGCTCCACCTCGGCCGTAAAGTCCACGTGACCGGGCGTGTCGATGATGTTGATGCGGATGTTATTCCACGTGCAGGTCGTCGCAGCTGACGTAATGGTGATGCCGCGCTCCTGCTCCTGCTCCATGTAGTCCATCGTCGCCGTGCCTTCATGCACTTCGCCGATGCGATGCGTAATTCCTGTATAAAACAGGATGCGCTCGGTCGCCGTCGTCTTTCCGGCGTCGATATGCGCCATGATTCCGATATTCCGGCAACGATTTAACGGTACTTGACGCGCCACTTTATTCCCTCAACTTTTCGCGAATCATTCCATCCGCAGCTTGTTTCCCTGTGCCTGAACCCTGGCAGCCTTACCAGCGATAGTGCGCGAACGCCTTATTCGCTTCGGCCATGCGATGAACGTCTTCCTTCTTCTTCATCGCCGCGCCGCGTCCGTTCGCCGCATCCAGCAGCTCGGCGGAGAGCTTGTCGATCATGCCCTTTTCGCCGCGTGCCCGTCCGTAGCTCACCAGCCAGCGAATCGCCAGCGAAGTGCGCCGCTCCGGATTCACTTCAATCGGAACCTGATAGTTCGCGCCGCCCACACGCCGCGTCTTCACTTCGAGCAACGGCTTGCAGTTCTCAACTGCCTTCTTGAAGAGCGTCAGCGCCTCAGCGCCGCCCTTCTGCTCCAGGTTCGTCATCGCGGTGTAGAAAATTCCCTGCGCCGTCGACTTCTTGCCGCCCCACATCATCGAGTTCACAAACTTGGTGACCAGCGTCGAGTTGTAAACCGGGTCGGGAGCAACCTCCCGCTTGGCGATATGACCTTTTCTCGGCATATATTCCTAATCTCTCTTAAACAACAAACTTGAAAACTCGTTCTCAACCAACCGACTGAACTTATCCAGCGCCAACGGCGCCGCCGCCAAATCTTCCAGCGCAGCTTTCGCGCCGAAGGCGCCGCTGCCTGGACGGCCAGTCCCTACTTCTTTTTCGCGCCTGCCGCTGCTCCGGCCTTGGCACGCTTGGCTCCATACTTTGACCGGCTCTGCGTCCGCTTGACCACACCTACTGAGTCCAGCGTTCCGCGAACAATGTGATAGCGCACGCCCGGCAAATCCTTCACACGGCCGCCGCGAATCAGCACAATCGAGTGCTCCTGCAGGTTATGGCCCTCGCCGGGAATGTACGACGTAACCTCGATGCCGTTCGTCAGGCGCACACGCGCCACCTTGCGGAGAGCCGAATTCGGCTTCTTCGGCGTCTGCGTATAAACGCGCGTGCAAACTCCGCGCCGCTGTGGCGATCCCTGCAATGCGGGAGAAGCCGTCTTGTACCGCGGAGCGGTCCGGCCTTTCCTTACCAGCTGACTGAATGTAGGCAAATCAAACTCCTTACCAATCCAAACCGTTTCATGTTCCAGCGCGACCGGGAGTCCGCTCCGCACGCAATTTCGAGCGCGCAAACGCGCTCCCCGTGCGAAGTCATAAGATCCCTGCTTCGCGTCTGCCTTGCCTCAGTACCAGACGAGAACCCCGACGGTGGCCGAGCGCAATTCCAAAACCCGCCTTACAGCAGGTCCATCAAATTGGCCGACTCCGTTTCGCTGGTTCCGGCCCGCATAGTTCGCCAAGGTGGCGAATGTCGCGAAGCCCAATGCGATTCGATGTGTCCGTGCCTGCCGCTCTTACCGGCAAGGCTCTCACAGAATTCTTCAGCCGCGCCCGACTGCCGCAAGCTGTTCTGCGATCTGGTTCCCGAAACTCCCGTCTGCTCCCATTAGCTAGGCGCAGGACGAGCACACTCGGCGAACCTTTTAAGATTAGCAAGAGGAATACCAGCCGTCAACGAAAACGCCCGGATTGCCGGAAAATATTTCTCCCCGGTAGACAAAACCCGTAAAAGCGGCTCAACCCCCTCCGCGCCCTGGCTCCTATACCCTGCGTTTGTTAGCATTCACAACCATGAGTCTTCGCTGCCTGATTCCTGCTCTCACAGCCCTCGTTTTCACTCTGTCTGCCTCGGCGCAGACGCCCGACTCCACCCCAAAGCCCGACCCGCGCATCCCTCAGATCATCCACTCCCTCGAACAGGTCAAGAGCATTCGCGAGACCCAGCTTTCGCCCGATGGCCAGCTCATCGCCTGGGATGTAAACGACAACGACATCGAGCTCGCTTCCCTCAGCAATCCCGCGCAGACGCGACGCATCACCGCCTGCGCCGAAGGAGCCAAAGGACATGAGAGCAGCTCGCCTGGTCGCCCGACTCGAAAACTCTGGCCTTCTTCTCCGACTTGCACGCCAGATCACAAAACTCGCCCTCTTCACCGCCGACGTGACCACCAGCACCGCCCCGCACCTGCTCGCCCAGCTCAACGGATACGCCAAAAGCCTCCAATACTCCCCCGACGGCAAATTCCTCAGCTTCCTATATGTAGAAGGAGCCACCCGTCCCTCCGGCGCGCTCGCCGCCATGAAGCCGCCATCCGGCGTCATCGGAGTCGAAGACGTCGAAGTCCAGCGCGTCGCCGCAGTCGACGCCACCACTGGCAATCTCTCTCAAATCACCCCCGCCAATCTGCATGTCTACGAATTCGACTGGTCAGGCGACTCAAAGAACCTCACTTACATCGCCGCCCCGCCGCCCGGCGAAGACAACTGGTGGACCGCCAAACTCTACACCCAGCCGGTCGCAGAAATGTATGAGCAGATGAGCAGCGCCCGCCGAGATAGCATCAACGGCGGCGACCCCAAGGTCATCTTCGACCCCGGCACCACCGCCGGCCCACTCCACGGACTCCAGATCGCCGTCCCCCGCTGGTCGCCCGACGGCTCTAAAATCGGCTTCATCGGCGGTCTCATGTCCGACCAGGGCTCCACCGGCGGCGATATCTACACCATCCCGTCGACCGGCGGCGAAGCCACTGACGTAACCCCCGACCGACCCGCCACTCCCGCCTGGTTTGAGTGGCTCGACGAGCAGCAGCTCGGCATCGCCGGAGTCAATAACGGGGAATCGCACCTCTTCGTCTACAACATCGCCACTCAGCAGACCTCCGACGAGTTCAACCTCACCCTTCCTGACTCCATCGGAGCCGGCGAGCTCGAAATGCGCGTCTCCGTCTCCAACACCAATAACATCGCCTTCATCCGCTCCTCATTCGAGCACCCGCCCGAGGTCTGGGCCGGTCCCCTGAACGGCCTCAAGCAGATCACGCATTACAACGACGCACTCAAACCCTCATGGGGCAAAACCGAATCCGTCACATGGACCAACGACGGCTTCAAAGTCCAGGGCTGGCTCCTCTACCCCGCCAACTACGACCCCGGCAAGAAATACCCAATGATCGTCTATGTCCACGGCGGCCCCTCCGCCGCCACGCAGCCCCGCTGGCCCTATGCGGGATACGGAGCCGTGCCCTTTTCGGCCCTCGGCTACTTCGTCCTCATGCCCAACCCCCGCGGCAGCTTCGGAGAAGGCGAGAAATTCACCCAGGCCAACCGCAAAGACTTCGGCTACGGAGACCTCCGCGACATCCTCTCTGGAGTCGATACCGTAATCAAGAATTACTCCGTCGATCCCCAACGCGTCGGCATCACCGGCTGGAGCTACGGCGGATTCATGACCATGTTCGCCGTCACCCAGACCCACCGCTTCCGCGCCGCCGTCGCCGGAGCCGGGCTCTCCGACTGGCTCAGCTACTACGGCGAAAACTCCATCGACCAGTGGATGATCCCCTTCTTCGGAGCCTCTGTCTACGACGATCCCGCCGTCTACGCCAGAAGTTCAGCCATCAATTACATCAAGAACGCAAAAACGCCGACCCTGGTCGTTGTAGGGGACCGCGACGGAGAGTGCCCCGCGCCCCAGTCCTTCGAATTCTGGCACGCTCTGCGCGACGAGCATGTGCCAACCGAGCTGGTCGTTTACCCCGACGAAGGCCACGGCTTCGTCAATCCGCAACACCGCATCGATGTCCTCGAGCGCGCGTTGGCCTGGTTCAATCAGTACATGCCGTAGTTCTGCATTCTTCTCTCAAAAACGAAAGCCGCTGCTTCAAACAGCGGCTTTCTCAGTTTCCTCGAGTACAGCAGCTATTGGCCGCCCGCCATGCCCTTAGAGGAGGATGTTTCAGGAGCGATCGCAATCTGGAGCTGCGTACCTCTGCCCAAATTTATATTGCGATCTGTGCTCATGAAGACCCCGGAGGCGTTGCTCTGCACCGCGCTGTGCATGGAGACATGACTCAGCGACCCAGCCACCTGATCGATCTGCTGATCGTCAGGAATAAAGTGGGGCTGCCCCGCCATCGCCGTACCCGTGATGCCCGTAACCGCGAAGGAGTCCCCGGTATCGGCAGGATAAGCGGCGAGAAGGGTCGCCTTAACCGGAACCGATTGACCATTGCTCAACCGGGCCTGGTCGAAGACGATGCTCATTCTCGCCGGACCATTGTTTGAGGACATCTGAACCTGCTCCACTTTGCCCATTAACATCGTGCCCTTGGGCAGTTCCATCGATCCAGATCCCTTAACATCACTCGTAAGTTGCGCGGCAACAACCTGTCCTTGCCTTGCGTCCTTCGAGTCCAGGCGGTGCACCAGCCTCGCGTTGGCGCTGACCAGCCGCATGTTTTGCGATGAATCCTGAGCCGTTGCGAAACTCGGAATTGCCATAAATGCCGCAGCAATTCCCAACGCCGAGGATCGTACGATATTGATTTTCATTTCTTCACTCCTGAGAGAAAAAGTGTTTCCCTGCATCAAAGAAATCAAGGACCGTGGGTCGTCGGCACGCTGCAAGAAACCGAGGCGACGTCTTTAAGCTCCCGCTGCCCAGAAACGTACTACTTACTTAATAGTAAGACATTTTCATTGCATTGATAGTTTGGTAAACAGTCGCTTCAGATCGAAGCTATCTCGAAAGAAACAAGCACGTTCCGTTCGCATCGAAAGCAACCCGCAGCACTGATTGCGTAACCACTCACTTCCGCGGCTCTTGGCTCCGGCGGGAGCGCGAAAAAGCTCGCTACGCATCCCTTGGCATTCAGCCCCGCATGTTTGCTTTTTGTTACACTCTGTTCCATGCAGCGGTTTTTCGCCCTTCTTGCTTTACTTGTCCTCTCTATCCCAGTAGGACTCTCGATTACAGGTTGCCAGACCAACGTAGGCGCCTATTGCAATGGTCTCGGATACGGGCCTAAAACCAGCGACGTTAATGCCATCGATCTCGAGCCCAAGACCACCGGCATCTCGCTCTCCTGGGGACAGACAGGTCAGCTTGGCGCACCCACCGCCACCACCTGCAAGGGCGCTACTGCCAGCGTCAGCAAGTACAACTACGGCAGCTCAAATCTGCTCTTGGCCGATATCTCACCCAGCGGCGCAGTCTGCGGAGGCACCTGGAACCGCAACAGCCCGGGAGGCATCGCCGACTTCACCATCTGCACTCCACCCGCCGGCTCCAGCGGAGGAACCTGCACTTCCACCAGTTGCGGGGTCGCGCAAATGGCTGTGGCCGCTGCCGGAGTCTCCAGCAATCCCGTACCCGTCTACGTTCATCCGCCCATCACGTCGATCAGTATTAATCCCAATTCCCTGGTGGAAAGTCAGTGTTATTCACAGAACACCCCAGGCCCGGTCCTCAGCCCAGTACCGCCAGCAGGCGGCTCTGCCAACGTAACCGTACTCGGGCCCAACGGCGTTCCTATTAACCCGGCATATGTGGGCACCATCAACTATTCGGCGACAACTCCCAGCATCGTCAGTATCAACAACACCAGCAGCACCGGCACCGGCATCAACGGAGCCACTACCGCCAACTTCCCCGGTTCCACCATCATCAGCGCCACCGTCTCGGCCACCAGCTCCGGCTCTGCTGCGGGATACTTCTACACCTGCCCGCCCAAGAGCATCGCTCTCAGCATCAATGGAAGCAGCACCGGCACCACCACCGTCACGGCCGGAACTCCGGCGATCATCAATGCCGTTATCACCGACACCAACGGCAACACTCTTAACGGTCTTCAGCTCGACTACACTTCCACTGAGCCGCAGGACCTCGGCGTCAGCCCCCTCGGTCAGGTGACCGCTACCTGGCCCGGCGACGCCTCCATCAACGCCATCTGCCAGCCGAGCACCTGCAATCCGTCTCCCATAGGCCAGATTGGCGTCTTCGAAACCGGCACTCCCGTCGTCAGCAATACCCTCAAAGTCACTTCTCCCGGAAGCAACAGCAATTACCTCTGGATGGCTTCAACCCAGTCGCAGTTCTTCTCCTCCATCGACCTCACCAGCGGAACCCCCGGCTCGCCCATCCGGCTGCCATACATCCCCAACTCCATGGTGCTTGACCAGAACGGCAACAATCTCTACTTCGGTAGCTATCGCGAGCTGATGATTTACAGCGCCGCCAGCAACGCGCTCTCCAAAGAAGACACCACCGTGCCCGGCGTGGTCCTCGCCGTCTCGCCCGACGGCTCCACCGTCGTCATCAACGATCAGTTGCGCCAGGTCATTTATCTCTACTCATCCACCTCCGGCATCACCAGCAGCATCGGCGGAGTGGCCACGCGCGCCGCGTTCTCGCCCGACGGCAAGAACGTCTACATCGTTGGCCCAGACGCCCTGTACGTGCACAACATCGCGACCGGCTGGAGCACCTATAACAGCTCCACCACACCCTCCGGACCAACCCAGCCCGCGTCCAACTGCGTGCTTAACAACAACACCCCCGGCAGCACCGGCACCTACGACCCGTTCTGCGGAGCCGACCTCGCCATTACGGTTCCCAGCATCGGACCCTTCATCACGGGCTCGCCCACCACCGCCTACGGCTTCTGCCCGAATGTCTCCAATCCTTCTGTGCCTGTCTATTACCCGCAGGCAGCCAGCCTCGGCATTCAAACCGATCAGCTCGGGGCCACCAACGACGGCATGCACATCCTCGGAGCCGATGCGACAGACAACGAACTCTCCGACATCAGCGTAAGCATTCCCACCGGACCATGCCCGTCTGCCAATACCGGGATTAAACTCACTCCCACCTTCAACCAGACCGCACTCGGCGTCACCGCCTCTGAAATCGATCAGGTCGTAGCCTCACCGACCTCAAACGTTGCCTTCGTAACCTACAACTCAGCCTCCGGCAGCGGCATTCTTCCCGCCTACACGCCCTCCGCCACCGCGGGCTCTCCCGGATCCCTTACCAGCGTCCAGCTCTCCGGCACCGCGCAGTCGCCCATCTCCGGAATCTTCTCGCCCAACGAGACCATCTTCTTCGTCGGCACCACAGGCGACAATCTCGTGCACTTCATCGACCCCGTAGGCCTGAAGGACACGCAGACCATCAACCCCGGATTAGTCAACTCCAGCGGAACCCCAGTCCCGGTACAAATGATGGCCGTAAAACCCCGGTCCACCACCTAAATCAACCAGCCAACCCTGTCGCAAACCAAAAGGCCTGCCGAAATCGGCAGGCCTTTCAGCATTTAGTGCCCAATCATCCTGCGCTCGTAGGATCGATCATCGCCTTGACCTCGGAGATTCGATTCGCGGGGAAGCCGCCTTGGCTGGCATGTTCGCGAATAAGCTTCTCGTCGGGTGCAATGTAAATGCAGTAAATCTTGTCCTGAGTCACATAGCTGTAAACCCATTGAATCTCGGGGCCGAGGTTCTTGAGAACCCCACAAGACTTCTGCGATATCGCCTGAAGCTGCTGCGAGGAGAGCTCTCCCGCGCCCGGAAGCTCGCGCTCAATCACATATTTAGGCATGACATTCTCCAGCAGAGGCGGAGCAATGACAGATTGCCTCTTCCCCGGCATTTCACCGGAATAATTCTTAACTCCAGAAACACCCGCAATTCTACGCTATCTCCACCGAAGCTCCGGAACATGAGGTCTGGAACATGAGGTCTTTTGCTTCGTTTCGTCAGGACCCAGGGCAACGCGGGGCGGTTTTGCTTTTACCGCACTACCGGCAGCTCCAGATGCGACCCAGCATAGATCTTCTGCTCCGCTCGCTTATAATCACCCGGGGTCGCGGTCATAATATTCGGCACAAATGTCTGCGGATTGCGGTCATACAGCGGAAACCACGAGCTCTGCACCTGCACCATAATTCGATGCCCCTTCAAGAACACATGGTCCGCTCCATGCAGGCTGTACTTGTATTCCTCGACCGCGTTCGCGGGAATCGCCTCCGGATGCTCACGGCTCGCGCGATACCGTCCGCGAAAGATTTCTTCGGCGATCATCAGCTGGTAGCCATCCATCTGCTTCTCGGCCGCGTCGTCCGGATACTCATCAATCAGCTTCACCACCCAGTCGCTGTCCGTCCCCGAGGTCGAAGCAAGCAAATCCGCCACCACATCGCCCGTCACCGTGACATCGTGATCCAGCACCGGAGTCGTCCACACCGCAACGTCACAGCGGTCGTCATAGGGCCGCTGATCCTGAACCAGCCACGTATACCAACCCGACCCGCCCGGAGCATACGTCGCCTCAATCGGCCTCTTCCGGTAATTCACCGGGTTGGAAGGATCGGACACATACTCCGCGAACGCCCTCGCATCAGCAGGCTTCGCAAATGTCAAAGCCTTGTCCGGTGCTAAATACAAATCCCGTTCCACCGTGTCTTTCGGAGGCCATGCGTCATACCGCATCCACCGGTCCGTCCCTGTTTGAAAACTCGCCACATCGTTCAAATCGAACCCCGCTTGGTCCTTCAGATAATGCGCAAAGAACGGAGCCTCAATCTCCTTCCGAAACGTATCGCCCGTAGCCGAGCCAAAATCCACCGCGCCCAGATGCCGCGTCGTCCGCACCCACTGTCCGTGATTCCACGGACCCAGCACCATAAAAACTTCATGGTTTGTGTCATGCGGCTTCAGAGCCGCATACTCCGCCTGCGGCCCCCACATATCTTCCTGGTCCCAATACCCCCCAACTTCAAGTGTCGGAACAGTCACCCGCGTCAGATGCGGCTGCACCGCCCGCGTCTGCCAGAAAGAGTCGTACGACGGATGCTCCAGAAATGCACGCCACGTAGGCAAATTGCTCGCTTGCGCCTCCCTCCCTGCTGCCGCAAAGGAACCCGCATTCAGAAAATAAGTGTAAGCATCCTCGTTCAGTTTTCCGAAAGTGTTCTCCTTGCTTGACTCCATCCCCAGCACATAGTCGTACCCATATGTCTCGCGAAACGCCCCGTTATGAAAAAAGTCATCTCCCATCCACACATCCGTCATCGGAGCCTGCGGCGAAATCGCCTTCACCGCCGGATGAGGATCAATCCCCGCCTCCGCCGCCAGAAACCCCGGGTACGAAACCCCCACCACTCCCACGCGCCCGTTGTTGTCCGGAACATGCTTCAACAGCCACGCCACCGTGTCATACGTGTCTGTGCTCTCGTCAATGTCATTCGGATCGCTCGACGTCGGGTCATGATGAGCCGCAATCGGGCGCATCATCACAAATGTCCCCTGCGACTCAAAGCGCCCGCGAATGTCCTCCATCACAAAAATGTATCCGCTCTGCGCCAGCTCCGTGAAATGCGCATTGATCGAATCTGAAGTTGACCCATCCACACCATAAGGAGTCCGCTGCATCAGAAACGGCAGCGCCTCATGCGTATCCGCCGGCCGCAGAATAATGGCGTGCAGCTTCACTCCGTCACGCATCGGAATCATCACTTCCTCGCGACTGTACAGCTGAAAGTGCGCGTGTACAGGTGTCCCACTGATCTTCGTCGCCGGATCCACTGACACGTCCGGCTCGGCGCCCGTCTCCTCGCGCTTCAACCCCGTTACCGCGCCCGACGCACCCGTCACAAACACATACTTCGGTCCGCTATCCGGGGCAGCAAACGTGCCCTTGCCCTCGTCCTTCAGCGCCACCGCCGGCACGCGCGCCCACTCTACCGTCAAATGATCGCCGTCATGAAAGAACGAAAGCACAATCTCCGGCTCATCATTCAGCCGATACTGCCCCACATACTTATCCAGATTGTCGGAAGAAAACCCCAGCGCCGAAACCGCCGAAGCCAGGACAAGAACACAACTCACCCACGCCGCACGAACCATCCAGCTACACCCTCCCTCACAAGGAAACAACAGTGTAGCCCGCGCCCCATTGGAATGAATTATCAGATCCTGTTTCATTCAGGCCCGCTTGATGGAGGAACTCCAAATCTTGGGTGGACAATCTTGCCTCAAATGTGTCGAAATCAAGAAACCAGGCCGTTCCGGGACTTGGGCAGTTGTAGACGGCGGGCATAATTGGCGCGTTAATTGCTCCTCACCCTGGTCACGCAAGGCCAGCGGATAGGTTTTCCGTCGGACATTCCGGGCCGCGGGCATTGCTTGCAGTGAGATATCGAAAAACGATGAACGAGACCAACCTAATCGTTGGGAATGGGGGGAAAGAATGATGAAGCATTCAAGGTGGCAAGTACTAAGTATCTTATTTCTGTTTCTGCTAAGCGAAGGCTGCAAGAAATCTAAACCCGGCAATGCCGAGCCGCCTGCAACCGTTGCGACCCCAGCTGCCACCCCGGCTGCTCCGGTTGGGCCGCCACCTCCTTTTTCTGCGGCGCAGAAGCTCGGGATGTTCGCGTACGGCCGGAACAATCAGAGCCAGGACCAGCAAGTCAGAGACGAGTATGACTGCTACACCCAGGTGCAGCAGCAAACCGGAATAAATCCAGACACCGCTCCGCCCACAGGTCCATCCGAAGCAGACATACAGGCTGCACAACAGCAGGCTGCCGAGAACGCGCCGCAAGCTAAGGGAGGACGAGCGAAGGGAGCCGCGAGAGGTGCTGTCGGAGGTGCAGCGATCGGAGCGATCGCGGGAAATGCCGGCACCGGCGCGGCGGTCGGAGCGACCGTCGGTACGGTGCGCGGCGGAAGGAAACAGCGTCAGGCGAACAAGCAGTCCCAGGAGCAGGCGGCTCAGGCGGCAGGTGCGCAAGTACAACAGCAAGCCAATGCAGCGCAGGCCGCTTACAACAAGCAAATGGATACCTTCAAGCGAGGATTCTCGACTTGTATGGATGCACGCGGCTATTCGGTGAAGTAGACCCGGCGCAAAAAAGGATACAACCACGAAACCGCTCTGGATGAAGCTTTAGCCCAACAGGCGGAAAGTTACGGAGACCAGACGGAGCAAGACCCCGCCCATGTTGAAGCCGGATTGTGGCCCGGGGGGAGATCCAGCAGCACCACATTCGAGTGCTCCTGCACTCGTTCGATCACAACCTCGCCGCCGTCTGGCGAGTTGTCGGGAAACTGCCACTTCTGACGACGAAACGACTCGACACCCTTTCACGGAAGTACCTACGTGGATAAAACCATCTCAAGAGGGCTCAGCGTTTGCGAAATGCCGTAAATCCCAAACTCCTTGAGAGCGACACACACCGGCGACCCTGTAACCCGTAGCCGCACCCGCTCCGCTTCCACAGCGCTCTTCAACGGAATCAACCGGCACGCGCCCACACTGGTCCCCTGCGCAATCTGCGTCCACGCGCCACCCTTCCACGCATCCACCGCGAACGACTCAATCCGCTGCCCCAGCGCAATCGCCTCCCGCAAACGAATCATGTCGAACCTCGTCGGCTTGGCAAACTCAACCGTCAACTCCGGCGTCGTCACGCCATCATCCGTAGCCCAATACGTCTCGCGCCGACCATCCACCAGGTTCCGCGGCCCAAACCTCCGCTCCCCGCCGCGCACATTCGACGCATGCAGCTTCGCCCCCGCCGCCAGATTCGTCGCAAACGTTCCCTGCACAATCCCGTAGAATCCCTTCAGCGACGCCACATCCTCCGGCGACAGCAGACCCTGTCGATTGGGAGGAACATTCAGCAGCAGACTCGCGCCGCGCCCCACCGACTTGCAATACAAATCCATCAACTCCGCGGGCGTCTTCACCTTCCCGTCTTCCGCCGCATGCCAGAACCATCCCGGACGAATAGATACATCGCACTCCGCCGGCATCCAGCGCGTCCCATGCAGCGTCCCGGTCATCAACTGCTCGGTCGTCCCGCCGTCCACCGAATCATCCGGCGTAAACGTCGACCAGCATGTCTCTCCCGCAACTCCCTGCTCATCGCCAACCCAGCGTATATCCGCATCGGTGTCACCGCCGTGAATCACCGCGTCCGGCTGCAACCTGCGTACGATCTCATATGTGCGCGGCCACTCATAATAGGTGTGCGCGTCGATATGCCGCTTCTCCCGCGCGCCGCCATAATATCCATCGCCGCCATTTGCGCCGTCAAACCAGACTTCAAATACCGGACCATAATTGGTAAGCAACTCAGTTATCTGCTCGCGATAAATCGGAAGATAAGCGGGCTTGCCGTAGTTCGCATTATTCCTGTCCCAGGGCGACACATACACCCCGAACTTCAACCCGTGCCGCCGCGCTGCATCGGATATCTCGCGAACCACATCTCCTTTTCCGCCTTCCCATGAGCTGGAACGAACGGAATGTTCTGTCGTCTTTGTGGGCCAAAGGCAAAAACCATCATGGTGTTTGCAGGTGAGCATCACGCCCTTCATGCCGCCTGCCTTCAACGCCGAAACAATCGCATCGGCATCAAAGTTGGCGGGACTGAAGACGTCGGGATTCTCATCACCATATCCCCACTCTTTATCGGTGAAGGTATTGACCGTGAAATGGAGAAAGCTATAAGTCTCCATCCTTTGCCATCCAAGCTGGCGCATGGACGGCAATGCTCCGCAAGGCTCAGGAGCAGCAACTCCTTCAGCATTCAGATACGTGCACCCCAGCGTCAGCATGGAGCCAACCAAAAAATCCCGTCTCGTCGTAGCCATCAAAATATTTCTCTACCGAGACTAATTCAGGCTCTGAACACCCATCCAGCCAGAAGCAAAACCGGAGCCGGCCCCGGATCAACCGCATCCAGCCCATCCAAAGTTGTCTTGGTAATGCGCTCATCAGGCTGTGCAGCCCGCGAAATCGCCACGCAAGGCAAATCCCCGGGCAGTCCCTGCTCACGCCACTCCGCCGCAAGTGCGGAAAAGTCCCGCCCCGGCATATACACCACCCGAGTAGGCTCCCGAATCTCCGCAGGCCCACCCGTAGCATGATGCCCACTGCTGAAATGCACGCTCGACGAAGCCCTCCGGTCCGTCAGCGAAAGCCCCAGCGCAGCAGCCGCCGCAAACGCCGCCGTAATCCCCGGAACCACCTCGAACGCCACATCCGCCGCCCGCAGCGCATCCATCTCCTCCGCCGCCCGCCCAAACACCAGCGGATCGCCGCTCTTCAGCCGCACCACCGAACGGCCAGCGCGCGCGTTCTCAATCATCAGTTGATTGATCTCCGCCTGCGTAATCTTCTTCGCGCCACAGCGCTTCCCCACGTTCTGCGCCAGCGCCTCAGGATGCGCCATCGCCAGCACCGCCTCCGGAACCAGATCGTCGTTCAGCACCACATCCGCCGTCGCCAGCAACCGAGCCGCCCGCGCCGTCAGCAAATCAGGATCGCCCGGCCCCGCTCCCACCAGATAAACCCGCCCCCGCACCGCACCGCCAAACGCCACGGCGCGAGCCTGGCAACCCGCCGCTCCGCAAACCTCGCGCTCCGCCAGCTGATGCAGCAGCAGCTTCCGATCCTCGCCCGGCTCAACCCGCGCCAGAACTTCGCGTCGCAGCCGTCCCACCTCGCTCAGCCACGCGCCCAGATCCTCCGGCAACTGCGCATCAATCTCCTGCCGCAAACGCTGCGCCAGCGCTGGACTCTCCCCCGCCGTCGAAATCGCAATCTGCAAATCGCCCCGCGCCACCACCGACCCAAAATAAAAATCGCAATGCGGAGGATCGTCCACCGAATTGCAAAGAATATTCCGCTCCACCGCCGCCTCATAGATCGCAGCGTTCACCGCAGGATCATCCGTTGCCGCAATGACCAGAAAAATTCCGGTCTAAATCGGCTAACTCAAACGCCCGCTCCACAACCTCCAGCCGTCCCGCAACCGCCAGAGCCGCAATCTCCACATGAACCTTGGGAGCCACCACGCGCAGCTCCGCCTCAGCCGTCAGGAGCGAAGGAATTTTCTGCAGCGCAACCTCGCCCGCGCCCACCAAGAGGCACCGCCGTCGCGCAAGTTTTATAAATGCAGGAAATAAGCTCATAGAAACCAGCGTACAGGGCGCAGCTCAGACACAAAGCGTGAGGAAAGAAACACCGCGGATCCCGTCACGCATTTTCAAATCAGAGCAGGAACCGCCTGACCCTCCAGCAATCCCTTCAGCTCTCCCGCCTCATGCCGGGCAAACCAGGCCCGCAGATTCTCCCCGTCGCCGCGATCCGCCAGATAACCCCGCAGAAGCCGCTCGATCGCATCCGGAACCTCCGTCGCCGGAGCCCGATATCCGGTCACCCGCGCCACGCCCGCATATTCGCCCAGCGCGCCACCCACTGAGAAGTTATATGCGTCCACCATCTCGCCTTCGTGCTTCGCCTTCTTGCCCTCAAGACCGATATCGGCAATCCAGTGCTGACCGCAGCCATTCGGGCAACCGGTCACATTCAGCTTAATCTGCTGATCGAATCCCGGCAGCCGGTCTTCCAACTCCTCCACCAGCCACTTCGCAAATCCCTTCGTCTCGGTAATCGCCAGTTTGCAGAACTCCGTGCCCGTGCATGCCACCGCCCCGCGCCAGAACTCCGTCCCTTCCACGCGCAATCCAATCGCGTGCAGGCCGTCCACCAGCTCCCGCGCCTGCTCGGTGCGAATATTCACGAAGATCAAATTCTGCATCACGGTCGTCCTTAGCTCGCCGCCGTTCACGCCATACTTCTCCGCCAACTCCGCAGCCGCCGCCAGTTGATCGCCCGACAAGCGCCCGCGCAGCACCGAAGCGCCGACATAGCTCAGCCCCGCCTGCTTCTGCGCATGAATTCCCGCATGATCCCGCAGCACATCGCCCGGAACCCGCTCCTCCGGAGCCGGATCGAACCTGTATCCCAGCCGCGCCTCCATCTCTGCTAAAAACGTCTCCGGCGTCCAACCCTCGCGCATAAACAGATACTTCAGCCGCGCCCGTTCGCGATTCTCCCTGAGCCCCTGCTGATCGCGAAAGATCTCCGCAATCACGCGCGCAACATCCACCACCTGCTCCGTCCGCACAAAAGCGTCCAGCTTCACCGCCAGATGCGGCTCCTTCGACAGCCCTCCGCCCACGCGCACCGCGTAGCCTACCTCATCACCGCGTCGCACCGCCGTAAACGCAACGTCGTTAATCTCCGGATAGCAGCACCAGCTCGCGCATCCGGTAGCGCAAGCCTTGAACTTGCGCGGCAGATTCACAAAGCTGTCGTTGCCAACCAGCGCCCGCGCAATCCCGACCGCCAACCCTGAAGCGTCCACAATTTCATCCGCGTCTATCCCGGCCAGCGGGCACCCCGTCACATTGCGAGCCACATCGCCGCAGGCTCCGCGCGGAGAAAGCCCAATCCTGTCCAGCGCATCCACAATCTCAGGCAGCGACTCGATCGTCAGCCAGTGCAATTGAATATTCTGCCGCGTCGTAATATCGGCCATGTTGCGCGCATGAGTTTTCGTAATGTCCGCAATCACCCGCAGCTGCGCCGAGGTCAGCAGCCCATTCGGCATGCCAATCCGCATCATGAAGTAATCCGACGCCAGCCCCTCGCCGCCCTTGCCGCCCACCGCGCCCACTCCATCGCCCTGCGTATAAATGCCCCACCATTTGAAGTAAACGCTGGCCCATTCCGGAACCACACTCGACCGTCCCTCGCGCGCAAACCGGCGAACGTCATCAAAAATCTCCCAGGGATTGTGCTCGCGCTTTAAGCGCTCCATGCGCTGCGCCTTCGTCTCTTTGGGAGTAGTAGCTTCTTTCACTGCGGGAGTAAGCGTATCCGTCATATGTCTCTCAGGAGTTGCAATCAATAATTTGAGGAAATAAAAAACCCACCGGCAGAGGGTGGGAATGAGTCGGCAGAAGCGGCTGAGAGAATCAGCAACAAGTCCGGCTCAGAGCCGAACGACAACATGCCGAAATCGTGAAGATACGCATTAACAACAATGATACCTGCCAACGACCGCCCCGGCAACCGAAAACGAAGAACTGCCACGGATCACGAAAATGCAGGCGTTGGAAGATAGAGTTCAGCTACAGAACGAAGACCCGCAGCATCCACCAGACCAGAAAGAGCGCAACAATGGCAGCTACAACATGGCCAATCCATTGGCCAGCAGTTTTCGGTCTGCCAAATTGGAACACGCAGCAATCCTAGCACCGCACCGCCTGCAAGGAACACGCTATGCCGCACTCATCGCCCCACGACCAACGGGAGTGACCACAAAATCTAGCATTCAGGATGGCGCGAAGCGCGTCTGCCTGGACGGCAAGTCCCAAAAGTCAGATCATGGATAATGGCTTCGAATGCTCGTTCAATGGAGGGCCTAAACACAAATGAATCGCACACGCCGCGAAGTACTCGCGGGCCTCGGACTCGCAACACTCGCCGCAACTGCATCGCCGCTCATCAAATCCGCCAATGCGCTCACCACCGGCACAAACTCATGCCCCTTTCGCCTCGCCGTCATCAATGACGAAATCACGCAGGACTTCGAGCGCGCCTGCCAGATCGCCTCCATCGACTTCGGCCTTCAACTGGATCGAGCTGCGCGGCATGTGGAACAAGAACGTCTCCGAGTTGAATGACAAGGAAGTCGCCGACTCCAAGAAGATCCTCGCTGCCCACAACCTCCGCGTCACCGACATCGCCTCGCCGCTCTTCAAAGTCGACTGGCCCGGCGCGCCATCGAACGGCCCGCGCCGCGCCGAGTTTCACGCCGACTTCGACGCCGCCGCGCAGGACCGCCTCCTCGACCGCTGCATCGCACTCGCTCAAGCCTTCAACACCGATCGCATCCGCTGTTTCGACTTCACGCGCATCGAAGATCCTAAGCCCTTTCGCGCCGCCATCAACGCCAAGCTCCAGCAGGCCGCCGAGCGCTGCGCCAAACACAACATCATTCTGCTCCTCGAAAACGAAATGACCTGCAACACCGCGACCGGGGCGGAAGCCGCCGCCACCCTCGCCGCCATCCCCAACAAAAACTTCATGCTCAACTGGGACCCCGGCAACGCCGCCGCCATCGGAAGCACACCCTACCCCAACGGCTACGACCTGCTTCCCAAGCACCGCATCGGCCACTGCCACTGCAAAGACGTTGTGCGCCAGCCCGGCGGCAAATACGAGTGGGCGCCCGTCGGCGGAGGCGTCATCGACTGGGTGGGCCAGCTTCAGGCCCTCAAGCGTGACGGCTTCCATTACGGACTAAGCCTCGAAACCCACTGGCGTGGCGCCGGAACGCCCGAAGCATCCACCCGCATCAGCATGGCCGGCCTCAAAAAGACGCTCGCCAAAGCCGGCATCTCTTGTTAACTGAAGATAGGAAGGCGTTTCAAAAATGACCGTTACTCGCAGGGAATTTCTCGACACATTAGCCGTAGGCGCAGCGACCCTCGCCGTCGGATCAACGGCGAAGAGTTACAGCCAGATCCTCGGCGCCAATGACCGCCTCAACTTCGCCGTCATCGGCCTTCACAGCCGCGCCTACGCGCATCTCTCCGCGCTCAAGGCAAATCAAAACGCCGCCCGCATCACGCACGTCTGCGACGTCGACAGCAACACCCTCGCAAAATTCGCCGCCGCCGTGCAGCAAACGATGGGCGACGCGCCCGCAACCGGCAAAGACTTCCGCAAGATTCTCGAACAGAAAGACGTCGACGCCATCACCATCGCCGCGCCCGATCACTGGCACACCCCAATGGCCATCGACGGACTGCAGGCTGGCAAGCACGTCTATGTAGAAAAGCCCTGTAGCCACAACCCTGCTGAAGGTGCGCTGCTCCTCGAGGCCGTGCGCAAGTACGGCAAGCAGGTGCAGATGGGAACCCAGCAACGCTCCTCGCCGCACACCATCGAGATCGTCGGCAAAATTCACGATGGCCTCATCGGACGCCCGTATTACGCCAAAGCCTGGTACAGCAACACAAGAAAATCCATCGGCTACGGCAAACCCGCGCCCGTGCCCGCCGCAGCTCGACTGGGATCTATGGCAAGGCCCCGCGCCGCGCCAACCCTACAAAGACAACGTGCAGCCCTACAACTGGCACTGGTTCCGCATCTGGGGCACCGGCGAAACCCTCAACAACGGCACGCATGAGGTCGATGTCTGCCGCTGGGCGCTCGGCGTCGATTATCCCAACCGCGTCACCGCATCCGGCGGACGCTACGCCTTCAAAGATGATTGGCAGTTCTACGACACCCTCCTCACCAGCTTTGAATACGACGACAAGCTCATCGACTGGGAAGGCAAATGCTGCCAGGGGATGAAGTTCTACAACCGCGACCGCGGCTCAACCATCATGGGAACCACCGGCACCGTACTCGTCGATCGCGACGGCTACGAAATCTACGACCTCGACGGAAAGAAAACCGACGAGTTCAAAGTCAGCGCGCATCACACGTCATCCTCCGACCTCGTAGGCGCCGACTCCATGACCGACGCTCACTTCGCAAACTTCATCGCCGCCATCCGCACTGGCGAAAAGCTCCACGCGCCCATCTCAGTCGGCAACGTCGCCGTCACCATGCTCCAGCTCTCCAACATCGCCTGGGAAGTAAACCGCGAATTACGCCTCGACTCGACGGACGGCAAAATCCAGAACGACCCGCAAGCCATGCTGATGTGGGGACGCGAATACCAGAAAGGCTGGGAACCGCATTTATGAAGAACACCCTCTCGCGCCGCAACTTCGTTCGTTCCGGCGCCATCGCTGCAGTCGCATGTGCCGCAACCCGCGCCAACCCCGCATTTGCACAACCATCAATAGCCACCGGATCACCCTCGCCCATTAATCTAGGCCTCGCCAGCTATACCTTCCGCAATTTCACCCGCGCCCAATTGATCGGCTACATGAAGCAGCTCAACGTCTCCGCGATCAACGCCAAGGACGCAAAGGACCATCTCCCCATGGACCCCGCCGCTGAAGCCGCCGCGCTCGCCGACTACGCCGCCAATAATATCAAGCTCCACGCCATCGGAGCCGTCCCCTTCGACAAAGACGAAGACGCTGACATCCAAAGCAAATTCGAGTACGCCAGACGCGCCGGAGTCTCCGTCATCGTCGCCAGCGACCCCACGCACACAACCCTCCTGCGCATCGAGAAATTTGTAAAGCAATACGACATCCGCATCGCCATTCACAATCACGGCCCCGAAAACAAGCTCTACCCCTCCCCGCTCGACGCCCTCAAAGCAGTGAAAGGAATGGACCCGCGCATGGGCTGTTGCATCGACGTCGGCCACTGCGTCCGCGCAGGCACAGATGTAGTTCAGGCGATTCACGACGCCGGCCCACGCCTCTTCAACATGCACATGAAAGACCTGACAAACTTTAACGACAAGGAAAGCCAGGTCGCAGTAGGAAACGGCCTCATGCCCGTGCGAGAAATCTTCAAAGCCCTCATCGCAATCCGCTATCGGGGCTTCGTCGATCTCGAATATGAGGTCCACCCCGACGACCCAATGCCCGGAGTCATCAGCAGCTTCGCATACATGCGCGGAGTCCTCGCAGGCATGGGCTACAACTGAATCGCGCCCTCATACCGTGCTAGCATAGGCCAGCTTTGCTGACGTCATTGGGAGGCTGAAACCAATGGGATATCTGCAGCACGTTCTACAGCCCGGAGAAACCGTGCTCCAGGAGGGCCGGCTCCACTGGTTCATCTATTGGCGGGCGGTTCTGTGGTTCATCATCGCATGCGCGGTTGCGGCACCATCTTTCCTGATGGCGAACCCGACTATGCGGATCGCTGCCCTGATCGGCGGCGGCCTGCTGCTGGTATTGGCCATCCTCTTCTTCATTGCGGCCGTCATTCGCCGGCACAGTACCGAGTTGGCCGTTACCGATCACCGGATCATCTATAAAACCGGCGTGTTCAGCCGTCACACGATGGAGATGAACCGTTCCAAGGTCGAAAGCGTCGACGTAGACCAGTCATTCTTTGGCAGGATGTTCGGCTATGGAACCATCCTGGTCCGCGGAACCGGCGGCAGCCTGGAGCCGCTGCCCAATATCCAGGACCCATTGACCCTCCGGAGCCGCATCACCAGCGCGTGAGCCGGCGTTCTTCACCCTAGAAAAACGTCTCCACCACATCCACGACGTCATACGCCACATTCACCACCGGGATCACCCGCCACTTATCAAACGTCAGGCACGGATGCGAAATGTCGAAGCCGATCATGTCGCCCACGCGAAGATCGTCCCCCGCCGCAATCTGCAAATAAGCATGCTGGTCCATCATCTTCGTCAGCGTCCAGTGTGCGGGAGCGGCCTGCGGAGCAGCATCGCCCGGCCTGAACTGCAGCGCCGGCAACCGGAAGCCCGGCATCAAACGCCGCATCGCGCTTGCCCATTCCAATAATCGCCTTCTCCGCTTCCGGAACCGACTGCACATACGCCCACACCTGCAGCGCGGGCAGAAGCCCGGACCGCATCTGGTGCGCAACCGGATTGCGCTCCAGAATCTTCGCCTGCGCCTCGCGATACACGCCGATATCGTGCGTCAGATAGCAGCCGGGACGCAGAACAATCTCAACCGCGTCTCCAAGTCCGGCAGCCGAAAACTCTTCCGCAACAACGTCGTACCATGCGGAACCCGCGCCTGACAGCAGAACGGGCGCTCGCTCGAAATCGCCTCTCCGCAATCAGCGTTCGCGTCACCGCAACGGCACGCTGCAAAAACGCACGAATCGACGTCTCGTCGTCAAGCACTCCCTCATAAATCTCGATGCCGCTCAAAGCAATCGAACCGCTCCACCGCAACAACGCCGCCAGAACCGCCTGCAACTGCTCCTCATCGCGCACGCCAGCGCGGCCGCCCGGCACGCCCAGCTCAAGCAGCACGCGCAGCCGCTGCCCACGCTCCTCGAAAAACGCGCCCAGCTGCTCAACCTGCGCCGCCGAATCAACAAGACAATAGAACTCAAACTCCGGATCCTGAGCAACCGCCCGATGATCGCCATGTTCTCTCTGCCGACCAGTTGATTCGCCATCAAAACGCGCCGCACACCGTGCAGGTATGCGACCAACGTCTGGTGCGCAGTCGCCAGCGTTATTCCCCACGCGCCCGCCCCCAACTGCATCTCGAACAGCCTCGGAGCCATCGTCGTCTTCCCATGCGGAGCCAGCTTCAATCCATAAGCCGCGATGAATTGCTGCATCCATGTCAGGTTGTGCTGCAATCTTTCGTCATACAGCACGGCGCACGGCAGACTGAGATCCTCACGTAGCAAATTCCATCCCAGCCGCGCGATGTCTGCAGTCGCGAGCCCCTGCTTCAAATGTCCGAGTCCCTTATTCCACGGCGCAATGGTGCGAAGAGCATCTGCTGGCCTAAGTTTTCGTTCTTTCAACAAAGATATCTCCTGGGAAAATCTGCCACGGCTGGAACGCGCGATGCTTCTAGCCTATATCCTGCAAGGCCGCAGCCTGTATTCTGTTATCCAGCATGTTCCGCTGCGACACGCTCATTCGCAATGCGACAGTTCTGGACGGCAGCGGCGCTGCCCCTGAAGTCGTCGATGTCGCTCTCCGCGAGGACCGCATCTGCGCGATCGCGTCCCGGCTCGATTGCAACGCCGCTGTCGTCATCGATGCCGACGGCCAGACTCTCGCGCCTGGCTTCATCGACGTTCACACCCATGACGACACGAGCGTCATCCGCACGCCCGCCATGCTCCCGAAACTTTCCCAGGGAGTCACCACCGTCATCGCCGGCAATTGCGGCATCAGCGCTGCGCCCGTGCAACTCCACGGCGATCCGCCCGATCCCATGAACCTGCTCGGCGACGCAGCTGTCTTCCGCTATCCAACCTTCCTGGCCTATGTCGCAGCCATCTGCGAGGCGCAACCCTCCGTAAATGTCGGAGCGCTCGTAGGTCATACCGCGCTCCGCAACAACCACATGGACCGCCTCGACCGCTCCGCAACTCCATCTGAAATTCATGCTATGCGCGCGCAACTGCAAGAGTCCCTCGACAACGGCGCCTTGGGCCTGAGCTCCGGCCTCGCCTATCTCTCCGCCAATGCCGCCTCTACGGAAGAAGTGCTCGCGCTCGCGGAGCCATTGTCCGCCGCAGGCGCGGTCTACACCACGCATATGCGCAGCGAAACCGATGCCATTCTCGACGCCATGAACGAGGCCTTCGATATCGGACGCAGCAGCCGCGTGCCCGTCATCATCTCGCATCTCAAATGCGCAGGCATCGCCAACTGGGGACGGAGCAGCGAAGTCCTGCAAGCTCTCGAGATTGCGCAGAAGGCCCAACCCGTCGGATGCGATTGCTACCCCTACGCCGCCGGATCGAGCACGCTCGATCTGCGTCAGGTCGACGAGCGCGTCAAGATCACCATCACCTGGAGCACGCCGCACCCGGACATCGCCGGACAATCGCTCGCGCAAATATCTCAGGCATGGGGCATCGCCCAGCTCGAAGCGGCCCGGCGTCTGCAACCCGCCGGAGCCATCTATCACAGCATCTCTGAAGAAGACATGCGCCGCATCCTCCGTCACCCGTCCACCATGATCGGCTCCGACGGCCTGCCCAACGATCCGCGCCCGCATCCCCGCCTCTGGGGAACATTTCCCCGCGTTCTCGGCCGCTACAGCCGCGAACAAAAGCTATTTCCGCTCGCTGAAGCGATCCATAAAATGACCGGAATGCCTGCGCAAAGATTCGGCCTCGCCTCGCGTGGCCTCATCCGCGAAGGCTATTACGCCGACCTCGTCCTCTTCGATCCTGAAACAATCACCGACACTGCCACCTTCGACGATCCCGCACAACCCGCAAAGGGAATCGCCAGCGTATGGGTAAACGGCACTCTCTCCTATACCGTCGAGGGAGCCACGCAGAATCGCGCCGGGCGCTTTCTACCTCGCGGCAAAACAGCCTGGGTCCAATCAATGCCTCAACAAATATAAGGAGCACTGCATGAGCATCAAGCGATACGGCGTAGAAGGCGGCAAAGGAACCGGAGGTCAGCATCTTCCCTTTGCGCGCGCAGTCGAGGCCGACGGCTGGCTTTATGTGTCGGGCCAGGTGCCGATGCTCAACGGCGAAGTCGTCGTGGGCAATATCACTACTCAATCCCAGCAGGCAATCCGGAATCTCCTCTCGATTCTCAAAGAAGCCGGCTACGGCCCCGAGCATGTAATTCGTTGCGGCGTCTGGCTTGAAGATCCGCGCGACTTCTCCGCCTTCAACGCCGTCTTCAAAGAACACTTCGGCGACCATCCACCCGCGCGCGCCTGCGTCGTCTCCAGCATGGTCGTCGACTGCAAAGTTGAGATCGATTGCGTAGCCTACAGGGCCCTCTGATTTTCGCCAATGATCGACCACCACAGCATCTTCCTGCTCGTCGCCGCGCTGGCTTCCGTCATCGGACTCATTCTGCTGATCGCGGTCTTTAAGCTGAATCCGTTTATATCCCTGCTGCTCGCCTCGCTGGGGCTTGCCGTGGCCGCAAGGATGCCGCTCCACACCGTCATCCATTCCTTTGAAGCAGGACTCGGCGGAACGCTGGGACACATCGCCGTCGTCGTGGCTCTCGGCACCATGCTCGGCAAAATGATGGCAGAGTCAGGCGGCGCGGACCAGATCGCTTACACCCTCATCCGCTTCTTTGGCGAAAAAAATATTCACTGGGCCATGGTAGTCATCGGACTCATCGTCGGCCTGCCCGCTTTTTTTGAAGTCGGCTTTGTGCTCCTCATTCCCATCGCCTTCACCGTGGCACGGCGCACGCGAACCTCCCTGGTTCTGGTCGGACTGCCCATGGTCGCGGGACTCTCCGTAGTTCACGGCCTCGTGCCTCCCCATCCCGCCGCCATGCTCGCCGTCACCATCTTCCACGCCGATGTTGGCCGCACAATTTTTTACGCGCTGCTCATCGGCATCCCCACAGCCGCTATCGCCGGACCCATTTACGCCAAGCTCATCGCTCCGCACATCCAACTCCCCGAAGAGAACCCGATGGCCGCCCAGTTTGTCGATCACGGTTCGGAGCGCAGCCTGCCCAGCTTCTGGCTCACTTTGCTGACCATCCTGCTGCCGGTCCTTCTTATGTTGATCGGGAGCTTGGCCAACGCCGTCACTCGGCCCAACACCACGCTCAATGCGGGTCTCACCTTCATCGGCAATGACGACATCGCTCTGCTCATCGGCGCGCTCTTCAGCTTTTTCACTCTCGGGAAAATGCGCGGGTTCACGCGCGATACCATCCTGCGATTCACTAATGAATGTCTCGCACCCACCGCCATGATCACGCTTCTCGTAGGCGCCGGCGGAGGCTTCGGACGAATCCTGCAGGATAGCGGTGTCTCTCACGCCGTAATCCTCGTGGCATTGCACAGCCACATTCCGCTGTTATTTCTGGCATGGCTGTTGGCCGCAATGATGCGCCTCGCAACCGGTTCGTCCACGGTAGCCATGTCCACGGCCGCCACTATCGTCGCGCCGATTGCTCTGCACAGCCCCCGACGTGCAACCCGAGTTACTTGCCATCGCCACTGGCGCGGGTTCGCTCATTTTCTCGCATGTCAATGACGGCGGATTCTGGCTCGTAAAAGAATACTTCAATATGAGCGTCATCGATACCATCAAGACCTGGTCCGTCTGCGAAACCATCATTTCAGTCGTCGCCCTGCTGCTCACCGTCGCCGTTTCGTTTGCACGCTGACGTGGAGAGTGTGACAATCAACTGCACGAGTTGACAGATGGAAAACATTGATTTTCTTCCCGCATCTGCTCCGAATAGTTCTGTAGCTGCCGACGCCAACCTCCGCGACCTGCTCGTCTTCCACAACGTCGCGCGCGCGCTGACCTCATCGCTCGACCGCGACGCCATTCTGCGCGCCATCATGCAGCAGATGGAGCAGTTCTTCAAACCGGAGACCTGGTCTCTGCTGCTGGTGGACGAGGCACGCCGCGATCTCTATTACGCTGTCGCAGTCGGCCACACTGAAGACGGCCTCGGTGACCTCCGCGTGCCCTTCGGTCACGGCCTCGCCGGCTGGGTCGCCGAGCATGGCGAAAGCCTCATCGTTCCCGAAGTCAGCCAGGATCCGCGTTTCGATCCGCGCTTTGCGCCGCTCGCCGAATCCGGCGCCGCTGCTGCGGCCTTTCGCGTCCGCTCTGCCATCTGCATGCCGCTGCGCTCGCGCCATCGTACTCTCGGCGTCATTCAGCTCTTCAACTGCCGCCTCGATACACTCACCGACTACACCATCTCCTTCCTGCACGTGCTCTGCGACTACGCCGCCATCGCCATCGAAAACGCGCGCGCCGTCGAGCGCATTCAGGAGCTCACCATCACCGATGACTGCACCGGCCTCTACAACGTGCGCCATCTCTATCACCTGCTCGAAAACCTGACAGATGGATCCGCTCGCACCGCCGCGCCCTTCAGTCTCATCTTTATGGATCTTGACCACTTCAAGTCCGTCAACGACAAGCACGGTCACCTCATTGGCAGCCATCTTCTTCAAGAGGTGGGCCAGACCATGCGCGCCAGCCTCCGCCGGCAGGACGTAGTCTTCCGCTACGGAGGGGACGAGTTCGTGGCCATCCTGCCCGGAGCCGATAAGCGTGCGGCGCAGCATGCCGCCGAACGCCTGCTGCAGGACCTGCGCGAGCGCCGCTTCGCAAACGTGCTCGCGCTCGAAGTTCGCGCCAGCTTTGGAGTGGCCACCTGGCCCGAAGACGGCGCCTCCGTCCACGAAATCATCCGCGCCGCCGACTCCATGATGTATCTGGTCAAGGGTTCCAGCCGCGACAACATAGCCGTCGCAGGAAAGGGCATCATCTATCCCGAAGCGCAGAAATAGCGCGGCCGTCCGCTGGCAGACATCTCGCCCGAAATGCAGGCGGTCCCTCCCAACTACCGGCCCGCCGTCACGGATCGCGGTCTTTGGAAGAACAGGGGCTCAGGACACCTCCCCGTATCAACCTATCTCTGTATGTTGGATTCCGCGGCATTTTGAAAGCGCTTCTTAAATCCGGTGGAATGCCTTCTGAATATCCTTCCAGCTATATCGCAGGGCAATGGGCCGCCCGTGAGGGCAGCTCGTTGGGTGTTCGGTCTTCGCAAGCTCCGCCAGAAGCCACTCCATTCGCTTCGTATCCAGCGGCATATTCACCTTGATTGCCGAGTGGCACGCCAGCGAAGCCGCGATGCGCAGGCGCAGCGTTCCCAGGTTCTCCGACTGCGACGGATTTCCCGCCTGCTCCAGAACCTCCATTAACATTTTTTCCAGACGCCCCGCGTCCAGTCCCGAGGGTGCGGCCTTCACCGCAATGGTATGCGGGCCGAACGGCTCTACCTCGAACCCGTTACGCTCAAGCTCTCCTGCAATCTCAGAAAACAAAACCATCTGCTGCGGCAACAGATCCACCAGCAGCGGCATCAACAGCCGCTGCCGCTCCACCCGCTCCACTTCGCGTTCGCGCAGAATCTTTTCAAACAGCACGCGCTCATGCGCCACATGCTGGTCCACAATCCAAAGCCCCTCATCATTGACCGCAAGAATAAACGACTCGCGAAGCTGTCCCAGCGGCTTGAGAGACGCAAGCGCGTCGAGATTCGCAGCAGGCTCGCCCCCCTCAGGAAGCCCAGGCGCCGCACACGATTCGTCCACCTGAACCGGAACCGCATCCACAACAGTCGAGAACGGAAGCTTCACATCCTCAGGCCTCACCGCAGGCTCCGTGAGCGTGAACGCCGCAGCATCTTCCGCATGAATCACCGGCTCCGAATCCGGAGGTTCGTGTGAATCAGGCGGCGGAGAAGTATCCGGCATCAGCGCCGAGGCCGCATGCGGAGCCGAGGTAAGCGCTGCAATAAATCCGGCGACAGGCCGCGCCTTCACCAGCGTGTTGCGAATGCTGTCGCGCACAAAGTCATGGATATACGTCTGCTGGCGGAAACGCACCTCCGTCTTCGCTGGATGCACATTCACATCCACCTCATGCGGAGGCATCTTCAGAAACAACAACACCACCGGAAACGAAGTCGGCGGAATAATGTTGCGGTACGCCTCGCTGACCGCGTGCAGAATAAGCCGGTCGCGAATCAGCCGCTGGTTCACAAATACATAAATCGAATTCCGGTTGAGCTTCTGCAATTCCGGCTTCGAAACAAATCCGCTCACCCGCAAAAATCCGGGGTCCGGGGGCGCATACTCCTCGTCGCGCTTCCACGGCGGAGGCTCCGGAAGCCCAGCGCGATCAAAGGGCCGCTCGGCAGCGGCAGGGATCAACTGGTCAAGTGTGTCCTTGCCAAAAATCTGAAAGATCCGCTCTGAAGCCTTTCCCGCCGGAGGCGCAACCAGCAGCGCATGGCTCGCCGAGTGCAGCTCAAAATGCTTGTCCGGATGCGCCAGCGCATAATGTGTAACCAGTGCAGTTACATGGGAAAGCTCGGTAGACTCGGCGCGAAGAAATTTGCGCCGCGCCGGAGTATTAAAGAAAAGATCCCGCACCGCAATCGTAGTTCCCGCAGGCAACCCCACGTCTTCCACGCGATAAATCTTCCCACCCACAATCTCAAGCTGAGTGCCGCTCGCCTCCGCCGCCGTGCGTGTCTGCACCTCAACCCGTGCAATCGACGCAATCGATGGCAGCGCCTCGCCGCGAAAGCCCAGCGTAGAAATAGAAAGCAGATCGTCGCTCGACCGGATCTTCGACGTAGCATGTCGCTCAAACGCCAGCAAAGCATCATCCCGCACCATGCCCATGCCATTGTCAGAGACGCGGATCAGCTTCCGCCCACCCGCCTCAACCTCCACCACAATCCGCGTAGCCCCAGCGTCCAGCGAGTTCTCCAGCAACTCCTTAACAACAGAAGCCGGACGATCAACCACCTCGCCGGCGGCAATCTGGTTGGCAACCTGGTCGGTAAGAATGCGGATACGGCCCATTCGAGTATTGTCGCCCAAAGAAAAAACCCACGCCCAAAAATCAGGACGCGGGTTGAATCTCTGGTGCCGTCAGCGGCTCAAGGCTTCTTCACCCACATGCGCATGCGGTGCATCCGAAATCGCATCGCCCAAAACATGCAGCCGCAGGAAGTTGGTTGAGCCGGACTTCGTGCGCGTGCCCGCCACGATGCCGATGATGTCATGCGGCGCGGCGTAGCCGGCATCTTCGAGGAGCTTTTCCGCCATATCGACCATTTCTTCCGCCGTATTGGCCTTGGCGCATTTGACCGGATGCACGCCCCAAAGCAGACTCATGCGATTGATCACTACGTCTACGCTCGAAAGTGCATAGATAGGCGGCGTCGGGCGATACTTCGAGAGCTGGCGCGCCGTGGCGCCGGTTTCGGTGAAGACAGCAATGGCCTTCACGTCGAGATCCTGCGCGGCGTGCGCCATCGATTCGCAAATCGTCTCCGCCACCGACAGGTGCAAGTTGCTGGGGCGCGCATTGTGCGGCGACGTCGACTCATGAAACTGCGACTCGGACTCCACAATGATTCTCGCCATCATCTTTACCGCCTCCACTGGATACTTCCCCGCCGCGCTCTCCGCCGAGAGCATCACGGCGTCCGTTCCGTCGTAGACAGCGTTCGCTACGTCGCTCGCTTCCGCGCGCGTAGGCCGCGGGTTCTCGATCATCGACTCCAGCATCTGCGTAGCCGTAATTACCGGCTTGCGATGCTCCGAGGCGCGCCGGATAATGTACTTCTGAATCGCCGGAACCTTTTCCGGCGGCATTTCCACGCCAAGGTCGCCGCGCGCCACCATGATTCCATCGGCGGCTTCAAGAATCTCTTCCAGGTGCTCGATACCCTGCGGCTTTTCAAGCTTGGCCACCACCCACGTATCGGCCCCCAGATCGGCAATTCGCTTCTTCACCAGCTTCACGTCGTCGCTCGTGCGCACAAACGAAACCGCGATGGCATCCACGCCGTTCTTCACGGCAAACTCCAGATCGACTTCATCTTTTTCCGTGAGCGAAGGCACGCGTACGGCAATCCCCGGCAGGTTGATGCCCTTGTTTTCGCCGAGCATGCCGCCGTTAATAACCTCGCACTCCACATCCTCGCCCTTCACCGCAAGCACGGCCAGCTCAATCAACCCGTCCGAGAGCAAAATGCGCGCTCCCGCGTCAAGATTTTCGGAAAGAGTGGAAAAAGTAGTGGAGAGAACTTCGGCGGTTCCCGGAACATCGCGCGGAGTAATCGTAAGCTTCTGTCCCGCTTCCAGCTGCACCGGCGTCCGGTTTTCCAGCCGTCCCGTGCGAATCTTCGGTCCCTGCAAATCGCCGAGGATACAAATGTTCTTGCCCTCCTCCGCCGCGATCTTCCGCACCATCTCAATCAGCTTCAGCTTTTCAGGATGCGTGCCGTGCGAAAAATTCAGGCGAGCCACGTCGAGTCCGGCGCGAACCAGCGCACGAAAGGTAGTCTCATTGTTCGACGCAGGCCCCAGAGTGCCGACAATCTTGGCCCTGCGCGGAGCATGCTCCGGCGCGGAACTCGAACCGCTAAGCGTAACGTTCATCCATCCCCCAACTGCAATTTGTGTCCTGAAATCAGTTTCATTTTAACAGCCGATGTCGGCCCACCTCTAGTCCCCGGCATATTGTCCAAGAGGAAATATCTGCGCGTTGTATTCCGCGCCAACCAGAATGCTGATGCACACCATATAGAGCCACACCAGCGTGGCTATGCCCGCCGCCAGCGATCCATAAACCACCGAGTAGTCGGCATGGCGCGTCACATACCACCCATAGATCAGCGTCGTAAGGAACCACGTTACCGTCGCCATCAGCGCGCCCGGAACCACTTGCTTCCACGGTCGCTTATGCGGCGTTCCAAAGTGGTAGATAACCCCCAGCACTGCGACGCTCGTGAGCATGGCGAGAATCCATCGCGCCACTCGCCAGAAAACGATCACATAAGAACGCAGCTCATGATCCGCATTCTGGATCATCCAGTGTTCAATCGTATGCCCGAAGGCCACCAGCAAAGTGGCAAAGATCATCGGAACCAGCGTGCCCGGGACCAGCGCCAGCGCCACCAGCCGCTCCTTCCAGAAATTCCACGCGTCCCGCGGCAAACGATACGCCCGGCGAAACCCCTCGATGAGCGACAGCATCACACCCATCGCGGCAGCAAAGGTCACAAAGACAGCCGTGAAAAGAATATGCACCGAGCGCGCATGGTTAATCTGGAAGTAGGACTGCACCAGCGACATCGTATCGGGAGGAAGGATGCTGGCGAAGCCCGCAACCAGGTCGCCGCGCATCGTGTCCGTCTCCGGGCTGAGCGCCAGCAGCGTCGTCCCCACCAGCACCGACGGGAAGAGACTCAGAATTGCCGAATACGCCGCCGCTTTTGCATTGGTGAAGACGCCATGTCTCAGCGCCTCCCAGGCGGCCCGGCGCAAATGATGAAAGTGGCGCAACACCATACCGTTCTGAGAGTAATTGAAATACACCGGACACGGTAGCTCCGGCAAGGTCATAAGTTAGCTCTCACTGCATTTCCGAGTTCAATCTCGGAGTGGATTTGAGGCTGACCCGCCCTGTCTCCCGGCCTCCATCATGATGCGTGGTCCAGTCACCGTTAAGCCGATAGAACCCGGTTTGCGACGCGCTCGTCGCATTTCCGCGCTCAATGGTCCCGGCGAACGAGTACCAGAGTCCATGCACTGCTTTGGTCGTGAACGTCAGCCGGTTTCGATCGATGGTCGTACGGTCAAATAAGAGCGTCAGCGGAACTCCCTGCTCCATCTTCGTCACATAGCCGGTCAAACGGTTCTCGTCCAGAGTGATCTGAACAACCGACCCGTTCCCATCCAGCTCATATTCTCCCGAAGCCGCGTCAGGCAGTGTCGAAACCCCCTTCGCCGCGTGGGCCTGCGGTCCCGATTCAACCTCATTCCGCTGATGCAGCGTCGGGGCGCTCTGCGCAAACCCAACCGGCAGCAGAAACCCAGCGATGAACAGAACGGCAATTTTTTTCACAGGCAATCCCCATCAACAGGCATGCTACGCCAAGTTGACTGGCTCGTGGCAATTTGCCGTACCATGGTACATTGGTACATATGGCAGAAACCAGAAAAATCATCGAAGTCGAGCGGATACAGACTGGTGTCCGGATGGAAAAACGATTGCTCAAAGTACTTAAAGCGGTCGCCGAACTGAAGGATATGAACCTCGGTGACTTGCTTGAAGGAATCGTCCTTCATGCCTTTGAGGGCAAGTCCGCCTTCTCCCCGCAAACATTGAAAGAGATCGAACAGTTCAGAAGCATCTATGGCCTCACGCTGCGTGCGTCCGATAGCCACCGCCTGAAGGAGCGCAAATGAAAGGCGCGGTTTTGCCGATTTTGGCCCTTTTCATCTTTTCTATGACGACTCAACCAATCGCAGCAATGGCTCCAACAACAGTCTCGCCCGCACACGTCAGCAATAGCTTCCGAGTTATCGTCCCGGAGCCATTGAATCGAGCGGCGACTCTTTTTGGTCCCGAAGCGGAACGCTGCTGGGCCGGTGACCACTGGAAACCTGAATTTCTCTACCCTCAGCCCGGCAAGGACATTCAAGGCGCGGTATTCACGGTTCAGCACGGCCCTCACAAAAGCATATGGATCAACACCCTCTTCGACCTGGCCAATGGCCGAATGCAGTATGTGTCCTTCATTCCCGGCGTGCTCATCTTTACCGTGGATGTCCAGCTGACCTCCATCAATGCCTCAACCACGCGCGTGGACGTGACATACACACGGACAGCTTTGGACGCATTAGCAAATGACGAGGTTCAGTCGCTGGGGGATCGTGACCGCGAGAGTGGACCGAATTGGCAGAAGGCAATTCAAGCCTGTCTCAGTGAGCAGAGCCAGAACGCGCACTAAACATTCTGAACAATCACCGCCCTGTTTCCATATGCGTCCAACGCCGGAGCGATGGACCCTGATCACGGACCTTAATCTTGGATAGCCTGCTTCAACGGCAAAAGATCTTTTCTGATGATGACTGTGGCTGCTATATATCCACTAAGCCAGTCGTTATAGCCCGCACCTGAAGGTAAGCCCGTAAACCCCGCGAGCATGGGTAAGCTACTCGATAGAACTTGTGGGAAATTTGGGCGGGATTTCTCATACTCCTCAAGCAGCCCCCGCAGGAACAACTGCATGTTCCGCAGTTTATTTTCCAGCACCACATTCTCCGAAAAAGCATCGGGAAAACTGGCAATGTCCTGGATGAGCCGGCCTACTCCGCTCTCAGCATCCTGGAGCGCGGATAATTGCGCATCATACACATCGATTTGCGGTGGAGTGATAACCAGGTTCTGAACATACTGATTGGTCAAACCCGAGGACCGCAGCACGTAGCGCGACTTTTTTACCGCATCGTCGAAGGACCGCAGGCGGTTGAGAAATTCAACTCGGAAATCATGCAAAGCCTTATCGGCCTTCTTGTTATTTTCCGACTGCTTTATCACCAGTGTTACCAGGGCGCCCAGCATTATCACGACAATCAACTGAAGAAGTGCCTTAGCCGCTTCTAAATAAAGCGCGGCTCTGGCGTCCGCCTTCATGTGCCCAAAAATGAGATACAGGATCGCTAGTGCACCCAGGAACAGCGCGGCAAAGATCAGCCAGGCAATCAGTTTTCCCCACCACGACGTGTAGTGTATGGATTTCACAGAGGAACCGCCTTCACAGTCCTGAGGTCGCGAAGAGTATGGGGATTGGCGATTTTCCCGGACGGAGAATGGTCAGACAAAATTGCGAAAGGGTCAAGTGCAAACCGCATTAAGGAGCAGGCTACCGAGTCCGGCCGCCAGGTTTCCCTAATGCAAAATCCCTGGCTGAACGCTCCCCAACGGCGCCGCCGCCCGCGGCCCCTCAAAACCCGGCCACGCGCGCAAACGCTTCAGCACCTTCCGCGTCAGCCCCGTCAGCGGCACTTCATCCAGATCGCGCACCCGGAACCATTGCCGGACTGCCTTCCGCTTCGGCAAGTATCTCTGCTGCGCCGGGTCCAGGTCGTAAATCGCCACATAGTAGTTCGTGTCGGTGATCGAGTGGCGAACCGTCAGCACCTTTTTCTTCTCTTCCGCGTGACCCGGCTCGACAGCCGGCAGCTCCCACATACCCGCCATCACAGCCGCCTCCAAAGGCCGCTTTTCCAGCAGAACCTCCGCCGCCCGCGGCTGCGGCGATCGTCGCATGAACACATAGGCCGACTCCTGGCTCCGCATCTTCTTCCGCTCCGCCACCGGGTGCTCTCCGCGCGTCGCGCACAAACTGCGCACCGGGCACTGCGCGCACAACGGGCCGCGCGGCAAACAAAGCGTCGCGCCCAGCTCCATCATCGCCTGATTAAAATCCCCCGGACGCGCCACATCCAACAGCCGCGCTGCCTCCACGCGAACCTTTGTCGCCGTGCCGCGTCCTTCGTCCCAACCCCGAATGCGCCGCAGCACCCGCTCCACATTGCCGTCCACGCAGGCCACCGCCTCGCCAAAGCCAATGCTGGCAATGGCCGCGCATGTGTATTCGCCTACTCCGGGAAGCGTCCGTAATTCAGCCGCAGTTGAGGGAAGCTTACCGTCCCGTTGCTGCAACACAAACCCCGCGGCTTTATGCAACATGCGCGCGCGCCGGTAGTAGCCCAGCCCGCTCCAATGGGCCAGAACCTCGTCTTCACTGGCCGCTGCCAGCACTTCAAGCGTAGGAAAGCGCTCCGTGAAACGCGAATAATGCTCCAGCACGGCGGCCACGCGCGTCTGCTGCAGCATGATCTCGGACACCCAGATGGCATAAGGATTGCGCGACCGCCGCCACGGAAGATCGCGCGCATTCTCATCAAACCAGCCCAGCAACCGCCGGCGATACTCAACAGGTTCCGGCTTACTACTCACAGAATGATTGTAGTCAAGAAAGCGGAGAAGCAATGAGCTAAGAAGCGGTTGTCCCAAAATAGGCCAGCTAAACACCGGCTGACGCTAGCTCGCCTTAGCCCCGCAGCGTCCACAGTAATTTGATCCAGCCAGTAGTCCGGCTCCGCAATGGACGCAGGTGCGAACCACTCCCGCAAGGGAAACTGCGTTGACCACCGGCGCGACTGCCCCAACGTTGGAGGCGAAGTACGTCGCCAGCGCCAGGTTGTACTGCCGCACGCGGCCCGGCATAAAGAAGCACTCGATGAAGCTGATGACCGTAGGAATGCCCGTCCACGAGAAGACGCAATACAGAATCCCCAGCCCCGGTCGACGCAAGTAGAAGTGGTGCGCACCGAAGGTTCCGAGGAAGAGAGCCAGCAACACTCCGACCACCTCATCCTTCTGCCACGCCGACATATGCGCGTAGTAGAGCGCTCTCTGTTCGTCGCTCCAGGCATAAGCGGATGGGGGCAATGCGCCGATCATCGTGTCTCCTTCACCGGCAGAGTTGGCGCTCAAGGGCGACCCTTCTGCTGCTGCTGCAATAGAATACGCAAAAACCGCGTCGCGCGTTCCCTCTGCTCCCGGCGCTTCCTCGTTCAGCCGAAAGGCCTTCGCAGTTTCCGGCCAAAGCGTTCCCCACCCCTCTAGCCAAGGACTTTTTAGCCGCGTATCTTAAATCACGCCCCGCATCCGCATGAAACCTGCATCTACACCATCGTCGCCTCTAATGAACGCGCCTTCCATCGCTCGCAACCGCCCTGCCTCCCTTGCCGGGGAGCCGGTGATTCTGCTGGGTTTGGTGCTGCTGGGGCTTTATTTCGCGCGGCCCGTTCTCATTCCGCTGGCCATGGCGCTCTCACTCAGCTTTTTGCTGACACCGGCCGTGATGCAGGTCGAGCGGCTGCGGGTGGGACGTGCTCCCGCTGTCCTGATGGTGATGGTAATGGCGCTTCTGCTGGCGGGGGTCGGCGGCTGGATCGTTGCGCGGCAGGTGATCGGAGTGGTCAACGATCTGCCCAACTACCGCGACAATATCCAGGACAAACTCGACTCGCTGCACGCGCCCACCACGGGACCGCTAAGCCATACGGTGAACAGCATCCGCGAGATCGGCGCCGAAATTTCCAATGAGACTGAACCTAAAACTCCCAAACCTGAGGAGCTGCATACGCTTCGCGAGCGTGAGCGGGCGCGGCTGCAGGCGGACAAGGTGCCCGTCCCGGTTTCGGTGGTCCCCCCGCCCCAGACCACCAGCCAGTATTTGCGCCAGTACGCGCTCCCGATCATGAAGCCGCTCGGAGTCCTGCTAATGGTGGTGATCTTCACCATTTATATGCTTCTGAAGCGCGAGGATCTGAGAAACCGGCTGCTGTTGCTGGCGGGAATGGGACGCCTGAACCTGATGAGCCAGGCCATGAACGAGGCGGCGGCGCGCATCAGCCGCTACCTCATCATGAACGTGATGGTGAACGCCGGGTATGGCGTGATCTTTGGGACGGGACTCTATCTCCTGCACGTTCCCAATGCCACGTTGTGGGGCGCGCTGATGGGGATCCTGCGCATGATCCCGTATGCGGGAACGATGATCGCAGGCGTCTCCACACTGGCATTCACGCTGGCGGTCTTCGACAACTGGTGGCATCCGTTGTGGGTGCTGCTGCTGTTCGGGGTCCTTGAATTCGTGATTGCCAACTTTGTCGAGCCTCATATTTACGGCAAGCGCACAGGTATATCGGCCTTCGCGCTCGTGGTTATGGCCATCGTCTGGACACTGCTGTGGGGCTGGCCAGGGTTGATTGTTTCTACTCCGCTGACAGTGTGCCTCATTGTGATGGGCCGCCACATTCCGCAGATGTCTTTTCTGCATATTCTGCTCGGCGAAGACGCCGAGCTGTCTCCGGCTGCGCACTTCTACGAGCGAATGCTGGCCATGGATCAGACCGAAGCCCACGGCGTCGCGGAAAGCTTCCTGGAAGATCACACACTGCTCGAGCTTTATGATCAGGTCGTACTGCCCGCCCTGGTTCTGAGCGAAGAGGATCGTCATAAAGGCGTGCTCGACGAAGTCCACAGCGCGTGGCTCTATCAGAGCGCAACCGAACTGGTGGCCGAGCTAACCGACTACAGATCGTCGCCTGTTCCCGGGCCGGACAAGGAACGGGTTACCGCGCCGCTGGCTGAACCGCTCGTGTCACCGTCCTGCGATCCGGAGACCGTGCCTGAGTGGGCCAGTCCAATCGTCTGCGTTCCCGCCGAAGACCAGGTCGATGAAATTGCCGGAACCATGCTCGCGCAGCTTCTGGAGCAATGCGGTCACCGGACCATGCTGCTGTCGGTTTCGGCCTTATCGCCGGAGATCATGGAGCGCCTGGCCGCAGACCCGGACACGATCCTGTGCATTTCCGCGGCCCCGCCTTTCGCTTTCGCGCAAGCGCGCAAGCTCGCGCAGCAACTGCGCGAAAACCTGCCGAAGAATCCGATTCTTGTCGGGCTATGGGGCGGACCTGGCGACACGGAGATGATCCGGGGCCGCTTCGGAAATGCGCGCCCGGAGGCGGTTGCGACTACGTTCGGCGAGGCGCTCACCAGGGTAAAAGAGATCGACCGGACGACTGAGGTCTCCGCTATGCGGTGAACGATAAAGTACCCGCGAGGGGCAGGAAAGCAGCTTCAAAAAGGAAGCACGCCCGGCAAGTGTGAACTGCGAGACCTTGCCGGGCGCGTTCCTGCAATGGCGTGAACTTAGCTCTGGGCTGCAGCTGCGCCCACGGTAGCCAGTACGACGATGATCCACCAGCCGACAACCACAGCCGCTGCTTTGCCGCGCGAGACTCTAGCCACAATCGACACGCCGATGACCGTCAAAATCACCGACCATATTTCAAAGATATCGATGTGCATGCACAGAGTCGTCAGCCATAGCGGCACGTCGCTCAGGTAATACCCGATGTTAGTCCCAACCGGGTTGTTAATAAGGAACGATTCGGGCGCAAGACCGGCGAAAATGGCGATCAAAGCCAGCAGGAATTTAATATTCATCACTAGGCTGGCATAAAAGCTCACCGCATAAATCTGGCCATACTTAGCCGTACCTCCAAAGCCGAAGTTGACGGAAGCCCAGATGAGCAGCGCGTAGATCGCTGTAAAGAGAAGTATCAAGACGAAGTAGCCATAGGTGAATACAGCCGTGACCTTGGCGGAGATGGCCTTGATCGACTCTGCATTGGGAGCCGAGTTAATTTTTTCTTCCTTGGTTGGAGACTGGTGAATGTTGTTCTCAAATACCCTCTCCCAGCCGATCTTCTGCTGGACGGCAAATGAGAACAGAAGACCAACGACGATCATGATAACGAGCGGTCCCCAGAAGGTCGCTTTACGCCTGATATCAATGAAAGTCTTCGATGGCGCAACGAACGTATCGACAACGCGCTGAGTTTCAGTAAGCGGGGCTTCAATGGGTGCGGTTTCTGCGAGTTCAGTCATAAGTGGCTCCCGGAAATTAGGTTCTGAACGGCTCGATTTGGGTTTGGCGGGATTGTACCCCCGCGTTGGACGAAGACGAAATGAAAATTGTGCGCGCTATGCCATACGCGTAACCGCAGGTTCGGAAGGATGCTCCAGCGCCTGCACGATCTTCCATATTTGAACGATGAAGGCAATCAGCAGGGCTACGGCGGTACCGGCTAAGGAGAGGTAGACAACAAGATTTGTGACGGAAACCCATTGCGCTCCCGGTTGGGAGGGTGCCACGAAGTATGTTCGGGTATGGAGCAGCGTCGCCACCACCCATGCATTAAGGCAGATCGTCGCCAGCTTAAATACCGGCAACACCCACGCGGGCAAGCTGCGCAGCAAACTTATAACATTTTCCGCGACTCCCGCCACGGCGAGGACAACGATCCACGGATAGACGCTGTGCCAGACAGGCGCAAATTCCAGAAAGAATGCACCAGGTCCGAGCGCGAGGAACGGAAAGCTCGGAACAGCAAGAATCCATCCAAGACCCAGAGCGCCGAAGACGATGCCGACGATGCCTGCCGGCCTGGGATCGCCCTGAGCCGGGCTGATCCCGGGCAGTTTGCGTGGATCCCAGTCATTCACAATTTTCGACCGAGTCGAGGTGCGGTCGAGAATGGCAAAGATAAGGGTGATGACTCCAAAGAGAGTCCAGGTCAAAGTCCACAGGAATGTTGGGAGCCCAAGGAATTCGCCGCCTCCATGCCTGACCAGCCATAAGCGATCAAAGATTCGGAACCCTATCCACACGAGAATCCAGGGCAACAGATAGAACAAGGCGACAATCTTCAGGACGGAGACGTAAATGGGAAACAGAACTGGTCCTATCAGTTGCCGCTGCGGCAGGAATGTCCCCGCGACAACCACGGGCCGGCCGCGCTGCTTCAGGATTCCTGCAACTTCAGCATCATCGAGCGGCCGGTTGAGGCTGGCCGCGCGATCCTCAATTTGCGAGTGCAGATCTTCGGAGATTTCGGCGAGAATATCCTTCTTCGTAGCGCGCGGCAGCCAGAAGCCGACGGCTTGCAGATAGCGGGCGAGCAAATCATTAGATGGCATTGGATTTTTCCTCCTCCTCGGAAGATTCGAGCGCGGCATTGCCGGAGTTCCCCGCAGAATGCGGCCGAGAGCGGCATTCATCGCGTCATGCTCATTGAGCAGCCGGTGGAGAATCGCTTCTCCCTCGGAAGACAGGCGATAAAAACGCTTGTTGCGTTTGTCTTCTTCTCGCCACTCGCTCACCAGCAGACCTTGCGTCTCCAGTCTTCTGAGCAACGGGTAGAGAGTGTTTTCGTCGATCGCCAGTCCGAGGTCCGCTAGGGACTTGCGGAGGATGTAGCCGTAATGCTCGGCCCGTAGCTGGGCGAGAACGGCGAGGATGAGACTGCCGCGGCGAAGCTCCAAGCGAAGATTTTCAAAGATTTCTGGTTCCATGTTTGCCACATACTATGTAAAGTACGGTATGTGAGGTACACCCTAAGGCAAACTCCCACTGGCTGTCAAGAATTCTTGTACGGCGCCATAACCTGGCTAACGCCGGCAGAGCTGAGGCCGATGGCTAATGATCCGTCCCGCGAACAATCAGCCCTCATTTGCTTTTTATTTTTGGGGAACCCAAATGACTACTTCCGTTCTGCCCGGACTTGGGTACCCTGTAGTGGCTCTCGGACAATTCTCCGCGGTCCACCTTATGCGTTATTTTCAATCTGCCGTCACTGCTGCGCTGGCCTTCGGGCTGGCGTCGTCTTCCTATGCCTCGGCTTCGCACTGGCCGCATCACCACCCGAAAAATTCGGCGGCGACGAAAGAGGCAGGTACGCCCCGCAGCCATCACGGCACCGTTCCTGCGGGCGCGGAAACCGCCCATGCGTCGGTAAAGCAGCACAAGTCCGAACATGTCAAAGTAAAGCAGCCCAAGGCCGGACACGCGTCCCAGCATTCGGCTTCCGCACGCGTGCCGCCTGAAACGCAAGCGGTGCAGGTAGCGGAGACGATTCCTCCCATCCCGATGAAAAACGACCGGCTGTATATGCCTCCGCCGCTGGTCGGTTCGCTGGCCTCGCTGGAGCGGCAAAATGAGCGTAATCAGGCCGAGGGTCTCACGCGCATTGAAGACGACGCGCAGTTGAATCACATGCGTCGCGACCAGGAATTGGTGCCGCTGCCGGTTAGCGCGCAGTTGCGCGTGAATCCAACCCTACCCATGAACCGCCGCTATACTCGGCCCTGGACGGCGAAGTTCCTAACAGACACAGGGCGCGCCCACTACATCCGCTTTCAACGCTCCCTGCAGGTAAACTCCGCCGTGCGAACGGTGCAGTATCAACTCCACCTGATACGCGTGAACGGCAACGCCGCCCCGGCAGAAGGCGATACCGCTTCGCCGCACCTTACCGGTGCGACGATTGATATTGCCAAGAAGGGCTTGTCACTGTCGGAGATCGCGTGGATGCGGGCCTATCTGCTTCCACTCGAAACCGCAGGCAAGATCGACGTGGAAGAGGAGTTCTACCAGTCCTGCTTCCACATTACGGTTTACAAATCGTATATGCCCGCAGCGCGGCCAGTACTGCACAATTCGACTGCCCTGCTGGCGGCTGGGATAAGGTAATCAGGGATCAGCCTTCACAGCGCGCCGGATTTAGAGCAGGGTGAATCTTAAGGGCTCAGGATAGTTCCTGAGCCGTTTTAGTGTTCTCTCGATTTGTGGCCGGGATCCCGTTTGCGATTGTCTCCGCTCGGAGGACGGTCTGGTTTACGTCGACGCGGCCAGCCTGTCCCCGGCACATGCATCCAATGAAATCGCTCTTCAGCGCATGAATGGCTATCTCACGGGAAAGCAGTCGAGGTCGTTCGCAAACGCGATCGGGCCGGAATAGTGTTTTCTGATCTCTGATTGCGTTTCGTCTTCCTTCCCCAATGTCCGCAGCATGAGGTGAGACAGGACGAGGCTTTTGACGTGGGCGTCTCCCGCGATTTGTCCGATGACGGATGGGGGCATGTGCAGGCGGCGCTCGACTCCGGTGGCTCCTTCCGGCACAGCGTTGTGGGCGATGAAAACATCGGCGTTCATCGCCAATCGGACGAGGCCTTCACCCTCACCGTTGGTATCTCCGCTGAAGACTATACCCTTGCCGCCGATTTCCACGCGCCAGGCCAAGGCCGGGACTCCACCATGAATGACGCGCACTGCGGAGGCGGAAAGATCACCGCTGCGAAATACAGGCACGGGTGTTTCGCCCGCGACCACGTTGTGGGGCTGCAGTTTGTAGCTGCCCTGTTCTCCGGGGACATACAGCTCGCTGAGATACCCATAGACACCATGGTCGGAGAAGAAATCAGAGACGAACGCGGTGGTTGAGGGCATGAAGTCGTTTCCGATCGGGCCGTAGATGGGGAGCGGGCGGTTGCGGTCTCCAAACCAGGAGGAAAAGATCAGCGTGGGGAAGTCGGCGCTGTGATCGATGTGGAAGTGAGTGAACAGGATCACATCCAACTGGGACATTTGCGCGCCGCTCTGTCCAAACCGGAGAGCGCTTCCTCCGCCCGCATCAATCAGTACCCGCGATCGCCCGTTCTCCCACACGAGATAGCTGCTCGAAGCGCGCTTGTCCTGCAACTCCGGACCCCCGGAGCCGAGCACCTGAACGGCAACACCCTGCGAACCGCAGGATTGCGCCGCAGCCGATGGCAAAAACGCGCAACTGAGTAAAAAGCTGACTAGGAGAAGGAAGCTCGTAGGACTTGAAAATGTTCCAAAGGCTTGCCGCAGGCTCATTTCGTATTTCTCCTGGCGGGATTCAACTCAACAAGGTAGCTCCTGCTCGCTGAGGGCAGGCACGAACTCAGCATCCGCGAACGGCTCATCTGAGCGCTTCTCCATGGCGCTCGCGAGGCCTGCCTCTACCGCACTTCTCCGATGTACACGCCGAAGGGTGGCAGCTTCACCTGATCTAGCGAGGCCGGGTCGCTGGATCCGGGCGTCTTCATCAGCGTTGTGGCGTTCTTGCTTGAGATACCGTTCGCGTTCAGGTCGAAGCCGATAGTTTGCGGCTGTGCCGTGAAATTACATGCCACAACCACGGCGGGGACTCCGGGCGCCTGCCGCAGCCATGAGAGCACCTCGTTGTTATTGGTATTCAGCATGATCTGGCGTCCCTCGCGAAAGGCCGGATTGGTGCGCCGCAACTGGATGAGCTGCTTGTACCAGTTCAGCATGGAGTTCGTGTCGGCGACTTCGCTCTGAACGTTGACCGTGACGAAGTTGTTGGGAATAGGCAGCCAGGTCTTCACTTCCGCAGGCGAGAAGCCCGCGTTCGGGCCCGGGGTCCATTGCATCGGCGTACGCTCGCCGTCGCGACCCTTCTCTTTGGGCCAGCCGGTAATGCCGATCGGATCGCGCACATCCTGTTTGCGCGTGGGCGGCGTTGTATGCATCCCGATTTCATCGCCGTAATACATCATCGCCGTGTCGCGTGACGCGAAGAGGACAGCAGCCAGCATCCGGCCTATGTCCTCATTGTGCGTGCCGTCGCCATAGCGGTCCCAGCGCGGGTTGTCGTGGTTGTCGAAGACGAACAGTGGCTGGTTGCCGTCAATTCCGGTTTCGGCGTCGTTGATGTTCTTGCGGAAGGTGGCCACGTCTAGCTTGTTGATGAAGCCAACCTGCATGTCCATGGGCAGATTGAGTTCGTCGTTGTGCGGTCCATAAAGGCGGCGCAGGTCGTCGATCGAGTGAACGTAGGTCTCACCGATGAGCACCACTTTGTGGCCCCAGATGGGATCGCGGGTGGTGTCCGATACCTGCCGAAGCTCTTTCAGAACGTCATTCACTTCCGGGAGATTGTCGGTCTTGTTGGTCTCGACCTCTTTGTCGCCGAAGGCGTTGATGACGATGTTGCCCTGAGCGTCGCGGACGTAGGCTTCATCGCTGAAGTCGGGGTCTTCAAAGAGCGAAGTGATGGCGTCGAGGCGGAAACCGGCAACTCCGCGCTTTATCCAGAAGCGCTCGACGTCGTACATGGCTTTGCGGACCTGGGGGTTAGTCCAGTTCAGGTCGGGCTGCTGGATGTAGAAGCGGTGATAGTAATACTGGCTGGTTTTTGCGTCCCACTGCCATGCCGAGTGGCCGAAGACAGATTCCCAATTGTTGGGCGGAACGCCGGGGGCTTTGGCGTCGCGCCACACATACCAGTTGCGCTTGGGATTGGTGCGCGAACTGCGCGACTCGAGGAACCACGGATGCTTGTCGGAGGTGTGGTTGAGCACCAGGTCCATGATCGACGCCAATGTTGCGCTCCTTCGCCTGGGCTACCAGATGGTCGAAATCAGCCAGCGTTCCGTACTGCGAATCAATGTTGTTGTAGTCCGAGATGTCGTAGCCGAAGTCGATCTGCGGCGAAGGATAGATGGGCGTAAGCCAGATGGCGTCGACGCCCAGCGTCTTCAGATAATCCAGGCGCGAGGCGATGCCGTTGAGATCGCCAATGCCGTCGCCATTCGAGTCCTGAAAGCTGCGCGGATAGATTTCATAGATGACAGCGTTCTTCCACCATGGATGCTCGAGGGAATCGCTGGATTGCGCTGACGCACAGAAGCTAAAGACAAAGGCCAGAACCGTAAGGCCGCAAATCGCCCGCAGGCGTGAAACTTTCATTTGTATACCCCCAGAGAAATGGTACTGCGATTCTTCGTATCCTTCTTTTTCTATCGCGGTCATGGAATTTGGTTTCCGCCATGCTTTTCGTCCTTATCGTCTTTCTTCCCGTCCTTATTATCGTTGTGGTGGAAGTCGAGCCCGAAGTGTGGATCCGAGCGCGTCCCGGTGATCTCAATGGGCACCTCGGTACCCGCTCCATGTTTGGAGAAGAACGGATCCACGGGTTTGAGCAGGAGCGATTTCCAGCCGGTGACCATTTGCGAAACCTTGGCATCAAGGCGTGCGGTGCCGTGAAAGTCGAATTGTTCGCCGTCAAGCGAATAGACCCCGTTCATGGCAATGATCGCGCCCGGCACAGTATAGTGCAGTCCCG
>CAWAPC010000007.1:0-164127 GCA_963783805.1 uncultured Acidobacteriaceae bacterium | reverse complement strand
GGCGGAGAGAGGGGGATTCGAACCCCCGGTAGAGCTTTTGACCCTACAACGGTTTAGCAAACCGCCGCCTTCAGCCACTCGGCCATCTCTCCGGCTGTCTGGTTTCGAGTATATAGGAAGTGCGGTTCTTTGCTTAAGGCAACTCTTTCCATGCGCTTCTTTTTAGATTTTTCTTCCACGCCGACACCGCTCAGGCGCATCGAAGCTAGCAGCGGCATTGCTTTCAGGTGCCGCTCGAATCCAGTTTTGGCGGGGGTTTTATGGCGAGCAGCAGTTGGGACAGTTCCACGAGCGGCACGAAGAATGTGGTCGCGGGCTATTTTATCAGCGGAGATGACGCGCATCGCGCGATTAATGAGTTGATGGACGAGGGTTTCCAAGCGAGTCAGATCGGAGCCGCGTTTCACAGCGGGACTGGGGTTGATAATCCTCGCAGATCTGTGCCGGTGGGAAGCGACTTCTCGGTGGGTTCCAAGGAGGGCAGTTCTGAGAATGACATTCCGATGCGGTCTCCGGTGGAACCAGGTTCAACTCCCTCCGGCGCAGCTTCAGACACCAGCGCAGTGAATCCCTCAGGACTTTCGACCGGTGGAGGAACGGGTATTGCGGGCGCGGGCCGACCCGGACCGATTCCGGGCAGTGATATTCCGGGTAATCTACCGACTAATATCCCCAGCGACATTCCCAGCGAACTCGCCTCCGACACTTACAATCGGGCTTTTGCCGGAACAGGGTCTGGGCGAACTGAAGGTGGAAATTTTCCGGCTACCGGAGGCTTCCACGCGACGCGCGCGGAAAGGCGAGACGCGACGCGTGACAACGGAAGCTGGTGGGACAAGCTGAAGCACTTCTTCGGCGACCAGACCACGGATGCTAGCGCCAAGCGCCAGCCCGTGTCTGATAAAAGCAGCCTCAACTATGGCACCGGCGAAGGTCATCTAGGAACGTATCCCGATTATGCGTACTCCGGTACGGCCTTTGAACGCTCTTTCTCCGGGATGGGAATTCCGCAGGATCACGCGCGACGTCTTTCGCGAGAGTTGCGGCGCGGGGGCGCGGTAGTCACGGTCAAGGCGGGATCGATGAATTCCACCGCCGAGGCGATTATGGAGCGCAACCACGGCATTATTCGCTACGAGTCTGCCTCCGCTGCAGACCAGGATATCTGGGACAAGGACAACCAGGATGCGCGTGTGGAGATTTTTGGCGAAGTGCATCGAGTCTATCCCGGCTATGTGCCGGCAGACAATGCACGTGATCGCAAAGCTTCATAAGATTTGATCGCAAGATTCTTGCAGGCCTCGTCCATTCGGGCGAGGCCTCTTGACTGAAAACTCGAGAAAGTGCTCCGTTCTCCGGCGCTTTCGCGTTACGCTCAATCACTGGAGATGCCCACAGTCCTTTCCAAACGCGAACCCGCCCGGTTGCGGCGCGGCCTCCGCCTCATTCCGCTGGCCGCGGCCACTTACTTTATGGTCGCGGGAGGGCCTTATGGAATCGAAGACATTCTGGGGGGCGCCGGGTATGTAAAGGCGCTGGCAATTCTGCTTATCCTGCCACTGATCTGGAGTTTCCCCACCGCTCTGATGATCGGCGAGCTGGCGAGCGCGCTTCCAGAAGAAGGTGGATTCTACGTCTGGGTTCGCCGAGCGATGGGGCCGTTCTGGGGCTTCCAGGAAGCGTGGCTTTCGCTTGCGGCCAGCGTCTTTGACATGGCGATTTACCCCACCATCTTCCTGCTTTACCTCAGCAAGTTGCTTCCCGCGTGGACGTTGGGCTGGCGGGGCACAGCCTGGGAGATGGCGCTGATCGCCGCTTGTTGCCTTTGGAATCTTCGCGGCGCTCCCGCTGTAGGAGACGGGTCGATGGCGTTATTTGTAATTCTGCTCGCGCCCTTTGCGGTGCTGGTTGCAGCAGCGGCGTGGCATGCGTTTCACCTGCACAGCAATATGGCGTGGAAGTCGGGCGCGGCCGGCGGAGATGGGCTTTCAACGGCGATCCTGGTGGGTTTATGGAATTACATGGGCTGGGACAACGCGTCGACGGTCGCGAAGGAAGTTGAAGATCCGCAGCGAAATTATCCGCGTGCCGTGCTGCTGAGCACGGTGGTGGTTGCGTTGAGCTATGTGATTCCGCTGGGGGCGATGGCTCTCGCAGGCCTCGACATTTCGCAGTTCACGACTGGATCATGGGCAGATGCGGCGACCATGCTGGCGGGTCCGTGGCTGGGCATCGCCATTGTCCTTGGCGGGGCGCTTACCGGTTTAGGCATGTTCAATGCGCTGATGATGTCCTATGCTCGGCTGCCAATGGTACTGGCCGAAGATGGAATGCTTCCGCGACTTATCGCCGCGCGAAATCGCTATGGAGTGCCTTGGGTTGCTGTGCTGCTGTGCGCTACGGCGTGGGCTTTGGCGCTGCACTTCAGCTTTGAGCGCCTGATTTCAATTGATCTGATGCTTTATGGGGCGAGCCTGATTCTGGAGTTCGTCGCGCTGGTTGTGCTGCGATTGAGGGAGCCGGAGCTTGACAGGCCGTTTCGGGCGGGGAGCCTGGGGACCGCAATCGCTCTGGGAGTGATTCCTACTATTTTGATTGTGTATGCGGCCTACATTTCACGAAACGAACGGATGGCGCACATACCGGCTTTGGTTTTTGGTTTCGCAGTGGCCGCCACGGGTCCGATTTTATATGGGATTTCGAGTACGCTACGCGCATTCCGCGCGGCGGAGAAAGCCTAGGCCATCAAGTACAAAACGTGCGCCGAGCATTTTCTATTTTGTCGTTTTGAAGTTTTTCGCCGCGACCAGAACGCGGTCGCGCGCATAGGCCGCGTCGTGCCAGCCGGTGACTTCGACGCGTTTTCCTTCGAGGTCTTTGTAGATCGAAAAAAAGTGCGTAATCTCCTTGAGCATGTGCGGATATATCTCCGAGTAGTTCCAAACGTCGTTATACCGCGGATTGTTTTTTCCTACGGCGAGGATTTTTTCGTCGAGCACTCCCTGGTCGAGCATCTCGAGCAGGCCTATGGGCCGAACCGTCATTACGCACCCCGAAAAACTGGGCGCATCGACGAGGACGAGCACGTCGAGCGGATCACCGTCATCGCTCAAGGTTGACGGAATAAAGCCGTAGTCTCCTGGGTAATGCACGGGAGAATACAGATTGCGATCCAGCCGGAAGACATTCAATTGTTTGTCGTACTCATATTTATTGGTTGCTTCGCTTGGAATTTCGATCACGGCATTCACAGCTTCGGGCGCTTTATCGCCAATTGGCAGCTTCAGATAATTCGTCATGCTCATCCTGTTTTTTTGTATGGCTGGAGGGTGTCGCTCCCGTTGCGCCCAGCAATGCAGCAACGTTTATAATCAGGCAAAATGAAGGCTCATGTCTATGTCACGCTCAAACAGACGGTCCTTGACCCGCAGGGGCAGGCCATTCACGGCGCCCTTAGGAAGATGCAATATCAGGGGATAGAGGACGTGCGGCAGGGAAAATATTTTGTGATTCGGCTGGCCGACTCACTCGACGCAGCCGCCGCCCATGCCGAAGTAGAGCGGATCGCGCGCGAAGTGCTCACGAATCCAGTAATTGAAGAGTTCCGGTTTCACCTTGAAGACGCCGGGTAGCTTTGCGTCCCTGCATTGAGTTCTCTTCACCGATAATCCGGAGAGAGATCAGAGGTAATGAAAGCAGAGGCAGTCTATGTGCGGAATTGTCGGCTACGTCGGCAGCAAAGAGGTTGTCCCTCTCATTATTGAGGGCCTGCGGCGGCTGGAATATCGCGGATATGACTCGGCGGGAATCGCAGTCGGCGGCAATGGCGACGGATTCGAGCTGAGGCGCGCTCCGGGCAAGCTGAAAAATCTCGAAGAGGTAATTCGGAAGCAGCCGCTCGCCGGTACGTACGGCATTGGCCACACGCGCTGGGCCACGCACGGGCGTCCCACGGAAGAAAATGCTCATCCGCATCGCGACTGCAGCGGACGCATCGTCGTCGTGCATAACGGCATCGTCGAAAACTACCTCGCGCTGAAGCAGGAACTTTCCAAAGAGGGCCACAAATTTGTAACGGAGACGGATACCGAAGTTATCGCGCATTTGATCGAGCAGGAGATTGCCTCCGCGGCAACTTCAGGCAAGACGATGCCGCTTGAGGACGCAGTGCGGCGCGCTGCCCGCAGACTGACCGGCGCCTATGCGATCAGTGTTCTATCTGCCGATGAGCCCGATAAGATTGTGGTTGCCCGCAATGGCCCCCCCGTTGTGGTCGGATTGGGTGAAGGCGAATACTTTGTCGCCTCCGACGTGCCCGGGATTCTGCATCACACGCGCGATCTGTACTTTCTGGCCGATGGCGACGTCGCTATTCTGACGCGGGCCGGAGTTGAGCTCACCGATCTTGACGGGAATCGAGTTGAGCGGCCGGTGCAGCGGATTTTGTGGGACCCCATTCAGGCCGAGAAGGGCGGCTATAAGCACTTCATGCTCAAGGAAATTTTTGAGCAGCCGCGTGCCATTCGCGACACAACCCTGGGACGCATTTCGCTCGATACGGGCAAAGTCTTCCTGAGCGAGATGAAGATCTCCGACGAAGAATTTCTTAACGCCGCGAAGATCAACATTGCTGCCTGTGGAACGAGCTGGCACGCCGCTACCGCAGGCAAATTTATGATCGAGCGGCTGGCTCGCGTCCCTGTCGAAGTGGACTACGCCAGCGAATATCGCTACCGGGATCCCATTGCCGATCCTTCGGCGCTCGGGGTGCTCATTACGCAGTCAGGCGAGACGGCAGACACGATCGCCGCGCAACGGGAGATGATCGCAAAGGGTTCGAAGACCGTCGCTATCTGCAACGTGGTTGGAGCCATGATTGCGCGCGAGGCTCATGGAGTCATCTACACGCATGCAGGTCCGGAGATCGGCGTAGCTTCGACCAAAGCGTTTACTGCGCAACTGGTCGCAATCTTCCTCTTCGCGGTACATCTGGCGCAGAAACGCGGAGCTATTAGCGAGGATCAAAGCAAGCTGCTGCTTGAAGGTCTGAGTCTGCTTCCGGGCAAGGTTGAAGAGATTCTTCGCAACGTGGACAGCGTGTGCGAGCAGCTTGCGAAGACCTACTCAACGGCCCGCGATTTTTTATTTCTGGGCCGTGGCATTCACTATCCCATTGCGCTTGAGGGCGCGCTGAAGCTAAAGGAAATTTCCTACATTCATGCGGAAGGCTATCCTGCGGGTGAGATGAAACATGGGCCGAACGCGCTGATAGACGAAACGCTGCCGGTTGTGGTTCTCGCGACCAAGGACGAGAGCAATCGCGACTCAAAGCTGCGCTACGAGAAGACACTTTCCAATATTCAGGAGGTCACGGCGCGATCGGGGAAGGTGATTGCCGTGGCGATTGAGGGAGATGAACACATTGGGCAGCTCGTGGACCACGTGCTTTACGTCCCTCCCGCGCCGGAGCTGCTGTTGCCGGTTCTTGACGTCATTCCGCTGCAATTGCTGGCGTACCACTTCGCCGTGCGGCGCGGATGCGATGTAGATCAGCCGAGAAACCTGGCGAAGTCGGTAACCGTGGAGTAGGTGCGCGAGTCAAACCAGTAAGAGTTTTTGCTGGGCATAGCGTTTGGACCCGGTACACTGGTCAACAAGGCCTCGGGGAGGGAAAATACAGCTTGGTACGCCAGCTTTACACAGCACACCTCGAACGGAAGCTCGTTTTATCGGAGTCCGCCCAGTGTTACCACCTTGAATTTTCCGTACCGGAACTCAATTCCTTCGACTTTATTGCGGGCCAGTTCGTCTCGGTTGTCGCCGAAGATCCGAAGGGCAAGCAGCAAACCCGAGCGTATTCCATCGCGTCGGCTTCCGCGGCCAATCGCTTTGACCTCTGCGTTAACCGCGTCGAGGGCGGTTTTTTCTCCAACAAGCTCTGTGACATGGAGCCCGGTCAGGACGTTCAAATGCACGGCCCACACGGCCTGTTTACGCTACGGCAGCCGCTTACGGACAGCATTTTTATCGCTACCGGCACCGGCGTTGCGCCCATGCGCAGCTTTGCCCAGTACCTGTTTCCGGAGTCGGGAGAAGATCGCAGTGAAGGACGGCACATCTGGCTGGTTTACGGAACCAGGTATGAGACCGAGCTCTATTATCAGAAATATTTCGAAAGAATAGCCGCCGAGCGTCACAATTTTCATTACCTCTCCAGCCTGAGCCGCCCGCAGGAAAGCTGGGAGGGACTGCGGGGCTATGTCCAGGACCACGTGGCTGAGATAGTGAAAAAGCGCGCCAGCGAAAATCACTTCGCACCGGTGCCAACTACGGCAGAACCCGTTGGTTTTGCCATTCACGCCTACATCTGCGGGCTGAACGAAATGGTTTCCGGCAATCGCGACCGGCTGGTCGAGCTGGGCTGGCAGAAAAAACAAGTCATCTTCGAGCGCTACGACTGAAGATCAGCGGCTAGTCAAGGGGTGAACGTGGCTATGCGCTTTCCTAACTCTTGCTTCGAAAGAAATGCTTTGCTGGAACCGCGCGAAGCCGTTCCGCTGCACCCTCCGCTGTAATATCGCGCTGCGGCATTCCCAGCAATTCAAAACCGACCATGAACTTGCGAACCGTCGCTGACCGCAACAGCGGGGGATAAAAGTGCGCATGGAAGTGCCACTCTTCATGGGACTGGGCATCGGTGGGTGTTTGGTGGAAACCCATCGTATAGGGAAAGCTTGTCTCGAAGAGGTTGTCGTAGCGCGTAGTTGTCTGCTTCAGAATATCGGCGAGAGATGTCTTCTCACCGTCGTTGAATTGTGCCAATGAACCGATGTGCCGCTTCGCCAACACCAGCGTCTCAAACGGCCACACCGCCCACCAAGGCACAACGACGAGGAAATCCTCATTTTGGCAGACCACGCGTGCGGCTTCTTTCGCTTCCACCTTGAGGTAGTCGCACAGCAGGCAACGGTGGTTCCCGGCGAGATATGCTTTCAGCGATTCAGTCTCCTGAGCCGGTTCGTCGGGAACGTGTTCCGTTGCCCAGATCTGGCAGTGAGGATGCGGATTGCTGGCTCCCATCATGGCTCCGCGGTTCTCGAAGATCTGCACATAACCCAGCGCGGGCTGGCGGCCTAATGCTTCGTATTCATCGGTCCACGCATCGACCACTTTGCGAATATCAGCCAACTCCATGCGGGGCAAAGTAAGGCTGTGGTCGGGATGGAAGCAGATGACTTTGCAGCGCCCGCGCTCGCGCTCGGCTTGCAGCAGTGGGGAGACGTCCGGCTCGGGAGCAGGAGAATCCGGCAGCAGGGCGGCGTAGTCGTTATCGAAAATAAATACGCTTTCATATCTGGGCGTGAGATGCCCACCGGCGCGCATGTTACCTGGGCACAGATAGCAGTTCGGATCGTAATGCAGATCAGAGAATCCCGGCGAAGGATTTACCTCGCCCTGCCAGGGGCGGTCGGTGCGTTGCGGAGAGACCAGCACCCACTGCCGGCGCAGCGGGTTGTAGCGACGGTGCGGAAATTGCGACGCGGAGGACAAAGCGATTCCTTTCAGACGATGTGCTCGCTGGCGGAGGCAAAAAGGGGCGATATCTCCGCACGCTTCAAGAATATCCTGTAGGAGGACGCCTCGCCTTTGGCTGTTTGCTACTACGATGAATGCAGGAAAACGAATGACCCAGAAGCCCCGAACCGCGCTCGCGCCCCTGCTCAGTGCCCACGCTATTACGGCCCTCCATGATGCATCAACCGAGGAGTGGCACGACAATCTTCCCGAAAGCCTCCCGGGGGACAACGTCGAAAGCGTGATTCGCGCGCAGCATCAGGCGAACTTCGAGTTGTGGCATCTCGAAGATGAGGCACGCGCGCCTCACGCAACCGAGCATCAAATCGCGGAGGTAAAGCGGGGTATCGACCGCGTGAATCAACGGCGCAACGATCTTACGGAGCGCATTGACTCGCTCCTGCTTGAGGCTCTTAGTGCGCATGAATTGCATGCAGCCGGGTCTCCGTTGCACTCGGAGACTCCGGGGTTGATTCTCGACCGGCTCTCCATTCTTGCGCTCAAGATTTTTCACACGCGCGAGGAGACGTTGCGGGCCGATGCGCCGGAGGGCCACATTTCCCGGAACAGGGGGCGTCTTCGCCTGCTTGAAGAGCAGCGCGTCGATCTGGCAGGATGCCTTGACGAATTATGGACGCAAATCATCCGCGGCGAACGTCATTTCAAACTCTATCGCCAGTTAAAAATGTACAACGATCCGTCGCTCAACCCGGCTGTCTATAAGAAAATCCAAGGATGATCCCTGTATCATAGAGTGTTCACCTCAAAATGACGTCTGCATCTACCAGCACCGTTCTGCCTGCCGCTGAAGCTTCGCCAGCCGGAACACCTCACACTCACGACCATACCCATATCCACGCTCCGCGTGCCGGAGAGACTGCTTCGTGGATTTCTGACTACCGCGAGTTGTTCAAAGATCGCGTTACAGCGATGGTCGTTCTGACGGCGTGGGCCGGATTCTACCTGGGGTCGATGCAGTCGGGAATCAGCAGCGTCCAGCCGGGATTGCTGGAAGCGCTGCTGGGCATCGGGCTCGTCTCCGCAGGTTCGGCGGCGCTCAATGAATGCCTGGAGCGCAAGCTCGATGCCAAAATGATTCGCACCGCCAACCGTCCGATGGCCGCGGGACGCATCGGCCTGGCCCATGGCATTTTGCTGGGTATGGGCGCTATCGCAATTGGAGCGATATGGCTGGTCCACTCCACCAATCTTATTACCGGCACGCTCACCCTAATCACAGCCTTCAGCTACGTCGCGATTTACACGCCGCTCAAGCGCCGCACCAGCCTTGCTACGTTCATCGGAGCTTTTCCCGGAGCCATGGGGCCTCTACTCGGCTGGACCGCTGTCCGCGGGCGCATCGAGTGGCCGGCCGTCGCGCTCTTTGCCATCCTCTTCGTCTGGCAGTTTCCGCACTTCATGGCGATTTCATGGCTCTATCGCGAAGACTACGGGCGCGCGGGAATCAAAATGCTGCCCGTCATTCAACCCGACGGCTGGTCGACTGTGCTCGAAGCGCTGACCTACGCCGTGCTCATGATTCCGGTCAGCCTGCTCCCGGTCTATCTCCACGTCGCCGGCATGGTTTACGGCGTGACGGCTGCAGTTCTGGGACTTGTATATCTCGGATACACCATTCGGTTCGGGCGCATCACCCGCGCCCGCTCCACGATTGAGTCGAAGATGTATGCCCGCGACCTGCTCAAGGTCAGTGTGATTTACCTGCCTGTGCTGCTCACCGTGCTCATGCTTAACGCCAAAGGAAAGTAGACAGATGTCCGTCACACAGGCCGCACCCGAATCGAACAAGGGCATGATCGCCGGAATCATCGCGTTGAGCATTGCGGCGACGCTCTTTCTCTTCTGGCTTATTTACGTGCATACCGCACCGCAGGCCTTTGCCACGCGGCTTCTCTTTCTGCCCGCGCTCGATGCGCTACTGAATGGTCTCGCCGCCATCTGCTTGATTGTCGGCTTCTTTTTCATCCTGCGCCGCAACATCAAGGCGCACCGACGCTCGATGATTACCGCCTTCGTCTTCTCGTCGATCTTTCTGGTCTCCTACATAGTCAACCATGCCCTACACGGAGACGTGCTCTTACCAGGGCCACGGCCCGCTCCGCGTCGTTTATTTTTCCATCCTCATCAGCCACATTGTGCTGTGCATTGTCGCGCTGCCTATGGTGCTCATCACGTTCTTCTTCTCGCTTACAGGGCGCTTTCCGCAGCATAAGAAGATTGCTCGCTTTACACTGCCCATCTGGCTGTATGTATCAGTAACTGGCGTGGTGGTGTTTGCCATGCTGCACGCGGGAGCAAGGTAGACGCAGATGCCATCCACTCAGCCAGATGACGGGACTCGTCAACTGTTGCAGGCCGGAATATGGACCCTGGCTGCCGGGGCGCTTGCCGCGTTGCTTACCGCCGATGTCTTCGGAGGCATAGGCCGTCAGGGTCCGCACACCAACTCCGGCTGGCTGGCCCTCATAGTGGCTATGATGTGCGTGCCTTTCGGGGCCATACTCTTCGCGCTGGGCGCGGCCAAGTGGTTCCGAAACCGCCGCCTTGCCGCCTCCCGGCCAACGGAATCCGCACTGCCTTTGAACGCCGTATCACGAGACGCAAAGTCCCTGTTATCCTTCTCAGAACATTCAATGGAGCACCGCAGCCATGGCAAAGAGCGTCAATAAAGTCACCCTTCTCGGCAACGTAGGCAAAGACCCGGAAATTCGCGCAACCCCGGGCGGAACGATGGTTGCCAGCTTCAGCCTGGCCACAACCGACCGCACCAAAGACCCTTCAGGCAACTGGACCGACCGCACCGAATGGCATAACCTGGTCGCTTTTCAGCGCACGGCTGAGATCATCCGCGACTATGTGAAAAAGGGCTCCAAGCTCTACGTCGAAGGCAAGATCCAAACGCGCTCCTGGGACGATAAGACCTCCGGCGAGAAGAAATATCGGACGGAGATAATCGTCAACGACATCTCCCTGCTTTCGGGGAAAGGTGAGGGCGAAAGCGGCAGCAGCTATAGCCGTGGCGGTTCCTCGGGCAGCTCGTCCTATGACCAGCGCAGCTCCTCGAATGCCGATGATCTCGTGCAATCCACTGAAATTACCGATGACGATATTCCGTTCTGAGGTCGCCAGCTAACCCAAAGCAGCTCCCGAGGTCCCTTATCTTATAAGGGAACTTCGGAGGTTCAAATGGCTATAGTCCTTGTTATTGCCGCGCTGATTCTCATAGGGATCATTATGCTTGTCGTCAAAAAGTCCGGCGGTTCCGATACGCCCGCGCCGGGCCGCGACCGCTTCAGGCATCCCGGTGAGGCGAAGCCTGAAAAACCTCGCGCGGCCGGTCTCGATTAGACTGGAAGAATGCTCGACGAACTTACTTTTCGCCGCCGCGCGGATCAGGCAATTGAATCGCTCAAAAAGAGCCTGATAGATGCCGAGGAGGCCGGCGACTTTGAAGCAGAAGAGCAAAACGGCGCGCTCAATGTTGTTTTTGAGGATCCCCCAGCCAAGTTTGTAATCACTCCCAACACTCCCGTGCGGCAGATTTGGATTTCCGCCCTCTCCACTAGCTTCAAACTTGATTGGTCGGAGGAGCGCGGCGATTTCCTTTATCCCAGGGACTCGCTCACCCTCAAACCGCTTGTGGCGCGACTTATCAACCAGCAACTTGGCGGCGATTCCGTCGTGCTTGGGTAGGTCCGGGCTTGCTCCCCTCCCCACCGCGCCGTTATGCTTGGGAGTTTTATGAGCGACGGTGATTCCATCCCGACGAGACATCCTTCTGCGGACGAACAACGCTGGAGCGAGAAGACTCTGGCTCCGGCGCTCGCGAAGGCACCTGAACGCCCTATAGGGAAGTCTTCCGGCGTCAACGTCGATACGCATGGCGACGCGCGATTTACCACCATCTCAGAGCAGCCGGTCAATCGTCTCTATACCCCGGCCGATCTTCCGGGAAACTGGGACGAAGCGCACGATCTCGGCGAACCCGGTCAGCCGCCCTATACGCGGGGCGTTCACGCGTCTGGCTATCGTGGAAAGCTCTGGACGATGCGCCAATTCTCCGGGTTTGCCAGCCCTGAAGAAACAAATCTTCGCTACAAATATCTGCTGGCAAACGGAGGGGATGGCCTATCGGTAGCCTTCGATCTTCCCACATTGATGGGTCGCGATTCAGATGACCCGGAGAGCGAAGGAGAAGTCGGAAAATGCGGCGTGGCCATCGATTCGCTGGAAGACATGGAGATTCTCTTTTCCGGGATCGATCTGGAGAAGACGACCACCTCCATGACTATCAACTCGCCCGCGAGCATTCTGTGGGCGATGTATCTGGTCGCCGCCGAGAAGCAGGGAGCAGACTGGGCGCGCGTGTCGGGCACGCTCCAGAACGACATCCTCAAGGAATACATCGCGCAGAAGGAATATCTGTATCCGCCCGCACCTTCGATGCGCCTGGTCATCGACACCTTTGAATTCGGCGCGCGCTACACTCCACGCTTCAACCCGATTTCCATCTCCGGCTATCATATTCGAGAAGCCGGCTCCACCGCGTTGCAGGAGCTCGCCTTCACTCTCTACGACGGAGTGGAGTATGTGGAGTGGGCACTGCGTCGCGGTCTCAATGTCGACGACTTTGCGCCGCGACTGAGTTTCTTCTTTAATTCGCATAACGACTTCTTTGAGGAGATCGCCAAGTTCCGCGCCGCGCGCAGGCTCTGGTATGGTGTGATGACCGACCGATTCGGCGCAAAGAACCCGCGCTCCACCTGGATGCGATTCCACACGCAGACCGCGGGAGTTTCACTGACGGCGCAGCAGCCGAAGAACAATATCGCTCGAGTGGCGCTGCAGGCGCTGGCAGCGGTGTTGGGTGGAACGCAGTCCCTGCATACAGACGGCTTCGACGAAGCCCTCGCCCTGCCTACGGAAGACGCGGCGCGCATCGCGCTGCGCACGCAGCAGATTCTGGCGCATGAATCGGGAGTGGCGGATGTCGCCGATCCGCTCGGCGGCTCGTACTTCGTCGAACGAATGACTCTTGACATGGAGCGGGGTACTCTCGCCTACTTCGACAAACTCGATCGAATGGGCGGAATGGTTCGCGCCATCGAGCAGGGTTTTCCGCAGAAGGAGATTGCCGAGGCCAGCTATGCCTACCAGCGCGCGGCCGAGGCAGGCGAAAAGATTATCGTAGGCGTCAATGAGCACGTGATCGGAGAACAACCTCCCATGATCCTCTACATTGACGAGTCAATTCGCGAAGCGCAGACTGCGAAGCTTCGCAAGCTGCGCTCCGGCCGATCGAACGAAGCCGTGGACCGCGCTCTGACAGCCCTCTGCCGGGTTGCGGAACAGGAACCGCAGATGGCAGACAGCGGCATTTCGGCGCAAAACACGATGCCCTTCATCCTCGATTGCGTGCGCGCCTACGCGACTGTCGGCGAAATCGCAGGTGCATTGAAAAATGTGATGGGAGAGTACCGAGAAGCCAGTACCGTGTGAAGATGTTCGCTTGAAAAACGGTTTAGTTGCCAGGCAGGTTCAAAACGAATGTTTCAAAAAGATAGAAAGAACGTGTTACAACATCGGCTATGAGCAAGGCGAAGCCGCCCGAAAACGGCCCGATTAATCTGAAGCAGCTCTCGCAGCTTTTGCATCTCTCGCAAACGACAATCTCGCTCGTCCTGAACGACTCTCCCGCGGCAAAGTCCATTCCGCCGCACACGCGCGAGCGCGTCTTTGAAGCTGCACGTAAATATCACTACCGTCCGAACTATTTTGCCCGGTCGCTCCGGCGCAGCCGCAGCATGTCGATTGGCGTTATAGCTCCGGACCTCAGCGAAGGCTACTTTACGCTCGTCATGCGCGGAGTGGAGGAGGCGCTGCTGCGTTCGCATTACTTTTATTTCACGGCCAATCACTATTGGGATCCTGAATTGATGCAACAGTATCCCCGTCTGCTGATGGAGCGTGCTGTAGACGGATTCTTGTTGCTGAATACTCCGGCAATTGTGCGGACTCCGTTGCCGGTTGTCTCAATTTCAGCGCACATTAACATGTCTGGCGTGACCGACATTGTGCTTGACCATGGCAAGGCTGCGGAGCTCGCTCTCACGCATCTTCATCGGCTTGGGCATAGCACGATCGCGTTTATGAGGGGGCCTGAAATCATCCCCGACACGGAACATCGCTGGACGGGCATTCTGGAAACGGCAAACCGTCTGAAGATCGCCGTGCGGCCGGAGTTGTGCCTGCAACTTGGAGCTGATTACTCTTCTCCGGAGGCTGGCTACCACCCAATGAAGAAGCTTCTGAGCAAACGGCGGGATTTCACGGCTATGTTCTGTTTCAATGACATCGCGGCCATGGGAGCGATCCGTGCCATTCATGACGCCGGGCTGCGCGTTCCGGAAGATATTTCCGTGATCGGCTTCGACGACATTCTCAGTGCAGCCTACCAGAAGCCCAGTCTGACAACCGTTCGCCAGCCATTGCGCGAAATGGGAAATAAGGGCGCTCAGATGCTTCTCGACATGATCGCCAAACCGGAGACCGAGTCGCTCGCTGAAATTGTCATGCAACCGAAGCTAATTGTCCGCGAATCGACAGCGGCTGCGAAATCCGGCCGAAAGTAAAGCGCGGCCGTCGAGTTTTATCTTTATCCGCAAGGAATCTGTTTATAAGACAAGCGTCTTCGGCTTGACCCCGGACACGGAGATACAGCCCGGCTATTCGCGTATCTTCCGGAATCAGCCCTTGTCCAATCCCCGTCCAGCGCTCTCCAGAACATTGGCAGCGGCCGCTAAGGCGCGGCGGCCATTCGGTGAACTCATTCGGCGGAAAATCCGAAACAGCGACGGCGGCTTGTCCTCCGGAGCCCGCTGTGTAGCGGCAGGTAACCCCTCGGCGATGCGATGCAGCGTTTCAGGATTGATGCTGCCGAGAAGTTTCCCCATCACCAGCAGATTGCGGAGGGCGCACACTGTCTCCGGCTGCGCCGCGAGGCTGGCCCCATGCTTCACAATTTCGCCACCAGCCCCCAGCGCGCCACGTAGCAAATCCAAAGCGCCGCTCGTGTGCAACTCCTCCAGTAGCTCATACGCGGACAGGACTGCAGCTGCGTGTTCCGCTGGAGCATTCTCGACTCGGCGCTTCAGTTCGTCGCGTGCATCGCGCGAAGTCGGCATCAGTTCAATAGGTTTTGCCATTCTCAGTCGTCCTGTTACTGCTTGGTTCGAATCTGCACCAGTCCATTGCCGGGAGGCGTATAGTCTGCCCGTTTCCACTTTCGTTCGACCTCGACTCCACGCTGTGGCGTAGGATGCCCGTGCCGGAAGTTGATCGGTGGCAGAGGGTCCTTCCCCTTCCAGGGCAGCGCTTTCAATTTCACAGCTGTATCTTTGTACGCGGGAGTATTCGTTTCGCGATCCACGTTATTGCTGGTCAAGAGATTTACCGGGTTTCTGGATGAATTTAGAGGCGCGTAGAGCTGATTGCCCTTCACGCGATCGGTCACCAGCACCTGCGTCCGAAGCTCTCCATCCCGCGAGGATACATCTACCCACTGACCTGTGGAGAGTTCCCGCTGGCCGGCGAGTTCTGGAGAAACCTCCAGAAAATGGCTGGGCGTTTCTTCCTGAATACCGGGTACACGATAGGTCATGTTGCCCTCATGGAAATGCTCCAGCAAGCGCCCGTTGTTCAAGTGCAGTCGTACTCCTCGTCTCGCTTCTCACATGGCTCGATCCATTCCAGCGGATAAGAGCGGCCTTGCCATCAGGGAAATGGAATCTCTCTGTGTAAAGCAGCGGGGTGTCCGTTCCATCCACAGCCACCGGCCATTGCAGCGACTTGTAGCCGGCAAGCCGGTCATAGGTGACCCCCGCAAACATCCGGAGCAGCGACGCCACTTCGTGCCATCACGTCCGCGGGATGTGTGTAGTTCCAGTCGCGCGCCCAGCGCTTGCGCAATCTCCTGTGATGCTGCCAGTCCGCCTTGCTTTCGCCGAGCGGCTCGATCACCTTGTAAAGGCGCTGGATGCGCCGCTCCGTGCTGATGAACGTGCCTTCTTTTTCCAGAGCCGGGCTCGCCGGCAAAATCACATCGGCATATCGGCAGGTTCGGAGAAAAAAATGTCCTGCACGACGAAAAACTCGAGCGTTCGAATGCGCCGGCGACATGATTCGCATTCGGAGTCCGCGCTCACCATGTCTTCGCCGACGAGATAGATCGCTTTCAGCTTGCCGTCGATGCGCCTGCTCCACCATCTCGTGGTTGTCGAGGCCCTTGCTTCGTCGGCAGCTTTACGCCCCAGCCCTTTTCGTAACCGTTCGCGCGCCGTCATCGTCTCACCTTGTCGTAGCCCGCGAGATACTGCGGCATCGCATCCGATATCGCTGGTGCCCTGGACGTTGTTGTGGCCGCGCAGCGGATACGCACCCGTTCCGGCCGCATGTAGTTGCCGGTGACCAGCAGCAGGTTCGAGATTGCCGTCGAGGTATCCGATCCATTGCAATGCTGCGTTACGCCCATCGCCCACAGAATGCAGGCGGACTTCGCCTCGGCATCTCATGCGCGATCGTCTTCAGCGTCTGCGATGGGAACCCGGTGCAGCTCCGCCGCAAACTCCATCGTGAAAGGCTCGAGACTCTGCGCGATATTTTTCCAGATCGTTGACCCACGTGCTCAGAAACTCGGTCTGTTGCCAGCCCGTTGTCCAGCAGATAACGGCTGATCGCAGAAAGCCAGACCATGTCCGTGCCCGGCGCCGGACGAATGAAGATATCCGCGCGCCGCGCCATCTCGTTCTCGCGCAGATCCGCTCACGATCAGCTTCTGGCCATGCAGCTTGTGCGCGCGCTTCACCCGCGTCGCCAGCACCGGATGCGACTCCGCGGTATTGCTGCCGACGATGATGACCAGCTCGGCCTTCTCGATATCGGTCATCGAGCCGGAATCGCCGCCATAGCCCACCGTGCGCCACAGTCCCGCGGTCGCCGGTGACTCTGGCAATAGCGCGAGCAATTATCGGATATTGTTCGTGCCCACCACCGCTCGCGCCAGTTTCTGCATCAGGATAGCCGTCCTCATTGGTGCACTTCGACGATGAGATCAAGCCGATCGAGTCCGGCCCGTGTCGCGGCCTTGATCTCGCTCAGCCGCCGCGCCACCAGACTCAAGGGCCTCGTCCCAACTCGCCTCGCGAAAATCTTCTCCGTCGCGAATCAGCGGCTTTTTCAGCCGGTCAGGGCTGTTGACGTAGTCCCAGCCGAACTTGCCCTTCACGCAGGTGGAGATGCCGTTCGCCGGCCCTTGCGCCGGTTCCACCTTCAGGATGTGCCGGTCTTTCGTCCAGATCTCGAAGCTGCAACCCACACCGCAATACGTGCAGACGGTCTTCGTCGCTTCACTGCGGTCACTTCGCGCATCGCGGCCTCGGTCTCCGACACCGCCAGGATCGGTCCGTAGCCGATCTCCGGTTCGACAGTCCTTCACGATGTCGATCATCTTGTCAGCGCCTGCTTGCGGCCAGCTCCGTCATGTAGCCGGCTTCGCCCAGCATGGAGCTCTCCATCAACGCATTGCATGGGCACACCGTAATGCAGTGGCCGCAGCAGACGCAGCTCGATCCGCCAATCTGCTGCCCGCCATCCCACAGCACGCGCGGATGCGCCGATCCTCCCACCGAATCGACAGCGTCTCGTTCACCTGCACGTTTTGGCACGCTTCGACGCAGCGCCCGCACAGAATGCACTGGTCCGGGTCATAACGGTAAAACGGATTCGTAAAATCGCATCCGATAGGGTTTCGGTTTGTACGGATGCGTCTGGTGCTCGACCTTCGAGCAGCGCCGTGGTGTTGTGCACCGTCGCAGTTGCCGTTGTTGTTGTCGCACACCGTGCAGTAGAGCAGGTGATTGCCCAGAATACGGTCGAAGCCTTCCTTCTGCGACGCCTGCGCTGCGCGCTCCGGTCACCACTGTCAGTCCCGCGGCGGCCTTTTCTCCGCACGCGCGCACCAGCTCGCCGTCCACCTCCACCATGCAGGTATCGCAGGTCTGTATCGGGCCCATCTGTGGGTGATAGCAGACCTGCGGAACATCCTTGCCGCTGCGGTTCAGAGCGTCAATCAGGCGCTCGCCCTGGATGGCATCTACGGTATACCCGTCGACCCGAATCCGGCAGTTGCTTTGATCTTTCGCAGGCAAAGCCGCGGGCGGATGGGCAAGATGAAGGCTTTCAACAAGACGGTCCATTAATTGTTTGGATGTTAATCCTCGGAATGCGTTTCCTCGAAACTTCGTCAGGGGCGAATGGGGCTATCGATCCAGAGGTTCCAGCAAAAATGAGACTTGGCGACGATACGATCAATATAATGCAGGAAACCAATGTCCCTCCCGGGCACAATACGCAGAGTGGTGCTCACTGGCTTCATGGGCGCGGGCAAATCCACAGTCGGCAGGCTGCTGGCGCAGCGCCTCGGCTGGGATTTTCTCGATACCGACGTTGCAATTGAGGCGCGCTCCGGAAAGACCGTCGCCGAGATTTTCGCGCAGCAGGGGGAAGCTGTTTTCCGCGCGCTTGAGGCTGACGTCGTTCGCGGCCAAACCCGCCGCGAGAACCTGGTGCTGGCTCTGGGTGGAGGCGCCGTTGAGACGGAATCTACTCGTGAATTTCTGACCACGCTTGACCACACCTGCGTGCTTTTTCTCGATGCGCCGCTGGAAATCCTTGTCGCCCGTTGCGTGGCCCAACCATCCGCAGCCGAACGGCCCGTTCTAGCCGACCGAGAAGGACTGCTTCGGCGCTTCGATGCGCGCCTTCCTTATTACCGCGAGGCGCATCTCACGATTACAACTGCCGGACTCTCTCCGCAGGCAGTTGTGATCCGTATCGTCGAAGCTCTCGATAAACGCTGCACGGTTGAATCAGCAACAGAAGGTGTTCCAACCCGATGAACGATAGCCCCGTTCTGAGCCCATCGGCGCAGACCGTCACCGCCAATAAGCCAAACCGTCACCGCGGCGACATCCTCTTCGCTTTCGGCGTGCTGCTCGTTCTCTACACCGCCTGGCACGTCCGCCGCGAATTGGTGCTGATCTACGTAAGCGCGCTGTTTGCGGTGGTGCTCATGCCAGTGCTGCGCGGCATTATGAAGTTCCGCATTGGGAAATGGAGCCCCGGCCGCGGCGCGGCAATCTTCATTTTGCTTTTGGCGATTGCCGCAGCCATTGCGGTGTTTGCTCTGGTTGCGCTGCCGCCGGTTATTCACGACCTGCACGAGTTCGCCCGGGAGATGCCCACGCGCGGACCGCAGCTTCTCTCCCGGATTCGCAGGCTGCCGTTTTCTCAACGTGTGAACGTGGACGCGCTCAATGCCAAGCTGCAGGATTTTGCCTCGAATCTCGCGACCTATATTCTTTTCTCCATCCGCGACTGGGCGCGAACCCTCTTTGACATCATTACCGGTATCGTACTTACCATTTATTTCATGGCGGAGGGCGAAACTACTTATTTCTGGCTTCTCTCCTTCCTCCCAATCGACAAACGCCAGCGCCTTGACACCACCATGGCTCGCGCTGAAGTACGCATGGGAAAGTGGCTGCTTGGGCAGGGAACCCTGATGCTGATTCTCGGAGTATCGAGCACCATTGTTTTTCTGGCGCTGCATGTCCGTTATGCTTACGCGCTGGGCGTGCTCATGGGCCTTTTCAATATCGTCCCCGTAGCCGGCGCGCTCATCTCGGTGGCGCTCGTTGTGCTGGTTGCGGCCATCGACTCCTGGGGACGCGTCGTTGGCGTGCTCATTTTTTACGCGATCTATGCTCAGGTCGAAACGTCCTACCTTACGCCTCGCATCATGCGCACCAGCGTCGATCTTGCCGGGCTGTCCGTAATCATTGCTCTGCTTTTGGGGTCCGCGGTCGCGGGAGTCGTCGGAGCTATGGTAGCCGTGCCAACTGCAGTCCTGGTTGCCGTCCTGCTGAACGAGTATTTAGTAAAACCGGAACCAATCATTGCGCCAGCTCAGCCGCTGGCAAAGATCAAGTGACGCCACGCATCGACCCGAACAGCGCCTCCATTCGCTTCACAGACAAGCAGAAGACGAATAGCGCCGGGGTTTACGCGTGGCCTGGCGCGGATACCTGCTCTGACTCTGTACGTGAAGAATCGTCGATCGTCATGGCCGGGTATTCAGCAAAACGGTAGCCCACGTACGGATCGGTAAGAAGATACTTCGGTGTCGATGGGTCGTCCTCAATCTTTTTGCGCAGTTGGCGAATAAATGTTCGCAGATAGTCCACCTCATTCCGATACTCCACTCCCCAGACTGAGCCGAGAAGCTTTCCGTATGTGACGGCGCGTCCTGCGTGGGCCATCAGATAGTAGAGGATGTCGTATTCCTTGCGAGTGAGGTGGATCAACCGTCCCGCCTTGCTGACGGTGCGGCGCACGGGAAGAATCTGAATGGCGCCGATCTGCATCGGGGCATCTTCTGGTCGCTCCGGAGTCTGAGCTCTGCGTACCGCAGCACGGATACGGGCAACGCATTCACGAATACCGAATGGCTTGGTGATATAGTCGTCCGCGCCGCATTCGAGCGCTTCCACCTTTTGCTCCTCTGAGTCCTCGACAGTCACCATCAGAATTGGCAGCCGCGGAGCCAGGGCTCGTAGACGGGCAAGCGTCTTCATGCCACCGATGCCCGGCATTTGAACATCAAGGAGCACGACATCGAACGATTCGGTACGAACCAGATGCAGCGCTTCCTCTCCACGCGATGCCTCCGCAGTCTGGAAGCCGAGTTCGTTCAGCGGAGTGCGCAGTGCACGACGGATGGCGGCTTCGTCGTCGACCAGCAGCACTCGGATTGGAGAATCACTCATGAACATATCTTCCTTGAGGAGTGAGCGGTAGGGAAGCAAAAAAAGTAGTGCCGCCGTCGCCATCGCTGGAAACCCATACGTCGCCACCATGCGCCTGTGCCGCCCGCTTCGCTACAGAAAGCCCGATTCCCGTGCCCGGCACCTTGTTGGCGGAATCTGCACAACGAAAATAGCGGTCGAAGATTCGATCGCATTCGGCAGCCGGGATGACTGGCCCGACACTGTGAACGGAGACAACAACTTCCTTGGTGTGTTCTGCAGCCTCAATTGTGATGATAGTACCCGCAGTCGCATACTTACCCGCGTTATCGATATATTGCGTCAACAAAGCCACCAGAAGATCGCGATCGCAAAAGAGACTGAGATCCTCACGCACAACGGATACTCTCACGGAGAAATTTTCCAGTTGGTCGCGAAAACTGGCCAGCACATCGTCGATCAGAGGGGAAATGGCGACGGTTTCCCTGCGCAATGTCAGGCTGTGGGCTTCGAGCCGCGAGGTCTGCAGAAGACGAGAGGTCAATTCGTTCAATATGCCTGATTGTTCGTCGATGAGTGCAACCATATCGGCCTGGGCCGGCGTGAGGCTGCCCATTTCGCCAAGCCCTGTGCTCGCCGCCCGAATCGCCGTCAGCGGCGTTTTGTAGGCGTGAGCGAGGCTGTCCAGAACTGTAGTTCGCAGCTGCTCTGTTTGTCGGGCGCCTTCGGTACGGCTCACATTGGCGAAAGAATGATAGCGATCAAAGGTAATAGCGATGATGCAGGCTATGATGTCGCTAATCTGCCCACTGATCTCACCCCGCAGCTGCAGGGCTCCTACGGGCAAACTTCCCATGCGGAGCACTCTCTGGGTAAGGCCGGTGTCGGCGTCATGATTCGCCTTTTCGAAAAAGTAGATGTTGCGGACTTCATCCTCTTGGTCGGTGAACCATTCTCCAGCCTGGTATACCTTGTGCAGATCGGCGTCGAAGATGGCGACTGCCTCGACCTCAAAGAAAGACTGAATCAGAGAGGCTAGCTGCTGGCCCGGCTCGCGGTGCATCTCCAGGTGGGTGGTCTTTCGCGTAAATTCGGAAAGTTTTGCCGCAGCCTTGCGGTTTGCTTCCGCGCTCTTCGCATTCAGCCAGATGCGACGGAAAGCCAGAGCAACCACAATCACAAAGATCAGGGCGGTCGTGCCGAAGAGCAGCCCATAGCCTAAATGGGTTGCTGACCCTCCTCCGGACATTGCTGCAAAGAACAAAACCACGCTCCACTCCAATTGGACAGCGGCCGCCACTCCAGCAAAGACAACTGGATATCATTCTCAAAAGATTGCGGTCGAGTCCAAGGATATCTGTCGATCGGAATCTTGCCGGAGAGGAGAATCCACCGATTCCGGCATCGATAGACAGAACTAGTTCGCGAAAGAATTAGAGAATATAGCAGAGTTTTACCAAAGATTTCATAATGCCGTCCGATATTTCAAGCATTTTCCCCAAAAACCAAAGGACGGGGCTCGAATCGAGAAATAATTTGCGCCCTGAGAAATTTCCTTATGGATTCCTTATGTCTAATTTGCGTTCCTAATACTCATCGGGAATGAGAAAAAAGGTGGCGACACGAGCCAGTTCCAGATTGCGGGACCCGGAGACTAGCCAACGGCAAGTCAACTGGTATGTCCGCGGGTTGGTCCTTTCCACTAACGCGATATTTCATGGAGGAATTGCATTTGAAAGCGAGCACTGCACTGTACGGAATGACGGTAGCTCTTCTCTGCTGCGTGTTGTCGGCGGGGGCCCAAACGCAAAGTACGCCAACTCCTGCCCCAGCTCCAACCCCGGCGCCACCGGCTGCTCCTGCAGCGGCAGCGCCAACCTGGAGCGTGGGATCGATGGACTTCAGCGGATATCTTGACGGCTACTACAGCTATAACCTGAATCGTCCCAGCAATGCCGCCAATGGTCAGATAAACGATCTCTATAACTTCAACGACAAGACGGATCAGTTTAATCTGAGCGCGGCCAAGCTCACCATCAACCACGACCCCGATCCATTTGGCGTTCACGCTGATTTGCTTTTTGGCCGCACCAACGTGCTGATACATAGCCCAACCGACAAGGACACAGATAATTACCTCGAGCAAGCTTACGTTAGCGCGAAGCCGGCCAAAGCCAAGGGCGCGGAGTTTGATTTCGGCCAATTCGTTACCTCGGCTGGAGCTGAAGTTATTGAAGCCAAGGACAACTGGAATTATTCCCGTTCTCTGCTCTTCGCATGGGCAATCCCTTACTATCACTTTGGTCTGCGCACCTCCATGCCGGTGACCAAAACCTGGACGGCGGGCCTGCAGGTCGTCAACGGCTGGAACGATGTGGTGGCTAACAACGGTGGCGTGACTATCGGTCTCACCAGCGCCCTCACGAAGCCGAAGTACGGCTGGGCTGTGAACTTCTACACGGGTCCGCAGAACGCCGACACACAAAAGGGTTATCGCAATCTCATCGATACCACGCTGACCCTGACCCCGACCGCAAAGTTCAATGCCTACCTTAATTATGACTACGGACAGAATCACACTCCGGCCGTGGTGACGCCAAACGACAGCGGAACAGTGACAACCCCGGCGCAATCGCCGCACTGGCAAGGCGCTGCCGTAGCCGTTCACGAACAAATCACTCCGAAGACCGCTCTTTCGGGGCGTTTTGAATACTTCGACGACAACCAAGGCTTTTCAACCGGGAGCGCCCAGGCCGTTAAGGAATTCACCGGTACATATGAGTACAAGTGGGTTGAGGGGCTTCTCACTCGCGTGGAATATCGCCACGACTGGTCGAACCAGGACTACTTCCACAAGGGAAATACAGAGATGGTCGGCGCGCAATCCACGTTGACCGTTGCCTTCATCGCTTTCTTTGGGCCAAAGCGGTAAGGCTCCTCCCTCACAGCAGTTAAGGAATTGAACCTCGAAAAATTGTCAGGAGCCTGCTTATGAAAAGACGGAAAGCGACTTGCGAGATGCAGCCCGCAGTTACGGCTACAGATCCCGCCAGCAACCTCAACCACAGGAGCAATAAGATGAAACGAATTGCACGGCGAGGGGCCTCTCTCTCCATGTCTCAGAAGTTCTCCCGGTTGGCATCGCGCCTGCGGGAGCCGGAGTGGCGCCGTTACGGAACAACGCTGCTGGCAGGCAAGGTTGCCGGTGTGGGTCTCACATTGCTCATCATGGCGACCGTCACCGGCATATTTTTTACTAAGGTGATGGCGGCTGACACCGTGGTCAAGGCGGCTGACATCGTCAACCCGGTTAATACTGCGTGGACGCTGATTGCTGCCTTCCTGGTCTTTGGCATGCAGGTTGGCTTCACCATGCTGGAAGCCGGCTTTTGCCGTTCCCGTGAAACCGTCAACGTATTAATGGAGTGCATCGTAGATACCTGTCTATGCGGCATCCTCTTCTATGCGATCGGTTTCGCCTTCATGTTCAGCCACGGAAACGGCTTTATCGGCTATCACTGGTTCTTCCTTCAAAATGCGCCGGAAACCTACGAGAGCACCGGCGTTGCCTTCCTTGCGGTCTGGATTTTCCAGTTCGCTTTCGCGGATACCTGCTCCACGATTACCTCTGGTGCAATGATCGGCCGCACCGGGTTTGTCGGCGACCTTCTCTACTCGGTGGCTGTCTCTGGATTCATTTATCCCATCATCGGCCACTGGGCCTGGGGGCCGGATGGTTTTCTCGCCACCATGGGCGCGACCGGGTTCTTCCTGCCGACTCTGGGTTCCGAGTTTTCACGACTTTGCCGGTTCGACCGTGGTGCATACCATTGGCGGCTTTATCGCTCTGGCTGGCTCCATCGTTCTCGGTCCTCGGTTGGGGCGCAAGTTTAAGCGTGACGGTGGCGGACCCATGCTGCCACACGATTTGACGATCGCGGCGTCTGGCGGTCTGATTCTCTGGTTCGGCTGGTACGGATTCAACCCAGGATCGACACTGTCCGCGATGGATTTTTCAGGCATTGGCCGCATCTCGGCCAATACGACTCTAGCCGCCTGCGCCGCGGGCCTTACCGCTATGTTTTATGCCTACATCTTCAGCAAAAAGTGGGACGTCGGTTTTACTGTCAATGGCTTTCTCGCTGGATTGGTCGCCATCACCTGCCCCTGCTATTGGGTCAGTCCTACGGGCGCCATCATTCTTGGCGGAATTGCTGGTGTGCTGGTTGTGATGGGCGTTGAGCTGCTTGAATACCTGCGTATCGATGATCCTATTGGCGCGGTCCCCGTCCACGGCTTCTGCGGAATTTGGGGCACGCTATCGCTGGGTCTTTTCGCCTGCGGAAAATACGGGGCCCCCGGCGCGAATGGACCGGACAACTCGGCCGCCCTCAATGGCCTCTTCTACCACGGCGGATTCACGCTGCTCAAGGCTCAGTTCATCGGCAGCGCCATCATCACGCTTTCAACCTTCGGCATTGCCATGCTGGTCATGTACCTGGTCAATCTCACCGGCACGCTTCGTGTCTCTGAGGAAGGCGAACTATACGGTCTCGACCTCCACGAACACGGCATTTCCGCCTATCCCGAGTATGTTATTTCGTCGCTGGCTGCCCCGTCCGGACTGCCTAAGGACGTCACGGGATCCCACTTTGCCGCGTCGTCTGTTAAGCAGTAGCGATGCGATCCTCATCATGGGTCATTGATCAGAAAAAGGAGCGAGAAAGCTTATGACTAAGATTGAAGCAATCATCCGGCCGAACAGGTTTGAGGCTGTCAAAGAAGCTCTCATTCAAGTTGGCACCGAAGGAATGACGCTCTCGGAGGTCCGCGGTCACGGCCGCCAGAAAGGACATACCGAGACCTACAGGGGCCGCGAGTACGAAGTGGATCTTCTGCCCAAAGTAAAGCTCGAGCTCGTCGTGGCGGATGAGATCGTGGAGCAGGTTGTCGATGCAGTTCTGAACGCCGCTTACACCGGTAAAATCGGCGACGGCAAAATCTTCCTCTACAAGGTTGATGAGATCATTCGCATCCGTAGCCGGGAACGAGGCGAAGCAGCCATCTAACCAAAGTCATGGTGACAGCCCATCCGGTTCGGCTTGAAAGAACTAAAACTTCTAAGCCACGCTTTTTCGACGGATCGGATGGGCTACTCCGGATGTTCAATCGCTGAACAATCATTCGCCGAGAAATCCTTGGTGCCCACAGCCTCGGGCAGGAATTCCTTTCCGTCCACTCCATAACCGGCCTTTCCCAGCTAAAATTGCTGTCGTTGCGTGGCTATGCGCAGATATGATTGTGGGGCTGAGGAGGCTAATTGTGAAGCTACTGACAAAATTCAACTTGGTGCTCATCGTGGTATTCGGAGTGGGAATGTATCTCATTTCCCACAACGCCTACAACTTCCTGATGAACAATGCGAAGCAGCAGGTGCTGCAGGAAGCTCAGCTAATGGCCGCCAGTGCCAGCGCCACCAAGGACTATACCGACCAGCAGGTCAGCCCTATCCTCGAGAAGACGCCGCAGCACAACAACGATTTTCTTCCCCAGACAATCCCGTTCTACGCGGTAACCGTCACGTTCAAATATCTGCGCGCGTCATATCCCGATTACTCGTTGCGGAATGCCGCGCTTAACCCAACCAACCTGGACGACCGCGCCACGGAGTGGGAGACCGATCTGATCAATTATTTCCGCGACAATCCCAGTGAGACGCAGCACGTCGGTGAGCGCAGCACTCCGATCGGTCAAATGCTGTACGTCGCCGCTCCGGTGGAAGCTGCATCGGGCTGTCTACAGTGCCATAGCCAGCCTTCGATTGCGCCCAAAGCAATGATCAAGCATTATGGCCGCGATCATGGTTTTGGCTGGAAACCAAACGAAATCGTCGGGGCGCAAATCGTCTCCGTGCCGATGTCCGTCCCAATCGAGATGGCAAACAAAGGTTTCCGCAATTTGCTCATCAGCCTGGGAGCGATCTTTCTCCTGACGATTATTCTGATCGATATCGCGATGTACCTGATCGTTATTCGTCCGTTGCGGCGGGTATCCAGGAATGCGGACATCATCAGCAAGGGGGAGATCGATCTACCTCCGCTCGAGGCTAAAGGCAGGGACGAAATCTCGCAGGTTACTGCCTCGTTCAATCGCATGCACACCAGCCTGATCAAGGCCTTTGAGATGCTGAACAGTTGAACAGGTTATTGCCGCTTTGAGCGCAGGAATGCGGCGCGGTCAGCGTCGGATGTAATCTGTTTAGCCGCTTCGCGATAGATATAGTCAGTATCGTCAGATTGCGCGGCCAGTCTCTTCACAACGAACTTCGCGACTGGGCCGATATAAACAGCAAGCCTGCGGCTTATCTCCTCAAGCGGCAGGCTTTGAAAACCACTTTGTGATGGCGGCTTTTGCTGTGTTGATCCGGTCGAGGGAAGCGACGGAGTCGCAACGGGCTGCTGCGGCACCGGTAGCGCAAAAGTTGCGGACGGCATTGGTGCAGTCCGCACCAAGTGGATGGCCCCGAGGAACTCGTCTGCGGTGGAGAAGCGTTGATCAGGGTCTTTTGCGAGGGCTCGCATTATGGCATCGGAGAGAGCAACCGGGATAGTCGGCGTAAATTGATTAGGAGGTATCGGAGCCTGATGCATGTGGCCCATCATGATCTCGTAGTCGCTGGTTCCTGTGATAGGAAGGCGTCCGGTCAGCAGCTCATACAGCGTCACGCCAACGGAATAGATGTCTGAGCGGGGCGTTGCCTTGCTGCCGCTTACCTGTTCAGGCGACATGTAGTTCAGCGAGCCCAGAAGATATCCGGCATGCGTCAGATCGGACCCGTGCTCAGTGATGGCTATGCCGAAGTCCAGCAGTTTCACCACGCCGTTCTCGGTAATCATGATATTTGCGGGCTTGATGTCGCGATGAACCACTCCCAGGCGATGTGCGTAGACCAGCGCCTGCAGGACCTGGCCCACAAAATCGAGAGCCTGAGGCAGCGTGATCGTCATTCTGAGGCGGAGATCGCGCAGAGTTTCGCCGTGGATCAACTCCATCACCATGGCGAGCCGGTCTTCGTAGTAAAAGGCATTGTGGAGCGACGCAATGTTTACATGGTTGAGCGTGGCCAGAGTCTGGACCTCACGTCGAAACCGCTCCACCATTTCCGGCGTGCCACATTGATCGGGCACCAGAATCTTCATGGCTTCACGCCGCTGCGAGATTAGATGATTCACTTCATAGACGATGCCGAGACCGCCCGCGCCCAGCTTAGCCACGACCTCGTAATCGCCGATTTTCTGACCAGGTTCAAACGCCATATGGGATGTGGTCGCCTGCCACTCCACGGGCGGCCCAACATTGGATACTCCAGAATAATAGACTGTGCCGTCAATCCTCGTCTTCGGAATTGCGAGCGGGCGTGGGGCCGCGCGGCGAGGCAAACTTGAACAGGCTGCTCCAACCCAATGTGATTGGCTGTTAGCCGCGCCGGGCCAGCCCAATGCGCTCGTGGGCCGAGGTTGCCCCGGCGCCTACGCAATTACCACACGCACATCGGAACGTTGAAATGCCGTGATTGCCTCGTCCGAGATACCATCGTCGGTAATCAAGATGTCAATATCGGCGACGGAGCAGATAACTGCGGGACTGATCATTCCTACTTTGCTGGAGTCGGCCACCACGACCACCTGCTTCGCCCGCCGGCTCATTGCTCGAAAGACGGCCGCCTCGTCTGCTTCAATCGTGGTTGCGCCGTGTTGCGGGTCAATCCCGCAGACTCCAATGAAAACCCTATCCATCACCACCACGTTGAGGGACTCGAGTGCGGTTGGACCTACAAGCGAAAAAGCACCGGGCCAGCGCATACATCCACCGATCAACGTAGTGTCAAGCCCGTTGCTGGAACTCAGCTCCATGCCGATATTCACCGCGTTGGTAAGGACGTGCAACCCCGAACGCAGCCGCAAGGCCCGTGCCACCTGGGTGGTGGTCGTCCCGGCGGTAAAACCGATCGTTTCATTCTCCTGAACAAGTTCCGCTGCTGCCATGGCAATGCGCTGCTTCTCCGGGGTAAAGCGCCCCTCGCGAACTGGAAAGGATGCGTCAAACCGGAACGGCTCGTAGATCTGCCCCGCCAGCATTGCTCCGCCATGGGTTCGATGGACCAGTCCCCGCTCTTCAAGGCGCACAAGGTCGCGCCTGATGCTGGCCGGGGAGGTAGTAAATAACTCGGTCAACTCCTCGACCGACGTTTTGCCGTGACTCAGCAATAGCCGCAGAATTTCTTTCGCGCGTTTCTCGGTCTTTGAAGACATCTCTAGCGTTCGCCCTGGAAAGTTTCCAAATTGCAAGTGCGCTTTTTATTGTACGGAAGGCACTCAAAGCCGTAATGCAATCTCAGATTACGTCGACCCTGCATTTCTTTGCCCCGCACCGGCGGACACTGCTGATCCTGACGCGTCCGTGGTGAATGCCCGGTCAACAGCATTCTGCAGAATCCGCACGTCTTCGGTTCGCACCGTACTTCGCGCATAATCATCCACGCCGGGATCTCCCAGCCGGATCTTTCGCATTTGATGTTTAATGGGGCTCGGAATCGGCTGTCGCAACGCGGCGTGAAATTGAAGGGCCCTCGTGGCCCGCGCAATCTCCTGCACGTTCTCTGCGCGTACCCCACCCCCCACCATCACCTGGATTCGTCCGTCTGATGCTCGCACGAGCTCGCGGATGCGGTGCCGCCCCTGCATCGCACTTGGTTCTCCGCCGGACGTGAGAATGCGGTCGGCTCCCGTTCGAATTATGTCCTCGAGCGCGTTTTCAATGTTGCGCGTCATATCAATCGCGCGGTGAAACGTGACTTCCATTGGACGGGCCAGTTTGGCCATCTCGCGCGTCCGCTCCACATCGACGTCCCCGTCGGCGGTGAGCGAACCCAGAACTACGCCATCGACTCCGCATTGAGCAGCGAGCGCTATGTCGTCTCGCATTACCGCGAGATCCTCCTCGGAGTAGAGAAAGTCGCCTGCTCGAGGTCGAATCATGACATGGAGGCCAATGTTGATCCGCGATCGTACGGCACGGATCAACCCCAGGCTAGGCGTTAAGCCTCCCTCGATAAGTGCGCTGCACAATTCAACCCGCTGCGCTCCACCCGACTCGGCCGCCACCGCCGATTCCACTGAATCGACACAAATTTCAAGAACCGTCATTAATCCCTACCCGTTCGAACAAGACCCAAATCCGTAGCTGAGAATCATAAAACCGGCTAGGGAACTCGAGAGGTGAATTCTTATAGAGCCCGGCTGCCGCAACGTCTGCGGCTGCAGGCCCTCTTAAGCGCAGACATCCGCCGAGAACTGGCCCCGCGCTGCAGCCTGCTCGTTAAAACCTGTAATTCGCCGAGAACTGCAGATGCCGTTCCACCGACCGCGTCGCATTGCTACCCTGGTTCGAGATATTCCCGAAGTTAGTATCGGTGATCCCCGTATCCGGGTTTCCGTAGCTTGCGATATTGAATGCATTGAACGCATCAAACCGGAAGCCGATCGTCTGCTCGTGAAACGTATGGAAGTCCTTGAACATCGACAGGTCGGTGTTAAAGTAACCCGGCCCGCGCACGTTTCCATTTCTTGCGGTTCCGAATGCATTCGTTGCCGGAGCTCCAAAAGCGCAAACGCCATTGTCAACGCCGGGAGTCATGCACGGAGTAGCCGAAGGATCAGTCCCAAACCAGTTGTCGACGGTGCGGCCCACGATCTTCAGTTGCCGGTATTGGTTAGGCCGCGCGTATCCGTAGCTCTGTGAGTTATTCCCCGGGCCATAAGTGGTCGTCTGCGGGAATCCGGTGTATCCCACAATCGCGGTCGAGAGTCTCCAGCCGCCGATCGCTTCATCAACCACGCGATTCACATTGGAGAGATACTGCTGGCCGCGTCCAAAAGGCAGTGCGTACACTCCGATTGCACTGAGATTGTGCCGCACATCATATCCTGACGGTCCCCAATCGGCCGCGCTGTCATAGTAGTTTTGGAAGGCGCCGCTGAAGCCGTTGACGTTGAGAGCATAGTTGCCAAGACTGTTCGTCAAAGCTTTGCCGTAGGTGTAGTTCACTGTGAACTCCAGACCATGGCTCAAGCGCTCGCGCAAAACAGCCTGCAGCGCGCTGTAGTTCATCGCTGCGCGCGATTCAGTAATCAGCAAAGGACTGGAACCGACACCCCCAATCGGGGCATTGCATGCCGATGTACTGATTGTTGTAGTAAGGCGCCGAGGTCTGATCGCCGTTCACTAGCCACTGATTCACGTTGCCGTAGTCCTCGATGTGCTGGCCCTGTTCGCCAAGATAGCCCACCTGCAGGGACATGGTGTTACTAACCGCATATTCGGTCGTCAGACTCCACTCCTGTATGTAAGCCGCCTTTTGATCCTTGGGATACACGTTATAGGCTCCGCCAAGGCTCACCGCGCCGCCGGTGAAGCCGTCCTGCGCTGTCCTTGGAGCGGTTGGCGGAGTAGTCGTGGGTGTTAGTACAGCCTGGATGAACGGTGTGATTGAGGTCAGTCGCTGGTTCGAGGAGTTGCCCTCATAGAATGCCGAAGCGCCATAACCTCCGCGAACCACAAACCGGTTTGACGCCTGATAGGCGAACCCCAGCCGGGGCATAACATTGTTCTGCGCATCGTAGCAGCCCCGATTGCTGCACAGTCCCGAACCAACCGGCGCACCCACCGGAACGGCGTGTGCATAAATCACCTGTCCTGTTGCCAGGTTGATATTTCCCGTTTTGTTGTTTTGCTCCACCCACGGCTCGTTGTATTCGTAGCGAACGCCAAAGTTCAAGGTCAACTTGGGCATCACCTTGTAGTCATCGCTCACATAGCTGGCTATGCGCCACTGCCGCTGCCCTACATTCACGCTGGCCAGCGTCGCAGCAACCTGACTTACACGGTCCAGAACAAAATCGGCGCCACCGTAGCCTGCCGCACTAACACCAGGATTTCCCGTGTAGTTGCCGGTGTAGATCATACTTCCCAGGTAACCATTGTTGTTGGCCGTCGGATAATTGTTCTGATAGCGCAGCGCCTGAATCCCCATGTCTATGGTGTGCAAACCATGCTGCCATGTCAGGTTATCGATATAACTGTAGGTGTTGTCGATCAGGCCGCCGCCGAGGACAGGATTGCCGACCCCCGTAAGCGTGGTGTTTTGCATGTTTTGGAAGGAGAAACCCGCATACGCCTGGTTCGGGAAGGGAATTCCGACCTTGGCATTCCCCGACGTTCCGAACTGGCCGGTGGTATCGACGGAAAAGTTTTGCCTCCACACTGTGCGCGTAAAGCCGACTCGTGCCGAGTTCACAATCGACGGCGAGAAGATATGCACCCAATTCACCCCGAACAGTTTTGTGGGATAAAGATTCGGGCCAGGGAATGTAATCGCGAGTACCGGCGTTGTTCCGTCGTACGCCGTTGACATTGAATAGAAGCCCGTGATTTTGTCAGGCTGACGCGGATCATATTCAATCTTGATATCCCCCTGGTTATTTGTCTTGAAGCTGCGCGTCGGTGCCTGGTAATTGTTGGCTACAATTCCGTCAGTCGCCGTTGCGTTCGGTAGCGGATACAGGCTGGGATTTGCAAACAGATACTGGGCCACGGGGTTCACGATCGGAACGCCCATGTTTCCCACATAAGGCGCAAAATTGTTCTCCGAATCGTAGAGCTGGATCGGGCTGCTCCCCGTAAGCAGCGCCGAAAAATCGCCGCCTCTCATCGCCGAAGTGAAAACACTCGCCTGCCCCGTTCCGCCCTTGTGATAACGCGATCCCAGGTAATCGACAAAGAAGAACAGCTTGTCGCGCAGGATCGGGCCGCCTAATGCTCCACCGAACTGTGACTGTGAATAGGGGTTGACCGGAATAATCGGATTGGCATGGTTGTTGCTCCATGAATTCGCATTCATCTTATAATCCTGCACGTAGCCGTATGCCGATCCGTGAAAACTGTTGGTCCCGGTCTTCAAAATGCTGACAACGTCGCCGCCGTTCACATTGCCGTAGTCTGCGGGAGCATTTGCAGTGACCACCCTGATCTCCTGCAGAGACTCCGGTGCGGGACTGTACGAGATCAGATTGTTAAATGTCTCGTTCATGTCGATGCCATCGAGCGTGAAGTTATTCGCCTGCGCGCGGTTTCCATTGATGTTGACCGTATCGGTGTAATAGGTGCTGCGCTCAATGCTTGTCGTACCGCCGGTGCCGGCTGTCGTCACTGAGCCCGGTACGTACAGGGTCAAAGCCGAAAAATCCAGCCCGTTCAAAGGCATGTTCTGGATCGTATTCGCCGTAATCGTGCTGCCAAGCGTCGGATCGTTCGTGTTCAGAATAGGAGCCGCAGCCGAGACGTTGACCGTCGTCGATGTGCTTCCCGGTTTCAATGTCACGTTGAACGTGGTCGTCTGCAGCGCTTCCAGATGAAACTCCGGGAGAGTTTCCTGACCAAACCCTTGCGCGTTGATCGTGACCTGATAGCGTCCGATCGGCAGGAAACCGATGCGATACAGTCCCCTTGAATCTGATGTCGCCTTGGAATCCACACCCGTATCCATGTTGCGCGCTACTACCTGCGCGCCCGGAACCACAGCGCCGCTTGAGTCGGTGATGGTGCCCGTCACGGTGCCGGTCACAGTCTGCGCGCGACCCATAGCCGCGCACATCAACACTGCAACCAAAGATCCAACCAGCATCCTGAAGAAATTCGTCTTCATTGCGTCCTCGCTTATTTGCTTATTTCATCGTGTCCATCTGCGATTCGATTGTCCGGTTCACGAGCCATCGCAGTAGAGCAACAATAGTCTTAAAATGATTATTGTGTCCACAAAAAATGACTACATTGAGCATAAATTCCGACAATTGGAGGAATTTCAGCGGCTTACAGGTTCAATCGAGAAGCCTCAGTAGCGAAAATTGAAGAAAGCAGTCAAAATGGTTTCACTCTGCAACTGGAGATTCGATGTATTTTGTTTGGCCTCGCAAATCAATTACTGAAGTCCGGCATGCGCGATCCGCACGCTGAAACGCAGGTACTCCTCCCGGTGGCAACGCGGGCGTTTCTCACAGGAGCGCTCGAGTAATTGTTCCGGAAAAAGGAGTCCAAAATGTCTAAAAATAGTCCATGTTTGCACCTGAAAGGCAAGCTGTAATGTTCTCAAGACGTAGATTCATGCAAGCCCTCTCCGTGGCCATCTGTTACGACCTGCTGGATATCAGAACCACTCCGGCGCGTGCGGCGATTCTTCCTGCTGCAATCATTCCCCCGGAAAGTGAAGACCTGACGCAGTACGTCAATATCCGCGTGGGCACGGGCGGCCATGGGCACACGTATCCCGGCGCTTCGGTGCCCTTCGGCGCCGTGCAGCTCAGTCCCGACACCTACACCAAAGGTTGGGACTGGTGCTCGGGTTATTACGAAGCCGACAGCTCGATCATGGGGTTCAGCCACACCCATCTCAGCGGCACCGGCTGCGGCGACATGCTCGACGTGCTGCTGATGCCGAATGTAGGCGAGGTGAAGTGGAATCCAGGCACCCGCGAAAACCCTGAGCAAGGCTATCGCTCCCCGTTTTCGCACGCCGACGAGCAGATGGAGCCCGGCTACTACGCGGTGCCGCTCAAAGATCGCAAGATCCAGGCAGAGTTGACCGCAACCGAACGCACGGGTCTGCACCGCTACACCTTTCAACGCCAGTGAGCCTAGTCACTTTATCCTGGACTTCGCCCACTCGTACGACGATCCCGCAAATCCGGTAAGCGATGCCACGCTCGAAATCGTCGGCGAGGACACGGTCACAGGCGGACGCACCGTGCACTCCTGGGCGAATGGCCGGCGCATTTACTTCGCCGCGCAGTTCTCAAAGCCCTTCACCAGCGCGCAGCTGCAGCAGGATGGCGAATTGCTCACCGCAGGGCTCGACAAAAGCCGCAGGCAAAAGCCTGAAGGCCGCGCTGCACTACGGCACGACCGAAGGCGAGCAAATCCTCGTGCGTGTCGGCATCTCAGGAGTCAGCGTCGCCAACGCGCTCAAGAACCTGCAGGCTGAAATGCCGGGTTGGGACTTCGATGCCATCCGGTCTGCGGCGAAAAGCAAATGGCAGAAGGAACTGAGCCGCATTCGGATCGAAACGAACGATGCGACGCAGCGGACGATCTTCTACAGCTCGCTCTATCACATGATGCTTGCGCCAACGCTCTTCGATGACGCCAATGGCGAGTACTGCGGCATGGATGGGCAGACGCATCAGCTCGCAGCAGGCCAACACAACTACAGCACCTACTCGCTCTGGGATACCTTCCGCGCGCTCCATCCTTCGTTCACGCTTTTCCAGCCGGAACGCGTTCCTGGATTTGTCAACTGTCTCGTCAGCATGGCAGAACAGAGCCCGGCAGGCATGCCAGTGTGGCCCCTGCAGGGCAAGGAGACCGGCACCATGACTGGTTACCACTCGGCCAGCGTGATGGCTGAAGCATGCGTGAAGAAGTTTCCCGGCATCGACTGGCAGCGCGCCTACAAGGTCATGCGCAAACGCAACATGGTCGACGACTATCGCGGACTGGGATACTACCGCGAGCTGGGTTACATCCCCGCCGACAAAGAAGAGGAGTCCGTGAGCAAGGTGCTCGAGTATGACTACGGTGATTGGAGCTGCTCGCACGTAGCAGACACGGTAGGCGCGCATGACGATGCAGAATTGCAGCGCAAGCGTTCGACAGAACTACCAACATCTTTTTGATCCGAAGACACAGTTCATCCGCGCCAAAATGAGCGACGGCAAGTGGGCAGAGCCGTTCGACCCCATCGACATGGGCCACACCGATCAGTATCGGGACTACACCGAGTCGAACGCATGGCAGACAACCTTCGGCGTTCAACACGATGTGAAGGGCTATATGGAGTTGTGGGGCGGACGAGAACCATTTGTTACAAAGCTCGACGAACTCTTTACCGTTCCTTCCACCCTCCCGAAGAACGCACCGCCCGACATCGCCGGGCTTGTTGGTCAGTACGCGCACGGCAACGAGCCGAGTCATCACATCGCCTACCTGTACGTCTACGCCGGCCAACCCTGGAAGACGCAGTCGCGCGTGCGCTCTCTCCTATTGACGATGTATCACAATGACCCGGACGGGCTGGCTGGCAATGAAGATTGCGGTCAGATGTCTGCCTGGTACGTAATGAGCGCGCTCGGGCTTTATGCGGTCGATCCTGTAAGCGGCAATTATGTGCTCACCTCGCCGCTCTTTGATAAGGCAACGCTAACCGTCACAGGAGGAAAGGAGTTGATGATTGAGGCGAGACGCGCCTCGCCCGACGCCATTTACATTCAGTCGGTGACTATCAACGGCAAGCGCTCGGACAAGTTGTGGGTCTCACATGAGGAGATCGCCTACGGCGGCCACATCGTCTTTGAGCTGAGTACTGAGCCGAACCAGCAGCTGGGTACCGCGGTCCATGCTGCGCCACCGTCGCTGACCGTATGAGCACACACGAAACGAGCATGACCCGCCGCACACTTTTGCGCGGAGCCGTCGCCCTCAGCGCAGTTGCTGCATCACGCACTCCCTTGGAGGTCGCTGCTGCCGCTCTGCGTGCACCCCTCCCAACATCTGACACGCTCACCCGCCGGCCGCCACCTAGCGAACGGCGCTTCACAAGCCCGGCTGTTGAGTCGGCCATCCGTCGCGTGCAACAGCAGATTGTCGACCCCACGCTCGCGCTCATCTTCACAAACTGCCTGCCCAACACCCTCGACACCACCGTCTCACCCGGCACTTTCGAGGGAAAGACGGACACCTTTGTCATCACAGGCGACATTGATGCGATGTGGCTCCGCGACTCTTCCGCGCAAGTATGGCCCTACCTTCCCTTCTGCAAAGAAGATCCCAGGCTCTCAACGTTGATCGAAGGAGTGATACGCAGGCAGACTCGCTGTATCCTCCTAGACCCGTATGCTAACGCCTTTCTGCCGGACGTAAACAGCAAACAGCTCTCCTGGGCCGTTCATGATGACACAACCATGAAGCCCGGAGTAGCCGAACGTAAGTGGGAGATCGACTCCCTCTGTTACACCGTGCGGCTGGCGTACGGCTATTGGCAGGCCACCGGCAACGTAGCACCATTTGACTCGCAGTGGCGCGAGGGAGCACGTACAATTGTCCAGACTTTTCGCGAACAACAGCGCAAACACGGACCGGGTCCATACCATTTCCAGCGCTCTTCGCCGCAGCCAACGGATACGCTGCCCCTCAACGGCTACGGCAACCCTGCGCGGCCCGTGGGCCTAATATTTTCCGGCTTCCGTCCCTCGGACGATGCATGCATCTACCCGCTCTTTATACCCGCAAATCTGTTTGCAGTTGTAAGTCTGCGCCAGTTGGCAACGTTGGCGGACAAAGTGTGTAACGATGCCGCACTTGCATCCGAGTGCAACGCCCTTGCGGAAGAAGTCGCAACTGCGCTCGCCCAATATGGCCAAATAGAAACGCCAGAACATGGTCGTATCTGGGCCTATGAAGTGGATGGCTACGGCAATACTTTGCGCATGGACGACGCCAACGCACCCGGACTGGTCTCGCTCAACTATCTCGGCTCCGTTGCGCCTGGCGAACGCGCTCTTTATGAGCGCACTCGTGCCTTCGCTCTCTCAGAGAGCAACCCTTACTTTTTTCGCGGCTCAGCGGCTGAAGGTATCGGCGGCCCGCACGTGGGGCTTGGCTATATTTGGCCCATGTCGATCATGTTCCGCGCTTTCTCCAGTACAAACGATCGAGAAACTCTGCAGTGCTTGCGCTGGCTGCGGGACACTACGGCAGGCACACACTTCATACACGAATCCTTCTGGAAGGATGACCCGACGAAGTACACGCGAGCATGGTTCGCGTGGGCCAACACGCTATTCGGCGAACTGATCCTGAATCTGGCAGCCGAAAAACCATCCCTCCTGCAACAACCACTTGGGTAACCATTATCGCTGCAAACTCTGTACAGTGTTCTTCCCACCGGAGCGCAACCCGGAGATCGACTTTGCTCGCCCTGCGTGCTGGAACTTAGCAGGCCTGCAGTTTTGAGTTCTATATATCGGTCGTTGGATAGGCATCACCCGACGAGAATGGTAACCATGGTTGGCGTTGTAATCCCTGCTACTCTTGACGCCTACGGTCGGCGTGAGCCAAGCACAGGTTCCAACATAAGTGCATTCGTTCGAGCGCCTGCCTCTCTTGTAGTGAGCACGCGTGACTCTCCGGGCCACATACAAAACGCGATCAGCGAAGGAAACAGGAAAAGGGGGGGAAGTGGATGATGAATCGGGATCAGCACTGCACTCAAATTTGGAATGCCAGGGATTTCAGATGGCTGATGAGACTTGGCCTGATCTTAGGGCTGCTTGCGTATTCCGCCGCGCCGGGGATGGCAGCCAGCAGCGCAAAGCCCGATTTCGGACCCAATGTACTCATCTTCAGCCCGTCTATGCCGGCGGCAGCAATCCAGGACGAGATCAATAAGGTTTACGCTACGCAGCGCACAAATGAGTTCGGCCCGGAGCGCAACGCCTTGCTGTTCATGCCAGGTAGTTACAACTTGGATGTCCCGATAGGTTTCTACACGCAGGTTTTGGGCTTAGGTGCCTCGCCTGACGACGTCCATATCACGGGGAATATGCATGCTGATGCCAGCGAGCCGCGTAACAATGCCACAACAACATTCTGGAGATCTGCCGAAGGTTTCTCCGTGACACCCACTGGTGGAACCACGCAGTGGGCCGTCTCTCAGGCGGCGCCCTTTCGCCGCATGCACATTCAAGGCAATCTCGTGCTCCATCAGCACCATGGATGGGCAAGCGGTGGCTGGATGTCCGACGACCTTATCGACGGCAACGTCGACTCGGGTAGCCAGCAACAGTGGATCTCGCGGAACAGCGAGTGGAAGAGTTGGACCGGTTCTAACTGGAATATGGTTTTCGTCGGAGTTGTCCATCCTCCGATGGGCGAGTGGCCTGAGCCACCCTACACCACGATCGCCCGCACCCCTGTCGTTCGCGAGGAACCCTTTCTGCAGGTCGATCAGTCCGGAAACTATAGTGTCCGGGTTCCGTCGCTGCGCACCAACAGCGCAGGCATTACCTGGCGAGTAGGATCCACGCCCGGCAAGTCCATCCCTCTCAGCCAGTTTTACATTGCCAGGCCCGGCGTCGACACCGCGGCAACCATCAACGCCCAGTTGTCTAAAGGCAACAACCTTCTATTCACTCCTGGCACCTACGAACTCACTGACGCTATCCAAGTGAAGCGGCCTGACACGGTAGTTATGGGGCTTGGCTTTGCCACCTTGAAGCCGGTCAACGGCACGGCTGCGATGACCACAGCAGACGAGGACGGAATTATCATTGCAGGTCTGCTCTTCGATGCGGGACCGACGCAGTCGCCTGTCCTGCTCGAGGTAGGGCCGGACGGAAGCAAAGCCAGCCACCTCCACGACCCCATCTCCCTTCACGATGTCTTCTTCCGGGTGGGCGGTGCCGGAACTGGCCGTACATTGGTCAACCTCAAGGTCAACAGTAACGATACGATCATTGACCACACCTGGATATGGCGCGCGGATCACGGTGCCGGCGTGGGCTGGAACAGCAATATCAGTGCGAATGGCCTGGTCGTGAACGGCAACAATGTGACCGCCTACGGCCTGTTCGTCGAACATCACCAGCAATTCCAGGTTCTTTGGAATGGTAACGGCGGACGGACTTACTTCTATCAATCTGAAATCCCATACGACCCTCCCAATCAGCAGAGTTACACCAGCGCACCCGGCACAAATGGCTGGGCCTCCTATAAGGTGGCGGACAATGTAACCAGCCACCAGGCGTGGGGGCTTGGTATCTATAGCGTTTTCATTCATCCCGGCATCGTGTTGAGCCGGGCCATCGAGGTTCCCAAAAGCCCAAACATCAAATTTCACGACATGATCACGGTGTGTCTGGGAAATAACGGCGCAATCGAAAACGTCATCGACAATACGGGCGGTCCAACCGCCGTGCATCCCCGCGTAACCCCGAAGGTAACCTCATATCCATAAACAAGCACCGCGCGCATTTGAGCTGGCAAAAAGCCAACCTGTTCTGCAAATTTTCCAGCGATGTCCCGTCTTGTCCTTTAGTTGTCCCGAATAGTACCTTTACGGCCTCAGCCACCCTCCCTAGTGTGAGTACACGTTTTTGCTTCTTCCGGCCTACCCACTTCATTCTCACAGCAGACGCGAAGAACCTTCCTGCAAGCCCCCCTATTGTCCAACAGGAGATCCTCGTGAAAATCCCACTCCATTTCTTTGCCATTGCGGCGCTGAGGACTAGCAGTCCCATTGCCACCAGCCAGGACTATACAGCTTCCGTTTCCCTGCCGGGCATCTCCGGCGTAACCATATATACCGGAGCGCCAGAGGGTTCGATCCCGTCCCTGCCTCCGTCTCAGAGCTGCAGGCCTATGGCTTTCCGCGCCGGCCGAATCTCAGTGACGCGAAAGCGTACGCCAGTTGGCTGCAAGCCGTGACCGCTACCCGCATCACCCCAGAACTCGTGGTCAATCCCAATCGGTACCACCTTCCTAGCCAGCGAGTCGGCACCTCTGTCGTTGAGGGCAACACCACTTACAGCTCGTCCGGCAACTGGAGTGGATGGTCGCTTATCGGTGGCACCAATCCCACGAATTCCGCGTTGCTTTTGCCTCCGGCATTAGCGTACTTTGCGGATGAGGCAAGAAAGACACTGGCTGCGCGTTAAACGCGCAAGGTTGGATAGAGGAGTGTCAGCAGCGGTGCTGCTTAGCCCGGTCGATGAGCGGGAATAGACGGAAGCATCAGGGATGCCGCGGCAGCGAGACCCCAGTCTGCGGGTGGCCTTTTCCTTCAGTGAACTCAATTATTCGATCGACGGTTGCGGGTGGGTCGAAGAACTCTGTCTCGCCGTTTGGCCAGCGAACCTGAATGCTTTTCAGATGGGTCTCTGTGCCCAGGCCGAAGTGCAGGCGGAGATCGCTGGAGGAGTCGTAACTGGAACCGCTGCGTATCTCATCGACCCATAAACGGGTCGTTCCACGGATGGTTACGCGTGCGCCGATGGCGTCGCGGTTTGAGGATGTGCCTACCAGGTGAAGCGTCAGCCAGTGGTTGTTGTTTTTTGCGAGATTGACGAGGAGCATGGGGAAGTCGCTCAGGTTGTTGATTACGGCTTCGATCCGGCCGTCGTTGAAGAGATCGGCGATGGCAAGGCCGCGGCTGGAGCGGGGATCATTGAGGCCGGGTCCGGAGGTTTTACTGACATCGCGAAACTTTCCATTGCCGAGATTGTGGTAGAGAAAACGCGGTTCGCGGTAGAACGAGCCGAGTTTGGCGGAGTCCACTTCGGGATAGACGTGACCATTGACAACGAGAAGGTCAGGCCAACCGTCGTTGTCCACATCGGCGAACATGGCGCCCCAGCCCAGCGCGTCTGAGTTGACCCCGAGTCCGGCAGGGAAGGTCATGTCAGTGTATGTGCCGTCTCCATTGTTGTGGTAAAGCGTGGAAGTGTCGTCCGAGAAGTTGGTCTTGAAGAGGTCCAGCTTGCCGTCGCCGTCGTAGTCGGCGGAAGTTGAGCCCATGCCGGCTTGTTCGCGGCCATCTTCGTTGAAGGCTACACCGACGTCCTCGGCCGTGTCGGTGAAGGTGCCGTCATGGTTGTTGTGGTAGAGGATAGCCGGGGTTGAGTCGCAGGCGACGTAGATGTCGGGCCAGCCGTCGTCGTCGTAATCGAGTGTCGTGATGGAAAAGCAGTAGTGGCCGTTGGTTTTCTCGAAGCCGCTGGACTTGCTGACGTCTTCGAACTTTCCGCCCCCGAGGTTGTGGTAAAGGATGTTGGGCGCGCTTTCGAGGCCCCGGGGACCGCACATCACGGCGACGCCCTTCCACATGCAGCTTGAATTGCCGCCCGGAGCCGGCGTTGTTGCCAGATCGAAGTGAACGTAGTTGGCTACGGCGAGGTCCAGTTTGCCGTCGCGGTCGTAGTCGACGAAGGCACAGCCGGTGCCCCATTCTTTGCCTGTGCCTGCCACGCCGGCTTGCTCGGCTACTTCTTTGAAGGTGCCGTTTCCTTGATTGTGGTAGAGGCGGTTTTTGCCGTAGCCGGTTACGTAGATGTCGTCGTAACCGTCGTTGTCGTAATCGCCCACGCAGACGCCCTGTCCCCATCCGGTCGAGGCGAGGCCTGCTTTTGCAGTGACGTCGGTGAAGGTGCCGTCGTGGTTATTGCGGAAGAGATGGTTGGTAGGCGGAGTTCCCGCACTGCTCGTCTTATCCCCCGGAAGGGTGGTTCCGTTGACGATGAAGATATCTGGCCAGCCGTCGTTGTTGTAGTCGAGGATAGCCACCCCGGAGCCGGTGGCTTCGATGATATAGCGCTTGGATTCGATGCCGCCGTTGACGTTGCGGACTAAAATCCCAGCCTTCGCCGCAACATCTACGAACCATGCCGGCGCCGGGTGATCTGTTGTTGGAGGGTAGGGTTGCTGGGCGACGGCTGAGACGGCAAAGAGGAGGAGCCCGAACTGCACGGCAATGCAGCGGAGGAGCGATAAAACTGCCTGTCGCGTACCGTACATGGCTATGCGTTGCCTGACTTTGGTGGAGCACCCATCGCCACGGTCTTCAGGATCTTCCCACCTTCTTGAATGACGTAGAGGTGGTTTGCGGGAAGGTCTGTCAGCTTATCTTTAATGCCGGAGGGCCAGGTGATCTCTACAGTGTCGGCTTTCGCCGCGTGGTTGAGGCCGAAATGGATGCGGAGGTCGCTCTGCGAGTAGTAGCTGCCCCCGCTGCGCGCTTCGTCGATTTGGACGAAGGGTTTTTCGGCCGGCGAGGTCTGCGTTGTGACGGCAATGCGAGCGCCGATGCCGGTGCGGTTTGATTTCGTTCCGACCGTGCGGATCTTGATCCAATTGCGGCCGGTGGTCGAATCGCAACGGAGCAGTTGCGGGAGACTGTTGACACAGTTAACGGCTACGTCCATGTCGCCGTCGTTGTCATAGTCGCCAAAAGCACAACCTCGGGCGGCCACGGCTTCGTTGATGCCTGGGCCTCCTTGTGCGGTCACTTCTTCAAACTGTCCGTTACGCAGATTACGGTAGAGGTACTTGTGCTCAGCGTATGGGGCGTCGACGTCGGTCCCGTCGACCTCAGGATAAACATGGCCGTTGCAGATGAGGATGTCCGGCCAGCCATCGTTGTCCATATCGAAGAAACCTACACCCCAGCCCAGGAACCTTGTGTTGACGCCAAGCCCGGCAACGTAGGTAACATCGTCAAAGGTCCCATCGCCCAGATTGACATAGAGAGAGTCAGTGTCGCCGGCGAAGTTTGTTTTGACGATATCGAAGAAGCCGTCGCGATTGAAATCCCCGATGGAGACACCCATGCCTGCCTGGGGCTTGCCGTCGGGGGAATACGCTACGCCGTCCTCAATGGCCATGTCCTTGAACGTGCCGTCCTTCTGGTTCTGGTACAGAGTGGCGGCAGTGGAGTCGTTAGCGACATAGATGTCGGGCCAGCCGTCATTGTCGAAATCGCAGACGCCGACCGAAAGGCCGTAGGTTCCGACAGTGTCCCACATGCCGCTTCTTTGCGAGACGTCTTCGAACTTCCCATTGCCGAGGTTGTGGTAAAGGATGTTCTTTCCGCCCTGAAGACCGGGGGGGCCGCAGGCTACCTGGATACCTTTGTATGCGCAACCGGCTGCCTCGGGGATGGGAGCTGTCTTAATGTCGAAGTCGATGTAGTTGGCGACAAAGAGATCGAGATGGCCGTCGCGGTCGTAGTCAAGAAAGGCGCAGCCGGAGTTCCAGCGCGTTTTGGATTGAAGGAGTCCGGCCTCGGCGGTTACGTCGGTGAAGGTCCCGTTGCCGTTATTGCGGTAGAGGACGTTCTGGCCATAATAGGAGATGAAGAGGTCGTCCCAGCCATCATTGTTGTAGTCGCCGACACAGCAACCCTGGCCCCATCCTGACTTGTGTTCCAGCCCCGAGCCGGCTGTTATGTCGGTAAACGTGCCGTCGCGATTGTTCTTGAAGAGGTGAGAGACAGGCTCCTGCCCTTTCGGGAAACCTTCCAGGCGGTAGCCGTTCACAAGAAAGATGTCGAGCCAGTCGTCGTGGTCGTAATCGTAGAAGGCCACTCCACAGCCGGTGGTTTCAAGGAGGTATCTATTCTTGTGTTCGCCGCCGTAGATGGTCTTAGCGTTGAGCCCGGATTGGCGTGCTACGTCGATGAAACTAACCCCCAGCGGAGTGCCAGTAACCGGGGATGGTAGCCGCTTGGTCGCGGGTCGCGGTTTGGTGTCGTACGTGGGGCGTGAACCAAGTTGAGATCCCGGCTGCATAGTATTTTGAGGGGCTGCGAGAGCGAGCACATCATCCAGAGTAAGAACGAGCGCGGTGGTGCAAAGAGAAGTAAGGAAGTTGCGGCGCGACCAACTCAAACAGGACACTCCCCCGCGATTGCTTGCCCAGCGGCTGGGTCTGAAAACGCCCTTCGGTTTGCGGTCACCATTTGGTGTGTAAATCAACTGCAGATTGAAAGGGCCTGATAGAAGTTGACTGAGTATAGAGGAATCGTTGTTGAGCAGGCAATGAAGAGGCCAGCCTCTTCATTGCGTTGATTCATGAAGTCTTATGGGTGTTCTGCCGGAGTCGTAGCTAGTTGCCCGGCCTTCTGGCGCTCCATCGCGGCATCGGCGCTTCGACCCTGCTGGGCCAGTGCGTTGGCCAATGCCAGGTGCGCCTCTGCGTAAGATGGGTCCGCGTTGACAGCCGACTGAAACTGAACAATGGCCTCGGCGACCCGACCACTACTGAGAAGCGCTTTTCCGCTATCGAGCGCGAAGTTTGCGCGCTGACGGCTGATGGCTGCGCGACTGAGATCGGCGGCCTTTTTGCGTTCAGCCGCAGCGCCTGCTCGGTCGCCGCGTTCGCTGAGGATGGAGGCCAGAGTGATATGTGGGCTGGGCTGGTTTGGCATTAGTTGAATGGCGCGTTGCAGCGCGTCGACGGCTTTCTGCGGCTGGTCAGTCTCCTTATATATGTTGCCGAGGAGAGCCCAGCTCTCGCCGCTGTCCGGGCGAAGCGAAGTCGCTTTCTCAAGTTCCGTCTGAGACTCCGCGAAACGGCCAAGCTGCATATAGAGCACACCAAGTGTATAGGGAGGGTCGGGTAGCTGAGGGGCGAGCTTTTCGGCTGACAGGAGCTCCGCAATCGCTGCAGTGGGGTTGTCTTGCAACTTGAGAGCGAGGCCCAGGTCGTAGTGCAGACTGGCGTCATTCGGATCAGCCTTGAGGCCGGCACGGAACTGCTCGATGGCGTGGTCGAGGTCGCTCTGCTGGAGGTAGTCGACGCCGAGGTCTTCGCGAAGGGTGGCGTTTTCTGGAGTGAGTTTAAGCGCGCGCAAGTAGAAGGGGATTGCGCTCTTCGCGTCACCTGTCTGCACCAGGGCCAGGCCCAGGTTGGTAAGTGCGGAGGGATCTTGAGGGTGTGCCGCTTCGACTTGCTCGAAGAGAGGCAGTGCTTCGCGGGCACGTCCGCTGGTTTGCAGGGTCAGCGCCAATTCGTACGTGGCATCGATTGAAGTTGGGTCAAGCTCGATGGCGTGCTGAAAAAGTCGAATGGCGTCGTCGTCCTGACCCGCTGCCCGCAGGGCTCGGCCGAGTTGGAGCGTGTAGTCTCCGTTGTCCTTGGCGAGGGTGTGGGCCTGCGTGAGTTCGCTTACCGCGCTTGCTGGATCATTTTGATTCAGCAAGAGGGATCCGAGGTGGTAGTGCGCGGATGGCAGCATAGGGTCGAGGGCGATGGCCTGCTGAAATTCGGCCTTTGCCTGGTCATATTGTTCGTGCTGGGCGAACAGGGAGCCGAGAGCATCATGCAATGTTGCACTGTTCGGCGAGTTGACCAGGGCCTCCTCAAGTTGTTCTTGCGCGGCCTCTGGTTGTGCTGTCGCAGCCAGTGCGCTTGCATAGATGATTGCATCTTCAGGCGAGAGCGCCTGCGGTGCGCCACTGTTTGAGTTATCGAGCAATTGAAACATTGCCGCGGATTGTGCGTAATTGTGGAGCTGTGAGTAGGCGAGAGCAAGGTTCAGTATGGCATTTGTATCTTTCGGATCCAGTTTGTGTGCCAGCTCAAGTTCTATTTCTGCCGCATTGACTTCGCCTTCGGCCAACAGCACAGTTCCGAAGGCAGTGTGGCCTGCCGCCACATTAGGGGCAAGACCGACCAGCTTTGCGAACTGCTCATGCGCGGTTCGCAAATCGTTGCGCGCATACGCTGCTGAACCGGCACGAAAGGCAGCATCCGCTGCCTGGAGATTATCGTTCGCGATTGCGGGAGGCTTTGGGCCGGCGGCGGCGGGGGCGGAGCTCTGTGCGTGCGACCCCGGGAGCATCGCAACTAAGGAGGCGATGAGTAAAAACGAACGTGCCCGGAGAAGTTCCATCTCAGCGGTGATTGTACTTATGGAGGGAGCAACGAAGCCATTTTGTATTCGTGACGATAAAGACAAGGTACATCTGCGAGGTAGGCTGATGAGGCTTTCCCGATTGAAGGGGCATGCGGACTGTTTTCAGGTGTGCCATTCGTTTCTCTGAAAAACAGCAAATTTCGCAGGCTAATGCAATGCTTAATGCATTGGTTCGACATGTGTTGGCGTAATCCTGCGTGATTCCCGCCGTCGGCCCCTTTCATAGGTGAAAAATCGCCACTAAAACCAATGTTCAAAAGCCCTTGACATGCTTGGGCCGACAGAGTTACTTTTGCTCGATTTTAAGAAGACACGCCCTTCGTGTCCAAAGGCAAAGGGATCTGAGTCCAATCATGTCCGGCGGCCTCTAACGCGGGGGTAAGTCCAGCACCATCACGACTAAGTGCAACATCGTTTAACAAAACAGAAGAAATATGCAGTGCATTTTCGGAGGTTTGTTATGAGATACGTGGCGCGAGTGATGATTTTGCTATCTGCCATATGCTTACTAGGTTTTTCCCCGGCAGCGTTTGGTCAGGCGGTCTACGGTTCCATCTACGGCACAGTCACAGACACTACCGGCGCGGTCGTACCAGACGCATCCGTCACAGTGACCGACGAGGCTAAGGGAACTTCAATCATCGTAAAGTCCAACAGCAGCGGTGACTTTACGGCCGACCACCTCATTCCGGACGTCTATGACGTAACGGTGGCAGCCACTGGCTTCGAAGGTTTTCAGCAAAAGGGTATCGAGGTCAATGCGGATAACTCGATAAAGGTCACGCCAGCTCTTAAGGCTGGAGGTGCAAATCAGACCGTCGAAGTAAACGCAAACTCGGTTCCGGAGTTGAAAACGGACCGCGCTGACGTGTCAACCGAATTCGATAACCGGAACGTTCAGTCTCTTCCGGTGGAAGGGCGCAACTTTACGAGTCTGCAGCTTCTATTGCCCGGAGCGCAATTACTTGGCTGGAACCACGCGGCTGACGAGAATCCCCAGGGCAGCCAGCAGATTCAGGTTGACGGCCAGGCCTTCGGCGGCGTCGGCTATATTCTGGACGGGACAGACAATCAGGATCCGATCCTCGGCATTATCGTCGTGAATCCCCCGCTTGATTCCATTTCCGAAACGAAGATCGCCACCCAGAACTTCGACGCGGAATTCGGCAAAGCCGTTTCATCTGTCATGACCGCCCAAACGAAATCGGGGACAAATAGCTTCCATGGTACCGCTTATGACTACCGGGAAAGCAATGCGAACCTCGCAAGAAATCCATTTACGCAAAATCCGCCTCCAGGCACCAATGCGACCGGCGGACTCATCCCGGGCGGATTGAAGAACCAGTTCGGCGGCGCGATCGGCGGGCCCGTCATCAAGGACAAATTCTTCTTCTTCGGCTTCTACGAAGGCATCCGTCAAAAGGTCGGTACTTCAGCGTCCATGACAGTGCCGTCCGCGTTTCTGGTAAACACCTGTTTGGGAACCGCAAGCACCACAACCGGCGTCCCCGGATGCGACTTCAGCCAATACGCGTCCGCGTTGGGCAACGCGGGCATCATTTACCAGCCAAATGGAACGCCATACCCTGGCAATGTAATTCCGGCATCGCAGCTCTCGCAACCGGCGCTGAATCTGTTTAAGCTTCTTCAGCCATATGCGCCGAACAAAGGCGGGAGCTATAACGGGCTGCAAAACAACTATGGCGCGAGCGGCACGGGAATTTTCAACGCCGACACATGGGGAGAGCGTGTCGACTATCAGATCACCGGCGGTATACATGCCTTTGAGCGTTTCAGCCGATTTACCGATGTCCTGAGCGGGACGACGATCTTCGGGCCCGCCGGCGGCGCAGGATTCGGTATTAGTAACTACGGTGGCAATTCCAAAGGAGCGAATGACAGCCTGGCCGCGGGCATGGACATCGCCATCAGTCCCACCCTGCTCACCGACTGGCGTATCGGCTACTATCGCTACGACATCGGCGATGATAAGTACAACCAGGGCACGGATTTCGCGACGGCCCTGGGGATTCCCGGGATCAATACGGGGACTCTGGACACCAGCGGCGCGCCCGGTTTTAACATTACGGATGTGGGTGCATCGGGCGGACCAAACAATGCGACCAGCGGAGGAGCGGCCTACGGCTCCGACCTGAACATTACGCGCTGCAACTGCCCTCTGACCGAGCGCGAAGACCAATTCCAGTTGGTGAACAACTGGACGAAGATCCTTGGCAATCACTCTATCAAGCTGGGCATGGATCTTCGCTATGCGCGTAACCTTCGCGTCCCGAGCGATACGGATCGCGCCGGCATTCTCAGCTTCGGAACGGGCCCCACTTCCAATCCAACCCTGGCGGCCCCGGGCGGCCTGGGCTTTGCAACCTTCGTGCTTGGCCAGGACACCGCGTTCGGGCGGTATGTGAGCGTCTCCACGAACGCAAAGGAATTCCAGAAGCGGGACTTCTTCTATGGGCAGGATACCTGGCGTGTCACTCCCAAACTGACGGCTAACCTGGGCCTTCGCTATGAGTTTTATTTCCCCGAGTCGGTCAACGGCACAGGGAATGGCTCGTTGATGCAAATGAACGATTACGCCTCGACGGACGGCTACATGCGTGTTGCGTTAAACGGCAGTGTTCCAAGCAATTTGGGATGGAGCAAAGCTACCAATGCATGGAATCCGCGAGTGGGCCTCGGCCTACCAGATTAATCCGAGAACCGTTATTCGCGCCGGTTACGGACGAAGCTTCGACCTCGGCGTCTTCGGCTCTATCTTCGGTCACGTGGTCACGCAAAACCTGCCCGTTCTCGCGAACCAGCAACTGAGCACCGGCGTTCCCACCGGCTACGTCTTCTGTCTCGCTCCGGATGCGGGCTGCGCTCAGCCTGCAAGTCAACCCGTCGGCGGTGGTCCGGTTCCCTACGTTTTCCCCACCGTGCCCTCAAACGGACTTCTGCCGAATCCGGGGTATGCGGTCAGCGCCAAGGCGCGTCCCAATAGCCTGCGGCTTCCCACGCTGGATGCGTGGAATGCAAGCCTCCAGCAATCGCTCACTCCAACCCTTTCCCTCACCATCGCTTATGTTGGCAACAAGGGCACGCACACGTTGAGTGCTGGAGACGGAAATAACACCAATCCCAACGAGGCGGCGATCAATTTACCGGCGGTCTACAGTATTGAGGGCAGGCCATTGCATTACAACCCCAATCCAACAAACCCCGATGCAAACGGGATCGGAGCGGACGGCGGTACCAGCAACTCGAACTTCCTCTCGCGCTATTACGGGGGAAGTGTAGCCGCCTGCACAAGTCCCAACTACGCAACACCTACCAATGAGCCGGGAATCGTACCCGGCATGTGCGGTTGGAACCAGGGCATCAACTATTATGGGGATGACCAGAACAGCGCGTTCCAGGCTCTGAACGTGACACTCGCCAAGCAATTTTCGCAGGGCCTGTCGTTCACTTCGGTCTACGCATGGCAGCGCGGGTGGGATTTCAACAACAACTACTCCACCTGGAGTCGGCCCGCGGTAAGGGGCGTCAACAATGACATCCGTCAGCAACAGGAAGTGCTATACGGTGTCTATGAGTTCCCATTTGGCCGGAACCAGAGGTTTCTTTCCAACTCGTCAGGGTGGGTGAATCAAGTCGTCGGCAACTGGCAGCTTAGTCCGGTCATGACCTGGTCCAGCGGCCTGCCGTTTACCCTCTCCCTTGGAAATTGCGCTCCCTACGTTCCCACCAGCGGTACTGGCGATACGCCATGCTATCCGAATGGAAATTCTCGAAGCCTGGCTACTCATGTGGGGGCGTATAACCCCGTGACGCACAATCGGCTCTTTTACAACGGAAACCTCTCATCCAATCAGCTGCCGATAGGCTTTTCCTACCCAGCTCTGGATCAAATCGGCAACGCGGGAAGAAACGGCGGACGCGGACCGCACTTCTTCAACACGGATATGTCGCTGCAGAAGAACTTTCCGATTCATGAGAGTTTGCTCCTGCAGTTCCGTTTCGATGCTTATAACGCCTTCAACAACATCAACCTCGCCTTCAACACTGATGGGAGCGCTCCTATCGACCAGGGACCGCAGTACATCAGCAGCATGGCGCCTGGAATCAACCCGAGCGGAAACCCTCGTCAGTTGCAATTTTCTTTCCGCTTGCAGTTCTAGCGCAGCTGTTTACAAACAAGAGGGGAGCTTTGGCTCCCCTCTTGTTTTTCGTCTACACTTAGGCCTGTTCTTTTATGCGTCGTCTACCCAAGGCAGCCTTGCTCCAGTCCATCCTCATCCTCGCAGCGCTGTCATTGCCACTTGCACCTGCACAAACACCCCCACAATCCTCAGATACAACAAGCCCTGCTGGCTGGACCTGCGCCCGCCGATTCCTCACCGACTCTGGCTCAGTTAAGCGCGATGATCGATCGTGGACATATTGCCGAGGCTCTGAAGCAACTCGATATATTGGCTGCTCAGCAACCGGTGCCAGCTGGCGTCAATCGCCTGCGCGGCCTTGCACTCTACTCGCAGAACCAATTCGCTGCAGCCGACGCCGCATTTGCGAGTGCCTTGAAAGAGAACCCCAATGATGAGGTCTCCACGCAACTGCGCGGTCTCACGCTATTCCGGTTGGGGAGGCCTGCGGACGCAATTCCGTTGCTTGAATCAGCGCCTCATTGGACATCTCAGACCAAAGTTGATCCCAGTTATGTGCTGGCCCTCTGTTATATCGATACCCGGCAATATGACAACGCCCGCCGTGCTTTCTCTGACCAATATGGTTTTGCTCCCGACTCGGCGCCGGCATATCTTCTGGCTGCGCGAATGTTGCTGCGTCGTGAATACCTCCCGATAGCCCAGCAGTTTGCCACGAAGGCGCTTCAACTGGACCCGCAGTTACCACTTGCGCATGAACTCCTTGGCGAGATCGCGCTCGCGGGCGAACACCTTGATGTGGCCATTGCCGAGTTTGAGAAGGAACAGCTCCGTAACCCGCTCGAAGGCAGCGTCTATGACAGACTGGGCGATGCCTACACCCGTGCGGGTGACTACACAAAGGCGAAACAGTCCCTACAGCGCGCTCTACCCCTGGAGCCAACTGCAACTGGACCATATATTCTGCTTGGAAAAGTTTTGCTGAAGCAGCAAGACCCGCGAGTGCAGTGATGTATCTTGAGCGCGCCGAAAAAATGGATCCCAGCAACTTCATTACTCATAGCCTGCTGGGACAGGCGTACCGGTCCTTAGGCAGGGCAGAAGATGCCAGCCGGGAGACTCAGACTTCCGAGAAATTACAGGCTGCAAGCGAACCGAGGCTTGAAGCGGTTCACTAAGGGATTCAGGGACAAGATTGCCATGGGTGCACCAATTAGCAGCTCATCACAGGACGGTGAGCACCTGCCTATCCGCGGAAGCCGGTTATCTAAGATGCGGATAGACTCCCGTAAGTCCCTGCGAAGTTGCATCCATCCTTTCCTGGTTTTAACCACCCTGTTAGTAACTGTCCTTCTTATCTGCACTTTCCCCGACTCACCAATAACCGCCTCAACCGGCATTGCGGCGCAGCCGGGCCCTTCCGCGCTTGCGCAAAATCCGGATGCGGTATGTAGCGGGTGCCATCGAGAGATTTACCAGAAGTATGAACGTACTCCAATGGCGCGGGGGAGTGGGAATGCCGCAGAGGGTCTGCTGCCGGGGGGCTTCCTGCATGCTGCATCCGGGATCCGTTATAATGTCTTTCTGCGCAATGGCAAGGCCTGGCTGTCCTACGACCGCGATGCAGAACCCGGCAACTCCGGCGGCCAGCCGGCTCTGCATGGGGAGAAGCGACTCATCTACTTCATCGGATCCGGACATCGCGGCCGAACCTATCTCTATCAGGAAAATGGTCAGTGGTTTGAGGCTCCGATCAACTACTACAGTAAGAAGCAGTTATGGGACATGGCTCCAAACTACGGCGCAACGAAGACGATGCCCGCAGCGCTGCCCGTCGATTCAAACTGTCTCCACTGCCATGCAACAGATGTTCAGACAGCACTCCCCGAAGCTCGTAACGAGTACGACGGACCACCCTTTCATCAGGCCGGAATAGGATGTTCGGCCTGCCACGGTGATCCGTCGAAGCACCTGGCGGAACAGGGGCGCGGTCCCATTGTGAACGCGGCCAAACTGACTCCTGCAAGAAGAGACAGCATCTGCCTCCAGTGCCATCTTGAAGGAGATGTTGCTATTTACCGCGCCGGAAAATCGCTCGCGCAGTTTCGTGCCGGAGACAACCTCGCCGACTATGCAGTGTACTTCGTGAGGGGCAGCGCAGAGTCAGGCGGCGGCCGGGCAAGCAGTCAGTATGAGGCTCTTCTACGCAGTGCATGTAAAGTTGCCAGTGGTGACAAGCTGACATGTACCACCTGCCACGATCCGCATAGCTCGCCCAGCGCTGAGGATCGTGTCAGCTACTTTCGCGGTAAATGTCTGACGTGTCATACGGGTATCCAGATGGCGACCAGACATCATCCCGAGCAACAAGACTGTGCGGTGTGTCATATGCCTACTCGTGAGACCACCGACATCTCACATGAACAGGCGACGGACCACAATATCCAAATTCGACCCTCGTCTGCTGCGTCGGCACTTCAATTGACCGATCTCGGAAACTCTGACCAGTTGGTGCCCGTAGGCACTGTATCGGCTGAAGACCGGGAGCTTGGATTGGCCTATGCGCAGTTGGCCGAGCACGGAAATCAGAAGGCTGCTGAGAAGGCGTTTAGTCTTCTGCAGAAAGTAGAAAAAGACGGTAAGGGCGACGTTCAGGTTCACACCCAGCTTGGCTTTCTGGAACAAATGTCTGGCGACAATGCGAGCGCCGGTAAGGAGTATGCAGACGCGCTGGCGGAAGATCCTTATGAAGCGACAGCGATAGGAAATCTCGCCGTTTTGGATGCCACATCGGGACGTATCGCCGAGGCGATCAATCTGTTGCAGCGCGTAGTCAACGCTGATCCCAGCCAGATGGCTGCCGGGTTAGACCTCGCTTTCATCGAGTGCAGAATGGGTAACAAAACTAAAGCTTTGGAGATACTGACCAGACTGTCCGAATTGAATCCTGACGATCCAACGCTTCGCAGGTTTGTCACCTCCGGAACCTACGGAGGACAGCGATGCGATCTCCGCTAGAAAAGTGCGCGGATACGAACCCTCGCCGTAGCGCATAGTAAGCCAAGATTATTGTTGACACGTGGCGCAGGGACAAGTCGAGCATTGATTCGCATACATAAAGCAATTCCGGTGTCAGCAGAGCAGTGATTTAAGGCATGACAGAATGCGGAGAACTTTCGATATCGCTTCATACTTGGCGGAATGTTCTTGCCTGGATTATTCGCAATATTGTCTACTCAAAACGTTATGCGGCGCTCCTGTTTTCCAGTTTGTCTTTTGTTTGGCGTTTTGACCGTCGCACATGCCGGACGGGCATGGGGATCACAGGTACGTACGGCTACACCTTGAATGGGCAGCCGGTTACCAGTCTTGCTCCTCCCGGCACGGAAGCGATTGTGCTTTTCTTCACGGCAACCGACTGCCCCATCTCCAATCGCTACATTCCTGAGATACAGCGCCTCGAAAAGAAATACGCGACGCAACATGTAGTATTTTGGTTTGTCTATCCCAATGTCGGAGAAACTGGAGCCGCCGTGCGTCAGCATGAAGCCGACTACGGTACAGAAGCCCATGTCCTGCTCGATCCGCATCATCGGCTCGTTGACCTCACTCGCGCCCGTGTTACCCCCGAAGGCGCAGTCCTGGTTCCGCAGCAGTCAGGTCCGGAATCTCTTCGCGCCGTTTATCACGGTCGCATTGACAATCGCTACATACAGATTGGGCAACAGCGGCCCGAAGCCACCCAGTTCGATCTCGAGCGAGCTATCGTGGATGTCCTTCAGCATCGCCCTGTACAACGGCCAGACGGGCCAGCCGTAGGTTGCGGAATCATAGGCCAGTGATGACATGGCGAAGCGCCAAGCCATCTTCTTGCGGTTCTCGCTGGAACTGCTGCGCTCGTTACAATCTTCACTCCGCTGCCGCATGCGCGTGTCCGGGCTGCCGCGGCGCCGGTTACCTTCAATCGGCAGATCGCCCCATCCTGTACGACCATTGCAGCTAGTTGTCATCACCCCGGCGGCGCTGGCCCCTTCAGCCTGCTCTCCTATACGGATGCCAGGCGATGGGGAACCGTGATGCAGAACGTTACACAGAGTCGCTTCATGCCTCCCTGGCTCCCGGCGCCCGGCTACGGCAATTTCGCCGATAACCGCCGACTTCCTGACGAGGATCTGAGGCTCATCAAGGAATGGGTTGAAGCCGGTATGCCTGAAGGAGACCCCGCCGAAGCACCCAAGCCTCCTGTCTACTCAAAGGACTGGCAGCTTGGGCCGCCGGATCTCATCCTGAAAGTGACGTCCCCAACCCAGGTTCCTGCCTCGGGCACCGGATCTTTTTCGTAACTTCATCCTGCCCGTTCCAATTACGCAAACAAAATACGTCCGCGCGATGGAAATCAAGCCCGGTGCGCCTCGGGTTGTACACCATGCCAACGTCATCATCGACCGCACTGCCTCCCTCCGTCGGCAGCATCCCAACGATTGGCAACAGGGAATTCCTGGTATGGAAGTCACCTTCGATTCAGGAAGCACCTTTGACCCTGACAGTCACTTTCTCTTCTGGAAGCCCGATACCCCCGCTCTTATCGAACCCAAAGGTATGCCCTGGCGGCTCGAACCCGGTAACGATCTCGTCCTGAACATGCACCTCAAGCCCACCGGCAAGCCGGAGACCGTGCAAGCCACCGTGGGTCTTTACTTTGCCGACAAACCTCCCGTCGCACATCCCATGCTTTTGCAGCTTGAGCACGACGCAGCACTGGATATTCCTGCGGGAGACGCAAAATTTATTGTCGAAGATCAGCTCAAGCTTCCTGTCGGTGTCGACGTCCTCGGTGTTTATCCGCACGCCCACTACCTCGGCAAAAGGTTAGAGGGCTATGCCATCCTGCCCAACGGAGAGAAGAAGTGGCTCATTCTCATCCCCGACTGGGACATCGACCGCCAATCGGTCTACCGCTATCAATCGCCCATCTTCCTGCCGAAGGGCAGCGTGATTCACATGCGCTATACCTATGACAACTCCACTGCCAACATCCGCAATCCCAATAGCCCACCGATACGAGTCAAAGCTGGAAACCGCTCTGTCGACGAGATGGGCCACCTCTGGCTGCAGGTGCTGCCTCACGCGCTCCCAAACTCAAATGAGGATCCGCGGTTCTGCTGGAACAGGCCTGGATGCAGAATCAGCTCCGTAAGGACCCCGACGATCAGACCGCGCTCTACAATCTTGCCTCGGTCGACATAATCCAGAGCGACTACACCTCCGCCGCAACGCTCCTTCGTCGCATCCTCGCGACCAACCCCGATGATGTCCGAAGCCTCACCGCACTCGGCACCGCGCTTGACGGAGCGGGGGATTGGCAGCAGGCCGAAGGCTGAGTACCAAAAAGCGCTCACCGCTAATCCAGAGTATGCTGACGCGCGTTTCGACCTTGCACACCTGTACTTCAAGCACAACAGCTATGCCGAGGCTGAACAGGAGTATCGTCGCCTAATCGTCGAAAACCCCAAAGATGCCTCTGCACATAACGAGTTGGGAGCTGTTCTGACTGCAACCAACCAGACCGCAGACGCACAGCACGAGTTTGAAGCCGCAATCGCGATCGACCCGGACAACTTCGACGCCTTGTACAACCTGGCCAGCATCGAGGCTGGGAACAATAATTTCCCTCGCGCCACTGAGTTACTGCAGCAGGCGCTCAAGCAGAAGGATGACGCCGACGCTCATCAATTGCTCGGCAATATCTACATCCAATCCGGCAGGCTTGGCGACGCACTGCAACAGTTCAAGGCTATTCAACTCCTGCGGCCACGCGACACCCTGCCGCACCGGCAACTTGCGCAGCTATACGAACAGATAGGCCAGTTAGGTGACGCAATTCGCGAGTTGAACGCGGCTCTTGCGTTAGAACCGAACGATGCGGACGACTGGAATAACCTGGGCGTACTGCAGGCTCGCGCAGGCGATACCGCGTCTGCTCGCAAAGACTTTGAGCATGCTTTAATCCTTGACCCCCAGCACGCTGCCGCACGTGCAAACCTGGCTCACCTCTAACCACTATGCGCAAGCCTCCTCAAAGCCGGTTGTTGCTGCAATGCTGCGTCTTCTCGCTGTGATGGCAATCTCCAACTCCGCGTTCTCTCAGGAGCCGTCAGCCGCTTTTAAGCAAGCGGATGCCGCATATCGCGCAGGCCAGGCAGCGCTGGCGCAGAGGGATCTGAGCGCAGCCCAGGCTGATTTTGAGCAGGTAGTCCGCCTGGCTCCGCAGGCCGAGCAGGGACACAGCGCCCTGGGCGCAGTTTTGGTCAGTCGAGGACGACACGCAGGAAGGCATTCGCGAACTTCAAAAGGCGCTGGCCATGAAAGCCAACAGACAGCGTCGCACAAATGAATCTGGCACTGGCGTTCGATCAAATCGGATCAGCTGAAAAAGCGTTGCCTTTATTCCCAAGCCTTGAGGCAGACGCACGCCTGCAGAAACGCGAGCTTCCGTCGTATGCTCTTGCAGCATATGCGCGTGCGCTGGCAGCAGGCGCATCAATTCCGCAAGCTGTACTAAAGATGAAAGCCGCCGTCGCATCAGACTCGCAGAACGCGGAGTTGCACGATGAGCTTGGCTCTCTGTACGCGCAGCAGAAGGATTGGGCAAACGCGCAGCAGGAGTTCGCAGCGGCCGTTCGTCTCAATCCGCATTTAGCCATCGCCCATCTGCATCTTGGCCTGGCAATGCGCGCTCAGGGGCAACAGGAGGGACTAACAGAACTGGCAAACGGCATCGCAACTCGAACCTCAGAATGTAACGATTGCGCTCGAATTCGGTAAAGCACTTGCAGCCGATGGGCACGACAGCAAGCGATCCCGGTCTTCGAGCATGTATTGGAATTGAAGCCGGAATCCACTGTGGCCTCTTATCAACTCGCCCTCGCCTTGCAGCGTTCCAACAAGGTGCAGGAGGCAATCGCACTGCTTAAGAAAGTAGTGGCTGCCGAACCGAACAATGCGGAAGCTCTGACGAATCTTGGAATGGCGTTATGTCAGGCGCAACTCGCGAAAGATGCTGTCCCCGTGTTGCAACGCGCCATTGAACTCGCCCCGGATAATGTAACGGCGCATCAGGATCTCGCGGCGGCCTATGTGCAGCTCAGCCAGTTTGCAGATGCGGTCCGCGAGCTGCAAGCAGCGTTAAAACTGGCGCCCAATCTGCCGCAACTGCACTACAACCTTGGGCTTGCGCTCAAAATGGCAGGACGATGCAGCAGCCGCAATCCCCGAGCTGGAGACCGCCGAGAGACTCAACCCGTCCGCTCCGGAGGCCCCTTATCTTCTCGGCATCCTCTATATGCAGACGGGGCGCTATGCCGATGCCTCCCGCGAGATGAACATCTCCCTGAAGCTCCGTCCGGAGAATAGCGACGGATGGGCCACGCTGGGCAGCGTGGACGAGAAGTTGAACAAGCTGCCGGAGGCCGACAGCGGCGCTGCGTGAAGCCATCCGCCAAGATCCCTCCCAACCCGACGCACATCTGACGCTCGCGTCTGTTCTGGTCAAACAGAACCAGCCTGCTGAGGCTACAGCCGAGCGCAAAATAGCGGCCGATCTTATGCGGGCCCACATGAATTTTCAGCGCGCGGAGGTTGCTACCAACGCTGGAAACTCACTCCTGCGAAGCGGCGACGTAGCGGGCTCGGTTCTTCAGTTTCAGGAGGCGTTGAGTTACGACGCAAACTACGCAGACGCTCATCTCGGTCTCGCGAATGCCCTGGATCGGCAGGGGAAAGACCGCTGAGGCGGCAACGGAACGCCAGAAGGCTGAAGCCGCTAAAACAGCAGCGAACCCTTAGCGGTCTCTGCAATCATGAATGCAGCCAAAACAGCCATGAGCCCGATAATCCATATGTCTAGTGATGCAGCCTGTTTGCTATAATCCGCGCGTAGGTGAAGTGTAGAACTTCGTTCAGCTAGGGGATTTACTCAATAGGTCTCCTTCCCAGCTTCTGTTGTGAAGTCTATGAATGTATTTGGTCGGCGCGCGTGCCTGCTGCTTTTGCTTTGTACTGGAATGTGCGTCTTTTTGTGGTCCACCACCCGTGCAGCCGAGGATGCCTCGTCACAGGAAGCGATGACACGGAAGGCATACGCGGACAAGATCGGCCAGACTTATACCTACCCATTTGAAGCCGGCAAGATTTCCCTCCCGGGAAATGCGGCTGTCGAAGGAAACACCTTTCTCGAACCCACAGCCTTTCCAGACGCTGCGTACTGCGGGCATTGCCATCAGGAGGCGTATCACGAGTGGCGCCAGTCACTGCACGCCAATTCGTTCCGAACGCCGTTCTATCGCACCAGCGTCAATATTCTTATGCGGACCAAGGGCATCGAGTTCGCGCGGCATTGCGATAGCTGCCACAACCCTATCGGCGTACTCTCGGGTGCACTTACCCCTGATGCGCAAGGAGATCGTTCGTTCGATCGCGATGGATTGACCTGCATGACCTGTCACTCGATTCAGAGTGTAGAGCTCGAAGCTCGGCAATGGAAGTTTTGTGATGGGCGTTCCGGCGGTGATGGTCGATGAGAAAGGGAACCGCATTCCGGGCATCGTTCCCGACGCCGAGATCCTCGCCCATCTCGACCGGCACTCGAAGGCCGTGATGCAGGACTTCTACCACACACCGGAGTTCTGCTCCGCATGTCACAAAGCGTATTTTCCACCGCAGCTTAACGACTATAAGTGGATTCGCGCGTTCACCAGCCTATGACGAATGGCAGAACTCGAAATTTTCGCAGCGCAACCCGCTTACTTTCTATCCCGGTGATTTCACCACCTGCCAGAGCTGCCATATGAAGCGCCAGGCAATCAGCCTCCCCGATTACGGAGCCAAGCACGGCACGCTGGCTTCGCACCGCTGGCTGGCTGGAAATACGGCCGTGCCGTTCTACTACGGCTTCGACGAGCAACTGAGCAAGACGATCGACTTTCTGAAGAGCGGCAACTACCTCAACGTCGATCTCTTCGCATTGAAGATTGGCGACAATGCCTCCATGATCGCTCCGCTGGGTTCAACGCCCTTCACGCTGAAAGCGAATGACGTAGTCGAAGCATTCGTTGTTATTCAGAACAAGAACATCGGCCATTCGCTCATTCCGGAGGTTCGAGATCTCTATGAGGCATGGACGCAGTTCACTGTGAAGGATGCGGCCGGGGCAGTTATTTACGATAGCGGCTTCCTGAAGCCCGATGGCATGCTCGATCCACGCGCCCATAGTTTTACGAATCGGCCCGTAGACCTGACGGGAAACTTTGTGGACAACCACAAGGTCTGGACCATTCATTCGGTGGCGTACGACAACACGATTCAGGCTGGACGGTCCACGCTCATCCGCTACCAGTTCCAGATACCTGGAGATGTGAAAGGACCGCTGACGATCACTGCCAGTGTCAACTATCGGCACCTGCGGCAAAGTTATGTGAATAATGTGTTCGGCAAGGATCATCCTGCGTATCCGGTAGTCGAGCTCGCTTCACGAAGCCGTACGCTGAATATCGGCGACAATCCGCCCTCGGCGCCGCTGGCGACAGATAATCCGGACTGGATGCGCTGGAATAATGCCGGCATCGGATATCTTGACGAATTGCAGTATGAAGACGCAATGAATGCGTTTGAGCAGGTCGTCCGTTTGCGCCCGGATTACAAGGACGGCTACATCAACATCGGCCTCACTTATATTGAATGGGAAAAGTACGCCGAGGCGCGCACGCCGTTGGAGAAGGCGCTCGCGCTGCATCCTGATGACGCGCGGGCACTCTACTATATGGCGCTGGTGGAGCGCCGGTCGCGGCATTCGCAGGCTGAAGTTGCTGATCTGGAGAAGGTGGTTGCGCAATATCCGCAATCTCGCGATGCGCGCAGAGAGCTTGGCATCTCCTACTATCAGCAGCATCGGAGCGTGGCAGCCATGGAACAGTTCAAGGCGCTCCAGGCAATTGATCCGGATGATCTGGCCGCGCACTATAACCTGGCAATTTTGTACCGCCGGATGGGCATGAAGAAGCAGTCAGCCGAAGAAGCCTCTCTCTACAACATAAAGAGAGTCGATCCTGGCGCGCCCACCTACTCGCTTGACTATCTGCGCAAGCACCCGGAAATCTCAACCGAGAGCGTGCCATGGCACATGCACTCCGACTTGACGCATGCTGTCGGCAGCGCTGCTGGACAACAGTAAATCTGAGGATGGTAATACATTGAATCGTCGCAAGTTCATTCGTTCGCTCAGCCGCACGGCGCTCGTTCTGCCCTTTGCGGACATCGTTGCGTTGGCCTCACCGCTGGCGGCAGCAGGCACAGCCTGAACAACCTAAAAGCATTGGGCCGCAGGAACGCGACTACGACGCAAAGCCTGCGCCTCCTCCTCCTGGCCCGAAGTCTCCCATTGAGGGCACGCCGCTGGGCGTGAGCTTCGTCGATGTGGTGAAGGAAGCGGGCCTCAATGTCGAGACCATATACGGCGGTAAAGGCACCAACAAATACCTGCTGGAAACGACCGGGTGCGGGCTCGCTTTCTACGATTATGACAATGATGGCTGGCTCGATCTTTTTCTGGTAAACGGCTGGCGGCTGGAAGGATTTCCAGGTGGGGACGCACCACACTGCCACTTGTTCAAGAACAATCGCGACGGAACGTTCACTGATGTAACCGCCGGCTCCGGGTTGGAGCATAAGACAGGTTGGGGCCAGGCCTGCTGCGTAGGGGATTACAACAACGACGGCCACGACGATTTGTTCGTCACCTACTACGGCCAGAACGTGCTCTATCGCAATAATGGCAACGGAACGTTCATCGATGTGACCGAGCAGGCGGGTCTGATTCAACCGGGACCAAAGACGCGCTGGAATACCGGTTGCACCTTCGTCGATTATGACCGCGACGGACACCTCGATCTCTTTGTTGCAAACTATGTTGACTTCGATCTGAAAACAGCGCCGAAGCCGGAAGACGGGCCATGCACCTATAAAGGAATTCTTGTTGCCTGCGGCCCTCCCGGATTGCCGGGCGGCAGAAACATCCTGTATCACAACAACGGCGACGGAACGTTCACAGACGTTAGCGAAAAGTCCGGCATGTGGACCGCCGTAGGTACGTACGGCCTGAGCGTGGCCGCATCCGACCTGGACAACGATGGCTGGCCAGATATTTATGTCGCGAATGATTCGGCTCCCGCGACGCTCTATCTCAATCAGAAAGATGGCACATTTCGCGACATCGCCATCGAGGCTGGAGCAGCGCTCTCGGCGGAGGCGAAACCGCAGGCAGGCATGGGGGTTTCCATTGGAGACTACAACCGCGACGGCAATCTGGACGTCGTGAAGACCAACTTCGCGGGCGACACGGATTCTCTCTACACAAATCTGGGTGACGCTTCATTCGAGGATCGAACCTACCCAAGCGGTCTCGGAGTAAACACGCGGCTGCTGGGTTGGGGAGTCGGCTTTTTTGACATGGACAATGACGGCTGGCTCGACATTCTCATGTCGAACGGACACGTCTATCCGGAGGTCGATAAATCGAAGGCCGATCTGAAATACGCGGAGCACAAGTATCTCTATCGCAATCTGCGCAACGGGCGATTCGAAGAAGTCACGGACCAAGGAGGGCCGGGGATTATGGAAAACGCTCCTGCCCGCGGCTGCGCATTCGGCGATTACAACAACGACGGAACCATCGACATCGCCGTCAACTGCATCAATTCGCTGCCCCAGCTCCTGCGCTGCGACTCAACGCTCAGTCGCAACTGGATCAAGATCAAATTAGTGGGCGTCAAATCCAATCGTTCGGGCATAGGCAGTCGTGTTACTGTCACCGCTGCGACCACGTCTGACGCAACCAAGCCGCTGGTCCAGATGGACGAGCTGCGTAGCGGCGGCAGCTACTTTTCGCAAAACGACCTGCGTATGCACTACGGACTAGACCAGGCGAAAAAAGTGGACATGGTGGAGATTCGCTGGCTGAGCGGGCAGGTGGATCAGCTCAAGGACCTTGAGATCAACCAACTCTACGTAATCCAGGAAGGCGGCAAGATTCTGAAGTCTGGCCCCCTGGCAAATGCCAAGACGCCGGCGAAGGCAAAGGCCTAGCTCCGCCATGTTCGATCGAATTTTTTTTTTGCTGTTGCTCTTTGCTTCTGCGGCGGCCGCAGCCCAGGCGCAATACAGCACCCCGACTGCTCCTCGAAGCAACCGACAACCCCACCCACAGAACACCGGTTGCCCCTGGCTCACCCAGGGAACTGCCGCCCGCGCGCTCGGCGGGGATGTATCTGTGTCAGTTAATTTGTCGGATACAGGCGAGGGTTCCTGCAGGTTTTCGCGACAGCCGGAATTTTCTGATTCCTTGCAGATTCTTGTCAGCAAGGCTGCCTTGCCCACGTGTCCCGCAGACAGCACAAACCTGAAGGGTATCGGAAACCAGGCCGCAAGGTGTAAACGGCCTGGCTCACACGGCGAAATCGTTGAAATGGTAAGCAGTCGAGTTCGCGACCATTATTTCACCGTGACACTCGCCTCTCGCGAACACAAGGGCTCGGTGAAATCTTCGGACCCGCAGGACGACGAATTGGAGCAGATTGCAGAACAAGTAGCAGGAAGCCTCTATTGAGGCGTCTGAGCTGCCGTCCACTGGCGGCAGCCGGGAGCCGAATTGGTCCGGCAAGAGGTAAGGAACGCGACAAGGTCCTTCACCTCGCCTTCCGTGAGGACGTCCTTGAACGGTGGCATGCCGTTCCCTCCCTTGAGTATCTGTTTCTTTATCTGACCGGCCCCACGGCGCTGGCCAACGCTGCTCAGATCGGGTGCACGGTCTCCGCCGACGCCAGTAATGCTATGGCAACGCTCGCAACCCCTGGTGTGAAATACAATCGCGCCACGATCGCGCGAATCCCCATTCGACGCGTATGCTACTGGACGATTCACCACAATTAAGATGGCGATTGAACAGGCGAGGAAGATAATACAGGCGCTCACCGCGCGACGGAATGGGATCGTCATGTGCAGTCCATTCTAATGGCCCACAAGTTTAAGTCTTGATCTCCAGCGGAATTCCGATGGCGAGTATAGATTGCCATCCCCGGCCCAAGCCGCGATCCGGGTGTCACTCTGATTATTCGCAATCCTGACGGCGGTCCCTGCATGGACGCCGGTTAAAGGTCGGGATCGCCGACTGTTGGAGAACACCTAGGGCACGAACCCGGGACGTCCGATCCTCCCCGACAGCGAGGCTGCCACGGAATCAATGAGGAAGTCCCGGTCTCAACTTCCGGATGCGCCGTCGACCGCGGAATGACGATTTTGTATCACTCGCGCAAATTCATGACTCTACTAGCGAGTTATCGAGCGAATTCCGCCGTTGTCACATCGTCAGAACCACGCGGAACTGTGCGTTGCCGCTCATCATCCGCGCGTAACCCTCGGCCGCTTTTTCGAGCGGATATGTTTCAATCATGGCACGCACGCCGGTCAGTTCGGCGAAGCGTAGTGTGTCTTCGGAATCTGTTGGTGTTCCCGCGGCCCAGCCTTGAAGATTTCGAACTCCGCTAATGAGCTGTATCGGTGTAACTTCAATGGGATCAAATGTCGCACCCACCACCATGAGCGTGCCGTTCGGCCCCAGACCGTCGATCAGCTCGGACATTGCTTTCGAGCTTGGGGCCGTCGCCAGAATTACCCGAGCCCCGCCCAGTTTTTGCAATGCCTCTGCAGCGTTCGTCGATTTGCTGTCGATGTACACGCTTGCCCCGAGTTTCTTTGCGAGCGCCGCGTTTTCGGACCCACGCCCGATGGCCGCGACCTTATAACCAAACTTGCTCGCAAATTGAATTCCGAGGTGACCCAGACCGCCAATACCTTGTACGGCAACAAGGTCGCTGGGCAGCGCACCGCTGTGCCGCAACGCGTTGAAGGTGGTAATTCCGGCGCAGAGCAGCGGTGCTGCGTCAACGTCACTTAGACTCTCCGGCATCGCCACCAATGCTTCCACGGGAGCGACCATGTATTGCTGGTATCCCCCGTCATAGCTGATGCCCGGAATTTTCAGGTTCCGGCAATTGCGAAAATCTCCGCGCCGACACGGGAGACACGTGCCGTCGTGGCCGCCATGCCAGCCGACACCGACGCGCTGCCCCTTCTTCCACTCGGAAACACCGGCACCCAGTTCATCGATGATGCCCGCGATTTCGTGCCCTGGAACCCGGGGATACTGAATTCCGGGCCAGCTCCCTTCTTTTGTGAGCACATCACTATGGCACACACCACAGGCCTGCACCTTGATGCGCACGTGTCGTGCCCCCGGGATAGGAATCTCGCGCTCGACGATCTGGAAATCTGCTCCGGGCTTGGAAACTTGCGCTACCTTCATCGTTGCGACTGCGATTGCTGTTGGCATAAATCCTCCTACGGACTCTCAATCATGATGTTTGGAATACGCTTGCTGGCGACGCGTCCGAAATTTGCTCGCCTACGAATTTGTGCTTTCGTGCGGCCCCAAGGCGGTGTTGGTTCAACCCAAAATGGAGAACTGGCGTTCCCCGTTAGCGAGTATACCGCCGTTTTCGGCGGCCCGTTGGGAGGGAATTTCCGAATGCAGTGGCGGCTGGTGGAACAGGCAGCCGCGGCTTCTGCCCTTGAGCGATTCCTTAAGAACCGTAGCCGGGGCCGCCAGACGACCCGCACTCTTTCCACAGCTTCTCCCAATTCCAGATCCCGCAGGTCACCTCGTTCGGCAACGGAAATCCGAGCTGATGCGCGAGCATACACACCTGTCCGCGATGGTGGGCTTCGTGAGAAACCATGTAGCACAGCATTTCCGGGCCAACCGGCCAAGGCCGAGCCCAGCCGTCTCTGCGAAACTTATCGACGCGGCCCCCAGACCCGTCGAGCGCCTCAGCGAGCATCTCCGCGCAGCGGACGGCGCTCTCGGCCAATCCCGCACGGGCCTGCTGCGGCGTGCAGTGCGCGCGGTTGAGCTGTGGTGGAACCTTCAGCTGCGGAGCAGTAAGCCTGATCCACTTTGAGCGGACATTGTGCATATGCGTGAAGATCGCCGCAATGGTGCGGGTTTTGCCGGGCGGCTTGGCTCTCCAGGCGGTAGGGTCGAGATGCTCGATAAGAACCTGGTTCATGCGATCATTGGCGGCAAAGATTTGGACTGCGGCTCGGCCGAGTTGAGTGTGAACCTTGTATTGACGCGTAGTCACGGCTCCCTACTCCTTGACCTATAGTACTTCTGGGCCGTCGGCCATCCGCAAGTAGTCCACGTCGTCCGTCACGCGGAACCGTCCGGAGACTAGCGCCTTGGCTTATAACGCAAAGCTGCCCAGTCACCGTCCGAGGCGAGCCAAGGAAAGGTCTAGTGTCCCCTTCGGAATCATAAGCCGCGCAACCGCGGAACTCGCTACAGACAGGCCTGCGCAAATGAACATCACGATTCGGAATCCGAATACAAATGCTTCCCCGATCGATTTTGTCAGGGCGGTTCTCGTACCGGAATCAAGTCCCGCGGGCACCTGCAAGCCTGCAAGTTTGATTTCGTCCGCCTGAACTTTGTCCAAAATGCCAGTCGGCAGCAAAAGGTGAGCCAAACTGTGATTTAAGTGTGAACCAAAAGCCTTCAGCATCACAATTCCAAGGACTGCAATCGCGAGGACGCCCGCGACGCGCGCAACTGCATTATTGATTCCAGACGCCGCACCGACACGATCCTGGCCCACTGAATCCATGACAACCGTGGTGAGAGGAGCCACGGTAATCGCCATGCCAAAACCAAGGCCAATCACCGCAGGAAAAAACGACTTCCAGTAGCTCCCGCCTACCGAAGGTATAGCGAATAGAACAAACCCCAACGCGGCAACGAGCGGGCCGATAATCAACGGAGGTCTTGGGCCATAACGCGTCACGAGACCCCCCGACCAGCGAGAAAGAAAGAAGATCAGGGCAATTAGTGGCAGCATAGCGGCACCCGCAGCGGTTGCCGAATACCCTTGGACTTGGATCAGATTCAACGGAAACAAGAAAAAGAAAATCCCAATCGCGGCATAGAGGAACAGCGTGAGTAAGTTGGTGCCACTAAAGCTGGATGATGCGAATAGCACCAGCGGAACCATCGGTGAAGGCACGCTCGCTTCGACGAACAGGAACAAAATTAGGCAGCCGCAGCCCACAATCAAGCTGGTTAGCACTAGAGGATGTCCCCAACCCATGTTCGCCGATTCGATGAACCCGTTAACCAGGCCCCCTAATCCGAGAGTGACAACCAGGGCTCCAAGCCAATCGACATGGCCACCGGGCGCGCTGCAGCTTTCGGGAATATGCCAAAACGAAATGACTATCACCGCTGCCGCCAGCGGGAGATTGATAAAAAACACCCAGTGCCAGGAAGCATGCTGAACCAGCCAGCCGCCGAGAACGGGCCCCACCGCGGTAGTGATCGCCGTAAAGCCAGACCATGTGCCGATCGCGTGACCGCGGCTCTTCTCGTCGAAGGACGTACTGATAATCGCAAGACTGCCGGGCACGAGGAGTGCAGCCCCTACACCTTGAATGCTCCTCGCAATGATCAGCTGATGTATGTTCGACGCAACCCCGCAACCCGCGGAAGCCACGGCGAAAATCGCCACACCCAGCACGAACATCAAGCGGCGGCCAAACAAGTCGCCGAGCGAGCCCCCTACGAGAATCAACGCTCCCAGGAACAGGCCATAAGACTCGACCACCCATTGCACATCCACTACAGTTGCATGAAAGCTGGATTGGAGCGCGGGCAGAGCGACATTGACGACCGTGCTGTCGATGAAGGCCAAGCTCGAACCGATAATGGTCGCGGCGAGTATCCACGTGCTCGCTCCCGCCGCACTCGGAGCTCCGACATCCCCTGACCGGATTACGGCTTCGTCGCACGGTGGTCTCATGAATTCTATGGATGCTAGCTAGGTGAAATAGGTTCTGAGAACACGCGACTGAAAACGGTGAATCACAGCGTCGACGTCGCTACGATATCCAGGTGGCGCTCTCCGGCTCTCAGGTCGTCGGGTAGTCAGCGCCTGGAATTCTGTCTTTCCTTTGAAGAGTGAGCTTGCGCCCCGGGGCCCATTCTTACTGCAAGCCGAAGGCAAAGACTATGCCCTTCTCTCCCACGTACACATGCCCATTGACTACCGTAGGCACCGTCCAACTGAGCGCGCCCCCGGCAAGGTGGCCCGAATAGAGAAGGTTTGCGACATTTGTAGCGTCATTGGCTAGAAGTGCGCTTGTCCCGGTATCGATCGTCCAGACGATGCCGTTGGTGGTGCCATTTGCCGAAACAACCGGATCCGCTCCCGGATATCCATAGGCTAATGCGCCTTGCGATACGGGAGTGGAGGAGAGCATGCCTGCGCTCGCATTCAGCGTAAACATTTTTAGAACATCGAATTTTCCGCCGAAGTAGACATTTTGCCCCCACATCGCGGGCGTAGTGTAACAAGCATACAAAATGGTACCCGGGCCGAGCTGGCCAACCTCATTATCGAGACGCTGGATGATGTTGTCCGATGTCGTGCCCCACCTGCCCAGGTTGTCCCGATCGAGCACATATATCGGCGTAGGCTTACCGCAGACAATCAGCTCGTGCGCGTAAGGCCGCTCTGGTCCGGACAACCATCACGTCACCCGATCCCAGGTCGATATTGGAATCGTCATAGGTCGCGAAGTTGTAAGCGCGAAGTAATCGAGTATCTGCACCCGACTGAACTTAACCGCCGCCTCGCCGAAGTTGACGAGCGTCGAAGTGCCATTTCCCGTCGCACGTAGATATCCCCATTCTCATCAACCGACGCGCCGCACCTCCCATCCAGATACCACCCTCAATACCGGAGCGTCGCCACCCACGCTGCCTGCTCTGCTAAGGTCTGGCGTTGAACGCAAAAAGCAGTCCACTGTAGGTGCTCATCCTGCATACCCGATGCCGATATAGATTGAGCCATCGCCAGCACAGTCCCGCCGCTGCAGCTGTGATCGCTGCCATTTGAGGTTGGAGATCAGCACCGCCCACCGAACTTCTCGTTGCCCGTAGTGATATCGAGCGCATGAGCCGTGCGGAGTAGTGCGTTCTGTTCCGAGTCTCGCCACCACATACATGTGTTCGTGAAGATCGATCACCGGTACTTAGAACGCCGATCTGCGTGAGCCACTAAACCCACTGTAGATGCAGCCACGCCGTGCCCCCGACGGAATCAGGCTAACCTGCCAGAGTTGCGCTCCCGTGTCTCCGTCGAACGCATAGATGCTATCGTTCCCGGTGGCCACAAAGACCACATTATGCGGCGCCCCGTTGACCATCAGTCCGTTCATGTACAGCGGTTGCGCGCTGACCCAGCCGTCCACACTGGCTGTCCAACTTATTCCGAAGGACGACGAGTTGACGTTGGATGTGGTCAGCGACAGCTCGTCGGTCTGAGCACCGGTGTTCCCGCCACCTCCCTTCCAGGCCGTATAGTTCACAACATCGACGTTGCAGTGCTACTGCGGTAAAAGGTGCCGCTGAAAGCAGTCGCAGTAAGAGTGCAGTTTCCGGCGAGCAGGTGCGTAAACAGTCCGGAGCTCGATATCGAGCCACACGAGCGGTCCACGTACCGACTGCTGGAGGTAAAGACTGCGTGTTGAGGCATGCAGATTGATCGTAGCCGGGTGAGGTGATCGCGAGCTCGTGTGCCACGCGCTTGCCATCTGCCCGCTGCCGTCGTCGCAGTCGCAGCAATGTGCAGGCTCGCGTGAGCGGGCTGTATAGTGCCGACCCGTAACCGAGCCGCAGATGCCGTCCATCGCACCGCGCTGCAGTGAACTGCTGCGTGTCCCTCGCTCAACATGCGCTCGTGGTGAGATTGTAAAGACACCCACTGTCCGATGTGTCAGTGCGATTGCGTGTATGCCGCGCCGCTCGCGCGGCCGTATCGAACAATCGCTCCTTGAGTGCACGCGTAAACAGGCCTCATCGAATCGTTCCGCAAGAAGCGGCCCAGGTGACGGTGGAGCTGCAGTGAACTGCTGCGTCGAGTTTTGAGGGGTAACAGCGCTCGGCGGACTGATGTTGATAGGAGAGGTGACGCCACGTCGCCGATGCGGCGCTCCCGCCAGCCGTGGGAGTCGCCGTCACGTGCAGGCCTCAGCAGCCAGCGGCGCAGTGTAGAGGCCCACGCTCGAAACCGAGCCGCAGGATGCCGTCCAGGTCGCACCGCGCTGGCAGTGAACTGCTGCGTGGTGCCCTCGCTCACTGTGGCGCTTGTGGGCGAGACGGTCAGCGGGCCACCGCCGCTGACCGGCGCAATAATGTGATCATTTCCAAAAACATGGTACTTTGTGCCGCTGGCCGCCGTGGCTTCGATGCTGCAATTGCTGCCCACCGCCGACGACGCCGTGAAGAGTCCACCGGCGGTGATCGAACCGCAGCCCACACTCCAGCCCGCCGGATCCGAAGCAATGAACTGCTGGGTTCGAGTTCTGAGGCGTATTCACGCTCAGCGGAGTGATGGTGAGAGGCGAGGTCACTGTCACTGTTGCCGAAGCGGTGCCGCCGTCAACCGTAGAGGTGGCCGTGACAATACAAGCCCTGTTGGACAAGAGCGGTGTGTAGAGCCCCGCGCTCGAGATTGTCCCGCAGGAAGCCGTCCAGGTAGCGCTGGCACTGGCAGTGAACTGCTGTGCAGCGCCCTCGCTCACAGTGGCGCTCGTGGGTGAGACAGTGAAGGTCGCGGCGAACAACGTTGTCAGTGGCGGCGGCGGTGTATGCCGTTCCGCTCGCGGCCGTTGCGATAATCGAGCACGCCCCTTGTGTGGCGGGTGCGGTAAACAGGCCTGCGCTCGAAATCGAGCCGCACGAGGCGACCCAGGTGACCGAAGAGCTGGCAGTAACTGCTGAGTCGAGTTCTGAGGTGTAGTGGCGCTGGGTGGAGTGATGCTGATCGGAGAGGTGACAGTCACGGTGGCCGAAGCGGCGCTGCCGCCCCCCGTCGGCGTGGCCGCGACGATGCAGGCCTCGGCAGACAGCGGCGCTGTGTAGAGCCCCGCGCTCGAAACCGAGCCGCAGGAAGCCGCCCAAGTGGCGGTGGCACTGGCAGTGAACAGTTGCGTGGCGCCCTCGCTCACCGTGGCCGAAGTGGGCAAGACGGTCAGCGGGCCGCCGCTGACCGGCGCCGTAATGTGATCGTTGCCAAAGAAGTGGTACTTTGTGCCACTGGCCGCCGTCGCTTCAATGCTGCAATTGGTGCCCACCGCGGCCGCCGCCGTGAACAGGCCACCGGCGGTGATCGAGCCGCAGCCCACACTCCAGCTCGCCGGAGCCGAAGCCGTGAACTGCTGCGTCCCGCCCTCCGGCGTCGTGGCATTCACCGGAGTGATGGTGAAAGGTGAGGTCACCGTCACGGCCGCCGAAGCGGTGCTGCCGTCAACCGTAGAGGTAGCCATCACAGTACAGGCCCTGTTGGCCAATGGCGGTGTGTAGAGCCCCGCGGTCGAAACTGTCCCGCAGGAAGCCGTCCAGGTGGCGCTAGCACTCGCCGTGAACTGTTGCGTGGCGCCCTCGCTCACCGAGGCGCTCGTAGGCGAGATCGTGACGGCAGCTGAGGCGGAGCTCGACGCTGAGATAAAAGGGTGCCGCGAAAACGATTTTGACAGGATGTGGTTAGATAAGAACTGTTGACGAGCCCTCCAGCCGCCCGGGACGGGACGTGCCTTCGCTCGCGCTAACAGGAGAAACCTCTCAAGCACCCATAGGGGGGATGGGCTCACTTGCGGGTGATGAAAACATAGCACAGTCCTCCGTTATGGAGAACATCCAATTTGCCAATGGTGCGGGCCCGTCCAGGCCCTCAAGAATAGTGCGGCTCTAGAAAATGGCCATCAGTATCTTCATCTTCGGCGCCTGCCGTCGCGGTTTGTAAACCGCGTATTGGAATCAGAATCGTTTTGCGTGGAGAGTGGCGCCCAGGCCATGATTGTCGAGATCAACCATCGCGGAATCACCTTTTTACAACTGAGCAAATCCCGCATGAGAGCATTACGCTCCGTAATGTTATCGCCCGTCTGGCTGGCAAGAGGATCGGATGTACCGCCCGCTGGTGAAGTATCTGGAGCCAGGAACAAAGATTTTGCCGATAGGCGTAATGCTTGTCCACCTGCATTGCATCATAACTAATTGGACCGGGCGTACTTTTTCATTTCTTAAGATGCAGATTCAGAAACCATTCAATGCGAGGTGGGTGAATGAAGAGAGCAATTTGGGCGGTGGCTTCATTGGGAATGATTACATTGTTGGTCTCGATGGCGCCGGATATTCGTCGCTACCTCAGAATCCGGTTCATGTAATTGCGAGTGGCGGTGCCCCGGTGAGCGGTTTCGGTGGATCCCCGAGCGAATCACCCGGGCGAATCATTGGAGCGGCTCCCTCCTGATATGGATCAGTCCGGTCTTGCCTAAATCGAGTTTGAAGCCCAAGATGGACGCGTAAATTTTCCATGCGGCGCCGCATTCCCGCATCGGAACGAAAGCGTTCTTACTCATGGGAGCTGCTCGTCGCTCGGATCGCAAATCGTCGCCCATTTCGGAAATTGATGTCCTATGGATAACGGCGGGCCTGGGTTGCGACGGGGACACAATCGCGATGACGGCAGCCACGCAGCCCAGCATTGAGGACATTGTCCTCGGAGCCCTCCCGTGGATTCCCGAAGTGCATTTCCATAATCCATTTCTCGCTTCCGAGGTTGGAGATGACTTCATGAAGCGCTTCCATCTGGCGGCGGAAGGGAAATCGAACCCTTTCATTCTCGTGCTGGAAGGCTCGGTTCCGAACGAAAGCAACAAGGAGCAAGGCTACTGGGCATCTTTTGGAACGGACCAGGCAACTGGCCAGCCCATTACGACCTGTGAATGGATTGATCGGTTGGCGCCAAAAGCATGGGCGGTCATTGCTGCCGGAACCTGTGCGACGTACGGCGGAATTCATGCCATGGAAGGCAATCCAACGGGATGTATGGGCTTGCCTGATTATCTTGGCTGGCAGTGGCGGTCGAAAGCCGATATTCCTATCGTTTGCGTTCCCGGATGTCCGGTTCAGCCTGACAATTTCATGGAGACGCTCCTCTATCTGCTCCATATGGCAGCGGGACGCGCGCCCGATGATCCCGCTCGATGAGGCTCTGCGTCCCACCTGGCTCTTCGGCAGTACCGTACATGAAGGTTGCGATCGCGGCGGCTACTATGAGCAGGCGCAATTTGCGGAAGAATATGGATCGCCGCTTTGCATCGTAAAGCTCGGATGCTGGGGACCGGTGGTGCAGTGCAACGTGGGCAAGCGCGGCTGGATGGGCGGGCATCGGCGGGTGCCCCAATGTAGGCGGCATCTGCATCGGATGCACGATGCCGGGATTTCCGGACAAGTTTATGCCGTTCATGGATCAGCCGCCTGGCTCGCTGCTGTCTTCCGCCGCCGTTCAAACTTATGGGCGGGCCATCCATGCGTTGCGCCGCTTTACGCAGGCATCGCTTAATAAGGAGCCGAGCTGGCGACAAAGGCGTCGCGCTGCGGGCAACCAGAATGACCCGCGGGACATCTCTCTGATAGCAAGAGACAAGCAACCGAGCATGCGGCGTTTGGAGTGAAGAGATGTCTTCGTTCGTGCGAGACCGTTGGAAAACGGAGGAGCAGCAAGAAACAGTTCGCTGACGCCAGCGAAGGGCTGCCGGATATTGCCGAAGCGGAAGCTGTCCTTCTCGATCTCGCACGGGTATTCGCCGACTCGGCTACGAGTCCCGCCTATGTGCCGGAGCACTTCTCGGAAAAGGGGCAAGAGCCGGCTGCGGATCCGCAACGTACCAAACCTTGAAGCGAAATATCGCGCTCTGTTGGAGCAAATACCTGCGGTTGTCTTCATGGCTTATCTCGACCGCGGTATCAGCGAAGCGTATGTGAGCCCGCAGATTGAAGCTGCTCTTGGCTATTCGCGAGAAGAATGGCTGGAAGATCCAGTTCGCTGGTATCAGCACATTCACCCTGATGACAAGCAACGCTGGAGCCTGGAAGCCGCCGAGATGTTTCTCTCAGGCAAGCCGCTGCGATCCTCGTATCGGGTCATCGCGCGCGATGGCCGCGTTATCTGGTTCCATTGCGACGCCAGAATGATGCGGCGGGAAGACGGTCGCCCCTGGTTCATTCACGGCGTCGCATTCGACATCTCAGATATCAAACGTGTCGAAGAAGATCTCCAGGAAGAACGCAACTTCGTCTCAACGATCTTGGACACGGTGGGGGCGCTGGTCGTCGTCCTCGATAGCGAAGGACGCATTCTGCGGTTCAACCCGGCCTGTGAACTCACCACCGGATATTCGATGGAGGAGGTTCAGGGCAAATATGTTTGGGACTTGTTCCTTCCTCCCGAGGAAGCAGACCGCTTCCGGGGCATTTTTGAGGTGATGCGAACGGACCTTCTTCCGCAGGACTATCAGAGCTGCTGGGTTACGCGGCATGGAGATCAGCGACTGATTGCATGGACGAGTACGCTTTTGCCGGGCAGTGGCGACACGGCCAATTACATCATTGCCACGGGCATCGACATTACCGAACGAAAGCATTTGGAAAAAGCGATCCTGGATATAAGCGCAAGAGAACAGCGTCGAATTGGGCAGGACCTGCATGACGGCCTCGGCCAGCATCTGACCGGGATCGCGTTTATGGCCAAGGTGCATGAAGCGAAGCTTGCAGAGCAGAAAAGGTCGGAGACCGAAGACGCAGCCAAAATTGTGAAGCTCGTGAATGAAGCGATCCATAAGACCCGCGAATTGGCGAGGGGACTGCTTCCGGTAGTTTCTGATTCACAGGGCCTGATGTCGGCATTGCAGCTATGGGCGGCTGAAGTAGAAGACCTCTTTGGAGTATCATGCCGCTTTCATTGTGAAACACCCGTCTTGATTCACGACTACACGATGGCCACGCATCTTTATCACATCGCTCAGGAGGCGGTGAATAACGCGATCAAGCATGGCGACCCACGGAAGATACTGATCCAGTTGACGGCCGAACAGGGCTCGGGGGACATTGGTAATAAAAGATGACGGCAAGGGCATTACGGAAAATCCCAAGGGGACGCACGGCATGGGGCTGCACATTATGAATTACCGGGCAGGAATGATAGGCGGAGCTCTCGAAATAAAGCGAGACGCAACCAGAGGAACGGTGGTTACCTGCATCTTCCCGGCGAAGGATGGTACATAGTATGCAAAGGGTGGAGACGGACAGATCGCAAGCTGCTACCGAGGGTTAAGAAGAAGACTGTCTTCGTGGTGGATGACCATCCCCTATTGCGTCAAGGGCTGGCGTTGTTAATTAACCGGGAACAGGATCTTAGGGTTTGCGGCGAGGCTGAAGAAGCGCAGGCCGCCATGAAGGCAATTGCTGCGAAGCGGCCGGACATCCTGATCGCAGACATCTCACTGAATGGTCCGGATGGGCTGGACTTGCTGAAGAACCTCCGGACGTTATATCCGGACCTTCCCGTGCTGATTCTCTCCATGCATGACGAGTCTATTTATGCGGAGCGCGCGCTGCGGGCCCGCGCCAATGGCTACATCATGAAGCAGGAGGCCACAGAGAAGGTTCTCGTCGCCGTACGGCGCATTCTCGGCGGGGACATCTACCTCAGCGATCGAATGGCCAACAAACTGCTTCACCAATACATCAGCGGCGTTTCAGCAGACATGAATTCCCAGCTTTCTGCTCTCTCTGATCGTGAACTGGAGGTGTTCCGTTTAATCGGCGAAGGCCGCGGCACGCGCCAGATCGCCGAAAAACTACACCTCAGCATAAAGACGGTCGAAACCTACCAGGCCCATATCAAAGAGAAGCTGTCGCTTCGCAGTGGACGCGAGCTTGTTCAGCACGCCATTCAATCGAAAATCAGCGAAAGCGCATCCTGACTGTGGGAAATATCTCGTGAAAGTTGAGAGCGAGTTGCGTTGTTACCTAACGGGATGCAGAAATTCCATCAGGGAATCTCTTATAGCACCTGAAGTATTTGGTATGAAGAAAAAATAAGGTCTGTCCTGCTTGTGAGTCCCAATCGGCGTCTGTTGTCATGGGTTGTTTGCTGGCGACGGTGGGGAAATCCTGCCTTCCATCCCACAAACGAGTTGCATTTCCGAGAGGAGAATCCAGCATATGACAGCGGAAGCAGTGCCTTACGGTCGAGTTACACAGAAAAAACCTGCCGTAGCGGAAGTGCACATACGTCTGGATCACGGCAGGTCTGGGCTGTGATGGAGATTCGGTATCGATTACCGCGGCAACACAGCCCAGCATTGAAGATGTGCTTCTAGGCGCAATTCCCGGTCTGCCGAAAGTGCACCTGCACAATCCTGTTCTCGCTTATGAGAACGGCGACGATTTTCTCAAGTATTGGTATCTGGCCGAACAAGGGAAGCTTGATCCCTTTGTTCTCGTCGTCGAGGGTTCCATTCCCAACGAGAAGATCAAGAAAGAGGGCTATTGGGCGGCTCTGGGAACAAATCCCAACACGGGCCAACCGATTACAACCAACGAATGGATTGACCGTCTAACCCCGAAGGCTCTCGCTGTCGTCGCGTGCGGAACCTGTGCCACCTATGGCGGCATTCACGCAATGGAGGGCAACCCCACAGGATGCATGGGCCTGGCTGACTATCTTGGCTGGGACTGGAAGTCGAAGGCTGGCCTCCCCATCGTAAATGTTCCGGGATGCCCGGTTCAGCCGGACAATTTCATGGAAACTGTCCTGTACCTGCTGTATCAGGTTGCCGGCCTCGCGCCGATGATCCCGCTCGATGATCAACTGAGACCCACGTGGCTGTTCGGAAAGACGGTGCATGAAGGTTGCGACCGTGCTGGGTACTACGAGCAAGGTGATTTCGCCACTTCTTACAGCTCTCCCAAGTGCATTGTGAAGCTTGGCTGCTGGGGACCGGTGGTGAACTGCAACGTGCCGAAGCGAGGCTGGATGGCCGGAATCGGAGGCTGTCCTAACGTGGGCGGCATCTGTATCGGCTGCACCATGCCGGGCTTTCCGGACAAATTCATGCCGTTCATGGATGAGCCTCCCGGGCGCAAAGATCTCCAGTGCTGCGGTCGGCGCCTATGGCAAAGCGATTCGGGCCCTCCGGTCGCTCACCAATGCAACAGTGAACAAAGAGCCCAAGTGGCGGCATCCACGCGCCGAGCTTACAACCGGCTATCACCCCAGGTCCTACTAACTCACTCAAAGGAGCCACCAAGATGGGCACGATTACTGCTGAACACCAGGAAGATGCCACTAAGTCAAGCCAGTTAGTAGAGATGAATTGGGATCCGATCACCCGAATCGTCGGCAGTCTCGGAATCTTCACGAAGATCGACTTCGGCAAGCGCAAGGTTGCAGAGTGTCACAGCACGTCGTCGATCTTCCGCGGCTACAGCATCTTCATGAAGGGAAAAGACCCGCGAGACTCTCACTTCATCACCAGCCGTATTTGCGGCATCTGCGGCGACAATCACGCCACGTGCGCCACCTACGCGCAGAACATGGCGTTTGGAGTAAAGCCGCCGCCGATTGCCGAATGGATTGTCAATCTGGGCGAAGCCGCCGAGTACATGTTCGACCACAACATTTTCCAGGACAATCTGGTCGGCGTGGACTTCTGCGAGCAGATGGTGAAGGAGACTAACCCCGGCGTCTGGGAGAAGGCGGAAAAGACCGCTTCGCCGCACGCTGAACTGCATGGCTATCGCACCATCGGCGACATCATGAAGGCGCTCAATCCCTTCACCGGAGCCTTCTATCGCGAGGCGCTGCAGATGAGCCGCATGACCCGCGAGATGTTCTGCCTGATGGAAGGACGCCATGTGCATCCATCCACGCTTTATCCCGGCGGAGTGGGCACGGTGCCGACGGTTCAGCTCTTCACGGATTACATCGTCCGGCTGATGAAATACGTGGAGTTCATGAAGAAGGTCGTGCCGCTGCATGACGACCTGTTTGATTTCTTCTATGAAGCCCTCCCCGGTTATGAAGAGGTCGGAAGGCGGCGGATTCTTCTCGGCTGCTGGGGCTCGTTCAATAACCCCGATGTCTGCGACTACACCTACGAGAAGATGACCGACTGGGGCCGCGGCATGTTCGTAACGCCGGGCGTCGTGGTGGACGGCAAATTGGTCACCACAGACCTGGTAGACATCAACCTGAACATCCGCATTCTGCTGGGCAGCTCCTACTACGACGATTGGCAGAATGCAGAGACCTTTGTGAAGAAGGATCCTCTGGGCAATCCTGTGGATCAGCGGCATCCCTGGAATCAGAGCACGTTCCCGAAGCCGCAGAAGCGCGACTTCGCGGGCAAATATACGTGGGTCATGTCTCCTCGGTGGTATGACAAGCGCACGAAGGACTACCTCGCACTCGATACAGGCGGCGGTCCCATTGCGCGCTTCTGGGCGACCGCATTGGCCGGCATTGTGGACATCGGCTACGTCAAGGCCACCGGCCACAGCGTGAAGATTTATCTTCCGAAGACGATGTCGCTGCCCGAGGTGGAATTAGAGTGGAAGATTCCCAAGTGGAGCAACGCCATTGAGCGCGATCGCGCGCGCACTTACTTCCAGGCTTATGCTGCTGCCGCCGCTCTTCACTTTGCCGAACAGGCGCTTGCCGAATTGCATGCCGGCAGAACCAAAACCTGGAATGACTTCAAGGTTCCGGAAGAAGCTATAGGATGCGGCTTCCACGAGGCCGTTCGCGGAGTGTTGTCGCATCATGTGGTGATTAAGAATCACAAAATCGCCAACTACCATCCGTATCCTCCAACCCCGTGGAACGCGAATCCACGCGATATCTACGGAACGCCCGGGCCATACGAAGACGCGGTGCAGAATACGCCGATCTTCGAAGAAAACGGTCCGGAAAACTTCAAGGGCATCGATATCATGCGGGCAGTCAGGAGCTTCGATCCCTGCCTGCCTTGCGGCGTGCATATGTATCTGGGGAATGGCAAGGTGCTTGAGACGCACCATTCTCCGATGTTCGGGCTGCAACCTTAAGCGTGCTGCAATGTTCATATTTACGAGATTGTGGGCCGCGAGCGAGCAGTGTGGGGCCTGAGTAGGTCGTGTGCTTTATCGGGGCTGCGCTCTCGTTCTATAGGCGCTCAGAGAAGGAGTGGCGTGGCTAGCGAAAAGGAATTTCAGGAAAAGATCCGGCAGCTCGGCACTCTGGTCGGCGAACTCGACCAGATGCCGGGCGGTAGATTCAAAGTTCGCGGCCCGTGAGCTGGTCCAACTCCTGATGGAAGTCCATGGCACGGGGCTGGAGCGAATGATGGAGATCGTCTTTGAGTCAGAGGAGCAGGGCGACGCTATCATCAGCAAACTCGGCCAGGATCCGATCGTCCGGAACCTGCTTCTCCTCTATTCGCTCCATCCCGACGATTTGGAAACCCGTGTCTTGAAGGCGCTCGACAATGCAGAGACGCGCCTGCGCAAATTCGATAGCCAAGTGGAGCTGGTCAGCATTCATGATGGAGCGGTTCAACTCCGGCTTCACACTTCCGGCCACGCCTGTGGATCCACGACTAAGAATCTGCAGTCCATTGTGGAAGAAAGCCTGTATGAGATGGCGCCGGATTTGACGTCGCTCGAGATTCTGGGATCGGAAGACGAAGGCGCTTCCGGCTTTGTTCCACTGGAGAACCTGTTGAAGCATCCGGCGCCCGCGCCAGTGTTGGCTGCACGGCGGGGAAGTGGAAGGTGCCGATTGAGACGGCGTCGTTTCCGGATGGAGGGGGCTGACCATGCCTGCCGAAACATCCACGTCACTGGATCAGGCATTTGCGACGCTTCGCCAGTTTGCGCGTTCGCGGCCCCCGGCTGAGCGTTGCGAGTTGTGCAGCGCTGCCTTAGCGCACGAACACCCGCATCTTGTGGAGATTGCGTCGCGGCAAATCGTTTGCGCGTGCGAAGCCTGTGCAACCCTCTTTGATGGCATGGCGGGTGGCAAATACCGGCGCGTGTCCAGGCGCGCTCAGTTTCTGGGCTGACTTCAAGATGACGGACGCGCAGTGGGACAACCTGCTGATCCCCATCAATATGGCCTTCTTCTTTCGACTCGAGCGTGGAAGGCAGAATTGTCCCGCTCTACCCCAGCCCTGCCGGCGCGGTTGAGTCACTACTCCCACTCGATGCCTGGAGCGAGATTGTGCGAGAGAATACAGCGCTGAGCCAGCTGCAACCCGACATCGAAGCCTTGCTCGTCAACCGGGTAGGGCACGCGCACGATTTGTCTCAGGCCGAGTACTATATCGCTCCCATCGATGAGTGTTACAGGCTCGTCGGTCTGATTCGGGCCAACTGGAAGGGGCTTTCCGGAGGCTCCGAGGTTTGGGTGGAAATCGGACGCTTCTTCTCCGAGCTGAGATCGCGAGCTGACATAGTCAGTGGAGAAGCTCATGCCTGATCTAAGCTTCAAGATCGAAGAAGCGGTCGTCGTCCCCTTCGCGATAGCGCCTACGCTAGCCTTTAAACTTCGCATCACAAATGCAAATGCCAGCGAGACCATCCACACCGTTGCATTGCGCAGCCAGATTCAGATTGAAGTCACTCGCCGGCGCTATACACCAGAAGAGCAAGCGAGCATGCGCGATCTCTTTGGAGAACCCGAACGCTGGAGCCAGACTCTCCGCAGCCTGCTGTGGACCCACGCCAGCATTGTCGTGCCCAGCTTTCAGGGCAGCACGCTTGTCGACCTTCCTGTTCATTGCACCTTCGATTTCAACGTGGCGGCCACGAAGTACTTTGAAGGTTTGACAGCCGGGGAGATACCTCTTCATCTGATGTTCAGCGGCACTGTGTTCTATGCGGATTCGGAGGATGTCTTACAGGTGGCGCCGATTTCGTGGGAGCAGGAAGCCAAATTCAAGCTTCCCATTAAAGTGTGGCGCGACATGATGGATTCCTACTATCCCAACAACGTCTGGCTGAATCTGCGCCGCGACGTCTTTGAACGCCTGTACCAATACAAAATACAACGCGGAATCCCCACCTGGGAGCAGGCCCTGGAGAGTGTGCTGCCCGTTGAAGAGACGGTGAACTCATGAATCTCGATCACGTGGAAAAGATCGCCGAGGCCGTGCTCTACGAGGGCTACATGCTCTATCCCTATCGCGCGTCAGCCGTAAAAAACCAGCAGCGTTGGAATTTTGGAGTGCTCTGCCCCCGATCCTACAGCGAACAGCAAAATGGCACTGAAGCCTGGGTGATGCAGACGGAATGCCTCCTGCAATGCGACTCATTCACGCGCCTTAACGTAAAGATTCGATTCCTGCAGATTGTCAATCGCTCCATCGGAAGACTTTCGCATCTTCTGCACGAACTTCCAGAAGGCAGAGAGCCGGAATTCGAGGTTGTGGACAAGCTGGAAGTTGGCGGCCAGACTTTTGTGCCCTGGCAGGAGGCAGTGGAACGCGACGTATCCGCGCCGCCATTGCTTCCTGCCGCTCTTTTCCTCCATCAGCCGTTGTTGTTTACGTTTCCTTCGGGAAGAGAATTTGAGCCTCTTCGAGACGAAAACGGTTTGATCGCCGGCGTCATCATTCGCGGGTGGGAGACGGTTTACGGTTCAGTCGAAATCGACTTGAAGCCATATCACGATGGCGTGATCAAAGTCACCGTGCGTATTCGCAATCTCACTTCGGACGAGTCATCGCAACAGCATAGCCGTGCCGATGCTCTGATGTATTCGCTCGTGTCCGCACATACCATTCTGACCGTCGAAGGCGGCCAGTTTGTGTCGCTGCTCGATCCTCCTGAGAATCTGCGGAGTCTGGCCGCAGAATGCAGCAATCTCGGAACCTGGCCGGTCCTGGTTGGCGAAGAGGGAGAGCGGAACACGATGCTGTCATCGCCAATCATTCTCTACGACTACCCGCAAATCGCTCCTGAGAGCCCTGGGAGCCTATTTGACGGAACCGAGATCGACGAGATTCTTTCTCTGCGAATTCTGACGATGACCGAGGAAGAGAAGCATGAGATGCGGCAATCGGACCAGCGCGCCCGCCAGATCCTTGAACGCACCGAGAGTATGCCGCCGGAACAATTCATGAAGCTCCATGGCGCATTGCGGGGACTGCATCCTGTAAATAAGGAGGCGCGATGAACGAATGGGAGTGGCAATTGCTCGAGGACAAGGCACTCCTCGATCACCTAATGATCTCCGGCGTGGAAGTCAAAACCGGCGATCGCGTGCGTCTTTTTCCTCATAAAGGCGGGGACATTCTGGACATCGCGCTGCACGGACAGATCGCTACGATTGAGAGCATCGAGCAGGATTACGAAGGCAAGGCGCATGTGTGTGTCGTCCTCGATGACGACCCAGGACGCGATATGGGACTGCTGCGACAGCCTGGTCACCGTTTTTTCTTTGATTCGTCTGAAGTCGAACCTCTTCCTGTGGAGGAGCAGCGTCAGAAGGATGCAGCGCAGAAACCCAGCATTCTGGTCGCTGGTATCGGCAATATTTTTCTTGGAGATGACGGTTTTGGAGTCGAAGTAGCGCAACAGCTTTCCAAGTGCGACTTCCCGGCCTCGGTGCGCGTGGCGGATTTTGGTATACGAGGTTTTGATCTTGCGTATGCGCTGCAGGACGGTTATGAAACCACCATCCTGATCGACGCTTTCCCGCATGGGCAGCACCGGGTACGGTTTCCGTTGTTGAGCCGGATCTGAACGACCCCGCCGCTTCATTGGCTCAGGGGAGCTTTGTAGAGCCACATCCATGAATCCCATGAATGTGCTTCGCATGGCGACCGCGATGCATGGCCCCCTGAAACGCGTTCTGTTAGTAGGGTGTGAACCGGCCACCTTCGGAGGTGAAGAAGGGCAGATGGGCCTGAGCCCTGCCGTGGAGGCTGCTGTGCCTGAGGCGGTAAAGATAGTTGAGAAGCTCGTAGAGAGAACTCTGGATGAAGATCGGTCGAATGTCACGAACTAAAAGTTTGCAAGTGAAAGGAGATGCGCCGTGGCTATGGAATTGGTTGAAACCAGCATGAACGGGAACTCGAGCGATAAGGATCGTCTTTGGGACAGGCATCGAGCAGGCTTCAACGGAGGAAACGCCTTCATGTGTTTAGCTATTCCAGGCAAGATTGTCGAACTGGCTCCCGACCAGGCGCACGTGGGAACAGTGGAAGTGACTGGTGTGCGCCGCAAGGTGGACTTGGGACTGTTGCAGGATGACATGCCGGTGATCGGCGACTGGGTCCTGATTCACGTCGGCTTTGCCATGACCAAGATCAGCGAGCAGGACGCGATGGAGCAGATGAATCTTCTCAGAATGCTCGGCGAAACGGAACAGGCCATGCGAGGAGGTTCGCGGGTATGGTCTTGAGGACAGTGGCGATCGTAAAATCGCGAGCGCCGGAGCGGGTTAAGTGTTTCGATCCGTTTTTTCCTATGACCGACATTCGATCCGGGAGAATCCGTGCTGGAGGTTCCACATGCGATATGTTGACGAATTCCGAGACCCAGAACTGATTACCAAGGCTTCCGACGAGATTCATCGCCTTGCGGATACGGGAAAGCACTATCGCATCATGGAAGTCTGCGGCGGCCACACGCATGCCATTTACCGCTTCGGTCTAAAAGATGTTCTGCCCTCAAATATTGAATTGATCCACGGCCCAGGCTGCCCCGTTTGTGTTTTGCCGATGGGGAGAATCGACGATGGCCTTGCCGTCGCCAGGAATGCCGACGTGATCTTCGCCGCATTCGGAGACATGATGAGGGTTCCGGGAGCGCACGGCAGTCCCCTCGAACACAAAGCCCGGGGAACCGATGTGCGCATCGTCTATTCTCCGGCGGACGCTCTCCAGATCGCGAGAAAGAACCCTGACAAGCACGTCATGTTCTTTGCGATTGGGTTCGAAACGACAGCGCCCTCCACCGCGCTTACACTGATGCGCGCAAAGGCGGAAGGCATCGAGAACTTCTCCGTCTTCTGCAATCACGTCACCATTGTTCCGGCCATCCGGGCGATTCTCGATTCCCCTGACATGCGTCTCGATGCGTTTATCGGGCCAGGACATGTCTCCACTGTGATTGGCTGCCGTCCGTATGAATGGATCGCCAGGAACGAGGGCAAACCGGTCGTCACCTCAGGATTCGAACCGCTCGATCTGCTTCAGTCCATCGTCATGCTCCTGCGGCAGTTGCAGGCGGGAGAAGCGCGAGTGGAGAATCAATACAAACGCGTTGTGCCGTGGGAAGGCAATCGTGCCGCGCTTAAAGCTATGGCGGAAGTATTTCAACTCCGGCCCTATTTCGAATGGCGCGGCCTCGGATTTATCTCACAATCGGCTCTGAAGATTCGCGACGAATACGCCAGGTGGGATGCCGAACAGCGCTTCCCGATTCCTGGCACCCGCGTAACCGATCCCAAGGCCGCACAGTGCGGAGAAGTGCTCAAGGGCGTGCTGAAGCCCGCGCAGTGCAAGCTATTTGGCAAGGAATGCACTCCGGAACACCCAATCGGCGCGCTTATGGTTTCCTCAGAGGGTTCATGCGCAGCATATTACAACTACGAACATCGCAAGGCAGCGGCAATGGTGACCAGCATCAGCTCGGTGGCCTGAACGGAAAGTATGCGGCTGAAAGCTGCTCCTTCCGTCGTTCGCTTCCGGGATCCGCAGATTGAAATGGCGCATGGCGCCGGTGGCAAGGCCAGCCGCAGACTTGTGGAAGGCCTTTTTGCTCCACTCCTGTTTGAGAATTCGGCAGCGCCTCTGGGCGATGCTGCGCACGTCAAAATTGACGGCTCCTCCGTTGCCATTACCACTGACAGCTTTGTCGTGAAACCGCTTAAATTCCCCGGTGGTTCCATTGGCGAGCTCGCCGTGAATGGAACCATGAACGATCTGGCTGTTTCAGGAGCGAAGGGCCACGCCATGGTCGTCACTTTTGTTCTTGAAGAGGGACTGCCCACATCCGTGCTCGAGGGCGAAGTCCGCGCTATGGCTGCCGCCCTGCACAGAGCGGGCGTTACCATGGTCGGCGGAGACACAAAAGTAGTCGAGCGTGGCAAAGCCGACGGCATGTACATCACGACTACCGGCATTGGCCGCATCATGCCGCAAGTGATCGTCGACGCGCGATCCGTTCGTCCCGGCGACAAGGTTCTCCTCTCCGGACCGATCGGAGACCACGGCATCACTATCCTTCTCGCGCGCGGCGAGCTTGACCTTGAAGCGGACTTGTCCTCAGATACCCGGTGCGTCCTGCCTCTGATAGAAGCAATGGTAGAGGAAGCAGGCCCTGGCATCCGCTGGATGCGCGATCCCACGCGCGGAGGCGTCGCTACTTCTCTGAATGAACTGGCCCGCGACTGTAGGCTTGGGATCGTGCTTGTCGGAAGAGGAAATTCCGATGCGCGATGAAGTTCGCGGCGCGTGCGAATTGCTTGGGCTGGACCCGCTTGCATATTGCCAATGAAGGCCAATTCCTCGCTGTGGTTGCGCCGGAATATGCCGACGCTGCTCTGAATGCCCTGCATCGAACGGAAGGTGGCGAGGATGCTCTCATCATCGGTGAGCGTGCAGACGGAACCTGCCTGCGCCGTGCTCGTGACGACGCGATACGGCGGGAGCCGGATTGTGGACATGCTGGTCGGCGATCCTCTGCCGCGAATTTGTTAGGACGGTTGCGATGGAAACGGCTTGCAAGCTGGCAGCACAGATTGAAGAACGCCTGCTCATGCGCAATGAGATCATCGAGAGTTTCTTCTCTCGGGAAGCCAGGCATCTGGCGGAAGCCTGCCGCGAAATGTCGGAACGTTTCCTGCAGGGCGGACGCCTGCTCGCCTTCGGACGCGGCCCGTACGCTACGGACGCGCAGCATGTTTCTGTCGAATTCGTGCATCCGGTTATCGTAGGCAAGCGTGCTCTTCCCGCGCTTGATCTTTCCATGGCGTTTCAGTCGTGGCTGGATGCAATCCTCCGGCCAGAAGACATCGTGATGGGGTTTGGCCCTCCCGAAGGCGACTCTGAAGTGCTTGCCGCGCTGGCTTCTGCTCATTCCTGCAAGGCAATGACCTTTGCGCTCCCAGGCCCTGAGGGCTCGTACGCATTGGAAGCAGTGACTCATGATCCATTCATCCATCAGGAAATGGTCGAGATCTTTTATCACACGCTATGGGAAACCGTACATGTGTTCATTGAGCACCGCGAGCTTGGGCAAGACGTGGGCCAGTCGGAATTCCTCTACCCATTCCTGGGACACAAGAAGCAGGAAACAACTGACATCGTCGAGGATGTGGCTGCATCGATCCGCATGAAGGTGCATGACGACACCCTGCTGCGGACACAGTTGGCGAAGGAGCAAGCTGAACTGATCGGCAACGCTGCTCTCGCCATCCATCAGCGTCTATCGCAAGGCGCAAAGCTGATCATCTTCGGAAATGGTGGGTCAGCGACCGATGCCAACGACTGGGCGCTGGACTGCGTGCAGCCTCCAACCGGTTATCACCCGATTCCGGCGATATCGCTTTCCATGGAACCAGCCAACATAACAGCGCTCGCCAACGACGTCGGCACAGAGGTCATCTTTCTGCGTCAGATGATTGCTCAGGCACGGCCTGAAGATGTTGCGATAGGCATTTCCACCAGCGGAGGATCGCGCAACATTGTGATGGCGCTTGAAGAAGCGCGCAAGCGCGGTTTGCTGACGGTCGCCCTCCTTGGTTATGACGGTGGAGAAATCTTCCGCCGCAATCTGGCAGAGTTCCCGGTCATTATTCGCAGCGACTACATCCCGCGCATACAGGAGGTTCAAGCTTCCGCCTATCATGTCATCCGGGAAACTCTGGAGGTACTCGATCGTGGCGAAGCTTGAGCTCTACGGCACTGCAAGCTGCCCCTACACACAGGAATTGCGCGAATGGCTGGAGTGGACCCGCCGCGAATTTCTGGAGTATGACATCGAGGCCGATCCCGAGGCCCGAAAGCGCATGCACACATTCGACAGCAGCCTCCGCACCGTCCCGGTTCTCGTTGAGGACGGTAAAGTGATCCAAATCGGCTGGCGTGGTCACGGCTGCATCATAGGCAGAGGAGCGTAATGTCCACTGCCTGCTCCATTCGCGTGCGCGGAGTCGTACAGGGAGTTGGCTTCCGCCCCTTTGTGTACCGTCTGGCCCAGGAAAACATGCTTACCGGATGGGTGCTCAACGGCGAGCAGGGAGTCGAGATTCATCTGGAAGGCACCGAAGAGGAGTTGGCCGCATTTGTTCAGGAATTACGAAAGAAGCCGCCCGCTGCCGCTCATATTGCAGAAATTGAAATGGAATCCGCCCCCTGCGAGGGCTTGAGCGAATTTACGATTCGTGAAAGCGAGCTGCTCGACCGGCCAACAGTTTGCGTTTCACCGGATCTGCCCATCTGCGATGAGTGCCTCGCGGAACTCTTTGATCCATCCGATCGGCGATACGGCTATCCCTACATCAATTGCACCGATTGTGGACCGCGCTATAGCGTCATCCTCGCATTGCCCTATGATCGGCCAAACACGACGATGCGCCAGTGGCCAATGGATCGTTACTGCGGCGACGAGTATCACGACCCCGCCAATCGCCGATTCCATGCACAACCTGTTGCCTGCCCTGCCTGTGGCCCGAAGTATTCTCTCAGCGAAGAGGCCATGAAGATCACTGACAATAGGGAAGCAATAAATATGGCCGCTCAACTTCTATGTGAAGGCAAAATCGTTGCGGTCAAAGGGCTGGGAGGCTACCACTTAGCCTGCGACGCACGAAATCCAGAAGCCACTGCTGCCCTGCGTGATCGGAAGTTCAGGAAAGAAAAGCCTTTTGCGTTAATGGCGAAGGATATTGAAACAGCATGCGACCTGATTCAACTTTCTCAAGATGCTGAAGCACTGCTGAAGTCGATCGCACGGCCCATTGTTCTTGCTTCAAAGAAGCAGGAGTTTGCGGGCGTTGCTCCTGACAATGATGAGCTTGGCGTGATGTTGCCGTACACACCTCTGCAGCATCTGCTCTTTGCCGCTGGTTCTCCTGATGTTCTCGTGATGACCAGCGCTAACCGCTCCAGTGAGCCGATTGCCTATGAGGACCAGGATGCGCTGGAGCGCCTTTCTGGCATCGCGGATGCTTTCCTCATTGGCGAACGCGCGATCGCGCGCCGCGTAGACGATTCTGTCGTGCGCTCTGGAGCGTTCGGTCCCATGATCCTGCGCCGTTCGCGCGGATACGCTCCCGGAGCAGTTGCCATGCTGCCAACCGGGCAGCCGTTGCTGGCCCTCGGTGCGGACCTCAAGAACACCATCACTTTAGTCGTTAATGGTCAGGCTTTTGTCAGCCAGCACATTGGAGATTTGGATCACTATCAGGCATTCCGGGCTTTTGAAGAGACGGTGAGAGACCTGATCTCCATGTATGACGTGCGCTGGGACGATCTACTCGTAGCGCACGATTGCCACCCGCAATACGCATCTACGGAATATGCGTTAACTCTGTCATCGAACCGGTGCGCCGTGCAGCACCATCGCGCACATCTGGCGTCGGTTCTTGCCGAGCGCGGCGAGTGGGAAAAGGTTGTCATCGGAGTCAGCCTCGACGGCACCGGGTATGGCGACGACGGGACTATCTGGGGCGGCGAAATTTTCGCCGGAAGCGTCCAGCAGGGCCTTGAGCGCGTGGCGCACCTGCGTCAGGCAGCTTTACCCGGAGGCGATGCGGCAGCCCGCTACCCGGTGCAGGCCGCTGCCGGATTTCTCTCGCAGATTGACGAATTGCCGGATCTGGCCACTGCGCCGTTCAACTTTGGCCCGCGTTATCAAGGCGCCGTGCAACTGATACGTCGAGAAATGCGCGCGTTTTCCACTACGTCCATGGGCAGACTCTTTGACGCAGCCGCAGCCGTGCTTGGTTTTGTCAGAGAAACCACTTTCGAAGGACAAGCTGCAATCTGGCTTGAGCAACTGGCCAAAGGCGCGCCAACTGTGGATGCGTATCCTTTCCCATTCGCGGGTTGTGAACTCGACTTTCGCCCCTTGCTTGAGTGTGTGATCCGCGACCGGATTCGCGGACGCTCGATACACGAGATTGCCCGCGCATTTCAACGAGGAATCGCCAGAGGGTTGTACGCGTCCATCAAAGTGGTCAGTGAGGAGTGCGGAATTCACACCGTCGTCCTCTCCGGAGGAGTATTCCAGAACGAGTTGTTGTTGGAGGACCTGAAGCCGCTTCTCGATGCCGAAAAGTTTCAGGTATGGACAAATCACGCGGTCCCGCCGAATGACGGTGGAATCAGCCTCGGGCAGGCAGCGCTTGCCACATTTCAACAGATTGCCGCCAATGGAACGCCCTATGCATGAGCTTTCCATCGCAATGAGCATCGTGGACATGGCGCAGGAAGAGGCCGAGCGCCGCGACGTGCAGATCGATGCCGTCCACCTGGAGCTTGGGCTACTGTCTGGTGTAGTCGCAGAAGCATTGCTCTTTTCCTATGAGATGGCGTGCAGCGGCACGCGACTGGAAGGCTCACGGCTCGTGATTAGGGAAATTCCCATCGAAGTGTACTGCCCGGCCTGTAAGACGCCAAGAACTTTGAGCTCAATGCAATGGTTCTGCTGTCCTGAGTGCGGTACGGCCGCCTCAGAAATCATTCACGGAAAAGAATTGGTAATTACTGCTCTGGAGGTACGAGATGAGTGCCGAGCCGCGCCTGTTGGAAGTACGTAAGAATGTCCTGAAGCAAAATGACGTGGTCGCGCGGATGCTGCGCGAACGTTTCCACGCGCAGGGAACATTTGTTGTGAGCCTGGTTTCAAGTCCGGGTGCGGGTAAAACGGCATTTTTAGAAAACATTCTTACGCTTATGCAGCCACAGTATCGCGTAGCTGCATTGGTAGGGGATTTGGCCACCGAGAACGATGCGATCCGTTTGGCGCGCAGCCAGGCGCCGGTGAAGCAAATAACAACCGGAACTCTCTGTCATCTTGAAGCTGCGATGGTCGACCATGCGCTCAGCGGATGGGACGTAGGCGAGCTCGACTTTCTTTTCATCGAGAATGTGGGCAATCTGGTTTGCCCTTCATCGTATGACTTGGGAGAGAATCTCCGTCTCGTCCTGCTTTCAGTTACGGAAGGCGAAGACAAGCCATTGAAATATCCCACCATCTTTAACAGCGCAGATGTAGCGGTGATCACCAAGATCGATCTTGCTGAGGCGGTTGAATTCGATGAGGAATCCCTGAAGGCGAACATTCAAGCCGTGCGGCCGGGAATGCGCCACTTCATGGTTTCAGCAAAGACCAGCGCGGGTCTGCAAGAGATCCTTCAATTTCTTACTGCCCGGCTCGCCGAGTTCTCGCAGAAGATGCCGATTTAACACCGATCGGGCTCAAGCGAAAGGCGAAGGCGCGAAAGGCGAAAGGCGAAAGCGCATCCGTCCATGTGCTTGCTAGCAATCCGATGACGGAACAAGAGTCTGAGCCGGCGGCGGCAATTGAACTGCTCGAACGAGATGATTTGGTCAGTCCTGGGCAGGCCCTGTGCCCTGGCTCGCTCTCAGCCATGTGTGGCGAGCAAATAAAAATACGCTTGACATATTCCCATATAGGAATGTAATATTTTGTTATGGCAAGAGCGACTACCACTTCGGATGCTTTTAACGCGGTTGCTGAGCCCCGCCGGCGCGAGATTTTGAACTATCTTGCCGGAGTCGAGCGCCCCGTCGGAGAGATTGTGGCAGCCCTCGGCCTGGAGCAGCCTTCCGTCTCCAAGCACCTGCGAGTACTGCGCGACGTGGGGCTGGTTCGGATGCGCTGCCAGGGCCGCCAAAAGCTGTACCGGACCAACGCCGAAGCGATACGCCCTCTTCACGAGTGGGCCGGAACCTTCGAGCGTTACTGGCAGCACCAGTTGAATCGAGTCAAGGAACGCGCGGAAGCGATGGTCCGCCCAGGCTCACCAGATTTGAATTCCCCAAACCCGAATTCCTAAGGAGAAATGATGATTGCCACCGACCAGACCCTCGAAAATCTAACCGTTACGATTAATCAGGAGATCCACGTCAACGCGCCTCTGGATACAACCTTTGCCGCGCTGCTCGAGCAATTGGGGCCCGGCAACGAGACTCCGGATGGCAAGTCGCTCAACATGAAGATCGAACCGTGGCCCGGTGGAAGGTGGTACCGCGACCTGGGCGACGGCAATGGGCATTTCTGGGCCCATGTTCAGGCCATCAAGCGGCCCACGCTGCTTGAATTCGTTGGTCCATTGTTCGCCTCTTTCCCGTTCGTTTCCAACGTGCAATACCGGCTGAGCGAAGTCGATGGTGGAACCCTGATCACCTTCCGGCACACCGCGCTCGGCTTCGTTTCCGAGGAGCACAAGGCAGGGATGAACCAAGGTTGGAACTCGATGCACGAACGCGTTCGCAAGCACGCCGAGGCCAGCTGAGAACAGTTGGTATCGCGATCTACGAGTCGCAAGTGAGGAGAAGCTCATGTGCCCATTTTGCTTAGCAACCGCAGTACTCATTGCCGCCAGCGTCACCTCTACCGGCGGGATCGCGGCAGTCGCAATCAAAAAGTTCGGCGTGAAGAACGCCGTAAACAATAAACCCGTTCCAGACCCATCCGATCTGCCCCGAAAAAGGAGCTGAGCAGGAGAAATCGTCCCGAACTCAAATCAAAGGAGAAATCAGGATGTCAACGAGCATGATGAAGAACACCAAAATAGTGTCGCGAGATGAATGGCTTGCGGCTCGCGAGAACCTGCTGGCCAAGGAGAAACAGTTCACGCGCCAGCGCGACGCGCTGGCCGCCGAGCGTCGACGTATGCCCTGGTTGGCCGTGGAGAAGCAGTACGAATTCGACGGCCCCAGGGGCAAAGCGAGCCTTCTCGACCTGTTCGAGGGCCGTCGTCAGCTGATCGTCTACCGCGCCTTCTTCGAACCCGGCGTGTTCGGCTGGCCCGACCATGCCTGCCGCGGCTGCTCCTTCGGTGCCGACCAGGTCGCCAACCTCGCCCATCTGAACGCCCGCGACACCACTCTCGCCTTCGCCTCGCGCGCGCCGCAGCCAGACATCGAGCGCCTGAAGGCAAGGATGGGCTGGAAGATGCCCTGGTATACCATCACCGACAGCTTCGACACCGACCACGGCGTGGACGAATGGCACGGCACGAACGCCTTCATCCGCGACGGCGACCGCGTGTTCCGCACCTACTTCATCAACAGCCGCGGCGACGAAGCGATGGGGAGTACCTGGAACTACCTCGACATTACCGCGCTCGGTCGCCAGGAGACTTGGGAGGACTCGCCCGAGGGCTACCCCCAAACCCCACCGTACAAGTGGTGGAACTGGCACGATGAATACGACCCCAAGGCCTCGCCTGACCCGAAGTGGGTCGATATCATAACCGATCCTGAGGGAGCCGCCTCCCGAAGGCGTGACGCAGAGGCAAAAGCATAACCGACGCCCTGCTGTGGACAATCACCCCGCTCCAACCCCGTCAAAGGAGGATCACCATGGCTAGCAGCACGATAGAAGTAGGACACCCAAACGTCGTTTCGCATGTCGAATGGCTTGCCGCCCGCAGCGAGTTCCTGAACAAAGAGAAAGAGTTCACCCGCCTGCGCGATGAATTGAGCCGCCAGCGCCGCACTCTGCCCTGGGAAAAGGTAGAGAAGCGGTATGAATTTGATTCAACCAGGGGCAAGGTCACGCTGGCCGATCTTTTCGACGGCCGCAGCCAGCTCATTGTGTACCACTTCATGTTCGGTCCAGGCTGGCAGGAGGGCTGCCCAAGCTGTTCGTACCTGGCGGATCATTTCGACGGCCCCACCATACATCTCGCCAATCGCGACACCACGCTGGCGGTGGTTTCGCGCGCTCCGCTCGCCGAGATCGAAGCCTTCAAGAAGCGCATGGGCTGGAAGTTTCCAGTGGGTCTCGTCCTTCGGCAGCGATTTCAATTACGACTATCACGTTTCCTTCACGCCGGAAGAAAAGTCAAGCGGCAAGGTCTACTACAACTACACCGTGGAGCGAGTTCCCCAGCGAAGAAGCTCCGGGCGCCAGCGTCTTCGCCAAGGATGCGGCGGGCGAAGTCTTTCATACCTATTCCAGCTATGCGCGGGGACTGGATATTCTGGTCGGCGCGTATAACTTCCTCGATCTCGCCCCCAAGGGCCGCGACGAAGACGGCCTGGCCTTCACCATGTCCTGGGTCCGCCATCACGATCGCTATACGGAAGGCTATTTCGTAGATCCGGCCCGGAAATACGAGCAACCGAAGAGCTCCGCCGGCTCCTGCTGCTCGGGCGAGAGCCACTCGTAGTCCACCCATGAGAGCCGCATGAACGGCGCAGGAGGCTTACGCAACTTCCGAATAGGAGGTCTTCAGGAAATCGATATCGACTTCGGCCGCCAAGTTCAAAGAATGGCGCGTTTTGAATGGAGAATGGCGTAGTATGCATGGCGAGAGGCGTCGGGAAGATCTAACGTAAAGGCATGTTCAGTCTTGGATCGCACCTCAAGGCGCTCGTACGATACTTCGGCTGCCCTGTGATCTGCGGGAAGTCTCGAAACGCCATGGTATTCCGAACGGGCGACGCGGCACTCCCGTTCGTCACCCGACCTGCGCGGCATCGTCAGCGCCGCTGAGAAAGTCCCGGTGGAGGGTGATCGCTATCCGGAACATCTCGAGAAGATGCCCGGCCGCTAGCTAAGTGCTCGAAGGGTGCCTTCGCGCAAAGGCCTCTTCGAGTCGACATTTATGCTTCATCACCGTGGAGACAGACGAATATGGAAATCAAACGCATTGGCTCGCAACCATCGGCTAAAGGGCCGTCAGAGTGGTTCACAGGCACAGTCCGAATCGATCAGCCGTTTCAGGCAACCGATCCGGCCCGTGTCGGAGGAGCCAGTGTAACGTTCGACCCCGGCGCGCGTACCGCATGGCACACACATCCGCTCGGTCAGACTCTCATCGTGACGGCTGGCTGCGGCTGGGCCCAGCGAGAGGGCGGCCCGATCGAAGAGATTCGACCCGGTGATGTGGTCTGGTTCTCGCCGGGCGAGAAACACTGGCACGGAGCTACACGGACCACTGGCATGACGCACATCGCGATTGCGGAAAAGCTAGGTGGAAGGGTCGTCGACTGGCTGGAGCAGGTGAGCGACGATCAATACCGGGTGTGATCTCACTTAAATCGCTTTTCTTTGGCATAGGATGTCCTTGGCAACCTCATTCTGTTCGACTTACCATGGTTGCCCACCTAGGAATATTGCCAGTAGACCAACCTGTCTATGCCCGTGCATTCTTCCTGCATATGCGTAATGCCGCGCTCCGGCTTCTTATTCTGATCGACGATACATGCGACCAAAGTATATGCAACAGCCTCAATGACATTCGCGATTTCCCCAACGCTCAACCAGTAACGGTCCGCGTTGATGGTGGCCAATGGATTCGACCGGGTCCACGGCCGAATACTGCGGAATGACTCGATAACTCGATGGGAGAAAGAAAAATGCGATTACATAAATTCGAATTGATGTGCGTGTTGCTGATTCTTTCGATATGCGTGCACCCCAATGTTTTTGCTCAGACTGCAGATGTCAACTCGGCGCCAGTTTTGCCCCAACAATATGCGGCAACCGCCTTCGGCCAGGCCGGTGTTGCTGCCGGTAAGAGCTTTGGTCTTACCGTATTTATCTCAAGATGGACAACCGATCAGGAACTCCAGCCCTATATTGCGACGCTCAAAGAGAGCGGATCGAACGCTCTGGTGAAAGCTCTGAATAAGACGAAGGATGTGGGTCGCCTTTCTCCCACCGGATTCGTCGGTTCCGGCTTTCGTATCGCGCGGTTCAGGCCTACGCCAGGAGGGGGACTACACATCGTTATGGTGACCGATCGCCCCATCTCCTTTGGTGAGGCCTACAACAGCACACGTTCCAAAGACTACCCGTTCGGGATCGTCGTGCTCGACGTCGACAAGGATGGCAACGGCACCGGAACCCTGGCGCCTATATGCAAGATCAAATTCAACAAAAAAGGCGAACTGGAGATAGAGCACTTTGGCCAGAAGCCGCTGCGACTGACCAACGTGCGGCGGGAAAAATAACGGATGCAGATTGGCGCGCGGCTTGTAATGCAAACCCGAAAGAAGCAGCCTGCAGTCGAAATCATCAACTGAGATCGAGAGATCGATTTGAGTAAGGAGAAAACAATGCCTTCCCAGGACAATATTATTCAGCGAACTGTTCTCCCCATCCCGGATAAACCACGCTCCGGCTTCATCACCTATGACGCGAAAGATCCGGAAACCAAATTCCCGCCCATTACGCCGTTGCGTCCGCCCCAGGACGCGCCGAATGTCTTGGTTGTCCTGCTTGACGATGCGGGTTTCGGCTCTACAAGCGCCTTTGGCGGCCCGTGCAAGACGCCGACGGCGGAGGCTTTGGCTGCCGATGGCCTGGGATACACCCGCTTTCATACAACCGCGCTCTGCTCTCCGACGCGACAGGCGATATTGACCGGACGCAACCACCATACGGTTGGCATGGGCGGAATCACGGAAATGGCGACCTCGGCACCGGGTTACACCTCGATCCTACCGAACACCTGCGCGCCGCTCGCCCGGACCCTCAAGCTCAACGGTTACGCGACCGCTCAGTTCGGGAAGTGTCACGAAGTGCCGGTCTGGGAAACCAGTCCCGCCGGGCCGTTCGATGCGTGGCCAACCGGAGGCGGCGGATTCGAATACTTCTACGGATTTATCGGTGGCGAAGCGAACCAGTGGTATCCGTCGCTCTATGAAGGAACCACCCCGATCGAGGTCAAGAAGACGCCCGAAGAGGGCTACCACCTGATGGAAGACATGACGGACAAGGCCATCAACTGGATCGGGCAACAGCAGGCGCTAATTCCCGATAAGCCCTTCTTCGTCTACTTCGCGCCGGGAGCGGTTCACGCCCCCCACCACGTCCCGAAGGAATGGGCGGACAAATACAAAGGCAAATTCGATCAGGGTTGGGACAAGCTCCGCGAAGAAATCTTCGCCCGCCAGAAAGCGCTAGGGGTCATTCCGCAGGATTGTCAACTCACGCCAAGACACAAAGAAATCCCAGCATGGGACGACATGCCTGCCGCGCTCAAGCCGGTGCTCTCCCGGCAGATGGAAGTTTACGCCGGCTTTATGGAATACACCGATCACCACGTTGGACGGTTGGTGGATGGGCTGAAAAAGCTCAATCTGCTCGATGACACGCTGATCTACTACATCATCGGCGACAATGGCGCCTCCGCCGAGGGCACACTGAACGGCACATTCAACGAGATGACCATCTTCAACGGCGGGTCCGACCTGGAGACTCCCGATTTCATGATGGCGCACTTGGACCAGCTGGGCGGCCCTGATTCTTACAACCACTATGCGGTGGGCTGGGCGCACGCCATGGATACACCGTACCAATGGACCAAGCAGGTGGCCTCGCACTGGGGCGGCACGCGCAACGGAACAATCGTGCACTGGCCCAGGGGAATCAAGGCCAAAGGCGAGGTTCGCAACCAGTTCCACCACGTGATTGACGTTGCGCCGACCATCCTCGAAGCAGCCGGACTGCCGCAACCGCAGTTCGTCAACGGAATCCAGCAACACCCCATTGAGGGCGTCAGCATGGCGTATTCCTTCAACGACGCCAAAGCGGCCGACCGGCACCAGACGCAGTACTTCGAAATGTTTGGCAACCGCGGCATCTACCACAAAGGTTGGACCGCGGTGACGCGACACAGCACGCCGTGGACTCCAGGCGAGAAAATGCCGGAATTCGACGACGACAACTGGGAGCTCTACGACACCAATAAAGACTGGAGCCAGGCGAACAATCTGGCCAAGCAGATGCCCGAAAAGCTGCGCGAACTGCAGCGCCTCTGGCTGATCGAAGCGACACGCTACAACGTACTGCCCCTCGACGACCGGAGAGTTGAACGTGTCAACTCCGATCTGGCGGGACGGCCGGTGCTGATCAAGGGCAAATCTCAAATTCTATTTGGGAACATGGGGCGTCTCTCTGAAAACTCGGTTCTCAATATCAAGAACAAGTCGCACTCGGTCACTGCCGAGATCGTTGTACCTGCAACCGCAGCCGAAGGCGTTATCGTCGCCCAAGGCGGCAGTGCTGGCGGGTGGAGCCTCTACGCGAAGGGCGGCAAACTCAAATATTGTTACAACTTCCTCGGCATGCAGCGCTCCTACGCCGAATCCAGCAGTCCGCTGCCTCCGGGCGAGCACCAGGTACGCATGGAGTTTGCCTACGCGGGCGGTGGCCTTGGCAAGGGCGGCACAGTGACTTTGTTCGTTGACGGCAAGAAGGTCGGTGAGTGCAATGTTGGGAGGACAGCACCCATGGCCTTCTCTGCGGATGATGGCTGCGATGTAGGGGTGGATACGGGAGCTCCGGTATCGCCAGATTACGGCTCGCGTGGGAACGAATTCAACGGAGTCGTCAAGGGCGTTCAACTCGCGATTGCCGAAGACGCTGAGAGCGTCGACCACCTCGTCAACCCGGAGGACGCAGTCCGCCTTGCCATGGCGCGACAGTAAACAGATCTGGTTGCCGAAAGCCGGCTCGATACGCTGGATAGCATTCCAAACAATCGCGCTTGACGCCAATGCGAGATTACAGGCCGAGCTATTGCGTACTTCCTCGACTGTAATCCGAGATGCCGGCAGGGTAGCGGGCGGAGTCTGCGACCTCACCATTGGCAAAGTGGCTTTGTCCTGATATACCGACCGCTAGGAGGCGCTGAGACGTGGCGAGAAGACTGGCTTGGAGGTTCCGGTTACGTTTTGACGAACAAGGGGGTTGCGCCCGGAGCAAGGATTCCAAAACAAGATGGACGGCGAATCGGCGCATAACGTTCGCGTTTGCGGTGATCGGCTGTTGCATTCTGGCCATTCCGGCAAGAGCTCAGCAGCAACAGGAGCCCGAGGATCCAGAAACTGAGAAGCAGATAGGGCTCTGGCTCGATCAGGGAATTTCCACTGGCCTTTCGGCCAATAGATCCCTGGATGTGGAATTCCACGAGCGGTTCGACGAGGGAGCGTCCAACTTGTTCGAGTACTTCATACAAGGCGGTGTCGCCTTTCGTCTGCGGCCGTGGTTCACATTGATACCGATTTATCGTTACCAGCGCTTTCCTGGGAATCCCAATATCGCATACGAAAATCGTCTGCAACTCAATCTAACCCTGAGCACATCTCGTGGCCGGTGGCGGCCGATAGTCCGTACGCTCATCGAGGGACGCTTTCCTGATAACCTGCCTGCGTCGGCACGCCTTCGATTTCGCCCTGGCATCGAGTACACCTTACCGCTTCGCATGACGCGGCGTCCGGCACTCGTCGTGAACAATGAGTTCTTCATCGTTCCCGGAAACAACCCCTTCGCGAACGGCGGCAGCAGCTATACCCAAAACCGCTTCCAGGCTGGGGTCCGATTTCCCATCTCCGATTCATTTTCTGTTCGCTCCTACTATTTGCTACAATCCGTTAACCTGCCCACCGGCTGGGACACAAACGAAATTTTCGGTATCTCGCTCGCATTCAAGACCAGGTGAGAGCTCACGTCAGGCGCAACAGCTTGAACGAGATGCGCTCGCGCCGACACGGGCTATACTGCTGGTCTGATTTGTGTTTCAAAGCTGTTTCAAAGGGAAGCGGAGAGGCGCGATTGCATCCAGAACGACTATGAGTGCCGCAACCAAGTCCAAATGATAATGATGGCCGACAATCCCACGATAATTTCTGCCCAGATAAAGCAGACATAATCCCCGAATGCTCCCACAGGCGGAACGCCAGGCTGGACGTTTCGAAGCGCTGGCAAGCCGAAAATCAGTGAGATCGATATCGATAGCGGTACCAGATCGACTTTTGGACCATGTGTCGTCGCCTTGAGCACCATGCCCAGCAGGCTCATGGCGAGACCACCCATCAATGTCATCAGAACGACTGAGACAGCGATCACATTGTCGGCGCGTCTGATTTTGAGTTCAATGCCGGCGACTTTCAGACTGCTTTCACGAGAAACACTTCCTTCGAATTTGATTCCCGGAGTTGATGCCGTCATTGCGATCGTAAGTGGAACCGTGGTGCTCTGTTGCAAGGCGGTTGCGCCGACCGCAAGATGATCGCCCCGGGGCGCCTCCTCTCCGCTGTTTTCGTGAACTTCGCTGTTTTCCGGAGGTCCCGCAGCCTGCGGCTGTGCCCTTCCCGCAGGCGTCGTCATTAACAGCCACAAGGTCGTCCGGTAGTGATCCAACGGATACCTGTTCAGATCCCCGTTCAGAGGAAACACTGCTTCGATCCGATTCATCCGCTTGCCTTTGGGAAAGTCGAATTCCTGCTGGCTTCTTACATTGTTAGTCAGGAGACGTAGATCGACCGCTGGAGTCACTGCGTCTTGAGCTAGCGCACCTTGAGGCCGGAGACTTATCTGTGCCGTCAGCTCTTGGGTCGACGGGTCGACTTCCGTGACAAGCACGGAGACGACGACGTGGTCGGTTGAATCTGTATCGTCTCGCAGCTGTAGGGAACGTCGCGTCCCCTCACTCAGATTGCGGATAAGAATTGCACTATAAAGCACCAGGATCGAAAGGACCACGAGAGTTCGGAATCTCAAGATTTTCTTCCACATGGTGTCCAGGTCCTTATAGTGGCGCTCTCGGGTTCCAATTCACGCTCGAAGGCTCATTAGGATGAGTCCGAAATTGAATGGTGCGAAACGGCTCTCTGCGGACAACTGCAGTAAACCGAGCCGGCGGAGACAGCTAACCCACTCGAAGAATTTGGATCTGGGATTGAAGGATACCTGTCGCGGCCCCGGCGCGGCCACTAGGATAACTCCTAGCCCTTCAGAAGCGCCATCCAGACGGGCCTCACACGTTCCCTTGGTAGTTCTCCCAGTTGCGCCGACTGGAACCAACTACCATCAATTATTCTTTGGCTGCGTGGTAATGCCAAGGATGTCAAGCGCTGCAGTAAGAGATTGAATCTACAGGTAAATAGAGCACGCGCATTGCGAAAGGTCTGACGGTCTGCGGGTTTGCATACATTGGGACAAAGGAGTGACAAATCCATAACAATTTGCGGTAGCGCTCACTTCATACTCGTCTTGAATGAAACCGAATCTCTGGACGAGTAACAACGAATGAACGCCAATTTGCTGCGAGCTTATCGCGTCGCATCCGTAATCGCCATCTTTTGGGCAGGGACTGTTCTCGCGCAGATCCCGGGCACTGGCGCAATCTCCGGCACAGTCTACGACCCGGCCAATAAAGCGGTGCCGAATGCTGAGGTGCGCGCGGTCAACGACGCGACCCAAGTGGGTCGTACGGTAACGACAACTGCGGAGGGCGTTTTCAGAGTTCCATTGTTGTTGCCAGGCGCCTACACGCTGACAGCCAGTGCGCCGGGATTTGCTCCCGAAACGGTGCGCTCGGTTCAGGTGACGGTAAGCGAAACAGCTCCCGTAACGGTAACGCTTGCCATTGCCAGCGCAAGCACCCGCGTGGAAGTACACGAAGACTCAGAGGTTGCTGAGACTGAAAGCTCCACGCTAGGCGGCTTAGTGAATCAGGCCGCTATCCAGTCACTGCCCTTGTCGAACCGGAATTATACGCAGATTCTTGGCCTGTCTCCGGGAGTGGTTGTCGACCTTCCTGATGCAACAGCACTGGGAAGCGGCACGCAGAATGTGGCTTCCGACGGCGCGACCCCACTATCGAACAATATTCAGTTCAATGGCGTTGATGCCAATAATCTTTCGGAAAATTCTGCAGCCGCTTCAGAAACAGATGCAGGCACCGCGGTACCCGCACCCGACACAATCCAGGAGTTCCGCGTACAGACGGCCAACTACGACGCCGCATACGGGCGTGGTTCAGGTGCGAATGTCGACCTGGTAAGCCGAAGCGGCACAAATCAATTCCACGGCAGCGCGTGGGAATTTGTACGCAACAACATATTCAATGCGAATGACTTCTTCTCCAAGCTCGACCATCAGCCGCGGGCGGACCTCAAGCACAACCAGTTCGGAGCTGCGGTCGGGGGGCCAATCATCCGTGACAAGACTTTTTTCTTCACTTCTTATCAGGGCCTGACTGAAGTGAACGGACTGGGGGATGAGACGCACCCGATTCTGCCTCTGCTTACTTCCGACCGCTCCGCACACACTCTGGGCGCGCAGTTCTGCCCGGCAGGGCACGAGGATAATGCGGGAAACACCGCTACCGGCTACCTCACGCAAGCTGGGGGAGCCCAGGTGGCGTGCGACGGCTCGAATATCAACCCTGTGGCCCTCGCTATTCTGAACGTCAAACTGCCGAACGGCCAGTTCGCCGTACCGAGCCCTCAGGCCGTGCTGCCTCCCTCGGGTAACGATGCATCGGACCAGGTACCAATGGGGCAGTCCACATATGCAATCCCGGCGCATTTCCGCGAAGATCAGTTCACGGTTGACATCGACCAGGTGCTCAGCCAAAAGGATCAACTCGCGGGACGATTTTTTTATGCGCGCGACACCACCACGCAGCCTTTTTCACCCAATGCAGCCAATGTTCCCGGATGGGGCACCGACAAATTGAATCGGAACACCATGTTCGTGCTGGCTGACACACATGTCTTCAACGCAAACCTTGTAAACATCGCCCGGTTTGGATATATGCGCTACGACGGATCGTCGACCGTACAGAACCCGATTTCCGCGACTTCGATCGGTACGAGCACTCCAACCGGTCCAGCTGATTCCACGGCAAATGCTCCGGGATTAACGGTCGGCGGCTTCACCATCGGAGACGCCGGGACGCCATCCATGTGGCAGGTGACCAACTCCTTCGTTTGGCAGGACACGGTCGCGATTACACGGGGCCGGAACAGCATGCGCTTTGGAGCGGAAGTCAAAGCGGCATCAGGTAGACCAAGACTTCCCAGAGGAGACAGACGGGCTGATGCAGATTGGGACCTTCGATGATTTCCTGCTGGGGCAAAGTGCGGCACAGAACGGCAGTCCGTTCGGCTTGAGCAATATCGGAACCAGCTTTGCAGGAGCGGGTAATTATCGTGCAGATGAACGATACAGCGATTATGCCGCTTTTGCGCAGGATGACGTAAAGCTCCTGCCACGCCTCACTCTTAATCTCGGCCTGCGCTATGAGATATTCGGTGCGCCGACGGCAGCTGACGGGCGCCTGGCAAACTTCGATCCGAATATCGCAGCGGTAGGGCCAATTCCGGTTGCTGGAACATTTGAAGGGTTCACCTTGCCTTCCAACTACAAAGGTTCCCTGCCTTCCGGTGTAGTGAGGACATCCTATCCAAGCCTTTACCGGACTCCACATGGCGACGTCTCGCCGCGTCTTGGATTTGCATGGCAGGCGCTGGGTTCGCCTGCGGTTGTGGTTCGCGGAGGCTACGGCATCTATTACGACCGCCACTCGGCTACCATTGCAGAGCAGATCATCAATGACCCTCCGTTCACGCTGTCACAGGTCGCCTTTGGATCGCTCAATGGAGCCGCATCCTTGCAGAACCCCTTTGTTCCATCCGTCCCGCCTAGCTCGAGCTTTCCGGTTTTCATGCCCCTTACCCCCACCTCGGCACCTTTTATCGAAGCGACAAACCCGAACCTGCTGGATGGCAGAACTCAGGAGTACAACCTGAACGTGCAATATGCTTTGGCGCGAAGCTATCTGCTGGAAGTGGGATATGTGGGGGCGGCCTCCGCACATCGTTCGGGACAATTTGAATTCGATCAGGCTCCCTTGGCCAGCCCGCAGAATCCGGTTAACGGCGAAACCATGAACTCGATCGGCAATGTAACTGCCAGAATGCCCATTCAGGGCATTAGCCAAGGGTCGCTGTATACGGACTCATCCTTTATTGCTAACTACAATGCGCTGCAGGCAAGCATCACCAAACGGCTGACGCACAACCTCCAGCTAGAAGCCAGCTATACGTGGTCGAAAAATCTGGATGAAGTCAACGGAGAGGTCGGCACTGATCTTTTCGAACTACAGTTGCCGACTAACAATCAGCATGATCTGAGGGATTCCTCTTACGGGCCGGCAGGAACGGATCGCGATCAACGGTTCGTGGCGAACTTTGTATGGTATACGCCGAGATTTTCTTCAGCCCCGAGATTCGCCCGCCGCATTCTAACGAACTGGCAGTTTGCGGGCATTGCCGTTATTCAGACCGGCGTCCCGCTCAGCATCCTTGACGGTAACGCAGGCTCTGTCTATGGACTGATCCCCGGAGAGGTGAGGGCACAGCTTTCCGGCAAGAGCATCAGGACAAAGGGCTCTCTCTATACACGCGTCATCAATGGCTATCTCGATCCGAATGGCTTTACGCGCGCGCCAGAGGCGCCGAATGGAACAAGCCTCGCGGATCAAGACTTCGGCAACAGCGGCGTCGGTATCGTGCGCGGTCCCGGGCAGCACAATCTGGATTTTGCCGTAGAGAGAGTCTTTCCTGTAAAGGAAGCGGTCAGCTTCCACTTCCGCGTTGAATCCTTCAATCTTACCAACACGCCGCAGTTCGGCGATCCGAATACCAGCCTCGGATATACCGATCCGACTCTCCTCAACCCATCGGCCAGTCCCACCTTTGGCAGAATCACCGGCACGGTTGCCAATCCGCGGATCATTCAGCTCGCGGGCAAAATTGTGTTCTAGGTAGAAACCGACAATGCTGACGATTGAACAGATCGAATCGGCGTGCGATTCGTCCACGCCGCTGGATTTCTCCCGCCACGATTTAGAAGCGCCAGAGCTTCTGCTTCGAAGGACATACTATCCGTTCGGTTTCCCCGTGGAAATCAGGACGAATTCCGAAGAGATATTGGAGCAGTTCGCGGAGATGTGGGGCTGTTTTACCAAGCAGCATGATGCCGAGCCGCTGCTCGTGGATGTGCAGCTGGTTGATGGCGACGGTTCAGACGAATGCCCCCCGGCACCCACCTATCGCATCATGCAGCCGCTGCTGACGTGTATCGCGGATGTGGACAACTACAGCATCTTCAATCTGAAGACCTTCCATACAGCAATGACAATCTCGCGCAACGCTCTGCGCTATCCCTTATACGCGCAGTATTTCCTGCTTGGAATGGCGGGTTGTGGTGTCGCAACCCGCCACGTAACGCCAATCCATGCCGGCTGCGTTGCTTTGGAGGGTCGCGGCGTCCTGCTCTGCGGCGATTCTGGCACAGGCAAATCGACTCTTTCCTATGCTTGTGCTCGCGCCGGGTGGACTTATCTTTGTGACGATGCGACCTTTCTCCTGAATGATAGAACCGGGCGTTTAGCGACGGGCAACAGCCATAAAGTTCGCTTTCGCGCATCGGCAGCGGAATTGTTCTCTGAACTCGAAGGGCTTGAGATTACGCCGCGAGCGGCTGGAAAACCCTCTATCGAGCTTCCCACCGCGCCCATGCGACACATCGTAGGCGCGGACACGGTGCAGATCGACTTCCTTGTGTTTCTAAAGCGTCACGCGGCGGGGCCCGCACAACTCAAACCGTATCGCAACGATGTGGCCCGCTATTTTGCCCGGCAATCGCTCTATGGCCCCGCGGAAGTGCTGGCCCCGCAATATGCTGCTATCGAGAGGCTGCTGACCGCACAGGTATTTGAACTGCATTACAGCGGCCTGAACGATGCCATCGCCCGCCTTCGCAGATTGGTACGAGAGGGGCAGTGATGGACCTGCTCCTGGGGCATGCGCCGCAAAGGCAGAGGGCCGTGTTCTTTTGGAAGAGCCCTTCCGCTTGGTTTCAGGATAAGAACCTGGGACGCGGATATTGGATCTTCTTCTCGTCGGCATTCTTTTTTGACGCGGGCTTTGCCATTTATTTTTTCCTATTTAATCTTTATCTGCTCGACTGCGGCTTCAATGAACGCGCGATGGGGTGGATTGGCGGCGCGATGACGCTCGGCTCGCTGGTCGGAACGCTGCCCGTTGGCGCACTGGCGAGAAAAATCGGCATTCGGCCTCTACTCATCGTTCTGTTTATCACCGCCCCGGCATCCAATGCGCTGCGTGCCGTGTGGGTCTGGGAGCCTGCGCAAATCGTCATGGCATTTTTCACCGGCCTCTTCATGTGCAGTTGGGGTGTCTGTTTTTTAACGGCTGTCGCATGCCTCACCGAGAAGGAAAATCGCACCTCCGGATTCAGCCTCATCTTTTCAGTAAGCGTCGGGACCAGCATGCTGGGCGGCATCGTGTGCGGTTATCTCCGCCAATGGCTCCAGATGGCAGGAATCATTCTCCAACCTGTAGAAGTAAAGCGGCTGATCCTGTTGCTTTCCTGCGGTATTGCGCTTCTTGGACTGGTTCCCGTTTTACGTTTGCGCATGCCCGCAATAACTGAGGAAGAAGCGACGCGCGATGGTGCCCCAGAGGGTCGACGGTGGCTGCGCGTATGGAAGCTGCATCCTTTTCTAGTACGCTTCCTGCCTTCCATGGCTTTATGGTCGGCGATTCTCGCGTCATTCACTCCCTTCGCCAACATCTACCTTACGCGAGAGTTGCACATACCGATGACGCAGATCGGATTGATCTTTTCCATCGTGCAGATCGTGCAGTTCTGCATGGGACTTGTTGCGCCCATCGTCTTTCGAGGCTTAGGACTGATCAACGGCATTTTCGCAATGCAGCTCGCTGCGGCAGCCATGCTTTGTTTGCTCGCCGGTGCAGCCAATGAAAAGCTGGCGGTGGTCCTGTATCTGACCTTCGCTGCTGCCCAATGGATGAGTTCCCCCGGCTTATACAACCTTCTGATGAACGAGACACCGGACGGCGACCGCAGTACGGCGGCTGCGATGACGATGTTCAGCAATTCACTAGCCGGCTCGCTCGCGACCGCCGGCGCCGGTGTACTTTTCACCCGCTTCGGTTATCCGCCGGTTTTGCTGGGACTGGCGGCGGCTGCTCTGCTTATTGCACTGTTGTTCCGTCTGCTGATTACAACGACCGATCTGCGCGCCCCAGCTCAGTCGTAAGGATGGCTTCACGCCATGCTCACAATAACGTCAGGAGTATCACGATGAAAAGACTCATGGCTGCTTTGTTCCTCCCCCTCGCCGTGCACCTCGTGCACGCCGGACCAATGGTTCCGGGAGGCGTGCAGTTGTTGTGCCACCGCACTGCCAACGAGGACATGCCTGAAAATACCCTGCAATCGCTCAATCAGGCCGCGCTGCTGGGTTGCAACGTGGTGGAGATAGACCTTCGCCGGACTCTCGACGGAAAAATCGTGCTGAACCACGACGGAATTATGGAGCGACTGACAGACGGCGTGGGAGACGTTGAAACCAGTTACTACGATGACCTCGAGTTGCGCGATGCCGGTTCCTGGATGGGCCAGCGCTTTGCCGGAATGCACATCGTGCTTTTCGAGGACGCCCTGCTGCTTGCACGCAAGCGGGATATCCGCCTGGTTCTGGATATGAAGGACGAAGACATCGCAACCGATGTCCTACGAATTCTGGAACGAGAAGGAATGTTGCAGCGTGTTCAGTTCGGCGGGAAGTGGGATGAGGTCAAAAAGTTGTATCCAGATGCGACCAGCCCAGGCTATGGAACAGTCTGGGTACAGCCGGGGGTCACAGCCGGCCAAGTAAAGCAATATCACCAACAGGGTAAAGCCGTAATTGCGAACTTCTCAGCGAACGGCCATGAGATGGATCTCGCTGGGATGAAGACGGCGGTTGCCGCTGGGGTTGACGGCATCAATGTCGATTACCCGCGTTTGGGAGCAGATGCCGTCGGCAGGCCCGTGGAGCAGAAAGTACATGACTTGATCCTGAAGGCCAATTCCGGCGAAAGCGCCACTAGAGTAAATGCGATTCTTGACCTGTCCCAGTACAACGGCTTTCCGCTGCAGGGCGATTTCACACGCCTGCTTCTCGACGCGGACGATCACGTATCGCGAGCGGCGGCTGTTGCTCTTGTAACGGCGCGGCCGCGGGTTCCGGCATCCGCCTTTGAAGATGCCCTGCATTCGGCCAACGCCGATGCGCGTGCGAATGCCGCCTGGGCGCTTGGTATGCTGCGCGCTCCTGCAGATATTCTCGTGCCGTTGCTCCGCGATCCAAACCCCCGGGCATTGCAGGCCACTCTGCTGGCGTTGGGACGCACTCCCGGCGATGTGAGCGCACAAGCATTGCTGCCGTTGCTGTCATACAGTGACTCCGCCGTGCGTGGCGCCGCGGCTATTGCTCTGGCGAAACACCAGCCGGAGGTTGCCGTCAAAGCTGTCTTGATTCAGTTGCAGCGTGAAATGGATGCCGAACAGGTGCTTCATGATGAGCACATGAAACAGAAAGATCCGAGCTACTATACGCAGTTGGAGATCGCTGAATTCACGAAGTCTTTTAAATGTCAGATGGAAATGGTCCGTGCTCTCTTCATGCTGAATGGGAATGCAGCAACGAACGAGATTGAAAGGCTTGCCTTCGGCCCCGTTGGGGACTATTCCATCTACGACAGCATTCTTGCCTCCTTTCAATTGTGGGACCGCATAGGACAAGATCCTGGACCAGCGATACAGGCGCTTGCATCTGGAGATAAGAAGGTTGCTGACCGTGCCGAATGGATGCTGGTGAAAGCCGGCACTGTAGTTCTTCCGAATTTGCGCGAAGCTCTCGATAACGAGGACTCAGCCATCCGCATACGCGCGATTCATATCGTCGCGTGGCAAGGGGACACGGGCTCTCTCAGCAAACTTGAGGCTCTGCGAGACGATGGTGGACCGGATTCTGAGCTTGCGAAATGGGCAATACAGAAAATCGAAACACTTCATCCAATACCAGCACCAGCTACAAATGCGATCGACCGGTAGCAAGAGGGTTGTTGCCTGATCGGCGGCTATTTACCTGGGGCGCCCGCAATTGCACGAGATCGGTAGCCGGAGGTAACGCGCTGCCAGGTCTCTGTTCTTCCGAAGAGCGGCACGCCCACATATCCACACAGTTTCAGCTTGTCGCCCTCGACCCACAATGTGCCGCGATATGTATTTCCCGGCTCCGGGAGCGCTGGGGATAGAAATACCAGCCGGAGGCAAATACGGCGATGGCATTGCTCCATTCGAATGACAGAGCCTGCCGGCGCCCGCCAGTCGCCGAGCATTGGCGACCTCTGCGCATTAAAGATTGGCGAGCCTGACGTAGTCAGGAGCATAGGAGCGTAAATGAACCATCGCATATCGCTGCTCCTCAGTGTGTAGCTCAATCACAGGATGACATAAAGAAACTCCGGGAGATTTAACTGGATTGCAGTACGCATCATCGCTGCGGGAACGCGGGTCGCAGTAAACACCTCTGACAGTATCGGAGGCCACAGTCTGACGGCCTGCGCAAGCGACGGCGCTGTAATCATCAGACGCGAAAGCATCGTCCCCCAATAGAGGCGGCGCTTGAACTGGCGACGAATTTCGCGGTGACAATCGGCCGGAGTTGATCCCTGAAAGTAGAGTTGCGCCGCCTTGCGAGCGGTGTATAGGGCGATTGCCATGCCGTCACCGCTGAATGAAGGGATGACGGCGGCCTGATCTCCCACGCGCCACGGAGATACTTGATCAAAAGATTCCTGCACGCAATGGCCATATGGAATGGAAAAGATGGCCAGTGGGCACTCAAGGACAGGCGCCGCTCCGCTCAAGCGAGAGGCGAGATGAGCAGAGTGCCGCTGGATTGCACCGCATCAAGGATAGACCGCCCTCCCGGGTGAACAGCCCAGAGACTAACATCCCGGTTTGGGTTGAGATCCGTCGCGCGATCTCTCAGTGCTTCCCGCGACTCGCGCGGAACCTTGCCGGAAAGCTCCATGTCGAATCCGGCGTCTGTCCCCGGACCGGATCAGACTGGCTGCGCAGCCGTCGCCGAAGAGCAGGAACGAAAGAACGCTCTCGAGATTTTGCGTCTCCTGGAAATGTAGCGTGCAGAGCTCAAGATTGATCATTAGCACGCTTGTGTCCGGCTCAGAGCGCACAATGTGGCGGGCCAGCTTGAGACCGTTGATGGCGGCAAAACATCCCATAAAACCAACCATCGTGCGTTCCGTGCTCGGATCGAGCCCCAGATAGTCAATCGCAGCAAAATCCAGACCCGGAGCCAACAGACCTGTGCAGCACGTAACGATGACATGGCGGATCGAAATACGTTCTTGTTCTGTAAGTAAGCGCAAGCCCATCCAGAGCGCAGTACAAAAGAAGGGGCTCGAAGCGCTCAAACAACTGCATACGCTTTGCGGTGGATGGAAAGTGCCCTGATCGAAATAGATCTTCTCCATCAAGCCCATGAGGTGTTTTCTCATCTCCGGCCTGGATGTACGAGTATCGCTATCGATCCCGGACCGCCGTTGCATGTGGCGAAACGCGGAACGCGCGCGGGGATCAGAGATCATGTTCGAGGCATATTCGACGAACGCCGCGTGGAGATCATGAGGCGATATAGCCGTTGCGATGCGATCAATACAGACAGGAGTCATAGACCACTTGTGCGATTTCTCTTTTGGCTGTACCCACTCATGTAAGAATTTCGAAGAACGGCGCCCTCTCAGGCGCAGGTCATAGTTATGTTAGCCAACCAGCACTTCTTCAATCGGCGGACAGCTGTCAGGGGAAAAGCGTCGCAGACCCAAATATTGCAAAGTCACAAGAACGAGGTATGCGGGGTTCAGATAGAGGTAGCGCCGCCAAAGTCGACGCGGCTCGATAATGAGTCGAAACAACCACTCCAGCCCCCTACGCTGCATCCAAGACGGAGCCTGAGGCAATATTCCCGCTAAGAACGGGAAAGCAGCGCCGACTGCCAGCATTGGAACTGAAACCGCATTCCGCAGCTCATAAGCGAAAATCTCCTGCCGGGGACAACCCAGACCAACAAGAACAATTGCGGCTCCTGTGGACCGGATTCGCTGCTCGACGGCAATCCTCTCAGCCGGGGTCAACTTGCGAAATGCTGAGGGCTCTCTGCCGACGATGTTAATTCCGGGAAACTTCGCCCTGAGGGAAGCGACCAGCGAAGTTAAGACCTCATTTGTACTTCCATATAAATAGAGCGGCGTGCCTTCCTTCGCGGCCCGCTCACAGATCCTTCGGGTCAATTCCGGTCCGTAGACCCGGTCGCGCAGCTTCGTACCATAAAGCCAATTCAGGGCCCACCGCACGGGCTGCCCGTCAGGAACGAGCAGATCAAAGCTGTTCAAGCGATACTGATGTTCCGGATTCTGTACTCCCGTCATAACTCCGTGAACTGCAAGAGCAGAGATGATCGCTCCGCGTTTCTCTCTGGCGCGCTCGAATACCAAAGCAATAGCGGCCTCATAATCCACCGCATCGACCATAATTCCAAGCACATTGCGCTTTCCTAGACTAAGCATTGTGCCCCCAGCGCTCCGCATTCAGCTCATAAATTTGCTGCAGAATTTCCTGTATGCCGAAGCGCAACGACCAACCCGGATAGTCCGCTTTGAAACGGGCACATCGCTGATCCACCAGATATGGTCCCCTCTGCGATTCTCATCAACATATGTGTAGTTCAGTTTGTTTCCGGTAATCGTCTCGCAAACGCCGATGGCTTCCAACATGGAACAATTGCTAAACCGGCCGCCTCCAATGTTGTAGGTTGCTCCACAACGCGGGTTCAAAAAGAACTGATGGAAGGCGTTGATCAGGTCGGCGCTATGAATATTGTCCCGAACCTGTTTCCGTTTGTAGCCGAAGATCGTGTATGGGGCGCCTATTACCGCGCACTTCATCAGATAAGCCAGAAAGCCATGGAGCTGAGTTCCGGAATGGTTTGGCCCGGTAAGGCATCCCCCTCGAAAACATGCCGTCTTCATGCCAAAGTAGCGGCCATACTCCTGAACCAACAGGTCGGCAGCCACTTTTGACACACCGAAAAGGCTATGCAGCGTCCCGTCGATGGACATGGTCTCCGGAATACCGTTCGCGTACTCGTGCAGGGAATCAATTTCCCACCGCGTATCCAACTCTATAAGCGGCAGGCCATTTGGACGATCTCCGTATACTTTATTCGTCGACATGAAAATGAATACTGCTCCCGGGGCGTGATTCCGAGACGCCTCGAGCAATGCAGATGTTCCGTTCGCGTTGACGGTAAAGTCAGTGGCTGGGTCGCAAGCCGCCCAATCGTGCGATGGCTGTGCGGCAGCATGAATAACGAGTTCGATATCCCTGGAGTACGCGGCGAACACTCGGTTGATTGCTGCCGTGTCCCGTATGTCAAGGTCGAAATGCGTGTAGCGACGTAATTCCTTTTGCAGCTTTTCTGTCATCCATCGCGTTGAGGCGGAGTGCCCAAAGAAGACTTCTCGCATTCCATTGTCAATCCCGACCACGTCGAATCCGAGCGTCGCAAAATAATGGGCTGCCTCTGACCCAACCAGTCCGGCCGATCCGGTGATGATTGCGACGCTCATTTTGTCCTCTGCATGTTGATGTTGTCAGCGGTGTTTGCCCCGTTTGTCATATGCCCCCCCGCAAAGCAAAAAACAATGTGTGAATGAGGATGGCTATATCCATAAAGACGGTCCGGTTGCGGATGTAGTAAAGGTCATACTGAATGTTTTCGTGGATGGGAAAGGCGCGATCTGCACTCAGCTGCCACAACCCGGTAATTCCAGGGACGGCCTGTAGCCTTTGCCGCTGGTCCAATGTGTAGCCGTGAGCGATGAAGGGCATCTCCGGCCGAGGCCCGACTAACGACATGTTCCCCAGAAGCACATTCACCAACTGGGGCAATTCATCCAGACTTGTCCGGCGGAGCAACCTTCCAATCCGTGTAATGCGTGGATCGATGGGACGTGATCGGCGAGTGATCGTACTGCGGCGCGTTCGCATACATGGAGCGAAATTTATAGATCCTGAAGAGCTCTCCCTTGCGGCCTACCCTTTCCTGGCTAAAAATCGCTGAGCCAGGCGAGTCGAACTTCACGAGAAGCGCAATCAGTAGAAACAGAGGAGCCAGCAACACCAACAACAATGAAGCTCCGATGAGATCCAGGAGCCGCTTTGCAGTGGCGTAATACCGGTTTTCATACGATTCAAGCAGAGGCGTGAGCAATAAACCGTCAACGTCAATTGCTTTCGTCCACTGCTGTTTCCCAAGTTCCGTACCGGAAATAAGAGCCACCCGTATGCCCGCCTCGTGCGCGGCGTCGATCGCGGTGGCAACCCTGTCCGGCGAAAGATTTGGAAGAGCCACGATCATCGCGCCGCACTGAAAAGATTTCAGCAACGTAGAGGTGACAGGCCCGCTTTTTGCCGGAACAGAACGGCGACCTCGATATCCCATCTGCGGCATTAACTCATCGTCAAGAGCGCGATCTTCATCGATCACTACCACCGGATGAAGACCCAAACGGTGTGAGTGAGAAAGCGCTGAAAGAACAAGCTTGGCAGCAGCTCCAACTCCATAAACAGCCGCTCTGTCTTTACCGCGCTCTCTTTGGCACAAACCACGAGCGGAGACTGCAAATACATGCTTTTGTGCAACCAGGGTGACCGGGATCACAGCGAGCGCGATAAGGAGCGCCACCGTCGAAAACTTCATATCCAAAAACAATGCGAATAGGAGTACGGCAATGACAGACTGAACGGAAGCACGCATGGCGCGTTCGGTCTCGCGGATTTGAAGCAGACTACCACCGCCGCGATATGCTCCATCCCGATGGAGAAGAAGCACAGCAATCATTGAAACGCTAATACATACGGCCGCAAACTCGCGGATTGAGAATTGGACTGGGCTGCCCACAAATAGGACGTACTCCAGCCAAAATGCCACAGCCATCCCGGCTGCGCAGGTCAAAAAGTCCGCCACGATCTCGTTTGAAAGCGATTCGTTGCGGAAGAGGTACGCTAAGCCCGTGTGCTCCTCGGCACGGGGGACCCCGAGAGTCTCGGCATAGAGACGCGGAGTAACGGAGTCAGATGCGCTCATGCTTATCCTCTCCAGGGGTTCGTGCAATGGATGCTGCCAGCGTCATAGAGACTGCCTTTCCGATGCCGGCACTGTGATCGAAGTGGAGACCATGCCGTCCTCCACGGGGATTCTCGATGTTATGAGCTTTCGATAGAGATCGGTGTACTGTTCGGCTAGAGTTGAGGCCGAGAATTGCGGCAGCGAAACTGGCGGACTCTTGGGCTCGTTCAGGACTGCGAGAATCGCCTTGGCAAGGTTCTCTTCTGCGTTGTCTCGCAACACCACAAATGTGCATTGCCCGTCGACGGCTATCTCCCGATGAGCAGGGATGTCCGAACAGACGACACGGCAGCCGGCGAGCAGGCCTTCAGCAACTGGCAGTCCGAACCCCTCAGTAATGGAAGGAGCAACAAGCGCCAGACAGTTCCGGTAACACCATTGCAATTCCGGCTCCGTTAGGCCTTCGAGAAAATGCACATTATGGTTGAGACCGGATGCCGAAACGAGTTGATGAATCGTGTCCGTCTGCGACGCCTTGATCCCCACAATCACCAGCTTCATGGTGGGATCGGCGCGGCCGGAACGCACGAGACGAGCATAAGTCCGGATCAGAAGGAGTAGATTCTTGTTGCGGCGATGCTGTGCAACGCAGAGGAGAAACGGCTTATCCTGACAATCCGGAATCGGCGACTGTGTCTCGCAGGTCGTTTCTCTTTCAACACAGTTGAAGATTCGCACCGCTTTCCTGCATACAACCTCAGGTGCATATTGCCTCAGAAGCTGGCGCGTAGCATCAGAGACGCATGCAATCGAATCAACGTTGCGAAGACAGTGCTTCAGGATTACACGGTTGAAAATAAATTTTGGGAACCCGAAATTGCCAGGAATTTCATAAGGATACAAGTCATGAAGCGTTACGACGGTTGGGCAGTCAAAAGCCGTTGCATTGACTGGAGCAGGATAACTCAGATGGACAAGATTCACAGCGAGCTGCGCCGCGAGCTTTGGAAGCTCCCTATAGTGCCACAGGCTGCGACTGAGCGAGCCCGGCTCCATTTCTGCGGTATGAATTGACACCCGCCGATCCGATGGAATGCCTCCGGCTTGAACGATAGCCAACTGCCAAGGCGCAACCACCAGATGCAGTTCAGCAATTTCGGGTCTTAACACCAGGCACCGCGTTAGATTCAGCGCATGACGCTGTATTCCGGAAATGTTTGAGGCCCATGAGGCAGCAGCGATCAAAATTTTCATTGATGCCCTCCCTCGGGGTCTGGGCGGACAATCTCCACTCGTAATCTCATGCGACACCCCGTTTGAAACGAAGGATGGAGCGGAACCGGCGACGCAATACCGGCAGAATCTCGGTTGCGAGCGCTTTGCGCGGGTCAGCGGGATCGACCGTCGACCAGTGCTCACAGATCAGAATCCACGCTGATGTGACCGCGAACGCGATGAACGTAAGCAACAATGTGAGCCACAAGCGCGGCGGAAAGGCTTTCTTCTCGGGTATGCCCGGAGAGTCGATCACGCTGACAACAGGGACGTCCTTGGCCTCTTCGATACGCGCCATTTCGTATTGCTGCGTGAGGAGTTCAAACACAGTTTCCTGCACTTTCACACGGCGATAGAGGTCAGCATAGGGGACAGCAAGCCGGGGAATCTGACGCAAGGGAGGATATAGAGCACTGCTATCGTTGCCATCCGAACCAGCTTCCGGATGATTCTGCTCTGCTGACGGTGGCTCTGAAGATCCGGCCATTCTTGCCAGTTCGCGTTGCAGGCTTGCGATGCGAGCCTCTGTTTCGCGCACCCGGACGTTGCCGTCGCCGTAAACCTGCCGCAGCGATTGAAGGCCCGACTGTTCGATCAGCAGCTCCGCCTGCACCCGCGCGCCCGCGTCAACCATGGCACGAGTCTGTTCTGTGATATCGATGGTGTTGCTCTTGCTGGAGAACTGACTTAATTGCAGCTCCGCCTGCTCAAGGTCAGCCTGCGCTGCATGCAGGCGTCGCTCTATAAAGACGCGCTCCCTATGCGCGGCCGATGTATTTGTCTTCGCGACAAGCTTGTTCAGCTCGTCAAGATACCCTTGAGCGAGGTCACGGGCACGTACCCTGCTTCTGTCCTCCACGGAGATCGTAATCACGCCGCTTTTCTTGTCTTCCGTGATCTTCGTGAGGCTTGCGAGATGTTTGGCTGCGTCGACGCGATAACGCTTGTGATAAACATGCTGCAGCTTGAATCGATCAATGAGTTGACCAGTCACGGTTCCGCTGCGCAGCAAGTCGATGAATAACGCGCTCGACGAGTGCCCTATGGGAAAACTGCTGGCAAGGCTACCCAGGGCTCCCAGGCCCGGCGAATGGGACGCAAGCGCGGCCAGCATCATTGCGCTAGAGCTCTGCTGATCGGGCGGCATAATGCTCGTGGTCGACTTGTACTCTTTGGGAATTATGAAAGCGATGGCGAGGCTCACCAGCAGCGAAATTCCAGTAACTTGCGTGAGTATGCGACGATGCTTCCAAAGCACCATGGCCCGAACCGCCCAGGTTGGTCCATGGACGCGCTGCACCGATGCCTCCCTCTCAAGCGTCGCAATGTATGAGTGGGTGCTCATTGGACTATCCTCCCGACACGCAGCGAGGGAGCGTCCTGCAACTCGGAAAAACGGTCGGCTTGAGGAGTCAGAATCTTCATAAAGCACATAATCAACAACGTGACGATTTGCATGATCGTAGTCGCACGACTACAGCGCCGCTGCCGCCACTCCAGCTGTGAGTGCCACCGAACCAGCGAGCTGCCCTACCGCCAGCAGGTTTCTCCAGAACAACGAGCCGCCGATGATCTTCTGAGGCACGACGACAACATCGCCTGGATCGAGTTTTGTTGATTGGACGTCGGGGTCAAACCATCCGCCCGAATGCCGTCCAACGACCGTTCCGTTGGCGCGGATAATGAATATTTCCTTTCGATTTGCGGTAGAGTTGGTGCCTCCTGCGCGCTTGAGATACCATCCGGCGGTTTCATCCGGCACATAAGTCAGAGCTGTCGCGTTATAAACCTGGCCAGTCACAAGCACGAACCCAGGCCGTTTCGGTATGGTCAATTCATCGCCTCTACGAAGCTCGATATCAGCGGGCGTATTCGCCCAACTGTTCATGTCAGCACTGATGTGAATCACCATGCGCCCGGTGGGAGGATGACTTTTCAGGTCGGAGAGCACCTGCTCTTCCTGGGCCTTGATGAGCTGCAATGCCGCTGCACCATTCGAGCCGGTAAGAGCGGGAGAGAGTCTTGCCGCTGCCGAGTTCGCTTCAATTTGACGGATGAGTTCGTCACGGCTCTTCTGCTGAAGATCGCGAACGTCCACGCGGGTGAGCACGGCGCCCGTGGTATAGGCGGCGGGCAGCAATCCGCCAGCTCTCCGCAGAACCGAACTTAGCCGCTCACCGTCCGTGAATCCATAGCTTCCCGGAAACCTGACCTGGCCGCTGATCGTTACCGACTCTCCAATGTCGTTCCAGTTCGTGATCTGATGGATGGCCAAAATATCGCCTGGCTTGAGCAGAACGTCCGCTTTCGGGTCGGATCCGGAAACGTGCTTCTCCGATCTGCACTGTGGCGAGGTTCTCGACGACTCGATTTCCGTCTTTCACTTCATAGCTTGCGAGATCCGCAGTTTTCCGCAGAGCGTCACGCTTAAAACCTCCAGCCATGCGCACCAATTGCGCGGCGGTCATTCCTTTCGACATTGGATATTTTCCGGGACGCAACACTTCGCCAAGGATCGTGACCGTGGGCGCATCCGCTTGATAGCGTCCGAAGATGCGGATCGTATCGAATGGCCTTAAATCGAAATTGGCGTTGCCTATCAGGACGTCGGAGACGTTAAAGTCGATGGTTTCCGCATGAAGATCCGGAGGAACAAGACGTACAATCTCTCCGCGCTCAGATGGTTCGGGCAAGATATCCTGATAACTGCGAAGCACATCGCTGAGGCGCATGCCCTCCGTGTAGGGCAGCCGTCCAGGGCGAACGACGTGGCCCGCGAGATAAACAGCACTCTGGCTATACGGAAGAATGGGCTCGACTTGAATCCGGTCTCCGTCCTTTACCCGGAATGCGTTGATCGCGTCCCGGCTGGCCTGCACGTTTTGACCGCCATGGTCCGGCAGCGTTATGGTCACTCGCTGCTGGTTCGCATCTATGCGTTCGATCCTGATGTGACTGAACGACGCCGCGGCCGTCACTCCGCCGGCGTCATCGATGACTGAGGCAAGCGTCGTTTCGCCCGCTGTCAGCTCATAGATTGCCGGACGCCTGACTGTGCCATAGATCGCGATCTCAGAGCCCGCTGGAGGCACAAGAAGCGTATCTCCACTCTCAAATGGAGCACTGCCGTTGCGAATGCCATGGAGCAGAAAGTCGTAAAGATCAACTTTTTCAACGAGCTGTTTGCCGCGATAGTGGAGCAGCGTGCGCAGCGATCCCACTGCCGTTGGACCGCCGGCGGCATACAACGCACTCAGAGGAGTTCCCAGCGCGCTGATGTCGTACCCTCCGGGACGCTGCGCATCGCCGACCACATAGACGCGCACTGAACGCAGGCGGGATACGGTCACCGCAACCTGCGCGTTGCGATACTGCGGCTTAAGCCTCGCTTCAATCAGACTCTGGGCTTTCCCGAGTGTAAGTCCTGCAAGTTCTATGGAGCCCGCTTCGGGAAGAAGGATACGGCCGTCGGAACCAATGGTGCGGGTAATTTGCTCTGTCAATCCACCCCATAAATCGATCGAGAGTGTATCTCCGGGCCCGACGACGTAATCCGGGCCCAACGGGACATCGAGAGGAATAGTGCGGCTTGAAACCCCCATACCGAGCGTCCAACCGTCGCGATTGATGAATACATCTGAGCCGAAGCGCTTCAGCCCGGGTGTCTTGACCGGAATCTGCGCATACAGATCGTTTAACGATTGCAGATCGTAAGGAGTGGGTCGGTGAAGGACCTTCGGCAAATCCGTCGATGAATTCGACTCTTCCTTCTTCCGGGGATTTTCCAGAAGACCCCCTTGATTGCGACCTGACCGGAGTTGCTGCGCAGCGCTCGTCGAAGAGTCGCTTTCACCGAAGCGCGTTGTGCTGCCGCCTGCGAGGGAGCCGCCCTCAAGCTTTGCATTGCCGCCCAGCGAGGACTGCATGGACGATTGGGAGTTGAGCGCCTCGCCGCCCGCAACACCTGAACCCAATGACTGCAGGCCATCGTCCGACACATATCCACGCGCGCGCAGGACCGTCGTGATATTTGCGCGAAGTTCAGCGCTTTTAGAGATCTCGCTATACAACATCTGATCGGAGATGTCGTTCGGATCGATCTCTACCCCCTGCTGCTGCTGCAACCGGTCCGCTAACTCGGATTTCAACTCCATAACCAGGTCGGGCCGCTGCTCGAGGATGTTGATGATCTGGTCGGAAGAAAGCGTCCGTCCGGATGCAGGATTATCGAGGTTTGTCGAAGATTGGCTGTCGTTTGTCGAAGATTGGCTGTCTTGCCTGGAATCTGCATCTTCTTCCGACGCGGCCGATGCGCTGCTGTTGTCGCCAGGCTGAGATTGCGTTGTGGCCTGGGTGGAAGGGAACGGCAACTGCCCGTATGCAGTGAAGCCAGCAAGTAGAGACGAGAGCGCAAATACCCACGCAATTGCGACTCTGGCAAGGCGAAGGCTAGGAGCCCAGTTGACGCGGACACACCGCGGCTGGACAGGGAACTTGTTTGCTGCATCGTTGGGGTTGTAGGACCAGGACATAGACTTGTGTTCTTCACTTTCGAAACTAAAGAACGCCTATAGGGGGCATGTCATGCGCTGGTCAGGGAATTGTCATTCCTTTGTTGTCCGAATGCTTAAGACTTTGAAATGCGTAAACTGTGTAGATTTCGGAGCCGATCCAAGCCAGTGACAATCTCGTTACGTGGCGATGACAACACAGATCAGATTGCGCATTAGGCTCTGTCATAGCTCCTGCACTTTAGGCGGAGATCGTAGAAACGCGTTGTTCATTGGAGAACCGATGATGTCCGTCAACTCAACCGTCCAGGTAGAAATGCCTTCGCCTTCAAGAAGACGAAAAAGTGAAGGTGCTGCTGCTGCGCAGTCCGTTCGGCAAAAGACTCAACAAGGAAATGGCTTCCACTCACTGAAGAGATTGCGAGCAGCGCTTCTTTGTGACATGGAGATGCCTTTTCGCCGAGCTTTTTATCCGCTCGGCTTTGCCGTGGAGATTGTCACGAACGATATGAGGGTTCTGGATGCCGCAGCAGATAGCTTTGGCCACAGGCGTCTATCCCGGGGGAGTTCTGCATTCCAGGTGCATATCGGCATCAGCGAAGGCGGTGGCCCAGAGTGCCCTCCTGAGCCGGTACGACGCGAATTCGGCCACCTGTACTCTCTGGTGGCTGATGCAGAAAATCAAGCCCTGCTGGACCTTAAAACATGCACAAATTTCGTGTGGCTGCAAAGACTTGCACTGAATAACACCCTTTATTTTCGTTATAATTTTCTCGAAAAGGTCGTTTATTTACTGCTGGGAGCATCGGTCGTAACCGACCTGCACGCTGCCTGTGTAGGTAAGAACGGAAAAGGCATCCTGCTCAGCGGCGATTCGGGAGCCGGTAAATCGACGCTCTCCTACGCGTGCGCAAAGGCCGGATGGACCTATACATCGGACGATACCTGTTATCTAATCAACGACTCGAAAATCCCGCGGGTCATCGGACATTCGCACCGGGTTCGCTTTCGGCCCGAGTCCAGGATGCTCTTTCCGGAGTTGCAGGGCAGAAAAGTTACGCCGCGCATGGAAGGAAAGCCCTCGATTGAGGTTCCTATCTCCGATCTCCCGGTACTTAATGCTGCCGCCGAAGCCAGGGTGCACTCGATCGTATATTTGAATCGCGATTCCTCAGCGAAGGCAAAACTCGTGAGGTTGCCAGCCGGAACAGCTACCTTGCGCAGCCGCGAGGAACTCTTCTCTGCCGGGGAGATTCGCTTAAGGCACGAGAAGATATTAGAAACTCTTTCCTCAGTTCCGACTTACGACCTGCACTACTGCGGGTTGTCGGACGCCATGCGGCAGCTCGATCTTCTAGTCCAAAGCGCTTAATCCAGCTTGGTATTTCCAAGTCGAGCATTCGTCTATTTCTTTTCGACGATGAGACGGTGAAGCCCGTTCCTATTTCGGATCCATACTAGAAGCCTTTGGGGCTGGGAGACAACGCATTATTTGATGGTTATCGGTTTTTCGCCGCGCATCTGGAACAGACGACATCTCCTCATAGCAGAACGCCTGCTAGATATGCCGGGCATCTGCGGTGTGGTTCAGCATTGCTTCCTCGAGCAAAGCCACGGCGCATTCCAAACCACGCGCGGAGCGGATTTCAGCTTGTATTTCTTTGGCCGCGTTGCGATAGCCTGGATCGCTGAGCACCGTTGAGAGAGCCGATCGAATTCGCGCTGACGAAAGCTTTCCCGATGGCACCACTACCGCAGCCTTCCTCCATGCAAGACGAGAAGCGATTGCGGGCTGATCAAATGTATTTGGCAGAGCAATCATCGGCTTGCCTTCCGTGAGGGTCTCAAAGACGGTGTTTGGTCCGGCATGCGTAATCACAATCTCAGCCCTCTTCAAAAGCTCGAGCTGAGGAGCATCCCTTACGACAAGGGGCTTACCAGGCATGTTGCGGAGCAATTCTGGATTCCGTCGGCCTCCGAGCGAGATCACCAACTGCACGCCTAATCCGTCGCAAGCCTCAGCAATCATGGAAAAGATAGTTGAGTCTGATTTCAGAGTGGTTCCCAATGACGCATAGATCAGGGGACGTCCGTCGAGCTGATTCCAGGGAAATGCAACAGACGCCCTCGCAGCTTGATCGATGAAAGGCCCCGTGTAGTGGAAAGCGGCAGGCAAGTCTGAGCGCGGGAAATCGAGACACCGCGGCAGTTGGGATATGTGTGCGAGCTCGGGAAATATGCATCTCATCTGTCGAACCGGCCCTAGTCCAACTTTTCGCCGGAAATGATCTAGGCTACGACGCACTGGGCCTTTCATCCTGAGCACAGACACCTCCAGGAGTGCACTCTGTGCTCGGTCGAAAAGGGATTTCGCCGGCGCGATTCCACGCGGAGCGTGCCATCCGAAGTTGTGAGGCACGGAAGTAGAGATCACGAAATAGGGCAGACAGAGCATCTGGGCCAACGTTGGACCTGCCAGCGCAAGCTCGTCGATGATGAGTGCATCCACTCCCGCGCGGGAGAGCGCCAGAGGTGTTTCGCGTAGAAACGCTTCCATCTCACCCACAGTGCGGCGTATCCGATAACGCAGGACAGGAATACTCCCGGATGGCTTTTGAGCCGGCTTCGGACGAACGATCCCCGCTGAACTGTTTTCGGCGGTACTAATCGGAACAAATTCCAACCCCTGGGCTCGTATGCGATCTTCCAACTCGGCATTGAGAAAGAAGGTGACTCTGTGCCCTCGAATCCTTAACTGCCGGGACAGAGCAATTAGAGGATTCAAATGACCGGCCCCTTTATAGGACAACACTCCGAAATGTGCCAATCTATGCTTCCTTTTGATCTACCCTTTCACGCCGGGTAAGAGAAGTTCTCTTCTACATCGCAAGCCAGAGAATGGGCATCCGTTTACATGGGTATGCGAACCGACCGTCCTCCCAATTCCGTATTGCCTGGGCCAAATATGTCTTCTGCCTTACGCAATAGCTCATTCACCGGGGCCCGTAACCAGCGGATCACACCATCGATCCACAAGGGCTCCAGACCTTCTTTCGCAGGAATTGGAAGGCGCTCCAGGATTGTCTCCGAGGCGAGCTGCACTTTGCCTCCGATCATCACGAACTCGATGTCAATCAGAGAGAGCGTCGGCAGTCTATCTGCCGCATCACATGGCGCATCTCCGACTGCGATAAGATCGCCAGCACCTGAAATGTTTATAGCCCCTTCACCATTTTTTAATCGGAGAAGAGCGGCTGGGGCTTCCGTAACCATGCGGTAGGCTACATGGGGTTCGATACCACTGGAACGGATCGCGAATCGAATTTCATCCAGCAGATCTCCTTCCGCGGTTAAAGGAGAGTCGTTTCCGAGAGCTACATTTTCCAACCTCCTGAGAAGAGATATGTCGGGGATCTGGCTGAAAAGAAAGTTGTTTGAAGACGGGCAAACGATAAGTGATACCCCTCGCTTGCGCATCAGCGCGAGGCCCGCGGCGTCAATGGCCAATCCATGAACGAGCCCAGTTCTGGCATCCAGAAGACCCAGCCGATCGAGATCCCAAAGCTCTTCCCGAGCCAGTTCGTCCACTCCTTCACAGGCGTGTACGACAAAGGTGCCTTCTACCGGTGTAGCTGCCCGCGCGGCTAAGAGGTCACCCCCCAGTGCCAGCGAATGAGCCCAGCCATTTGTCTTGACGACTCTTACTGGAAATTCCTTCTCCTGCAAGACAGGCGAGAGAGGGCCATGATGACTGACAGTAGTAACGCCGCAAAGGAGATTTCGTATGCCGCCCCACCACAGACGCACATCTTTCGGAACAGATTTATGTGTTGTGATGATTTCAGGGAATTTTTCGTGTATGTCCTCTCCCCATTCGATGTAATTGCGATATGGAGGATCGGCCAATCTGGGGAAAAGGGCGAACTCCAGATGGTCATGGGCGTTGATAAGACCGGGCATGAGCAGGAAGCCGCTAAGGTCAAGCGACAGTGAATCTGGGATCGCGTCTGGAATAGCGGAGGAATCGTTGAAAATGCCTGTAATGCGTCCTCCGTCGATCCGGAGAGCCGCGGGAACACTTTCCCGCGGCCCTTTGGCATAACGAGCTCCATGAATAACGACCTGCCCTCGTTGTTCGGCTTCGGGAATTGGTGGTTGTTCTGTCATGCTGCAATCTTCCGTGCAACATAAATATGGAACCGCGAAGGCTCGCGTCGACGACACAACATGGCCAACAGCGGACGCATCGACCAGCGGAAACCATAGCGAGGAGTAAAGATAATCCAGCGAATCGACAGCTGTTCCTCCAGAACGCGAAGCCGCTCGTCTGTCAGAAATTCAAGGCTGCTGATGGAATCAGAAGGAGTGCCATAATGCAGGAGAAACACCGCGCGACGCTCCGCAAGCATTTGCCGACCCCCTCTCTCGCTGGAATACCAGGGCGTATCGCTGACGATGACCAGGCCGCCGATCCTGACGCATCGGAGCGCTTCACCCAGGATGGCGACATAGTCTTCCGCATAATGAAAGGAAGCATTGAATATGGCGGCGTCAAACTGCTCGTCCTGAAACGGGAGATGTGCAAGCTCTGCCCGGAAGCGTGGAAAGAGCTCAGGCAGGCGGCCTCGATAATGCTTGGCTGCACCCAGACCATCAGAGTCATTGACAAGCAGGTCAACTGCGAACGGACGGTATCCGGCATTTGCCAGACGATAACTCATCCAACTGTTTCCGGCGCCGAGATCCAGTATTCGTGCACCCCTCTCGGGGAAGTTCGGCTTAATTACGCATTCCATAAGGCAGTCGTAGCTGCGTGACCTGATCCGCCATTGATGAGCATTGTGTTCAGAAACGTCTTTGTATGGAAGTTCGAGATAGAACGCTTCGGTTTGGCTACCACGACCTTCCGCGGCTCGTATGCGTTCGTAATCTTCGATGAAGTGTGCATAGTGCGAAACACCCTCCGGCGGCAAAGCATCGATGATGCCGCCGCAGTCCCGTAGTTGGAATCCACAAGAAAGGCAGCGGACCACCTCAAGGTCTGCCCGGCAGCGGGGACACTGGAGGCGAACGTTCAAATTCAACGATCCGGCGGCAACATCCTCCCGCAACAAAGCCCGTGCCGGTTCGCCTTCAACAGGAACGGCATCCATTTACACCTCCCGGACCGACACCAACTTCTCGATGGATACAAATGCAGGTGAAGCAATGGCAGCCACTTCTTCGACCGATATGAAGGCATCAGTATTCCGGCTTATCGGCTCCAGTGCAGCGACTCTGCTCCAGAGTGCATCGACCTCAACCGCTGTTTCTGCATCCGGCGATTGCGATCCTCTCCAGGAATCCACTTCTGCGTGCAACGCGTCACGCACGGCGCGATAGAATTCCGTGCTATAAGCCGCTTCGAACATGATGCACAGATCATCGCTGTCTACCCAATTGCGCTTCTGTCCAAGCTCCTTTCGGACTCGCTCATAAAATGCGGTGCCGGGCAGCGGATATGAGAACGATATGCCAACGTCATCCGGGCGGGTTTCACGTACGACGGCGATGGTCTCCTGGAGTTCTTTCCAGGTCTCACCCGGGTAGCCGAGTTGCAGAAAATAACAGGCGCGGATTCCAGCCTGCTTCAGAACGGTACGAGCAGCGATGACCTCGGACAAGTTCAGACCCTTGTCCATGGCGTTCAGCACTGCTTGTGAGCCAGACTCAACTCCCATCCAAACTTCAGCGCATCCGGCAGTCTTAAGGTTGTGAACGGTCTGCTCGAGGAGTAAATCGGCGCGTGACTGGATCTTGAACGGAACGGCCGCATTCCTCTTCGTGACCTCTGCTGCAAATTCCTGCACCCAGTGATGATTCAATGCGAAGACGTCGTCGCCAAACCAGATGTGATCGACCTTGGCCCGGGTCTTAAGCATCTCCATTTCCTCTGCAACCTCGGCTGCGGCCCGCAGATGAAATTTATTGCCGGAGATCGGCTTTGCGCACCAATTGCAGTGGTAGGGGCATCCACGGCTGGACACCATATTCATCGAAAAGTATCCGTGGGCTTCGAGCCACGCGGTGCGGTAGGGTTCCAGGTTGATCAGGTCGCGTGCCGGAAGCGAAAGGTCAGACCATGCAGGATTTTTCGCGAGCCGCTGCTGGCTTCGAATGGGTTGGCCATCCATATCGAGCCTTACGAGGCCATCTATCTCCGGCAATTCCTTGGCGAACAGTATGGAAAAGCACAACTGCACGAGAGTATCTTCGGCTTCCCCACAGAGCACATAGTCGAAACCGTTTTCAAGAAATAGCGCAGGGTTGTCTGTCGAATCTGATCCATGCACGATTGTCACCGCGCCGATTGCCCGCGCCGCTTCGGCAATCCCCCATGCCACCTCTCTCATGCGCGTAAGACACATTTTGGAGAGAAAGTTGAAATCATCCTCGTAGACGACCACAATCTCCGGCTGGTGTTCCCCTAACAGGGCAGGCAGCCTTGCTGATGGATCTTCCAGCATCGAATCGAATGCTGCGACAGTGACGCCGTTGCCCCGCAATGCAGTTGCTGCGTAAAGAGCGCCGAGAGGCGTGTATGGCTGCATCTTGCGTAATTGCTTCTGGTCGAAAGGAAGATGATAGGAATGCGTCACCAAAACCTGCGCCAAAACTTACCCCCTGAACCCGGCGTGTGCGCCTGGAACATCAGCTTCCATGGACGCATTCCGTTTTAATAGCCCTCAGAGTAGTTCTTCGCGTAAGTAAGCTTGTCGCGGAATTGTCAACCCAATGTCATTTGTCCGCACCTGGCGTTTCAAATAACGTCAACGCGGCGAAAAGCGCCTGAGCAATTGCTTTGCCGGTCTTTAACGGTCGAGCACCTTGTTTCGATACAAAGCAGGGCTTACTCTACAGCGCGGCCGAAAAGATGTCCGAGCCTGTCGCGCTTTGTGGAAAGATATTGGGCTGAATGAAGATTGTCTGGGACGTCTGCACTCAGGCGTTCCACGACCTCAATCCCCGACGAACGTACGGCACTGATCTTGTCTGGATTGTTGGTCATCAATCGGATCGAACCTATTCCAAGGAAGAGAAGAATCTCTACCGGCAACAAATAATCACGCAAATCAATCGCATGCCCCAGCCGAAGGTTTGCCTCGATCGTGTCGAGTCCCTGATCCTGAAGCTCGTAGGCCCGCAGCTTCTCCAGCAAGCCGATTCCCCGTCCCTCCTGGTGCTCATAAAGCAGAATGCCCGAGCCCTCTTCGGCAATGATGCTCAAAGCGAGGTGGAGCTGATCATGACAGTCACACCGCAAGCAATGAAAAGCATCTCCCGTCGTGCATTGCGAGTGAATGCGGACTATAGGCGGGACACGGTGGAGATCTCCCAGCAGCAAGGCCAAGGCAGACTCCTGGCGTTGTTCCCGCGTTATCCCTGAGATGCGAGCCTTTTCAAAGGCCAGAAGGCGGAAGTTTGCCCAGTACGTCGGAAACTTCACATCGGCGATTGGTTTAAGAGTTATCAACGAATTCCGATCTCCTTTCCTATCCTGCGTCGGTCCGGCGAAATTGATACAAAATATGGTCGCCGAAGATGGCCATCGGCCGAGAACCTACACGATCGACTTTCTCCATGAATCCGAGAAGGCGAGGATAGCCGGATATCCTCGGCTCGGCCGCGCTGGGCGGGACGGTAATGCCGATGCCGAATCGTTTTTCCAGGACAAACCATGGTGTGAGAGCTCGTACCAATGCCGAGCGCCGATGATAGACAACGTGAAATTCGCGCTGCGCAAGGCGCGCGGACGTCTCTTGACTCCGGCAACGACGCAGCGCCAAGTGCGACCGTCCGCGCAATACTTCCGTCACCATTTCGCCGGGGCAAAGTGTACCGAACAGGACCAGCATCGCCGCAGCGCCTGGTTTAAGCAATCTTGCAAGTCCGCGCGCCACCGGCGTCAGGTTTGCAACACAATTCAGCGGCGCAAAATTCGAGAAGGCTCCGTCAAACAGTGTTCTGTTTACGGCAGCATGGCGAAATGCAAAATCCTCAAATTCTTCTCCGGCGGCAATCTCAGTTTGAGCGCCGAATGAAGCCAGTTTGGTATTGGCTACCGACACCATCGCCGGTGAGGGATCAGTGAGAAATAACTCGAATCCATGCTTGGCGAGAAATAAGGCGTCTTCGCCTGTTCCCCCGCCTAATTCGAGAATTCGGCCTCCTGCCGGGAACTCTCGCAGGAGCGCTGTGCGCACGGCGCGACGCTGCGCGGCCACGCTAAGCCACTGCCCGAAGCGTAGATCAAAGGTCGGCGCGATTGCATCGAACGCGCTGGCGGAGGGCCGTAGAAGTGACATCATGGTGCGAGCCCGTGAACAAGTCTTTGCCAACGTCGCGACTCCCGCGCATAGCGAAAACCTTCCACAATGTGGAAACGAAGACGAAGCAGGATAAAGCGGAGTTGCAGACGATACCGACCAAGCCGAATGCTCAGAGATTCATTCGGGAAACCCCGAATAACAGGGGGAGGCAAGCGCCTCGGCATTAACGATTGACGGAGTGTCCGTTTCGCCGGGACCCCTGCCGATTCAAGCTCCTTTTGCAATAACAGATACAGCTTGCTGCCTGGAAAGCCTCCGAAGACAGCGCGACGTCCATACCTCTCCACCCATAACCGAGCAGGTCCAGGAAGGCAGCGAACGGTCCAATCCGTCAATGCCTCCGGTGCAAATTCTCCCATTCCATGTTCTATGAGCAGTGTGACCAACCCCAGTCCCAAAGAAGCTCTCGTGTTCCCTGCAGCCGTCGATTGAAGCTCTCTCCAAAAGGTCTGGTCATCACGGTGAGCGAGCACATGGCGACGAAATTCCAACAGATGCGCCGTACGTGAGAACTCGCTGCAGACATGCTTGTAAGCATGGATACCTTGCCCCAGTAGTAGATCCACCGGCGAAAGAACCGGCATCCTACAGCCGTATAATTCACGGATTTCGACTCGATCCAATAAGGAAGCGTGCCCGGGACTATCCGACTGAATGTGCAGTTCCACCGCGTGCGAAGGCTGAGCCTTGTACAGGTCCTTTAGAGATACATTCGCCCTCTCGTTACGCTTGAATTCCCAGCTCCTGCCACTTATCAAATAGAGCCGGTAACCGATCCGTTCAAGGATTCTCCTTGCCTCCGAAGCGCTTCGTTCCGCTACGAGAAAATCGAGATCGAATTGCGACCGCAGCTCCGGTTTTCGCACAGAGGTGGGCCAAAGCGACAGCCCTTTGAGATTTGCATAACAAAGATGAGCTTCCTGAAACTGCTGCTGGATAGCGACCGACTCGATGATCATGCTGTGCGTTCGCTCAGTATTGTCCGCAAGGTTTTTCTGCAGCCGATTCAGAACAGAGCGGGGTAGCCAGTCAGATAGCTGCAACTCACCAATCCGATCGAAAAAGTACAGAGCGAGGCCGCTGATATCCATCCAGTGGAGCAGCCGGCGCCACTCTCTCTCTGAGAGAGCTTGCAATGCTGCGCATTGTTGCGGCAGCGGATCGCAAAAGCTTAATAAGGCCGCCTCCCGAGTGTGCTGCTCCTTGCGCAATGGCCGCGTGGTGGCAGGGAAAGAAACCGAGCGGCTGATGTACTGAGATCGCTTCATTTGCCAATCTGCGTCCGCCAGCGTGCGGATTTCGCTGATTTCGGCATGATCTGAAGGCCGTGAGTCGAAAATTAGTGGCAATACAGTGTCACCTCATATAGGACCCCACCCGCCCGGATGTCGAGAGAAGAGATCAATCGAAGACTACCCAGATGGGTGTGCGGGCTTGTCATGTGGATGTAAGTCGATTGTCACTCTGTTGTTGCGTCGCTCGTGACAATCAATTGACAAAGGGAAGATGAGATAGAGACATGCGAGCAGGGCGAGCCCGCTATTGTAATTGCTGTGTGGATCTGGGAGCTCGTCGGTTCCTGCACCGGGGTCAGACTGCCATCCCGATGTTTGGACGGAACGCAATTCCGTGGAGGATTGGGGAATGAAGCCATTTCATGAAATCCAGGCGCGTGATGTCAGCGCACCTGGTCTGCAAGACGAGATGGACACCAAGGGATATGCTCTCATTCGCGGCTTATTGCCTCGGGATGATATTTCCCGAACCCTCGAAGAAGTTACGCAAGTTCTTTCCGCTGCGGGTTGGCTGCTTGCCGGACAGGATCCGCTGAAACATATCGCTGATCCCGATGCGGCTTGCGGCGACCCTGACCCGGCATTCAAGTGTATCTATCAGACTGTATTTAGCCTGGAATCCTTCCATGCGCTGCCTCATCACCCGGCATTACGGCAGGTGATGGAGATGCTTGTGGGAAAACGGCTGCTGGTACACCCAAAGCCCATCGGACGGCTCATCTTTCCACATTGTGAACGGCTCACGGTGCACGCACACCAGGACTATCGGTTCATGGGGGGAGACCCCGAATGCTTTACCGTGTGGATACCGCTTCATGACTGCCCGGCAAATGTTGGTCCGTTAAGGATTGTGGAGTGTTCTCATCGACGTGGTTATCTCCGCCACGAGGATGAGAATCTGCACGTACCGGAAATTCCAGCGGACGCTGAAGTCGGAGGCGATTGGGCTGGCGGTCCGATCCATGCGGGCGACGTTTTGATCTTTCATAGTCTGACCGTGCATGCGGCCTCTCCGAATCTCTCCAATCAACTCCGAATCTCTCTGGACTGCAGATTTCAGGATTACCAGCGGACGCTGAACCCTGCCAACCTTGTTTTTGCTGGAGACTCCGGAAAATCCTGGGAAAAAACCTATGCTGGCTGGCGTTCGGACAAACTGAAGTACTACTGGAAGGGATTGCCACTCGAACTTCAGCCCTCGAAAGCTGACATAGAACAACTCTTGAAAATGGCGGACTCTCCATCCAAAAGAGCGCGCTACGCAAGGATCCTGCACCAGATCAACTGACGAGGAATCTCAAATTCCGCATCCCTCTCTGCTGCGGATTCTGAAAAGAATTCTGTCCACACCCATGATGACAATCAATTGACAATGAACAGACGTTCCAGAGACACATCAGGAATTGCATTTGGCTATCGTGGCAGCTATGCAGCTTTCGATTCTGTGTCATCGTCCTTTGAAGAAGAGCCGGTTGGCCGGCGTCATGATTCTCGCTCTTACAGTGCTTTGCGCAACTCGATATGGCGTATCGCAGGAAACGCCGCTGTTGTCCGGAGGTGTCGGCTTCTTCAGCAGTACCACGGGAGGAAACACCAGCTATCTGCCGATTATTGAACCGCTGCTGGCTGCGCCGCTCGGCAAGCGTTTCCTCGTCGAATCGAGGGCTACACTGGATGAGAGCTTTGCCCCCAACGGTAACGGGCAGTCCGGTTACAGCCACACTCATTTTGTCGGTCTTACCTACTTACAAGGCGATTACATCGCGTCACCGCATCTTACTATCGTGGGCGGCAGTTTTCTGCTTCCCTTCAATACATACAATGATCGTCTGTCACCAATCTGGATCGGCAACTTCCAGAATGGTCCACTGATTTCCAGTCTTGGAGCCTTGTCTACCGGAACCGGGGTCGGAGGAATGCTGAGCGGGTCTGCGATTTCTCGAGCCAAATATTCTATCGATTACAATGCGTGGTTTTCTGCCCGCAGCGGAAATGAGCAGTTCAACTCAAAACGATCGTCCGGCGGTCGGGCGAGCGTTTATTTGCCTCAAAGCCGCCTGGAGGTGGGCCTTTCCTACGATCGTCAATTACAGGGGACGCGAGAGAATTTCTATGGCGCGTATGTGTGGTGGGAACCTGCAAATACCGCCTTTCGTCTGCGCTCAGAATTCTCGCGCGGCCATCACGCGCAGGGTTACTGGGTGGAGGCCGATTACCGCACGCAGGCATTTGGCGGCCTGGACAGCTGGATTGGCCGCTTCGAGCCTGTGTTCCGAATGCAGCAGACATTTCGCCGCGACACGGTCGTGAGCGATGGATTACCACTGGTGAACACTCAGCTAGCCGATTTCGGATTGGACTATAACCTGCCGCACAACACACGAATCCTAACGTCTTACTCGCGCCAGTTCTCTGCCAGTGGCGATGAAAACATCTGGCAAACCGGAATTGTCTACCGTTTTCTCTTTCCAACATGGAAAGGAAGATCGAAGTAACCCATGAGAGCCTGGGAACCTTCTTCAATCGCCGCTCCCCGCCGTTGAATCCGCGCCTGAAAAGTTCAGAGTAAAAGCGCTTTCAACCGGGGGTCCGACACCGATTACTACACGAAGGCCTCAGATTATCGTTGGATCAGTCCCAGACCCGGGCTGGTTACCGGACCAGCATTAGCATTCAATGCGAGCGACAGCAGCTTCTTCATATCTTGAGATGCTGCGGGAAGATTCTTCGATAAGATAGCCATCACATAGCCGGAAGACGCGCTGAGCAAACCTCCGGAGTACAGCACGATGTGTTACTAGCAACACAGCCTTGCCTGAGGCATGCAGATTCTCCAGTATCTGCCGTTCGCTTCCCTCATCCAATGCCGAAGTTGCTTCATCCAGAAGCAGAAATCGACTTCCGCGCAGGATGGCACGCGCCAGACCCAGGCGCTGCCGCTGGCCGCCGGAGAATAACGCCCCATTGTCACCGACACCGGTTTCAAGGCCGAATGGCTGCGCCATAACAAACTCGTCCAACTTTGCGGTCGTAAGGGCGCTCATCAATTCCGCATCGGTACGTTCATCCAGCCCAAACAGCAGATTGTTTCGTATCGAATCATCGAGGAGCGGGACCTCCTGCGGAACATAGGAGATCCGCATATGATCAACACGAACGGAACCCGTCGCGGGCTGAGAGACGCCGGCAATCAGATTCAGGAGGGAGCTTTTACCGGTCCCAGAAGCTCCATGGAGAACAATTGTTTCGGCGTCGCGCTGCATTAGGTTCGCGCTTCGCAAGATCGGAACGTCCGGGCGAAATGAAAAACTCACATCCTTCAGCTGTAGAACGAAGCCCGGGTCAGGAAGCTGTATATGAACCAGGGGCTCACGATACCGGCGGCATTCGTTCAGCTCCTCGTCCACAAGCCTTACGCTTTCGAGAGAGCTCTCCAACTGGCCGGAAACGAGCGATATCTGACTGATAAGCGGGATCAAGCGGCGAGAGAGCACAAAGTAAAACGCCAGCAACGACAACGCCTGCCGCGCATCACCGTGATGCAGTTGAACAGCAATGATAATGAAGAGAAAAAGCAGTACTGCGCCCTGGTCAGCAAGGCTGCCCCCAACCTGAGGCAGAAATGCTATGCGGATGCCGCTAAGGGCCATGCGCTCCGCCTGCTTCTGGATCCGGTCATAGAAGAAGCTGTGGTTCCTGTAGGTGCGGATCTCCTTGCCCGACGAGAATAAATCCGCAAGATTTCTTTGAAGCATCCGATGGGACTCTTCGCGATTGGTCGCAGCCAGCTGAACACGGCTCCGGATGAAGAACCTGTGGAACCCGAAAAACGCAACGAGAGCGAGGGCGAACCCACAGGCTGCAATCGGACTCTGATATACGAGCGCGGTCGCCATAATTGCGACAATGACCACGGCGGCGCTCAGTTCGATGAAGCGACGATAAAATTCAGCAGCTTCGCGCGTTGTGTGGAGAGCATGACTTGAGAGCACGCTGCGGTTGCAGGAAACAAACCGTCCCCACTGCATTTCGTTATAGCCGCGCGTGAGGCGAAGAAGAAGGTCTTTATGGAGTCTGAATATCTGGCGCATGACTGCTCGAGCGGAGAAAAGATCCATCAAAACTCGAAGAGCGACAAGTATCGATGTAATTACTGCAGCGGAGAGTGTGGTCTTCGGCAGCCACCAGAAATGATGTGATGGAGATCGTCCCTGCAGCAGCAGAAACAACATGTACATTGCGACGGCAACCGCAAGGTCACAGAGCCCTACGCCAACTCTCTCGATCATGAGCAACGCAAACGAGAGGCGCTGCCGCACTCCCAGGAGTCGGAGCGCGATACTGAGACTGATCGGAGAAGCACCTGCGTCGTTGGCCTCGTCGCGGGAAAGATGTCTGGGCGCTTTATTTGTCACATTTTGAGCTTATCGACCGTTCTCTCTGGAATTGTCAAGGGTGAGTCCGTGAAATGTAAGGGAATTGTCAATGCACCGCAGCCTTTATTTTTAGACATCATGGTGACAATTGACTTAGGAAAGCAACTTAGCATGAAACTCGGCGCGTGGCCCGAAAATCAGCAGACTACAGCCTGGAGGGTAAATGTTTCGTTCTCGCGGTATCCAAATCGTGTGCGTCGGCGCTCTTGCCGGCATCATGGCACTCACTCCCAATTTCGCATCCGCGGCTCTCGCCGACGTGGGTTCAAAGGCCCCAAACTTTACACTGCCATCCCAGGAGGATAGACCCGTCTCCCTATCCGACTACATAGGCAAATGGGTGGTCCTGTACTTCTACCCAAAGGATCAGACGGCAGGCTGTACGCTGGAGGCCCACAATTTCCAGCGCGACCTCTCGAAATACATGGCTCTGAACGCCGTGGTGCTTGGCGTTTCACTGGACACCATAGAAAGCCATAAGAGCTTTTGCACAAAAGACTCTCTTACCTTCAAACTGCTTGCAGATCCCGATCACAAGGTAACCGATGCGTATGGTGTCCCCGTCCGCACCTACGGCTCGATACACTATGCCGAACGCACGACTTTTCTGATCTCACCGGCCGGAAACGTCGTTAAGGAATGGACAGTCAAGGATATCCAGTCCCATAGCGCTGACGTGCTCGCTGCCATTCAGTCGCTCAAGGGATAAGGGATGATGTGCGTTTGATGTGCGCTGCCGGAGTATGCCGATTTCGGCGCGCACTATCCATTCTTGCGCCCGGGTCTTTGCGGTGCTCTCGGGCCCGCACTGAAGGTTCACCGTCGCCTAAGAGATCTCTGTGTTGCGTCCAGCAACCTGCAAGTCCCTGTCGAGACAATTTGATGACAAACTCAAGACGCCTGCGTGACACGTCATTCGGGCTGTACAAATAGCCTTTGTTTGTGGGGACGCAGATAGGTGTGCCGCGGAGCCTTCGATGCGGAAATCGTCGAGAACAGCTCCCTGCTGACGCAGATGCGAGATGAATGCGCAACATAGATTGATCCTTTAGAGGGAAACGAAATGAAGCATACCGCACGGATCATATTGGGAACTCTGGCGCTTGCTGCGACAGTTGCCATGGGACAGGCAAAACATCAAACGCAGCAGGCCCGGCCGAGCACTGCTCCCAAAGTTTCTCACACCACTAATGCTGACCGAGGACAGGAAGTCTTCAATCAGAACTGCGCCCGATGCCATAGCGCGCCGGAGGGATTCTCGCCAAGTATCTCCGGAACGATTGCCATGCACATGCGCGTCCGTGCCAATCTCAGCGACTCCGACTACAGGGAACTGCTACGGTTTCTTAACCCCTAAGCGTGTCCAGGCATTGCTCAATTCAATGACAACAATCTGACATTTGGACAACGTCAGTATGACAATACGTTTCTTTGGCATCGGTAGAGTTGTGATGAGGTTGGACCCATGCAATGTCATTGCTGGTATCTAAAAGGGCTTTATTGGTTCACAGCTATAACGCAGTAAAAGATGAGGAGAATATATGAAGAGGAAGTTCTTGTTGCGGGCATTATGCGTAGCATTATTGGTGGCTGCAGCAGCATCTGGTTCCAAAGTGTGGGCACAGGCAACTCCGCAGCGGATTGAGGTTACAGCGAAACGGTTCGCATTTCTGCCCGGTGAAATTACCCTCAAAAAAGGGCAGCCCGTCACCCTGGTGCTGAAGAGTGCAGATGTCGCGCATGGACTACGCATCCGCGATCTCAACGTCGATGTCAAAGCGAAGGCGGGCGGCACAGCCGAAGTAACGTTCACCCCGAATAAGGTTGGAGACTTCGTCGGTCACTGCTCGGTATTCTGCGGATCTGGCCACGGCTCAATGACCATCAATGTTCACGTGGTGGCCTAAGTGCAACGGCGTTTGACTGCGCTTTTTGGGCTCGTCCTGGTGGGGTTGACTGGATGCAAAGCCACTCCGCCCGGAAAGCTCGAAACCAAAACGGTCACATTCGCCAAACACCACCTGTTCATACGCAACAAACATCAAAAAAATCCGTTACCCGATAATGAGGATACACTCGCAGACGGCAAAGAGGCATTTTCCCACTATTGTGTCGCATGCCACGGAAAGGATGGGCAGAATACGGGGGTACCTTTTGTAGACCACATGTCTCCCCCTATTCCTTCGCTCGCTTCTCCCGAAGTACAGACCTATACCGATGGCCAGCTCAAGTGGATCCTCGATTACGGAATCTGGCCCTCGGGCATGCCGGGCTCAAAGGGCATCCTGAGCGATGACGAGCTGTGGTCGATTGTCGCCTATCTTCGTCATCTGCCTCCCGCAGGGAGCCAGGGTGCTCCGGATATGTATACCCACTAGGACGGAAGTGATCACTTGGAAAATCGAGTACGGTCTATCGATGATGGATCGGCCAGTCGTGACTAGCCGGCAGATGATCGGGAGAAGGATATGACGCCTGAACTCGACACGGTAAACACTGCGCAGCGCACCAAATCGGTTCCCTTTGCAGTCGGCTTCTATTTTGCATTCAGGGTGATCACCGTGCTCGTGTTGACGCGCGCCTTCGGCGCTGATCCTCGTACCGGATCGGAAATGAATGTCGTGCTCGATTTTCTCCTGTTGTTTGTGACTGCATTTTGTTTCGCTGGAAAGGGTCAATATCCATTCCGGGAAATGGCGAAGTTGCCGGGCGTGCGATGGGCGCTGCTTTTTCTAGGTTTTTCATGCCTCAGCCTTTTATGGAGCAACACGTCGTCCCTCTCTGATTCAGTCGTGTATTGGTGCGCTATGGCTGCCGATTTTACGATCGTGGCCATGGTGCTTCGAGTCGAACCCTTTAAGGAGGCTTCTGAATCTCTCATGACTGGTTTCATCTGGGGCGCGCTTGCGATGGCTGCCATCGCCTGGATCATGCCCGCAGAGACCGATCTCCGTTTGGGGGACGACGAGCTATTGGGGCCAAACCAGATCGGATATGTCTGCGTTTTTGCCTTCTTCTTTGCCCAATATCTTATGCGCCAAAAGCGGGCGAGGCTGGGCGTTCCAGCCTTTGGGCTTGCCGTCACGCTTCTTCGCACTCTCAGCAAGACAACGATCGTGGCATTTCTTGCCGGGGAGGGGTTTCTACTGTTTCGAGACAAATCAATAAGCCGCAGAAGCAAAGTTCTGATCGTCGTCGCCGTCGCCGCCATATTGGGCGTGTTCTGGGGACTGTTGGCTTCTTACTACAGCATTTATATAAATGCCGGCAATCAGGCGGAGACATTAAGCGGGAGATTCGGCATCTGGGCGTACTTTTTTCTGGAAGCCATCCAGAAACCGTGGATTGGACACGGATTCGACTCCGCATGGAAGGTGATTCCTCCGTTTGGGCCAGATCAATTTGAAGCTGCCCATGCGCACAATGAGTTGCTACAACAGTTTTATGCTTACGGGGCAGTGGGCATCTGCATGTATATCGGAGTCTACTGCGGCATTTATCGGCACATCCGAAAGCTGGCGAAAGGTCCGGAAAAAACGTTCTTTGCTTCATTTCTGCTCTTTGTTCTTATACGTGGAATTGCAGACACGGACCGGTTCGACCTTTCCCTTCCATTGTGGGCAATTCTGATGATCAGCACCCTGATCGGGCATGCGCGCGTTGCTGAGGACATAGCGCAGATTTCACAGATCGAACCAGTGCTCAAATTGCCTGCTGAACGAATTTTGCCGTTGCGTAGCGGAGTTTGATAGGGTAGGTGGCGTCGATCAAGTATTCAAAAATCAGCCGAGATACCCACAGAAAACACGTACATTGTCTCCAAACGTCTGAGAATTGTCATCCGATTGTAATTTCTGGCACATCTCATTTGAGACGAGGTCTCAATCGGCCACAATAAAGGACAGAGGTCCTGAATAATGGTCCACGACATGGAAATGACGGTAGATATCCAACCCGACCCTTCACCCGCAGTGAGTCTCGGCACGATTCTGATCATGGAGGATGATCCTCGCATGCAGAAGGTGCTGCGCAGAATCTTTACGGAAGAACGTTACAACGCTGTTGTCGCTGGCGACGGCCAGACCGGGCTGGAGCTGTTTCGGCGCGAACAGCCGCTTGCAGTCGTCCTCGATTTGATCCTTCCGAATATTTCCGGACGAGAACTCTGCCAGACCTTTAAAAGCGCTTCCAGCGAGACTCCGATCATTGTGCTCAGTGCGATCACTGAAGTCGCGGATAAGGTGCTGCTTCTTGAATTGGGTGCAGATGATTATGTCACCAAGCCCTTTAGCCCGAGAGAGCTCACGGCACGGGTCCAGGCAGCCATCCGCAGACAACGCAAACCGGCGCGCCCACGCAACATATCGCTTCGGCGATTGCGAAGTCGACTTCAAAAAAATGACCGTCCGGCGCGGCGGGAGGCCTGTTGTTCTCACTGCTCACGAGTTCAAGCTCCTGAAGTTTTTCACCGAAAATGCCGAGCGCGTGCTGACGCGCGATGTCCTGCTGAATGAGGTTTGGGGATACAATTTCTATCCGACCACGCGAACCGTGGATAATCAGATCCTGAAGTTGCGTCAAAAGCTGGAGCCGGATCCAGCAAATCCGAAGCATCTGCTGACAATTTATGGCGCAGGATACAAATTTGTCCCTTGACGCGCATCCCGGTCCGCACGTCCCGAAGGCGAGGCCGTCACGGGAATTAGCACGCGCACGAAGAGAAGCAGGGTATTCGAACGTATGTGCTTCTTGTCGTCACCATGGCTCTAGTCATCGCGCTTGTGACCGGCACCAGTCTCTTGCTGATTCGCCATCATATTGAGAGAGCAGGTGACGGACGATTTGTCGCGGGATCTGGATCACTCGGTCGTTGCCTTCCAGAATCTGCAGGCCGAGAGACTGGGCGCCCTGGAGCGCGAGAATGCGCTTCTTGCCGAACTGCCCACTTTGAAGGCGCTGATGACCAGCGGGGACGATCTCACCATTCAGGATGGCGCCGCCGAGTTCTGGCAACTGAGCGGTACCGACCTGTTCATGCTCGCCGATTCCGAGCGGCCGGGTTGTGGCGGCCTACGCAAAAAACGCACCCGCCGACAACACTCTTCGCCAAGGCATGAAGCTCTTCTGGCTTCTCCGACGAAGCACTATCTGATTGATGGCGGATCGCTCTATGCCTGCGCGTTACGTCCGCTTTATTTTGGCAGCGATCAGGACGGAACGCTGCTGGGATACGTCCTGAGCGGCGTTTCCATTGAGCGCACAGTGCGGCAAATCAGCCAGCCCACCGGCGTCGAAGCCACTTTTCTGAGCGGGGGCCAGATTGTCGCCAGCACGCTTGCGCCGGATGTGCAGGCAAGTCTGGTGCAAAGCAATCCGGAACACTTTCCGGCATGCCGCGCGCACCTGCTGACGGTGAAGCTCGGAGATGCCCAATTTCTCTCCGCTACCGAGGATCTCTCCGCAACGGCCACTTCTCCATTGCAGCTGGTCGTTCTTAAATCCTTCGAACCTGCAGAGCGCTCGATCAGCCGCATTGACCGCATGGTGCTTGTCGTCGGCCTTCTGGCGCTTCTCTCGGGCACGGTGCTGATGATTATTATTTCGCGGCTGGTGACACGCCCGCTCGAAGAGCTCTCCCGAAGCGTCCGGGCTTTTGGTCTTGGGGACGTCGAAGCACCGTGTGCCGCGCCATGGCACGCAGGAAGTGCAGCAGTTGAGCACTGCCTTTGCCAGCATGCGCGAGTGAAATCCAGAAAGCGAATCAGGCGGTGCTCGAATCCGAGCGGCTGGCGACCATCGGCCGAATGGCGAGTTCCGTTTCTCACGATCTGCGCCATTATCTGGCCGCGATCTTCGCCAACTCGGAGTTTCTTGCTTCCGATCGCTTCTCCACGAAAGAGCGCGCCGAGATCTTCGGAGACATCCGGGCGGCTGTAAACGGCACAACGGACATGATTGAGTCGCTGCTGATCTTCAGCCGAACCGGCGCAAGTATCAGGCGGCAGCCGGAGCTGATGGCTACGCTGGTTGAGCGGGCAACAGCTCTGGTCCGAGCCCATCCCGGATGCAGAAGGGGTGACCATTGACAACCGATTATGGCGATCCCACGGAAACCGCTGTTGTCGTCGACGGAAAGCAGATCGAGAGGGCGATTTCCAATCTTCTATTGAACGCCTGCCAATCTGCTCGTGCCGTGGGACCCTTAGCCAAGGTGGTGGTCACTCTGGAGACGCAGGAGCGTCAAATGATCGTCAATGTAATCGACAACGGTCCCGGCGTTCCGGAGAGCATTCGTACGAGCCTCTTTGAGCCCTTCGTGAGCGAAGGAAAACAAAAAGGTACCGGACTTGGGCTTACCCTCGCGCACTGTATTGCCGTGGAGCATGGAGGCGAGGTCGTTTTGCTTAGCAGCCGTCCGGGTGAGACGATCTTCCAGATGAAGGTCGCGCGCGAGCTTCCCATGCAGAATTCGATCGGATGCATCAGCAGTACCAGCGTCACGATCAGGTGACTCCAGATGAGAATGTGCGGACATAAACGAACTCGGGTTTCTGGTCCGAACCTTCGTCGCCGATGGAGAGCCTGCCACTCCTCCTGGTAATTCTCGGACCTCCGGCGAATCTTTTCACAATGCGCAGACCGCAAACAGGGCAACCTGTCACAACAGATCCAGAAATTGACCGATGCCATGGCGCGAACACAGGCTCAAGTGGAACAATCGCAGCAGGAGTTGGACAAATGCGCAAGCAATTGAGCGAATTGCAGCGCCAGATGGCGCAGAGTGGAGCGAAAATGCATGCAAGCCGCCTTCCGGTCCAGTTTCGGAGTCCCCTTCCTCAACTCCCGCAGAACATCCGAATCGACTCCGCGGCTATCCAGGACATTCGCGAACGTCAGGCAATCGCAGGAGTCCCAGATCGCTACCCAGGAGCAATCAAAGGTGGAAAGCGAGTCGCAGCTATCCGGTAAAGATCACCGGCCTCGTTGTTGCTGAACGGCTTTGTGAATACCGGCGCAGTCGATATGGCGGCGACGCCGACGGTCGCGCTTGGAGGCTCCGGCAGCACCGGAGCTTCCCGTGCGCCAAACGGTGCTCGGGATTCGACGCGCACGGGCCACATCTGTTCGGCGCACGCAGTTATGCCGATCTTGCATGTGGATTTCGATGGCAGCTCTGCCAGCAGCGATTCTGTGGCTAACTATTCCGGCTACTACAATGCCAATTTCATGCTGCTGCGGCTCCGCACCGCTCATGCTGGCCTGCAATGGAAGCATACGGAAGCTTATTTTTCGCTATGATCGTCCAATCTTCAGCCCCGATTCTCCGACCTCGCTGACGGCAGTCGCAGTGCCGGCGCTCGCATGGTCCGGCAATCTATGGACATGGAACCCGCAGTTGGGCGTAACCCAGAACTTTGGATCTCATGATTCACCCTTGCTCCAGTTGCAGGCCGCGTTGATTGATGTCGGCGATGCGCCGCTTTCGCCGAGGGCTGCAAGCTCGGGAAATTCGCCGGTGGTTCCTCCTGCCAGCTCTGAGGAGAGCCGATGGCCCGGTGTTGAGGCCCGCGTTGCCTTGCTTGGACGACATTCGAGCAGTGACGACGAATATAGCGGTCATCGGCATAGGCGGATATTTTGCGCCGCACTACTCCACATTTCTGAACCATGGATTTGATTCCTGGGCAGCCACGCTTGATACGCGGCTGCTCCTGCCCGCTCGGACTGAGATTTACGGGTAGTTTTTATCGCGGCCTGGCGCTGGGGGGGCTTGGAGGAGGAGCATATAAGGACTTTGCCTATAAGGCCGACCTGGATTCGAATGGTTATTATTTCCGGCCGCTGGACGACGTAGGAGGCTGGGTCCAACTGAAAGAAACATTCTCGCAGCGGATTGAGTTGAATGCGGCATTCGGAATGGATGACGTATTTGCAGATGAACTGCGGCCTTACGCGGTCCCCGGCCGATCGTTTTATCAGAACCTTGACAGAAATCGTACCTATACTGGGAATGTGATTTATACACCGAGTTCGTATCTACTGTTCTCCTTGGAGTACAGACACCTGGACAGTACTCCCGTTATAGGCCCTTCCGCGGCGAGCAATATCATTGGCTTGGGAGCGGGATATAAATTTTGAAGGGCATAAGGAGATTCGGAGCGTGGATGCTGGGGGGCGTCGTGTTGGCGTCCGGAGCGATGTTTGGCCAGGTTCGATCTTCGGCGAGTTCACTCTCGGACCTGCGTCTTCATCTCGTTTCGTCACTGCCGGGAAAACATGGCGGCGCACCAGCTGTAATATGGCTGGAACCGGCAGGGAATACTCCTTCTATTTCGTTCCGGGCACACGGGCACTACACGCTATTGCAGAAAAACCGCACCTTCATTCCGCATTTGCAAGTAGTACCAGTAGGCAGCGTCGTCGATTTTCCGAACAAAGATCCGTTCTTTCACAATGTCTTCTCACTATTCGACGGCAAGCGATTCAATTTGGGGCTCTATGAGGCGGGCTCCAGCAAATCGGTGACCTTCTCGCGAGTTGGCGTCTCCTACATCTTCTGCAATATTCATCCGGAGATGAGTGCTGTGGTCATAGCTCTCAATACACCTCTCTATGCTACCGCCGACCGAAATGAAGAATTCCTGCTGCCTGACATTCCGCCCGGTGACTACAAGCTGTCCGTCTGGATCGAAGGGGTGTCACAGTCGTTTTTAGAGAGTATGAGCCGGACAGTGCATTTCGATACCCGCGTCGTCGACCTGGGGACACTCAAAGCTCCAATGGCAGGCAGTAAGGCTATTCCCCATACAAATATGTATGGGCAAACGTACGCGCAGGATTCGTCTCAGTCACCTTATTAAGGTTTATATGAGCCGTCGATGGTTACAAAGGCTGTCTGAGTGAAAAAAAGCGGACAGCCTGATTCTTAAGTGAGGAAACTTTTGTAACCTCAGATGACATTATGACATCATAATGTCGTGTTCTCAGATACGAATTTCGATTTAGAAGGAGAAATCCATGCCATCGCAATCCAAACCTGCCGGCGCAACCCGCGGTTCTTTGGCCATGCAGCGTTACGCCGCGATACCACTCCGTGCAATCGCCGGCGGGGGCTTTATGCAACACGGTTGGGCCAAGCTCAGCAAGGGTCCGGATGCCTTCGCAGCGATTCTGCAGTCTCTTCACGTTCCTTTCCCGCATCTGTCGGCGTACCTCACGATTTCGGTAGAGTTGCTGGGAGGAGCAGCACTTCTTCTCGGCGCATTTGTCGCATTGGCAAGCATTCCGACAATCGCAGTCCTGCTGACCGCCATGTTTACGGTCCATCTCCCCTATGGCTTCAGTTCCATCAAATTGAAAGCAGTCGTCGATGGCCGAGCGCAATTCGGACCTCCAGGGTACGAATGCGATCTTCTCTATATCGCGTGCATCCTGGCTCTCGTGTTCCTCGGCCCAATCCCGTGGTCCATCGATAGCTATCGCCTGCGGAGGCGCAACGCCTGAGTCCCCCGCGATTTTCCCGGTTGACGAAGAAGCTTGGTGACAAAGCGAACGAGATCACCTCGATAAGACAAAACCTCATAGTCAACCGGCTGATTGCCGGTGGTCATCGAAGTTCGCTCGATCTGAAAGATCGGAGAACCAACAGTTACCTGAAGCGCCTCAGCGACGGCTTTGGTTGCGATCACCGCCTCCAACTCATAGTCTGCTTCGACCAGAGGAACTCCATATCTTTCTTCGAGAAGAGTGAAGATCGGATGCAGCCGCAGATCATTTTGCACGATCTGCTTTCCGAGGAGGAGGGGCAGGTATGTCTCATCAAGAGAGACTGGCGTCCCTTCGGCGAGCCGCACCCGCTTGATCCGCATCACCTTTGTCCCTTTCGTCAATTGAAGGCGTTCTGCAACGCGTGCCGAAGCGGCAACGACACCCTGACTTACCACACGGGCAGTGGCTTTTCGACCGACAGATTTCATGTCCTCAACAAAGCCCGTTAGCTTTGTGAGCTCCGCTTCGATTCGCGGCGACAGAACGAAGGTTCCAAGTCCACGACGAATCTCGAGCAAGCCTCGACTAACCAAATTCTGGATCGCTCGACGAACAGTGATGCGGCTTACTTGAAATCGCTCAATCAATGCATCTTCCGTAGGCAATTTATCTCCGGGGCGATACTCGCCCTGAGCGATTTCTTTGGCAATGGTTTCCTCGATCCTGGCGTACAGCGTCGATGCTGGCATGATGTCAATATAACGTCATGTCGGATTTCAAAGCGATACTGCAAACGGTGAAGATGGTTTTAGCTTGCGCCGGATACAGAATTGCGAGCGTGCCAGGCGATCATCATCTGACCTTTGAGGCAGCAAAAATCGCGATATGCACCAGTCACAAACGTTTCATCACCGCAGAGAAGCTTCCTCGCGAACGCAATGATCGAGTGATATTTCCATGACAAATGGCGTCGCCGACTTGAATACACTTCGCCTATGAGTCAGTTTCCAGTTGTGTATTTTCCATCTTGTCGTCCGGGCTCGCTTGTAATGCCTCCTCTGTGTCCCTGGAAACCGGCTTCGTCGCTCCACATTTCCCTAACGCAGCGCTGAGTGGGCCTCTCTTGCCTCAAACCCAGAAAAGGACTGCATCATGTCTTCGACCTCCCTTGAACGTCAGCCTCTCGAACTCCTACCCAGCGATCTACTCCGTCCCCTCGGCGCTTTTGAAGAGCTCTTCTGTCTCTTCGACCAGCACTTTCCCACCAACCACGCACTTGCAGCCCAAATCACTGGCCACACAACCGTCCAGCAGTGGCGTGACGCGCTCGATGCAGTGCAGCACCGTCACCCGCTGCTTTCTGTCTGCATCGACACAACCTTCAACCGGGTCCCTCACTTCCGCCGCGTCACCCGCCAGCGCATCCCCCTCCGCGTAGTTACATCGCCCAATTCCCGGTGGCAGCGGGAGATTGCCGAGGAAGTAAACGAACCTTTCACTCCCGATCAAGCTCCTCTCTCCCGTGCTGTACTGCTCCATCAGGAGACGCACTGCGTCTTCATCCTTTCCTCCCATCACGCTGTTTCCGACGGCTTCTCGCTCATCTTTCTCCTGCGTGACATCCTCCTCGCTCTCAGCGGACATGCCCTCGAGGCTCTGCCACTGGCGCCCTCTCGCGAGATTCTCTTCGGAGCGCAACAGCGCACCTCCACCGAGACCGGCCTGCCATCCTTCGCTGCTCGGCGTCCCCTCCCGCCGCATGTGGAAGGAATTAAGCTCACACCGGAACAGGCCACCGCACTCCAGCGCCGCGCTCGCGAGGAAGGCGTCACCATCCACGCCGCCATCTCCGCCGCGCTCACCATCGCAGGCAGAGCCATCGATGAAAGCTGGCGCAATAACTCGCTCCGCATCATGTCGCCCGCTGAGATCCGCGACATTCTCGGCCTAAAAGATCAATGCATGGTCTCCTTCAGTGGCGGTGAGATCTCGATCGCGCCAGGCGCCTCGATGACGTTCTGGGACCTCGCACGGTTCGCGAAAGATGGCCTCTCTGCCGTCAAGAGCAGAGACAATATCTCCAGGATGATCGATCTCCAATCCACAGCCGTTTTCTCCAACCTCACCGTCGAACAGGCGTTTCAACTCAAGCGAAACGCGTTCAACTCACAGGTTATGTTCTCCAACCTCGGCCGTCTCCCATTCGACACCACATTCGGACCCCTAAAACTCGAGACCCTCTGGGCACCATGTGCACTCCGTGGCATCGAAGGGGAGCAGACCCTTGGAGCAGTCAGCGTCAACGGCTCGCTGCACCTCACGCACACCAGCCCCGCGCCAATCCCCGGCCTGCTCGCGTGTATGGAAGAAGAACTCCGCAAAGCCTGCGCGATCTGACCCAACTTCCATCAAGGACCAGGGTTGCCGCGCTTGAACTGCAGGGACGATCTGACGAGCCACTCTGAAGTATTATGCCGCCGTTGTGCTGCCATTGGAGCGGAGCTACAGTAATAACCAACACGGAAACCTCCGTAGCCTTGATCTAAAGGTAAGGGAAGGGCTGAACCATGGCTGATTCAGCTACAACAAGAGAGTTGAGGCGGCTAGGTGCGTCGTTCGCGCGCCGCTATGGATTGGCTTTCGCTTCGGTCGCCGTCGCTCTGTTGCTGGATATTCTGTTTCACCACTTCAATTTGCCTCATCCGTTTGCTGCATTTGCACTGTCCGCAATCGCCATCACATTTTGGTACGGCGGCACCAAGCCCGGTATTGTGGCAGTCTTGCTCTCGTCGCTGATCCGCGGCTTCATCTTCGAGGACGGAACGAGCAGCCTCTCTCGCGTTCTGTATGAGCTGGTGTTCCTGACCTTTGCAATACTCATGATCTGGGTAAGACGGAGAAAGGAGGCTCTAGAGGTCGCCATTGCAGACCGAACTGCAAAGCTCACGGCAGCGAATGAGGAGCTACACAGGCGGAAAGAGCAGCTCGATGCATTGTTTGAGCTATCGCCCGACGCGGTAATCCTGACCGACGATGACTTTCACGTGTTGCGGGTCAATAAGGAATTCACGCGAATGTTCGGGTACACAGCAGAAGAGGTCGCGGGACAGTGGCTTCCGGACTTAATAGTACCCGAGGAGTTGCGCGCTGATTCTATCAAGAACAGGGCTTTGCTCGCTTCGGGGAAGAGAGTTGAGCTGGAGATCATTCGACAACGCAAAGACGGTGTTCGCTTTGACGTTTCCGTTGTCGCGAGGGGCATTTCGCTTGGCTTCGACCAAGTAGCCTTCTACCTCATTTATCGAGACATTACCGAGCGCAAGAAAGCAGAAAGAGAACTCAGGCAGAGTGAGGCGTACCTGGCGGAAGCTCAGCGACTCAGTCACACCGGTAGTTTCGGCTGGAATACTAGGAGCGGAGAACTCTTCTGGTCAGAGGAAACCTTTCAAATCTTCCAATACGACCAAACGGCGAAACCGACCACGGAGCTTATTCTCCGACGGGTTTATCCGGAAGACTGGGCCCTCGTGAAACAGACCATCGAGCGCGCGTCGCAGGATGGGAAGGATTTTGAGCATGAATATCGTTTGCTGATGCCGGACGGTTCCCTTAAATATGTCCACGCTTTGGCTCATGCCTCGTGGGATAAATCAGGAGGCATTGAGTTTGTCGGGGCGGTGAGCGACGTTACCCCAAGAAAGCGGGCCGAAGAAGCCCTACGGAAAAGCGAGGAGCGGTGGAGATCCGTTTTTGAGAATTCTGCTGTAGGCGTTGCGCTGACTGACATGGACGGCCGCTTTCTGGCCACCAATCATGTCTACCAGACAATGTTGGGTTACACGGAGGAGGAACTGCGTACACTTCAGTTTTTGGACATAACCCATGAGGACTACCGCGAAGCGAACTGGGCTCTCATCGCCGAGTTGGTGGAGGGAAAACGGCGACAGTTTCAGATCGAGAAAGAGTATAGGCGCAAGGACGGTAGTTCGATTTGGGTAAGCAACAACGTTTCGCTTGTGCCGGGCACCGAGAGGGTACCGCGATTCATAATGGCGCTGTCCGAGGACATCACGCAGCGCAAACGTGCCGAAGAAGCTCTTCGGCGAAGCGAGGCGTATCTGGCGGAGGGGCAGAGACTAGCCAAAACGGGCAGTTGGGCCGTCGACCCTAAAACTGAGAAGTGCATTTACTGGTCCGAGGAAATGCGACAAATCTTTGGATTAGATCCTCAAAGAAGCCTCCCAGGTCGGGAAGAGTTCGTTCGACTGGTACACCCGGAAGATCGCGACAGATTTAACGAACAAGTCGACGAGGCATTACGCGCGAAAGCTGATCTTGTGCAAGATTACAGGATCGTGCTGCCTGATGGCACGGTAAAGCACATCCACGGGATCGGACACCTGGTTCTCGATGAAACCGGAAATATTATCGAGTGCGTTGGTACCGACATGGACGTGACAGAGCGCAAGCGCGCCGAAGAAGCTCTACAGCGGAGTGAGGGTTATTTAGCCGAAGCACAGAAATTGACCCACACAGGCAGTTGGGCGCTGCAGGTCCCTCAGATGGAAAACGTCTATTGGTCAAAAGAGATGTACCGGATCTTCGGCCTTGATCCTGATCCTGCGCCACCATCCTTCACGGAGATAACCCGGCGGCTGCACCCGGAGGACGTGCCTTATCGTACACGTGTGTTCGAGCAGGCTATTCGGGACAGAACTGACTTTGAAACCGAGTATCGGCTTCTTCTGCCAAACGGCACGGCCAGGCACATTCATGTGGTCGGACACCCGGTAGTGAATGCTTCCGGTGATGTCATTGAATTAGTCGGTACGGCGATGGATGTCACCGAGCAGCACGAAGCGAGAGCGGCTCTGCAGAATGCGTTTGAGCAAATGAAGGCCGAGGAAACAGAGCTTCGGCGGATGACCGACGCCGTCGCCAGTTATATTTACGTGTTGCGGCCGGATGGGACAGCCCTTTCTGCAAATCAGACAGTGCTTGATTACACCGGCCTCACTTTGGAGGACGTGCAGAGAGAAGACCAGCGCGCAGGGATATTCCACCCCGAGGATGTGGAAAGGCTGCGCGAGGAGCGCCATAAGGCGCTCGCGCGCGGCAAGCCTTTTGAACTTGAGCAACGAGCGCTTGGAAAAGACGGTAACTATCGCTGGTTTCTTGTCCGCTACAATCCTCTTCGCGACGACCAGCGGCAACATTATTCGCTGGTATGCCACTGGGACGGATATTGAGGATCGCAAGCGAGCCGAGGAGAGGATGCGTAGCGAAAACCTTGCGCTGAGGGAACAAATCGATCAGACATTCATGTTTGAGGAAATTGTGGGCGCGTCTCCGGCCCTGCAAACCGTGCTCTCGAACATCGTGAAAGTGGCCCCCACCGATTCCACGGTCCTGATCACTGGCGAAACCGGCACTGGAAAGGAACTGATTGCTCGCGCCATACACAAGCACTCGCAACGTTCCGGCCAGGCGTTCATCAGCGTAAACTGTGCGTCGATTCCTTCTTCCTTGATCGCGTCGGAGCTGTTTGGCCACGAGAAGGGCGCCTTTACTGGCGCGGTGCAGCGTCGCCAGGGTCGCTTTGAAATGGCGCACTCGGGTACGATCTTTCTAGACGAGGTGGGCGAGCTTCCCGCAGAGACCCAGATTGCGTTGCTGCGAGTACTGCAGGAGCGGCAGTTCGAACGAGTGGGAGGTAACCGAATTCTTACTACCGACGTTCGCGTCATAGCCGCAACCAACCGTGATTTAACGGCAGCCATTGCCGCGGGAACGTTTCGAGCCGACTTGTTTTACCGGCTCAACGTTTTCCCGATCGAAGTACCTCCTCTGCGCAAGCGGAAGGAGGATATTCCGATGCTGGTTGAGTACTTCGTTAAGCGATACGCGGAGAAAGCCGGCAAGCAAATTCGCAAAATCGACATGAATACGCTTGAACGGTGCCAATCATATCCTTGGCCGGGAAATATCCGTGAGCTGCAAAACATCATTGAGAGATCCGTGATCTTGAGCAGCGGGGATACGTTTTGGATCGAAAAGGCTTGGCTGGCCAGCCCGGAGCCAGCCCGGCAAGAATTGCCAAGCCCTTTGGCAGACACTCTCCAGAGTCAGGAGAGAGAAATAATTGAAAACGCATTGGCTGAATGCAAGGGGAAAGTCGCTGGCCCAAAAGGTGCGGCAGCGAAACTCGGAATTCCCCGATCGACGCTGGACTCGAAAATCACCCAGCTCAAGATCAAGAAACACAAGTTTATCTCCGATTAGCCGTAGTACCTTCTTTTCAATGATGGAGCACCAAGAGCAGAGAGCTTATTAAGTATCAGACAGACTGGCGGCCGAACTAACAAAATTGGGTATGCCCGGGAATCCCGCACACAATCGGTTGGAGCCGCGCACAGTCCATTGGGTCTGTAAGAAGGATCGGATACTCACTTGTTAGGATTTCCTGCTGCCGGCACTTTTGCAGTGAGGATGTCCAAGCTTTCTACCACGGGAGGCTCGGCAAACAACTCCTCCGCGTTGGCAAACAGTAACCTCGCGACTTCGCCGTTCAGATGTGCGTTTCTGGCGTTATCGTCTGCAAAGGTGTCGAAAATTCCAAAGCGAGCCGGATCAAGCTTGACTGCGTACCAACTAGTCGTGCCGATTTCCTGGAGGACCAAGGGCCGAGCTGAGATCAGAAATTCCTCAACAGCCTTCTCTTTCCCGGCTCGGGCCCGCAACAACACCAACAAAGCGTATTGATCCATATCTTCCTTTTCCTTTACTTATGGGATTGGTTTCCTCTGCGAGCAAGAAGTTACCAATTTGGTGGCGAATACCTACTCGCATCTCTGCTTAGGTCTGGAGATATCCAACCTCATGCAGCCCGATTGTTGCACAGGGACTTTATGCAATTGTCACTGTGTTGTAATTTTGTGCGGCGTGCAAAGTAAATCCCGGGAGATGCAATCATCGTTTCCGCAAGCGCCCTGAAGCCGCCATATTCAATGAAGACGAGTCGGGCTGACGACACGCTTTCCAATGGCGTGTGCTGTAACTTTCACGACTGACCAGAGTCTAATGGTGGCGAATTGCGAGAGCACAACGGCGCAAAAGCCCGTCGTTGTTCCCCTGCGGCGCGAACGATAAATTGGAGCAACAAAGGAGTTGTTAATGATCAGAGTATCTCGTGGTCTTTCGACAATTATGATTGGAATTGGCGTTCTGTCGCCAATGATGTTCGCCGGTGCACAAAACCGCGCGGCTGAAACCCTCTTCGTGATGTCGAATAATGCCGACAAGAACGAGGTCTTATCCTTCATGCTTTCTGCCGACGGCTCGACTGTCGCGCAGAATAGTTACGACACGCATGGCAGGGGTTCGGGTGGCGTGAATGATCCACTCGAATCGCAGGGCTCGCTTACTTTGAGCGGGGACCGCTCGCTCCTCTTTGCCGCAAATGCCGGGAGTGGCGACGTTACCGTGTTCCGGGTAGGACGAGGCGGTCTGAGTTTCGCTGACAAGCAGCCATCAGGCGGTAGCGAACCGGTCGCAGTCGCGCAATGGCAAAACCGCGTGTATGTTCTCAACCAGGGTGGCGCAGGCAACGTCGTCGGATTTCAACTGGGAAACGATGGGCACCTTCAGCCCATCGCGGACTCTACCGCGTTCCTGTCCGCCGCTGCGGTCGGCGGTTCATCTATCTCGATCAGCCCGGACGGGCAGACTCTCGCGGTGGTTGAGCGTCTAGCAAACAATATCGATATCTTCCACATTAACCCTACTGGCACGTTGGCTCCAATCGTTATCAATCCGAGCCCTGCTCCTGGAGCTTTTTCAGGGAGATTTGCTCCTGATGGCAAATTGATCGTGTCTGAGACTGGCCCAGCAAACGCGGTCGGCGCTTCGGCAATATCCTCCTACGCGGTGCTGCCAGGCGGAGCGCTTTCAGCCGTGAGTCAGAGCGTGCCGACGTTCGGGGACGCGAACTGCTGGAACGCGATTTCTCCGGATGGCACTCACGTCTATGTCTCAAATGCTGGTTCCTCAGACATTTCTGGATTTACGATCAGTGCAGCAGGAGCGCTGTCCGCGATCGGCTCCACCATCCTCGCCAGCAATCCTGCCGGGTCCACCAATCTCGATATCGCGACCAGTGGCGACGGCAAATTCCTGTATTCACTCAACGCCCAGGTGGGTACAATCGGGGTCTTCTCCATCCATTCCGACGGAACGCTGACCGAGGTGGCTGAAATTCCAGGATTTCCCAAAGCGGTCGGCTTTAACGGGATCGCCGCGCTCTAACCAGAACCTGCGGGCTGTGGGCAATCGCCCTGGCCCGCAGTTCTACGAACTTTATCTCCGACTAGCGGTCCCTTCTTTTCCTTCCTTTCAATTTCCCGAAAATTCGGCACTTGCCGAAATCTCGTCATCCTACCGACGCTCCTAGCCGCCTGTCTTCAATAATTTGCACGTGGCCATTGGATTGCACTTCCACTTGCATCAGTGGCCGGATGGAGGCTATGCAGAGAATCGCGACGACAACCGATGACCTTGAGAATCGAGAGATCAGCGCGGCGGAGATTCACGGTATTGACCCTAAGTGGGCGTATGGAGTCGGAGCACGTAGTGGAGCTGAAGGAGCTTTTTGATCGCGACTACCGAAACATCATTCTGGATTTGCGAGAGCTGAGGCTGGCGGATCGCGACGCAGTGAGGTTTCTAAAGGGTTGCGAGGAGGATGGCATAAAGCTTCAGAACTGTCCGGCGTATGTCCGCGAGTGGATGGACAGAGAAAGAGATTGAGAGAACGACGAACCGGCACAGCTGTGTGGCTCCGGTTTGAGAGAGGATGTCAATCGTGACGGTGAATACAGTTTTATCGACGCACGACGATACGTCAGAGGTTAGCGATCTTCGAGCGTGGAGCGAGCAGCCGTTGATAGCAGAAAGGCTGCGGTCCCGGATGACGGACGACAGATAGCTAAGAGGATTGGATAATGTCTATGGCACAAGTAATTGAGTTTTACACCCTGGCGCGTTTTACTCCGACAGTAAAGTGGGCACCTGACGAACAGCGGGGAAAAGTCATTCCGTTTATGTCCCCGCGGGAAGTGTCGGATGAGCTGGTTTGTGCAGCGTATGAAGAGTTCGAATCGGAGTCTCCTCGGTGGCCCGAGCGCGATGAAGCCCCCTACCAGGCCGCGCTTGAGCGGGCTCAGCCGCTAAGACTGGAAGAAGAGCCCTCTTTGGAGAACTCTTCGAACGCCATGGCGAAAAGGTCTTCGGTGTCGTCCATACAGGGGGTCTTCTCCGACGGTAGCCTAATTGGGTCGTGGGACGGAGGCCGGAATAACTCACCTCAACCGGCTCATTCTACTGTTCCTTGTCTTGTTCTGGACGAACGGCATGAGCGTTATCCGGGCGCTTCATACTGGATGGGTCATCGGCGGATTCAATGGCAGAAGCGTACGGACCTTGTTTCAGCCATTGTGCACGAAAGATATATCAGAGAGTTACGAATCTTAATTCTCTGAGGGCCACGCTTCAATTGGAGGCTCGATTTTTGTGGTGTTCCATTTGGATTATCTTTCTTGTTTCCTCACCATCCTGGCGACAATACTGCTCGCACGAAAATCTTGGATCGGACTCCTTATCGCAATTGCCAACAGCTTGATCGTCTGTGCAATTGCACTGCGAACGTCACAGCTTGGCTTTATTCCGGCAAATCTGTTTTGCATCTCCATATATGCGTTCAGCATGAGGTCGTGGCTCAAGGAACAAACACACACAAATCGAGATCGGGCGCAGCCACAGGATAGTGGTTCGGTCGCGGATGATCTTCGGATGAGCCCTGCTATGCAGCATCGTATCGCTGCTGTTACAGCTACAGAAGGCGCCCAAGTCTCAAACCGAAATGCAGAGGGCCGCTATCCGATAGGTCCCGAGCTCGGGGTCTTTATCATGACGAAGACGCCTTCCACCGGCTCTCTTCACCACCGCTGATTAGCTTCGAGGCAACTTGCCGTGAGCAACAAGAACAGGGAACGCATGGGAACAGTGAGGACACGGCGCAGGAAAACAAGGATTTCAGACCTCGGCAATATCCTCATGTTTGATAAGAGCGTTGGTCTGGATCTGCGAAACGGATCGCAGCGGCGCGCACAAAGCCAACTGATAGAGGCAGAAAGGATGTCGGCGATCGGTAGGATGGCATGCTCGATATCCCACGATTTGCGCCACTCGCTGTCGGCGATCTATGCGAACGCCGAGTTCCTCGAGCGCCGCGAAATATGTGGGAGCGCGCGGGATGATCTGTTGCTCGAAATTCAGGAAGCAGTGCTCGCGATGACGGAGCGCATTGATTCACTACTGCAATTCGGTAGTAGCGGACGGAACAATCCGCTGGTCCACGAGCGCGTTTCCTTTGTAGTTGAGAAAGCCGTTGCCGCAGTGAAGCTTCACCCAGATGGGCGGAATGTGTCCGTCACAATCGGCGAGTACCAGTCTGCGAAGGCAGACATCGATGCGAGAAATCTTGAAAGTGCCATATATAACTTGCTCCTCAATGCCTGTCAGGCTGCGACGCGCTCAACTCACGTGCCTGAGGTGAACGTGCACCTTACGGAAGTCAATGAACGGATCTACGTCACAATCTCGGACAATGGTCCCGGTATACCCGCCTCTGTCCGGAGGACGTTGTTCGACCCGTTCGTGACCTCGGGAAAACCCAACGGAACAGGCCTGGGGCTCACTTTGGCTCGTCGAATAGCTGAAGAGCACGGCGGCAGCGTCTGCCTTGAGGAATCGAATCCAGAGAGGACGGTGTTCACGCTGAGTCTGACAAAGAACAGATCATTACCGTTAGATGACCTGAAGAGTGTCAGAGCCAGCTTCGAGGCCTGCATCAATGGATCTGCGAACTGCTCTTAAAGAATCAACAAACTGAGATGGGCACTCATGAAAGGAAGGCCGCAATGTATAAGACATCAGAGGCAACGGCTGCATGAGACAGGACCAGCAGTGACGGTTTTTACTCTCTGAAACGCGCCGCAGAAGTCAACAAAAAGGAAACTCGAGAAAGGTATGTTCAATCGATTCGCCGTATTCACCACACTATCGTGTGCTGCCGTCATGTTGACCTGCACACCTGAATCCGCACAGAACTGAGTAAGATGTTGTATTCAGAAATCCACAGCAAGGATGACGTTTCGCCTTTTTCTGGTGACGTCTGCTCTGAGGCTGGGATGGGCCCCTCTGTCGCTTTAGGATAAGCTCACGGGCAAAGCACGATCCGATGCGGCTTCTCATCTGGGCTGGGCAGCTTTTGTAGGGACAGGCGTAATCACCGCACGAGCATGATCGGGCCCCGCCAGAATGCGGCACGATGACCCGCCGGGTCGAGGACGCTTACCTGACACTGATATTCTCCGGGTGCAAGCTTGCCCAGCCCAACGCTGAAGCTGATCGGCACTATGCCCAGCCTGCTTCCTGCCTGGGGCATCACGGCGATCGGCGCGGTTTCAAATGTCAATTTCTGATTGCGGTAGAGAGTTACAAAAGCGAAGAACGGAGTGTCGGTATTCGGGGCGCTTGTTTCTGAGGCCGCCGTTGAACTTCCCCGATATGCCTGCAAATAGACGAATAGATTGCGATCGATATTGAAGACGCGAGTTACGCTCGGGATGAGCTTTTGCCCATCCGCCACCAGAGGATTAGCCACGTCATCCCTGGCCTGTTCCTTGCCCCGGGTTGCGTTATAGAGAGCGTCATTGAGGTTGAAGCGCTGACTGCTTAAAACAACCGAACTGATGGGAACTCGCTTCGCTGCTTTGTTGAGGTCTGGAATAACGAACGATGTTTGAAAGGTTCCGATGCGCCCGGTGTCGTCATCGCGCGCGAGAAATTTGATGGCGAGCTTGAGCAGATCCAGTTTCTTCTCGGGCATGTCTCAGTGCAAACTACGGAACGCTATATTGGCTGCAAACAGCGGTTGAAAGTCGCCGTTAACGATAGGCTTGGGATCGAACCCAAGTGAGTTGTTCGGTCCGCAACTGGACGCATAGCCGACTACTCGGCCAAGTAACCACTTTCGAGGGTTCGGTGAGTGACTCGGCGATTTTGTACTCCTGGAGGCATTGGAGGCCGACAAACTTAGCTTCGCTCACATGTGCGTCGTGTAATCTCCTCATCTTAAGGATCAAGCAAGCGGGGTCCCGGACCCTGTTTTGACAGTTCGTCCCACGGATTGCGCAGCGGGCAAACTCCCAGCGTCAGGCAGCCGCACCCGATACAGCCGTCGAGTTGATCGCGAAGCCGGGTCAGGCGCTCGATACGATCATTCAATTCTTCCTTCCACAGCTTCGACAGCTTTCTCCAGTCGTCTGCGGTCGGTGTGCGCTTGTTCGGCAGCGCCTCAAGCGCCCTGCGGATTGAAGCTAACGGAATGCCCGACCGCTGAGCGACCTTGATCACGGCCACGCGCCGAAGCACTTCGCGAGCATAGCGGCGCTGGTTTCCCTGGTTGCGCCAGCTGCTAATCAATCCCTCTGCTTCGTAAAAGTGCAGGGTGGAAACCGCGACTCCGCTGCGCTTGGCAACCTCGCCGACTGAGAGTTCCAGGGAAATGCGTTTCGGCTCGAGATTTTCCATCATTCCCTCTTGACCTCAAGTTTACTTGAGGTAGTACGGTCAGGATAGAGCCCTTCCTATAAAGGGCTAGGGAGGAAGCATGAGTGAGCAGATCAGAGTCGCGGTGATCTTTGGGAGCACTCGCCCGGGGAGGTTTTGTGACACCGTCGTCAGGTGGACCGTGGAGCGAATTGCGGCCAACGGACAATTCCTGGTTGAGGTCATCGACCCTGCCGCGCAGTCCGACGATATTGGGGGCCGGGCATGGCAGTCTCTGCAGCAGGCGCTGGGGCAGGCAGATGCGTTTGTTGTCGTGACCCCGGAATATAACCATGGCTATCCGGCGCCTCTGAAGGAGTTGATCGATTCGGTCAACGCCGAATGGCAGGCCAAGCCTGTTGCCTTTGTGTCCTATGGCGGAGTCTCAGGCGGGTTGCGAGCGGTAGAGCAGTTGCGCCTGGTGTTTGCTGAATTGCACGCGGTGACCATCCGTGATTCCGTCAGCTTCCCCGGAGCGTGGGAGCAATTCGACGAATCGGGTGTGCTTCGGAACCCCGAGAGGGCTCGCCGAAATATGGACGCTCTCCTTGCGCGATTGAAGTGGTGGGCAATCGCGTTGCGCAACGCGCGTTCCATTGCGCCCTATTCTCAACCGGCCTGAGGAGACAGCCATGATACAGATTGAAGTACGTGAACCGAACCGCACACTGCCGCAAGCGCCCGCTTTCTTTCAACCATACGGCCCTGAGGATCGCGATGCCATACTTGCTGTGTTCGCAACCCTGGAACGCGCCGTCAATACGTCGGACGGCGACCTGTTTGATAGTGTCATAGGCGAAGATGTGGTCTGGGGCAGCCCAAAAGGACAACTTGTCCTCGGGTTGGATCTGTTGAATTCGATTCACCGGCGGCTGGCAGCCAATTCGCGACAGTATGGATCGAGCTCGCGCTTCACCCTTGAAGCGCTCGGATTCATTCGTGCGGACATCGCGTGCGCAACCGTGAGGCGCATCGGTCTCGACGAGCATGGCCGGCCACTGATACCGTCCCAGAACTCAATTGTCCAGGAACTCGCGCTCTATGTTCTGGTGAAGCGAGCCGATCGGTGGTGGATCGCAGGAGCTCAGAATACGCCGGTGATCGTCTCATAACGCCCCACTGCGTTTTGGCTCATCCGGGTGCCGGTGCAAATAATCATTTCTGAGACTCGGACTCACAGTATGCGATAGCTGGGCAACGGCTGGTCGGGTTGCTGATCCGAACTGGAAAGTTGCGTACAGGCCGAAGCACTCATCGAACTATTTAGGCTCGGTTCACGTTTTCGCCGAGTGGCCGTGTAACCGGCTTGGCGGCGATTAGAGTCCAGGCCCGTTTCCGCGAAACCATCTGGACGCAAAGGCGACTTTTCGTCCATCTCTAACAATCTCGGCTGTGTCAATGTTTTTTTTGAACGTAAGACGGCACTCACTCCGAGGAGCTGTTTCGATACGCTTTGGTTGAACAAACTCATCATCGCCGACCAAGGTTCGCATGTAATCTTTCGGGCGGAACTCGGTCCCACCCAACCATCTCTCCGATCGCACGTTCGACCATGATCACCACTTCGAACTCCCTGGATAGGGAGCGGGATGCCCAATCAAGTGGGCGGTGATTTACTTCACACCATGGACGGAATACAGGCTCTCCCGCGTGCGAACCGAACTGCAAAGTCTGTTGATAATCGCATTCCTTACGCCACATCCAGTAGAGGCTGACGGCCAGTTTGCGTGCCATCGCAACCTTAGCGATGCGACGGTCGCGACGCATGGCCAGATGAACGAAGCGACGTCGCCAGTCGGAGTCCCAGCGTACGGCAGCCTGGGCTGACTCCAGCCAGCAGGTAACGTACCAGCGAACTGCCTTGCTTGGTGATGTGCCCCAGTCGCTGACGGTTGGCGCTGGAGTCTTCACACGGAATGAGACCGAGATAGCTCCCGATCTGCTTGCCGCAGGCGAATCGATCGGGAGACCCGATGACCAGCACGAAGGCCAGTGCTGTAATCGGTCCGACACCGGGATGGGTCATCAGCCGCAGGACCTCGGGCCGTTTGCGTGCCTCCTGCTCGATGGCGGTGGTGAGCTCAGCAATGGTCCCGTTCAATCGATCCACCAGTTCCAGCAGGTCCTGGCGGCGCCGTGTGGCCCACGGAGCAAGCGGGAGTGCCTCCAGTTGTCTTCGTCCGGTCTTGCTCCACAGTGTCTTTTTGCGCCGTACTCCCTCGTTCATCGCTGCAGCCTGGATCTGGTTCATGGCCCGCGTGCGCATCTGTACCAGGCGATGCCGATGCCAGATTAGCTGGCGTAGATCACGGTTCTCCGGACTCGGCACCCATATCCGGGGAAAGCGATCCTCTACCAGCAGCCTAAGCAACAGCTGAGCATCCTGCCGGTCGGTCTTTTGCTTGCGTACCCGTGCTGCCTTGATCCTGGCCGGATCCCCAATCCACAGCTCGAACTTCAACTCTGCCAGCAATCGCTCAAACCAACGTGCATGTCCGGTGGCCTCTATCCCGACACGCACCTTGACCTGTCTTCGCTGTAGATCGCGATAGAAACGCTCTGCCTCTCCATCGCTGTGGCTCAGTCGCCGTTCGCCGGTCTCGCCCGTCTCCGTATCTAAAAACGCTACGTGCTGAACGCTTGGATGATAATCCACTCCTACAATGATCATGTTCGGCTCCTTCTCCCGAACCTTCGGTTGTCGATGCCCAGAATCTAATCGCGCCTCGACAGAGCAAACACTGTTATGAAATCAAGTGGAAAGTCACCCACTGGAAGTCACTGAACACTAGCGCGTTTATCGGGACCGATCCTTGAAACGAAGCCCAACTCGGTGTCAATGAGCGCATTGGCCTGTTCTCGTTATTCGAGCGGTTTGAAACTACTCCCGCTCCGGAGGATCGATCAATACCTTCGTCCAATGGAATCTTCTCCGTCGTTTTGGTTTAATCGCGAGTATTGATGAGTGGGGCCAAGGATTTGGAAGGAGGTACTCTATGAAACGGATTGCTTTCTTGCCGGTTGCAGTGGCAGCAGTCGTCGGCGTCCACGCCTTGGAGTTCCCCGAATCTACGACGTGCTTAAATGGGCGGCGCTCTAGAGAACGCCATCTTCATAATGCGCACCCTACGAGTTTCGACTGGAGGTTTCGCATGACCCCACATTTCCTTTACGCACAACCCGCATTTCGGGTCGCCGTTCTTCTCCTCGCTGGCTTGCTCTGGACGCACCCCGCGGCTGCCCAGACTGCAGATGCGTGGATGGCACGGGCGAAAGAGGGTACCTTTACGGCATCGCATTTCCTCTTCAACGACGGTGAGACCCTGCCCGCCTTGCACCTGCACTATCGCACCCTCGGAAGCGCGCATCGTGGTCCCGACGGTCACATCGATAACGCAGTGCTACTGTTGCACGGCACTGGCGGCAGCTCCAAGTCGTTTCTGATACCAACGTTCGCAGATGTGCTGTTTGGCCCCGGACAGCCGCTCGATGTACAACGCTACTACCTCATCTTTCCCGACGACATCGGCCACGGCGAATCCAGCAAACCCTCCGACGGCCTGCACATGCACTTTCCCCGCTACGACTACGACGACATGGTGCGTGCGCAGCACCTGCTTGTCCAGGACGGGTTGCACGTCGATCACCTTCGACTCATCTTTGGCACGTCGATGGGCTGCATGCATACCTTTCTGTGGGGCGTCACCTATCCGGGCTACGCGGATGCGCTTGCGGCCTTCGCCTGTCTGACCGTACCAATTGCGGGTCGTAACCTGATGTGGCGTTCGATGGCGATGGAGGACATCCGAAATGATCCAGCGTGGCTTGGCGGAGAATATAAGAGCGAGCCGGTCGCGGGCCTTCGTGCCGAAAGCAGTCTCTTCCTGATCGCGACGTCGTCCGCACTGCAGTTGCAGAAACAGTATCCGACGCGGCAGCAGACCGAGAGGTACACCGATCAGTATCTTGGACAGTCGGTCCACTCGATCGACGCAAACGACTGTCTCTATTATCTTGATGCCAGCCGAAACTACGATCCCTCCGCGCAACTCGGTCGGATCAAGGTTCCGGTTCTTTGGGTCAACTCCGCCGATGATTTCATCAACCCACCTGATCTTGGAATCGCCCAGCAAGAGGCCAGCCGGATGCCAAATGCACGCTTCGTTCTGCTGCCGATCACGCCGGAGACGCACGGCCATCTCACCTTCAACTACGCAGCCGTCTGGCAACAATATCTGGCTGAGCTGCTGAAACGGTAAGGACGACCCAGACTGTCAGAGCTCACGTAAGTCCTCCCAGAGATTCGCGTGAGCACTGTTGCACTGACTGGCTGCTGTTTTGAGAGCCATTTGGCGTAGAGGCGTAGACGCCCAACCACTAGAAGGCGTCCTCCTGGCCGTGAGACTGGCCCTCATGGCCCTGAGCTAATCAGGACACCCGCTCCTCATCGACTCGCAGATGTGCGCTTCGTAAGACGAGGCGACCCAAAAACAAAAAGCTTCGAATGATCGGCACAAAATCGACTTAAAGATGGCGGAGTGCAAACTAGCACTCCGTCAGAACTCTATGGCGCTTTGACGATGGCCTCGGCCATCTTGTCGCATGGCTTCTGGTTCGCGGACAATTTGGTGCTTGCGCCGTTCGTCTTCGGCTTATTGATCTGCACCCCCGCATACTGATTCCGTCCCAAGAGAGCGGCTTCTCAGGAATTCCTCGCCGCCGAAATCGGGACTAGCTCCAGCGTGGTTTCCAGAGTCTCTTTCACGCAAGGGTTGTGGTTGGCCCGAAAGTAGTCGGGAGACGTGCTGGACGGTAAACGGCAATGTTTGAATGCGCCTATCGCGCTGCCTGAGACCAAGGTATCGAGCGACACCATCGTCCAATAGATTCGCCTTCCCGCTTTTGGCCTAATGGAAATGTGCATCACGTCTGAATCAGTCGCGAGTGCGCATCGCACGAATGACTCTATCTGAGGAGAACTCACCATGACTTTCGAAAAAGGTTTGCACGCCGCCAAAACACACACCACGAATAGCTGGAAGCATATTCTCACGAAGCATCCGTTGCTGCATCTCGTGTTCGCGTCTTTAATCGCCGGGGTGGCAGCTCCCAGTACAATCTGGGCCCAAGAGCAGCCAGCCCCTCTGACCACGGCCGCGGCCTCACAACCATCGCAAACGACCGCCTATCACTACGTTGTGCCACTCAGTCTCGCGCTTGAGGCCGCGTCCGAGTCTGTTCGTGTCTGCGCCCTACACGGATATTCGGTTAGCGCTACAGTCGTGGACATGGACGGAGCATCACAAGTAGCGATTCGCGGTGATGGAGCCACCATCCATACCGCAGAATCGAGTTACGACAAGGCGTACACGGTGGTCACGCTCGGGCCGATATTCCACTTTGATACGTCCGGCGAGTTTTTCAATCTGACAAAAACCAATCCGTTTGCACCCCGACTCGGTTCGATGCGCAATGTTATGGCGCTTCCGGGGGCAGTGGCATTCAAGTCGAAGAACGTCATCGTGGGAGCCTTGGGCGTGGGAGGGGCCCCCGGTGGAGACAAGGACGAAGTCTGTGCGCAAGCTGGGGTGGCGAAAATCGCCGACCGACTTCCACGGTGAAGCTCACCGACCGCGGGAGGCTTTTTCAAACACGCAATGGAGTAGGTGCATGTTGGGCGATTTTGTTCGATCTCTGCAAAATAACTTCGCCCAACTGTGCTATTCAGCCAGCGTTGCCGGCTTTCGCTTAGAGCCAAATTAGAAGATGTCGTTGTGGTTCTCGGTGAAAGTAATGGTCGCGAAAGGTCTTTCAGAAGAGTATTGCAAGTGCTGGGCTCACCGAGGCGCGAACTGGATGCTCTGTACGCGGACTCCGGGCGGCTATCGATTGAGCCGGAGTCAGACAAGTTTCAACTCGGCAGAAAAGCAAATCAAAGCCGCCGCGTCGCAACGAATTTCAACAAGTTCCTTGTGCAAACCACGCTTTCGGTCGAGGATCGGTTTGAAGAGTCACAGTTAATGCGATAGCCCGCCTGGATTCACAAGTCAAGATTGGCGCGCGATCACGGTCGCGGCTTCGGGTTGATTGGGCAAATCAGGGGACCGTCGAACCGCATCATCGGACGCCGCTCGATGTCTCGACTGATACCAAGGTATCGACAATACCATCGTCCAATAGTATCTCCTCCAGGCTTCTGGCTTAATCACAACTGTGTATGGGATCCGCGAACGACCTGGGTACCTGCAACAGACATTTCTTTAGTTAAGGAGAACATTCCGTGACACACAACCTTACATCAATTGAAAAAGAATTCTATAAGGCGCGCGCCATGCGACTACTATGCACCTGCTTGTCTGGTTACAGCGCTGCTTCCCGGTTGCAGCCGTGGCCCAAGTCAAAACTGCTCCGGCAGCACCCGCAGTTTCAATTACACCGGTGTCGCACGACAGCGTAACGCATCGCTGGGGAACCAGAACTCTATTTGAGCACTCCAAACCCTGAAGTGTCCTCGGTAGTATTCACATTTCCTCCAGGCGCTGTGATCTGCAATGGATGATTCATCCTGCTCCTGCCTACGTTTACGTCCTGGAAGGCACTTTAACGGTCGAATTTGAAGATGGATCGCATAAATCGTTCCATGCAGGGCAAGGATTCCTTCAGTGCAGATCGAAATGGCATCGAGGCCGGAAATGACAGCTCGCAAACAATGCGATTCCTTGCTGTGTTTTTCGGTGGGAAAGGCGTACCCAATGTGGTCCATCCAGCATCAGGGCCTCTGGTCGACCAGCAGAAGTAAGACTGGCCAATACTGCGAGCGGTGGTCAAGCGCTTGCCGTGACGGGACGTGAAGTAATGTGTCTTTTGACTAAGAGTATTTGCACCAAACTCGCGAAGCAACACACTGAATCGGAGGAGTAAGATGACACCGGACAAACCGAACATTCTCTTAGTGCATGGCGCATGGGGTGACGCTTCACATTGGCGACATGTCATTCCTCCCCTGCATGAAAAAGGCTACCGAGTCTTCGCAGTGCAGAACCCTCTTACATCGTTGTCCGACGATATCGACCGAACCATCAAAATGGCCGCTGCGCAGGATGCTCCCACGCTATTAGTCGGCCATGCTTATGGTTGCGCAGTCATCACGGGCGCTGGCCTCACGCCAAATGTCGTCGGCCTCGTCTATTTGGCAGGACCTGCTCTCGATGAAGGAGAGAGCCTCAAGAGCCTTTGGGCGCGGCGAGCACCACCTGAAGGTGCGGCTAATATCCGTGAGGACAAGTATGGGTTTTTATGGATCGAAGTCGAGAAGTTTCACGAGACTTTCTGTCACGATCTCGAAGACCGAACAGAATCGCTAGTTTGGGCTCTTACGCAGAAGCCAACAGCGGCGAGTTGCTTCGAAGAAAAGTCTGGGCCACCGGCGTGGAAAGTGAAGCCCTGTTGGTATCAGATCTCGGCGAACGACCGGTTGATTCCCACCGAAACCGAAAAGTGGATGGCGGAGCGAATCAACGCGAGAAAGACGATTACGTTGCCAACGAGCCACGCTTCCGTGGCAACTCGCCCTGATGACATCGTGCAACTAATCGAGGAAGCCAGTAATGCCGTCGTCGCGAAGGCTGGTGGTTTCCGCTAGAAACACGAATGTGCTAACGCTAATGAACGGCATGCAATTCGATTGCATGCTGTAATCCAAATACGAAAAAGGAGTGTTTCGATGTCAAATATTACTAATGTTTCCACAGATGTCAAAACGATCGTAGGTGAGCAGCTTGAGTATCCTTCCAACCCGAATCCGATGATCTCCTCAAGCATCTTGACCATAGCTCCAGGAACGGTCACGCAATGGATGGTGCATCCCGTTCAGCCCTACCTTTACGTACTTGAAGGGACGCTGACCGTTGAGTTCGCCGCCGATGGGTCGCGTCAGACTTTCAAAGCCGGCCAGGCGTTCTTGCAGACGAGGACTCACTGGCATCGCGGCCGTAACGACGGCACAACGCTTGTTCGTTTCCTGAGTGTGTTCGTAGGAGCGAAGGACGTGCCGACCATTCTGCATCCGCCCAGCGGCAAGATCGTAGAGGAATCAACTGCCCGCGCGGATGTGGCCCGCAAAGCTCCGGCGGCGTGACTAACCTGTATTTTCTGTGTGTCATCTGGGTAAGAACACGGAAAAGCTGGGAACTCCGCTTCGGGGTGTAGTTGGTGTCAAGCCAGCGCAGAAGGCAATGCACATCGCACAAATACGACCAGGTTGCGTGTGTTTGCTGGTTTTCTGCGTGGCGGTGTTGGTGTGTGACGTTTCCATACTTGCTCCGGGAAGGAACATTCTATGATGTACCCGACTTCATATCGCACGATACAGATCGACGGGCTCTCCATCTTCCACAGAGAGTCCGTCGGTCTGTCGCTCCGTTGTCGAGAGTCATCGCGGCCGTCTCTGGGCAACACCGAATAACGGTCCGGGAGCTACGTTCTCTTTCTCTGTTCCCTGCACAGCCGAAAATGTAACAGGTACTAACAGAATTCCCAAGATTGGGACGCCTGCCGGTACTGTTGCGTTGTAAGGAAAGCTGTGGGAGTCACATGATCACTTGTGTCGGTTGCCGACGACAACATTTCGATGCGAAAGTAATTGCCCAACTTGCGGCGGCAATTCGGCTATCCAGCCCGAGAGTTTTCGTTGGCGGAAAAGTTCCTCGCGCCCGATTGAGTAGACCAGACCAAATGCCCAAGCCTGGACATCGCCATTACGGGCGCGAGCGGACTTGAACCTCAACGGATCGTCGAATTGATTCTGAAATCCACCAGGAGAGGATGAATCCACCGACGCGAGACGCGCTGCCGCTGTTATCGGCGGCAAATCCGATACCGAAGTATAATGGACTCTCTCCCCCAGAGGGGCGCATTGTGATCTGCTGGGAGACAATCGAACTGGACAACGAGCTCAGTCGCGTGGTCTATTGTCGGCGCCCTCGCCATTTATGTACGCGACCGGGCAGATTGCGGTGCTAATGTGCCCGAGTCTGGCAAATCGCGAAATCGCGAAGTCCTCGATTCAATTTCCGCTGACGCGGTTCCTTTGGAGTCGATTCTCCGGACAGCGGAATTGCGTATTCGGCCATCTCGTCCTCCCCAGTACGAGGAGGAGAACCGAGCGCTTGTGGCACTGGCCAGCGCGCTAGCCGACTCCCCGAGCACTATTCTGCAAACGCTGGCTGATAAAGTCTACGAACTGCTGCATGCCGATTCGGCGGGCCTAAGTCTATTGACGAATACAAACGCGTTCTACTGGGCAGCTATAGCCGGCGCGTGGCGACCCCACATCGGCGCCGATGTCCCGCGCAGTTCCTGCCCTTGCGGCGATGTGCTCGACCGCAATACTCCAATGCTATTCACCCACTGGGAGCGGCGTTATGAGATTTTCAGCCGGAGAATACCCGTGGTCGAAGAAGGATTGTTTGTTCCTTTTTACGTAAACGGTGAAGCGGTCGGAACAATTTGGGCGTTCGCTCACGATAGTCGTCGCAAATTCGACGCCGAGGATCTAAGACTGCTTGAACGTACAGTTCCTTCGCGTCTGCGGCATACCAAGTAGTGAAGACGATTGAGAACCTCAAATTGGAAATCGAAGAGTCGAAAAAGCGGAAACAGCGGTGCGCGAACTGGCAAGCGGGTTGGAGATGCAAGTTCGAGTTCGGACTCAAGAGCTGGAATGCAGCACCCGAGGACTTGCCGAAGCCAACGAAGAGCTTCAGCTCCAGGTTGGCCTCCTGC
>CAWAPC010000006.1:0-264715 GCA_963783805.1 uncultured Acidobacteriaceae bacterium | reverse complement strand
CGTACTGTCAGTGCTACGCCCTTTGAGTTTAAAGGCGGAATCTCCCAGCAGATATTCTCCCAGATTTTTCACAAAGTAGTCCATTTAATGGGCTTTTCTCCAATACCCTTCGGGTTGAATTGCAACGGTGGACGGCTCTCTGGGACGTGCTGAATGCTTCGATAAGGGACGAGAAATTTTGTTCAGAATGCTGGACGCTGCGCGCCCCTCATTTATTCGCCAGCCGGTTTGCGCTGTTTTTGTCCCCAACGTCTTCTGGATATTTTTCCGCCAGTTCGCGAATATTATGACTGAACTCTATAAATAGCTTTTCCCACCTCTTCGCTTGCGCAGGAGTATACCGGTAGAACCCTTTTGCGTTAGAGACACCGCGGGCACCCGATTGGACCACTTCCTGCATCAGACGTGGCACCTCAGTTGCGCAGTCAAGATCCGGTAGGAGATCCTTCATGACTGCCGCGTATGCCGGAATGCCGGTCAGATCCATAAAGCGGAAAGGACCCGCGAAGGTGATCCAAAAACCTAGATCATTCCGCAGAGAGCGATCAATGTCTGCGACAGAGGCAAAGCCGTTCTCGACCAGATAAAACGCCTCGCGCAGCATTGCATACATAATCCTGTTTGTAATAAAGCCGCGAATGTCTTTGCGGAGAAGCGACGGTTCCTTCCCCAATCTCCGCGCGAAGCGCATGCCCCTTTGCGCATTTTGCCGCGAAGTCTCTTTCCCGCAAATAATCTCCATAAATCTGGTGATGTTTGCAGGTTCAGCCCAGTGCAGGCCTAAGATCCGTTCAGGGTGCTTCGCGCCTCTCTGCAGGTCGGTCACGGGAATTGCGGAGGTGTTGCTTCCGATTAGCGTCTTACTTGAAACAGCTTTTTCGATTTCGCGGATAACCTGGCGCTTGACGGTCAAATCTTCGACCGTCGACTCAATGACGATTTCTGCAGTTTTGAGATCGGAATACTCCCCTGAGATGATGACCTGCCTCATGACAGTATCAGGAGGGGCAGAAATCAAGCCCGTTTTCCAAGCATCATTCAAGACACTCAAGAGCCTTTTATGTGCAATCCGTAGTTTTGCAGGATCGGATTCAATGCAAGATAACCGGTGACCAGCTCCGACGAGGCACGCCGCGATGCTGGTACCCATCAATCCCATTCCGACAACACCAGCTGCGCAGCCGCGACCCACATAGGGCAAGTCACCTGCACGGTGAGCGGCTGATTTACGTAAACTTGGCGTTTTCTTCCTAGGATTCAACTGTCGATGCCCTCCCGAACTCCGCTGGGTTCAGCCTCTCTGATGGAGGAAACCTTTTGGTCGGCTGCATCGAAGGTACTGGCAAGCGCAAATTGGATCTGCCGCAAAGTCAAATCAACGTCGGTTACGCTGTGCGCCGCAGAAAGCGAGCATTGTTTTGTCGCCTGAGGAAATACATAGATTCCACGGTCGACGAGCAGTCGCCGAAAAACTGTATCCTTTTCAAAATTATGATGGTTTGCCAGATCGTGCCAATCCTTAGGGCAATGATCCATGAAATACAGACAAAAAGCTGAACCTTGCCGTGCGACGACACCGGGAATCCCCATTTCCCTGAGAATCTCGTCAATGCCGCGTTCAATCATCTCACCCAGCGCCTCGGTATGCCGATACACTTCTCCGTCATTCATCAGCAGACGCTCGATGGTAGCGATGGCGGCGGCCGTAGGGAGGGGATGTGCATTGTATGTTCCGGCCAGCAGAACACGCTTTGCGGGAGAGGGGTCAACAAAACGGTCCATCATCTCCCGTTTGCCTGCCAAAACCGCAATGGGATAGCCATTCGCGAGAGCCTTGCCGAAGACAATTAGATCGGGTATGACATTTGCGATACTTGCGTAGCCTCCAATCGAGTGCCGGAAGCCGGTCTTCACCTCATCGAATATGAGCACGAATCCAAATTCGTCTGCCAAGGCTCTAAGTCCACTCAGATATCCCATGACTGGCTTCACGATACCAATGTTCTGGAGGATAGGTTCAGTAATCAAACCAGCAACGGGATACTTCTCGCACAGGTACCGCACCGAATCAAGATCATTAAAGTTGATGCTGTGTACAAGCCGCTGATGCTCCGGCGGTATACCCGCGCTGATCGCCCGGAACGGGTATTCTCCCGGTGAGACTCTCGGACCGAGGTCGCTCAATGGTGTCATCAGATTGCAGGCCACATCATTGTGCCATCCGTTGTATCCACCCTGAATCCTTATAAGGTGGTTCCGCCCCGTAATCGCCCGGGCAAGACGGATCGCCTGGTAGGTCGCCTCGCTCCCCGTGTTCAGCATTTGCACAGATTCCGCAGCCGGAACATGTTTACAGATCAACTCGGCAAGGGTACCCTCCAGTTCTGTCGTGCCAGATCCAAACAGACTGGCGCCTTCCCGTAAAACCCTGATCACCGCTTCAGTCACATACGGATCGTTATGCCCGAGAAAATGGGGACCGAAAGCCGCGTGATAATCGAGATATTGGTTGCCATCCGCATCCCATATCCTGGCTCCCTCTCCCCTGACGAAAGCAATTTCCGGCTTGATCGCGCGATTGACTGAGACCACCCCACCTGGAATGTACTTCTTATTGCGTGCCAGGAGCTTCTCTGATTCTCTTTTGCTCTGCATCTTCTCTCCAACCCTCGATGACCATACATGTGGAATTGCGTGAGGATCACTTACCGGATGGGGTTGCCCCTCCCTCGCACCGTCGCGCAATTTAGACCCCTCCGGGACCCTTCTGTTTCTTACTCACACATATCTGGCAATCACAAGTTCAGCACGGTCGCGCTACAGCGAACTCAGTCTCCCTCAGCATACTTCCAGAATCAAGGCCAATCCGCATCCCACGCGGGATTAGCGTTCAGCCTGTTGGATGAGGTCAATTACGAGACTTATTGTCCTCGACTTCTGCTCGGTTCCGTGCTGCACATTCCGGAACGCGTGACCAATCCCCGTTTACTTCCCAAGCAACACGCCACCCACTTAATAAGTAGCTCGCCCACCGCTGAGATCAAAGGTGGCGCCGGTTGTATAGGAATTTTCTTCACTAACCAGCCACGCTACCATGGAGGCGATCTCCTCAACGGTCACAAATCGGCCACGCGGAATCTTAGAAAGCATGTAATCGATATGCTCCTGTGTCATTTGTTCGAATAGCCGGGTACGCGCGGCTGCTGGAGTAATGCAGTTTACCGCGATGTTATGTTGCGCGAGCTCCTTACCGAGGGATTTGGTAAGGGCAATCACTCCTGCTTTAGATGCGCTGTAAGCGGAGGCATTAGGGTTTCCTTCTTTTCCCGCGACGGATGCAATATTCACTATGCGGCCGTAGCCCTGCTTAATCATCAAGGGCACGATAGCCCGGCAGCAGTAGAACACCCCGTTCAGATTCACATCAATTACCCGTTGCCATGCGTCAACCGGATACTCCCAGCATCTCGTGTTCGGGCCTGTAATTCCCGCACTCGCTACCAAGATATCGACTCTACCCAAAGCCTCTTCCGTTAAGGCGGCGGCACCCTGAACTGCTTCTGCATCCGTTACATCAACCCGACAGGAATATACTTTGCCTTTGGCACTCAACTCATCGGCCACACTCTTCACCAACTCCTCGTCGGCATCCCATAGAGTCAGACATGCCCCTGAGGCGAGCAATCTTTCCGCTATCGCCAGCCCGATACCTTGAGCGCCTCCTGTAACCACGGCACAACGGCCGACGAGATCGATTTCATTCATAACATTCTGTCTTCTTGTCCACGGCGAAAGCGCGAACTCCATTTTGCTTAATCAGAATTCGAGCTTCACCGCCAGCTGAACGTCTCTGGGCCCGGAACTGGTCGAGATAACCCCAAACGTTCCAGTTCCGAATACTGCCCCCGGAGTACCCAGGTTTGTGTGATTCAACGCATTAAAGAATTCGCCCCGAAATTCAGACGTTATCCGGTCATTGATATGTGTCCGCTTAATGAAAGCCAAATCCCAATTCTGAGACCCTGGCCCCTGTAAGATATTTCGTCCGGACGTCCCAAAGCGCGGCGTGCCGTTCGCAAGAGCCTGTGCCAGTGCATCTGTTGTAAAGCAGCTTGTATTAAACCACTCCGAAATTTGCTTGGGGCCTGTCCCCTTGCAAGTGCGATCTGGCCTCGGCGAAAAAGAATTTGTATTGGAATAATCCTGCGTTGAAGTGACGGTGAATGGCAGTCCGCCATGTGCGGTAATGATCGCGCTGGTCTCCCATCCCCCGACCAGCCAATTAATATAACGCCCATTTGCCAGGAACCTTTGCCCTCTGCCGAAAGGCAATTCATAGATCGGGCTGGCTACAAAAGTCTGACTGATACTATAGTCTGACAGGCCGTAATCCGCATCGAGGATCATTATCGTTCTGAACGCGAGACTGGTTATCCACGTTGCCGCCGCCACCATCCAGGCTCTTTGAAAATGTATACGAAATTATTGCCGCGAATCCATGAGATGCTGTCTTCTCGAGCTTTCCATAGACGGATTCGTAATTCGAAAACCCTGTGTAATCGTCGTAATTGAGAGTATTGAAATCGGGCCACGGCCGGCGGGGCTGCAGATCTCCAACCCCGGGTTCAGGCTGGTTGGCATACTCATGTTCAAAGTCTACGTGCACACTGCGGTTCCCCACGTATGCGACCTCCGCTCCCCAATCTTTCGTCAGCTGCGACTGCACGCTCAAACTCCATTCATAGGTCTGAGGTGTTCTGTAGAAGGGGCTCGGCATGAGTTGTGCGGTTATGTCTGACAAAGATACTGAAGGCGCATTGAGGAATATCTGCTGCGTTTTCGTTGGAACGCCGTTTGTCAGCGGCGGCGGTGCACCGAATGCCGTGTCATAAACAGGAGTCTGCGTGGACACCGGGTTATTATTGGCAAACGAGCCCATGCGATTCGTATCGGGCAAATTCATGAATATTCCAGCGCCGGCGTGAAGCACTAGCTTGTCGGAACCCGTCGGTTGCCATGACAGGCCGAGACGCGGAGCAAAAAATCCTGGACCAGGCCCGTAGCTCACCTGCCGCACTCTGGTTACCGTTCAACCCCTTCGCTTTTCTCATGCCGGACGTCATCACCAGACACTCCCCGGTAGCCGAAATGAAATACGGATCGGAGCAGAGGGCATCGTTGGCAGCATCCGGCAATGCTGTCAAAAGAAGCGCATCCCCGGGCTGATAGGTCTTCGACAGAGGGAAAAATGCGGCCAGCTGATTGTTTGTATCCATAGGCTGACGGTCATATTCCCACCGTAGTCCAGCTTGAACCGTGAAGCGTGAATTGACACGGATATTATCCTGGGCAAATAGACTGATCCAGCGTCCGCCAACCAGGTTGCTGATGATTGCATTCTTCGTGTAATTTCCGCCGGACGGGTAACCTAGTTCCATGTCTGCCAAATCTGAAACGGTACTAACGTTAGGGATTTCGCCGGCAAGGGATGAATATTGACCATTGAAAGTAATAAGTCCATTCGCCTGAAACGGATCGGTCACGCCTTTGGTTTGCCAAAAGTCCAGATTTGCGCCAATGGCGAGAGTATGCCGGCCAATGACTTTTGTGAAAGTATCTTCATATTGTTCGACTGCGTCCGGTGCTGCAACCGGATAGTAGCCCGGGAATCCATCACCCCAAGTGGGATAAGTTCGAGAACGTAACATTCGGGTATAAGTTGAACTGAGGCAGTGGATTCGTCAACCCGGCAATGCCAAAGCCGGCCAAGGTTCCCGCTGGCCGGGGGCAACCCTGGCATGAATAGGTGAGATAGTCCCGTTGATAGCCTATCCGCACGTCATTAATTGTTGATGGCCCTAGAACAAAGAGTCCAGCCACCAACCAGATTCTGTCCCCTGAAATGTTGATAGGCGTTAAAGGCTGGAAGAGCTCCGGGAAAAGTAATGTCTGAATTGCCCAGCATGTAACGAACGAATAATGTATGGCGTTTCGATAAGGTAGCGTCCACGCGCGCCATCGAATTGATCGTTTTGCTGTTGCTGTGGCGTTTCATTGATGTAATTGACAACGCCGGTAGTATTCGGCTCTGGAAAGAGTGCTAACACCTTTCTGCGCGACGGGATCCAGTGTCGTTATCGATGTTTCCAGCGTATCGGCGTTACCCACCAGAATCGTTGTCTGCCCAGCGCCGGGATTTGCCGGGTCGGCCGGGCAGGTATAGTTGTACTCGGTCGCGGGATCGAACAACTGTCCGGTGTCGAAGTTCAGATTGGAAGGTGCGGCCGATCCACTTGATGCGCATAGGTTCGCGGTAGTCCCAGTAAGAAATGAGCTGAAGTCACCGCTCTTTTGAGCGTCTGTAGGAACAACGCTCGGCGAGACCTCTCCCTGATTGAGGCGCAGCCCTTCATAGGCGCCAAAATAAAATATCTTATCCTTGATGATTGGCCCGCCTACTGCACCGCCAAATTGATTCCGAGAGAGTTCCGGCCGCGTCAGTGCAAAATAGCCAGTAGCGTCCAGCGCGCTGTTTCTGACGAATTCCCATGCAGACCCGTGAATCTGGTTCGGTGCCTGAGTTGGTAATCAAGTTCATCGTCGTGCCCGAGGCCAGTCCAAACGAGGCGTCGTACACATTATTTTGAATCTTGAATTCGCTGACCATCTCAGGTGGCGGATCGAGAGCAAAACTGCTGTTGTTCAGGGCCCGCGAAATCATGCCATCAATCAAGAGAACATTGCCGCCCGAACCTCCTCCTGAGCCGCTATATCCTATGTCATTAAATCCGGATCCATTTGCCGGCCCTGTAGCCAGCGATATTCCGGTCGTGTCTACCGTGCCTGGAACCAGAAGCGCGAGCGCGCCGACTTCCCGCAAGTTAAGCGGCATGTTCAAGATGGCGGCCTGGCCGACTACGGTGCCGAGGCTGGCATTCGTTGTATCCACCAACGGCGGTGTCGCCTCCACGGTTACCGTCTGCTTCTCCGCACCTATATTAAGCACCACATTCTGCGTTATTTGCTGATAGACCCGGAGTGTGACTGCCGGCAATTTTCGACGTTTCAAAGCCGGATTGCGCAATCGTTAGCGTGTAAGTCCCGACGGGCAGAGATAAAAACCCATAGTGGCCGGACGAATCGCTCCTGGTGCTGCTGACAACACCTGTGCTTACGTTCGTTGCTGTTACCTGGGCGTTCGGAACTACAGCCTGCGTCGGATCAGTCACGGTCCCCACAATGCTTCCTGTGGTCGCCTGGCTCCAGCATGGCAGTCGCGGATGAGATCCACACTACGGCCGCCAGTACCAACAGAATCTGTGAGAAGGCGCGCCTAAATCCAGTCAACCGCACGTTCGATTTCAACATGTGGAAGCTTCGCACCTATGACTTCATATATGCGAACGCCATAAGACCACAAGCGATGAAAAAACCTCATGTTGCCTCCGAAAACAAATCAGTACTGTTCCGCAAGGTAGTCCAGATCTGATGGCTTCATCAACAAAAACCATCGAAGCCTAAAACTAACTGTCCAATATGCTGGACAACGTCAGTCCCGAACAAATTGCTTCCAAATAGCGCTGATCGAACCTGCCAGACCCATGCTCCAATAGTGGATACATCCAGGAAGATCACGTCAGAAAAGCAATGCACATTGGAGTGCCAACTGGCTGATATTTACCGGTAAACGTCAACATGCCCGTCTTGCCTGTCCACCCGGAATGAGGTGATCTGGTCACTGCGCTGGTTGCAGACATAGAGGACGTTCCCACTCGGGCCCAGTTTGATTTGATTCGGATAATCGCCCTCGGTTAGAGTCTCTCCAACACGATGCAGTTTGCCGTTCCGTTGCGATCGGAAATACGGCAATGGAATTATGCAGCCGGTTGGCGGCATAGAGAAACCGCCCATCCGGCGACACCATGACCTCTGAACAGAAATTGGTGCCGGTAAATCCCGGGAGGCAGGGTCGAGACTGTCTGTTGAGCGGTGAGTGATCCGACAGTGGGATCGTAGCCGAAAAAAACTAGAGTTGAAGCCTCTTCCTGAATGGAATACATCCAGCGGCCATTCGGATGAAATGCAAAGTGCCTAGGCCCGTCTCCGGACGGAAGAGAAACAAACGGAGTATTTGCGGGCGTTAGTTTTCCCGTATTGCTATCGAATTTGTACACGTATATTCGGTCTTGCCCCAGATCGGTTTGAAGCACAAAGCGGTTTTCGGGTCGGCCTGGATCATGTGAGCATGGGGAGTGTCATGTCCGCTGATCGCAAAGCTGCCCGGAGGCGCATCGGTCGCATTCATGCTTCCCAGCGAGCCTTGATCCTGATGCATGAATACCGCCGGCCCAAGGCTTCCGTTCGGCAGAATTGGAAAGCACTGCGATACTGCCGCCAAAATAATTGGCTACAAACGCATACTTCCCGGAAGCGTCGATGCTCATGTGGGTCGGGCCCGCACCGTGGGAACTTACGACGTTCAAAGGCCGCAGATCGCCGGTGGCCCTGTCGATGGCGAAGGCGCTGACTGAGCCACTGTTCGCCGTCATAGTCCGACACCTCATTGACTGCGTATAGGTATTGTCCTGACGGATGAAGACTGAGCCATGACGGGCTGGTAGTTTCAGCTGCCAATTTCAGCAGCGACAGCGCTCCCGTCTGCGGATGCATCTCGAACAGGTAAATACCTTTTCCGTTTGCTGCGCCGTCCACCGGCTTGGTATCTGTTCCGACATAGGCGAAGATTCGGCGGCCCGAAGCTGAAGGCGAGGCCGCGAGCGCCGCTGGTTGCGGAATAGCCAACGGCGAGCGCTGTGGCCGCTTTCAGAAATGTGCGGCGAGACGGCGGGACATTCAAATGATTCGAGAAAACTTGGATTTCACCTCGATCTCTTTCTCCTGAGACCGCGCGACAGCCAAATCAAGGCAATCGCACTGTCACTATGGGGCCGGAGCCCAGGAAGGATGGGGATTTTCGATCACCTGATCGAGCGGCGGCAGAGTATCTCCGGCATGCGTGCTCTCGTTGAAGTGTCGCAGCTTTTCATGCACGCCCCGCCAGTACTGGTATTCCGCGTCCCACCGGCCCAGCGCCGCACCCAGCCGGTACGGCTTATATTCCTCCAGCCACTCCGCCTGGTATGCCGGCTTGAGATTCGTGATGCGGTCCATCAGATCCGTCACATACGAGTGGTCGTAGTGCGTGACTTGCGATTCCCACTCATTCCACCAGCGGTCTTCATCGGGTCGCGTGGGTCCGAACTTGTCCCAGATTGCCGACATGTCAAGAGGCGCCTGGAACTTCTCGCCCGCATAATCGAGTAATTCACTGCCGATCATCAGGCTGTTCACGGTCTCCGGGTCCACGCCCAGGCTCTCGGCATGATAGAGCGCCGTCTCCGCCTGCTCCGCATGCATGCCGGGTCTCATGCAGGTCTTCGCGGTGCGCGGCCAGCTTCTTATAGTAGGTCGGGAAGAACGGGTCTTCCCACAGACCGAACATGGACTGGTCTCCAAGCAACTTTTTGATGTCGGTTTCGGCGACTGCGTCATATTGCTGAGGGCGGAGGCAATGTCCGGCGCGATGGCGGCCGGATACATCAGGCGCGCATAATCGGAGAAGAAACTCGCGCGGTCCATGGGCACCGCTTGCCACGGAGCCGCTGCTCCATAGGCCATGCCCGGCAAAGACATGCGGAAGAGTAATTGCGCATCGTCAGACCAGACAGAATTGACCAGGCCGAGCGCGCCGGACTGCCTGCCCGCGGCGAGAAACGTATCGATGTTTTCAAACGAGGTGTCGTAATCGGGCGCGATGTCATCGTAACTGGTCACGCCCGGCTGCACGACATGAGGAACATGATGCGCGATCAACGGACCCAGCCAGCGTTTGTAAGTTGGATCTTCCGAGGTGTAATACCATGCAACTGCGATCAGCCCGGGAGGAAGCTGGGGAATGACCTGCGGATATTTCACGATGATGTCGTCATACGCCATCACATGCTTGCCATGCTTTTCGAACAAGCCTGCTACGGTATTAAGTTGCTTCACAAACAATGACGCCGGTTCTGCCGCTGCTCCGGTCGCATGCGTTGCCGCCTCAATCTGAAATGTTTCATCGAACCCGATGCTCACAAACGGGCTCGGAAAAAGGTCCGCAAACTGATTTACCCAATCCGTCAGCAGTGGCATCACCTTCGGATTTCCTGCATCGAACTCCGTGCCGTGGGCCTCATCCGAAAGATCCGAGTACTGCTCAATTCGAAACAGATCGTGCTGGTGACCATATAGATCGAAATTGGGAATGACATCAATATGCCGCTCGCGTCCGTACGCTACGATCCGCCGCACCTCTTCCTTCGTCAGCCGCCCATCCGGATTCAGTAGCGGATATCCCAGTCAACTCAATGCTGTCTTCGCTGTACAGGTAATACTGGTTCGCCTTCCAACGTGCAAGAAAATCAAGCTGTCGCTCGACCTCCTTCTCCGTCGGCAACGGGCCGTGGCTGATGTCCACCATCGTTCCCCGATACGCCATGGACGGCCAGTCGTGGATCTCAACTACCGGCAGCACCGCCTGCGGGCCTTCCCCTTCGACCAGCTGTCGCAGCGTCTGCAGCCCATAAAAAATCCCCGCAGACGATCGCGCATGAATCTTCACTCCCTGGTCCGTCACGGAGAGATCATAGGCTTCGCGCGAATCGGGACCGGGTTTCTCTCCCGGCAGCGCCAGCGGCTCATCTGTTGCCCCTTCGCGGTCGAAGACGATTGCGAGTGTGGCCTTGCTGCTATTGCCGTAGGACCCGATGGAAACTTCCAGACTGGTCCGGTCCCGCATCCACGAACATAGCTCTTGCGCCGCGAAACGGTCTTCCGCGCTGGGCGGCGACGAAAACGCAATCGTCATTCCCCGAAGCGCGACATTGCCGGAGCCGTATTGAATCTGCTGTGGGCGCGGAACAAGGGGGCTATGTTCCGCATAGGCGGCAGGGCCTATGAGTATGCAAAGCAGCAAAGCAGTGACCTTGATACGGTCCATCGAATTCCTTTCTCAGCACGACCGCGATTCCTACATCTGGATCCAAATTGTTTCGGGAAGATTCCATTTGCAGCGTAGCGAGCACAGTTTCTCGCCGCACTTTTACAAGATCAAGATCAATCCGACGAGCCGCGATCATTTGCGTCCAGCGTATTGGATGGGCTCGCCTAATCAAGTAACCTTTCCGCGGGCCGCAACCTTCCATTTATCGACAATCTGATCTCCGGAGACGACGAATACCTGATCGTGCAGATTGATACATGGGCATACGTGGTTCGGAATCACTCTGAGCCGGTCTCCCACCCGGACGGCGGCATCGTCGGGAATTGTTACGTGCCCGTGTTCTTCCGAAAGGTCTTCAAGTATGTACTCGGGATGATCCTGGATATATCCAAAGTGTTTTCGCGCACCCGAAAGCAGCGCGTCGGCCGAGAGCGTCTTGCTGCCTGCGTCAATGATGGCTCGATGGGTGACACTGGTGCTTACCACAGTTGTGAGCACTGTTGCAGCGCAGTCGGCATATTTGGCGGATTCCGCATCGACTGTATTTCGATCATTGAAGACATAAGTTCCAGGCCGGATTTCGGTGACGCCGTGAAATCGATGGCTCTCGAAAGCTGCGGGTGTGTTCCCCCACTGACTACGGGATAAGGAATGCCAACCGAATCCAGCAGCGAAAAAAGATGATCAAGGCGCACCATTCTCGAGAACAATATCCTGCTCTCGAATCTTCCGGTTGCCCATGATGTGTCCCGGATAAACGGAGATGCCTTCCCAGCGAAGGTTAGGCAGCGCGAAGATCCGTTGGGCAACCACCGATCGCCTGGTCGTTCAGTGGAAGGCCACAGCGTCGCAGGCCGGTGTCGAATTCCAATCGAATTCCAACTTCAACACCCGCTGCTTTCGCCGCCTGAGAAATGCCCTCAGCCACCGCCAACGAATCCATCGTAACGGAGATCTTCACGCGTTTTGCCAGCTCCGCCAGACGCTTCCACTTGCTTTCACCCCAAAGCGGATAGACGACGGTGACGTCAGGCATGCCCGCGTCCGCCATCACTTCAGCCTCCGCTAACTTCGCCACAGTTATGCCGGGCGCGCCATATCGCAGTTGCAGGCGGGCAATTTCCGGAATCTTGTGCGTCTTCGTATGCGGACGCAGCGCAAGATTGAGAGTCTTGCAATAACCCGCCATGTCGCGAAGGTTGCGATCGAGTGTGTCAGCATCGATCAGAACTGCAGGCGTCTCTATCTCGTATATATTCATATAATTTCCATCGCGATCTTAGACCACCACGCCTGCATCCACCACAACGCTGCCATTTCTCAGTACTGCCCTGATCCCTGTCGGCGCAACATCAGGCATTTCATAACTGGCATCTGGTGTGGATAGTTTGTGGATCGAAAACGGTGACATCGGCCACATAGCCTTCCGCAATCCGTCCTCGATCATGCAAATGGAATGTTGCCGCCGGCTTGGCTGTGACTTTATGGACCGCTTCTTCAAGGCTCAACCATTTGCGCTCACGGACCATGTCCCCAAGCAAGAGAGGGAATGTTGCGTACAGGCGGGGGTGGGAACGCCCCCTGGTGTAAACTCCGTCGGTAATGACAATCGCCAGAGGGTGGGTGAGCAACGCATGGAGGTTCTCCATCGATTGGCAGTGCTCCACAATATTTACGTTTCCCTCTTGCTCCAGCAGAATGTCCAACACCACGCTTTCCGGGTCACTTCCCCGTTCGTCCGCGATGTCCTGGATTGACCTGCCCACCAGCGAGGCTGCATTGTTTGCAGCCGACGTTATCACCACGCCATTCCAGCGCGCCTCGGCTTTGATCCTGAGTCCGGATGGATTCACGCTGTACAGGATCACGCGAGCCGCGAAAGGAGCTGGGGAATCCCTCCATCCAGTGCGTCTTGCGGCAGCACTTGCGTAAGCACCGTGGATCCGGCCAGCCACGGATACGCGTCAAACGCTACATCGATGCCTCGCGCGGACGCCTGCTCTATCGCCGCAATAGCCCGTTGCTGCAAGGGCCAGTAATCCTCGCCAGCAGCCTGCAGATGAGAGATCTGGAGGCGACATCCGGAGGCTTCGGCAATCGCAATCTGTTCCTCAACCGCTTCGACCAGCCCGGCGGAATAGCTCCGCATGTGGGTTGCGTATACCTCGTCTCTCCGGGCGACCACGCGGCAGAGAGCCGTCAATTCCTCCGGCGAGGCGCCGGATCCTGGAGCGTACATGAGACCCGACGAGAAACCCGCGGCCCCTTCCTCCAATGCCTCATCCAGCAGACCCGACATTGTGTCGAGTTCCCGGCTTGTCAGCGCTCTGCTGGTATTCCCGGCAACCTTGATTCTTAACGAACCATGCCCAACCAGCGACGCAACCGTCGCAACCTTGGATTTGCTCGCGCTTGCAAGATAATCGGAGGCGGAATTCCAGCCCCAGCTGTCATCTCCACATAAAATTCCATTTGCGAACTCCCGCAATACCTGCGGGTCTTCTGGCAATGGATACGCGGAGAAACCACAATTCCCAACAACTTCAGTCGTCACTCCCTGCAATAGTTTTTCGGTTCGATTTTCCAGCACCTGAAGGTCCGAGTGACTATGCACGTCAATAAATCCGGGCGCAATGACGCAGCCCTCACAGTCAATTACGTTGTACTCCACATCTCTCCGCCGCAAGAGAGTTGCTCTGCTGGCTACCGACAGAAACAATCCGGCCGTCCCGGATGACGACTTCACCTGAAATCGAAGGAGCACCGGTGCCATCGACGATAGTGCCGCCTGTCAGGATGGCATTAGTGGTTTGCTTCATGCTCACTCCTCTGAGATTGACTCGCATTATGAACACCGGCCTTCTGGCTGGCCACCAGTTCGATCATCTTCCGATTAAGAAAATCGATATGTGCTCGATCTACTCCATGGATCGTGAGCGTGGCATCGCGAACTGTCGGGATCCGAAAGCACGCCGCGATGCCGAGAGGAGCGCCTTTTCTGCGTGATGAAAAAACTCCAGGCTCTGGAGACTGTAAGTGATCTGCGGCAGTACACCCTGGAATAATTCATAGGCCGCATCCTTGTTCCCAGCGCGAGCGTTTTCCCAAACGACTCTGGAGCAGATCCGAGACTGCCAGTCCCGGCATAACTCCGCAAATGCCCGCATCGATGAGTTCCAGCATGTAGGTGCCACCCCATCCATCAACAACGCCGACGGCGCCATCGGTCGCTTCGAGGATGGACCGCACCTTTCCCGACAGCAGAGGTTCTTCGAGTTTCAAATATCGAAAGTGTTCATGCTGATTGTGGAGAGACCTTACAAAATCCAGACTTAACGTTGCGCCTCCGGGATTGAAATCCTGGATGACCAGCGGAACAGTGATTGCCTGCAGTATTCGGTCAAAATAGCGGAGCAGGTCGCGTTCCGGCAGCCCAAATAATCGCGGAACGGCGACAGAAATTGCCTTCGCTCCGGCGCGTTCGAACTCCAGCGCCTTTTCTGCTACGTAGGCAGAGGAAACGTGGTTTACCTGGGCTACAACCGGAAGCCTGCCGTCCAGGATTCCGATCGCTCTATGTACAAGCTCGCTGCGTTCCGCATCCACGAGTTTATAGAACTCGCTCGCATAGGCAGGAAGGCAGACAGCGCAGACACGAGCCTGGACCGCAAACTCCAGCAGACCACCGAAGGCCGTCCAGTCCAAGCTTCCCTCTCTCGTAAAAGGAGTGGGAATGACAGGAACAATACCTTCAATTGTAAATTTGGTCATCATCCAGCCGCTCGGCGCGAGCGTTGTTTTTCTTCGTAAACCGTCACCAAGAAACAGCTGATAAAAATCAGGATGCCACCCGCCACCAGGTTAATTGTCAGCCTTTCCTTCAAAAGAATCGCCGAAAAGAGAAGGCCGAACACCGGCAGCAGATAGACGGAAAGCGCGGCCTTCATGACCTCCACCGACTGAATCACTGAGAAATACAGCAGCATCGAGAGGCCAAGACTGAAAATGGCAATCAGGATCAGACTCCACCATACCGAAGGCTGCAGATGCGCAAGTTGCCCCCATCCGCTCCGGTCGGTTACGGCTTCGATCACCAGCAGTTCGAGGTCTGCCACGATAAAGCTCCACACCAGAACCTGCGCCGGAGATATTCGCGAGAGAGCCCGCCGGCTATAGGAGTTGTTGAATGCGCTTCCGGCGCAGCTTGCAAGAACCAGCAAATTCCCTGCCACGTATTCGATACGGAACAGGCGAGCATGCTGGATGTCGTTTATCGAGATCAAGCATACTCCCAGAATTGCGATGGCAAATGATAGCCAACGCAACTTGGTCATCCGCTCATGAAGAAAAACAGAAGCGCTCAAAGCTGTCAGAACGGGCACGGTCAGGGAAAGTACGCTGGCATTTGAGGCGAGTGTCCGCTCGACGCCAAGTACGACGCAGAGTTGCGCGGGGATAACACCGAGTGTGCCGAGCAGAAACACATCGATCAGAATCGTGCGGTTCTCCGGCCCGGAAAATATCGCGGTTCAGCTTGGCAAACGGCATCACCAGCAAGGTCGCAAGCGCCAGCGGGAGCAGTGTCACAAGCACGGCGCCAAGCTCGCGGGTGGCGATCCGCGCACCCGCAAACTGAAATGCCCACATTGCATTTACGGCAATCAGTGCACCGAACGCAAGCATTGGCTTACGCGCGAAGAGGCCGGCAGAGGCGACTGGAAACATGCTATTGCTGTCCGGTTCTTGGGTGGTTGCAGTTTCCATCTGGAAGACGATGCTACGGATGAGCGGAGCGAGCGTCAATACGCAAGGGCTTTGCGCAAGATGTTGTGTTCATTCTGCTGAACAGGCAACATCGCATGGGCATAAAGAAGCAAACGTGCCTCTACCGCGAACATCCTAACGCCGCAATTTTATTGCCCAGCTCAAGACGAACAGACTCCAGCAACCCGGAGCTGCGAGTCCAATTAGTCCAGTCACGGCCAACCTTTCGAGATTCTTCAAGCGCCCACTCTCCGCTGACCACAGTTCTTCAGGATCTGGATGTACCCGTAATCCTGCACTCCGTCTCGCAAGTATTTGAGTCTCATGGAAGGGGCAACTCCCTTTAGCCCGGCCTGGGCTCCGGGATAGATCAATACGCCTTCCCCGGGATAGTCAGGATTCTCATTACCCTGCGGATTCTCCCACGGATCAGGCGACCAGTCATCCACGCTCCAGTACAAGACCCCCGTAAGTCCGAGGCTCTGACTAATGAACCCAGGCTGAATCCGATAATCAATCGGCAGGAAATCCAGTTCCCACTTAGGCGAGTAGGCGTCCTGAACCAAGTCATTGTACGACCAGGCAGCATCCCCCTTGTTCAGGACATACGTTACTGCCGGGGGAACCTCGGCTTCGGCGTCATTGTAGTTCTGCGGAAGCATGGTCCAGATATCAACCGCAGAACGCCCTGTTCCCAGTCCATCATTGTAGAGCTGAGGCACGGGTTGTTGTGTCACCAGATTCTCGATGCCAGCCTTGTGGAAGACCTTTGCCCATGCGATCACCGATTTGTAAAAGGCTTCGTCCGTGCAGGAGCTCTCCGGATCAGCAGAATCATCATAAAGGTAAAGACCGGGTGCTTCTGCCGCTTTCGCCGCCTCGACCTGGGCAAGGGTCGGAGGGGCAGTAGGCTCGCACTCTCCGTAAGACACTCCGTCAAAAAACTGCGTGTCCGTTGCGAAGTCCCCGATACTTCTTGATGAGTCCAGGTTCAGCCTTCGGGTTCACGTAATCAGGCATCAGCTTGTTTCGAGGAGCTCATCCTGCGTTCCTGGGGGATATGTCCCTGCTCCGTTCAGACTGGACATGATGTATGGTTCGGGTCGCATCGTAAAGTCCCATACATTCACAACGACGTTGCCTTGGGCAGATCCCTCATCGCTTGTTACTGTATATCTCCCCCTGGTATGTGCCCGCTTTAGCATCATTGGGGATGTTCACATCAATCCAAAACACCGCATTGTGTCCGGACGAAAGATCGACTGGTTCTGCAACATAGTTGCCACCCTTGGGAGGCTCTCCCGTGAGCGGATCGATGAACGGAATCAGCGCATCAGGAAATGTGTTGATGTCCGTTATGGGGAGATTTGGAGGCCCATTATAGGTGGGGCTGTGCTGCAGGATGGTCATATACTTCTCTCGATAGAGGATCACATTCGCGGCGGGAATGATCTTTTCATCGGTCGGCGCCATCCTGGTTCCAGACGAGATCCGAAACCGAGAACCTCACATTAGTGAGTCCACCGACGGGAGCCTGAATTACCACCTGGAATGACTGGACTTCACCGCGAGCCGCATAAATCAAGGCCGTGGTTGTCGTTTTGCTCGGCGGCTTTTCGGTCGGAGACACTCTTACCAAGGTGCTGGATGTTACCCACACGATTGGTTTTTCTGCAAGCAGCGGTTGAGACGTGGTGAATGCTCCAGCCGCAATGGAAACGAGCAACCAGATATTCTTCACAATTTCTCCCTTTTCGGCTGAATTGCGGGCCATTGGCAAAATGACAGATGCTCGCCGCCACGCCTGTCAATAGCCAAGCACCACGATTGCACGTAATAGTTCAATTGGCTGAACGAATGCTGCGCGACTACCAAATCCGGAGCATGACCACGCCCCCCTGGGGCACCGTGACCGTATAAGAACCACGAAGGACGCCCAAATCCCTGTGGGCCCACAGATCGCGAGCATGAACTGGACCGCTGAATCCCACATCCTTGAGCTGTAGCGTGAGCGGTTCCGCTTCATCGTCCGTGACATAGTTGAAGATCGCCACAGCCTTGGCGCCGCCGCTTAACGGCTTCTCCCATATTTGGGGCGGCCCGATGCGGTGCCCTTGGATTCCGAGCTTATCCTGGTCGACCGCAATCACTTCCTTGTTCATCAGAATACTTTTGGTCGTCTCGTCCATCCTGCTGAGGTCATTGCCCGCGAGCAGCGGTGCCGCAAGCATCGCCCACAGGCTCATCTGAGTACGGTACTGGTCTTCGGTCATTCCACCATTGCCTATCTCCAGCATGTCCGGATCATTCCAATGGCCCGGGCCGGCGAATTTTTCCAGCCCCGCTTGAGAGAAACCGATTAGTGCCATGCTGCGATATTTATCTCGGATGTCGTCCGTCGTTCGCCACAGATTTCCACCCACTTTCGGTCCCCACTCCCAAACGGAACCGACACCATACTGGCAAAGGCTGTAAACGATTGGCCGATGTGTATTCACGAGCGCCTGGTGCATTTTCGCGTAGGCGTCCTGCATCATCGCTAACGCCTTCCCGGGATCCTGATTGGGATCGTGCAGCTTCATAATGGACATATAGCTGCATAGGTCGTATTTCAGATAATCCACGCCCCACGCAGCGTAGGTATCAGCGTCTTGTTGTTCATGTCCATAACTGCCTTCATAACCCCCGCATGTCTTCGGTCCCGGAGAGGAATAGATTCCAAACTTCAGTCCCTTTGAATGGACATAATCGGCGAGGGCCTTCATGTCAGGGAATCTGCTGTTGGCCCGTATGTTCCCCTGTGTGTCGCGCTTTCCTTCCCACGAATCATCGACGTTGACGTAGATGTATCCGGCATCTCTCATTCCACTTGCGACCATGGCGTCAGCTGTCGCGCGCACATCGGCATCGGTAACTTTCTCACCGAAGTGGTTCCAACTGTTCCATCCCATCGGGGGTGTAGCGGCGAGAGTTCCAGACTGCGCCGGTGCTGCTGAATATACGTGCCAAGTCAGAGCAATTGCGACTAACACGCAAGCTTTTAGAAAACACATCCTATGGAACCGCATAGAGGTTATTCCTTTTCGACTCGGGAGAGTAGCGGATGATTAAAGAGAATCCAATCCTATGCGACAATGAACCGCGTCTGGACCGGCAGATATCCCCGTCACGGAGAGCAAAAGACACGGTTATTCTTTTTTGGGAGGGATGCGAGCAATGGCATCGATTTCCACCTTCAGACCTCCCCACAGGACAGCCTGAACCGTCGTGCGGGCCGGTGGAGTGCCGAGAAAGAACTTCGAGTAGGCTTCGTCAAAACCATCGAAATCTTCGATGCGCGCCAGATAGCAGGTGCATTTGACGACGTCATCGAATGTGCCGCCTGCTTCTTTCAATACTTTTCCTATCGAAGCAAGCGTGCGGCTCGTTTCATCACCAATGCTGCCACTGATCACCTCACCCGTCGTCAAATCCTGGGATGCGTGACCACTCACATACAACCATCCATCACAGCACAAACCGGCGGAATACGTGCCCGTGTTGGCGGTCTTATCAGGATGATTTACTACTTTCCGGCTCATAGGCAACGTACCTCTCTATTCGCAAACAAATCTGCCGCAATTGGGGAACCCCGCTCGTACCCTCTCATTCAGGACAACGAGTGTCAATGCACCCGCTGTTTCTCATCTAAGAAAGCGTCCAATATGCTGAATGCATCCGGAATCTAAATGTTCTGCGTCGCGCAAAACTTGATTACGGAACGCATAACGAAGGCCTTCCACATTGCGACGAGGCGAGTTCCTGCCGGCCGTCCGCGTGGCGAACAAGTATGATCTAACTCCGAAGTTCCTGCGCGCAAAAAGGCGCAGGCAGACAAGCGGCTCTTTCTTTCGCAACTCGATGATGATGAAAGCGGGAGTGAAGATCGCGGAAGTCCAGGCCAGCTTCGCAATGCCCGGTCGTCATTTTGGCAAAACAAGCGTTTCAGCTTCGAGATTCGCCTCAGAACTGTAATTGAAGACGGGTCTGGAAGAACTGCGTACTGCCTTTGAGATTGAATCGGTCAAGCTCTCCATAGCCGTAGGCCATCTCCAGCCGCATATTTTCGGAGAAGTACCAGTTCACCATCGGTGTGATTCGCCCGAACGTGCCTCCACGCACATTTTTGCTGTTGAGATCGCTATAGGAGTACCGGAACACTAATTCCCAGGCCCCTGGTCCTCCGGCGAATACAGTCCTCTTAGGTGCTATGTCTTTGAAACAACCATTGATCGTGTTGTAGGGTCGCGTCTCTCCGGTAATCAGCCACGTCCCAACGAAGTCGCCTCCATGAAACCTGGGATTGCCTGTTGACGGGGAGTTGACATTCTGCCAATAGTACTCGCTACCGAGGAGCAAAGACCTTCTACGGTAGTAGGCCTCATACCCCTCGCTGTTTGTACTGCTCGCGGCAAATGTTCCCGTATCGAGGAAATATGGCGCAATAGCTGATTCTGGCCGTGACCTCTCCCTGAGTTGCCCATCCAGGGGCTTGCCATAGCGCCAGTCAAAGCCCAGGTGGAACAGCGTGCCATCCTCCTCTGAATGTACCGGGAGCCATACAGCTCGTCCGACCTCCTGGCTGGAATACGAGGAAAACGTCTGGCCCTTGGACGCGGCATCGTTGAAGTAGCCGAAGTTCCAGAGAAAGCCATGCCTTTTGGAATAACCCATCCACTTGAAACCGTCGGCCAGCAGCGGAATGGTTGCGTCGCTGAAGGTGAATCTCTCCTGGGTCCAGCCGTCGTAGCCGGTCATGATCTTGTTGAGAGAGAATCCCTCTTTTTGGCGCCCAATGAAGAAGTAACTCAGGATTTTGGGGACCCCAAACTGGATCCCGGTTTGCCGCACATACCAGCCTCCTACGTAGCCGTCGTACATGAGCCCTAAGCACCAGGTTGTGGGCAGCTTGAAACTGGGGAATCTTCCTCCCATAATGAGACGAGAATCACGTACCTTCTCACCGGGCAACATGGCGATTTGTTCTTTGCTTTCATGGTTCTGAGCAAAGGCCGCGAAATCATATAAAAAGCCCCCGCCGACCCGGATGGTGAAGTGCGGCCCCTGATACTCATTCCAATGCACAAGGTCCCGCCGAGGCATAGGCTCCTCTGCCTCGGATGTGTTCTCGATACTGGGGGGCTGAGCCTCTTCACCGGCCTTCTGGGTTGCCGCTGGAGTGGGGTTCTGAGCCGAGGTCTGCGGAGTCGTGGTCTGCGCTGGAGTAGTGGCAGGAGGCGCTTTGGTGTTCTGAGCTTCTTGCGGAGGGGGAGTGGGGGGCGGCGCTCCGGTTGGCTCCTGCGCAATGGAGCCAACCGGTGCGACTGCCAACGTGACCATCACCAATAGCAGCGGCAGCGCGCTCATGATCATTGATCCCTCTATGTGCCATTGCCCGGTCAGTAGGTTTCAAACATCGTTTGAATCTCTGCCGGCGTGTGGGGTTTCAGGAGCGCCATCATGAGCAGAATGCGCGACTTCTGTGGATTCAGCTCATTGGAAGCTATGAATCCGTATTCGTCGTCGTTGATTTCCACGTTGCGCCCTACCAGTCCTGTAACCACGCGACTGCTGCGAACGACGACCACGCCCTTCTTCACAGCTCGCGCAGCAGCCTCCACAGAGACTTTGTTCATGTTTCCGTTGCCAACACCGGCGATCACGATACCTTTGGCACCAGTGCTCACGGCGGCATCGATCAGGTCCGGGGACATGTCTTCGTCGGCGAAGATAATATCCACGCGCGGAAACGTGGTCACTTGCGAGACATCGAATTCACTATCCGTTGTGTGCTTCCACGTCGGGTTGTTGTACCAATCATTCTTGCCGTAGGCGGAGACGCCAACGAGTCCCCGCAGCGGTGAATTGAACGTATGAACGTCGGTTGTACTCATTTTGGTTAGCGAGTGCGCCCCGTGGATCCAATCGTTCATCTCGACCAGGACCCCTCGGCCCTTGGCCTGCGGATCAATGGCGACGCCTACGGCGTTGTAGAGATTCAGCGGGCCGTCCGCGCTGACGGCAGTCGATGGCCGCATCGATCCGACCATTACTACGGGTTTATCGCTCTTCACCACCAAATTGAGAAAGTATGCGGATTCCTCCATCGTGTCGGTTCCGTGGGTGATGACGATTCCATCGACGTCATTCGTCGCCAGCAATTCATTGATACGTTTGGCGACCTTAAGCAAGATGTCGAATGTCATATCCTGCGAGCCGACGTTGGAAATCTGCTCGCCTTTGATATTGGCGAGATCAGTAATTCCGGGAACGGCATTGAGCATGGCGTCAATCGTGACGGCGCCCGATTGATAAGCGGATTGCGTGCCTGTCGCACCGGCGCCTGCAATTGTGCCGCCGGTGGCAAGAATCACTACGTTCGGTTTCTTACTCTGGGCCAATGCAATTTGACCGGCGACGAATACCGATAGCGAAAATACGATGCCAGCTTTGTAAATCTGTTTCATAGCGCACTCTTTCTTTCCCGCTAACTCCGCCCTTGCCCTGGCGCGGACGCGTGCCTTTACTTGTTCTGATACTGGGTCTTGTCCAGTCCGGTCAGCTTGGCCGGATCAAGGAGCTGCTGGATTTGCTGGTCCGTCAAGAGGTGTTGCTCCCGGATGATCTCAATGACACCTTTGCCGCTTGAGAGGGCTTCCTGTGCTACTTCAGTAGCCTTGTCGTATCCCAACACAGGATTGAGTGCCGTAACGATGCCGATGGTTGTGTCCATATAGTGAGCCAGCACCTTCTCATTTACCGTCATGCCATCGATGCACTTGGTACGGAACAGAATCGACGTGTTATAGAGCAGGGCTTGCGACTCAATCATTGCGAGACCTTCGAGGGGCTCGTAGGCATTCAGCTGAAGCTGCCCGCTGTGAGCCGCTATGGTGACTGCAAAGTCATTTGCCATTACGCGGAAAGCGACCAGATTCACCACTTCAGGGACCACGGGATTAACCTTCCCGGGCATGATGGAGGAACCCGGCTGGATCGCGGGCAAGTTAATTTCAAACAATCCCGCACGCGGTCCCGACGCAAGGAGAATAAAGTCGCTTGATATCTTCGAGAGCTTGATGGCAAGACTCTTCAGTGCCGAGGAATAGACGACAAAGCCCTGTTGGTCCCAGGTGGCCGCGATCATGTCAGGGGCTGCCACAATCGGCTTGTTTATGAGCTTGGATAGATGCTCTGCGAACTTCTGCGAATACCCGTTGGGAACGTTGATGCCCGTGCCAATCGCCGTGGCTCCCATATTTTCGACGTACAAGGATTTCTCGGCGTCCTGCAGCAGAGCAATTTCGTTTTGCAGCGATGTCGCGTCGGCGTAAAGCTCCTGACCAACTGTCATGGGCACTGCGTCCTGCAACTCGGTGCGTCCCATTTTGACGACCTCGAGGTATTGAGCGCCCTTCGCGCGGAATGACGCAACGAGGTTTTGCAACTCCGCGACCAGCTTGTCGTTACGGAGAATCAGAGCAACTTTGATCGCAGTTGGATAGGAATCGTTAGTAGACTGCGACATGTTCAGATCGTCGTGCGGCTCGAGGAACTGATATTCGCCCTTTTTGTGTCCAGTCAACTCAAGGCCGATGTTGGCAAGTACCTCGTTGGCGTTCATGTTCGTGGATGTGCCCGCGCCGCCCTGGTACCAATCGACCTGAAACTGATCGTGGTACTTTCCAGCTATCACAGCGTCACACGCCTTTTGGATGGCATCCAGCCGGTCCTTCTTCATAGCGCCCACGTCATAGTTGGCCTGTGCGGCCGCCAACTTAACATAAGCCCACGCTTCGACGAACCCGGGGTAATGATTGATCTGGACTCCCGAGAGCTGGAAATTCTCCAGCGCGCGAGCGGTCTGTACGCCGTAGTAGGCATCGGCCGGAATCTCTTTTTCGCCCAGCAGATCTTTCTCGACTCGTGGTTTGCCTGCAGTCGTTGATGTCGTCTGCTGAGCCCACAGCAAATTGCTCGCGCCAGACAAAGCAAACGCAACTACAGCGGAAACCCTTAGCATTCGTAAAAGGGATACTCGCATACGCCCTCCTCTTTGAGCCCACACATCTGTTAACGCGAGTCTCATAATCAGGCGTTCCGGAACGCGGACAATCGCGTTATAGGGATATCCGGAGGTCGAATTTCAGATCAATCTAAATCGGGGACAGCAAGCGAAAACAACTAGTGAAATCCCTAGTTCCGTACAAAGATGACTTGGGAAATCGCATTTCCGCGAAGACCTCGGAAGATCGGAAGAATTGAGGCCCGCCGTGTAACCGATAGCGAATAGAAACAAAAGAAAGAAAGTGCTACTGTACGCCTTCCTTCTTCAGTTCACTGCGCCTCCATGCCAACCTTGTTCCAGTCGATGATGTTCACAAGCTTCCAGGGATTCCTGCGGAGCTCAAACTGAAGCTCGCCCTTTTTGTTGACAATCAGCTGACAGGCGGGATAGAGAATGCCGTGGCTCTTGTCCTTGTCGGCGTTGTCCAGGTCAAACTCTCCCGCAGTCAGGTCGAAAGCCTTGCTCTGGGTGCTGTGATAGGCTTCACCGAATCGAATCAGCCGGTTGGTGGCGAACCGGATCCTGCGGCCGGTGGGGGTGCGAATCAGGCGAACGTAAGCCAGGTCGTAGCCCAACGTGCCGGTAATGGCAATGCGCCCAACGGGCTTCATCTTGCTCAGCGCATCGACCAAACCCGGAGTTTGTCCCTTCTGGAACGCGGCAACCAATACTTCCCTGTCTTCCGGCGTCGAGAATCGGTTGATGATCACCTTGACGCTCACAATGGAGCCCATTTGTGTGCTGGTGCCCATCGCTGTGGCGTCAATCGTCGCTGTTTTCTGGTCATCTGCGGAAATGGCCGGGGTGACTGCCGTCAGCAGCAGAGTAGCGAGCAAGAGACTTCCATAGTAAAAGTGGCGGGCTATCGATTTCGAGTCGTTTCTGTTTACCATTGGTTGTCCTCCGAAAACCGCGGTCCTAAGTCCAGACCCCGCAAAGCGAGATCAGGAATTACCTGACTGGTTACGACGTACTGACCGTTGCTACCTTGCTCTAGTTATCCTCTACTGGAACAGGAGTCCAGGATTTATCCGGATTGAAGAGTTCCATCTTCTTGAACTCGTCCAGAGTACCGGGCCCGAAGTCCTTCTGGTAGACAACGCCGTCATTGCTGACAATGAAGGTTTGCACTCCGGTGACTCGATACTCGGCCGGTGCTGCCACCAGGGCAAAGCCCCCGATCATCACGCCTTCGATTACGTAATTCAATTGCCCGAGCGGAGCGTCAGGTCCTTGCCCCTTCAATACCTTGAAAAAATAGCCGTGATACGGTTCCTCCCGGCTGGTGTAGCCCTGCGCAATGGCGCGCGCAATATTTTCGCCAATTGGACCGCTCCAGGTTCCATCGGAGTTTTGCCACGCCAGCCCATCCTGTTTGCCCGGGGTGCTGACGATGCGCTGAGCGTACTGGTTTACTTGGTACCCCTCACGAGGTTGAAGAGCATATTCCTCCTGCGCCTCCACGTAGCCACTGCAGATGTGGATGGCGTCAAGTTCGTTGGATCCGATGCGGCGATACAGGAGTTCCCGACGGCCGGCTGCGCTGTCGAAGTACCACTTGCTACCCGACTTCACAAGAGGTACGGGAAACGGCCACTCCTCGTCGCCCACAAGGAGGAATGCGCGGTTTCCGGTTTGTGGAGACACAGCAATGCTTTTCTTTTCGTGTGCCTTCGCAGCGAAATCAGCGGCGCGCTGCCGGTCCTGGGGGACTTCTCCGCTAAACACGATGTCATCGACCCCCGGGCCAAAGATCTGAATGAGCGCGGTCGTGTCGAACTGCCCGGCTGCGGCTATCAGCGCGTCGGCGGCCTGCTCCGCGGTATCAAAGGTCCGGGCGCTTGGAACAACTGCAGCAGATGCAGCGGGTGTTGCAGGTCCAGCCGATGCAGCTGAAGTTCCCGTCGCAGCAGGTTTCTGGGCGGCGAGAAGGACAAGCACCGATACAAACGCCCAGGCGATTGCGCCCAAAACCCTGGAAAATCCGGAGACGTTCTTGTTTGTATTTGTTGACTTCATCTCAGTGCTCCTGTGATTTCCTCCATGCTTTACCTGCGCCGCGCCCGCCGCCACCACGACCGCCGCCACCGCGAGATCCGCCGCCGCGAGATCCCATGCTGGAGGAGCCACGGCTGCTGCTGGCGCGTGCGCTGGATCCGTTGAAGCCCTTGTTGCCCCCTCCGAAGGCGTCTCTGTTTCCGCCTCCGCTGCGCGAGAGATCCCGACCGCCAATGTTATTCGCTCCGCCTCCTGCTGCACGATTGCTTACGCCGGCACCGCCGCCCCCACGGTTGCCGATTCCCGTGTTGCCGGCACCAGCACCACCACGATTGCTGGCCACATTGCCGCCCTGTCGGCCAATCTGTTGCCGGGCGCCAGCCTGACGATTGGACAGCGAGTCTCCGCGAGCCGAGCCGCCGAACCGGTCCGCGGTAGCCCGGTCCCTATAGGGGGCTCCGCCGCGATGTTGCGGGTTGTGCTGCCAGCGATCGCCACCGCCAGCTCCTCCAACACCGCCAACGCCTCCAGCCCCGCCAACGCCTCCAGCCCCGCCAACGCCTCCAGCCCCGCCAACACCGCCGGCTCCTCCGACACTGCCGGCTCCTCCGACACCGCCAACACCGCCAGCCCCACCAGCGCCTCCGCGGGAGGGTAATTGCGAAGGGCGGTTGCCGCCATTGACGCGGTTCCCGCCGTTGATGTTCGTGTTGCGGTTGAAATTGCTGTTGCGGTTGATGGTGATGTCGTTGTTACCACCCCAACCGCATCCGTAGCCCCAACCGCCACCGCCCCAGAACGCACCCATGGCAACGCCGATGCCAAAAGATATCGCCATCCCCGCCGCGTAGTATCCCACCGGAGGATAGTAGATAGGGGGATATGGATACACCGGCGGCCCGTACACCACCGTGGGATTGTAGGAAGGCACGTACACGACTTGCGGATTCGCCTGCTCGACGACAATCACGCTCTTGCTTTCGATGACCTTGGTCTCTACCTTCTGCTGCTCATTGGACTTCAAATTTCCGGTGTCCTGGGCCTTCTTTCGCATGCGCTGCACGGCTTCCATCAGATCGTTTTGCTGGGCCAGAAACGCGTTGCCGAGATCGGTTGTCCACTGGATGTCGTCTGCCAGGCGCTTAACTACGTCGGGCAGTCCGGCCAGGGCCTGCACGCTCGGATCCCAGGACTGCTTGGCCACGGCGTCGGCGAGAGCTTTATCCTTCACCCCGGGATTCTTCGTTAGCCACTGCTGAAGCTGGATGATTTCAAGTGGATAGGTGGATGCGGCAAGCACCTGAGCCAGCATCGGATCGGGATAGAGAGCAATAGGCGCTACGAGCGAATCCAGTTGATCTGAAGGAATCTTCGCAGCCTGAGCCTGGGGTGGGGCGGGCGTCTGCGCCGTTTGAAGGGGCGGAACAGCCAGGATATCTCCTGGGGCGACGACAACCACGCAGATCACGACGACTACACGTCGAATTGCTGCACTGAATCCTTTACGCTTCGGCTTCATGGCTACCTTCCTCCGCGTTTTAATGGAACCGCGATTTGTTCCATGTGCCCCCGTAGATCGCTTCTTGTTTCACGACAGAGTCAGGATCTCTCTCACCGCCGTCTTCGCATCCGTTCGACAAGTCGCATGCCACTTGCGCCGCGACGATTGGGTGTCTGGCGGCGAGACGCACCGGCTCCGCGTTGCTCCTGGCGCCTGGCGTCTTCGTCGGCAATCAAAATGCGAGGGCGCTAGGATGACGTGAGAAACCCTACTCCGAGACCAATTCATTGATCCTCTTGTAGCGTTGTGCAGACGGTGCCGCCACTAGGAAAACCCCTAAGTGAGTGGTTTTGTGAGCAGCCTCTCATGGATCGCGTCGAAGCCTCCCTTGATTTGGACAGTCTTGTTTGGTTGCCCGAGCGTGAACATCGCGATCGCGACTAGGGATTTCCCCAGTTGTGGCGACCAGGCGGGCTACCTAACATGAGGCCATTATCTGGACGTTTCTCTGCGCACCCCCTGACGGCTCCCCCGCGAGGAAAGATGGCTATGACCACGAAAATGCAACGACCGTTCAACAAGTGGAGTAGGGGGGTCCTATTGTCTTATATCGCCTTGCTGAGCTGCGTAGCCGTGCAGGCTCAAAAGAAGAGCAAATATGCATGTGATGAAGTGCAGCCCGAGAGCATGTGCAATGCGGCTAATACGTGCGGATCGGCTTCGTCCACCTGCACGATTAGCGTCAGCAGGTCAAACAATTCTGCAAACGTAAAGCCTGACATTCCCAACGCGAAGAACAATCAGTTTTTCTGCATCCCGGTTGGGACTACAGTGGTGTGGACGAGTTCTAAAAAGAGCCACGGATTCATGGTCTCGTTCGGCACCGACTCGCCGTTTGAGCCAGGCGGCTCGATCGTCGGAGGCGGCGAGAAGCAGGTTACTACGAAAGCGCATACTCCCGGCTGTTACAAGTACGATGTGGGTGGGTTCACTTCGGGGACAGTATACGGAATGAGCGGCGGCAGATCGTCGGAATTAGACATACTGCCTTGACTTATGGAGGCACTATAAAATTCGCTGGCATCACGCAGAAGTAATGGCGAGGTGTGATGCCTGGGCGGACCGCTCCCAATCCGCCTCGCATATAGGCGGTGCGTCAGTCACATCGATTGCAGCTAATGGAAATCACGCTTTGAGACCGGAGAAGATTATGACCCGCTTTAACTTGTCTAGAACCGCATATGTTGCCGCCCTGTCCATCATCGGCCTCACACTGTTCGGCGCAACGGTCGGTGCCCAGTCTGTGAAGGTCAAAGGATTGATAACAGGGCGAAGCGGCGACGCCATGGTCCTGAAGACGGCGGATAATCCCACGCTTGTCGTTGTGTTAACGGACGGCACCGACGTAGCCCAAGTGCAGGGAATGCTGAAGGCCCGCAGGAAGGAAATGTCTATGGCTGCTCTCATTCCTGGTCTGGCCATAAGTGCGGAGGGTAACTATAACGAGCGCCAGGAGCTCGTGGCCACAAAAATCAGGTTCAAGGGGAATGACCTGGAACAGGCTGAAGCCATCAACGCTGGCATGACAGAAACCAAGAAACAGAATGCGCAACAACAAGAAGAATTGGAAAAACAAAAAGCGGCGTTGCAACAACACGAAGCCGCAATTGCGGCGAATCAGGCCGCAACCGCAGAAAACAAGGCGGCTATCGACGCAGCGGTCGCGCGCTTCGGCCAACTGGACGATTACTACATCATGGATGAAGTAACGGTTTACTTTGGCAATGGCAAGACCAACGTCGATCCACAATATGCTTCTCAATTGCTTGGCCTGACCGAGAAAGCCAAGCCAATCAACGGCTACATGATCGAGGTAAAGGGCTACGCCTCCGTTACCGGCAGCGTCGCGATGAACCAGAAGCTTAGCGAAGACCGCGCCAACAATGTAACGAGTATTCTCCTTCAGCAAGGGAAAGTTCCGCTCACCAGGATGCTGGCACCGGGTGCCATGGGGGAAAGCGAACAAGTTGGCAATGCCAAGACGGCGGAGGGACAGGCTCAGAATCGTCGTGTCGTGGTGCGGGTCCTGCAGAACAAAGCCATCGCCGGAGTGTAGAGGGGGCTGCGTCGACTGACGCCATTTCTGTTTTGCCTGTTTCCACCAAGAGCCCTGTAGGGACTTTGCAGTAAGCGTCTGGTATAGGCGTCTTTCAAATCATCTGGTCTACTATGGCATCTTGATTATTTCGCGACCTGTGGTTGCGTGGAATGTGATCCGTGTGTTGACTAATTTCTTCAGCGTTGGCGATTATTCTTATTTTCTCCGCAGAGAAAAAGCACAGGCGACAAGGCGGCCCGCGAACTGACGTGTGCAGGCGCACGCACGCGTCACTTCAGGCCAAACGTCCAGCTGAGCCCCGAACTGGTTCCATAGTCGCTGCCAGAAAGGCCCGGCGGCGGCTGATTATCCCAATTGCCATAGAAAGATACATTCCACTTAAGATTGCTAATTATCTTGATGTAGTAAGACGCGTTTGTGTCTATGCGGACGCGGCCCGGGTTCGAAAGCGCGGGTAATATCGTCGCCGTTGCGTCGAGACTCGTTTTACTGAACTTGAAGAACCTGGCATCCGCGTAAATCAACGCTGAACCAACATTCCGTCCTGATGCAGTGCTGGTCTGCTGATAAGTTGTATCTTGCCACGCGCCGCCTCCAAGCAGTTGGATGGTAACCAAATCCGTATTTTTCAGGTAACGGCCTACGCCACCACCGAGCAAACTCTGCAGTGTGATGCCCTGTTCCGAACTCTGGAGCAGACCGCCGATCCCCTCGTAGAACCAGTTCCTCATTGGCAACAAATGGAGCGAGGTGAGGGCAAGCGAGTTTCGCGTGACGGTAGTCGTGCCGGAACTCGAGGAGAGATTGGAATCGAAGCTGGCTCCGGCGTTCCAGCGCTCACGCACGTACAAGGTGTTCGCGCCGAGAGAGTATTGGTTCGATTCGTTTCCCTTGGAGTAGATCGCTCCGAAGCTGACATCGCCGTTGAAGCGCTGCCAAAAGTTCTCAGACGTCGCTACCATTCGAACAATCTGTGATCTCTCGATGGTGTCCACGTGCTCGGCAGCTTCGAGTACCTGAATCTGCACAGGTCTTGCCGCTCCCGTCTCCGCAGTTTTCAGGGCTCCCGTATACACTGATCCGTCCTGCGTCTTAACGACAAACAATTGCTTGCTTTCCAGACGGGCTACTTTCGACCAGTTAACAGATGCTGTTCCATCGATGTAATCAAAGCTGACATAGAGCACGCCTGCATCGAGACCTTTGACCTCACCGGTCAAGTGGTCGCCATTCTTCATGACCAGCAGGTCTGTTTTTTCGCGCGCAAACAGACGCGCATCAATGGTAAGAAGAGAAAGCAAACAAAGAAGCATATGTCGGCATTTCATAATGGACCTCTCGATATTCGCGCAGCACGGACTAAGTGAGAACCTTCCTACTCTGATTCCTCTTTCCGCACAATGTCGTGCGGCTTGAAAGGGACCGTTGAAGAAAATAGGAGTTACGTTCTCACTGGGGGTTATCTTTTTGATTTTAGGCTGCGCTGCCCATTGGCGCGGAGCAAACCAACGATTGGGAGTGGGGGGTCGGCAGCTCCGTCGATAGCCTCTTTGAAGTTCTGATTCCTTTTGTTTCTTCCCAATGGTCTTGCTCCTGAAATAACGAGCGAGGAGGTACGCAATCAACAACCCCTCAGCAACTGCAACGCACGCAAGCAGAACTACTCCCAAATGAGCGACGAACACCGCCGGTGATATACCAGGCAGCGGCACGCCCATGCTCACAGGAATCACCGCAAACGCAATCGCAATCAGAGCTCGCCCAGACATGCGGATTGCACACCCACGATCGACGATTCGGACAAGGCTCCCTCGCTTTAATGTCGAGTATTCCTGGAGCAATTAGCGCGGTAAGAAAGATGAGGGTGGCACGCAGTGCGGGACCCCTGGATTCAGATTTGCGCCACTCTTCGTACGGTTTGGGGCACTCGTATGTCGGGTACTATTTCTTCACCTCTGGAGGGTATTTCTTTAAGAGCTTTGCCACCGCTTTATCTAGATTCTTTTCGCGCTTCTCCGGCTTCGCCTTGGGGTCGAGAGTCTTGCTTGCAACCCCTCGCCAGATCAGGTCGTGACCCGAAGGGTTATACATATCCAGCACCAGTTGTCCCGTATAAATGGTGGACGTCGAGCCCGTCGTCATGCCGCCGCCGGGTCCATACCATCCGCCCCCGTACCAACCCGGCCCATACCCCCAACCTGTGTTGTACGACGTAAATTGCTTTTCCGTGCCCGTCGCCGCTTGATAAGCCACAAACAGGTCGGCGTTGTCTTGCACATTGGACAGGCCCTTTTGAGCTAATCCGGCGTCCACCGCAGCCTTAATCTGTTTGTCGGTCAGAGAGTCCACCTGTTGTGCACCCTTGATCTCCACCCACTCGTATGTCTTGAACTTCGAGAAGTCAGTATCTTTGTCAAAGTTATAGCGAACGTCCTGGCCAAATGCTCCCCTTGCGATCATCAACACCAGAAGGCCGCCCAGCGAGAATATTTTCTTCATACCGTTTCTCCGATTTCTCGAAATTCCATTTGCTGCCTGCATCAGACTCGAGCGGCCGGACAGCTCGCCGGTAACGCTCTAGTTTTCAGGAGTCGGTTTAACATTCGCTGCTTCCCACGCCCTCACGTTGAGTCGAGCCTGATTGAACAGTCGCTCATAGTTTCCTTTGCGAACCTTTTCACTGGCCTCAGGTGTCAGCAGCCGCCACAGCGGATCGTACATGTGATAGACCTTGAGATACGCTTCCTGTGCCTGCGGCGCAACCTCGTCTGAGCCGAAGAGAAAGCGGTCGGGATATTTGTTGATCAGGTTTGCCGTGATGCGCAGACTTTCAGGCGTGGCGACAATGTACTTGGCCACCTCGTCCCAGGAAATATCGAAATAGACGTTGCTGAATCGAGGATCCGCGAGGATATTCTCGAGGATGGCAGCGTGTCCCTGCACGGGTCGCACGACACGCCCCATGCCCGTGTGCGCCCATATGATTGTGGTCTTCGGATGTCGCGCAAGCACGGCGCGCATCTGCGCCAAATATGCCGGCGGAGTATTCGGTTTGGCGAATGGCACATCCATGTCGTTGTGGATGATAACCAGCAGGCCCACGTTACCCGCGAAATCAAGCACCCGGTCGAGCGCCGGATTCAGAAGGGATGCGGTTTCACCCGAGACCTTGGAAGAAACGAACTCTTTGTGAATCGTGAACTCGCCAATGCCTTCAAAAACTCCAGGAAAGGTCTGGAGGACGCGGCGAATGTGATCTGCAGCATACATGTCCGCGGGGTCGAAACCGGTGATCATGGGGTCGAACCGGGCCTGCTCTTCCTTGGTAAGTGACTTATACATCATCGCGATGACGGCGTCAGTGAACGAGTAGTAGTAGAGGGGTGCGTCAGTTTGCAGATAGTAGGTGGGCGCATAGTTTCCCGAGTTTGCATAAGACCACTGCTGCTGCAGCGGAATTCCGAACAGAGCCGCTCGCCCAACCTTATCTCCCATAAGTTTCAGGAACGCATGAATGTCCGTTCCCTCTTGAATGTAATTGGTGATGTGGACATGCTCGTCGTCATAAAGGTACTGGTTGCTGGTTTGCTGGGCGCTTGCGATGGCGGCCGTGAATGCGAAGAGGATGACTCCTACGAATACAGTGGTGATCCGCGCCAATTGAGGCGCAATATGGGTCTCTTTCATGTGTGATTCCCTGCTGCGCTGCTTGTTAGAACGCCATTTCCAGCGTGGTATCAAAGATAGGCCCGGTATTTCCTACGATATATGGAAGCGTGTTATTTCCCGTCGCAGACTTATCAAGATACAGGACTTCGTTGTTCCACCGAATAACCCGGTTCTTAAACGGATAGTAATTAAGCCCTAGCCGCAGGTCATAGGGATTGCCATACTTTCCATAAATGCTCGAACCCGCAACAAACAACATCAGCGTTCGCGGTACCAACATTTTGGAGGTTTCCATCTCGAACCCCCTAGTCACGACCTCCGGCAAGCCGGCAGGACCAATACCGGGTCCAGTAAATTCACTCAGCCAGCGCTGGTAGTAGGTGCCGGAAAGCTCCCATCCGCGATACTTGATCCCGGCGTCAAAATTCATCATCTGGTACTTCAATGTATTGACCGTAACTCCCTGGACCGAAGATAAACGGGGTAAAGACGACCGTGCCGTCTTCGAGACGAATCTGAGTATTCTCAAACTGATCCGTATTCGGTTGGCTCTCCTTGGTTGCTCTGCTGCGCGTGTAGTGTCCTCCCACCCGTGTTACAACGTTCTGGTGGTCTTCAAAATCACCGTAGCCAATCCCGTAATCATTCTGCGGTTGCCAGACCAGAGTCGACGCAACCGTGCTAAAGGTATTAGGAAGCTGGGCAGCGCTCACGCCGAGCGCGCTGAGATTGTTGGCGTCCATCACTTGGTAGCTGAGTTTCTTGCCAAAGAAGTCACCCCTCCCCATAATCCCCGACGAGTAGGCCGGCCTGAAAAATTCCTCAGCCATGATGCGGGAATCCACGGAATACCAGAAGGGGAAGTTTCCCTCCAGGCTGCGCAAGCCCGGCAGTCCATAAATTCCGCCCCCGAGGGTCAGCCATTTGGCAAAGGTGTAATTGAGGTTTCCTGCCAGCACCGTTTGCGCGCCTAAGCCCTGCGAAGCGTTGCTGGTCCAGGCGTATAGGAAGTAGCGAAACTTTGGGACCAACATCCAACCAAGAAACTTGAATTGCACCTTGTTCAGCTGGAAATCCTGGCGTTGCTGCAGAGTAGACGTCACCCCAAAGTAATTCGTATACGTCGCATCGACGGCGCGCTGGTTCAGGTAGCGCGCATAGGCATAGACACTGATACTTAAATCGCCATAAGGCGTGTTGGCCACTTTGTAGCCAAAGTTTGGCGTATACGGACCCCAGACCTTCGGACCCGGGTGCTGGCTTTCCTCAATGGCCAGATCTCTCTTCGTGGCAGTCCCTTCGTCGGAGACTATCTCCTGCTCGGCCGCCGCAGATAGCTGTGCCGCGGCTTTTTCTGCTTCGGCCGTGGCAATTCTTGGATTAGTGGCTTCTACCTGCTGCCGCAGCTCCTCAACCTTGACCATCAATTCCTGGTTCTGCTCAGCCAGTTTGCGGTTCTGGTCAACTACCTGATCGAGTGCCTTCAGCAGGTCGGCTGTGCTCTGAGAAGCAGGAGCCGGTGCTGCCTGTTGAGAGGGAGCAGCCGGTGCTGCCGATTGCTGAGAGGAACTCTGAGCCTTCATTATGACGGAAGAACTCATCGCAGCCAGCAACACCAGAGTCAACTTCACAACCGGTCTGCATGTTTTTAGTCTCACCCTGGCTCTCCTGGAACTGGACTGATTTGCCTTCCGCGAAGGAACGAAGGGCCGCTACTCACAGCGGGCCGCCCTTTTTATTTCACGCCAAACCCCACCGAACTCGGCGAGAAGAGGTTGTAATTCAGCTTCTCAGAAACATAGTCAATAACCTCCTGCGCTTTTACGCTGTTCCCGGCCTCGTCCAGCGGTGGCGCGAACACTGCAATTGCACCTTTGCCCGGAACAATGGCGACGATGCCGCCTCCGACGCCGCTTTTTGCCGGCAGACCCACTCGCCACGCCCATCCGCCTGAGCCGTCATACAGTCCGGCCATTTGCATTGAGCTGAGAATCTCCGGAACATCTTCCGCCTTGATCACCTGCTCACCTGTAGCGGGATTCTTGCCGTTGTTCGCAAGCGTCGCGCCCATACGAGCCAGTTGAACCGCATTCACGCCAACGGAACACTGCTTGGTGTAGACATCGACGGACTCAAAAGGATCGGCATATATGCGGTCATACTTGGCCAGAAGATAGGAAAGCGCCTTGTTCCCTGTATTAGTCGCTGCTTCAGACTTATAGACCTCGTCAATAAGCTGAAGCTTTTCGCCCGCCGCGCGACTGTAGAAATCAAGGATCTTGTTCCACTTCTCATCCGCTGTGCTTCCGGAGATGAGGCTGACAGTGGCAATCGCACCGGCGTTCACATATGGATTTCCTGTATGCGTTGGCATGTCCACAACTGCGCTGGGCGAATTGAACGGGCGGCCAGTCGGCTCAGAACCGATTTTTTCGAAAACCTTGTCTGCCCCCAGTTCCTTCATCGCCAAAGCCAATGAGAATACCTTGGAGATGGACTGGATCGAAAACGAATAGCTCACATCACCGACGGAGAGCACCTTATTGTCGGTGGTGACGATCGCAATGCCAAACATGTTTGAATCCACCTTTGCAAGGTATGGAATGTAGTCGGCATTCTTGCCGCGCGTATCGCCCTTGTACTTGTCGTATGCCTCTTGAACGACCTGTTTGACCAGTTCGGCGCTGGGCGCGACCGGACTTACTTGAGCATTCTGCGCGAATACAACCTGAGTGAGAAGAATCGGGGGCGCAATAGATATCACCGACAATAACGCGATTGCGAGCCGCTTATTAAACATCGTTACTCTCCTCACTTGGTTTCTTTAAGGCGCCGTTGTTGCATGATGCTCAATATGTCGATGAGTGTCCGAATAGTCTTGAATAGTTGAACCGGGCCGAGAACTGGATCTTATAGTCGTTTACGTTGAATCCGTCCGAAAAATTGACGCGCCTGCCATACTGGAACTCGCCTCCGACCATCACGTTCTTTATTGGGTAGAAGGTTAAATTTCCCAGCGCATAATCGCCCTGGTGGAAGTCGGAATGCAGCTGAGCATTCGAGTTATCGATATTCTCAAATGAGTACCCGATTGAGCTCTGGAACTTTTCGCTCCAGGTGTGGTCGAGAAACGTCACGGTTCCGAGGACCGGGAGCGGTACGCCCTTGATTGGCATGACCGGGTTCGGGAGGTTGTTCTTAGCTCCTATGTCGAGCTGGGAGTCGTTCATGTAGTTTTCAACGCCTTCGCCATACATAACCTGCATCTTAAGCACGTCTTGCTTGCTCAGCTTCAGATTGGAGCTGACATTGATGCCCCACCCGAGGACGTTGTCGGTCAGGTTCACAGGCGGAGTCGGAGTGGTCTGTTCCCAGGCTATCCTTCGGAGGATGCCTGCGACCTGCAGGTAGCCCCAGCTGCGGGCTAGATGATACTGCGCGGAAATATCGGGCATTGTGAACCTTGGCTGTACATTCGCGAGCTGGATGCGATCGGCATAGACCCCGCCGTCAGCGCTGGCGCCCGGCCGCTCTGCAGCGATCCATAAGTGGGTATCGCCTCTCGTGATAGGCATCCAGCGGAACTGTATGTTGCGGAAGAAGACCATGCCGGTCGGTCCCCAATACTCAAGCGAATTCGGGAATACATCGGGATCCATAAAGGGAGACCAAGTCTGGCCAGCGCCAAACTTCGGGATCTCGCCCCAGGCATGCCGCAAACGAAACGTAGTCTGGCCGGCATCGACGCCTGTTCCAAACAGCTCAAATTCGAAGATTGTTTTCAGGTCTCCGAAGCGGGTCGGCGTATTGGTCCTCACACCGAAACGTGTTTGCCGCACGCTGGCGAACCACGTTCCGCTAGGGGCATACTCGTTATTAAATGCATCGAGTTGGGTAGCCCTCAACGTGTCGTACCAGTTGGGATTGATTTGGCCAAAGTTATAGCCGGTGTCCGTCTGCCCGAAGCCGTAAATTTGCATCGTGCCGGCTTCTTTCTCCTGGCGCGCCACTACCGCCTGGGTCGCTGCAGAAACTTCAGGTGGTGGCTCCTCGGCCTCCTGCAGAGCAGGCGTTTCCGCCTGTACAGTTACTGTGGTTCGGGGCGCGGGTTTCTGCCCACTTTCAAGTGATTGGATCCGACCATTGACTTCATCCATTTCCTGCTGCATGTGTTGCAGCTGATCTTTCAGTTGTTGTATCTCTTGCTGCCGGCTGTCCTGCGATTGTGCCCGAGACGTCTGCATCCAGATGGCAGAGAGGACAAATAGCGATAGCACGGCGGAGCTGATTTGTCTCGAGGTAATCCGAAGATTGGATCTCATAAAAGCTCCTGTCACTGGAACTTCCTTCCAGATCTCTGCTGGAACTCACATCAGCTTGTGGAACTTTCGCGCAGAAGAAGCGGTGGGAACAACTAGGGAAACCCCTCAGTGCCCAAACCTGTTATGCCATATGGCTCTGCTCGCCTCCGCATGCCTGAGCATCGAGTGGGATTCTTTACAGCTAGCTACGATGAAGGAACACTGTCTAAAGTGACAGTGTTAAGGATGCAACCCGGTGTGCAATCATCCAGTAGATTCATTCGGATACGGTGACGGTGCTCGTTCTCGGCTCAAATTTCGGGCGCAGTTTACAGCGAAGCGGGGCACTGCCCACGAGAAGGATCGCTCTCGTTCTCTTAACGTCCTGCCTCCTGTTTCAACCCGCAGCCAAATCCCAGCTCAAACCAGTCCGGCGAGTTGTTGTTTTTTACGAACTGGGTCATTCTTCTCCGGCCGTCGAGCTCATTGATCGCGAGCTGCGTGCCACGCTGGACGAGTCGCGTTACCAGATCGAGCTATATCCCGAATATCTGGAAACAACTCTCTTTGACGATCCAGCGGATCAGCAGGAGTTTCGGGAGTTGTATGTTCGCAAATATCAACGTCGCAGACCAGACCTTATCATCGCCCTCGGGCCGTCCCCAGTCCGATTCATGATCGACTTCCAGAAATTCTTTACAGACATTCCGATCGTCTTTGGCGGCACGAGCGAGCCCCAAGCGGACAACCCCACCCTCGATTCCGAGTTCACTGGCTGCTGGGAGATATTTGAGCCGGCGAAGACTCTGGACGCGGCCCTGCGGCTCCAACCTGGCACCCGGCACGTAGTTGTGGTGGGAGGCACTTCGTCTTTCGACAAACACCTCGAAGCAATCTATCGAGAGAATCTCCACAGCTACGAAGCGAGTCTGAACTTTACCTATCTCACAGATCTCGACATGCCCGGTCTGCTCGAAGACTTGAAACGTCTGCCGGATCACACGATTGTTCTTTACACGCACATCGGAATGGACGCAAGGGGAACTCGGTTCATCGGTGCATCCCAGGCAGGTCCGATGGTTGCTGCCGCCGCGAATGCGCCGGTTTTCGGGCCGTCTGACGTCGACTTCGGTCATGGGGAAGTGGGAGGCTACCTGCAGAGTTTCGCCAGAGAAGGCAAGATCGTTGGTGGGATTGCTGTAAGGGTTCTCAATGGGGAAAGGCCACAGGATATTCCGATTGTGCGAGGCGCAAACGCCTACATGTTTGATTGGCATGCGCTGCGGCGCTGGGGATTCAGCGAGCGGGACTTGCCGTCCGGCAGCGCGGTTCTGTTCCGTACGCCGACTTTGTGGGAGCGCACCAAATGGACATGGATAATAGTCGGGTCGCTCGCCATTCTCTGTCTAAGCATCCTTGCCTTGTCTCTTCGGTTGAACCAGGCGAAAGCCCTGCAAATGGGGCTAAGTGGCATGTTGATTACCGCAGAAGAAAAGGAGCGTAGTCGCCTGGCGTCGGAGATCCATGATGATTTTAGCCAGCGTTTGGCGCTGCTCGCACTCGGTTTGGAGAATGTGGAAGACGCGATTGGCTCTTCCCCGGATGAGGCTATCAGGCAGGTGCACTGTCTCCTGAATTCCGCCAGCGAAATCGGCGCAGATCTGCACACACTGTCGCATCGTCTGCATTCTTCGACGCTGGAAGCTTTGGGGCTTGTCCCGGGGGTCAGTGCTTTGTGCAAGGAGTTCGCCATCCAACAGGGAGTTGATGTTGATTTTCTCTCCGACAACATTCCTCGTTCCGTTCATCCTGATGTCGGTTTGTGTGTATTTCGCATCGTCCAGGAAGGACTTCGAAACTTAAAGAAGCACAGTGGCGCCACCAGGGCACAAGTCCGTTTGCGCAGCAGCACCGGCAAGCTATTTGTGTCCGTGGTCGATGAAGGCAAGGGATTCGATATACGGGAATTGGGAAAAAGAGAAGGCCTGGGCATCCGCAGTATGAAGGAGCGCGTATTCTTGATTGGCGGTCGATTCGAGATTCATTCGGAGCCTGGGGAAGGGACGAGAATTGAAGCTTTGGTCGCTCTCCAACCGAAATCGGAACTGGCAGCAGGACGACCTGTATCGGATCGCCCGGGAAACAAAGGCAAGGAAGCAGCTGCCTGGCCTGTCTCCGACCAGAAACATGATATCGGGATAACCCATGGTCCGCGCGTTCCTAGACGAGTATCTTGAGCGTTTGCTCAAAGGGCACTCGCCTAACCAGCGCAAGTTTCTTCGTTGTCGCTGATTGCTATGCTGGAGACCGGAGGCGTTAATAACTGACTTAGTTCTAAAAGATAGGCGGAATTCACCGCAAGGAAAATGGACTCTCACGCTCATTTGCGATTACCGTTTGAGTGAAGATTCCTTGAGCCCAGGATGATTGCGCATGAACAACGCGTACACTTGTTGGGAGTTCGATTCGAGATTCACTCGGAGCTTGGGAGAGGCATGAGAATCTAGCAGGCACTCCTCTTCGAGATCAAGCCTGGTCATATCGGCATTCTTCTATCCGCTGTGTCACACTGATTCAATTATCCCCTGCGATCGTTTTGTAAGGTTTCCTGACGCGAACCGCGCGTCGCATTCGGAACCCCGAATCTGGTAAATGCACTGGAGGACCTCATGGAGACCCTGCATCCGAAATCGTCCCGTCCGCGCATTCTCATCGCTGATGACCATGCGATCTTTGCTGAAGCTTTGCGCGCTTACCTGGAAAAGGCATTTACCGTTATTGGAGTGACAGCAGATGGCCGGGCGATGCTGCTGGAAGCCATCAGACTCAGGCCGGATGTAATTGTTGCCGATATCGCGATGCCCCTCCTGAACGGGCTGGATGCGGCCCGAAGGATTCGAGAACAAGTTCCGAATGTCAGGTTTGTGTTTCTGACAATGCTCGATGACGCGAATCTTGCTGCGGCTGCACTTGAACTCGAACGAGTGGCTTTTGTTCTGAAATGCTCCGGCGGACACGAGCTACTCAAGGCGATTGAGGAGATTTCCCACGGCCGGTCCTATGTTACGCCTAAGCTGAGGCCTGACGACTGGGTCGTCGCGAAGACCAGGGCGCAACAGTTTTCGAAGGAATTGACGCCGCGGCAGTGCGACTTCGTGCAGTTGTTTGCCGAGGGACGGCCGATGAAGGAAATAGCAGCCATCCTCAACCTGAGCGGAAAAACAGTGGAGTTCCACAAGCACCACATCATGGAAACGTTCGGTCTCAAGAGCAACGCCGCTCTGGTCCTGTTCGCCCTAAAGCGCGGGTTAATCTCAGTCGATCCCGAGCCTTCATCTGCGGGTCGTCATCTCCTAGGGATTTCCCCAGTCGCGAGAAACCGCAACATAGCCTAAGGATATTTCTAACCATTGAAACTCGTTCGGCACTTTCGCGACGAAGAATGGGCGGGGCCTTCTGCTCCGAGGGAGGCGAATTTTGATCCGACCCCGGGTACTACTTGCGGACGACCATTCGGCTTTCCTTGAACACACGACCGCGCTGCTGAAACCTCAGTTTGACATCGTGGGAACCGTAGAGGATGGCGCGGCTTTAGTATCTGAGGCCCTCCGTCTTTGTCCCGACGTCATTGTGGCTGACATTACAATGCCGGGCTTAAGCGGAATCGACGCCGCCCATCGACTGCGCCAGTTGGCTTCGTCAGCCAGAATTGTCTTCCTGACGATCCATTCGGAAGAGCAATTCGTAGAAGCATGTAGGGCAGAAGGCGCATTGGGATATGTTGTCAAGGGCCACATGAATGCCCACTTGATTCCGGCAATACAAGCCGCTCTCGCCGGACGATCTTACATCTGTCCATTTGTATCCACATGATGTTGGAGTGGGAGTTTGGGAACGTCCTGCAGGCGTTGCGATTGCCAATCAGACACAAATCTTCTCTACTATTTCGCCAATGTTTACTCGATTTCAAGCCAGAGGACAATGTCGGATGCCCCAACCGCACAAGACGCTACGTGGTCGACACCCGTCAGCTCAATTCTTCCGAGCCGCTGTGGCGGACCCAATTGCTGGACACCCACCTTTGAAATTGGGCAACTGAGGGGAAAGTGGAGGTCATCTATGTCTGTAGAACCGTCATTTCAAGAGTCGCCTGATTTCTCTTTAGTATTGGGCGGCCCACTATATCGGATGTTCAGGCGGGCGCACCTGACAGGTCCGGGGCTCGAGTTGCTGCATCGCCGGATCGTGTTTTTGTGGCTCGTAAGTTGGGTGCCGCTGGCAGTGTTGTCCTTGGCGGAAGGCCATCTGTTAGGCGGCGCTAAATTCTCATTTCTTCGCGATATCGAGACCCAGGTGCGATTTCTGGTCTCACTTCCGATTCTGATGCTGGCTGAGATCGCCGTTCATCGACGCATTCGGATTGTCGTAAAGGCCTTTGTGGAACGCCGTATCGTGATTCAGGAAGAGTTTCCGAAGTTTTATGCTGCTATCAACTCCAGCATGCGTGTTCGTAACTCCGTTGTTGTTGAGATTGCGCTTGTCGTCTTCGTGTATCACGGCTGGCCTTTGGGTCTGGCGGCGTGAAGTTGCCCTCAATGTCGCAAGCTGGTACGCCTCGCCCCAGAGCGGCCAGATGAACCTGACGCTGGCGGGGTATTGGTTTGTATTCGTCAGCCTACCGATCTTTCAGTTCATCCTGCTCCGCTGGTATATGCGGATACTGATCTGGTTCTGGTTGTTGCTGCGGATTTCACTTCTAAACCTGCACCTGCTGCCTGCACATCCCGACCGAGCGGGCGGAATCCGCTTCCTGGGTAGATCCACTCTTGCCTTTATTCCATTGTTATTCGCACAAGGCGCGATGGTCGCAGGCCAGATCGCCAGCCGTATCTTCTACAACGGGCAATCGCTCTTTTCCTTCAAATTGACGATCGCTGGCTTTGTAGTTTTCTTTGTAGCCGCAATTCTGGCCCCGCTGTTCTTGTTCACACCACAACTTTTTCGCGCACAAAACAAAGGCCTTGCGGAATATGGCGCGTTTGCCGGCGACTACGTGAGGGACTTCGATCAAAAATGGTTACGCATGAAAGTCAAGAGCGAAGAGCTATTAGGAACTAACGACATACAGTCACTCGCCGATCTGGGTAACAGCTTTGCGGTTGTTCGTGAGATGCGAATGGTGCCCTTCGGGACCGATGATGTGGTCTGGCTCCTCGTTGCCACCGCTCTTCCGATGGCCCCATTACTGCTGACGATGATGCCGCTCGAACAGTTAATTACCGAAGCTGCAAAAATGGTCTTTTGAGATTGAGCACGGGGTTATGTCTCGTTTTCGAGTGAGAAACCGCGAGTTCAACATGTTCCTCTGGATGCCTCCGAATGGCAAACGTGCAGGTGACATATTGCTGGCGGACTCGACGATTTTCACCACCGGTTTGGCGGGGACAAGAGCCCGGAGCGCTTTTGGACGGCAGATTTTCCCTTCGGATTTCGGGTGTATCGAGCCTTCCCGTCTTCGCAGTCGTCCGCGGACACGGCGACATGTTCGTGCTCCCGCGGACATCCCACTCGATCATGAAACACCTGTAGCATAGCACTCGACTGCTGCACTCTAGCCGTCGACAGTGACCTTAAGCCAGCCCTTGGCTGAAGCATTTCAAGAACAACGACCGGTCCAGTTAATTTCCAGGCATGTGTGCAAATCGAATTTCGCGACCAGGAGCTATGTCTTTTTGTTGAGGTCGTCGTCCTTGTAATATTTAGTACCCTGCAGTGTTATCTGGAGGGCCAGACCGTTCTTGGTAATTTGATAGACCCAAACGCCGGGGCCAATTCCTCCGCCCCCGAGAAAGCACCGCCCTTATCGCCTACCTTGGCCGCGGCATCCGATTGCGCAGTACCCGACCATCCGGAATCGAGGAAGTGGTCCAGCGCGTCTTTGGTTTCGAACACGAAGATCACTCGATAGTTCTTCACTCCCACACCGAAACCGGCGCCGGCCGAAGCCATCTTCATGAAGATTTCCTGCTTGGTCTTGGAGTTGACGGCGATTCCTGCGCCGCGCGCCGTGCTCACCAGCAGGATATTTGTTCCCGTGTTATTGAAAATGGCATATCCGGCAGACCTTTGAATAGCCCCCTGTGCGGCAGGCTGCAGCTTGTACAAGTCCTGCAGAGTTTCAGCAGCCATCTTGCGAGTTTTTGCCCGTTTCTCGTCGGGCGAATCGGCACGTGCCAAACCTGCAGCCAGCAGGATCAGCGCAAGGCTTGAAGCGATCATTTTGAATCTCATCGATGCTCTCCTTCCAATGTGGAGCTGATTGCAGGACACTTCACTATGTCAGGTCTGCCTGTGGCCGTTCCTTATAAGTGGAACAGCACAAGAGACGCTTGGCATTCATCATCCTCCTGCACGTTAAGTTTTGTGCAAGGGCAGTCCTGTGAATACTGGGGAAACTCCTAGGTCTCCGCCTATCTGCGGCCCCAAAAGTCTCTGGGCTCCGAGGGTGACCGGTAATTGCTCTCGACCGCACACCGTCAGTCGGGCATTCTGGTGATAGTCCATCCGGTCTCCTGAGTCGCCATGTCTTCGCAAACTTAGCTTCCCGGTTCTCGATCAGATGGACAACCTATTGAAACCTCACAACTAGATGGCTCGCCAATGATCAGGAATTAGCTTGTTGATCAGGTGTCGGACACGAGCTACAAGAGGATCATGACCCTGTGCCTTGGCCCATTCTATTGTTTTTGGGTGGCGAATGTGCCGAGCAAATGGTCCGCATGGTCCTCAACGACATAATCGTGGATAGCCGATGATGGAGCAGAATTTGTAATTGACGCCGATGCGACGTCCGGCCGAGCCCTTAACAACAAAATCCAATTAGGCGAGACCTATGAGTATCGTATCCAGCGCGAAGCCAGAGTCACTGTGAACGGGCAAACTCTTGAGTTGGCCGGAGAACTTTCCGCCAGTGAAAGGACGGTGAAAACCGTAGCAACCACCCATGATTGGAATGCGCTCCATCTCGCGCTTACTCCAGATCCTCTCGCCTTACGGCTGGGAAGAGAAACCGCAGCATCGGGCCGACTCGTTCCGCCCAAGCCGCTTCGTCGTGCGTGCCTCCGGCAATATGCTCATAGTGCAGGTCGATGTTGGTCCGCCAGCCACGTGCCTTGAGCCGACGTTCCAGCAGACCGGCATCCGCGAGAGCGGGAGGTCCCTCCGCGTCGCCAACGTCCAGCCAGATGCGCGGCCTGCACGCTGGCCTCGCTTTATTTACGTACCCGATGATGTTTTTTTGACCCCACCAGACGGAGGGCGAAAGCGCTGCAAGCCGGCCGAAAACCTTTGAACACTTCAGACCAAGGTAGAGCGTCGCTAATCCGCCGAGTGAAGACCCTCCCAAGCCGGTATGCGCCGGCCCTTCGAGCGTGCGGTAGTTCGACCTGATAAAAGGCATCAGCTCCTCTGTGATGAGTCTTCCATATTTGTCCGCTTCGCCGCCGCCCAGCTTTCTGTCGCGGACAGGCGTGTACTCCGCGAGCCGCTGTTCGCCGGAATTGGCGATGCCTACGATGACGAGCGGTTCGACTTCTCGCGCCCCTATGACCACATCGGCAGTCTCCGCCACGCGCCAGGTCTGTCCACGAACAAAGGACGTGCGCGGATCGAAAAGGTTCTGTCCATCGTGCAGGTAAAGCACTGGGAAGTCACGATGCGGCTCTTCCTCATACCCGGGAGGCAGGTAAACGGAGATGTCGCGGTCATGTTCCAGAAAGCGACTGTGAAATTGGGGATGTACCTCGACGCGGGCAGGAAGCGCCGGAAGATCGGGGACTTGATCGTTCGCAGAAATATCTGGAATCTCTGTTGCCAACTCGCTGCTGTTTCCTCTACGTTTCTTGATTGGCGGTCGCGGTGCGCTCTTCTTTCTGTTGCGTGACCGCGCCGCCTGTTACGCTCCAGACTAGCAGGAATGAGAACGAAATCATGAACCGCGAATATCACAAATGGTGGTCGTCTCGCCTCGGGCGCGACATGGAATTGCTGGTCTTCGGACACTCGGGCGTGAAGGCCAGTGTGTTTCCCACATCCCAGGGGCGCTTTTACGAGTTTGAGGATCGCGGAATGATCAATGCCCTCCGGCACAAGATAGAAGACGGCCAGTTGCAGCTCTATTGCCTGGACAGCGTCGATGCGGAGAGCTGGTACAACCGCAATGTTTCTCCTCGCTGGCGCATCGCCCGTCACGCACAATACGAGAACTATGTGATGGATGAAGTACTGCCCCTGATCCACCTGAAGAACGGCGACCCGAACCTCATTGCCCTGGGCTGCAGCTTTGGCGGATACCATGCCGTCAACATCGCGCTGCGCCACCCCGACCGCTTCACTGGTTTCCTTTCAATGAGTGGCGCCTTTGACCAAACCAGCTTCCTGCACGGCTTTTACGACAATGACGTCTACTTCCACACACCCACGCACTACGTTCCGAATTCGTCTGACCCATGGTATTTCGACCACTACAGGCACAATACCTATTTACTGGCTACAGGTTGGGATGACCAATGTCTCGGCTCGAATCAGTATCTTTCGCGGCTCATGGGTGAAAAGGGCATCCCGCACCAGCTCTATATCTGGGACTCGTGGAACAGTCATGACTGGCCGACCTGGGCGCACATGATGAACGAGTATCTCTGAGAGTGTCGGAGTCAGCTAATCGGCAAAGTAGCGAAAACTTGTTGCCAAGGGGTGTATTGTGGAAGCGCAAGCGAAGCCGCCGGGAACTGCGCTGACGGCGAGTATCGCATCTTGATCAAGAGGCTGCAGACGTGAAAAAAATCGGCGTTCTCTTCGGCATGGAAAATACTTTCCCCGGTGCACTGGTGGAGCGCATCAATTCCATGAAACTCGACGGCATCAGCGCGGAGTTCGTGCATATCGGCGGCATCCGGCTGGACAAGCCGCCCGCCTATTCGGTCATTGTTGACCGCATCTCGCATGACATTCCGTTCTATCGCGCGTTTCTGAAGCATGCGCTTCTTAATGGCACGATCGTCATCAACAATCCGTTTTGGTGGTCGGCTGACGACAAGTTCTTCAATTACTCGCTGGCCGCAAAGCTGGGTGTGGCCGTGCCGCCGACCGTGATCCTTCCGCATAAGCACCTGCCGCCCGGAACAACTGAGCGTTCCATGCGTAACCTGGAATTTCCACTGAACTGGGACGAGATATTCGAGTATGTCGGATTTCCCTCATTTCTGAAGCCGGTCGACGGCGGCGGCTGGCGCGATGTGCATCATGTGCATAATCCTGAGGAGTTTTTCCGCGCTTATGACCAGAGCCGCGACCTTTGCATGACCCTGCAGCGCGCGGTGAAGTTCAATGAGTACTTCCGTTGCTATGTTGTCGGGCAGGAAAAAGTCCACATCATGCCGTATGATCCTCGCCGTCCGTATGCGCAGCGTTATGTGCTCGACCCGCCCGAGTACGACAAAAAGCTGATCGATCGCGTAGAAAAAGACGCGCTGGCATTGTGCAAGGCGCTTGGCTACGACTTGAACACGGTCGAATTTGCCGTGGAAGACGGCGTGCCCTACGCCATTGACTTCATGAATCCAGCGCCGGATGCGGACCTGCACTCGGTCGGGCAGAAGAACTTTGACTGGATCGTCGACGCGGTTGCCGCACTGGCCGTAAAGAAAGCGAAGTCGGTTCCCGCCACACAGGAGTTCCACTGGGGAGCCTTTCTTGGCGCTGCGAGCGAGCGTGCTGCAAAGAAGAAGAGCCCGGCCAAGGGCAAATCCGCGAAGAAACCCAAATCTGAAAAGCCGGGCTGACGGTCGAGGAGCTTGATTTCGCGATAGTCTCGTTTTGACGAAAAAAGGTCTACACTTTCCACCAGCAGTTTTGACTCTTAAGGGAGCGATGCCGTGCCAGGCATTTCGTAATCACCTGGACGGCAAATCTCATGCGGCCTTCATTCACGATCGGCATTGAAGAGGAATACCAGACCGTCGATCCTGTGACGCGTGATCTGCGCTCGCACCTATCGACGGAGATGCTTGCCAAAGGCAAGCGCCGCCTGGCGGAGCGCGTTAAGGCGGAGATGCACCAGTCGGTCATCGAGGTCGGCACATGCATCTGTAAAAACATGAAAGAAGCGCATAATGATCTATTCGATCTGCGACGGCACATGATCTCACTTGCGCGTGAGCACGATCTATTGCTGGTGGCAGGGGCGACGCATCCCTTTGCCGACTGGCGCACGCAGGAGATTTACCCCGATCCCCGCTATGCGCAGGTAGTGGAGGATCTGCAGCTTGTGGCGCGCGCGAACCTGATCTTTGGGCTGCATGTGCATATTGGCGTCGAAGACCGGGAAGTCGCGATCCGCATCATGAATTCCATGCACTATTTTCTTCCCCACATTTTGGCCCTTTCTACCAATTCACCCTTCTGGCGTGGCATGAAGACAGGCCTCAAGAGCTATCGCGCGAAGGTCTTCGACAAGTTCCCGCGCACCAATATTCCCGACCGTTTTGAAAGCTATGCCCAGTATGAAGCGTTCGTCAACCTGCTCATCAAGACCAATTGTCTCGACAACGCCAAGAAAATCTGGTGGGACGTCCGCCCCCATCCTTTCTTCAATACTGTCGAAGTGCGCATCTGCGATCTGCCCATGCGCGCCGAAGAAACCCTGGCCATTGCGGCGCTCATTCAGGCCACAGCGGTAAAGCTCTACCGTTTGCACGAACGCAATCAGGACTTCCGCCAGTATTCCCGCGCCCTCATCATGGAAAATAAGTGGCGAGCCGTGCGCTACGGACTCGATGGCAAGCTCATCGATTTCGGCAAAGAGATGGAAGTTCCGGAGCGCGATCTGATTCTCGAATACCTGGATTTCATCGCCGACGTGGTCGACGAGTTGGATAGCCACGAGTCGATCGCTTACATCCGCCGAATTCTGGAGATGGGAACGGGCGCAGACCGCCAGCTGCGCAAGTTCGAGGAGACCAATGATCTCAACGTAGTAGTCGATTACATGGCGGAAGAGACGCAGGTCGGCCTGTTCGACGGCTAGAGATAGATACCCATTTGCAGCCATTTTTCGATACCCTAGAGCTATAACCGGAAGGTAGCCGTATCGAGAATGACTTATTCCGCAACACCGCAGGTCCAGGCGCTGCTTGACACGCCCTTTCCTCAAGAGTTCGCGCCAGGAGCGCACGCTGCTGTTTTTACTTGCCTGCGCATCGAGCAAGAAGAAAATGTCACTCTGATAACCGATCGTGAAACCGCTCCGATCGCCGCAGCTATTGCCGCCGAGCTGGTAGCAAATGGCTGCAACTGGAATGCTTTCATGCTTGAGGACTTCGGCTCCCGTCCGCTCAAGAATATGCCGGCAGTCGTTCTTGAAGACATGGAGACGTCGGACGTCAGCATTTTTGCCGTGCAGGTGCAGCAGAATGAGCTGCGCTCACGTATGCAGATGACCGAAGTCGTTAATCGTCGTCGCATGCGCCACGCGCACATGGTCAATATCACTCCGCAGATTATGTGCGAAGGCATGCGCGCCGATTTCCAACTCGTTGATCGCCTCAGCCAGAAAGTTATCGAAAAAGTGCGGCGCGCCGGCTACGTCAGTGCCACCACGTCTGCTGGCACTGATATCCGTGCCGAGTTGAATCCGAACTACAAGTGGCTCAAAACCTCCGGCCTCATTTCACGTGAAAAGTGGGGCAATCTTCCCGGCGGTGAAATATTCACCACTCCCGGCGAAGTCAATGGCACTTTCGTCGTCGATGGCGTTGTTGGCGACTATCTCTGTTTCCGCTACGGTCTGCTTGCGTCTACGCCGTTGACCATTGAGATCAAGGGCAACCGCATCGTCGATTGTCATTCAGACAACCAGCAGCTGCGTGACGATTTCTGGGCTTATACGCACACGGATGAGAACTCCGACCGCGTAGGCGAGTTTGCTATCGGCACGAATTTGGGTATTGAGCATGTGATCGGCAATATTCTGCAGGACGAGAAATTTCCCGGCATCCACATTGCATTCGGCAACCCCTATGGCGAACATACGGGTGCACCGTGGACTTCGACTACGCACATCGATGTTGTAGGTCTGCGGTTCAACATCTGGGCAGACGAAGAACAGATCATGCGCGACGGGAAGTTCCTTGTAGATCCGTAATCGACAGCCGATATTCCCCGGCCATTTGCGGTACTCTGTTGCCCGGGACTTATACCGTGATTGCATCCTTTCGCCACGACTTCAACCGCCGGTATCGCCCGGAAGCATACCGCAATCTGCTGCATAGCCTCGATGCGCGCGCAGGCACCCATGTCGAATTCCGCGTAGCTGAAACGCCGTGCTTCTTTCCAAAAGAGATGCTCGATGAAATCGCGGCAACCGGCGCGGAGTTGACGCACCGTCTCGTCGAAGACAAGAGCTATTTGCAAGCCTCGCGCGCGATGATTCCTGAGAAGTATTGTGCGGCGGATGAGACGCCGCATCCGCATTTCATGACCGCCGATTTTGGGCTGGTGCGTGAGCCCGACGGGAAGCTTGCGCCCAAGCTCGTAGAACTGCAGGCCTTCCCATCGGTGTTTGCTTTCCAGATCGTGCTTTCAGAACTCTATCGCTCAATCTTTCAGCTCGACGGTTCGCTCGGTTATTTGCTCGGAGGCCATACTGAAACGAGCTTCTGGAAGCTGATGGAGCGCGTCATCGTGCACGGGCACGATCCGGAGAATGTCGTGCTGACCGAAGTCGAACCCAGGAAGCAGAAGACACTGCCCGATTTCCTGCTCACCGCCGGGCGTCTCGGGATTGAAATCGTTGATATCGCGGAGCTGGTGCCCGAGGTCCGCCACGGTAAGCCAATCCGTCTCTTTTACCGCAAAGGCAAAAAACTCGTCCCGATCCGGCGCATCTATAACCGGGCCATCGTCGACGAGCTGATACGCAAGCAGATCGAGCTGCCCTTCGACTACCGCGAATCGTTCGCCCTGGAATGGGCCGGACACCCGAACTGGTATTTCCATATCAGCAAATTTTCCATCCCCTACCTGGATCATCCTGCCGTTCCATCTGCGATCTTTCTTGATGACTGGCTGGCCGGGAAGGGCGATGACAGGTTACCTGCCGACCGTGAACAATGGATTTTGAAGCCCCTATTTTCGTTTGCGGGAAAGGGAATTGAATTCGCCCCCTCGGACGAGACGCTCGCGGCAATTCCGAAACAGCAGCGCCACGAATATCTTTTGCAGCAGAGGGTGCACTTTGAGCAGGTGGTGGATACGCCATTCGGGCCGACGCAGCCTGAGCTGCGCATCCTGTATCTGTGGCCGGATAGCGGAAATTTGGAGCCCGTGATCTCTCTGGTGCGGCTGGGACGCGGCAAGATGATGGGCGTAGACCATAACCGCGATCAGGAATGGGTGGGCGCGTCCGCCGCATTTTACCCATTCGCAGGCGGACAATAGAGAACGTCGCGACCGTCCCAACACCGTCCTCACTTTGCCAGTGCTCCCAGAGGCCACCAAAGTCGAGGGGCGCGTTGTCTTTCATTGCAATGCCAGCCTTCTAGCCGCAACGATCCATTTGCCGCGACCAATTTTTTGGTGCCGGCCACGGTCCAGCCTCCTGAGCTTCTATAAGCAAAAACTATAATTTGTCAATAAAAATAACCCGGAAACTCGAAAAATCCCCAATAATTTTATAAGCTAAACGGCGTTTTGACTGGCACAAAACTACTCTGTCCTGTCGCGCAATTCGGGCTTACAATTTCTGCTAATAAAAACCAGACACGTCAGGACGTCCATTGAAGACAGGTAAGCGACACTATCCCACTCCCGCTCTGGAAAAAGGGCTGGATATTCTTGAACTGTTTACACAGGAGCCTACTGGGCTGACCAAGAGTGACGTCGCGCGGCGCCTGAACCGTACAGTTTCTGAAATATTCCGTATGCTTCTTTGTCTTGAAGAGCGCGGATACATTGCGCGTGTTGACGACAATGACCGCTTCCAGTTGACGCTTAAGATGTTCCGCATGTCGCTGGAATATCCCCCGACAAAACGCCTGGTCTCCGAAGCACTACCTGTTATGCAGGAAGTAGTTCATGTCATCCATCAGTCCTGCCACCTGGGCGTGCTGGAGGCAGGACAGGTTGTGATCCTGGCGCAAGCCGATTCGCCTATCAGCCCCGGCTTCTACGTCAAAGCGGGAGCGGTGGTCGATCTCATGCACGCTGCCACAGGCCACGTCATCCTCGCACATTTGCCTCTTGATGCCCGCGAACGGGCTATCGAAACGTGGCAACAGCTCACACAAAAACGGGCTCCCAGAGACCTCAACGATCATCTGCGGAAGATACAAGAGCAGGGCTACGAAGAACGCGACAGCTATGAGATACGCGGTGTAGTAAACATTACATACCCTGTACTGGACGAGCGTGGCAGTGCAGTGGCAGCGCTGACTGTGCCTTATCTGGCCAGAATTGAGGAGTCGACGACGCCTAAGAACGTTCACGCAGCGTTGCGGCAAGCCAGCCTCCGACTCTCTGAAGCAATCGGAGGCCCTCCGCATCTTGCAATCCCAGGCGAGAGGAAGGCTGCGAAGAAGTTTGGCGCTGCAACTTTGCGCGCCTAGAGCGGGGCCCCGAAGCTTGATACTGGCGCCAGTGGTGCTCAGAAATTTAGATGAAGGCCTGGCTGAATTTCATGGACGGCCTCTGAACTCTTACCAGCTCTTCACAGAAGTGCGATATAGCTACTCGAAGGCCTGCGCGTGGAGACGGGCCGTACGGCCAGGAGCGATTTCGACAGAGATCACTTTCGTTCCATATCTCACGGCGCACTTTCCTCCTGCGCTACTGCTTAAAAGGGCCGACTGTAATTTTGCCGCTCTCCATTGCAACGAGACCTGAAATCCTCCCCGCGCGCAGAGACCGGTCACTTGCCCCTCGGGCCACGCCGGCGGCAACGCCGGCAGGAGATGAATCGCCCCACCCTGCGACTGCATCAGCATCTCCGCGACACCCGCCGCTCCGGCACAGTTTCCATCGATGGCGAAGATGTTCTGCGCCGCCCCCGCGACTCCGCCCCGGGAGTATGTAAGAAGCGAGCTGTCCGTATCGTTCCGCAACAATCCAAGCAGGTGGCGATGGGCTGCGTTTCCGTCCAGAAGCCGCGCATAGTAGTTGATAAAGTTGGCGCGGGTCCATTCGGTGTCTTCCCAGTCCGGGTGGTTGATGCGGCGTTCGATGGTTACACGGGCGGCCTCCGCAAGGGCCGGCGTTTTGTAGGGCGAAATCTGATTGTCGGGATAGAGGGCGATCAAGTGCGAAGTATGCCGGTGGTTCGGCTGCGCCTCCGCAAAATCCTCAAGCCATTCCTGAAGCTGGCCATGCCTGCCGATCTGTAGCGGGGGTAGTTTTGCCCGCGCCGCTTCAAGCCGGCTGCGAAACTCTGGATCGATTCCGAGAATCACCGAAGCCTCCATGCATGCGCTGAACAGCGCATAGATCAGAACGCGATCGCAGGTCGGCCCCATCGATTCGCTGCACGGCACGCCCTCAGGCGTCAGGAACCAGTTCTCAGGCGACTCCGAAGGGCCCGTCACTAACCAGCCGTACTTCGGGTGCGTCACCATATATGCCAGGTAGAACTCGGCGGCGTCCTTCAGAACCGGATACGCCCGCTGCCGGAGAAACCCGGCATCCTGCGTAAATTGGTAGTGTCGCCACATCTGCGAGGCGATCCACACGCCGCCCGTTACAAACAGGCCCCAGCCGAGCCCTCCGCCCGGAGCGGTAAATCCCCAGGCATTCGTCGAGACGTGCGCCACCCATCCGGGCGCTCCGTACATCTTCTCCGCCGTTCTTCCTCCCGGCTTGCGCAGACCTTCAACCAACCGGAAGAGCGGCTCGTGGCACTCTGCCAGATTGCATACCTCCGCAGCCCAGTAATTTTGTTGGGTATTGATGTCCAGATGAAAATCATCCGTCCAGCCCATGCTGGAGGCAAGGCCGTCATTCCAGATTCCCTGCAGCGCCATCGGGAGAGGCGAGTCGGCGCGCGAACCTGCGATCGTCAGGTATCTGCCGTACTGGAAAAAGAGAGCACAGAGCGCGGGGTCGTCAGCGCCGCTCTCAAGCGCCTTCCGCCTCTCGTCTGTCGGGAGTTCCTCCGCCTTCGCGCTCCCTCCAAGATCGATATGCACGCGGCGAAACAGCGGTTGATAGTCAGCCAGGTGCTCGGTGCGCAGTTGCTCATACCTGCGGGAGGCCGCCGCATCCAGGGCGGGTCCGCAGAGAAGACCGGGCTGGCCTCCGCCATAATTGGTTGCCGCGGCCAGCAACATCGTGACCGCATCGGCATTCCGGACGCGCAGCTGCACGCCTTCGCGCTCAATCGTTCCTCCTTGCGCAAGAATGCGGGCCCGGCTCTCGAACGCAACACCCTGCCTGCCATCGCTGTGCATCCGTTCCCATCCGTGACCGCGCAAAACCAGCGTATTTCCCTCAAGCGACTCATCTGCCGGAACACTGAGATTGCCGAACTTCGCCGTAAACGCGATCTGTCCCGGCCGGTCGCAGCTTAGGCGAACCGCGATGACCTTCGCTGGATTCGAGGCGAAGACCTCGCGGACATATCGGCGGCCTTTCGCGCGATACTCCACGCGCGCAACAGCCTCGTCCAGATCCAGCAGCCGGCGATAGTGTTGTGCTTCACCCTCCATCGGGAAATCAAGCTGTAGGTCGGCCATGGGAAGGCTGGTGCCGTAAGACTTCGGCGAGCTCAGCATATATTTCTTGCACAGGCCGCTTGCTTCGGCATACTTTCCGTGGAACAGGAGCTCGCGAATCTCGGAAAGATGGCCCAGCGCACCCGGGTTTTCGTCCGTGTCGCTCGCAGCACCCGACCATAGAGTCGACTCCGTGACTGCGATCCGTTCCCGGCTCACTCCGCCAAAGACCATCGCCCCCAGCCGTCCGTTTCCCACGGGCAGCGCCTCCAGCCATCGCTCGGCTGGCGTCGAATACCATAAGAGGTTACGGCTCCGGCAAAGCCTTCGGCCAAATGAGAAATTTCCGCGGGGCATCAGCGCCACAGCTGCGCTGCTGCGAATAAAATCCCGCCTGGTGATATCCACTTCTCAATCCCTTTCATCGCAATGAGAGCAGGAGCGCTCACCGTGGAAGTATGGCTTCGATCTTTGCCGCTGCCTGCGCGCCCTGTATCTCGGATCCCGACTTGTTGAAATGAACGGTGTCCTGATACAGATCGCGGTGCCCCATCATCAATTCATGCTGATCGTCGATAGGTATGTGCTCCGCACCGATGAAGGTCTTTGCGATTGCGTTCCGCGCATCCACGCGCGCGTTCGTCGGCCCCGGAACAGCATCTACTTTCACCGGCGTGGTCGTCGCCCATATCAGCTTCGCTCCTTTGGCCGACGTTCGTATCGTATGCAGAAAAGTGGGAAAAGCCCGCCTGTAGTCGTCCTCTGTATAGGTCCAGCCGTGCATCCCGTTGTTGAAATGAACAACGTCGAACCGCACCCCCTCCATCTTGCGAAAGCTCACAATCTGCGCTGGCAGGCGCGGATCCCCAACTGACGCGGAAGTCGCCATCAGGTACACATTCGCTTTATCGCTCAGGAGGCGCTTCACCGTGGGATAGTAATTCCTCGTGATCGAATCCCCCAGCAGAAGAACATTGGGCAGCTTTGGATTGTAATCCGTGGGCCGCACCTCCCAGGTCCATTCAATCTCTTCGGGAGTTGGATGTGCTGTCTGCGCGGATACAAACAGTTGCAACGCCGGAAGCGCGGAAATAACCAGGAGGAAAGAAAGCAGTTTGCATAATTTGCTGGTATTCACTCTGAACGTGTCCTTCTCGTTTTAGGCTGGCGTTCTAAGTCCATGATGAATTGGCTTAGCTCACAACGCGAGTATCTGTTGTAGGGTCAATTTGTTTTCCGCGGTCGTTCCTTGCGGAAGCGTAGGCCCGATGGCGATGGCCTGGTTGTTTTCCTCGCACCAAGCGACGAACTTCGCCTGGTCCGCGCCCGCCAATCGCTGCTGGTTGATCCACGTGTAAAATGCGCCCATATCCGCATCGATAAGTGATCCTTTCGGGTCCGGAACGTTATGGCTGTTCAGTCCGGCCAGCAGCTCATCCATCGGAAGCTGGCGCTGTCTCGGCGCGAATCGGACCAGAAGAGTCGAAGGCTGCGCGCGTCGAAGCGCTTCGCGCGCAGCCCATTGAGCGAACGTAGTGCTGAAAATCTGCGTCCCCGACCCCTCCGTCAGCACGCTGATCTTAAAGCGATCCATCAGTTCGTCCCGGCCCGGTTTCAGGTCGAGGTCCGAGGGCGTAATCTCCGCCAGCACCGTTCGCAACTGCTCAGGACCGGAAGCCGAACCGCTGATCGTCTTCTGTATCCGCTGTAGAATCGCGCTGCGCAGCGCCTCGAGCTCACCCCACGAGATGACGGTGATGCGTGGATCGTTCCAGGGCTCAGGATGGCCGCCGTCGATATACCAGTGTTCGTAGGGCAACGGATGCGCTGCGGCGCGGGCAGACATCGTCTCAAAAATCGCTCGCATCCCATTCGCGGGATCCACCTGCGGAAAAAAGACTCCATGAGGGCGCAGCTTAAAAAAAATCGGCGTGCCAGCGGCGTCAAGCTCGCTGCCCAGAACGACGATGCACAGGCGCGGAACCGTGGGCCCATTTTCCGTAACTGCATTGTGCCACGCATCGGCATAGCTATCGGCCGCCGCACGGAAAGCGTCAATCTGACTCGTGGACCATAGATATGCCGTCATCGCTTCGCTGGCGCGCTCCGGGTCGCCGACCCAGTTTCGAGAGAGAGCCTGCACAGGGGTGGACAATTGGGCGAAGCCGCGCAATGTCTCGGAAAGCTCAGCCGGGGAAAGAGATTGAAGCCACGCGAACTGATCTTCCAGCATGCGGCGCTCAGCCGGAAACCTCCAGTCGTATGCCGAGATTTCGCGCAGCATAAGGATGGTGAGCGGCAGCGGCAACTGCCGCAGGAGCGGGAGGTGCCGCCCGGCGAACTCGCGGCCGAGCGGCGGATAAGCCGAAAAGCCGGACGCGGACCATTCACTCATTGCCATGGCTAAACAACCTCGGTGAGCGCTTTGCCGCGGACAAGCGGCGTGGAGAAGCCCAGCAGCGCGCCCAGCGTCGGCGCAAGATCGAGTGATTCAACCGGGCGCTCGACAAACGCACCATGGCGCACTCCCGGACCGAGCACCATCATCCATGTCGTGCGCGAGAGCGCGTCGCCCGTGCGGTGATGCTGGAAGCCATTGCCGCCCGCGCTGAAATCCGAGTCGCGGCCGAAGTCCGGAAGAATGAACATCGTCGTCTTCCCCGCATACTCCGGATTCGCCTGAACGGCCTTCCATATTTCCGCGCACAGCCGGTCGGATCGCTTTATCCCCTCGAGGTAGAGCGAATATGCTCCCGAGTGAGCGATGTCGATGTCGTGCAATGTGATCCAGAGCAGGCTGGGCGCAAGCTGTCGCATAAGCTGCTGCGCAATATAGACGGAAAGCTCGTCAGGGCTGCTGAGGGTGAGAGCGTGCTTCGTGAACTCGTCCAGCGAGAGCCGCAGTACCTCTTCAATCTGCCGAAGCTCGACTTCGTTACCGGCGAGTTTTGGAATGTAGAAAGGATTCTCATAATTGTCGCGGAGCAGATGAGCATAGTCGGCATGCCCTGTGGTCGGCAGAGCCGCTTTCAAAAGGTGCTTGGGCAGAATGACGCCCGCCCCCAACCCAGCCCCATAGCGCCGGTTATCGCTTTCGCCGATGCGGTTGAAGCCATTGCTGGGCGCGATTACCCACGCGTCTGTCGCGGGACGCCGTAGTCCCTTGCGAAAATATTCGAACACCGTCGGATTCTCCGGAGGAGTGGCGGCAAAATTGTCGAACGTCTCGTATACGCCTGTCGCCAGGCTTGCCGTCGCTACATAATGCCCCAGAATTCCCCGATTCTCTACGCGTCCGAAGAACGTTGACTGCGGCAGCAGTGTTCCAAGCAGGTTAGGAATGTTCTCGCGCCCTTCAGGGGCCCACGTTTCCTCGTCGCGCGCCCCACCCCCAAACGTCACAACAATTGCCTTCTGCCGGGGCGGCATGGCTGCGGCACGAAGCGGAGAGAACCCCAGAATGGCGCTCGCGGCGCTCAGGCCGGCAGCGGATCTCAGGAACTCGCGTCTGTTCCATGTGATCGCTCGCGCAAGCTCGCGAGAACAACTCGGCGTATATCTCCGCTCCATGTTCAATCAGCCTTCATCGGTAATGCGGCCACACCGGCCCATCACCTGTTTCAGTCACAAGCATTCAGTTTCACTGCCTGACCACCGGCCCGACCGTAATCGAGTCCAGATTGGGAGCATAGTTATCCGGATTGCTGAATTCGATCTGGTTGGACCCCGCATTCAGCGGCACCTGAATCACCGTGCTGGTTGGTGTACCGAAGCTGTAGCCGTTCAGGTCCAGCTCCTTCTCCGCGCCTCCATTCACCGACACGAAAAAGGATCGCGGCCCCTGCGTCATGTAATCGATCTCCATCTGGTAGGTCGCCGCGGCCGGCACATTCACGTTATCGAAAGTGACGGTGCTTTGCGGACCGCCGCCCAGGTTGCCCACCGAAGCCAGGCCGGAGCAGTTTCCGCAAAAGCCCGCCGATGCCGAGCCGCTCAGCGTGGCGTTCTCCGCCTCATAGACTTCAAAGCCCGGATACGGCTCGTTGCCGTCCCCGCTGATGATGATGCGGTCCATGTCCGGCGGGTAGCTCGTCGGGTTGCCGAACTGGATGCTGTTCGCCCCCGCGTTCAGACGAACGGGAATCGTCGTCGGGAACGGCAGGTTCGAACTCCCGCCGCTCAGATTCAGCGTAATATCCGGTCCATCGTTAACGTTGATGATGAAGGAGCGGGTGCCGGTCGTCATCGAGTCCACCTCCATCCGGTATACACCCGCGTTCTTGACGTTCACGTTGAATATGGCATAGTTGGCTGCGCCAATGCCCAGATAGGTAAGCTTGTTGCCGCTCGCGCAGGTGGAGCATTCGGACAGTTGGGCGTTCCCATACAGAGTTGCAGTCTCGGCTCCATAGACCTGCGATGGAGATGCCGGAGCATGCCCAACCGCGGTGACCTTCAACAGTCGCGCTCCATGTCCCGGCAGCACGTCGGAGAACGACTGAAACGAGGGTCGGAGTTCAGTATGGTTCCACAGGTCCCTCACTCCGACCGCGCTGAGGAAGCCGAGATCCTTCCAGTCGACGGTCACCGCCGTGGGAAAGGCATTGAGATTGAAGATCGCGACATAGTAGCTGCCGTTCGCAAGGTTGGAGACCCACACCGGAGTGTAGCCCCCCGTCACCTGTTTTGCCGGATGACCCGACTGATCGACGGCGAGTATTTCGTCGTTGGTAAGCAGGCTTTTGCCATAGCTGGTCAGGTTCGTCAGGTTTCCCCCGAGCGACAACGGAGCATTGGCCATCGCCCAAAGCGTCATTGCTGTTTGCTGTTCCGTGTTCGTGATGCCGTCCGTGGCTCCGTTGCCGACTTCGAGCGAGTCGAGATCATTCCAGCCCAGCGTGGGACCCGAAACGTTCTCCCATCCGATCAGATCGTAAAACCGCAGCAGCACGCGCTGCCATTCCGTCAGGTTCGGGCAGTCTCCTTCGCATTCAACATCGCCTTCGATGCGTCGCGCATTCGAATTCTGCTCCCAATCGCTGATGTAGTCCTCATCAAGCGCCCAGGAGAGGGTAAGCCAGATGGGCCGACCACTCTGCGCAATGGCTTTGGACATCGCCTGAACATCTGGGATGTTATTGATGTTGAGATTGTCGTTATAGGAACCGGGAGTAACCGCATCGAGCTTGATAAAATCGATGCCCCACGATGCATAAAGATCGATCAGGGAGTTGATGTACTCCTGCGCGCCGGGTTTCGTAAAGTCGATCTTATAGGCGTTGCCGAATCCGTTGCCGATTGTAAGTGGCATCACCATAATGTCCTGAACGTGATACTGCGTGCCCAGAATCGGCGGATTTGCCGAAACCACACCCCCGCCGATGCCCGGGTTCAGATAGATCCCGACCTTCTGCCCGTTGGCGTGAATATGCTGGATCATCTGCAAAAACGTCGGGAACGCGGTTGAGTTCCACAGCGTGCGCCCATACCCGTCGCTGTTGCCGGACCATCCTGCATCCAGATTGATGTACTGGAACCCATGGCCCTCCAGCCCCCAGGCGCGCATCGCATCGGACTGGGCGAGAATGTTCTGCTCGTTCATTACACTGCTCGAAGGCACAATCGTCTGCTCGCTGTAGGTGCTCCAGCCCAGGTATGGCCTCTGCCCAACTGTGCCGGGCTGCGCCTGCCCGAAGAGCATCGACACGGCGCAAGTGCTGAACGCGAATAAACTGAGCAGCCGTAACCAACGCCGGCCTGCTGATTTCTGGTGGAACATCTGTAGACCGCCTGAGCTTGGTGCGGGTTGCTGTCTCATTGCCTGGCCTCCTGACGCTTCGATACCTCGGGTGGGTCGTTCATTGATCTGCGCGCAGTTCGAGTAGTTCCGACTCCGCCGGTTGAAGGGTCACAGATACCGCGCCGTGAGCAGGTTGGAGCGCCTTGCCTGACGCAACATCGGCGACCGCAATGGAAGACTGGGTACCGAAGTTCGGGTCGATACGATTCAGAGGGATGGTGATGGTCTGCTGCTGTTTATCGTCGTAGTTGAAGACCGCGAGATACACGCCGTGCGCCGACGGCCGGACAAACGCCGTCGCCGCCTTGTTTCCCGTGTCGCCTTCAATCGGGCGAAAAGCCTCGCCTTCACTCGCCACCGCGAAAAGATTACGGTTGTCGTAAACTGCGCTGGCCAGATCGCGCGCCTGCTGACTATCGGCCACCGGGCTGCTGTCCAGAATCATGCCTCCGCTGATAATCGCGGACAATAACCGGCTCTTGCCTTCCGTCACGCTGCGGGCCCCCTGATCGGCTTTGTCTCCCAACACGACATGGTCGGGATCGGCGATATACAGGCTTCCGTTGGTCCACCAGCCGTAAGTCAGTGAATTGAGCATGTACTCAGTCGTCTGGTCTCCGCCGCTGATATGCCCTTTCGTATCGCACGAGATCCGCCTGGCGTGGCCGTACCCCGACGGGAACAACGGCGCAATGGAGAGACTAAGAAACATGCGATTGCCCGTTTCCTCCACAATCTGCCGCATGCCTTCGTTGTAGGCCTCGATTCCCGTCTGAATCGCCGGATCGTAATGCGCGCCCTCAAGCGCGCCATGTGAGAGAAAGTCGAGCTTCAGATAAGTGAAACCCATCTGTTGAAATTGCTTGAGGAAATACGCAATGCGCGCCTTCTCACCAGGATGCGAAGGATCGATGGCCCAGCCACCGTCAACTTTGGGAAGAAAGGAGCCGTCAGGCGCTTTCAGAAGAATGTCCCGGTACCGGTATTTCATCCCGGTGCCTTCGACGTATGCGTCAAGATCGTCTGACCAGTAGGTGAACGGGGTCCAGTAAATGCCTGGTTCAAAGTGAACGCCGTCTGCCCCTCGCATCGCGTTGATATTGGCAACTGCGTCGGCGAGCTGCACAGCATCAAGCTTCGACCAGAAAGCATCAAGATTGATGTAAACAACTTTGTTCCGGCCGAACCCCTGCGGAACTAGCGTGTCCCTTACAAAAGTGGCAGCACCCAGATAGCGGTGTTCGTTGATCTTTTCCCCATAGGCGGCCCAACTGTTCCACCCCATGGGCGCGCCCGCCGGCCATTTCAACGGCGGATGCACAGCCGCGTTCGCAGCGCCATAGGCCTCAAGCCCATCGCGCCAGTCTGCGAACGAGCCAATAAAGATGCGCGGCGACGTCACACGTGTACCGTGCACCAGGCCGTGCTGCACGGTGTCGTGTGTATCCGTACGCACACCAGTGGGCGAGGATATGCCGCCGTAAATATCAATGCCTGTCAACCGGCCGTGCGCGGCGAGTATGTCGATTGCCGTCTTCCACACATCATGAGAGATCGACCCGAAAACGACAGCTTGCCGGCTCGTATTGTCGTAGATCGCCGTGGCCTCGTCGCTCGAAAACGTATCGCCTGCTCGGATATCGCCAACCGGCCTGCTCTCGTAACGGAACCACATATCGTTGTCGAACGGCACATGAAGAGCGCGCAACGCCCCGACCTGTTTGATCTGCACGGAATCCGGTCCCTTCAACACAACAGCATCGAAGTGCCGTGTGCCGATTGCGCTCGCTTCATGGTCTAGTTCGGCCTGAACGGAAATCCAGGGTTTGCCGTCATAAAGCCAAATGTGCTGCAACAGCGCCGGCATGCCTGGAGCGGTGCTGCGAATCGTGTATTCGTGCGTTGCTTCTGCCTCTCCTGAGAGAACGTCCGCAGCCCCGTCGCCCGGCTGAACCAGTTCGTGCTGTGTGTAGGCCGCCGTGGAGAGCGAGCGGCCATTCGCCAGTTGCGCGCCGCTGGTAATTTCCTCAAGTCGATCTCCATCCCGCCAGGCAATATCCATCGTGCCCGCCCGCCGGTGATAGCGGACGGTCACAAGCTCGTTCCGCAGGACAATTTCATTGCCGCGAGTCGACGAAGTAACCTGCGCAGCCGCTGGCCGTCCCGCAAAGCAGACCAGCCCGCTGTAAGCGATTGCAAATGCGATTACCGCTGTTCCCAGGATTCGACCCGCGATTTTCATACCAGCCTGTTGACCTCAACTCCGGAACAGCTCTGCCATCGCGACGCTTAAAAAAGATGGTCCGCTGCGCCGTGCTCTGAATCGAAAAAGTGCTCCGGACCAGGATTGCCCTGCCCGGAGGAGGCAGCAGTTTTCCTAGAAGCTGTACTTCAGGGAAAGCTGGAAGAATCTGGCGTCCGGCGTGTTGTTCTGGAAGAACTTCGGGCCAGTGATACTTCCTGCGCCTGGACTGTTGTTTGTGTTGGACGGATTGCCCCACGTCGGATGATTCAGGACATTGAAAGCATCCGCGCGGAACTGCAGATACTGCTCACGCCATGTCACGAAGTTCTTAAATAGCGACATATTCACGCCGTAGTAGCCGGGCCCGTAGATCGTATTTGACCGTCCGCCCAGCAGTGCAAGCACCGTGGGTGTATCAGTAACCGGAGAGGCGAACCGATACGTATTCGGTTGGCCGGTCGAGGGATCGACAGCGCCCGGCGTCACTCCCGGAGGAGCGATCAGACTACCGGACAACGGGTTCGCGAAAGCGCATGGGTTATACCAGTGGTCCTTGGTGTGAACCTTTGTGGGACAACCGTTCGTGCCGCCGGGGGTGGCCGCGAAGGGATCGGCGATCTGGATCGCACGCGCGCTGCCGCCGGAAGGACCGCTGTTACTTGGGGTGACCGTGAATGGAGTGCCCGACTGCGCCTGGAAGGTCAGGCTCGTCGACCAGCCGCCGACGAGCTCATCCGCCCACAGGGGAGTTTGATTGGCAAAGGCGCGGCCTCTGCCAAACGGAAGCTCATAGTTGCCGTTTACAGTGACCCGATTCCGAATGTCGTATGCAGAGTTGGTGAACTCCGTGATGAACGGAAGCAGGGCCATATTGCGGTCCCCGACTGCCGTGGAGAGACCGCCCGCATCACTGGCATCGTCCAGCGCGTGCGACCACGTATAAGTCCCCAGGAACGTCAGCCCGTGAGAATAGCGTTTCTCGATCTTGGCCTGCAGCGAGTTGTAGGTGCTCACGCCGGCATAGTGGATGGTGCCCGCGCCTCCGAGGTCGGGAAACGGCTGATATTGCTGCGTGCTGATACTCGGATTGAACAAGCCGCGCACCGTGTTCGGATCGTAATAGAGCGGCAGGTGGCGGGAAACGTTACCCACGTAGCTGATGGTTGCGGCCACGTCGGACGACAGCGCCTGCTGTACACCGAAGCTGTAGTTCATGGTGTAAGGCGTTTTGATCTCCGTGTCGATCGCATGGAAACCGGGATAAGAGACGAAGTTCTGCAGCCCTCCGCCGGTCTTTGCCACCAGGCCGGTTTCAAGCGATATACCTTCGCTTGCCAGCGACGGGCAGTTGCCGGCGAAACAATTCTGAGAGGGAATGTTGGCGGAGTTCGAGAAGGGAAAATTGTCCCCGAGGTTTGTGTTTCCCTCGGCCTGCAGGCCGCCGTAGAAGATTCCGTAGCCGCCACGAAAGACCGTGTTCGGTCTTGCCTGATAAGCGAAACCGATCCGCGGCCCAAAGTTCGTCTTCTGCGAAGTTGCCAGGCGCTCGTTGTCCACATATTGCACGCTGACGTTGTCTTTTGCCAGCGTGCTCAGAAACAACGGACCAAGGTCTGCATTCTTGGCCTTGGTCGGCAGCTGATAAACAGCGGAGCCCGTCGCAATGCCGAGCGAAGATGAGTTCGCGACGAAATTGGCCTGCTGTCCGCCGTTTTCTTTATAGGGCTGGAAGTAGTCATAACGCACGCCCAGGTTCAACGTGAGCGTACGCGTGATCTTCCAGTCATCCTGCGCGTAGGCAGAGTTGTACCATTGCGCATCGTTGACGTTCGGCGCATTCGCGATAGATGCGCTGTTCATCTGATCGGCGAGAAAGTCGGCAATGGCGTATCCAGTAAGCGTTGGATTCGCGGGATCTTCCGTGTAGGTGCCGTTGTAACTATACTGCCCTAACGAGGCAGGCGCATAGCGGTCGAAGAAACGGATGGCCTGGAAAGAAACGCCGACCTTCAGGGAATGATTCCCGATAAGTTTCGTGACGTTATCCAGAATCTGATACACATTCTGGGCTTCATCCGAGGTCCCCACCGAACCCCACTGGTTCGATACAACGCCACCGCAGCAGGTTGAATTTGCACTGGGAACGCCGTTGCTGGCATACATCAAACCAAGCGGCAGTCCGCCCTGGCCCGGGCCCAGGTCAGGAACTCCACCAAGCCCGAGTGATGCTGCAAGAGTGGTGTTGTTTGCATTTGGCTGCTGATACGCGGAATGGTCCCAGTTGTAGCCAAACCGGAACTCGTTCGTCAGGGTCGGACCGAAAATGTGCGTCTCACTCAGCATAAAGTTCTGCGCGAGGTTATAGTCCTGCTCCCCTCCATAACCGCTGCCGTCAAGAATGGGGCCCAGGGGAAGGTTGTTCAGGGCAATCTGGTGGAAATAGCTGTAACGCGCAAATGCCTGGTCCTTTTGCGTAATGTTCCAGTCCAGGCGCTGATCCCATTGATAGGTGTTATTGAGAGTCGAGACATTCTCAACGAGGTTATTGAGAAGCTTCCCTCCGTTGGCGTTCGGCTGGGGATACATACCCAGGATTTTCGTGGCGACGGTATTGAGCTGGTTCGAACAAAAGACATTGTTTTGCCCATTGCAGGACAGTGTCTGCGCGCCGCCGGAACCTGGCTGGTAGAGCTGGATGGGCTGCGATGCGCCCGTCAATGCCGGATTCAGCAACTCGGAAAAATTCCCCTGGCGCATCAGTGCGGTGGGAACCGTAAAGGTGCCCGTATTGCCGATTGAAATGCGGTTTGCCTCCGTATCGCCGAAGTAGAACAGCTTATTCTTCAGGATCGGGAAGCCGAGTGTCGCGCCGAACTGGTTCTCGTGGTATGGGGGCGTGGTCTGGGCATTCCAGTTAGTCGCATCCAGGTTGGTGTTGCGGAAATATTCCCACACGTCTCCGTGAATCTGGTTAGTGCCGGACTTAATACTGGCATTCAAGACCGCGCCTGCCGAGTGTCCGAACTCAGCACTATAGTTGCTGGTCTGCAGGTTGAACTCAGCCAGGGCATCCGGTGGCGGCCGAATCACATAGCTCGACCCATTCAGGAAGTCGATGAGATTCGTATTGTTGTCGACACCGTCCAGGATGAAATCGTTCTGTTCCGCATTCTGGCCGTTGGCGACAAAATCTCCCGTGCCGCTGCCGCGCGTATTGCCGAATGGTGGAGCTACCCCTGCCGTCAATTGCGCAATATACACCCAGTTGCGTCCATTGAGCGGCGTGTCGTTAATAGTCTTGGTGCTGATAACCTGGCCTACGGCCGCATCCTGCGTCTGCAGCAGCGGCGCGGCGGACGACACCGTCACCGTCTGCGAAACCGCGCCCGGTTGCAGCGTAACCACGACATTCAATCGCTGCTGAATGTCCAGGTGCAGCCCCTGCTGCGACGTAGTCTGAAATCCCGAGGCCGTCGCGCTCACTTTGTAGTTGCCGATTTTAAGCGGCGAAAAAACATAGAGCCCGCTGCCGTTTGTCTGCCGCGTCAGCTCCAGTCCCGTGTCCGTATTGGTAAGCGTGACCGTCGCGCCCGGAATCACCGCCCCCGTTTTGTCCTGGACCACCCCGAGGATCGTCCCTTGGTCAACCTGAGCCAGCGCTGCCGGGCCTGAAGCCAGCAACACGCCAAAAAAAAACATGAACCACAAGCCGAACGTGATCGGTCGCCAGCTCTCATTTGTAATTTTTGTAAACATTTTCGGCCTTCCTTTTAGGCATTTCTCAAAACATTTGTATTTCACTAAGCAAAATGTATTTCTATAGACAAAAATATATATGGGAAATGACAGATGCTTGTCAATTGGAACCGTCCCCGACTTTTTGACCAATCAAACGCATTTTCCATGAACAAAAAATCTATAGTCGAGATGAGAAACAGTTGTCAAGCGCTTAAATGTGGGGAAATGAAAATAACTTTTACGACATTTATGGATATTTCATCGATTCCGTGGTAACTTTAAGCACTTAATATGCCGACCCCATCCGTCCTCACCACCGATGGCCTCGTAAAACATAATCTGGCGGAACTCCTTCTCGCCGAGATCATGAAAGGTTCACTGCCGCCCGGGGTCCGCATCATCGAGGGCAAATGGGCGCGGCAGTTTGGCGTAGCACAAGGCTCCATCCGCGAAGCCATCAACATACTTGCGCAGGATGGATTCGTCACAAAAGAGTCCGGTCGTAGCGCGCGCGTTCTTCATTTAAGCGAACAGGATGTAGCACAGATCTATGAAATGCGTGGAGCGATTGAAGGACTTGCTGCACGGCTGGCCGCTGCTGGCCAGCCTGATTTTTCCGCATTGCAGTCCGCCGTCGATGGCATGCGCCATGCGGCGCGCAACCAAGGCCCTGAAGACGTGATCGACCATGATCTCCAGTTTCACCTGGAGTTATGCCGTGCGTCCGGCAATCCATACATACTGGAACACGGCCGCAGAGTCCTGCTTCCATTTTTTGCCTTCGTCCGAATGCGGGTCATCGCGACCGGACAGGACGCATCGGTTTGGAGCAAGGATTTGGAAGCGCACCAGCGCATCGTCGATCTTATGCGCGACGGCGAAGGGGACGTGGCCGAGCAATACGTGAAAAAGGCCATGTCTCGCTTCGCCAAAACCGCTTACGACAATTGGGAAAAGCGTATTCCCAAGGACAAATGATCATTCGGGTCTCAATTCATCTCTGGCCGCATTCTGCCCGTGATGGCGGAGCAGAGCTTGGCTAGAGGCTGTAACCAGAACGGACAACGATGCCGGACTATAACATTGCTTCTTTTTCGACGTATGACGCGCGGTTTTCTTTGCCGCCGGGGGCCGGGTCGGACGCCGCCCATACCAATCCTCAATACTGTTTCGCCACAACGCTGCTCAAAAGCCAAAACAACGTTTGCGGGACGGGGATTGCTCTTACGCTCGGCGAAGGAAACCGCCTGGTTTGCGACGCAATCGAGTTGCTCGCGAAACCCCTGCTCGGGAGGCCGATCGAAGATCTCATGACGGAGTTTGGCTCGGTTTCCCGGCAAATGGCCGATGATCCATCCCTGCGCTGGCTCGGGCCTCACAAAGGTGTGGTTCACCTTGCGCTGGCGTCCATCACCAATGCCTGTTTCGACCTATGGGCCAAGAACCGCGGCGTCCCGCTATGGAGACTATTGCTTGACCTCACACCAGAAGAAGTTGTGCGCCTCCTGGACCTCAGCTACCTCGAAGACGTATTGACCGCCGGGGACGCCCTCCAGTTACTGCGCAGCCAGCTTTCAAGCCGCGTCCAACGCGCGTCTCTTCTCACGAGCGGCTATCCAGGGTATGACACGTCCGTCGGGTGGATGGCTTACGACGATGACAAAGTACGAGAATCGACCTCACGCGCAATCGACCAGGGATTCACGGCGTTCAAGCTCAAAGTTGGATCGGCTGACGAGAAGCGCGATCTGCGCCGCGCGGAGATGCTTCGCCGATATGTGGGCGACTCCTGCACAGTCATGTTCGACGCAAACCAGCATTGGAACCTTCCTTCTGCCATGCGCATGTGCCGCGCATTGGCCGCATTTCGTCCGCTATGGATTGAAGAGCCCACGCATCCCGACGACATTCATGCCCATGTGGCTCTGGCGCATGAAATCGCTCCGTTAAAAATTGCTGCGGGCGAGCATATTCCAAATCGCGTCCTGTTCAAAAACTTTCTGCAATCTGGCGCCCTGTACTATGTGCAGGCGGACTGCACCCGACTGGCCGGAGTATCCGAATTCCTCACTGTCAGTCTGCTCGCAAAGATCATGGGATTTCCCATCGTGCCCCACGTCGGCGACATGGGACAGGTACATCAACATCTTGCACTGTTCAATCACATTGCACTCGGACATGAGGCGTTGTTCCTCGAACACATTCCACATCTGGGCAGCCATTTCGTCCATCCCGCGCAAGTCAGGGGCGGTCGCTACGAAACACCTCAGGACCCGGGAGCATCCTCCGAGTTGAAGGTCACGATCGGGAATTGCTGAGTGGACCCGTCTCTAGCAACAGGAATTGCACTCACCATGATCGCCGGATTGATGGCCGGCAATTGCATGCTTCCTTTCAAATTTCTTCGCGCGTGGAAATGGGAGAATGCGTGGCTGGTCTTCAGTATCACCTCGCTCGTCATACTGCCCTGGGCGCTCGCTTTCGTGCTGGTTCAACATCTCTTTCAGATATATGGTGCTCTCTCTCCGCAACAGCTCGCGGTTCCCGTACTTCTGGGAGCCGGCTGGGGCGTCGCGCAGATTCTGTTTGGCCTTTCCGTGGACCGTCTGGGGTTGGGCATCGCTTATGCCATCATCGTTGGGCTAAGCGCGGCATTGGGAACGCTCGTCCCGTTCTTCGTACAGCAGCGCGCAATGGCGAGCGGACATTCTATAGGGTTGATTGTTGGCGGAGTGGCGGTGATGGCGCTTGGAATCGTTTTGACGGCGCACGGCGGCAGGCTTCGAGAGAGCGTCGCCGACGGCCCCTCCCGCACAATTCCAGCCCATCGAGGCTATCGTGCGGCGCTATTTCTCGCCATCCTCTGCGGCGTTATGGCGCCCATGCTGAACTATTCCTTCGCCTTTGGACAAGACATAGCTCAACAGGCTGTTCGAATGGGAAATTCAGGCACGCATGCAGCCTATGCTATTTGGCCAGTCGCGCTCGCGGGCGGTTTTGTTCCAAACATTGCTTACAGCCTGTATCTGATTTCAAAAAAACAGACCTGGCCTTTGTTTCGCTCTGCGGCTCCTGACCTTTTCTGGTCTTCTCTGATGGGGGCGCTGTGGATGGGAGCTTTTGCGCTGTACGGAATGAGTGCAATCTACCTTGGCGCCTTCGGAACATCCGTTGGATGGGGCTTGTTGCAGATTTTCATGATACTGACAGCAACGTTATCGGGAATCTTAACTGGTGAATGGAAACGCGCGTCTCGTCACGCCGTATTCTCGCTGGGATCAGGGCTTGTGAGCTTAGCAGGAGCGATTGTTCTGTTGGCGCTTGGCAGCCAGTGAGCTATGACATATTTGCCTCATACCCGGGTTTTTCGATTAGTAGCCACAAGTCGGCTTCTCGTCATCTATGCGCTTCTAACCGCTATGCGCTTCTAACTGCTATGCGTTTCTAACTGCGCGGCCCGCTTTCGATTCCGTGAGTACAGGGGTCAAGTAGCGGAGAACGGCATTGCGCATCGCCTGCTGCAGGCGCGGACGGGTATGAGGCGAGGCAACGGTAAGCTCGTCGAGGATTCCGCGGAAGATCATAAGGGCTACCTGCCCATGGTGGGCCGCCTCGGAGCGAGAGAGAGTCGGCAGCTCGCTCCGGAGGCGGGCCGCGATGAAGTCGACGAAAACCTGCCCGAGAACCCGCTTGTCTTCGCGCGCGACAGGTGAGAGCGGTGCGTCGACCACGAGGGTGTGAAACTCGGGACGCTTCCGGTTGAAACTCATGCACACATCGATCAGTTCACCGACGGCTTCCGTGAAGCTCAACACGCCTTCGGAGTCGATTGCCCGTTCTGCCTCGGCCATTTCGCGCGCGTACATCGAGGCGAGTGCGCTGGCGATGGCTTCTTTATTGGGGAAAAACTGGTAAAGAGTAGCCGGAGATACGCCCGCTTCCGTGGCGATCGCGTTTGTGGTGGTCTGGTGGTAACCAAGGCGTCCGAAGACTGCGGCGGCAGCGCAGAGGAGAGCCTGCTGGCGCTGCTCGCCTCGCGCATTGCGCTTACGGTTTGGATCGAAGACGGTCACAGAAGGATTCTCGCAGAAAGGAAACATATAAGTAAAAACTTGCATCCTTCTTAGAATACAAGTATCTACTTGCATAGGAGGTGAACGACATGTTCACAGTGATGGGAATTACGGGCAGAGTTGGCGGGGCAGTGGCGGAGAATCTGCTTGCTGCGGGCAAAACGGTACGGGGCGTGGTGCGCGATCCGGGGAAAGCGAAAGCCTGGGCTGATCGTGGTGTAGAGCTGGTGCAATCCGCGTATGACGACGCGGCGGGGCTCGCAAAGGCGTTCTCGGGGGCAGAGGGTGTGTTCGCGATGATTCCACCGGACTTTGCGCCGGCTCCCGGGCTGCCGGACCAGAAGCGTACGATTGCGGCGATCCATGAGGCGCTTGAACAGGCGAATCCTGGCAAGGCTGTGTTTCTTTCGTCTATCGGTTCGGAGCAACTGAGCGGGTTAGGGCTGATCACGTCGACCCACCTGATGGAAGAGGCGATGCGCACGCTGCCGATTCCTGTGGCGTATCTGCGCGCGGGCAGTTTCATGGAGAACTGGCTGGGAGCGTTGGACCATATCCGTGCGACGGGCGAGATGCCGTTCTTTTATGCTCCGCTTGATCGCAAATTCCCGCTAGTCGCCACGCGAGACATCGGCCTGGCGGGCGCTAAGGTGTTGCAGGAGACCTGGACGGGCGAGCGTGTGCTTGAGGTAGACGGGCCGGAGGGTGGAACCGATTTGCACGAAACGGCGGCCGCATTCGGCAGGGCGCTAGGCCGTGAGGTGAAGGCCGTGCAGTTACCCGAGGCTGCCTGGCAGAACGTTTTGGAAGCGATGGGTACGCCGGCTGATCGGACCGGGCTCTACATGGAGATGGTGAAGAGCTTCAACTCGGGCTGGATCCACTTCGGTAATTCGGGAACAGAGAAGTTCCACGGGCCGACGACGATCGAGGCGTTCGCACGGGAGCTAGTCAAGTAAGGAGAACGGGCGCGGGGACTCTTCGATGCAATAAATTCGGCGTCTCGGAAGCGGCGTTAGCTTCCGAAATGGGCGTTTTTCATGACCTATCAGATGGGCGCAGCCCAAAGCTCTCTGGATAAAGCGCAATCCCCTCTTCTCGCCAGTTAAGAGACAACATGGCAAGATAGAGAACGGTATCGCATGATTTAAAATTACTATTGTAAAAATAGGTATTTTATATCATAATTGCATGCATGGCGAAGAACCCCGCACACCGCGACCTTTTCCCCGGCGCCCTCGAGATCATGATCCTTCAATCCCTGCGCCTTAAGCCGATGCATGGATATGCCCTGGTGAAACACATCAAGCAGGTATCGGGCGATCTGCTCCAGGTGGAAGAAGGATCGCTGTACCCCGCTCTGCAGCGGATGCTGCGGGAGGGGTGGCTCGAATCGGAGACGGGGATGTCAGCCAAGGGCCGTCCCACCCGAATTTACCGGCTGACTGACGCGGGCATCCGGCATCTGGAGCGGGAAGTGGTCAGCTTTGAAAGAATGTTCTCCGGAATTACGCGTGTACTGGCGATAGCCAAAGCATAGGAGGCCTGGCATGCGGACTCTTAATCGGCTCTTCGGACGCAGCCGTCGCTACGACGATCTTTCCGTCTCCATCCAGGAACACATCGATGAGAGAACGGAGGAATTGATGGAAGAAGGCATGCCGCGCAAAGAGGCCGAGCAGAAGGCGCGGCGTGAATTCGGCAACGTGACTCTGATTCAGGAGCGCGGGCGTGAAGTCTGGCAATGGGCTGCCCTGGAATCCGTGCGCACCGATCTCAGGCTCGTCTTTCGGCGGCTGGGAAAGTCGCCTGGATTTACGGTGACCGTTCTTCTGACTCTCGCAATCGGGATCGGCGCCAATACTGCGGTCTTCAGCGTGGTCAATCGTGTTCTTTTGCGACCGCTGCCTTATCCGGACTCAGACCGGCTGGTGTCTCTGTGGCTGAATGCTCCGGGCGCCGGCGGCCTGGCCAACTTTTCCAGCGGCCTTCAACTGTCCGCCTCCATGTATTTCACCTTCTCCGAGCACAACCGCACATTCGAATCCCTGGGGATCTGGACGACAGGCACGGCAAACGTCACCGGCCAGGCTCAGCCCGAGCAGGTGCGCGCGGCGCTGGTGAGTGACGGAGTGCTTCAGGCGCTGGAAGTTCCGCCCGTTGCCGGCCGCTGGCTCTCTGCGGCAGACCAGGATCCGCGCAGAGCGAAGACCGTGATGCTGAGCTACGGCTACTGGCAGCGCCATTTTGGCGGAGACCGCAGTGCGATCGGCCGCATTCTGCAGGTAGATGCGCAGCCGCGAGAGATCGTCGGTGTGATGCCGCGCGGGTTCCGGCTGGTCGATCATGACTTCGATCTCCTTGCACCGCTGGCTCTGGATCCGGTGAAAGAGAAACTGGCCGGGTTTGGATACGACGGCATTGGCCGCCTGAAGCCGGGGATTTCGCTGGCTGAGGCTGACGCCGACATCGCACGCCTGCTCCCGGTATGGATGGATTCCTGGTCGAACGGTCCCGGCACCAACCCGCACTACTACGAAATCTGGCGGATCTCGCCGAATTTCCATTCGCTGAAACAGCAGGTCATCGGCAACATCGGCAGCGTCTTGTGGCTTGTCCTGGCGACTGTCGGCGTCGTCATGCTGATCGCCTGCGCCAACATTGCGAATCTGCTAATGGTCCGCGCGGAATCGCGCCAGCAAGAGCTTTCCATCCGGGCCGCGCTGGGGGCAGGGCGGGCGCGCATCGCTCGCGAGCTGCTGCTCGAGAGCGTTTCCCTCGGCGTCCTCGGCGGCATGCTCGCCACCGGCGCTGCCGATGCCGGACTGCGAATTCTGATTTCCACCGGCCCCGCCAATTTGCCCCGCATGAGCGAGATTGCTCTCGACGCGCGCTCGCTCGGTTTCACGCTGCTGCTTGCGGTTTTCTCCGGATTGTTCTTCGGCTCTATTCCGGCATTCAAGTACGCACGGTCGCGGACTGCTCTGGCCATGGGCGGCGTGAGCCGTACCGCCAGCGCCGACCGCACGCATCAACGCTCGCGCAACGTGCTGGTGGTCGCGCAGGTGGCCATGGCGCTTGTGCTGCTGATCAGCGCGCTGCTCATGATCCGAACCTTTATCGCTCTGCGCAACGTCGAGCCAGGCTTTGCTGACGCCGCGCGTGTCGAGACCATGAGCATCTCGATTCCCGATTCACTCATCGCGGATCCGCACCTGGTCGCACGCACCCAGAACACCATCGCTGATCAGCTCGCCACCATCCCCGGAGTCTCCTCCATCGGCTTTGCCGCGGCGGTCCCGATGGACGGAAATGACCCTAATTGGGACGAGATTGGCGTCGAGGGCAAGATCTACGAAAGCGGAGAACCGCCGCTGCGGCTTTACAACTATGTTTCGCCCGGATATTTCCATACGATGGGAACGCGCCTCGTGGCGGGCCGCGACTTCACCTGGACCGATCTCTACAACCTCAGGCCGAGGGTCATCGTCTCGGAAAACTTTGCGCGCGACACATGGGGTTCGCCCTCCGCGGCCATCGGCAAACGCGTCCGAAAGTATCAAAGCTCCCCTTGGCAGGAGGTTATCGGCGTTGTCGAAGACGTTCGCGTCCACGGAGTCGATGAGAAGGCCCCGGCCATCATCTACTGGCCGGCCATCTTCTACGATCGTTATGCAGACCCGCCCATAATGGACGGCCTCCGGTATGTCACTTATGTCATTCACAGCAGCCGTGCCGGTACTGGAGGCTTCCTCAGCCAGATGCAGCAGGCAGTCTGGTCGGTCAACGCAAGTCTGCCGTTGGCGTCGGTGCGCACCATGCAGGACATTTACGGGCAGTCGCTCGCGCGTACGTCTTTTACATTAGTTATGTTGATCATTGCAGGAACCATGGCGCTCGCTCTCAGTATCATCGGCATCTACGGAGTCATCTCCTACGCTGTTTCGCAGCGAACGCGTGAAATTGGAATCCGGCTGGCGCTGGGCGCGCAAAGGAGCAAGCTAAGCTGGATGTTTGTGCGATCTGCACTGGTGATGACGGGCGCCGGTGTGGGGATCGGCGTGTGCGCAGCGGCGCTGCTGATGCAGCTGATGCGTTCGCTGCTCTACGGCATCAGCCCGCTGGATCCGTTTACCTATGTCACGGTGCCGCTCGTCCTGACCGGAGTTGCACTGCTAAGCAGCTATCTTCCGGCGCGGCGCGCTGCCGCAGTAGATCTCGTCGAGACGCTGAGAACGGAGTAGTCGCGTCCGACTCCGGCAGACGGATGGCAAAGATTATCTCTGCCGCCCACCATAGAATCCCCTGACAAACAGCCAATCTTGGCGCAACTTGCTGGGATGCGCCATACTTTTCGGATCGCACCATGAAGACCGAAGTGGTTTATCGAATGGAGGGCAGCCACGAGTTTAGTGGTCTTGGGTCTTAGAACTCTTTGATTTACGATGTTCTCTATGCGGTTCTCGTCCTCCCGGCTGCACGAAACCCTCCCCAGACCCAGGGAAGTACTCCAGAAATGAACCCAATCGTTCACAAGACCGGCAAGTGCCGGTGGGACAGCATCAGTCTGGGCGAAGTCATGCTGCGGCTCGATCCAGGCGAAGGCCGGATCCACACCACACGGCATTTCAACATCTGGGAAGGAGGCGGCGAATACAACGTAGCCCGCGGCCTCCGGCGCTGCTTCGGACTCCATACCGGAATCGTAACCGCCTTCGCCGACAATGCCGTCGGCCGCTTAGCCGAGGATCTGATCCTGCAGGGCGGCGTCGACCCGTCGCTGATCCGATGGGTCCCCTACGATGGCGTGGGCCGCACCGTTCGCAATGGCCTGAATTTCACCGAGCGAGGATTCGGGTTGCGGGCCGCCGCCGGATGCTCCGACCGCGGACACACGGCAATTTCGCAGGTAAAACGCGGCGACTTCGACTGGGACGGAATCTTCGGGCCGGAGAACGGATCGCGCTGGTTCCATACCGGAGGAATCTTCGCCGCGCTCTCCAAATCGACGCCTGAAGTAGCCGTGGAGGCCATGGATTCAGCGCGCAAGCATGGAACTCCTGTCTCGTTCGATCTGAACTATCGCGACTCCCTCTGGAAGAGCATCGGCGGGAAGACAAAGGCTCAGGAGGTCAATCGAGAGCTGGTGCGCAAGGTTGACCTGCTCCTCGGCAACGAAGAAGACTTCTCGGCGATGCTCGGCGTCTCGCTCGAAGGCGTCGGCGAAAACTTTCATGAACTGCCCATCGCGAGCTACGAGAAAATGTTGCGTGAGGTCGCCGCTGCATATCCTAACCTTCGCATGATCGCGACCACCCTCCGCACAGCACACACCGCCAGCCGAAATGCGTGGGGCGCAATCGCTCTTTATCAGGACGAAATCATGCACGTCGCGCAGCAAGACATCGACATTCTCGACCGTGTCGGCGGCGGAGATTCCTTCGCGTCCGGCCTCATCTACGGACTCCTCTCCGATAACCCCGTCGAGTGGGCGCTGCGCTGCGGCGTAGCGCACGGCGCCCTTGCCATGACCACCGCAGGCGACACCAGTATGGCAACGCGGGCCGAAGTGGAGCGGGTAATGAAGGGCAGCTCCGCCAGAATTGAGCGTTAATGAAAACAGCAGAATCATCGTTGCTCAACCAAACAAACCCTGGAGCAAATTGGACTCATCCCCGTCCTGCGCGCGCGCTCCGTCGAAGAAGGCCACTCCCTGGTCGATGCGATGATGGCCGGAGGCGTCACCGTCGTCGAAGTGACAATGACGGTTCCAAACGCGCTGCGACTGCTGCGCGAGTTGAAGCAGCGTCACGGCGATAGCCTTCTACTCGGTTCCGGAACCGTCACCGACGCGGCGCAGGCCGAAGCCACCATCGATGCTGGCGCGGAGTTTGTCGTCAGCCCAAGCCTGCATCCGGATGTGATCGGGAAGACCAAACAGCTCGGCAAGGTTTCCATTCCCGGCGCGCTGACACCGACCGAAGTCATTACCGCATGGAAAGCTGGCGCCGATTACGTGAAAGTATTTCCCTGCTCCGCAATGGGCGGACCCAGCTACCTCAAGGCGTTGCACGCCCCCTTCCCCGATCTCAAGCTGATTCCGACCGGCGGAGTAACGCTGCAAACCGCGGCTGAATTTCTAAAGGCCGGAGCATGTGCGCTCGGCGTCGGCTCAGACCTGGTGAACGTAGCCGCAATTGCCGACGGCAAACCAGAGTCCATCACCAAAACTGCCCGCGCCTATCTCGATATCATTCAGACTTCGCGCGAAAAATGACCATACTCGACCGATTCCGGCTGGACGGCAAGCTCGCCCTGGTAACAGGCGCGGCGAGCGGTCTTGGGGCGGCCATCGCCATTGCGCTGGCTGAGGCTGGAGCCGCAGTCGCCTGCCACGGAAACCGCAGGCCAGCGGACAAAACCAGCGCCCGCATCCGCGAAGCAGAAGGCAGATCGCAAAGCTTTTCCGCCGATCTGAGCACTCCGGACGGCGCAGAGAGCCTCTACCATGTTGTTTCAAGCGCAATGGGCGAGCCCGACATTCTCGTGAACAATGCCGGAATGATCTACCGCCAGGCTGCCGAAGACTATGACTTGCAGGCCTGGATGTCAGTCTTGCAGGTCAACCTGAACAGCGTTTTCCACCTCTGCCAGCTTGCAGCCAGGCCAATGCTGGAGCGGCGCAGCGGCAAAATTCTGAATATCGCATCCCTGCTGTCCTTTCAAGGCGGAATTCGCGTCGCCGCTTATGCCGCCTCGAAGGGCGGAGTCGCGCAGCTTACCAAGGCGCTCGCCAACGAATGGGCCGCGCGCAACGTGCAGGTGAATGCCATCGCGCCGGGATACTTTCGCACCGAAAATACGTTGGCACTGCAGCAGGATGAGACGCGCAATCGGCAGATCATAGAGCGAATCCCCGCCGGGCGCTGGGGCGATCCATCCGACCTTGCCGGGGCAGCGGTGTTCCTGGCATCTTCCGCGAGCGATTACATCACGGGCGAAGTGCTGGTAGTCGATGGCGGCTGGATGTCACGCTGATACCAGAGCCCGGCAACCGATCCTCTATTCCTTGACCTTGATCACAATGGAGCTGTACGTCGCTCCCGGTGCGATGATCAATTGATGTGGCGTTCCAGCCGGAATGTGAACCACGTCACCAACCGCAATCGTTTGAACCTTGCCCACCCTGCACTTTGGTTCCCTTCGTTTCGCCGTCCGCGCCGGTTTTCGCATCAACAACCGTTCCTCCGGTGATGAGTGTCGCTCTCCCTTGCGTAACCAGAAAAATATCGTCGTAGTGCGCGTGGACCTCGGCTCCGCCGCTGCGTGTTACGCACCGAGAGCGCGATCGAATGGTTCCCATAGTCGCCGAGCTTTGCGCCGCCGCTGCCGGATACCTTTGACGCCTCTTCCAGAAGAGCCAGCTTCGTCTTGATGTCCTTTGCAGTGAAAACATCGCTCTCCTTCGTTGTTTGTGCGAACGCTGGAACGGTCAGCAGCGCAAGGATGAAACCAAATACAAATTTCATTGATCCCTCCGTGGAAGATTGAATCGAATTCGATTAATTCAGCGCAGGCTTTCTATCAGAACGGGATCCATGTCCGCGTAATCCTGATTCTCGCCGCCCATTCCCCAGCAAAAGCTGTAGGCGCGCGTGGCCACGCCTGAATGGATCGACCAGCCGGGCGAAACCGCTACCTCGCGATTCTTCATCACAATATGCCGCGTCTCATCCGCTGGCCCCATCATGTGAAAGACGCGGGCGTCGTCTGCCACATTGAAATACATATAGATCTCCGAGCGGCGCATGTGCGTATGCGCCGGCATCGTGTTCCATACGCTTCCCGGTTCAAGGTGGGTAACTCCCATGACTAACTGGCAGCTCCTGGCTCCGTCGAGAAAGATGTACTTACATACCGTGCGGCGATTGCATGTCTCCGCACTGCCCAGCTCCGTCGGAATCGCCTCCGCCTTGCGGACTAACTTCGTGGGATAAGCAGCGTGCGCCGGATAGCTCAGAAGATAGAAAATAGCGGGAGAACCTGGGTCATTCGAAGTAAACGAAATCTCAGCATTGCCGCGCCCGATATAAAGGCAATCCAGATTCTCAAGCGCGTAAGTCTTGCCATCGACCTGGATCGACCCGCTGCCGCCGATGTTCAGAGCGCCCAACTCGCGTCGCTCCGTAAAATAATTCGCGCGCAGAGCCGGATCGGACGTCAGCGAGACAGGACGTGCCAGCGGCGCGGCCATCCCGACCACCGCCCGGTCGAGATCGAGATAAACCACGCGCAACTCCCCCGGCGCATAGAGCGAATCAACAAGGAAAGTCTCCCGAATCTCCGCCGTCGTCATGCGAGGATAGCGCACCGGGTCAGCCATCAGATAAGTCTTCATATATCTCCTTCGGTAAAGCTCTATTATTTCCGCTCTGTCATCCGGCACCTGCTCCAACAGCCAGCGCGCCCACTCTTCTCCCGCCGCATAATTGTCATACTGCGCCGGAAGATTACGGCCATCTGTGTACTCGTTGTAGAGCCAGGGATCGACGACGGCAAACACAGTTCCCTTGCCGATACTTCGCGGTTGCCATAACGATCTGTCCCTTGTCCGTCAGCAGCGAAACAGCGGGTTTCTCGACCGAGAGCGTACAAGTGTCCTTCATGTAAAGCGTGTGCGGATGATGAAACACCGGACCCTCTCCGCTCACTGGAATTCGTCCGCTTTCAATCTGCTCTCCAATCACGTGATGGCTAAGCACGTCATTGAAATGAATCCCAAAGCGCTGCGGCCAGCAGGTTCAAATGATCGATGTCCGCATTGGCCGGGTCGTTCTCCATTAGAACCAACACCCCTCCCTGCTTCACCCATTTCGCTACCTGCTGCGCGTCCCGCGGCTGCACATAGTGCGGATGCGGATTTTTCGCAGGAATATCAGGCGACGCGATGATGTAAATCTGCGCCGCATTCAATTTCTTCGACCGTCGGAGCCGTATACAGCGTATCCGTCTCCGCCCCATAGCGATGAAATATCTGCCCGAGAAGCGAGAAGCCGGTGTTGCTCGCGTCGTCCCACTTGTAATGGAAGTAAACTTTCTGCCCGGCCGCATTTAGCCGCTGCTGGCTGTTGAACCATGCGTCCACCATCACGGTTTTTCCGCGTCCGATGCTGGCCGTAGAAGCCGGTTCCGTTTGCGCCGACAGCCCGGAGAATGAAGCGCGCCGCAAACGAGCAACAGTCCCAGGCGCGAACAAAACAACCAGCGCTTAAAGTTGACCCACGCTCCGCCGCAAATTCAGATTTCTTCTCATCACGCTCGCCTCAATCGCTCCATTTGCCAGACTAACGCACTCGCCGAAACAGTCCGCGCGCAGTCGCCTGCCGTTTATCATGGCGTTGCCGAACTTATTGCATTTTTCAGGAGATTCATGCGTTCCGGATTCTTCGTCACCATTGCCATCGCTCCTCATTCTTTGCTCATCCGGCTTGAACAGCCAAACCGCTCCGTTCCGCGTGCCGCCCTCCCGCGTCCCGTCCTCAAATGCACGGATGCGGGCGACTCTCTCGACCACACGCCTCCTTGGCCAATCTGTCTCCCGAGCTCCGGCGTTCCGCCGTTGCCGCAGCCATGCGCAAAGTGGGCGACTGGGAACTCGCGCGCGCACAGCCCTACTTCAGCCGCGACTGGACCTTCGCGGCCCTTTATGCCGGATACATGGCCGCAGCCAAAGCTCTGCCTGAGCCGCGCTACGAGGCGGCGATGCTCGACATGGGCAACCATTTCGACTGGACGCCGGGTCCGCGCAAAGCCCATGCCGACGATCAGGCAATCGCGCAGACCTACCTCGGCTCTTTATCGCGATTACCGCGAGCCGCACATGATCGTTCCCACTCGAAGAACAGTTCAATGCGCTGATGACACAGCCAGACGACCCCGCCAAGCCGGTCTGGTGGTGGTGCGATGCGCTCTTCATGGCTCCTCCTGTCTGGGCGCGGCTTTTCAGCGCCACCGGCGATCGGGCGTACCTCAACTACATGGACCGCGAATGGTGGATCACCTCCACTCTGCTGTACGACCCGCAAGAGCATCTCTACTCCCGCGACGCCACCTATCTCAAAAACACGAAGCCAACGGCGAAAAACTCTTCTGGTCCCGCGGCAACGGCTGGGTAATGGCCGGCCTGGCGCGCGTACTGGACGAGATGCCCGCCGATTATCCGAGCCGCCCGAAATACCTCGACCAGTTCCGCCAGATGGCCGAGCGCGTGGCCTCAGCTCCAGGGCAGGGACGGTCTTTGGCGTCCCGGCCTGCTTGACGCGCAGGCATATCCGCTGCCCGAAGTCTCAGGATCGGCCTTTTTTATCTATGCCATGGCGTGGGGCATCAATCACGGCATCCTCGACCGCGCGACCTACCTTCCTGTGGTCACCAGGGGCTGGCAGGGATTGCTCGAGCACGTCTATGACGATGGCCGCCTGGGCTGCATTCAGCCCATCGGAGCGGCTCCCGGAGTTTACTCGCCACTTCCAGCTATGTGTACGGCGTGGGCGCGTTTCTTCTGGCCGGCTCAGAGGTCGAGGCTCTGTCGAAGAAGAAATAATATGAGTTCTCGACGCTGCCGCTCTCTGACCCTTACACTGTGGTCTGGTCGGACAAAACTATGGAAGCTGATGAAGTACAGGAATTAGAGGAACAGAGCGAAAAGGCGCGGGAAAACAGCCTGCGTCCGGTGAGCTTCACCATGAGCGTGCTGGCGGTGCTGGTCGCGGTGACTACCGTGATCGGCCATCGCACGCATACTGAGGCCGTGCTCGAGCAGGCGCGGGCCAGCGACCAGTGGAACCTCTATCAGGCGAAGAAAATTCGCCAGTACAACACCGGGCTCACGGTGGACCTCCTGAGTGCGCTGCCCTTACGCGACCCCGACAGCGCGAAGAAAGATCACAGACGCCTACAAGACCCATCTGGCGAAATGGGACGACGACCTCAAAGAAGAGGAGGCCAAAGCCACCGAGCTTGAGGCCGAGGTTCGCAAATCGGAGCGCCATGCGAACCGCTTCGATCTGGGCGAGGCTCTGCTGGAGATCGGCCTGGTCATCACGTCCATCACGCTGCTTACGCGGCTGCGGGCCTACTGGTATCTGGGAATGGTGTTTGGCGCGGCTGGCGTGTTCATTGCCGCGTGGGCTTTTCTGATTCGCTAACCAGATCTCGCACCGCCTGCTGCCGGAAAAGGACCTCTCATGTCTCGCTGCTTCGCCGGATCGCTCTTCTCGCGGCTCTCGCTACCGGTCTCGCGCCGTGGTTCCCCGCGCTTCAAGCGCAGGACGTTACGCCGGTTATCACCGTCGACAACGGGCCGAACGCCGCCGCGCAGCTCGACAAGCATTATGTCGTGCTGGTTTCGCTCGACGGCTTTCGCTACGACTATCCGAAGAAGTATGACGCAAGGCATCTGCTCGCCATCGGCGCCCGCGGCGCAAGCGCGCCCGAAGGCATGATTCCCGCCTACCCTTCGCTCACCTTTCCGAATCACTACACGCTGGTCACGGGACTCTATCCCGAGCACCACGGCATCGTTGCCAACTCGTTTTACGATCCCGCGCGCAAAGAGACCTATTCCCTGCACGACGCAAAGACCGTCACCGACGGCTCCTGGTACGGAGGCGTTCCGCTATGGTCGCTGGCCGAGCAGCAGGGCATGCGCACAGCTTGCTTCTTCTGGCCGGGATCGGAGGCAAAGATTGCCGGGGAGCGCCCTTCCTTTTACCTGCACTACAGCGAAAATTATCCCGACGACCAGCGCATCGATCAGGTGATCGCGTGGCTCAAGCTGCCTCCGGAGCAGCGCCCGCACTTCATCACGCTCTACTACCCCGACGTGGATCACCAGGGCCATCTGCACGGCCCGGACAGCGAGCAGGTGCGCGAAGCCGTGCAGCATGTGGATGCATTGATGGGGCAGCTTGAAGAAAAGCTGAACGCGCTTGCACCTGCCCATTGACCTGATCGTTGTGGCCGATCATGGAATGGCGCGTGTCGAGGGCGACTGGATCACGCTGGACAAATACGCGAACCTCGACAACTTCACAACCGTAGGCGCGCAGCTTTATCCCAACACGGAAGCCGACGCCGACCACGCCTATCAGAAATTGAAGGCGGCGCAAGCCGGGTTCCTCGTCTATCGCCGCGCACATGTTCCCGCGGAACTGCATTTCAACGACAATCCGCGCGAAGGCGACCCAGTGATCGTGCCCGCAGGGGCCGTTTCTTATCCGCGCTCACGCGCCCGCCGCCGGAAAGCCCGCGGGTTTCACGCCAATCGGCGAGCATGGCTACAATCCATTTGAGATGACCTCGATGCGCGCCATATTTTTTGCCGAAGGGCCCGACATTCGCCCCGGAACAAAGCTGAAGCCCTTCGAGAACGTAAACGTGTTTCCCATGATCGTGAAAATTCTCGACCTGAATAGCCCGAAAGTCGATGGCAGCCCGAACGTGCTCTCGATTGCGCTGCGCGGCAAGGCGGCACAGTAGACGATGGCATTTTTCCTCGGCCTGGACGCAGGCGGCACAAAAACCACAGCCGCACTGGGAGACGACACGCGCATTCTGGTACGCGCAACCGGCGGCAGCATCAAGCCGCTGCGCGTCAGCCTGGAGCAGGCGCAGGAAAACCTCGCCGCTCTGCTCGCGGACGTCGCCCAGCAAAGCGGAATTGACATGCGGCAGATCGCCGCATCCTGCGTAGGCACGGCCGGCCTGCGGCTGCCGCAGACCGATGGATGGATGCGACAAATCATCTCCCGCTGCGCAGGCGGCGCGATTGTGTCTGCGGCGACGAGGAGATCGCACTCGATGCCGCCTTCCCCGGCGGCGCTGGCGTGCTGGCCATGGCCGGAACCGGCTCCAACACGCTGGGCCGCACCAGCACAGGTCAACTTCTCACTGTCGGAGGATGGGGACCGATGCTCGGCGATCAAGGCATCAGGCTATTGGATCGGCCACCGGGCGCTGCGCGCTGCCTTTCGCGCAAAGGACTTTGGACAGCCCACGCGGATTCTGGATCGCGTCTTGAATTTCTGGAATGAGCCCCAATCTCGAGGAAGTCATCAATATCGCAAATGAGAAGCCCGGTCCAGATTTTTCCCTGCTCGCGCCGCATCGTCGTGGAGTGCGCCGAAGAAGGCGATGCCGGTAGCGCTGGAAGTTCTGGAACGCGGCGGACGCCTGCTGGGTGAAGACGCCGCCGAAGCCTTTCGCCACGTGCGCCAGATCGAACCGGACCAGCCAATCCCCGCCATCGCGTTTACAGGCAGCATTCTTGACAAGGTAGCGTTCGTGCGCGAAAGCATGATCGAAACCATCCGGCGCATCCTGCCCACAGTGGAGATTCTTCCCGAGGCCGTCGATCCGCTCGAGGGCGCGCTCTGGCGCGCGCGGCAGGCCATCAAATCTCCGCACATTACGGCGAAGTAAAGCGCCTCCGTCGCGACCCTGTTGCATTTCACCGATAACCGGCGTTTCATGGTAGCCGCGCGACGGCCTCCAGGAACCAGGCCTTCGTGTTCGTGCCTCCGTATTCACCTTCCCGCCGTTGTGGCCCGGGCGCACTGTAATCCAGCATGGAGGAAACAATGCAGCTTACAACCAGCCCCCGTTTGTTTGCGGCCAGCCGAAGGCAGATCATTACCGGGAGTGCCGCCGCCATTGCCAGTCTGGCATTGGGTATGACCAACGCGTGGGCCGCTCCCGAGGAAGAAATTTCTAATGCCGCCGAAGCCATCCATCAGGAGCGGGTATTCAAAGCCAGCCGCGAGCGGGTCTATGCATGCGCTGACGAACACGAAGCAATTTGATCAAATCGAGCGTCTCGGTGATGCGGCGCAAATGGTCATGGCCGCCGGAAGCACGCCGACATCAATCTCCACTGAAGCGGGCGGCGCATTTACGCTCTTCGGCGGCCACATCATCGGGCGGCAGATTGAATTGATCCCCGCCGTCCGCATAGTGCAGGCCTGGCGCGTGGTCACTTGGAAAGATGGTGTCTATTCGATTGCCCAGTTTCAACTGTTCGAACGGGGCTCAGGCACCAAACTTGTGTTTGACCATAAAGGCTTTCCAAATGGGCGGGCGCAAGAACTCGCCGAGGGTTGGCAGGGCCACTACTGGGGACCACTGGAAAAGTACCTCGCATAAAGAGATCGATTCTGCCGGACGCCCGGCCCGCTTCGCCGGTCCGCTTTGCAATGTCCCCATCTTGACTTCGCCACTGGTTGGGGCGCAAAATCCCCTGCACCAGTGTGCCTCGCAAGTTTCCCGCTCTAAATCCCGCTCTCGACTGCTCAGACCTGAAGGCACCTCCTACCAATTAATTTAAGGAGTGATGTCGCAATGAGTACAGCAACGGCTGCCATGCCTGACATGGACAAATTGAATGCTTTTCTGGGACGGTTCGTGACCGATCTGGGCGCCGCCGTCCACACCGGAATGGTTGTTATCGGAGAAAATCTTGGACTTTACAAGGCGCTGGCCGACAGGTCCAATGAGTTCCGCAGAACTCGCCAAAAAGACCGGAACAGACGAACGATATTTGCGTGAATGGCTCGCGTCGCAAGCCGCGGGAGGCTATATCACCTACGATGAAAAGACAAAGAAATTCAGCCTCGACAACGAACAGGCCTTCACGCTGGCCAACGAAGACAGCCCCGCGTATCTGCCCGGAGCGTTTGAGCTGGCTCTGGCCTCGCTGGCTGCCGTTCCGCGGATTACCGAGTGCTTTCGCACCGGCGCCGGAATGGGCTGGGGTGAGCACGTTGACGGCGTCTTTCACGGATGCGAGAAATTTTTCCGTCCCGGCTATGCCGCCAACCTTGTCAGCGCGTGGATTCCCGCGCTCAACGGCGTCAAGGAAAAACTCGAAGCGGGAGCGAAGGTGGCCGATATAGGATGCGGAAAAGGCGCTTCGACTCGGCTGATGGCGAAGGCATTTCCCAAGTCTCAATTCGTCGGATTCGACTACCATGACAAGTCGATTGAAGGCGCCCGCGAATCGGCCCGCCGTGAAGGTCTTTCGGACCGCGTCACGTTCGACTGTGTCCAAAGCAAAAGATTTTCCGGGAAAGGACTACGACTTCATAACCGTTTTCGACTGCCTGCACGACATGGGCGATCCGGTTGGGGCTGCAAAGCACGTCCGGCAATCGCTGGCCAAAGACGGCACATGGATGATCGTCGAACCATTTGCGAACGATCAGATGACGGACAACCTGAATCCCGTCGGGCGGGTCTATTATGGCTTTTCAACGCTGCTGTGCACCCCTTGTTCACGGTCTCAGGAAGTGGCGCTATGCCTGGGTGCGCAGGCAGGTGAGGCGCGGATTCGGGAAGTGATCACTTCAGCCGGATTCAGCCGCTTCCGTCGAGCAACCGAAACGCCCTTCAACATCGTCTACGAGGCCAGGCCATAATTCGGGGGGGCGGATACAGCACTGCCGATTTCGCAAGCAAGAAAATTGAGGCTGCTTACTTCCCTGCCGGCTGTCCCGCGCAAAAATGTTTCGACGACCTCATTCTTCGCCGAAAGCACTGTAATATCCGCCGCGCTGCCCTACCGCGAGCGAACTAACTTCGGTCTCCAGGCCCGTCATCCGCGCGGGGTTTCGGCTAACCAGGCGTGCCACTTCCTCGATCGGTGCGCCCGTGAACTCCGCAAAATTCCTGACACCGCGGTCCAGCGTCAGTGTGCTTCCCGCAAGCGTGTTTTCACCCACCAGGCAGACGCCGTTTTTAACGCGCACATCAAGCTCGCCCAGCTTGTAATTGCCGTCCGGCATTCCAGCCGCAGCCATGGCGTCCGTAATCAGCATGGCCCGGTCGGGACCTTTGCATTTCCAGTAGATTCTTACGGCGGCCGGATCAACATGCAAACCGTCGCTGATGATTTCAGCAAAAAGAGCGTCGTTAGTCAGCACTTCACCCAGCAGCCCCGCCGCGCGATGATCAAAACTCCGCATAGCGTTGAACGTGTGAGTCGCGCTCACGGCGCCGGCGCGCACGCCACCCTTCGCAGCGGCCGCATCGGCGTCGCTGTGGCCCATGCTGACGCGCACGCCAAGGCTCGTGGCACGGGCAATTACTTCCGGCGCATTCGGTAACTCGGGCGCGATCGTCATCAGTCGGATCGTCCCCGCCGAAGCCTCCCACATGCGATCAAATAGCTCGACAGACGGTGTCTGTAGCAGATTGACCGGGTGCGCTCCCTTTTTGTGCGGCGACAGAAACGGTCCTTCTATATGAATCCCAAGCGGGCGAGCGCCATATTCCAAGCTGCCGATCAACTTCGCCATACCGTCCAGCGACTTCAGCGTCGAATCGATGGGTGCGCTTACGGTTGTAGGCAAGTAGGCGCCGACTCCGTGTCGCGCAAGAAAGCGTCCGATCGTGGTGAACGTTTCGGGCGTTGCCTCCATCACGTCGTGGCCCGCGCTGCCGTGAATATGTATGTCAAAGAAGGCGGGGACGAGAGTGCATCCGGCAAAGTCCAGACGCCGCCCTTCCGGAATTCCTGTTTCCGCGCGGCGGCCAACACTGGCGAGGATGCCGTCTTCAATGACGACTACGGGATTCTCAATCGTTTGCTCTGCGGTAATCAGTCGGTCGGCTGTAAGTACGGTCTGCATTTGTAAAATTTTCTCTCGGAACTATCTTCAATGCTGAGATTCAATGCTGAGTGCCCCTTAAGTCAAGCGTAACTCTACACTGAATCGTGAGGAGCATTCCTTGAGCACTCGCGAAACCCCGCGAATTGGCATTCACCTTTCCACCTCCGGCGGCGTCTTCAGGGCCGCCGAGCGCGCCCGCGCTATTGGCGCGAATACCTTCCAGATTTTCTCGTCGAGCCCACGCATGTGGCGTCCAGCGCGGATTTCCGCCGAGCACTGCGCGCAAATGCGGGAGTTGCGGCAGACCTACGATTGCTGGCCGCTGGTGATTCACACGAGTTACCTGGTGAACCTTTGCAGCCAATCAAGCGAGGTGCGCGACAAATCGATTGCCGCCTTTCGCGGCGAGGTGGAGCGCGCGCTGGCGCTCGGCGCGGAGTATCTTGTACTGCATCCCGGCTCTTGGCGCGGGCTCACGCGCGAAGACGGACTCCGGCTGGCAGCGGAGTCAATTGGCGCTGCAACAGACGGCATAGCCTTCGACGACTGCGACTTCCGCATCCTGATCGAAAACACCGCCGGTGCTGAGTTTTCACTCGGCGGCAGCTTTGAACAGGTCGCCGAGCTGATTGCACGCCTCCGGCCTGTCGTCCCGGTCGGGGCGTGTCTCGACACCTGCCACTGCCACGTGGCCGGGTATGACCTGGTTTCGGCGGCTGGCTATGAAGAGACGCTGCGGCTGATCGAAGACAGCATCGGGTTTGACACTGTGCGAGTGTGGCACATGAACGACGCGAAGGCCGCGCGCGGCTCAAAGCTGGACCGTCATCAGCACATCGGAGCAGGAACGATGGGACTGGAGCCGTTCCGGCGGCTTCTGAACGACGCGCGCTTCGCTCATTGCGCGTTCATTGCTGAAACTCCGGTGGATGAAGACGGGGACGAGCTGAAAAATGTCCAGACCATGCGGACCATGGCCGGCAAGAAACTGAACAAACGAAAGCAGCCTGTAAATTAGCGCGCCGCTTCATCAGGCTTACGCATCAGCCGGTTCTTGGCCTGTAGGTTTGCTTTGCTTACAAAGCCGCAGGCCAAAGGCGGATTTGTCATCTGCTTCACAAATACCTTGAAGCTTACGGTTCCCGGCTGAAGCGTTGACCAGTAGGACAAACGCGAGAACAAAGGCTCACGGTTGTCGATGATCTGGCGTGTCAGGATTTTGACTCCGCAGCCCAGATTGTTTTTAGGCTGAAGAATGGTCCGGGCCGGATCGCCGGGACTCAGCTTCCGGTCGACTTCCCAGTCAAAGGTACAGCCATAACGCTTTTCGTCCTCATAGGTCAGTTGCAATAACCCTTCGCTGCGAACTGTCGCGTGACTAACTTCATCCCGCACATCGAGGGCGGGCTGAGTGTGTAAAACGTGCGATGTGGGATTCAATCCAGCCTCAGCGCCGGCAAGCGCCTGAAAGAAATAAGCCCAGAAAGCGCGCTTGTCGGCGTCCGACATCACATAAAACCGCGGACAGTAACGCCGCACATCCCGCGGTACCTGTCGCGAAAGCATGGAGGGTGGCAGCGCGTCCTCGACAATCATGTCCCATTGCGGATTCCAGGTTGAGCCGCCAAGTTCGATCTTCTTCGCATCGATTGGTGTTGCGGGAGCGGGCTTTGTCGCTTTGGTCGGAACAGGAGCAGCAGGAGTATTCTGCCTCGCGGCGCCCGAACATGCGCCAAGAACCAGCACAAGGCCCACGGGCAGTGCAAAAATTCCGAGCAATTTTCCTGCAGCCATGTCCACCGCGATTCTCCTGCCCAAAGCGTCGGCTTTATGGCCGAATCACAAGGTGAGATGGGACAGCAGGCCTGTAGAGTTGCGCGGTCAGGCAACAACTCCCCACAGAAATGCGAGATCGCACGCAATGTTCGCATCGAAAACCGCTAAGAAACGGGGACAGTTGTTGCCAACTTGATATCGGCGGATGAGTCGCCGATCATCAGCTTGACCGGTTCGGTTTCAACTGTGAAGTCTCCTGCTTTTTCATCCCAGTAAGCCAGTTGCGGAGCCTTGAGCGGAATCTGCACGGTTTTGGTTTCGTTCGGCTGCAGGGTCACGCGCTGAAAACCTTCCAGCTCCTCGCGCGGACGCTCGACCTTCGACTTCAAATGCTGCACATAAAGTTGAACGACTGCATCGCCTGCGCGGCTGCCCGTATTCGTCACATCAACGTTGACGGTGATAGCTCCGTCTTTGGCCAGATGCGGCGCGCTGGCTTTGATGTTGGAGTAGCGGAAACCCGTATAGCTCAAGCCGTATCCGAAGGGATAGAGCGGCTTGCCCTTGAAGTACATGTACGTGCGGCCGTCGCGGATGTTGTAGTCCATCATGGGCGGCTCCTGGTCGAGCGAAGCCGGCCAGGTCGTCACCAGATGCCCTCCAGGATTGTAAGCCCCGAAAAGAACCTGCGCGAGCGCGGTCCCTTCATCTTGAGAGGCATGCGCCATGTGCAGAATCGCGGGAACATTAGCCTGCGACCAGTTGATGGCATAGGGAAAGCTGGAAACCAGAATCATCACCGTCTTCGGATTCGCCGCGTAGACCTGCTTGACCAGTTCTTCCTGTTCGAGCGTAATGCTTTCCCGGTCGCGCCCTTCGCGGCCTTCACTCGGCACCGGGCATGGGACGGTGGATGCATCAGGCCGCCACGCATGTTCCATATTCGGCCCGCACGTTGGATCATTGCCAACCACCACAATCGCCACGTCGGACGCGCGCGCGGCCTTCACTGCAGCTTCGTCCGTGTTGTCGGCCGCGTAGTTCACGGTAACCCCGGGCCCGGCTTCCGCCTTGATTCCCTCAAGCGGCGTGATGGCATAAGGCGGTGTGCCGCCATACCAGTCCCAGTGAACCGCGTTGGCCAGCGGCCCGATGACCGCGATGGACTTCAAAGATTCTTTCTGCAACGGAAGAAATCCCCGCGCGTTTTTCAGAAGAACAACCGACTCCAGCGCCATCTTTTTCGAAACATCGCGATCTTTGTCTGTGTTCCACGGCTCCGGCGAATCTTTAATAGAGGAATACGGCACCATCTCCGGCGGATCGAGCAGGCCGAGACGGAGAGTGATGCGGAACTTCGGCCGGAGCAGCGCATCGATTTCGGATTCTGTAACCGAGCCATCCTTCAACGCGGCTTTGGTCTGGTCCTTATATTGATCCAGAAATTGGTTGATACCCGCCTTGAGGCAGGCGACAACGGCTTCCTGCTGCGTGGCAAATCGCTTGTGCTGTGTAACCAGGTCCTTTACCGCACCGCCATCGCTTGAAATCACATCCACGCCCCACTTATCGATCACAATGCTGCGCAGGATAGGATTGATCGCCATGGGCGTGCCGTTCCATGCGTTGTAGGAGGCCATCACCGCCTTCGCTCCGCCCTCAAGAAACCCCATCCGGAACGGAACCGAGTAATACTCCCAGAAAAGCCTCTCATCGAAATTGGAAGTCGAACCCGTGCGGCCATTCTCATTGCTGTTCGCAAGGAAGTGTTTGAGCAGCGCGGCTGCCTGCCAATACTTCGGATTGTCTCCCTGCAAACCTCGGATAAACGACACAACCATCGTTCCGTTGAAAAACGGATCTTCGCCGTAGACCTCTTCGCTCCGTCCCCAGCGAGGGTCGCGGGCAAGATCAGACTGCGGACCCCACAGCATCAGAATCTGGCGATCATATTTTTTCGTCTGCGTGATAAAGCGCGCTTCGTAGCCCTCGACCCCGGCAGCCTGGCGCACCAAAGCAGGATCCCAGGTTTCGCCCATTCCGGGAGGCTGCGGAAACTGCGTAGTGGTGATGGCTGAAAGATGACGATTTGCGTTGCCGCGCTGCACCACTCCGTGGATCCCCTCGGACCCTCCATAACTGGGAATACCAAGGCGTGGCACGCCCGTCGGCACGCCCAGGCAGTCGATTTTTTCATCTATCGTCATGAGCGAGAGAATATTGTCGATGCGTTTTTCGGCGGGAAGATTTGGATTCTGGAACGGATATTGAAACTGCTGCGCGAAGGACGGCGCAAGACCAAAGAGAAACAATATGAGCGTAAGTACGAGCAATCGTCTCATCAGGAAATAGCTCCAGCGCGGCTGCAATTTGGCGGCAGTTGAGTCGGACATATTTTCCACGCTCGTCTGCATGCTCTGCCTTCAACGGCACTCATCCTACCACGGGACTTAGAGTCCCGAAGACGCTCGCCGGAGCCGAAGACAATGAAGAAGCTGGTCAGGTTTGGCGGATGGAAAACAAAAAGCAATTCCCGCTCCCGAGGTTCAGGGAGCGGGAATGGTTTTGCTGATAAGACCCGCGGTAAGCGATGACCGGCAAAGAAGGGTTTTATATCGTGCGTGATTTGTTACGCCACGTCCCGATCGCGCACCTCGACTGGATGAGCGCGCTCCGGTCGCGCGCCGGAACTTTCTTCACCGGTTGCCGCGATATCTTTCGCGCCTGTTGCGCGAAGCGCTTCCTTGGCAGCCGAAACCTGTTCGGAGGTGCCGCAGTGAACCGAAAGCAATGTTCCGCCGCTCTTCACCGCGCCTTCATAGCGCTTCGCTTCAAACTCAGGAATGCCCATCCCGACCAGCGCGCCAACTATGCCGCCTACAGCCCCGCCTGCGCCCAGGCCTGCGAGCGCGCCCAAGATCGGCCCAGCCGCAATGAGCGGACCGATGCCCGGAATGGCCAGCGCGCCAATTCCCGCAAGCAGGCCAAGCGTTCCGCCGACAACGCCGCCTGCAGTGACTCCTGTAGCAGTACCCTCGGGCGCTTTGGTGTGCTTCTCATGAGCGAATGCGCGAGTAGTCTCGTCATCCGGCAGGAGCACGGAGATTTCCCCGTTATTGAATCCCTTCGTGAGAAGATAATCGACCGCATTTTCGGCGATGTCCGCCGTTGCATAAATACCAAATACCGCCGTGTGTTTTTCGGACATAATTTTTCTCCTTAAGCTGGTGCGTTTTTTGTATGGGCTTACTCTTTTACCGACAGCTCGTTCGTGATGGAGTCTGCGCTAACTACACTGGCTGCAGCGGCTTGGACCTTCTGCTTTTCTTCCTCAGAGCGGACCGGACCCTTGAGGGTCACTGCGCCGTTTACGGTAATGACTTTTACGTTGTGCGCATATGTGGAAAGGCTTTTGTCAGCCATGATCGCTTTGCGTATGTTGTGGGTAGTCGGGCGATCGCTTTGAGCGTGCGATTGGCTGTCCGCCGTCACTGCGTGATCTTTGTTCTGAGCAGTGTTATCGGGCTGCGTTTGCGCGACGCCGGAAACAGTAACGGAAAGCAGCCCAAAAGCAGAGACTGCCGCGAATATTAAACGTGGCAATTTCATAAAAGTTGAACCCCTGCGACAAGAATGCAGCCCGTACGCAGGAGCAACAACTCCCGAATGCTGCTAAGTCAGACAATGAGATGGATAAGCTGGCATGTGAGTTGTGTCGCGGTACACATTCTTCTGCATGCATTCAGCGACCCGGGGACATAACTCGAAGTTGCCCCTTCAAAAAGTCCGCTGCAAAAGGGCGGATCTAACCCCGCATATGACCCCATTTACAATCAGAACTGATATGTCTGAATGCAAAATAACTACCGGAGTCGCGCCAGCGGCCAGTGCAGACCCATCTTCGCCTGCATACCGCGAGCCGCGTTATAACCCTTCCGAGATCGAACCGCGCTGGAGCGAGCGCTGGGCCGCGCAGCCGGAACTCTATGGCGCGGAGCCCGCCTCAAGCGGCAAGCCAAAATACTATGTGCTGGAGATGCTGCCATATCCGTCCGGCGAGCTCCACATGGGCCATGTGCGCAACTACGCCATCGGCGATGCGCTCGCTCGCTATATGTGGATGCAGGGATGCAACGTGCTGCACCCAATGGGCTGGGACGCCTTCGGGCTTCCTGCCGAAAATGCGGCCCTCAAAAACAATACGCCGCCGCGCGAGTGGACCATTCCAGAACATCGCCTCGATGAAGCGGCAGATGAATCGTCTGGGCCTGGCCTATGACTGGCGCAATGAAATCACTACCTGCCTGCCCGACTTTTACCGTTGGAATCAGTGGTTTTTCACTCGCATGTTTAAGCGCGGCCTGGCCTACCGCAAAAAGAGCAAGGTCAACTGGTGTCCCGAATGCTGCACCGTCCTCGCCAACGAGCAGGTCATCGACGGACGCTGCTGGCGTCACGAAGACACGCTGGTGGAGCAGCGCGATCTTGAGCAGTGGTTCCTGCGCATCACCAATTACGCCCAGGAATTGCTCGACGATCTGAACAAGCTGGATGGCTGGCCCGAGAAAGTCCGCACCATGCAGCGCAACTGGATCGGACGCAGCGAAGGCGCGGAAGTCTGAGTTCGCCGTGGAAGACGCGAGCCGCGCCGACGAGCATCCGTGGCGTCACGCTGGAACCACGGTGCTGCCCGCGGTTGAAGATGCGGCCACGCTGAACCAAAAAATCGCAGTGTTCACCACGCGCATCGATACCATCTTTGGTGCGACCAGCATCCAGCTTGCGCCCGAGCATCCACTGATAAAGGAGCTCACCGCCTCGAGTACGAAGCTGGCCGATGAGGTCGCCGGTCTGCTCCAACAGCAGAAAAAGGCGCGTGAAACCGGGGCCCCCGCGGACAGGTCTTCGTCTGCGGGGTGGGAAGCCGGCGACGTCGGCGCAATCGAGAAGCATGGTGTCTTCACCGGCCACTTTGCCGTCAATCCTTTCAACAACGAGCGGCTGCCTATCTGGGTTGCCAACTACATCCTGCTCGACTACGGCACCGGAGCCATCATGTCCGTGCCCGCCCACGACGAGCGAGACTATGAATTCGCAAAAAAATACGGGTTGGAGATTCGCATCGTCATCCTCCCTCGCCGCACCGAAGACGCGGCAACAGGTCAGGATGAGTCGATGCTGCCTTATACCGCCGAGGACAGCCTGCTGATCAACTCCGGCGAATTCAGTACGCTCGGCAATGTAGAGGCGCAGCACAAGATGGCCGCGTTTGCCGAAGAGCACGGGTTCGGCAAGGCTACGGTCACATATCGCCTGAAGGATTGGGGAATCAGCCGTCAGCGTTACTGGGGCACGCCGATTCCAATGCTCTATTGCGAAAAAGACGGCATCGTTCCCGTGCCGGACGATCAGCTTCCGGTCCTATTGCCGGAAAATATCGAGATCACTCAGACCGGCGGCTCGCCCCTGGCGCGTCTGCCCGAGTTCGTCAATACAATCTGCCCGAAGTGCGGAGGCCCCGCGCGGCGCGAAACCGACACGATGGACACGTTCGTCGATTCATCCTGGTATTTCTACCGCTACACCAGCGCGAGAGACAGCACGGCTCCCTTTAATACCGACGCGGTCGCTTATTGGTTCCCAATCGACCAATACATCGGCGGCGTCGAACACGCAATTCTTCATCTCATCTATTCGCGCTTCTGGACGAAGGTAATGCGCGACCTTGGCCTCATCAAAAATGACGAACCGGTCGCGCGTCTGTTCACGCAGGGCATGGTCATCAGAAACGGCGCGAAGATGTCGAAGTCGAAAGGCAATGTAGTCTCGCCCGACGACATGATCGCCCGCTACGGAGCCGACGCGACACGCGCCTATTCGTTGTTTGCGGCTCCCCCCGATCGCGACCTGGATTGGCAGGAGGACGGCGTCGCCGGAGTCAGCCGCTTTCTCGGCCGCGTCTATCGCTTTGTAACCCGCCACGCGCCAGCGCGTACAAGGCTCGACTGCGGTGTCGCAGAGCACCGTCACATCGCAGGCCCTCCAGCGAAAGCTGCATCAGACGATTCGCAAAATCACCGAAGACTTCGGCGGACGCTGGCACTTCAACACCTGTATCGCAGCAATTATGGAACTGGTGAACGCCCTCACCGCCGCCGAGCCGGCCATCGCTGCGGGAGAAGTCCCGGATGCGGTGCTGCTGGCGGGAATCCAGCGCGATCTGGTTCTGCTGCTCGCGCCTTTCGCGCCTTACCTGTCCTGCGAGCTTTGGGAGCAGATCGGCGGCGAGGGAAACCTCCTGCGCGCTCCGTGGCCCAAATTCGACGAGGCACTGGCGCGCGAAGACGAGCTCGAGATTCCTGTCCAGATCAATGGCCGGCTGCGAACCGTAATTCGAGTCGCCGCCGGAGCCGATCAGGACACGCTCCGCGACACCGCGCTGGCCGACGAGAAAATTCAGGCCGGAACCGCCGGGAAAGAAATCGTGAAGGCGATCATCGTTCCCGGCAAGCTCGTCAACCTGGTCGTGAAGTAGCCGGATGCCTGTCCGCGGCACACAATCGTTCATTCACATTCTTGGCGAGTGCTGGCGGCGGCCCTCCCTTCTGGCGTTAGAAGTAATCTGGCGCTGGCTCTTCGGCATTCCGCTGCATGGCGGTCCTCGCATGGGAAGCCTGGCGCATCTATGCGACTCGCCAGCCAGTTGGCAAGCACAGGCATCAATGACGTCTCGATTGCCGACCCGATGCGCGCCGCCGTGGTGTTGTCTGATGTCTACGCGACTGCTCGCGCCGCCCATTCTTCATCTCCTCTTGTGGCTTGTCCCGGCCGCAATTATTGGGTGGGCCGTTGTATCCGGTATCGGACGCAACGCTGTGCTCCGCCGGCTACGACCGCATCGCTGCCCCGGCGCTGGGCCGCATTAACCACCCTGCAACTGCTGCGCGTCATCTTTCTGGCCGGAAGCGTCGTCCTCTGGTTCGCGTCAATCCACTGGGCCGCCGGAGCCACTCTTTGGGGCGATTCGCCGAATATCATTGGCTACTGCGCCCTCGTCGTCGGCCTGTCGCTGGGAATCTCCACCCTGTGGGCACTGGTGAGTTGGGTCTTCTCGATCGCGCCTTTGCTTGTGTTGCTTGAAAATCGCGGAATCGTGTCAAGCCTCGCGCGCAGCCTGCGTCTGGGCCCGCTCAAGGGCAAACTTGTCGAGATCAACCTCATCATGGGCATCATTAAACTCGCGCTGATGGTGCTGGCAATGGTCTGGTCGGCGATGCCCTTGCCATTCGAGGCTGAGGTGCAGGGCGCATCTCTCTACGCCTGGTGGGCAGTTGGCACAATTCTGCTACCTGCATCGCTTCACATTTCTTCCAGGTTGCCCGCCTGGCCGCATTCATCCAGCTTCTGGCGGGCATTTCAACCTCGAAACCTCAATACCAACTGCAAAAGACTTTTATCAGCCTCAAACCCTTTAAAATGTATCGTGGACACTTCCTCGATCGTCATCCTCGACTTCGGCTGCGCAGTACACCCAGCTGATCGCGCGCCGCATCCGTGAGCAGAATGTCTTCTCGGTCGTGCTTCCCTGCACCGCCTCCATCGACCGAGATTCGCGCGCAAAAGCCCATCGGCATCATCCTCTCCGGCGGCCCCTGCTCCATCTATGACGCCGACGCGCCCAACGCTGATCCTGCCATCCTCGGCGCTCGGCCTTCCCGTCCTCGGCATCTGTTACGGCCTGCACTTCATCACGCACCATCTCGGCGGCAAGGTACGCTCCGCGCACCAAGCGCGAATATGGCCACGCCGAAGTCTCTCGTATTCGGACACAGACTCGGCCCTTATTCGCGGAGCATCCCGCGACCGCTGAATGTATGGATGTCTCACGGAGACGAAGCCATCGAGCTTGCGCCCGGCTTTCATCTCACAGCAAAGACTTCCGAACGCCGTCGCCGGAATCGCCAATCCCGGCCGCCGCATCTGGGCCGTGCAGTTTCACCCAGAGGTGCATCACACCAGGCAGGGCACGGCGCTACTTCGCAATTTCATCTTCAATATCTGCCACGCAAAGCCTGACTGGACTCCGGAGCACTTCATCCAATCCACCGTCGCCGCAATCCGCGAGAAGATCGGCGATGGCCATGCCATCTGCGCGCTTTCCGGCGGAGTCGACTCCTCGGTCGCAGCCGTTCTCGTGCATCGCGCCATCGGCGACCGGCTCACTTGCGTGTTTGTCGACAACGGCGTTCTCCGCAAGAACGAATTTTTCAAAGTCCAGGAGAACCTCCGCAAAAAGCTGGGGCTGAACCTCGTCGCCGTCGACGCAAGTGCCCGCTTTCTTACAAAACTCGCCGGGGTAACCGATCCAGAGACGAAACGCAAGAATTATCGGCAACGAATTCATCGCCGTCTTCGACGACGAAGCCCACCGCATTCTGCAAGAGTCGGGCAACCTGAACTCCGAAGTAGCCTGGCTGGTACAGGGAACGCTCTACCCCGACGTAATCGAGTCGTCCTCCGTAAAAGGCCCGTCACAAACCATCAAGAGCCACCACAACGTCGGCGGCCTCCCGGATACGATGAAACTCAAGCTCGTCGAACCCCTCCGCGATCTCTTCAAAGATGAAGTCCGCCGTATCGGCCGCGATCTCGGAATGCCCTCTGATATCCTCGAGCGCCAGCCCTTTCCCGGCCCCGGACTCGCCGTCCGCATCCTCGGCGAAATCACCCCCGAGCGCGTGGCCCTCCTGCAGGAAGCCGACGATATCGTCGTCTCCGAAATCAAGAACGCCGGACTCTATCAACAGATATGGCAATCCTTCGCCGTCCTGCTTCCCGTTAAAAGCGTCGGCGTAATGGGCGACCAGCGCACCTACGCCTACACCTGCGCCATCCGCGCCGTACACTCCGAAGACGGAATGACTGCCGACTGGGTCCCGCTGCCCTACGAGATTTTAAAGACAATCTCCAGCCGCATCGTGAACGAAGTCGTAGGCATCAACCGCGTCGTCTATGACATCACCTCCAAGCCGCCCGGCACAATCGAATGGGAGTAACAGTCTCTTAAACTCCGCTGGAAATACGACGCATCCCGTGCTATGTTTGTGGCCCGCGCAAACTATGCGGAATTTGCTGTCAGCAGTGAATCATTGAACCAATTAAAAGGTGATATTTATGATCCTGACTGCGTTTACTATTTTTCACGTTGCGTTAAGTCTCATCGGTATCGGATCCGGCTTGGTTGTGTTGTTCGGGATGCTCTCCTCGAAGGGGCTGGACGGCTGGACCCGGACCTTTCTGGTAACCACGATCGCCACCAGCGTGACCGGCTACTTCTTCCCCGTCCACAAATTGCTGCCATCACATGTGGTGGGATTCATCTCGCTCATCACACTGGCGCTGGCGTGGATTGCGCGCTACCGCCGCCAGCTAGCTGGTGGATGGCGGCGCACCTATGTGATTACAGCCGTGATCGCGCTCTATCTAAATATCTTTGTCCTGGTGGTGCAGCTCTTTCTGAAGGTGCCCTCTCTGAAGGCCCTTGCGCCTACGCAAGCGGAGCCGCCGTTCAAGATCACCCAACTGGTCGTCCTGGTACTTTTCGCGGTGCTGGGATTCATTGCGGCGAAGAAGTTTCACACGGCGTAACTCGCCGTTGCGCGCAAACGCTTCGCGTGGCCACTTCCGTTGGTCCTGAGACCGGCCAGCCAGGCAGACGCGCTTTTGGCACAAAATCCTTCGAGGCGGCGGCTATCGATCAAAGAAATCGCCTCCAATCTTCTCCTTCAGCAGTTTTTTTCAGAACCTCATTTCGTTCACCAAGAAAGCCGCTGAGATAGGGCCGCAAGAATATCTCGGCGACGCGTCCGAGCAGCGGAATAGGGGCGGCAAATCGAATGACATCCTTCATCTCAGTCACACCGGTCTGCGACTCAGTGAAGTAGTGATCGTGTTCGAAGGAGCGAAATGCTCCACGAATCATTTCGTCTCGAAAATAGTTTGGACGATCCAGGGCCGTAATTTTGCTTGTAAATTTCTGCCAAACGCCAAAGTGTTTCGCACGCCAGGTTACGTTTTCGCCAAGTCCTATCAAGCCCGAAGTCACACCCGCAATTGCTCGCTCCAGTGGTTGCCGTGCTGAGAAGATGTAGATCAATACTTCGCGACAAATCGAAGCATCTTTCAATCGGCGCGTTGATGAGCGTGATTTCCTCAAGTACGACCATGAGTCAAGCCTCGATCAACCTTATACCGGCAACAACATCATTCCGTTAGAATTAACTTTTGCACCTAAACCCATCGCACGCGTTCTAATCGCGGGCAGAGGAAAGAACTACTCACGCAATGCATCGTTGGTCCAGGCTTTTTATCCCTACACTCCGCGAGGCTCCGGCAGACGCCGAAGTCGCCAGTCATAAATTCCTCCTCCGCTCCGGATACATCCGCCAGCTCGGCGCCGGCATTTACTCGTATCTCTTCCTCGGCCAGCGATCGATCAACAAGATCATCGCCATCGTGCGCCAGGAGATGGACAAGATCGGCCAGGAATTCCTGCTTGCCCGGCATCATGCCATCGGAAATCTGGGAGCAGAGCGGCCGCTGGACCACCATGGGCCAGAACATGTTCCGCCTCCAGGACCGCAAGGGCGCATGGCTCTGCCTCGGCTTCACGCACGAAGAGGTAGTGACCGACATCGCCCGCAAGGAGCTGCGCAGCTACAAGCAACTCCCGCAGATCTGGTATCAGATTCAGACCAAGTTCCGCGACGAGCCGCGCCCCAAGGCCGGGCTGCTCCGCGTCCGCCACGTTCATCATGAAGGACAGCTACTCCTTCGACATCGACGCCGCCGGCCTCGACAAGAGCTACGACCTGCACGACCAGGCCTACCGCGCCATCTTCACCCGCTGCGGACTCAGCTTCGTCGCCGTCGAAGCCGACTCAGGCGCGATGGGCGGCTCGCAGTCGCAGGAGTTCATGGTCTACACCGACGCCGGAGAAGACCTCATCGCAAGCTGCGCGCAGTGCAACTACGCGGCGAACATGGAAAAAGCCACCTCGCGCCTCGCGCCGGTCAATGACCTCGCGCCCACCGGCGACGGCAAAGCCCGAACTGGTTCACACCCCCGGCAAAGCCGCCATCGCCGACGTCACCGAATTCTTCAAGATCGCCCCGTCGCAGGACATCAAGACCGTGGCCTACATGGTCGAAGTGCGCACGGGCAAGACAAAGCGACATTGGGAACCGCGTCGTCGCCTTTCTTGCGTGGCGATCACTTCGTCAATGAAACCAAGCTGACTCGGGCCTGACTCGGCGGCAGCGATCTTGCGTCCGATGCAGGCCGAAGAGCTCGAAGAAATACTTCCATGGCGCCCGCCGGATACCTCGGGCCCGTCGGCCTCGAGCATCGCAAAAGACTCCATGACGGCGGCGTGAACGTCATCCTCGATCCCGGCCTCGAAAACCGCCAGAACCTCGTCGCCGGAGCCAACAAACTCGACTACCACTTCCGCAACGTCACCCCGGGACGCGACTTCACCTGGACCATCGCCGCCGATATCCGCAACGTGCCGAAGGCGAAGCCTGCCCCCAATGCGGCGCACCGTTGAAGGTCGCCAAGGCCGTCGAGATCGGCCACATCTTCAAGCTCGGCGAGCAGATACACCGAGAGCATGGGCGCCCGCGTCCTCGACCCCAACGGCAAAGAAGTCACGCCCATCATGGGCAGCTACGGCATCGGTATCGAGCGCATCCTGACCGCATCCATCGAGCAGAACAACGACGCCAACGGCTTCTGGCTGCCGCCCTCCATCGCGCCCTTCGATGTGGTCGTCACCATCACCAACGTCGCGGACCAGAACCTGCTGACCGCGGGAACGCAGATCGCCGAATCGCTCGAAGCCGCCGGTTTCGATGTTCTGCTCGACGATCGAGAGGAGCGCGCAGGCGTGAAATTCAAAGACGCCGACCTCATCGGCATTCCCTACCGCATCAATGTGGGGAAAAAAGTTGCCGAAGGCAAAGTCGAACTCGTAACCCGAGGCGCATCACTAAGCGAAGATACGGCAATTGCAGAGATCGCCAGCGGCCCTTCGCCGGAAATTCAAGCCGCCCGTAATACAGGAACAGCGGCTCATTGCTTTTCTTTACTCCTATCCCGCTCATGGGAACCACCTGCACCGTGGTGTCGCGCATCTCCGCCAGAAAACGGTTGATGATGGACCCGCGCAGCAGGATATCGAAACGCGACCGCGCCGATTGCCCGAACACAACGTGCGAGATGTTCTCTTTCTGCGCAAATTGGATCAGCAGATCGGCGGCATTCTTCCCTTTCAGCGTGACCACATGCGCGCCGAGTTCGCGCGCCATGCGCTTGGATTCTTCCAGCCGCGCTTTGCTTTCCTCATCGCCATGCCGGCGCTCGCTGTCCGGAGTCTCCGCGTAAACGGCGTACCAGTTCGTCGCCAGCCGGCCCGCAATGCGTGCCCCGGCGCGCAGCAGACGGGTAGTTCCGGGCCGCGACGAGAGACACACCATCACTTTCTCCGGAATCGGCGCCTGCTCCAGCCCCTGGCTCACGCGATACTCCGACGCGGCGGTGCTCACCTGCTCCGCCGTTGTACGAAGAGCCAGTTCGCGCAGCATGGTCAGGTTGCCCTTGCGGAAAAAATTCGCAAGCGCCTGCTCCATCTTTTCCGGCGAATAGATCTTCCCTTCGCGAAGGCGCGCCCGCAGCTCGTCGATCGGAATATCGACATTCACAACTTCGTCCGCGCGCCTGAGAAAGCTGTCTGGAATCGTCTCGCGGATCCGTGTGTTGGCAGAACGGGAAACCGCGTCATTCAGTGTCTCAAGATGCTGAATGTTGACCGCCGTCATCACGTTGATGCCCGCATCCAGCAGCTCGATCACATCCTCATAGCGCTTCCTGTTGCGCGATCCGGGAACATTCGTATGCGCCAGCTCATCCACGACACAGGTCTCCGGCCGACGTGCGAGAATCGCGTCGATGTCCATCTCGTGCAGAGTGACGGAGCGGTACGGAACGGCCTTCAGCGGAATAACTTCGAGATCCCGGATGAGCGCCGCCGTCTCGGCGCGGCCATGCGTGTCGACCAGCCCAATCACGACATCCATGCCCTGCTGGCGCAGCGCATGCGCGTGCTCCAGCATGCGATATGTCTTGCCAACACCCGGCGCGGCGCCGATATAAACACGCAGCTTTGCCCGAGCAGTCTCGTCAGGCGCGAGCTCCATCATCATCCAATCTCCACGGGGTGACGCCCGGTCACGACGGTAGCAGTCGGCAGCGTAAAGCTGAAGGTTGTGCCTTGCCCCAGCCTGCTTTCAACTGAGACCTGGCCGCCCAGCGACTCCGTCAGCCTTCGCACCAGCGCCAGCCCAAGCCCGGTGCCTGCCGCTTTGCCTTCGCCGGAACTCGCCTGAAAATCGTCCGAATATCTCGGACAGTCGCTCCGCTTCTATGCCGCGTCCTGTGTCGCGCACAAAAAACTGGACGCCGTCTTTGATCTCCGTCGCTTCGATAAGAACGGCTCCGCCCTGAGGAGTGTAACGAAGCGCATTGCTCAACAGGTTGTCCAGAATGCTGCGGAGAGCGCGGCGGTCTGCTTCGACATGGGCGAGATCTTCAAAAGCGCGGACATTCAAATCCACTTTCTTCGCACGTGCCTCGTCTTTATGCCGCGTCACCGCTTCGCGCAAGGCGTCAATGGGCGAATACGCTCGAGCTTCATCGTGCGGCGTCCGCTTTCAAGTTCGCCTACCTCGATCAGGTCGGCCATCAGGTCGGTCATCTGCTCGACCTCCTGCTCGGCGCCCGTTACCAGATCGGACTGCAACGGCCGCAACTCTCCGGCATGTCCGCGGGAAAGGGCATAGAGCGCCAGGCGCAGTCGTTCGAGCGGATCGCGCAGCTTCTGCGACGCCACGGAGAGAAAGCGCGTCTTGAAGCGGTCGACCGCCTGGAGTTCGGTTACATCTTCGAGTACGGTGACCGCGCCCAGCAGCTTACCCTCACTGTCGCGCATGGGAGTCGTTCGCACGCGATAGCTGCGCTGCGCCTTGCCGATCTGCATGGGCAACAGCGCGGCCTCGCCTTCACCGGCTGCCGCGTGCTGCATGGATACAGCCATGCGCACAGCGTTCAGAATCTTTTCCCCGCCCGGCGTGCTGGTAAGAATCATGCGGTCAGACGAGCCGCGAACCCAGCAGCTCCGTCGCCGCCTGGTTTAGCTTGAGCACGCGCCCTTTCGCGTCGGTCACGATAACCGGTTCAAAGATCGACTGCACAACAGCATCGCTCAGTTGGTGCTCCATTTGGAGACGCCCGGATTCTGTCTCGCGCAACTCACGCAGGCGCAGCAACAGGCGGTTCAATTCGGTGGCAATGGCTCCCAGGTCGTCCTTATGCCGCCATTCAACCCGCTGTTGCAGGTCGTTCTGCCCAATGCGCCGCGCCACGCGCGCCGTCTGCCGGATAGGCATAATGACCCAAAAAACCATCAGCGCGGCGATTACGATTGCTATGGCGATACTCGCTCCGCACGCGCTGATCAGCCGGGCGCGCAGCCATTGCTGGCGATTTGCCAGGTTTGCGGCTACGGCGTCATGGCGACCCCTCAAAGTAACGAAGTCTCGCTCCACCGCCGTATCCATCCGCTCAAGCTGAGCTGCGAGCGATTCAGAGCGCTCACGGGACTGCGCGATGATCTTTGCGTGCTCGGCCTCCAACGCCACGACCGGAATTGTGGAGTCGAATCCGCTTACGGCGGTCGCAGCCGCATCGAGCCGGGTCTGCGTCTCTCGCGCCTGTGCGGAAAACTGCCGGTCGGACTCAGCGCTCCCGTTCAACTGCGCGGCGGTCAATTCTTCGCGAGCCAACGAGGCGCGCACAGCAGCCAGCGACGACAGCGCCAGATCCGCCGTCTGGCGCCGCGCGTCGAGAGCCGCCAGCTCAACGAACGAGTCGCGCACCAGCATACTGACGCCCGTGACCACGGCAATCAGCAGCAGGCAGCCCAGCACGAGCCTTTGATAAAGCGTCAGCATTTTTCGGGAGGGCCGGAATAAAGGTTATTCAATCCATGTTCAGGCTATTGGGGAGTCGCCTGCAAAGCAAGTCTTAATCGGACTGATAGCGTTTCAAAATCCCGTTCAAAGTTATCACGCCCTCCAGCTTTCCACGGGTGGCGCGGTTGAACACCGGCAGAAGTGGCCAGCGCGGAAAGTACGGCAGAGCAGTGTCCAGCGGCAAATCAGGAAAGAGCGCCGGTACCCGGTCTGTTTTCACGGCGCGCTCCACGGGAGTCTCGCGGGAAAGTGCGGCCGCTGCACCCGTCAGCTCATCAACGGTCATTGCGTACCATGAACCATCCGATAGCCGCACCAGAAAAGCTGACACCCGAGCCTCCTCTGCCGCGGCGGACACCGCAGCAATAGCGTCGCTGCCCTGCACCACGGGCACAGAGAGCGGCTGCAGAGCATCTTCAATGTGTAGTGGCGTCTCCTCTCGTTGCTCCTCCATCGACGGCAGCTCGAGTCCGTCCTGATGCGTGAACACCTCAAAGATAGGAACCGGCTGCAGGGTGCGAGCGAGCAGATACGCGATGGTATTCGCCAGAATCACAGGCAGAACGATGGAATAATTGCCGCTGACTTCGAGCACCATGAAGACCGATGTAAGAGGGGCTCGCAGAAAACCCGCGAACAGCACTCCCATCCCGACCAGCGCGTATGATCCGACCGTCCCGGTGAGATGCGGAAAGAAGAGTTTTTCAAAGGAGCCAACCCCGGCGCCCAGCATTGCACCGATGAACAAAGTCGGCGCAAACATTCCGCCCGGTGTTCCGCTTGAGAAAGAAAGCGTAGTCGCCACCAGTTTAAAGAGGGCAAGCGCCAGCAGGAATTTCCAGGCAAACTGGCCGTGCATGGCTTGGTCCATCACTTCGTAGCCCGGTCCCATCACCTGAGGAAAGCCGAAGAATCCGATCATTCCCACCAGCAATCCCGCCACGCCGGGTTGGCAATACTGCGTCCAGCGTGGAAGCGCGCGCAATTTCGGCCGCAAGTAGCCGAGCGACTGGGAAAAGACAAAGGCGAAAAGGCCACCGACGAGGCCGAGAACGGCATAGGCGAAAAGCTCGCGGTTGTCACGCCACGTGACCGTAGGAATGCGGAACATCGGCTCCCGCCCCCAGAAGTGACGTGCGACCACAACACTGGAGATTGCGGAGAGCACGATCGAGCCGAGCACAGCCGCGCTCCACTGCCCGATGACTTCCTCGATCACAAAAAGGATGGCGGAGATCGGAGCATTGAAGGCGGCCGCAAGGCCCGCAGCCGCTCCTATTGGAGCGAACAGGCGAAGCCTCTGCCGCGACAGTCCAAGTTTCCGCGCAATGATGGAGGCCACGCCCGCGCCGATCTGCAAGGAAGGGTCCTCCGGCCCGAGCGAGTGCCCCGCCCCGATGGCCAGCGCTGACGTGATGAATTTTCCAATGACGGTCTTGAACGAGATGTAGCCGTTGTAAATGTAAAGCGCCGCCTTCGTCTGGTTCACTCCGCTGCCGCGCGCGCCGGGGAAGAACCACTGCACCAGTGCCGCGACCAACAATCCTGCCAGCATGGGCACCAGTAGAAGGCGATACTGCCCCGAGTGCGGCGCAGACCCCAGGGTAAGAATTTTGATCCACTCAATGGCCACGCGGAAACAGACAACCAGCAGTCCTGAGATAACGCCAATGAAAATCGACAGAACCAGAAAGAGCCGTTCGTCGCGCGTTGGCGCCAGCTTCGCAGTGTCCACCGTGGCCGCCGCTGGCGCCGTCGTCTTATCTCCAATCCCAAGAAGACTTCTTACCGTTCGTCCGATCATTGCTGCTGCACCGCCAGGGGTGCCTGTGCAATCTTCAGCAGCAGCGCGTCGTCTCCGGTGGGCGCTCCGCAAAGCTGGGCCGTCTGCTCTTCGGTGTCGTACACCAGGCTCATCGTTGTCTGCTCCAACTGGGGGTCCTCTTCCAAAGCGCGAACTGTAAGGCTCGCCGGAACCTGCTGCCACTGTCCCTGGAGATCGGCCAGCTCTCCGGCAGCGTTAGTATTGGCGAAGCACGAGGCGAGCCGTGTGCGCGCGATATTCGCATCGTTTAGGATGCGCGTCGCCCGTGCCCGCACACTGATGTACGGATCTGGGTAAAGCTGCAAAATGCGAACAGAATTCTCAAGCATGTGCAGAATAGTGTCCCGCGTGGCTTCGCTCTGCGCGGCGAATTCCGGGTGCTCGACGGCGCGCGCCAGCGATTCGCGGGCGACGGCGATGCGGCCCAACGCAAACGCTGTGCGACCAGCGCCCTCAAACGCCGCAAGAGGTGCATCCCGGTGCCGCATCTGCTCGCGATAAATTTCGAGCGCATCTGTCGGATCCTGTGCCTGCTCCATGAGCCCGGCAATTTCGATCTGCGTGCCCGACACGTTAGGCGCGTTTCCGGATGCGGTTCTTAACTCAGTCACCGCCTGCCCATAGTTTTTCCTGCTGATCAGATAGCCAGCCAGTTCCATGCGCACAGAGAGCCGCCTGAGATAGCCATCTCCCTGCCAGGTTCCATCAAGAGCGCGTTGGTAGTGCTCCTCAGCCAGCGTCGCGTTGCCCTCCCTCGCCGCCAAACGCGCCAGCTGAAGATGGATCAGCCCATTTCCCGGCTGCGCTTCCAATAAGGAGTTGAAGTAAGCAGTCGCTTCAAGGTTTTGCCCGGCGGCAGCCAGTGCAGAGGCCAGTTCGATCTCGATGTCGCGCCGGTCGGGCGCATATTCGAGCGCCGAACGCAGCGCTTGGACTGCCTGCTCAGGGTGCCCGCTGCTCAGGGCTCGTTCGCCGTTGGCCTGCCAACGGCGCGCCAGAACGTCGCGGTGCCGCGAGAAGGAATTGAACAGAAAATAAGTGAGAGTGGCCAGAACGACAGTAATTACGAACAGGCTGAACAGAGCAATCGAGTCTCGCACCATCAGCTTGCGCTTTTCCATTCGTTCTTCTACCGTCAGCGGTTGGCGCAGCTCGAAAACAGCCATCTCTAGTACTTTACCGTCTCAGATGCACAGAGCGAAATCCGTGAAAACACAGATTCGCACCGGAAGCGCACGGCAGGTTACGATCAGACCAGTGATGGTAAAGCTTTCCCGCACAAAGAACGCTGCAATGCCGCAGGCCGGCTCATGACGCGCGAGACCATTCTCCAACTGCTCGAAGGCATCCAGCGCGGAGAAACTTCTCCCGCGGCCGCGCTGGCGCAGCTTGCCCGGCTGCCCTATGAGGACACCGGCTTCGCCAAGATCGACCACCACCGCAGCCTGCGGCTCGGCCTTCCCGAGGTCATCTACGCGGCCGGCAAGTCTGCGGAGCAGGTGGCGGAGATTTTTGCCCGCATGGCGCAGGCCGGCACCAGCGTCATCGCCACCCGCGCCGGCGCGGAGGCCTATGAAGCGGTCCATACGCTGATCCCAAACGCGAGATACCATTCACAGGCCCGGATCATCGGCCTTCCGCCCGCTTCTCCAACCACCGCGAGCGGACGCATCGCCGTCGTTTGCGCCGGAACCAGCGACCTCCCCGTGGCCGAGGAAGCGGCGGTGACGGCCGAATACCTCGGCCTCGAAGTCGACCGGGTCATCGATGTGGGCGTAGCCGGGCTGCATCGCATCCTCTCTCAGGGCGATGTTCTCTCCAAAGCTCGTGCCGTAATCGTTTGCGCCGGAATGGAGGGCGCGCTACCCAGCGTAGTCGGCGGCCTGGTCGCCGCCCCCGTGATCGCCGTACCGACGAGTGTAGGTTACGGCGCCGCTTTCGGAGGCGTGGCCGCACTTCTGGGAATGCTCAATTCCTGCTCTCCGAATGTCTGCGTCGTGAACATCGACAATGGATTCGGCGCAGCTTACGTAGCCGCAATGGTCGTCCGGCGATAGCCTGCTCCCCGCATTCTCTCGGGAATCTCCGCCCAACGCTCCATTTTGTAACAATCCTGTAACGCAAATAGGCCGCGCGCACCGAGTTTCTCCGCTTATTCATCGGACATTCGCAGAATTTTCACATTTCGCTGCGACCCTCTCCATAGATTGAAACGAACGTTTCTGGCCGCGTTCCCATGGGACACGGCACAAATGCGGACTTTCTGCCTGCACCGCCTTGGATACGCTCGCTTGCAATCGTTTACCCCCGATCTCGGGCTTTGATAGATGGCAACTTTCATAATGAGAGGCAAAATGACGAAGAACTGGAAAGCGCTTGCAGGTCTGGTGCTGATTTCGGCGCTGGCCGCCGGAAATGCACAGACAACAGCGGATACCGCCAGCACAACCACCAAGAAGACAACAACGCAGAAGACGCACCGGGCTGTCCCCAAACGACCTTCGGTTCAGTCTCAGCTCGAAGAGCTTCGCAACGACATGGAGGCGCAGCGCTCGCAGATCGACGCGCTGAAGCAGCAGCTTTCCTCACGCGATTCCGAGCTTCAGCAGGCGCAGCAGGCAGCAGCCTCGGCGCAGGCAGCAGCACAGCAGGCGCAACAGGCCGCGCAAACCCAGCAGCAGGCCATTGACTCCAGCAACCAATCCGTAAGCACTCTGCAGACTGCGGTTGCCGACCTGAAAACCAACACGACCAATACACAGGCCCTCGTCTCAACCGTTCAAACTCAGCAGGCCAGGATGAGGGGAGATATTGATCATCCCGACGTGCTGCATTACAAGGGAATCACTATCTCACCCAAAGGCAGCTTCATAGAAGCCGCTACAGTCAACCGCACCAAAGCCACGTCGTCGGATATCCCCACACCGTTCAGCGCCATCCCCTACGACGGTGCGAACGCCGCCCAGATAAGCGAGTTTGCCGGCACGGCCCGCCAGTCGCGGTTGGCGCTCGATGCGGAGGGTCGCGTCAGCAACGCCATCATTCGCGGCTACTACGAAATGGACTGGCTGGGAACCGGTATTACGTCGAACGATAACCAGTCAAACAGCTATGTGCTGCGCATGCGGCAGCTTTTTGCTCAGGCTGAGCTCGACAACGGATGGACCTTCACCGGCGGTCAAATGTGGTCGCTGGCCACGGAAACCCGACAGGGACTGGAAAACCGAACCGAAGTTCTCCCCGGCACCATAGACCCGAACTATAACGTGGGCTTCGTCTGGGAACGCCAATAGGGCTTCCGCGTCACTAAAAGCCTTGGAAATACCGCCTTCGCTGGGAGCATCGCTCGAAAATCCCGAGATGCTCGCGCCGAGTTGCTCGGCGTTCCACGGGCGGCGCCTGCCCGACGAACTACGTAGTCGGAGCGCCGGGCACCGGAGCGGTTTGTATAACTCCACGGCAAACTACTCTTATAACCTTGCGCCGGACATCCTTGCGAAGCTGGCCTTTCAACCGAGGTTCGGCGGACACTACGAAATCTTCGGCATCGCGCGCTTCTTCCGCGACCGCGTATATCCGAATGCACTGGGCACCGGCAGCTATAACGACACCACAACCGGCGGCGGCATCGGCGGCGGTTTCCGCATTCCTGTTGCCCAAAATAAAGTGGAGATTGCCCTTCATGGCCTCTATGGCAAGGCGTTGGCCGCTACGGCGCAACCACGTTGCCCGATACCACCCTGCGCCCCGACGGCCAGCTCGCTCTCCTGCACGGGTTCTCCGCCCTGGGTGAGATTGTTGGCCATCCCACCAAGCGGCTTGATCTCTACTTCGATTACGGCGGTGACTACGCCGGCCGTCGCTACTTCGCCAATGGCACCGGAACAGAAGGCTACGGTATCTCCACTACTCGTAAATACCGGCTGCACGATCGAAGTGGTTCCGGGTTCCGGCGGCTACAGCCCCAGCAGCCCAGCCAATTGCGCAGGTGTAACCAAGGACCTGCAGGAGCCTACCTTCGGCTACTGGTACAACATCTACGATGGCTCGCATGGCCGCCTGCGTCAGGGCTTCCAGTACAGTTACGTGGAGCGGAACGCCTGGTCCGGCGTAGGTGGAAGCGCCAACGGCAACCGACAATGTCATCGAAACCTCCCTCCGCTATTACATGCCGTAATCACGAACCTGAACTGCAAAGAGGGCATCCATATGGATGCCCTCTTTGCTTTTTCAGAGCCTATGCGTTAATTCGCTGCGCAGTACCCCGCGCTCCTCTTGCGCAAATAGAAGTGCTTTTGTTACTTATAAGTGCATCGATTATGAATTCGGCCCATCCGCTCGGCCGTTCATAAGGTTGGTAAGATAAATTCAATTGTTTCCCTCGGGTTAGCACCTCTAAATTACGCGCATGAAAAAAGGACGTTAAAGAATGAGCCGTGAACAGATTCTCGCAGCAATCGATGAAGAAATAAGTAAGCTTCAGCAGGTACGCAAGCTGCTGCAAAGCTCAGGTGGAAGCAAGCTGGCTTCAGGTTTCTCCAGCAGCGGCAAGCCTCGCGTCAAGCGGGTTCTCAGCCCTGAAGCGCGGCAGCGTATCGCCGCAGCGCAAAAGCGCCGCTGGGCGAAACAAAAGAAAGAGGCTTCAGCAAAGTAACTCGATACAATCGATACGATGCTGAAAGTCAAATTGCTCCACCCCGAAGCCCAGGCCCCAACCGTGCATACGCAGGCAGCGACCTGGGCTTCGATCTCTATTCGGTTGAAGATGTAATCCTCGAGCCGGGCTTCCCAATGAAAGTACATACTGGAATTGCCGTCGAAGGCCCTCCGGCTGGGGCTTTGTCCTGGGCGATCGCTCGTCGATGGCCGCCAAGGGCGTAACTTATGCCGGAGGACGCATTGACGCCGGATATCGCGGCGAAATACTTGTGTGTCTGGTCAATGTAAATCAGCCAGTTACTCGCTGCGAGCCATTCGCAATGCGACGGATAGTTACTGAAGTTTTCTTGGATCGCTCGAGACGTAAGCGTTACTATCCGCAAGGGCGACAAGATCGCGCAGATGTCTCCGTTTGAAGCCCGCACCCAATTAGAGGTCACAGTAGTCGAAGAGCTATCAGAGAGTAACCGTGGCGCGAAAGGGTTTGGATCGAGCGGAAGGTAGGCAAATTACAATTGAACAGAGGCTTCGACGTGCGTAAACGCCATACCCTGCCGAGCATCGGAACATGGTCTTCAATGGCCGCGCATGTGCTGGTGTTCGTCCTGTTACTTCATCGCCGGGCGTCAGACATTCAAGGTGCGGCCTGTGCAAACGCAGGGTGAAACGCATACCGTTCTCTACTGGCAGGCGACGGCCAGCACCGCCCACGCGCATGTGGAACGAACCCCACCGAAAAAAATAGCACTCCATCACCCTGTGAAATTGCCGCAGCCTGAAGCTGTTCCCGCGCCCGCTTCACAGGTGGCGCAGAGCGCAAGCGCGGCCACTGGAACAGGCTCCGGGTCGGAGAACACGACTCCCGCATTCCCAGTCTTTTCGCCCAGTCCGCACATCTCCGACCGCTCGCTGCTTCCTTCCGCCAGCCGGAATGTAGTGGTTGATGTGAATGTGAGCGCCCAGGGCGAGGTGCTGGATGAAAAGCTGGTGCAGGGGTTGGGCAACGGCCTCGACCAAATCATTTTGGAAACAGTGAAGGGTTGGAAGTTTCATCCCGCCAGCGCCGACGGCAACGCGGTTGCCTCCGTAGCGGAGCTGGTCTTTCCCCTCAGCCAGAAATGGCGCGGGTAAAGCCAGCTCGCTCCCATTGAGCCCAGGCTTTAGGCTCGTCCTCTTGTAAACAGCCGCAGGATGAGAGTTAGAAATCACCGCGCCGATCACGGCGACGATTGATGGTGTAAATCATTCCGCCCGAGCCTGCAAAGCCAACGAGCGCATGATGAAGCCGCCAATAATGGCTCCAACAATTCCGATGACGATATCCATGAGCGCGCCATAACCGCCGCCGCTCATGAGTTTGCCAGTGATCCACCCTGCGATCAGGCCAACGATAATCCACCAGATGATAAACATTCTGCCTCCTGTGACTGCGGCATTGAGTCTCCACGCCGCAGTGAACAGAGTCAAGCGATAAATTCGCGCATATTCCGGCGCTTCAGGCCTTTCAGGACGCGGGTTCAGCATAGACACGCACGTAATCGACCAGCATCTCCTGCGGAAAGACCGTCGTGCTGTTTGGCGATCCGGGCCACGCTCCGCCGACAGCGTCGTTCAGGATAAAGAAGAATTTTCCCGCATCGAATGGCCACACCCCGCCCTGCGGCAAGCTCGACGGCGTATACGTGGCATACACGTTCGTCGGACTGTCCACATAAAACTTAATCAGCTTCGGCGACCACAGGATCCCGAAAGTATGGAATGCGTCGCCGAACTTGGCATTGTTGACCAGCGGATAGGCCGTACCCACCGCCGTTCCCGTAAACCCTGTGCCATGAATGGATCCGTAATTGGTCGAGGGCTTGCTTGCCGATACTTTCCATGATGTCCATCTCGCCGCAAGCCGGCCACGGATCACTGTTAATGTCGTCGCCAAGCATCCAGAACGCCGGCCAAAAGCCCTGCCCCTCCGGCATCTTTACGCTGGCTTCGATGCGTCCATACTGGAAGCTCTGCAATCCCTGGCTCTTCAGCCGCGCCGAAGTGTAAACCCCGCTCGAAGGATTGCGCGCCACGATATGAAGATAGCCATCCGTGCCGACATAGGCATTGGGATTCTTCGCGTCGCAGGGCGCAGTCGTTGATCCATAAGCGCAGTAGGTTTCAAGCTCGCCGTTACCCCAGCCTCCGGCTCCGGTGTCGTAAGTCCAGTTCTGCGGATTGGGCGCGCTCGGCGCAGTCGCGCCATTGAATTCGTCGCTCCAGACAAGCGTTTCCTGCGTAACCGTGCCGCCTGCCGGAGGAATTGCCGCTGGTCGCCGGTGCCGTCGTTCCGCCGCACGCCGCCAGAAGAACGAAGAGCGGAAGGCAGCCGAGTCTACGAACAAGAATCTTCATGTCCGGTTAATTACTCTTCTGAGTTTGATCCGTGTCAATCTGTTGCCGGCGAATGTTTCGCGCCATATTGGCTTCGACCGTTGTCGGTGTGCTATCGTCCGCCAACAATATGTCCTGGGCTCGAATCATATTGGCGGCGTTTGCTGGCGGGATCGTAACCTCGATCACTGATTGGCTGTTTATGGGCTCCGATTGGCTTTACAAACGATATGATCGGCATCCGGAGATCTGGCGATTTTCAGGCTCAGGGCGAAACAAAGGCCGTTATCTGGGCCAGCCTGCTTCCCTTTCTTACCTGCTTCGCCTTTGCTGTCACCTGTGGATGGCTGCATCTCCACACATTTGGCGCGGTGTTCACTCTGGCCCTGGCGGTTTGGATCATTGCTTCCTTGCCATTGACCGTTGCGAACACCCTCTTCATAAAAGTAAGCCCCGCGATTGCCACAGCACACACCCTCGGCTGGCTCGTGAAGCTTACTATCGCCGCAGCGGCTGTTGCGTTCATCGTGCGCTAGTCGCACCCATTCGACATGCACGCCCGTTGAATTCTCACAAACAGCACGAGCACTCTTCCTGCCCGCAATAGGAGCAGCACGAACAGCAGCCCCCGGCAATCGACGGAATCACCAGCACCTCGTCGCCATCCTTGAACGTGTACTTTTCGTTGCCAAGAAAGCGGATGTCCTCATCGTTCACATAGAAATTGATAAAGCGCCGCACATGGCCCTGCTCATCGCGCAGGTGCGGACGCAGCGCCGGAAAGCTGGTCTCGATCTCAGTGATCAGCTCCGGCAGATTGTGCGCGGCGGACTCAATTTCGCGCGTGCCTTCGGTGTGTTTCTGAAATGCGTTCGGCAGCAGAACTTTAACGGACATTAGTCGCCTCCAAGTGCGAGTTCACGATCTTCATTCTGTTCTTCCACGTAGGCCTCAAAATCGGCCAGCCGCGGACGGATAGCGCGCTCCTCGTCATAAGCTCCGGCAAGCGCGTCGGTGGTCTTCAATCCGTTGCCGGTAATGCAGCTCACCGTCAGATCATCCGGCCGGATGCGCCCATGCGCATACAGCCGCGCCGTAACAGCAGTTGTAACTCCGCCGGCGGTCTCGGTAAAAATGCCTTCCGTCTCCGCCAGTTCCTGGATCGCCGACACAATCTCTACGTCCGAAACATCCTCGGCCCATCCGCCGCTCTCGCGAATGCAGCGCGCCGCATAGCTGCCGTCTGCAGGATTCCCAATCGCCAGCGAGCGCGCAATGGTCGAAGGACGCTGCGGCTCAATGTCCTCGGTTCCCGCCTTCACCGCCGTCGAAATCGGCGAGCATCCCGTAGCCTGCGCGCCAAAGAAGCGAACCTCCTTCTCCTCAACCAGCCCGAGCGCGATCAACTCGTTGAATGCCTTGCGAATCTTGGTAATCAGCGAGCCTCCCGCCATCGGCACAACCACGTTGTCCGGCAAGCGCCATCCAAGCTGCTCGGCAATCTCAAAGCCCACCGTCTTCGATCCCTCCGCATAGTAAGGCCGCAGGTTCACGTTCACGAATCCCCAGTTAAATCGCTCCGCAATCTGCGAGCACAGCCGGTTCACATGGTCATAGTTGCCATCAATGCGAATCAGCTTCGCTCCATAAACCTGTGTGTTGAGAATCTTCGCCGGCTCCAGATCGGCAGGCACCAGAATGTAAGTCTTGAGTCCCAGCCGCGCCGCCTGCGCAGCAACCGCATTCGCCAGGTTGCCCGTCGAAGAGCAACCAACCGTATCGAATCCAAAGATCTGCGCATTCGCCAGCGCCACCGAAACCACGCGGTCCTTGAAGCTCAGCGTAGGCAGGCACACCGCGTCGTTCTTCAGGTAAAGATTCTTCGCGCCAATGCGCTGCGCCAGCCGCGGCGCCTTAAGCAGCGGAGTCCATCCGGCGGGAGTGGGCGCAACATAGTCCTCCGGCACCGGCAGCAGAGCCTGATAGCGCCACATGCTCGACGGACCCTTTCGCAATCGCCTCGCGCGTAAAGCGTGCGGCGGGCGGCGTCAAGGTCGCACTGGACCTCAAGCGGAGAAAAACAAGCTTCGCAGATAGAAAGCGGGGCATTCGGATACGTCTTCCCGCATTCACGACATCGCAACTCGTAAGCAACAGCCATTCGGACCCTCAATTCAACGAGGGGCGTCGGGGTACAAATACACGGGCGTGCGTGACGAACTCTACTACGTGGTACGGACCTGCGGTACTACAAAAACTGGGTTTGGCGAGATGCGATGTTACGTTGCACCCCGAATCTCATGTTCCCCGTTACCAGGAGAGAGTTGACACCGATGTCTTAGATTGCCTAAGCCGGTTGTCGTGGCGTCACAGGGCCCGTCCCTCAGCCACTCTTCATAAGATTCAGGCTCGCTCCAAAGAGCAAACTTGAATATTCATTTTGTAGCACACGCGGTTTTGCGATGCAAGTCATAAGCAGGCCCCGCGGGTTAGCCCTTCCGAATCAGCAATAACTCAGGAATGCCCCGGCTCGAAGATTCTTGGTCACGAACTGTCAGTTTTGGGAGTTACCGGAGCAGAAGGTCATTCGTAAAATGCCCTCACGCCGTTTTATCACTTGGCGCGGACCCCGCGAGCTGATCGCCCCTTCGAATAGCCCTGAATTCGATGAGCGTATGCTGGCATCCGGGTACCGACGGGTGCCAGCATAGGGAGAATAAGAATGAAATCTGCAAAGGCCTCCTCTAAGACCGATCGGCGCGAAGCAGGAAAGCTGCTACGGAAAAAGTGCCCGCGCACCTCCCAGGCCGAATGGAAGCCTCGTTCTAAATCCGTGGACATAATCAAGCTTCTTGAGGAATCGGACTCCGATCGAATCAAAGGTCTCATCCCTGTGAAGTATCAAAGGATGGCAGTCTCTCCTTTCACCTTCTTCCGTGGAGCCGCCATCATCCAGGCGCGAGACCTCGCAAAGGCACACGTTTCGGGGATCAACGTTCAAGCATGCGGCGATTGCCACTTGGCGAACTTCGGCGGCTTCGCATCGCCCGAACGAGTGTTGGTTTTCGACATCAACGACTTCGACGAAACCTTCCCGGGTCCATGGGAGTGGGACATAAAGCGGTTGGGAGCAAGCCTGGTTCTGGCAGCGAGAGACCGCAATTTTTCCAAAACAGCTGCTCATCAGGCGGCGCGAGCGGCAGCCACGTCCTATCGCGAACGGATGTCTGAGTTCGCCGAAATGAAAGTGCTTGACGCTTGGTACGCAAGAGTTGATATAGACGCGCTGAAAGAGCATTTTCGGAATCATCAGGATTTGCTGGCCCGGCTGTCCAGGAAGCAGAAGCAGGCCCGCTCGCAGAACTCTGAAGCTGTCATTCCCAAGCTCACTGAGGACGTGAATGGCCATCGGAGGATTAAGGATAGCCCTCCCGTCATCTACCATTTTGAGGAATATGCTCAAAATCTTCAAAAAAATCGCGGTAAATTCATCGCAGAGTACAAGCGGTCGCTGCAGGCCGATAGACAAGAGTTGATCGGGCGCTACCAACTTCAGGACGCGGCAATAAAGGTTGTCGGAGTAGGCAGCGTCGGGACGCGCTGCTATCTCGCACTCTTTCTCGCCGGTGAAGATGATCCGCTCTTTCTCCAGGTAAAGGAAGCGCGCAGATCCGTATTGGAATCACCGCGCGTAAAGAGTCGCTATGCGCATCAGGGATTCCGGGTCGTGACAGGCCAGCGTCTCATGCAGGCCGCGAGCGACATTTTTCTCGGCTGGGCTCGCACGCAGCATCACGATTACTACTTTCGTCAGTTTCGTGACATGAAGGTCTCCGCGGAGATCGAAACCTTTCGACTTCCAACTTTGATTGCATACGCCACTATGTGCGGCTGGGCGCTGGCACGCGCCCACGCAAAGGCTGGCGACGCGGCAATGATCGCCGGATACATGGGATCAACCGATCAGTTCGACGATGCCTTGGCTCTATATTCAGAAGCCTACGCGGACCAGGCGGAACGCGACTTCAATACTTTCAAGGTAGCAATTCGTTCCGGTCGCCTCTCGACTGACGTGGAAAAGGGCGCTGGCCTTGAGTTCCTCCTATAGCGGAGACTTCGGATCCCTGGTCCACCCGAGCAAAATTTGCCTCTCACGGCACGAGCGTGATGTCGACCCGGAGCATATCGAAACGAATCTTACTCTTTCGGAACCGCGCCAGCCGGAACAAAGTCACAATCTCGTTCTAACCCTCTGCCGGCTCCAATTCCGTCGAAACCCGGCAGCTTTCTCTCGACCCTGCCTGTCAGCCTCTATTTTGAAAAAATTAGCTCTCCAAACCCGCCTGGATCGCCGCACGCACAGCAGCCATCAACTCTTCGCGCGTCGCATAGTCCTTAGGCTCGACAGGCGCGTGGAAGATCACTCTTACCAGGCCGGGATAAACTTTCAGGCTTCCCTTCCGCATCAGCCTTTCCGTGCCCAAAATCGTTACAGGGACAACTGGAGCGCCGCTTTCCATCGCCAGATAGAACGGCCCCTTTTTGAAGGGCAGCAGTTGTCCGTCCGGCGACCGCGTGCCTTCAACGAATGACGTGACGTGTACGCCCGCTGCCAGCACACTCGTTGCAGCCTCTACACTTTGTTTCGCGCTCTCCAGGCGGCCATTCCGTTCGACAGGAATAAAGTTAGCCAGTTTCATCCCGTATCCCAGCACAGGAATCTTCATCAGCGACCGCTTGATAAAAACCGATGTCCGTCCTGGCAGCAGCGGCAGCAGCACCGGCGCATCAAGGTTCGAAAGATGATTGGAAAAGAACAGATATTTCCTCGCCGGATCAAGCGGCGCGCGCCACTCAACTCCCACGCGAATGCGCGCAGCCCGCAGCCCGGCCCGCATGATGGCCATAGCGCAACGGTAGACGAGCGAAATATTCCCGGTGACAATCGTCCAGGGGATTCCGAAGATCGCAACCGGAATTCCGAGCGCAAGATAGACAACAAGCAACGTCAGCGCAGCGAACATTCAGCCTCGCGCCGCGACGGAGATCTGCCGCAGCCGCTCCGGCAGCTTCTCATAAATTCCGCCGAAGCCCCCGTTCGACAGAATGGCCACCACATCTCCCGCCTGCAACCGGGGCGCAATGCTCTCAACGATGGAATCTGCGTCTTCCAGCAATACCGCATTGCGGCCTTCATTCTGGAGCGCGCTCACTATGGCTTCAGGATGCAGCCGCTCGTCTGCGGGAATGTCTTCCAATTTGAACACCCCGGCAAGCACAACTTCATCGGCCAATAACAAGCTCTCAATAAGCTCGCGCTCAAAAACATTGCGCCGCAGCGTGTTGGAGCGCGGTTCGAGCACCGCCCACAGCCGCGCACCGGGATAAGCCTCGCGCAGCGCCTTCAGCGTTTCGCGAATCGCAGTCGGATGATGCGCGAAGTCATCAATTATGGTGACGCCGTCAACCTCGGCCCGCACTTCCAGGCGGCGCTTGACGCTCTGGAACGTCGCCAGCGCTTCACTAATGGCATCGAGCGGAACACCTTGTCCAAACGCGAGCGCGGCTGCGGCAGTCGCGTTGAGTGCGTTGTGCGCGCCCGGCATCGCAAGTGTGAACTTCGCCCACCGCTGACCTTCGTGCTGCACCTTCCATTGGCTTTGCGAGCCTTCGTGCGTCAGATTCTGAATCTGCCACTGCGATGCGGGATGAAATCCGTAGCGCTCGACCTTGCAGAATGCGCGGCTGACGCACTCGTCCACATTCGGCGCCCCATCAAAGGCCACGATGCGCCCACGCCGCGGCACAAGATTCACAAGCCGCTTGAAAGCCGTCTTCACCGCGTCCAGATCGCGGTAGATATCGGCGTGGTCGAACTCGACATGCGTCAGGATCAGCGCGTCGGGAAAGTAGTGCATGAACTTCGGACCCTTGTCGAAGAAAGCCGTGTCATACTCGTCGCCTTCAAGAATCATCGGCCCTGCGTCCCGCAGCTGAAAGCTGCTCCCGAAGTTTTCCGCGACGCCTCCGATAAGAAACGACGGTGCCAGTGCGGGGTCTTTGCGCGAGGCAACCTCGTAAATCCACGCAAGCATACTCGTCGTCGTAGTCTTGCCGTGAGTCCCGGCAACAACGAGTGATTCGCGCCCAAGTCACAAACTCCTCATGAATAACCTGCGCAAGCGAAGCAAACGGAATGCGCTGGTCGAGCACATATTCCAGCTCAACATTGCCGCGCGACATTGCGTTGCCCACAATCACAAGGTCAGGCCGCGGCTCAAGATTCTTTTCGGAAAACGGCTCGGCCACAAGAATGTTCAGGCGTTGCAACAGGTCCGACATGGGCGGATATGCAGCCTGGTCCGACCCAGTCACGCGATGGCCTTTAAGCTGAAGCAGCCCGGCCATCGACGCCATCGCCGTACCGCAGATTCCAATGAGATGAATGTGTTTTTTCCCTTGCATAGCCCCTAAACTTGCACCGCCGGTTCCAGATATCCAAGTATCGGCTCGTCTTCGAGAATCATCTCCGCGCGAACACCCATAGGCAAAGTCACGTTGCCGCGCGAAACGTGGCCCGAGCGCAGACCGATGCCAATAGGCCCGTCGAACCAGTCGAGAACGCGAAGAATGACCTTCTCAAGGAGATCGGGGCTCGTACCGGATGAGGCGCACTCCAGCATCTCTCCAAAAATAAAACCAGTCACGCCGTCAAATTTCCCCGCGAGCACCATCTGCCGAAGCATCCGGTCAATCTGATAAGGCTTCGCGCCCACGTCTTCAAGAAACAACAGCTTGCCCTCGGTCTGCGGCGCAAAGCGCGTACCCAGTGACGCGGTAAGGATGCTCAGGCACCCTCCATAAACAATGCCTTCAGCGCGTCCCGGCTTCAGAATCCGCAGACCTTCCGCCGAACCGGCTTGAACCAGACCCCCGCTGAGCGCAGCCCGAAAACTGGCTTCGTGAACTCCACCCTCGCGGCAGAAATCCGCCGCGACCATGGGACCGTGAAAGGCCGGCAGGCCGGTCTTGTCGAGAAACCAGGTCTGTACCGTGGTGAGATCGCTGTAAGCAAAGAACGGCTTGGGATTAGCTCGAACAATATCCAAATCCAAATCTTCCAGCAGATAGTTCGACCCATATCCGCCGCGCGTCGCGAAAATAGCTTTGATTTCAGGATCGGCAAACGCAGCGTGCAAATCTGCAAGACGGTCGGCCGCCGCACCGGAAAAATAGGGCGGCTCTTTGCCCAGCGCATGCTCTCCCGCCACAGCGTCGAAGCCATGCGCACGCAGAGCTGCCAATCCCTGCTCAATGCGCTCCGGTTTCGCGTTGCTGGCCGGAGCAATGACCGCCACGCGCGCGCCTTTGGCGACTGCTGCCGGTTTCACCACGCCTCTCCGCTCGCGATTAGTTCCGCCGGGCCGGTCAGCGTGATCTCCGCCCCATCTCCAGCCCAATCCACGCACTGTTCCCCGCCCGGCGCACGCACCACAAGATGACGATTCACCCCGCGCCGCGCAATGGAAGCGGCCGCGGTCGCGCAGGTTCCGGTGCCCGATGAGGTCGTCGGCCCCACGCCGCGCTCAAAAATGCGAATCTCAATCGAATTTGTATCTATGACATGTACAAATTCAACATTGGTCTGCTCAGGAAAGTCAGGATGAAAGCAAATCTCGCGGCCAAGCTGCTGCCAGTTACGGTTATGGGCCGTGAATTGCGGGCCTTCGACAAAAATTACAAAATGTGGATTGCCGGTCGATACCGCAACTCCTGCGACCTCAGTTCCATCCGTCAATTTCACCCGCTTGTCTTGAATCATGGGCAAGCCCATTCCCTGCGCGAACTCGAAACGATGGCCGTCGGTCTTCACCACGCGGCATTCGCGCGGCCCGGCATCGGTTTCGATCTCGACCACATCTCCCGCTTTGAGCTGCCTGCGATACGCCATCCATGCGGCGACGCAGCGTGTTCCATTGCCGGAGATTTCTGCCACAGAACCATCCGCATTAACCAGGCGAATGCTGCCCGCAGCGTTCCCCCGTCCACTCAAAAAACTCCACGCCATCCGCGCCCACGCTGGTATTGCGCGCGCAAAGCTTGATAGCCAGCGCCGGATCGGCCGTTCCTTCGACAATCAGAAAATCATTGCCGCAGGCATGGGCCTTCGCAAAACCGGTCATTCATCCTCCGTATCGTGGAAGGTAAGAAGTTTTTCGATCTCCGGAGATGTGCCCATCGCCGTCCGCAGTCGTGTGTGGCATTTTCGTGTCGCCGTCACGGAAAACTGCAGGCGTTGCATCTCCTCGATTGGCTGATTTTCAATCTGATCGAGACGGTGGTTTTCCCGGTCCATCGCCGTCAGAATCGCTCTGGTAATTCCCACAGCGTCCGCGCCGCGCGCCTCATAGAGCACGGTATATGACTTGAGATTGCCTTTAGTCTCCAGAATCCCAACAATCTCAAGCACAATGAGCACGAGCACTGTGCAGTACAAAGCCGGAACATAAAGTCCCGCACCGCACGCCATTCCGATTGACGCCACCGCCCACACCGTAGCCGCGCTGGTAAGGCCGCTCACCCGGTCGCGGTTGTGCAGAATGAGCCCCGCGCCCAGGAAACCGATGCCCTGCACGATGTTGGAAGCAATCTGAGCCTTGTTTGTGCTGCCCTCGCCCGCAATGATGGGAGACAAAAATGTAAACAGCGCCGCGCCGAAGCAAATCAGCAGATTGGTCCGAACGCCGGACGCCTTGTGATGATATTCGCGATCAATCCCGATCGCGCCACCGAGGACGGCAGCCAGCAGCAGGCGCCACGCCGCGCCCCCGGTCACAATCCATTGCTGGATGCGGCTGAAGGTCAGCATGTGTCCGCTGTTTTGGAAAACGAGAATCATCTGGGGGTCATGCTACCACTCGCCACATGGCGATTCGAACTGTAAATGCGCACGCAGGGTTGATCAGTCGAGCACACGACGTTGATCAGCGTAAGTCCCTCCGGATGCTCCGCGACGGCCTTGGCCACCGCGTCGCCATCCGTGGTAATGACATAATCTGCCGACCTGGCCGGGTCTTTCAGTGCAGGCTTCCACCGGTAATAGTCCGACTCATTGATGGTGCGCTTGAATGCGACGCCGGCGCGCTCGTAGGCTCCGGGGTGGTCTGAGACATAAGCGAGGATGGTGCTGCCCGCCGGAAGTGTCTCAAGCCCACGCGCATACGCGGCCTCAAACGGAATCCGCGAGCGGGAGTTGGCAATGAACTCCTGCAGCACCAGCGGCGTGGCCCGCAGCAGCACATAACTGTTCCCAAGAATCAGCAATCCGATCACAGCGATCGTCCACGGCTGCAGACTCGCCCATCGTTTTGCGACCATCTGCGCGACCCACGCGGCGAGAAAAGCCAGCGAGAGTGCGAACACCGGAAGCATCTCCATGCCGTAACGCGTGTTGTAGAACGAGTGCGGCCACCACGGCGGAATGAAGATCGGAACCGATCCATAGGCAACCGAATAGGCGTAGAACGGAAGCGGAACCCACAGCAGCAGCGCTGGCAGAATATGCTTCGACCTGAAGCGGACAACGGCGATAACCGTTCCTGCAATCGACAGCAGCAGCAGGATGTTCGCCAGATTTTTCCAAATCGCACCCAGCTCGGCGGCTTTCAGGAAATACAGCGCGGCCACACTCATGCTGTGCCAGCCCGGATAATGCGGCGATCCCGGCGTGCTTGTACGGATATCAATCGCCCGCGCCGAGTATGGTCCGCGCATAAAATCCAGAGGGTCGCCGAACTGCCGCTGGCAATAACCCATCCACAGCAGAGGTGCAACCGCCAGCATAGCTGTGAAAAGAACGAAGGCTCCGCCGGCCCTCGTCTTCCATCGCGCGCTTTGGCGCAGCATCGGGACAAGAGCAATGAACCACGCGAACGATGCGAAGATCCATCCGTCGTAGCGCGTGTATACCGCGCCCACCAGCACAAGTCCGCAGGCAATCAGCAGCTTTCCTGCACGCGCTGTTTCTTCACCATCGAGCGCCCGGAGATACTCAACCAGAAAAATGACCGCCCAAATCATCTCCGCAATGCACAGCGGCTCGTTCATGGCCGTCGTCTGCATGTAGAGCAGTCCGGGATTGAGCGCAAAGAACAGCGCCGCGATCAGCGCGGGCTGCGGTTTAAGCCACACTCGTGCGAGGCGGTAGATTCCGGCCGCGCCGAACACATACGCCCCTATCGATGGAAAGGCACCCGCCAGGCCCGACTGCCACCACGACATGCGCGCCACAAACGGCACGATGAGCAGATGCGGCAGCGGAAGCCAGACCGAACCGAGCTGGCTCAGTCCGGGATTTGCGGAGTCGATCAGACGGCGCGCAATGTTCAGGTGGGCGACCGCATCGCCCGACAGCAGCAACAGATTGTGCGAGAAGCAGAAAGAAAGCGCAAATAGTGAAGCCAGCAGCGCGCTCCACGCAACTGCAAACGTTTCGCCGCGCAGCGCCGAGCCGCTCCGTATCGGCAGCCGCCTTGTCTGCCTTACTCCCTTTTTTACTCAAGGTGCGAGAGTTCGCGGAAGAGCGCAAACCGTTCCTCAATTTCCTTAGGATCGAGCTGCTGTAAACGCTGAATGCCGAATCGTTCCACGGCAAACGATCCCATCACGCCCCCGTAGAACATCGCTTTCTTGAAGACCGCCGGAGTCAGATCCTGCTGCGAAGCGATATATCCGAAGAAACCTCCCGCAAACGAATCGCCGGCACCCGTAGGATCGACCACCTCCGCCAGCGGCAGCGCCGGAGCGCGGAATGGATGAAACACCCTGCTGTTCTGGCCGGGAAAAGATCGCTCGCTGAAAAACGCCGTCGCGCCATACTCCCCATGCTTCACAACAAGGCTCTTCGGCCCCATCGCAAGAATCTTCTCAGCGGCAACGACCAGGTTCCCCTCATGCGCCAGCAGCTTCGCTTCGGTGTCATTGATCAACAGGCCATCCAGCCCCTTGAGCACGCGCGCCAGGTTCTCCGCGTGGTCGTTAATCCAGTAATTCATCGTGTCGCCGCACACCAGCTTTACGCGCGGCATCTTGCTGCGCACATCGGTTTGAAGAACGGGATCAATATTCGCCAGAAAAAGATACTCGGAGTCCTGATATTCCGCCGGAATCTTCGGCGAAAAGCTCTGAAAGACATTCAGCTCGGTGTTGAGGGTCTGCGCTTCGTTCAGATTCCTGAGATAAGAACCGCTCCAGAAAAAACTCTTGCCCGACGTGTGCTCAATACCCCGCGTATCGATGCCGCGCCTCGTCAAAATGGCTTCGTGCTCGGCGGTAAAGTCCTCGCCGACCACCGCGATAACCCGCACATCGGTGAAGTAGCTGGCGGCCAGCGCAAAGTGCGTCGCGGCACCGCCCACGCATCGTTCAGCGCGGCCTGAGGGAGTTTCAATTGTGTCAAACGCAACGCTTCCTACGACCAAAATCGACATTCGTTATACCTTTGTGCCTTCGTTAAGATATTTTCCAACGAGCAAATCCAGTTTCTTGCGCGTCTCAGCGGGAATCACCGCAGGATCGGTGAGCATTGCAAATTTCAACGCCGCTGCGCAAGCGCAGTTGCGTTCGCGCGGCATGCCGACAACGGCCGCTCTCACCACCCTGCAGGCGTTGGCCGCGTTCTGATGGAGAACAGCGACGATCTGATCCACGGTTACGTCGTCGTGGCCTTCGCGCCAGCAGTCATAATCGGTCACCATGGCCACGGTCGCGTAGCAAATCTCCGCCTCGCGTGCCAGTTTTGCCTCCTGCAGATTGGTCATGCCGATCACGTCGGCGCCCCAGCTTCGGTAGAGGTTCGATTCCGCCCGCGTGGAAAACTGCGGACCCTCCATGCAGACGTAGGTGCCTCCCGCTTTGCCAACCACGCCTTCGCGCGCGCAACCCTCGGCGATCGCTTTGCCGACAGTCGCGCACACCGGATCACCAAACCCCACATGCGCGACCAGCCCATCGCCGAAAAATGTCGAGACACGACGAAACGTGCGGTCAATGAATTGATCGGGAATTACGAAGTCAGTAGGCTTGTGCTCTTCTTTGAGCGATCCGACGGCGGAGACGGAGATGATGCGTTCGACTCCCAGCTTCTTCATCGCGTAAATGTTGGCGCGAAAGTTCAGCTCTGAGGGTAAAAGCCTGTGCCCCCGCCCATGCCGCGCAAGAAACGCAACCTTGCGCCCCTCGAGTTCGCCCAGCACAAATGCATCGCTGGGGTCGCCAAAGGGTGTTTCCACGCGCTCTTCGCGCACGGCTGTAAGTCCGGGCATGGCATACAGACCGCTGCCCCCGATGATTCCAATTTCTGCTTGTTGCAAACTTAGCTCCGCGTCCGGGAATAGGCGAATCCTCAGTATAAATGCAGCGCCGCGCGCATCATTCCGCAGTTCGCCAGAAAATCCACCAGCCCGCCGGTAAGGTTGGCCGTGGGCTGCAATCGGGCGGTACTCACATTCTGGCGCGCTCCGTCCTGCGCGCCAACCATCAGAAATTGTAGCTTGCGCGCCAGCGACAGGTCGAAACTCTCGCTCACAAACACCAGATTTTCCTGCGTTGAAATCACTACCGGGCCTTCATTTGTCTTGTAAATCTGCTCGCTCGGATCAGTCTCCGCATCCGTATCGCGTACAACGCCGGAATATTGCTGCCCCAGTTCCCCGGCATACATCTTGGCAAAGGCCGCTGCGGCCTCCGGCGACTTCCACTGCGAAAGATAGAGCAGCGCGATCGAAGAAGTAGCGTTCTTATCGGGCGCCGATTTCTTCTGCACCACGTAGTAAATTCCGCCATCCCAGGCGGGCGTGATCAACGCGGCCATCTGCTGGCCGCCGAACAGTTCGGCCAGCATCCGCACGTCAAGCTGCCCCATCACGCCAACATCGTAAGGAGCATAATCCGCATCGAGCAGCCCGTGAACGTCCGGCATAGTCAGCAGCGGAACCTTCGCTTCGCGCTCATACGCATGCGGATTCATGATCTCGTAGCTGGTCGCCGGCGGCCTGTCCAGCACGCCCGCAAATGCGCCCGGCGCGCCCTTGTCCTGCAGCATATCCACTTCAAACTTCAGCCCCTCGCGATAGGGAAATAGCAGCGACTCCTGCAGCACGAGCGGCGCGCGCGACAACACGGGAGAACTGGCGTCGGAACCCTGCTCGTCGGCCATCTTCTTCACTGCGTCGGGATTCGACAGAATGGTCCGCCCCGCAGGCTTCAGTTCGTAATCCACCAGCACGGCCATGGCTTGGCCTTCGACAACCGCCTCACGCGCCGTGTCTTGCTCGTCCGTCGAGATGTGCCGGTTATCCTCGGCGACGTTGTGCGAAAGGTCATCGCTGCTCTGGTCTTCCCACTTGTCCAGATTCACATGCTGGTCTTGGAGCGCGTGCGTCAGCTCATGCGCCAGCACCGGCTTCTGGGCATCGGGCGCGATCCAGTCCAGCATATTAACGGTCTTCGTCTTGCTGTCGTAGTAACCCGCAATCTGCTCCTTCAGCAAACTCACCAGGAACGGCTGCAGATGAAAATCCTCGTCGAGCATGCCGAATTTCTTCAGGACGATCTCCGACCGCTCCATGCGCCGCGCGTCTTTGTCGTCCTTCATCTTGTCTTGGAGATATTTCTCAACCGCATCCCGCGTCGTCAGCCGCCGCTTTACCTTGCTCTTGATCGGCAGCTTCGAGTCAGCGGAAGCAAATTGCATAATCGTATCGACCGAGGCAAAAAGCTCTTTAGCCTGCTCAGGCGTCATGCGTATCGCGGGCTGGCCCGCCTGCGCGGGGGCCTGTGCCGGAGGCGCGCTCTGCGTCGATGTCTGGCCGAACGCCAGCCCTGCTGTGACTGCTGCAATCGCCAGCAATCCTGCAAGGCGGCGCGTTCCCGGAATCCTCATTCGTTTCCCTTCACTTGCGAGACTATAATTTTCATAGAACCTTTGCCATGAGCACCCCAACCCAAATCGTCTCGGAACCCCTGACCGAAACGCCCCTCGCGTCTCTGCGCGCATCGGCGTCCGCCCCTGTCGCCTATCAGGGCGGGCTCACCCCACGGGTTTTCTCCGATTCGAATCAGGAACTTACCAGCCTCATCACGACCGCCGGCATCTTCGATCTCGGATACCAGGCCTACCTTCAGATTACAGGAGGCGATCGCCTTCGCTGGTTGAACGGAATGGTCACCAACACCATTCAGTCGCTTGCCGAAGGCAGCTGGAACTATAACTTTCTGCTCAACGCGCAGGGACGCATCCAGGGTGATGCCAACGTCTACCGAACCGCCGAATCGCTTCTTCTTCAAACGGATCGTTCGCAGATCCCCCGCCTCTTCGCACACCTCGACCACTTCATCATCATGGACGACGTCGAGCTTCAGATATTAGACGCATCGCGGACCACAATTGGCATCGCCGGACCCCGCGCGCCGGAGATTCTCGCCGCCTTCGGCCTCACAGTACCGACCGAGGGCGCATTCGCCGCAAACACCATCAAGGGAACGGAAATCACACTGGTTCACGCCCACAGCCCGGTGCTTCCGCGCTTTGAAATATGGCTGCCCGTAACCTCGCTCGATGAAATCTGGACCTCCTTCGAGAACGCGGGAGCCGCCCCCTGCGGCATTGCGGCTACAGAAGCCCTGCGCGTCCTGGAAGCAACGCCGATGTACGGAATCGATTTTCAGGATCGCACTCTCGCCCAGGAAACCGGGCAGACTCGTGCGCTCAACTTCAACAAAGGCTGCTATCTCGGACAGGAAATCGTCGAGCGCATCCGCTCCCGCGCCACCGTGCATCGCACGTTACGGCAATTCTCAATCGAGAACGCGCCTTCCGCCCTCGAGCCCGGTCAAAGCATCGAACTGAATGCCGAAGGTGCGGAGCGCAATCCCGTTGGTCAACTCACCAGTCTGGCGCATTATTCGCTGCCCGCGTTTAGCGGCACGCTGGCGCTGGGCATTCTCCGCACAGAAGCCGTCGAACGCAACCTGGCGCTCACTCACAATCAAGGCCGCGCTGCGGTGCTCGACGTTCCACCCGCGCTAATTTAGAAAGACTAGGCAAATAAGGAAAATCATGACAGAGAAACCACCTGTATTTACCGTCACCGACCGCCGCAAATTCACGCTGGAAGGCGATCTGCGCGACGAATCCGGCCAAACGCAGGCGCCGGAAGAAACTGCCAAATCCAACCCTGCTGCCGAACCCCCACCGGGACCCCGTCTCGTCACAACTCCGCCGTCGCAGAATGAACCCGCTGCGCCCGAGAAAGCTGCAACGGAAGTCGCGGCCGTACAGGACGCGGACACACCCCCGGAGGTCAGCGCGCAGGATGAAGCAGCCGCGCATAACGCCTACCAGCAATCGTCCGATCACATTGACACCATGCTCCGCGCAACCAATCCGGGAGCCGACGCACCTCCGGCCGTCACCTTCGAGTTCGTAATCCAGTCCATTTACCTCTCCGCCGTCGTCGCCCTCGGCGCCGCCACCGAACCAGGCCAAAAAGCGCGCATCGATATTCTCGGCGCGCGCCAAAGCATCGACATGCTCGGCGTGCTGCAGGAGAAAACCAAGGGCAACTTGTCGGAAAAAGAGCAGCGCCTGCTCCAGAACGCGCTCTTTGAAGTGCGCATGATGTTCCTCGAAGTCACCAACGCCATCGCGCAACAGGCACAACGCCCACCGCAGGGGAAAAAATAGTACCCCTGCGCATGAAGGCTGAAATCATCATTCTCGGAAGCGGCACGTCAATGGGTGTTCCCACGCTCGGCTGCGATTGCGAAGTCTGCGCACCCATTGACCCGCGCAATACCGATCCGCGCAACACGCGCAGCCGTCCGTCGATTGCCGTGCAATGGGACGCACACACGATCATCATCGACACCGGGCCGGACTTCCGCGGGCAGGCGCTCCGCGAGAACATCCGGCGCATCGACGCCGTCCTCTACACGCACCCGCACGCCGATCACATCCTCGGCATGGACGATCTGCGCCCTCTCAGCTTTAAGCATCCGAATGGCCTTCCGCTCTACGCTGACGACGCGACCGCCGCAGTGATGCATCGCATCTTCGAATACACTTTTTCGCCGAACGCGAAATATCCCACGCGAGCGCGAGTAGAGCTGCGCCCTCTGAACGGCCAGGAATCAGTCGAGATAGGCGGCCTGCAATTCCAGCGCGTGCCCGTTCTGCACGGAGACATCACCGTCGCCGCCTATCGCTTCGGCTCCGCAGCCTATCTCACCGATATGAACGCGATCCCGGACAGCAGCCTGCCTCTGCTCGCAAATCTTGATGTGCTCATCATCGACGCGCTGCGCTGGCACCACCACCCCAGCCACAACAACGTAGAGCAGGCTCTCAACTGGATCGAGCGTGTGCGGCCGCGCCGCGCCTTCTTCACGCACATCGCGCACGAACTGGACCACGCGAAGACCGAAGCCCAACTGCCCGCCCACGTGCGCCTCGCCTATGACGGCCTGCGCATCCCCATCGAGTTTTAGCCTATGCAGATCTTCCGCTCACTCGACGCACTTCCGCCATCGCCCAGCCGCACCGTGCTGGCCATCGGCAACTTCGACGGCGTGCATCGCGGCCATCAGGCCATTCTTAGCCAGGTTCGCCAGCGAGCGGCGCAGCTCGGAGCAAAATCCGTCGCGGTCACCTTCGATCCGCACCCCGTGCGCGTCCTGCGTCCCGAGCAGGCCCCGAAGCTGATTACTCCACTCGCGCAGAAGCTCGATCTGCTTACCGCAACCGGCATCGATGCGACGATGGTGATTCCCTTCACGCCCGAATTCTCTCAGCACTCCGCTCTGGAGTTCGCGCGGAACATACTGCTCAACTCGCTTCATGCCGCAGAGGTCCACGAGGGCGACAATTTTCGCTTCGGACACAATGCCAGTGCTGGACCGGCGGAACTGGCGCAGCTTGGGCGTGAACTGGGCTTTGGAGTTGTCGCTCAGCCTGCGCTCTATGTGCGCGGCATTCAGGTTTCCAGCTCCCATGTGCGCCGCGCGATCGCCGCAGGAGACATGGCAACCAGCCGCGCCTTGCTCGGACGATCTTTTTCCATCCGCTCAACGCCGGTCAGGGCTCGCGGTATCGGGACACGTCTCACCGTTCCCACCATCAACCTGGCGCCCTACGACGAACTGGTGCCAGCCAGCGGCGTTTACGTCACACGCATGAAAATCGGCGACGAAGTTTTCGATTCCGTAACGAATGCCGGCCATCGTCCAACCTTCGGAGGCAACGCCTACGCCATCGAATCGCATCTGCTGAATTTTCGGGAAACCGGCCTCGCGCCGGAGACGCCGCTTGAGCTATGCTTCCTCTCGCGCATCCGCTCTGAAAAGCAATTCGCTTCCCCGGCTGCATTGAAGGAACAAATTCTGCGGGACGCCGAGCATGCGCGCCGTTATTTCCAGCTCCTGAAGGGGTCCTGATTCAGGCCTGAAGCCGCTCTTCAAAATCTTTCGCCGCTTCCCCAATTCCCTGCTCCAGCGTGGTCTGCGCCTTCCAGCCCAGAGCGTGAACCCGGCTCACATCAAGCAGTTTGCGCGGCGTCCCGTCCGGCTTCGTAGGATCGAACACCAGTTCTCCATCGAAACCAACCGTACGGCAGATCAACTCCGCCAGATCGCGAATGGTGAGATCTTCGCCCGTTCCAATATTCAACAATGGCGGCTCGTCGTCCCTCAGCAAAGAATTGAATTGCGCATCCAGCAGGTTCATGAGAAACACGCAAGCTTGCGCCAGGTCTGCGACATAAAGAAATTCGCGGCGCGGAGTGCCGCTTCCCCACACTGAAATCTTGCGTTCGCCCGCGGCTTTGGCTTCAATGGCCTTGCGCAGCAGCGCCGCCAGCACATGAGAAGTCCCAAGGTCCAGATTTTCGCCAGGCCCGTAAAGATTGGTTGGCATTACCGCAACAAACTTCGTCCCATACTGCCGGTTGAAGGCCCAGCACATCTCGATGCCCGCAATCTTGGCCAAAGCATACGCGCGGTTGGTAATCTCAAGCGGCCCGGTCAGCAGATACTCCTCTCGAATCGGCTGCGGACACAGGCGCGGATAGATGCAGCTCGAACCGAGAAACAGCAAACGCCGCACGCCACTCGATTGCGCGGCGTTCAGAACACTCGACTGAATCGCAAGATTGTCCCGAATGAAGTCCGCGGGCATGGCGCTGTTGGCCAGAATGCCTCCAACCTTTGCCGCCGCCAGAATCACATACTCCGGCCGCTCCCGCTCAAAGAATTCTTCCACGTCCTGAGAGCGCGTAAGGTCCAGCTCCGCCCGCGTCCTCAGCAGAAGATTGGTGTAACCTTGCCGCTCCAGCTCGCGTCGGATCGCGCCGCCTGCAAGGCCGCGATGGCCGGCGACGAAAATTTTGCTGCCTTTGTCCATCGACATATCTTTCCGGATTATTCGTGAAAGTTGTATGCGGTATAGCCGTGCTTCTTCACCAGCGCATCGCGCTCTGCGGCGCTAAGATCGGCATCGACCATCTCTTGAACCAACTCTTGAAAGCTGGTGCGTGGCGACCATCCTAACTCCCGTACCGCCTTGGAGGCGTCGCCCATAAGCGTTTGCACCTCGGTCGGACGGAAATAGTTGGGATCGACCGCGACAATGACATTGCCATTTTCGTCGCAAGCTTTTTCTTCCAGGCCTTCCCCCTCCCACCGCAGGTCGAACCCCAACAGCTCGGCGCTCGCATTCACAAAGTCCCGCACGCTGTACTGCTCGCCGGTGGCAATCACGTAGTCCTTCGCCTCTTTCTGTTGCAACATGCGCCATTGGATCTCAACGTAATCGCGCGCGTGACCCCAGTCGCGCAGAGCATCCAGATTTCCAAGGTAGAGCGTGTTTTCAAGTCCAGCACGGATTCGCGAAAGGGCGCGCGTAATCTTGCGCGTCACAAACGTTTCGCCGCGCATCGGCGACTCGTGATTGAACAGAATTCCGTTGCAGGCGTAAATGCCATACGCCTCGCGATAGTTGATCGTGATCCAGTAGGCGTAAAGCTTGGCGACGGCATAAGGCGAGCGCGGATAGAAAGGAGTCGTTTCGCGCTGCGGTATCTCCTGCACCAGTCCGTAAAGCTCCGACGTGGACGCCTGATAGAAGCGCGTATGCCGCTCCAGTCCGCAGATGCGGATAGCCTCAAGCAAACGCAAAGTGCCCAGAGCGTCGGTATTCGCCGTGTATTCCGGTTCTTCAAAGGAAACCTTCACATGGCTCTGCGCGGCCAGGTTGTAGATTTCGTCCGGCTGAACCTTTTGCACGATATGAAGCAGCGAGCCGGAGTCAGTCATGTCTCCGTAGTGCAGGATGAGATGGCGCGTTTCAACATGTGGGTCTTCGTAAAGATGGTCGATCCTCTTGGTATTGAAAAGCGAAGCCGGCCGTTTAATGCCGTGAACCTCATAACCTTTCTTAAGAAGAAATTCAGCGAGATAGGATCCGTCCTGTCCGGTAATTCCCGTGATGAGGGCTTTCTTCAAACAGATTCACTCCTGGAAAGTTGAAGTTGAGGTCGAAATTGCACGGTGCGATTTGTCTATTTTAGGTTATTTCGCCGATCACCGTAGACCCGCGCCTTTTGTGGGCAAAAGACCGGATCCCTGGTGCGAGATAGCTTGATCGGAAACACACTCGAAGCGGTCTCATAAGCGGGAATTCGTTGCAACGCCACGGATGAGACCCTCCCCGTCGAAGCGGGACTCACGTCTCCACCGAAACCGCGACTCTCAATTATGAGACAACTTCTAGAGCGCACTATTTTCAGCAACCGCTGTATCTGCAGTGCCGTCGAACATGCGCTCAATCGAGGATTCGAAGCGCAGCAGCACTGACTCGCGTGCAAGCTCCCGTTCGGCGAACATCCTTGCGGCGTAGCCCAGGCTCCGGCGCAGCTCAGGATTGTCCGCCAGCACGACAGCGGCGTTTGCAAGCGCCTGCAAATCGCCCGGCTCGACTGCAATGCCATGCCCTTCGACTGCGCTCGCTACCTGCGTGCCTGGAGCGGCAGTGGCAATCACCGGCCGCCCGCTGGCGAGCATTCCCGTCAGTTTCGACGGCATCACCAGGTCGGCAGCGCCGGCCCTTTGCGGCAGTAAATGGATATCCGCGGCATTCAACAATTCATTCAGGCGCTCCAGCGGCTGCAAAGGAAGAATCGATACATTCTCGAAACCCCTCACCGCATGTTCCAGCTTAGGGCGGTAGGCGCCGTCACCGCAGAAGACAAAATGCAGGTTCTTGTGTCCGCGCAGCTTGCTTGCGAGCTTAGGCAAAATCTCCAGCCCTTGCTTAATCCCCATGTTTCCGGAATAAAGCAGAACGGTCCGATCGGGGGCAATGCCCAGTTGCGCGCGAAGCGAGCTGTCACCGTCCTGAGGCCGGATGGCATCAACATCCACCCAGTTCGGAAAAAGTGTCGTTTGCGAAGGCTCAATGCCCTTTTGCGATAACCGCTCCACCATGCCCGGAGATATTGTGGAGAAGCGTGAGAAGCCGCGCCGCAAAAGCCCCTCGCAGGCTTGAGCAAATTCCTGGAGTAGTCCTCCCGATGGCAGCAGCCCCAGATCGAAGGCCGCATCGACCTCAAAATCCTGAACGTGCAGCCACGCAGGCGCTCCGCACAGGCGCGCGGTAAGCAGGGCTACGGGCGCGCAGGCAAAGGCGGGTTCAACCGCGAGTACCAGGTCCGGCCGCCAGGCGGCGTTGGCCAGCATCACGGGCAGAGTGCTGATTGCGAACGTGGAAAGATGCACAATCCGGCTTAGGCCCCCCGGCTTCGTTGGAACCCACAGAGGGCAGCGACAGATCACAGCTCCTGCAGGAGAAATCTCCCGGCGATACCGCCACTGGGAGTGTCCCTCGCTCACCCGCCACGCCGGGTAGTAGGGGGGCGCAGTGACCACGCGAACTTCGTGGCCCCGGGCCGCAAGCCACTCCATCATCTCTCCGGAATATTTGCCGACACCTGTCAATTCCGGCGTGTAATTCAGACCTATAAAGAGTAGGCGCAAAATGGGGGATCCCTGTGTGTCTTTTGTCTAGTATAAAAGCTGTTCTCTAAGCATATTCCATTCGGCGATTTCATTTCACGGGATTTTATTCAACGTGAGCGGTTACAGTAACAGGTGAAATGCGTAACTCCTTCACACGACGCATCGTTTCGCAGCCGCTGGCCGCATCGGGCATCCTGTTGATCGCGCTATTTACTGCCATGGCGCTCCTGGCTCCCTGGTTGACGCCTGCAAATCCGGCAGCAATCGACCTCCTGCACCGCCTCGCTCCCCCCAGCACCGCCCACTGGTTTGGCACTGATGAGTTGGGCCGCGATATTCTAGCGCGCATCATCTTCGGAGCGCGGCTGTCGCTTATGGTCGCGTTTTCGGTGGTGGCTTGCTCGCTCTCGCTCGGCATCGTGCTCGGCGGAATCGCCGGATATTACGGAGGAGCCGTGGATACCGTGCTGAATATCTTCGCTATGAATGCCTTCATGGCGCTTCCCGGCATTCTTCTCGCCATTGCATTTGTCGCTTTTCTGGGCCCAGGGCTGCTCAACCTCATCCTCGCGCTCTCCATCGGCGGGTGGGTAGGATACGCCCGTCTCGTGCGCGGTCAGGTGCTGGCTGTGCGCGAGCGCGAATTTGTCGAAGCGGCGCGCGCCCTCGGCGCAAGTGATCTGCGCATCTTCGTCCGCCACATCCTGCCCAACATCGTGCAGCCATTGATTGTGCAGTCGGCTATCGGCATGGCCGGCGCGGTGCTCGCCGAGGCCACGCTCAGTTTTCTCGGCCTGGGCGTCCCGCCGCCCACTGCAAGCTGGGGCTCAATGCTCAACGACGCGCGCTCGCACCTGTTCGACGCTCCACATCTGGTAGTGTTCCCCGCCATCGCGGTCATGCTGTGCGTGCTGTCATTCAACTTCATCGGCGATGCACTGCGCGATTATCTCGATCCGCGCACCCGCATGAGCGTCGGACTATAGGCAATGCTGATTGGCGTCATTTCTGACACGCATGGCCTGCTGCGCCCCGAGGCGCTTGCCGCACTGCGCGGCGCAGATCACATTCTCCACGCCGGTGACGTGGGCGATCCAGCAATTCTTGACGACCTGCGCGCAATCGCTCCACTCACCGCGATCCGCGGCAACATCGACTCCTCTGGAACCTGCGCGCGTCTTCCCGCAACCGAGTTCGTCGACTTCGGCGGCTATAGCCTCTATATGTTGCACAATCTGGCGGAGCTCGATCTCGATCCGGCAGCGGCTGGAATTTCTCTCGTGATCAGCGGGCATTCGCATCAACCCAGGATCGACCGGCGCAAGGGCGTTCTCTATTTCAACCCCGGCAGCGCGGGCCCGCGTCGTTTTTCTCTCCCGGTTTCACTGGGACTGCTTGAGATTGGACGCAGCGCAATCACGCCGCATCTCATTGACTTGTTGACCGCAAACTCTTCTTCTGCCAATCTTGGATAAATTAGAAGGCCGTTAGGCTTCACGTTAAGATCGGCAAGAACGGGAATGGAAGCCGATGTGTGGAATCGCTGGGCTCTTCTCGACGCATAATGGATGTCGCATCCCCCCGGATCTTGCGCGTCGAGTTCTCGACTCTTTGAAAAATCGCGGGCCTGACGAATCGGGAGCCTGGGAACAAGCCGAGTCGCGTCTTCTCCTGCTGCATCGGCGCCTGTCCATTCAGGACTTGAGCGAACACGGTGCCCAGCCCATGCACTCGCATGATCGAAATCTCACCATCATCTTCAACGGTGAGATCTATAACAAGGATGATCTGCGAAAGCTTGTCCCTGACTATCCATATCACGGCACGTCGGATACGGAAGTGATCCTTGCGCTCTACGAGAAGTTTGGCGCTGAAACGCCCCGGCTACTGCGCGGCATGTTCGCCTTAGCCATCTGGGATGAACGCTGCCAAGGGCTTTTTCTGGCTCGCGATCCTTATGGCATTAAACCTCTGTATCTGGCAAACACCCCGAACGGAATCTGGTTCGGCTCTCAAGTCAAGACTCTGCTGCTCATCCCGGGAATCGATCTTGCTCCCGAACCAGCGGGACACGCTGGGTATTTCTTGTGGGGAAACGTTCCTGAACCCTATACGCTCTACAAAGGAATTCGCTCCCTGCGCAGCGGACACTCTCTCTGGCTCCAGCGCGGACGAGATGCAAAGGAAATCGAGTTTGCTTCAATCGCCTGCGCGTTAGCCGACAGCGCGGAATCCGGACGGGCAGCTTCGCTCCACGATGCTTTATCCAACAGTGTACGTTCCCATTTTCTCTCCGACGTTCCAGTCTCAGTCTTTCTCTCCGCCGGGCTGGATTCCTCGACAATTCTCGCCCTGGCGGCCGCTGCCTTTCCCACCGCATCCCTCAATTGCCTCACTCTCGGCTTCGACACTCACGTCGGAACAGCAGATGACGAAACACGCGAGGCCGCGCAAATTGCTCATCACTATGGAATCGCCCACAAGGTCCAGATCATCGGTAAGAGCGACTTCATGAATGAGAGCCAGCATTTTCTCGACGCCATGGATCAGCCTTCGGTCGACGGAATCAATACCTACTTCATCGCCAGAATGGCGCGCGAAGCCGGCTTCAAAGTAGCCCTTTCAGGAGTCGGCGGAGATGAGCTGTTCGGCGGCTATTCGAGCTTTAAAGGAATTCCGGTGCTCGTGAATGCAATGCGGACAATTCCGGCGACGCCTGAATTCGGCGCGCTCCTGCGCCGGTGGAGTTCGCCGTGGATAAAGCACATCACTTCTCCTAAGTATGCCGGCATCGTCGAGTATGGAAGTGCCGTAGAGAGCGCCTATCTTCTGCGCCGCGCCCTGTTCATGCCTTGGGAGCTCCCCGAAGTAATGGAGCCGGAGTTGGCCGTGGCTGGGCTCGAGGCGCTCGCCGAATCCGAGTTCGAAACAGAAGAGCTGGATCGAATCCGGAAGCTGCCGTTGCGCGTTCAGATTTGCTTTCTCGAAAGCACCCGCTATATGCGCAACCAGCTTCTGAGAGACGCTGATTGGGCAGGGATGGCGCACTCCCTCGAAATCAGAACCCCTTTCGTCGACTTCGCTCTCCTCTCGCAGCTTGCGCCGCTGATGCGTTCAAGCTGCCCTCCCGGCAAGCTCGATATGGCAAAGACGCCCGCCAAACCTCTTCCCGAACGTATCCTTCACCGAAAGAAGACCGGCTTTCACGTCCCAGTCCGCGAATGGATGATGGATTCGCTCGGCCACCAATCCGAACGGGGGCTGAGGTCATGGGCAAAAATTGTTTATCGCCATCAGTGCCAGATGCGCACACCATAGTGCCGCACGAGATAAGTTGAATATTTGTTAAATGCGCAGTTTCGGCGTGACGCAAAAAACCGGATTCCATCGTCGTGAGTATCGAATCAATTACAATTCCCACAAGAGTGGAATTGTTTTTCAATCTCCTGTGGCTGGCGCTTTCGTCGCTGATCCTCGGTTTCTGGCTTCTGCGCCGGAACCGCTGGGTGGACGATTCCATGCGTTCCAGCATTGGCGTTCAGCTGATCGCGCTGGCTCTGCTCATCGTCGTTCTGCTTCCCGTCGTTTCGCTCACTGACGACCTCCAGGCCTGCACCATGCCTGCCGAATCCGAACATCTGTCGCGGCGCAGCGACTTCCAGACGATTGCGGACTTTTCTCTGCACGCCGTCTCCGTTGTAATAACGGGATTGGTTCCACTGGATTTATCTCCCCAGCCTGCGGCACTCGCGTGGCTATCGCTCCCGGCTGAAAAAGAAACGCCCAGCGCGGGATACCTGCGCATTCTCGGCTCTCGGCCCCCGCCGGCCGTCTAAACCGCCCAAATTCCTTTGTGCGATCCCGATTTGCGCTCTGCGCTCTGCGATCCCCCTTTTTGCTGTGGTTTTTACGGACTTTTTACGCACGAGTCGGTCACCATGTAACAGACGCCATGTGACCGCTCGTTTGGATGTGCTTCCTATGAAACGTATTCGATTCCGAAGCTTCTGCTTCCCGCTCGTCTTGCTGTCCGCCGCAGCGGCCGCGTCGTTCGCGCAGACCCCGTCCGCGCCCTTGACCCTGCAACAGGCCATCGACATGGCGCGCGCAAAGAACCCCAGCCTCATTTCGGCCCAGCAGCACGTCTCCGCAACAAAGGCCAATGAAATTACCGCCGGCCTGCGGCAGAATCCAAACTTCACGCTCTCCGGCTCCGATATCACTCTGCCCGCGAACAATCCGGCCAGCCCATACTCCTATGCCGGCAATGTCTCCCGCCTCTTCGAGCGCGGACAAAAACGGCGCTGGCGTCTCGACGTCGCCCACGCAACCACTGACGTGACTGAAAGCCAATACCTGGACACGGAGCGGCAGACCATCCTGCAAGTCAAGGACGCGTTCACCAACATGCTCACCGCCAAGGCCGCGCTCAAAATTGCCGACGACAACCTCACCGGGTATCGCAATACCGTCAATCTCACCAGAGCGCGGCTCAATGCGGGAGACATCAGCGCGACGGACTTTGAGCGCATCGACCTGCAACAGGCTGAGTTCGAGTCCGACTATGACAATGCCCAGCTCAACCTCACCCAGGCCAGCGATCAGCTTCAATTGCTGCTCGGCATTCAAAAGCCGACCGTCAGCTTCGACATCACGGGAACCCTCAATCCTCCCGACTTCACCGTGACTCTTCCGCAATTGGAGCAGGAAGCGCTCGCGGCGCGGCCCGACTATCAGGCGGCCCTGCAGTCAGTCCGGCTGGCAGACGCAAACATAAAAATGGCCGACGCCGACGGCACCACCGATCCCACCATCGGCGGCGAATACGATCGCACCGCGACCTACAACACCGCCGGCTTCCAGGTCTCGATTCCGCTGCGCCTCTTCGATCGCAATCAGGGCGAAAAGGAGCGCACCCGCTATGAGGCGCAGTCCAGCCGCTTCGCCGTGATCGCCGCACGCAATCAGGTGGTGAATGACGTCGATCAGGCATGGGCCGGCTATCGAGGCCGCGGTGAGTCAGGCCAAGCGCTACCACGGACACTACCTCGCCGAAGCCACGCACGTGCGCGACAACCTTGAGTTCAGCTACCGCCACGGCGGCACAACGCTGCTCGATTATCTCGACGCGCTGCGCGACTACCGGCAGACCAACCTCGACGCGCTCAACGCCGACCAGCAGGTCTGGCTCAGTATTCATCAACTCAGCTTCGCCGCCGCCACGGAGATCCTCCCATGATCTTTTCCATACGCAAAACAAATCCCGGCGCCAACTTGCCGTAGCCGTTCCAGCCGCACTGCTTCTTCTCGCTACCGCCTGCAAGCACCAGCAGCCCGCGCCTTCTGCCGAAAACACTCCTGCGCAGAACACCGTCGAGACGACCACCGTGCACCGGCAGGCGGTGAGCAATCAGCTCGTGCTGCCGGCGCGGATCATGGCGAACCCGACTGACGTCGTTCACATCTACCCGCCCATCAGCGGACGCGTCGTCGCGCTCAAGGTGCTGCCCGGCCAGGAAGTCGGCAAAGGCCAGCAGATCGGCACATTGCAGAGCAGCGACGCCGCCCAGGCCCGCTCCGACTTCGAGAAGGCCAAGATTGAAGCCGCCCGCGCCGACCTGCAACTGCAGCGCGGCAAGGAGCTCCTGCAGCATCGACGTCATGGCGCAGCGCGACTACGACGACCTCAAGGCGCTCGACGACGCCGACCACTCCGAGCTGGAGCGCGCCCGCCAGGCTCTCACCATTCTCGGCTTTGACGAGAACTCCACGTCAGACACCATCCCGCTTCGCTCCCCCATCTCCGGAGTAGTCCTCGACGTCGGCACCGCCACGGGCGAGCTGCAGCGTTCGCTCGACAACGCCAACGCCATCGCCACCATCGCAGACATCAATTCCGTCTGGGTCGTAGGCGATCTGTATCCACGCGATCTCGGCTCCGTGAAAACCGGCCAGCCCGTCGATGTCGCCGTCACCGGCTATCCCGGAGCTGATCCTTCACGGCGTCATCGACAACATCTCCGACTGCCGTCGATCCAACCACGCTCACGCTCAAGGTCCGCGTCGTGCTGCCCAATCCCAGCCACAAACTAAAGCCGGACATGTACGCAACCATCGCGGTTACAAATCAAAGAGGCAATGCCGTCGTCGTGCCCTCCACCGCCGTCATCCGCAACGGTAACGCCACCTTCGTCTTCGTGATGGACGCAAACAACAAGCCCGTCCGCCGCGATGTCACTCTCGGCGAAACCCACGACTCCACCGACGAAGTAACTCAGGGCCTGCAGGACGGAGACGAGGTCGTTTCCACCGGCGCAGAGCTGCTGCGCGAGGCAGCAGGACTAATCATGCAGTCCTTCATTCGCACGCTTCTCCGCTTCCGCAACGTCGTCCTGATCATCTTCCTCGCGTCGCTCGCCATCGGCATCTTCGCCTTCACACGCCTCGATATCGAAGCCTACCCCGACCCGTCGCCGCCGATGGTCGAATTCATCACGCAGAACCCCTCCTGGTCCGCCGAAGAGATGGAGCAGCAGGTCACCGTCCCGCTCGAAACCGGCCTCAACGGCACGCCCAAGCTCGATCAGATCCGCTCCATCAGCATCTTCGGCCTCAGCGACGTAAAGCTCTATTTCGCCTTCGACAGCGACTACTTCATCGACCGCCAGGAGGCGCTCAATCGTCTGCAGGAAGTCAACCTGCCCAACAATCTGCAACCGCAGCTCTCGCCCGAGTCGCCCATCGGCGAAATCTATCGCTATCAGCTCACCGGCCCCGGCTACTCGCTCAACGAACTCAAGGCCACGCAGGACTGGCTCGTGGTCGCGCGAACTCAAGCAGGTCCCCGGCATCATCGACGTCGCCACCTTCGGCGGAACCACGCGCCAGTACCAGGCCGAGGTCGATCCCAACAAGCTGCTCGCCATGGGCGTCACCATGACCGCAGGTCGTCAACGCCGTCGCAGCCAGCAACGCCAACGCCGGCGGCAACTACCTGACCATCGGCAGCCAGAGCGTCAACGTGCGCGGCATCGGCCTGCTCCACACACTCGACGACATGAGCAACATCGTCGTCGCCGAGACGCAACGGCACGCCCGTTCTACTTACGCGATGTCGCCACGGTCAGCGAAGGCCATCAGCCGCGCCTCGGCAAAGTCGGACGCAACGAGAATCCCGACATCGTCGAAGGCATCGTCCTGCTGCAGAAAGGCGGAGAATCCCTGCCCGCGCTCGCCGGCCTCAAGACAGAAAATCCACGCCCTCAATACCGGCAACCTGCTGCCGCCCGGCATGCACATCAGCACCATCTACGACCGCACCAAGCTCATCAACACCACCACCCACACCGTTCGGCACGTCATCATCTCCGGCCTCATCCTGGTCACGCTGGTGCTGCTGGCCATGCTGGGCGATCTGCGCATCACCTTCATCGCCGCCATCACCATTCCCTTCGCCGTGCTCTTCGCCTTCGCCATGATGGTGCTCACCGACCACTCCGCCAACCTCATCTCCATCGGCGCCATCGACTTCGGCATCCTTGTCGACGCCTCCATCGTCGTGCTCGAAAGCATCTATCGAAAGATCTCCCGCCGGGTCGAAGGCGAAGACGTCGGCGAGCTCATCGTGGAAGGCGTCAGCCGACGCGGCCCGTCCCGTCCTCTTCGCCACCTTCATCATCCTCGTCGCCTTCATTCCGCTCTTCACCATGCAGGGCGTGCCCGGAAAAATCTTCGCTCCCATGTCCGTCACCTACGGATTCGCGCTCACCGGCGCGCTCATCTTCGCGCTGATCTTCGCTCCTGTGCTCGGCTCGTTCGCCGTGCCCAAGCGAATCAAGAAGGAGGCGACGGACACCTGGCTCAGCCGCTTCCTCCGCAAACACTACGACCGTCTGCTCGCGCACGTCACTCCGCTTCAGCAAACTCACCTGGACCATCGCCGCTCGCGATGCTCTCCTCGGAGCCATCATTCTCTTCCAGTTCGTCGGCGGCGAATTCATGCCCCCGCTCGAAGAGGGCAATCTCTGGATTCGCGCCACCATGCAGCAGGACATCTCCTTCCAGCAATCGGCAGAAACTCGCCGACCAGATTCGCGCCGTACATGCGCCCTATCCCCGAGGTCACCCAGGTCGTCTCGCAGATGGGCCGCCCCGACGACGGCACCGACGTCAGCACCTTCAACAACATCGAAGTTTCTCGCCGACCTCAAACCGGCATCGCCAGTGGCGTCCACAGTTTCACGAAAACAAAGACCGAGCTCATCGCGGCGATGCAGAACAGCTTCGAACAATTTCCCGGCATCGACTTCAACTTCTCGCAGAACATCCAGGACAACGTCGAAGAAGCCATGTCCGGCGTAAAGGGCGAAAATTCGCTCAAGCTCTTCGGCAACGACTTCGATCACGCTCACCCGCCTCGCCGACCAGATTCAGGGCATCATGCAGAACGTTCCCGGCATCACCGACGTCGGCGTCTTCAACGTCGACCGGCCAACCCAGCCTGCTCGTCTCCATCGACCGCACCAAAGCCGCGCGCTTCGGCCTCCAGCCGCAGGACGTCAACAACATCGTGCAGGCCGCCGTCGGCGGCGCGCCCGTCACGCAGATCATCGACGGCGACCGCCGCTTCGACTTCGCCGTTCGCTACGCGCCGCAATTCCGCGACACGCCCGAGGCCATCGGCAGAATCCTCGTCCCCACTCCCGACGGCAATCAGGTTCCCCTCAGCGCCATCGCCGACGTCGCCCTCCGCAACGGAGCCTTCATGATCTATCACGAAGGCGGACGCCGCTACATCCCCATCAAGTTCAGCGTGCGCGGACGCGACCTCGCCACCGCCATTCAGGATCTGCAGCAGCAAGCTGAGCGGACAAGGTCAAACTCCCCACCGGCTACAACTACACCTGGGCCGGCGAGTTCGACAGCCTCCGCAAGGAACAGCAGCGCCTCGCGCTCATCATCCCCGTCAGCCTGGCCATCATCCTCGTGCTGCTCTACATCCAGTTCCGCACCTGGAAAGACGCCTTCATCATCGTCGCCACGCTGCCCTTCGCAGCCATCGGCGGCAGTCGTTACGCTCTTTATCACCCGCACACTCCTTCAGCATCTCCGCAGCCGTCGGCTTCACCTCGCTCACCGGCGTGGCAACGCTCGGCGCGGTCGTCTTTCTGTCCGGAATCCGCCGCGCGCAGCGCGAAGAAGGCCCCGTGCACGGCCTCGAAAAAGGCTGCCTCGACGAGATGCGTCCCGTCGTCATGGCCTGCATGGCCGCGGGCTTCGGACTGCTTACCGGCCGCCGTCGCCACCGGCATCGGCGCGCAAACCCAGCAGCCTCTCGCGCGCGTAGTCGTCGGCGGAATGGTCACCACGCTTCTCGCAACCCTTTTTGTATTACCGCTGATGGCCCGGCAGAAAGAGCAAAATTCGCAGTCACCTGAGTAGGACAGGCTCAGGCTCCAGCCCGATACCGAATCTCGCTGCAACCTCCGCGATGATCCTGTCGCGCAGGGCAAAAATATCCGCGGCCTTCGCGTTGCCTCGATTGATCAAGGCAAGCGTGTGCCGGCTCGAAATCCCCGCCGCCCCCAGCGCATAGCCCTTGTGAAAACCCGCCCGCTCCAGCAGCCACGCAGCAGGAATCTTCACCGCGCCATCCGCCGCCGGATAGTGCGGAACCTCGCTCGCCTCCTGCGCCGCAATGCGCGCAAAGTGCTCCGCCGCAACGATGGGATTTTTGAAAAAGCTGCCCGCGCTCCGGCAATCCGGATCGCCCGGAACGAGAAACATTCCTTTGCCGCTGCGAATCTCCCGCACCGCATCGCTCACCTCGCGCAGCGAGGGCGCAGAACAATCCTTAAAGTATCGCTTCAAGTCCGCATAGGAAACCCGCGCCGCGCCGTTCTTTGCGCAATTCGTAGGTCACACCGCGTAACAATGTACTTCCCGCGCTCCGTAGTATTGAAAACACTGCGGCGATAAGAAAACCCGCATGCCTGATTCGTGAACTCCTCAAACTTCAGCGTGCCAAGGTTGAGCACGCGCACCCGCGCAACCGTCCCCGACACTTCCTGCCCATATGCGCCAACATTCTGGATCGGCGTCCCGCCCACCGTGCCCGGAATCCCCGCAAGACATTCCACCCCCGCATACTCCCGCTCAACCGCATGCGAAACAAAACCGTCCCAATCCTCACCCGCAGCAACCTGGAATACGTCTCCCTGCTGCTCAATCCCTTAAGCCCAACACGCAGCAACAAGCCCAGCAAATCCCTCATCCGAAACCAGCAGATTGCTGCCGCCCCCCAAAGCAAAAAGCGGCAGATCGCGCAACCGCGCAAAATCCACCGCCTCCAAAATTTCCGCTTCCGAGCAGCCTCCGCAAACCAGCGCGCCGGCCCACCAATCTTGAAGGTGGTGTACGGAGCCAGCGGAATCTGTTCGCGAAATTCCATGGCAGCCTGGCTAGGTCACAATCTCCGAAAAATCCGCAATCGACGAAAAACTACCGAGAACCATCGCAATCAGAGCCAGACGATTCTGCCGAATCGCCGCATCATCGACCATCACCATCACCTTGTCGAAAAACAGATCGACATGCGGACGAAGCGTAGCAATCTGTTCCAGCGCCTGACGATACTCGCGTGCCGCCCGCAGTTTCTCGACCGCCGGAGCAAGCTTCGCCGCGTGCTCATAAAGACCGCGCTCCGCAACCTCAGTAAGAAGCGCCGATTCACCGACTCCGACGGCGACTTCCGATTTTTCGCGAGCCTGCCGGACAATATTCTTCATCCGCTTGAACGCCGCAGAGATGGCGGCAAAATCCTCCGAGCCACGCACCGCGCTCAGTGCTTCCGCCCGCGCAATCGCATCGCGAACATCGTCAAAACCCGCAGCCAGCACCGCATTCACCACGTCGTACGCAAAGCCGCGCACCTCGCGCAGATAAAACTCCACGCGCTCCCGGAAGAAAGCTGCAAGCTTCACCCGAGAACCGCTCTGCCCATCACAATCGCCTTCTCATAGATCAGAAAAAGTAAGCGGCAAATTCGACTCGGCAAGAATCTTCACAATGCCGTTCCCGGCGCGCCGCAATCCAAACGGGTCTTTCGATCCCGTCGGCTCCAGCCCAATCCCAAACATGGCCGCAATCGTCTGGAAGCGGTCCGCAACTCCCAGAATCTGCCCCTCCACCGTCGGAGGAATCGGGTCATCCATCGCCGCAGGCGAATACTGCCAGTAGATCGCCTGCGCAACAGTCTCGCCCAGCCCCTGAGCGCGCGCATAAAGTCCGCCCACAATCCCCTGCAGCTCCGTGAACTCCTTCACCAGTTCCGCAGTCAGATCCGCCTTCGCCAGCCGAACCGCCGTAAGCAGCGCAGCTTTATCAAGCTTCACGCCGCGCTCAGCCGACAACATCCGCCAGATGTCCGGCCACACGGAGATTCGCCTCCGTCTTATCCCAATAACTCCCCAAATCCTTCTGGAAAGTCACCGACTTCAGCATCTCCACGCGGTCCGCCAGCGGAATCCTCTGATCAAAATCCCAGAAGAATCGCGCGTCGTTGAACCGCGCCCGCAGCACGCGCTCATTGCCGTGGCGAATCACCTCATCCGCGCGCTCCGCAGGCCGCGTATTCAGCACCGTCAAAAAATAAGGAGCCAGCTTACCCTGCGCATCCTCGACCGCAAAATATTTCTGGTGATCGCGCATCACCGTCACCAGAACCTCTTCCGGCAACGTCAAATATCCCGGCTCAAAGCTGCCCAGCAGAACCGTTGGCCACTCCGTCAGGTGCGTCACCGTATCCACCAGCGCCTCGTCTTCGCGCCAGCGCGCCCCCGGAACCGACCGCGTCGCCGCATCCAGCCCCTTGCGAATCCGATGCCGCCGCAGCTCCACATCGGCAGTCACATGCGCGGCCTCAAGAATCCCCAGGTAGTCCTCCGCATGCTCGACGGTAAGCGCAGCGTCTCCATGAAGAATCCTGTGCCCATATGTCAGATTCGCCGCGTGAACCCCGGCAAACTCCACCGGAACAATCGCATGGTCCAGCAACGCCAGCAGCCACTTCACCGGACGCACAAACCGCTCCGGCTTTCCCGCGCGCCAGTACATATTCTTCGGCCAGTAAATCGCCGCCAATTCCTTCGGCAACTGCTCCGTCAAAATCTCAGCAGCCGCCCGCCCTTTGCGATGCGCCGTCGCCGAAACATACTCGCCCTTCGGCGTGGTGATTTTCTTCAGCGCGCCGACCTCAACGCCGGCCTTCTTGGCAAACGCAAGAGCCGCAGGAGTAGCCTCGCCATTCTTGAAAGCAACACTCCAGGAAGGCCCCGTAAGTTGCTCTTCAATATCGGCTTGCTCTGCCGCGACTCCTTTCACCAGAACCGCCAGCCGCCGCGGCGTAGAGTAGCTGTGAATCTCATGTTCCGCACCCAGCAAACGCTCGCGCGCTAAGCAACTCTTCCACCCGCCGCGCCAGCTCCGCCTGCGCCGGAGCGATCATGCGTGCCGGAATTTCTTCAAGTCCTACTTCAAGCAAAAAATCTGGCATATTCGTGTCTTTTACTTTTCCGTTCCCTGCTGCGCCACGTAAGCCTTGGCCACTCCCACCACCAGATTGCGAATACGCGCCATCACCCCCACCCGCTCCGTTACTGAAATCGCGCCGCGCGCATCCAGCAGATTGAACAGGTGCGAGCACTTCAGGCACAGGTCGTAAGCCGCCAGCACCGGAAACCGCCGTCTGCTGCACGTGAACGTCTTCCGCAGGCGGCTGCCATCGCCGTCATGCACCAGCCGATCGTGAATCTTCTCATGCCGCTCGGCCTGTTTTTCGGCCGCGGCAGAAAAGCTTTCGTTGTAACTCGCCAGCAGCGCCTGGCACTCGGCCTCATAAAGCCGCAGATGCTCCCACAGCTTGTCGACTTCCGCCGCCTCAAAGTTGTAGACCGAAAACTGCAGCTCCTCTTCCAGCCGAATCTCTCCATACGTCACGCCGCGACCGGTCTTCGGATCGCGCGCCCACACGATGTCGTAGATTGAATCCACATCCTGCAGAAACGCCGCAATGCGCTCCAGCCCATAAGTAATCTCGCCGCTGATCGGATCGAGATCGAAGCCTCCGCATTGCTGGAAGTAAGTGAACTGGGTAATCTCCAGCCCATCCAGCATCACCTGCCAGCCCATGCCCCACGCCGACCCTACCGGCCACTCCCAGTTGTCTTCCTCAAACTTGATGTCGTGCTCGGCAAGATCAATCCCGATCGCCTCAAGCGAGGCAAGATAAACCTCCTGAATATCGGAAGGCGGCGGCTTCAGAATCACCTGAAACTGCGTGTGCTTGTAAAGCCGGTTGGGATTCTCGCCATACCGCCCGTCCGCCGGACGCCGCGACGGCTGCGCGTAAGCAATGCTGATCGGCTTCGGTCCCAGCACGCGCAAAAAGGTGTCGGGAGACATGGTTCCCGCGCCCACTTCCACATCATAGGGCTGTTGCAGCACGCAGCCGCGCTCCGCCCAAAAGCTCTGCAGACGAAACAGCAGTTCCTGAAAGGTGAGCGGCGCAGCTTTGGCAAAAGGAGTCGAGGTCGTAATCGTAGCGGGCACTTTGTTCTTGATTTTCCGTTGGATTCAGCGCTGTTCCGATTCTAAACGAGTTTCTTCATAGTCTTTTCCGTCAGCGTCTTCACCCCAAGCTCAGAAAGCGCCGGAAGCCCCATGCTTATGCGGACCGCATCCGCCACATGCCCAAGTTCCTTCGGGTCCAGGGTCTCGTCAATCTGTATCTCGTATTCGTAAAAAGGCGTAATCGGAATCCCATTCAGCAACGCGCGCTCCGAAACAACTCGGGACGTGCTCTTCCAGATAATTCCCCGCCGCGAGGTGCTCTCAAACCGCTCGAACGTCAATCCCTCTATCGCGGCTTGCTTGCCCTGATGGTAGGACGCGGCCTTTTCGAACTTCAGCGTCTCCTCAAAAGCATTCAATCTTCGACGATGCACCGTCCACAGATACGTCACCGGAACTGCCACGCCCAATCCGATGAAGAACCACACCAAGCCCCATAGTTGATTCATAGCATTACCTTACCGCCTCGGATTCCGCGCCACGCGCATTTTTCCTTATCCGCCGGCTATTTTCCTCTGGTTCCCACGGAGCCAGCACTGAATACTTGGGCGTTGCCGTCACAGTCTCTTTACTCACGCCAAGCAGTTTCCGCCGCGCCAGCCATCCAACCGCCGACTGCGCCGACTCTTCGACACGCCAATCGTCTCCGCAAGCTCCTGATAACTGATTTGGACCGGCCGACCGCGGCGCTGCTGTTCTGCGGCAAGCCATAGATACACCAGAAAACATACCGGCCTTCGATCATGGCCCACCAGATCTCGCATCAATACGTCCACTACATAATCGTGAAACTTCAGCATAGCTATATCAACAGATAATATAGCATTGACTACCTGATTGCGTCCCGCCAAAACCCGGGATATGTTCTGAGGTGTTCCAACTGGAGGACGCAATGATTCGAGGCATAAAGATCGTCAGCATCCCGGTGCGCAATCAGGATGTTTCTTGGAGTTCTACACCACAAAAATGGGTTTCAAAGTCGCAACCGACCAGCCCTTCTCCGAGCACCAGCGGTGGATCGAACTCCGCATCCCCGGCTCCGACGTAGGCCTCGCCCTGTTCACCCCTCCCGGGCAGGAAAACCGCATCGGCGGCTTCCAGCCCATGACCTTCTGGTGCGACGATGTCTTCGCCACCGCCGCGCTGCTCAAATCAAAAGGAGTCGAACTGGCAGCCGAGCCAAAGAAGGAAGTCTGGGGAACCATGGCCAAATTCAAAGATCCCGACGGAAACGAATTCGTATTCTCCAGTAGATGATGAGGTAGCGGCGCGCGCCGGGGGGATCATCACCGCAAATCCTACCCCGGCGTCTTCACCTTATCCCGCAGCATTACAACCGCCTTCTCCAGCCGCTTCGCGCGCGTCTCCTCTTTCTTTGCTTCCGAAACCCACCGGCAATACTCCTTGCGATGCGTATAGCTGAGCGACTCGAAGAACGGCAGCAGGCCCTCCTTCTTCATCACCTGCGCGAATGCCGCCGGCACTTCAAGCTTTCGCTCCCCTTCGTCCCTCCACACCACAACATCCAGGATCTCTCCCAACCCTTTGCTCGCCCGTTCCCGAATAGCCTTCGGCACATGCAGCGTATGCTGCGGAAATCCATACTTCATAAGCGAACCGGTGTACGGAATGCCGTCCATCGTGGCCTTTATCGGAACCTTCCCCTTCGTCCCAAACTCCTTTTCAGTGTCATAAGGAAAGAAGACAAAACTACCGCCCATGCCGGCCGGCTCTATCGTCGCCTTGAATTTGTATTTCTTAAGGGCCACTGCTTCTCTCCTCTCACTGTGGGATCTGGCTCAACGCTTGCACAGAACGCAGCCTCCGCTCCAGGTGCCGCTCCAGCGCCTGCGTCGCAAATCGCCGCAGATCGGCAGCTCGGTTCCGCGGCCACTCTTCCTCGGCCAGCGCAGCAATCGGCTCGCGAAACATGCGCGCCGCCACGGCCAGCGACTCAGGCGAAAGCGCGCGTGCCGCCGGATGCCGGTGTTCCGCGCAAACCAGCCCGTCGCGCTCACTCTCAAAATACGCCGGTTCGCCCGCAAAAGGCCGGCCGCACATCGTGCAGCGCGCAATCTCCGGCATCCATCCCATCAGCCGGATCATCCATAAACCGAAATACGTCACCGGCAGCCAGATCCGCTCCGCGCGCGTCTGCTCCAGAACCGCCAGAGTCAGCCGAAAAACCGCGTCCTGAGGGTCCCGGTCCTGCAGCGTCTGTTCCAGAACCTCGGCCACAAACGCCAGCGCGGCGGCCCGGCCATAATCCACAGGCTCTGACAGCGGAGAAGCCAGAATCTCGCACGCATCCAGCCGCACCAGCTCCTGGCGAGGCTTTTCCGCATAGCTGGCCAGCACATAGGTCATCGGCTCCAGCGCCCCGCCAAACCGTTTGCGCGACTTGGCCGACGATTTGGCAATGCCCTTCAGCTTGCCCTGGTCCCGCGTAAAAAACGAGACGATCTGGTCGGCCTCGTGGACCGGCCACGTGCGAAGAATCAACGCTTCAACCACAAATCAAGGGTACAACCTGCCCTCAAACGGCGGTTTTGCGCCCTCGCGCAACCACCGCTCCATAAGCAACGTGAATTTAAGCAATCATTTTTTTTAATAGTATTCCCTGCTGGCCCCCGCAAGTTTAGTCTTATCTCAGCGAGATCACCCCCTCGATTTTCTGAGCTTTAAGCCGCAGCGTTTTCTTCATCCGCTGCGCAATCGTGGAGATGGCTGCGTTTTTTCCGAAAATCACTCTGAGGAGATCCATGTCAACTGAACTTCGCAATTTTTTGTCGTTGTCCTACGAAGAGCTTGAAGAGCTGAACCTGAAGGCCAAAGGACCAGCGCAAGAAGCGCGTGGCTCCCGACAAGCTCCAGGAAGAGCGGCTGAAGTATCTCACCGATCAAAAGGGCATCAAGGCCGTCACCGTGCTCTTCAGCGACCTCGAAGGCCGCCTGCACATGCTCGACTACGACAAGAAGTTCCTGGTCAAGAGCTTCGACAACCTCACCTTCGACGGCTCCTCCATCCGCGGCTTTACCGCGCAGCGCGAAAGCGACCTTCGCCTCGGCATCGACTGGAGCGCCTTCTACTGGGCGCCCGCCGACATCTTCGGCGCCGGCAAGGTGCTCGTCTTCGGCGAAGTCATCGACAAGAACGGCACCGGCCTACGCCGGCGACATGCGCGGCGTGCTCAAGAGCTTCGCCAACGAGCCTGCACGAAGAAGCAGGGCTACACCCTCAACGCCGCCAACGAGATCGAAGGCTTCCTCTTCGCCGGCACTCGACGCCGAGCGCAACTACCACGAGACCGGCAGGTTCGAGTACGTCAACACCGGCGGCTACTACCACTCGCTGCCCGGCGATCCGCTGCGCACCTTCATCGACACCACCGCCGAAGTGCAGCGCGCGATGGGCTTCGAGAACGAGAAGGACCACCCCGAAGTCGCGCCCTCGCAGTTCGAGATCAACTACAGCTACGGCGAAGTCGTCGCCGCCGCCGACCAGATCCAGCTCTACAAGCTCATCTGCCGCCAGGTCGCCACCAGACTGGGCATGACCGCCAGCTTCCTGCCCAAGCCCGTCGTCGGCGTCAACGGCAGCGGCATGCACACCAACGTCTCCATCAGCAAAGACGGCAAGAACCTCTTCTGGGATCCGAAGGGCGAAGAAAAGCTCTGCGAGCTTCGCGTGGGAGTTCGTCGACCGCATCCTCACCCACGGCAACGACCTCTGCCTGCTGCTGAACTCCAGCGTCAACGCCTACCGCCGTCTCGATCCGCACTTCGAAGCGCCGAACCAGATCAAGGCCTCGGCCGTCGATCGCGGCTCGATGGTCCGCATCCCCATCGGCAACGAGAAGTCGTCGCGCGTCGAAGTTCGCTCCGTCGGCTCCCGACGCGAACCCCTACCTGGTCATGTACTCGATCTTCAAGACCGGGCATCGACGGCGACATCTGCGAAGATCCACAACCTGCGCCAGGCCGAGCGCTATCTGCCCGACAACATCTACACCGCGCTCGACGACTTCCGCGACGCCGACTGGACAACCAAGCTCCTCGGCGAAGACGTCAAGGCGCGCTACGCCGATCTCAAGCAGGCCTCAGCCGACCGCTGCCCGCGCCTGCTCGGAACCTTCGTCAAGCCCCCCGAAGTGCAGTTCCACCACGAGGTCTACAACCAGTTCCTCTGGAACCAGTTCTAGGACTGGCGCCCTGCAACAGAAACGCCCCGGATTGATGGCCAGCTCATCGATTCGGGGCGTTTTGTCTGCGATCGCTCGGATCAAGGAAGAGCGGCCACTGAAACTATCAATTGAGTGCTGTTCGTAAGGTGAATATTCTTATGCGCTTGCGTAAGTGTCGCCGAGGTGGCGTCATTGACCGAGCCGGACAGCGTGAGCCCGGAAATAGGATGAAGGCCGGTCGAGTCACCGGTCGGATGGGCAATCACTCCCCCCGCCGCGCCCGGAGTGCCCACTGAGGCTGCCGCGGGGCGATTTGCATCAGGATCGTTATTCGCTTGCTCCTCCCCAAAAGTTGATCCAAAGCTCGAAACCTGGACAACGACCGCCTTAATCGGAATCTCTTTGCCGTTCTTGATCGCAAGCTTATCGAAGGTAAAAACCAGAATCGAGTCACCCTTCTTCACGGATGGAATTATGGAGTTGATCTGGCCCATGAGGACAGAACCAGCAGGAACCGGGGTGCCGTCGCCGAGCGTCGTTGCAACGGTTGACTTGGCAGTAACCGGGTCGCCTGCCTTGTTCTTTTTCGCGTCAATCGTCTTCTCGAGGTTGGCGGTAACATTCACCAGCTGGATCACGCGCGTTGGACGGCTTTCATTGGCCTGAGCCGCGCAGATAGTTTGCTCGCCGACGAAGAGCGTAATTGCGAGAATAGATAACAATAGAGCACGGGTCGATTTGCGTTCCAACATGATTACAGCCTTTCCTGAAGTGATTTTCAGTTTGCTTGCACCGTGGCGGCTTAATCGTAAAACGCAATCAGCGACGAGTCCAGCCTGCGGCAGGAAACCAGGGAAGTGGATGAGACCGGCCTGCTATCTCACCAGATACGCTGGAACCGTCGCTCCTGGAGCAAGCCGCGAATCAGGCACCGCTTCTCCAGCCTGAATATGGAGCGGCAGCACGCCCGCCCAAACATCCAGCGCGTAGTCTTCCTCATCATCCAGCGGCGGGCCCGTCCGCACTTTCGCCGAAGCCTCCGTAATCGGCAGCACCAGCACCGTAGTCGCCTTCAACTCCTGCGCCGTCGGTTTGCGAACATCCTCCCACCGTCCTGCAATAATCTGTTCGGAGATGACGCGCAGCGCCGCCTTCTTCTCCTCATCCCCTTCAACCGGCAAAGCCTTCCCCAGGATCACCACCGAACGGTAATTCATCGAGTGGTGAAACGCCGACCGCGCCAGCACCAGCCCATCCAGCATCGTAACCGTCACACATACATCAACGCCCTCCGCCAGCGTCCGCAGCATCCGGCTCGCCGCGGAGCCATGCAGATACAGCGTATCGCCCGAGCGGCCATACCCCGTCGGAATCACATACGGCTGGCCATCCACCACAAACCCCGCATGGCAAAGAAAGGCCGCATCAAGAATCTCGTAGATAGTCTTCTGCGAATAATCTCCGCGCTTGGGCAGGCGAACAACGCGCGTGCGAGGAGTGGGCGAATCGAATGCCATAGAGCCATCCTTGACTGCAAAAGTTGATACCGAAGCCGAAAATGCAAAACGCGCAGCCCTCAGGCTGCGCGTCGCGAAGCACCAAAGAATTTACCGCCCAAAGAACGAAGCGTTCTTCTCCGTATACTCAGCCCATTTCTCCGGCAGGTCGTCAGCGGCAAAAATCGCCGAAACCGGGCACACGGGAACGCACGCGCCGCAATCGATGCACTCCACCGGATCGATGAAGAGCTGCACCTGCTCGCTATTGTTGGACTCGTCTTTCTTGGGGTGAATGCAGTCCACCGGACAGGCGTCGACACAGGCCATGTCCTTGGTGCCGATACAGGGTTCAGCGATAACGTATGCCATGACAAAATCCTCTTTAGGTTTCGTGTGGTTTTAACCAAGATAATTGTACCGCGATTGCGCGCCAGACAAGCCGCAGCCAAACATCGAACAAAAACCGCCACGAGCACAAGCAAAGCGCAAAAAGATGTACTGGACACGACATTGCAAGCAACGTTTACTCAAAGAGATCGCGTCTTACCCGCAAAGCCTCATTAAAAAGCGATCAGGAGCATCCATGCGCTTCAAGTTTGGCCGGAAATTTTCCCTTCTCGCTGCTGCAACCATCGCACTCGCATCGGCGGCAATCGCCCAAACCGCTCCGCCCGTCACACTTGAAGTTCACCTCGATCAGGTCAAAGCAGAGGCCAGCCCGATGCTTCACGGCCTCATGACCGAAGAAATAAATTACTCCTACGACGGAGGACTCTACGCCGAGCTCATCCGCAACGGCGCAGTCCATCCGAATGACTCCTGGGGTCCATCCATCGAGCACTGGTCCCTGGTCGAGCGCGGCGACTCCAAAGCCTCGTTCGCTTCGGACAAAACCACCGGCCCCAGCGCCGCGCTTCCGTACAGCCTCAAGCTCACCATCGATCACGCCACAGAAACCGCCCGCGCCGGCATCGCCAACGCAGGCTACTGGGGCATTCCAGTGCGCCCCTCCACCACTTACCAGGGCTCGTTGTACGCCAAAGCCGGCTCAGAAAGCGGCCCCATCCACATCGCGCTCGTAAACAACAACACCGGCCTCGAAGCCGCCCACTCTGACATTCCGGCCATCGGCGCCAACTGGAAGCAATACCGCTTCACGTTGACCACCGGCTCCGACCCGGCCTCATCCCTCTACCGGCTTGAGATCACCACCGGCCGTCCCGGAACCCTCTGGTTCAGCCTCGTCTCGCTCTTCCCGCCGACCTACCACGACCGCCCCAACGGCAACCGTATCGACTTGATGGAAAAGCTCGCCGCCATGCACCCCGCCTTCCTGCGCTTTCCCGGAGGCAATTACCTCGAAGGCAACACCATCAGCGAGCGTTTTGAATGGAAGAACACCATCGGCCCGCGCGTTGACCGGCCCACGCACCTCAGCCCCTGGGGCTATCGCTCCTCCGACGGCATGGGACTGCTCGAATTCCTCGACTGGTGCGAAGACCTGCACATGCAGCCGCTGCTCGCCGTCTACGCGGGCTACTCACTGCAGGGCGAGCACGTCACTCCCGGTCCCGACCTGGCTCCCTACGTCAACGACGCTCTCGATGAGATCCAGTACGTCACCGGAGATGCGTCAACAAAGTGGGGCGCAGAGCGCGCCAAAGACGGTCATCCCCAACCCTTTGCCCTGAAGTACGTCGAAATCGGCAACGAAGATCAGTTCGACAAATCGAAGACATACAACGAGCGTTTCACGCAGTTCTACAAAGCCATCAAGGCCAAATATCCTGATCTCCAACTCATCGCCACCATGCCCGTCACCAGCGTCAAACCCGACGTCATCGACGACCACTACTACCGCAGCGCGCAGGAGTTCTACGCCGACGTACATCACTACGACAACACCGACCGCAGCGGGCCAAAGATATTCGTAGGCGAATGGGCCACAATCGAAGGCAGCCCCACGCCCAACTTCGGAGCCGCGCTCGGCGATGCCGCTTGGATGACCGGCATGGAGCGCAATAGTGACATCGTCATCATGTCCAGCTACGCGCCGCTCTTCGTCAACATCAATCAAGGCGCATCGCAATGGGGAACCAACCTCATCGGCTACAACGCGCTCGAAAGCTACGGCTCACCCAGCTACTACGCCCAGGTACATGTTCGGTACATACCACGGCGACCAGATTCTCGAAACGGAAGAGACGGGCTCCGATCCAAAACTCTTCTACTCCGTCACGCGCCAGTCGCAGAACCACACGCTTTACATAAAGCTCGTCAACACCAGCTCCGATCCGCAGCCCGTATCCATCATGCTCGACGGCGCGAAAAGCGTAGCCAAAGTCGCTGATGTAGTCACCCTGAGCGCAAAAACGCTCGCCGCAACCAACTCCATCGACCATCCAAAGAACATCCTCCCGATCGAATCCCGCTTCGATGGAGTCTCCGGAAAATTCACCTGCACGCATTCCGTCCTACTCCATTCAAGTGCTGCGGATCAAAGCAAATTAATCGCGCACAACAAAGAAAGCGTGGCTACTTTTTCCCGCCTTTGGGAATCACCTGAATCTCGAACACCCGCGGCCAAAGCTTCCCCGTAACAAAAACGCGATTGTGCCCTGCGTCATACGCAATCCCGTTCAGCACCGCGTCCGAGCTGCGAATTTCAATCTCCGGCAGAATCCCGCTGAGGTCGATCCACCCGACAACTTTGCCAGTCTCCGGAGAAATTCGCGCAATCTTATCCGTCATCCAGACATTGGCATAAATTTCACCGTGAATATACTCAAGCTCATTCAGCTCCTTCACCGGCTCGCCAAGATACGTCACGCGAACGCTCTTTACCTCCGCCATGGTGTCCGGATTGAGAAAGTGAAGTGTCTCGCTCCCATCGCTCAAAATCAGGTGTTTCCCATCCTGAGTCAGTCCCCATCCTTCCCACGGATAGTGGAGCGTACGCAGCAGGCGAAAGCTCGCGCGGTCATAAACAAAAGCCACGTGCGCCTTCCACGTAAGCTGAATCAACGTATTGCCCCAGTTGGTAAGCCCTTCCGCAAAATATTGCGAAGGCACGCTCACCTCCTTCAGCACCCGCCCCGTCTCAAGATCATCCTCGCGCAGCGTCGACTGCCCATTCAGCCCGGTGCTCTCGTAAAGATGCCCGTCCAGATAAACCAGCCCCTGCGTAAATGCCTGCGCATCGTGCGGATAAGCATGCAGCACGCGATAACCATCGGCCGCCAGCGCGAAATTCGACACCAGGCAAAGCAGCACACAGAGCGCAGGCCGGCTAAGCAGCCCTAAAGTTATTCTTCTCTTCATGGGTCAAATTTCCTGATTCATTTTTCTTTATTCATGAGTGCGCGCTCTCTCAGCGCGGCAAACTCCGCAGGCGTAGGAATCGGCTCAAGCTCGCGCCCCGCGAACATCTCACGGAAGAATCCCAGCATCTCCTCGCGCAGCAAACCATTCGTCGCCAGCACTTCTTTGCTGTCCAGCCGAAATGCGCTCCCGTCATAGCGGCTCATCGTTCCGCCCGCTTCGGTCACCAGCAGCGCGCCCGCCGCCGTGTCCCACGGATTCAGGTTGAACTCCCAGTACGCATCGATGCGCCCGCACGCCGTATACGCAAGATCGAGCGCAGCCGACCCCGCGCGCCGCACCCCATGCGAGCGCAGCGTGAATTGCTGATAAAAGTGAATGTTCGGATTGTCATGCCGCTTGCGGCTGGGAAATCCCGTCGCCACCAGCGCCTCGGCCAGCTCCCGCGTGCGCGAGACATGAATGCGCGCGCCCGTTCAGATACGCGCCCTTGCCCTTCTCCGCCGTGAACAGCTCATCGCGCAGCGGATCATAAAGCACCGCCGCAACCATTCTCCATCCTCATGCAGGCAGCCAGCGCCGGTCTACGCGCTGCTCCAGACCCATAGACACGCAGAACACAGGAAACCCATGCGCAAAGTTCGTCGTGCCATCCAGCGGATCGATGTACCACCGATACTCGCTCTCCAGATGCGACCGCGTTCCCTCTTCGCCGTAAATTCCATGCTCCGGAAACAGCTCGCGCAGCCGCTCGACAATCAGCTTCTCTGACGCGCGATCCGCCTCCGTCACCAGGTCCACGTCGCTCTTGTACTCCGTCGCAACGCCTTTGCGATAAAAGTCGCGCAGCAGCGCACCGGCTTCCAGGGCAATTATTGACGCGGGAGCCGCAAAGGTCAGCGTATCCAGCGCGCTCACCCCAAATCTCCAGACGGAGTCGCCTCGCCAGAGGGAGTCGCTTCGACTTCAACGGGCTTTCGGGGATTGCGCCGTCGCGCCTGCTCCGAGATCGTGCGAATCTGCTGCTTGTAGATGAACAGATTCGGCTTGCCTTCGCGCGTCAGCCGAATCATGCGGTCGTCGAAGTATTCAATCCAGCCTGTCAGGTTCTCTCCGTCGCGCAGCTTCACGCACACCGGAATCTGCTTTTCACTCAGATAACGCAGGTAAAGCGCCTCCTGCCCGGTTTCACCTGCCGGGGGAGCCTTCTGCCGCCGCCGCGATTTGTTCGTCAAAGACATAAATTCATTCTATCGGGAGCAGCGCCGCCCACGCAGCCGCGCGCCGCGTCGAGCGCCCTCAATGGCTCAAGAACCTTCGATGCCGAAAAGTCTTATTGCGCTGCGTCCGGATAATACCCCGTGCGATTCTGCACCGTGTATGGCCCGTCTGTCTGGGTTGGATGCGTAAGCGTCACGGAAATGCTCCGAAACTGCGAGCCCGGCGCCTTTGGATCTGGGATAGTAGCCCAGCAGATACTGCGTCCGCAGGGCCTCCGAAACCTTCTCGAACGCCTCACGCAGATTGCCCTGCATCGCGTAGAAGTATTGGCCGCCCGTCTCCTGCGACAGCGTAATCATGGCGTGCTCGCCGTCCGTATCGCGCCCCGCATCGGCAGAAATCGGCAGGTCAATGATGCTGTAAATTATCACTCCGCCGTGCCGCGCCGCTTCGAGTGCCTGCGAATAATCCGTTCCGCTTTTCGTATTGTCGCCATCCGTGATCAGCACCAGCACCTTGCGCCCATGGCGCGGAGCCAGGCTCTCCGAAGCAAGATATATCGCATCGTAGAGCGCCGTTGCCGGGCCAACATCCAGATCGTTCAGCCCCGCATCGATGCGCCGCAAATTCGCCGTGAACGGAACCACCTCGCGCACATCAGAATTGAAGTCCATCAGGTCCAGCCGATCAACCGGCCTCAGCAAGGAATGAATAAACTCGTGCGCGGCCGTTTTCTCCAGAGGCAGGTCCTTGCGCGTGCTCCCGCTGGTATCAATCGCCAGCACGATCGACACCGGCATATCGGTCTCGCGCTCAAAATACGAAATCTTCTGCGCGCCCCCGTCTTCGCAAATGGCAAAATCTCGCTGCGTAAGGCCGCTCACCGGGGAGCCATTCGCGTCCATCACGTTCACAAAAACATTCACCAGCCGAACATTCACCCGAATCGGAGGAGCCGTCTGCGGCCGCGTCGCCTGCGGGGCCGTCTGCGCCTGCATCCCAGGCGCTGCGGCCAACACTCCAGGGGCCGCCAGAAGCAGCTGAGCAAATATCCAAAGCTGTCTCAAGCAGAAATCTCCGGCGGAAACGCCTCGCCATCCGCCCATACCGCTCCATCTTCGAAATGTTCCTTCTTCCAGATGGGCACCGTCTTCTTCAACGTATCGATAAGCCAGCGGCACGCATCAAAAGCTGCTCCGCGATGTGCCGCCGCAACCGCAATCAATACGCTGGTCTCGCCAACTTCAAGCTGGCCCAGGCGATGAATCAGGGCGACTTCGCGAATACTAAAATCCTCGGCAGCCTTTACCGCCAGCGCGCGCATCTGCGCCAGCGCCATCTCCTCATACGCCTCATAAACCAGATACAGAGTCCGCCGTCCGCGCGTATTGTCGCGCACTATGCCGTCAAAAACCACGACGGCGCCATCTTCCCCGTGCTTGAGTCCGCGCCACAATCGCCTCTCCGCCTCGATGCGCGCGCGCGTAAGCGCAACCATTTCCCGGCCACCACCGCTCACCGGCGGCAACAGAGCAACCTCGTCGCCCTCCGCCAGAGCATGATCCGCAGAAACGTACTCGCGATTGACCGCAACCGCCACTGATTGCCAAAGCTCATCGCGCTCCGCGAAAGATTCGCAATAGTGATCAAGTAAATCCCCCACACAAGCCCCATCAGGCAGCTCAAGTGTAGCGGAAGATTCGGGAATAAGGTCTTTGAGAACGCCGAAGACAAGAATACGGACGCGCATATTTCTTTCAGAATACCCGCTCTATTAGACGTACTTGCTGAAAGAGTGTTTCCTCTACCCGTTTGCCTGCGCCCACGACCAACGGGAGTGGCCACGCAAAGCAGCTGCCCGTGCGGCCAGCACTTCAGAATACCCGCTCTGTTAGACGCACTTGCTGAAAGAGTGTTTTCCTATACCCGGACGTACTCCCTGAAAGAGTGTTTCTGCTATACGGCTGCCTTTGCCCCGGCAAACAGATCATCCTCCGCCGGATACCACAGCCGTTCGCCCTCCACCCGCGCAAATGGAGTCAACTTGTGCGGCTGGCGACGGCTCTTTCCCTGTGCGGTGTAGGTGATGTCTTCCACCGCAATGCCGCGCACCGTAAGCGCATCGCCCACCAGCGAGCGATGGCACCGCCACGGCACCGCTTCGGCGCACATCAGAGCGGTATGCGCGTGCGGCGCAGCCTTCATTAACTCATCAAGAGCCGCAGCAAACTCCGGCGTCTGCATATAGTCCGCATAACCGCGAAAGCTCGCGTTGCGCCAGCCGGTATTGATCGAGTCCTTACGCGCATGGCGCAATCCGCCCAGGTCGCGGTGCCAGCGGTACTCAATACCGGCCGCCGCCAGCGCTGGTGCAAGATTCTCCTGCGCAAACTGCGGATTATGCCGCGATTTAGGCACCGTGCGAATATCGGCCAGCACGCGCACCTTGTTGTCTCGCAAGATGGCCAGAAATGTTTCGATAGGCAGTGTAGAGTGGCCAATGGTCAGCATCAGCGTTCACAAAAACGGCTGCCCGTCGGTCAGCTCCGGTATCGGGTGTTCCCCGACATTCCGCCGGTTCCACGAGCATGTTTCCTTAAGAATACCCATTCAATGGACGCACCCCGGCAGGGAAGGTTTACTGCGGTGGCCCGAACACCCTCCGTGCCAGTTCCGCTGACATTTGTCAGTACCGCGGCAATTCCAAAAGGACTAAGATGCAGCCATTCCAGGGTTTTTGCGGTCATTGTGCATCGAGCGCACGGTGCGAATCTCAGGCCGCGCCACTTGGAGGACTTGTATGAGCACGCTTGCCCCAACCGTCTCTGTCGGACCGGTGACCGTAAAGGAGCGCATCCAGTCGCTCGACGTTATGCGCGGCGTGGCGCTGCTGGGCATCTTGACGATGAACATTCAGGATTTCTCAATGATCGGCGCCGCCTATATGAATCCCACGGCATATGGCGATCTTCATGGGCTGAACTATGCAGTGTGGTACGTCTGCATGCTCTTCGCCGACCTGAAGTTCATGTCTATCTTCTCGATGCTGTTTGGCGCGGGTATTTTGCTGATGACCAGCCGCATCGAGGCATCCGGACGGCGAGCGGGGCCGCTGCACTATCGGCGCATGGGTTGGCTGGCCCTCTTCGGCTGCCTCCATGGATATCTCTTATGGCCCGGCGACATTCTCTTTACCTATTCCCTCGGCGGAATGGTGGCTTATCTCTCGCGTAAGTGGAAGCCCCGCACGCTCATCATCTCTGGACTGTTGTTCACATCTGTAGCTACGGTGCTCGCTGTCGGGAGCTACGAATCAATGCCTTACTGGCCGAAGAAGTCGGTCGACCAATTGCGCCAGCAGCTGTGGGCTCCGTCGCCGGCAGCGGTCAATAAAGAGCTGGCAACTTACCGCAGCGGCTGGCTGGTCGAAGAAAAAGACCGCGTCGTGCAGAACGTGGGCATGCAGCTTCAGGGAAATATCTTCCTCGCCTTCTGGCGCGCCTACGGATTAATGCTGGTGGGCATGGGACTATTCAAGCTCGGCGTCTTCAGCGCAAAGCTGCCCGCGCGCATCTATCGATGGTTCATCGCGCTGGGGCTTCTGGTGGGTCTTCCCATCATCGCCTTCGGCGTCCACAGGGAATTCGCCGATCACTGGAACATGCGAAAGGCTTTCTTCCTGGACTTCCAGTACAACTACTGGGCAAGCCTGCTGGTATGCCTCTTTTGGATTGGATTGGTGATGCTCATCTGCCGGAAAGGATGGCTACCCGGCGCGCGGCGGCGCTTGGCAGCGGTGGGCCGCATGGCCTTCACCAATTACCTCACTCACACAATCGTCTGCACATTCCTCTTCTACGGCTGGGGACTGGGGCTCTTCGGCAAGGTGAGCCGCACAGAACAGTTCGGAATCGTGCTGGCAATCTGGGCGGCACAATTGATCATCTCGCCCTGGTGGCTCGACCGCTTCCAGTTCGGGCCGTTCGAGTGGATATGGCGCTCACTAACCTACTGGAATCCGCAGCCGATGCGAAAACGTGCCGCGCTCGCGGTGGTTCCGACGGCATCGGAGGTGTAAAGAAAATCCCGGGCGCGCAGTGCGAACCCGGGATCTCAGCCCTTCAATAGGGAATGTCAGGCGCTCGCGTGCTGCAGTACTTCTTCCCGCACCTGCTCATCCTGCTTTTCCTCGGATACAGTCCGAGGCAGCGCAATCTCCAGCACGTCCTCAATGCGGGTCGCGTAGTGGATAGTCACGCCGTCAGTCTGGTCTGGAGTCAGGTCTTCCTCCACATTCTGCCGGTTCTCCGCGGGCAGAATCACGTCTTTCACGCCTGCCCGTTTCGCCGCCAGGAACTTCTCCTTGATGCCGCCAACCGGCAGCACATTGCCGCTCAGCGTAATCTCGCCGGTCATCGCCGTCAGCGGACGCACCGGCCTGTCGGTCATCAGCGAAACCAGCGCCGTGGCCATGGTCACGCCCGCCGAAGGCCCATCCTTCGGAATCGCCCCCGCCGGAACGTGAATGTGAATGTCCACGTCCTTCGTGAAGTCCTCTTCCAGGTTCAGCGACTTGGCATTCGAGCGCACCCAGGTCAGCGCGGCCTGCATCGATTCCTGCATCACCTCGCCGATCTGCCCCGTCATCGTAAAGCCGCCCTTGCCCTTCATCCGGTTGGCTTCGATAAACAACACATCGCCGCCCGCCGGAGTCCAGGCCAGCCCCACCGCCACGCCCGAGCGTTTCGTGCGCTCGGCAATTTCGGTGTCCACGCGGACCTTGATGCCGCCCAGAAACTCCTGCACAATTTCGCGCGTCACCGTCAGCTTGTCCGTATTTCCTTCCGCAATGCGCCGCGCCTGCTTGCGGCACACTGTTCCCAAGAGCTGCTCCAGCCTGCGAACGCCCGCCTCGCGCGTGTAGTGCCGCACCATATAGGCGACCGACTCCTTCGGGAACTCAATGTTGTCCGCCGCGATGCCGTTCTCCTTGATCTGCCGAGGAATCAGATACCGGAACGCGATGTGAATCTTTTCCTCTTCCGTATACCCCTGCAGCTCGATGATCTCCATGCGATCCAACAGCGGCGGAGGAATCGGGTCAAGCTGGTTCGCCGTGCAGATGAACAGCACCTTCGACAAATCGAACGGTTGGTCAAGATAGTTGTCCCGGAAAGTGTTGTTCTGCTCCGGATCCAGCGTCTCTAAAAGGGCTGAAGACGGGTCGCCCCTGAAGTCTCTCCCCAGCTTATCGATCTCATCCAGCATGAAAACCGGATCGTTCGCCCCCGCACGCCGCAGGTTTTGAATAATCTGACCCGGCAACGCGCCGATATAGGTCCGGCGATGCCCGCGGATCTCGGCTTCGTCATGCATTCCGCCCAGCGAGATGCGCTGGAATTTGCGATCGAGCGCGCGCGCAATGCTGCGCCCCAGCGAGGTCTTGCCCACGCCCGGAGGCCCCACAAAGCACAGAATCGGTCCCTTCATGTCCGGCTTCAAACGGCGCACCGAAAGAAAATCCAGAATGCGGTCCTTCACCTTTTTCAGGTCGTAGTGGTCCTCATCCAGAATCTGCTTGGCCTTCGCAATATCCACCGCGCTGCCCGAAGACTTCGACCACGGCAGCACCGCCAGCCACTCAATATAATTCCGCGTCAGCGAGTAATCGGCCGCCATGGGAGACATGCGCGAGAGCCGGTTCAGCTCCTTCAGCGCTTCCTTCAGCGTCTCCTCCGGCATTCCGGCAGCCTCAATCTTTTTGCGAAGCTCTTCAATGTCCTTCTGGCCTTCATCCGCGTCGCCAAGCTCTTTCTGAATGGCCTTCATCTGCTCGCGCAGATAGTAGTCGCGCTGCGACTGCTGCACCTGGTCCTGCACCTCGGACTGAATCTTGTTGCGGAGCTGCTGCACCTCAAGCTCTTTCGCCAGATGCTTGTTCACGCGCTCCAGCCGAGCCGTGATGTCCGGCGTCTCCAGCAGTTCCTGCTTCTCCGTCGTCGCCAGAAACGGCAGCGACGAGGCAATGAAGTCCACCAGCCGCCCCGGCTCCTCGATATTCATCGCAATCGTCTGCAATTCGTCCGACAGGGTGGGCGATGCAGTCACGATCTGCTGAAACGCCGAGAGCACATTGCGCTGCAGCGCCTCCAGCTCCGATCCCTTCGCCGGATGAATCTCGGGAACCACCTCGACCGAGGCCGTCATGAACGGTTCAATCTGTGAAAATGTCCCCAGCTTCACCCGCTCCGTGCCTTCCGTAAACACAAAAAGGCTCTGATTCGGCATCTTGACGACCTTGTGAATCGTCGCCAGAGTGCCGTAAGCATAAAGATCGCTGGGCTGCGGCGCATCCATGCGCGCATCGCGCTGCGCAACCACAACCACGCTCTTCTCATCGCCGATCGACTGGATCAGCTGGATCGAACTTTCACGCCCTACGGTCAAGGGCAAAACAGCATGGGGAAACAAAACGGTATCGCGAACGGGGAGAATAGGCAGAGCCTTATCTTCAGAACGCTCTTCGCGCTGGTTAGGATCACTGGGATGAATGACACTTAAGAAGTCGCTGGCCATGAGTCCCTTTCTATCAGGTAATTAGCTATTAGACTCTTCAAGGTTCGATTCGGTCGCAGAAAACGCAACTCAGGCCCGCTGGATGCTCACATTCAACAACTTAGCTCAAAATGGGTGGGGAACGACTGCCGCAACCGGCCTCTATCCCTAAGATGCGAGTACGCGCCCGGCGCAGTCCCAGTTCCCCACGCAAACTTCATCGGCAGGGTCGCGAGTAAGTTGAAAATCTAATCTTCCTTCCCAAAATAGTCATCGCGCGGCATGGCCAGTCCTAAGCGGAACGATAACGCCCCAGTTCCTTGACCATCGAACAGTGCCCCGCCAGCAGTTTGATCGCGGCATCCGCCACCTCGGGAGAAGTAAGCTGATAGTCGGCAAAAAACACATACTGCCAGGGTCGCCCGTGCACCGGCCGCGATTCGATCCTCGTCAAATTCGTCCCCTGGCTGGCAAAAACCTCTAGCGCCGCCACCAGCGTTCCCGGACGGTTCTCCACCGTGAACGCCAGGCTCACCTTATCCGGCCTGGGATCAACCTGCACCATGCTCCGCTTCCGGATCAGAAAAAAGCGCGTGTAGTTCTCCGGATTATCCTCAATATCCGCCGCAAGAATCTTTCCGCCGTAGTGCAGCGCCGCCTGCGCGCTGGCAATGCCTGCCGCGTGCGCATCGCGCTGTTCCATTAATTGCTTCACGCTGCCCGCCGTATCGTAAAACGGAACCGCTTCCATGCGCGGATGCCGCGCAAGAAAAAGCCGGCACTGCGCCAGCGCCACCGGATGCGAGGACACGCGCTCAATCTGTTCAATCGAAGCGCCGGGCAGCGCAATCAGGTTGTGGCGAATCCGCAGCAGCGATTCGCTCTCAATTGCAACATCGTGCGCCAGCAGCAGATCGTAGTGCTCCGCCACCGGCCCCGCAAGTGAATTTTCAATCGGAATCACCGCCGCATCCACGCGGCCTTCAACCACCGTCGCAAAAACTTCCGGCGATACCGCGCACGGAAAAATGGTTGCCTCAGGTGCAACGTTCAGCGCGGCTTCATGACTGAACGATCCCGGCTCTCCCTGAATGGCAATGCGCATTAGCGTGTGTCGTTCCTCAAAATTCCGATTGTACGGCAACCCCAATCCAACTCGACGCACCTTATCACACCGTAGACGGTGCTGGTAGACACAAACGAGGGAGAACGAACGATGCTCTGGACGATTTTTGTAATTCTTTTGGTGCTGTGGCTGGTCGGTCTGGTTAGCTTCCACGCCGTCGGCGCCTACATCCACATCTTGCTGGTGTTGGCTCTAGTAGTGCTGGTCATTCAATTGATCAGCGGTCGAAGAAGCGTTTAACCCGGCCGCATCGCACGAGCATGCGGACATAACGCACGACAAACCGGATCAAGGGGTAAAAAATATGAATAAGGACGAGATAAGCGGTAAAACAGAGCAGGTAACGGGCAAGGTGAAGCAGAAGGTTGGCGAAGCGGTCGGAAATCAAGACATGGCCAACCGCGGAGTAGCCGACCAGCTCAAAGGCGCTGCCAAAGAAACATGGGGCAACGCCAAGGAAGCGGTCCACGATGTCGCCGCCGACCGCAAGCGCGAAAACGAAATGCGCGCCAACGAGGCGAGAGAAAACTTGTCAGACAAAGTGCAGGACGCTAAGAATCGCGTCAACGAAAAGATCGACGAGCAAAGAGCAAAGCGAGCTTGAGCGCGCAAAACACCGCCGCTCCGCATGAAGCATTTCTCCGGTACTTGGGTAGCGATGCCAGTTCCCCCGGCGGCCTCTTCCCTCAGGACTGTAACGATCCTCCGGAATAGACCTCTTCTGGCAATTCAGGCAAAGGCTATCACTACCGGAGAGGTGCTTTTAGCGCCCGACTTAGCTGCAAAGGCCCGCGAATTTATTGCGGGCCTCTTTTTTTGAAGCGCGCTTTTATTGCAGACGAAGCAGCAGGTCGACCGCCACAAACCCGAAAAACACGATCGAGATCACCCCGTTCATCGTGAAGAAAGCGGCGTTCAATCTCCGCAGGTCGCCCGGAGAAACAATCAGGTGCTCATACAGCAGCAGCGCCGCGACAATCGCAACCCCGGCAAGCGCGAAATGCCCCAGCCCAAAGCTTTTTACCAGCCATAGCAACAGCGCCAGCATCAAAACATGCAGCAGGCGCGCAATCCAGAAGGCCGCCGCAATCCCGAACGTCGCAGGCACGCTGAACAAACCGTGAGCGCGGTCATGCGCAGCATCCTGGCACGCATAAAGCAGATCGAAACCCGACACCCAGAACATCACCGCCAGCGTCAGAATCAGTATGCGCGGGTCCAGCGACCCCCGCACCGCAATCCAAGCCGCCGCCGGAGCAAATCCCAGCGCCAGCCCTAGCGCCAGGTGCGACCAGCGCGTAAACCGTTTCGTATACGAGTAAGAGAAGATCACCGCCAGCGCGACGGGAGACAGCAGCAGCGTAAGCCGATTCAGCTCCGCCGACGCCAGCACAAAAACCGCCGCCATCGCCAGCGTGAATCCTCCAACAAACCTGCGTGAAAGCAGTCCCGCCGGAATGGCCCGCGACCGGGTGCGCGGATTCTCGCTGTCGAGCGAAGCATCGGCCCAGCGATTAAAAGCCATCGCCGCCGACCGCGCGCTCACCATACAGACAATAATCCACGCAACCTGCATCGCGTGAGGAAGCCCGCCTGCAGCCAGCATCGCGCCGGTAAGCGCAAAGGGCAGCGCAAAGATCGAGTGCTCCCACTTGATCATTTCAAGCGTGGTGCCCACGCTGCGGAAAAAACCCATAGCCTTAGTCTATCCAAAGGACTGGAGGACCGGCCCTCCCGTTGGTGGGGAAACCGGATATTCGATTCCACGACCAAAGGGAGTGGCCACAAAACTCAACACCAGGATGGCGCCGGAGCCGGGCCCCCGGCACGCGCGCTGTTCGCGTGCTGGGGTGGGAAGGCGCAGTCGCCCGGAGGGCGAGTCCCTATTTTTCTGGAGCCTGACCCGCAACCTGTAAATCATTCGTGACCTTGAACACGCCCGAAACGCCATTGGCTCGGATTCCCGCCATATTCTTGTCCGCCTGCGAATTCACAACGCCAAAAAGCGTCACGTTGCCGTTCTGCACCGAAATGCGAATCGGCTGCGCCGGATCGATCGCATACTTGTTCAGAGCCGCGAACCCGTAGACCGCACGATACACCGCTCGCCGAATCCGATCGTCCATCGGCGACACCGGATCAATCTGAATATCGTTGATCACGTCTTTCACGCCCTTCATATTCGACGCCAGCGACACCGCTGAATCCGCGTCGACCGGGCCATAAGCGTGACCCGCCAGCCTCACCGCGCCATTCTGCACCTGCACGCTGATCGCGTTGAACGGAAGCGTGCCGTATCCCGCGCGGTCATACTGAATCGCCTTCACCAGCTTCTGCTGAAGCTGCGCGTCGGAAATCTCCGGCCCGGCAACCTGAATCTCGTTATCGACTGCAACAACGCCCTTCGTGCGATGCACCCGCGTATCGGCCTGCTCCTTATCAGCGAAAACATTCACCGTGCCCGTCAGCTTCACCACTCCATTGTTGACAGCCACCTGAATATTCTTGAACTGCGACTTGTTCAGCGCCTTATTGGTGATCTCCGCGCGAAGATTATTATCCGCGGCCGTGGACTGGCTGAAAAGCAAAGCACCCGGTGTAACCATCGCGGGCCCGGCCAGCATGAGACCAGCAATTACAAGTGGAACCAGACTGCGTTTCATCGTCCTCATCGTCAAAACTCCTCCGTTTGCCCGGCGGCTCCAAACTCATGAATCCACAACCTATGATGAAAAGGCCCGCTTCGCAGATGCAAGGCTACTCGCTTTTTTCCGAAGCGGCCAGCCGGTTTCCCTTCCGACCCTCAAACTCCGCGCCATGCCTCCAGCGCCCGCTCCAGCCGCACCCCCCGCGAGGCCTTCAGCAACACCACATCTCCCTCCCGCACCGCCCCGCGCAGCCACAGCCCAGCCTCCTCCGGAGTCTCGAAGAAGAGCGACTCCGCGCCCGCGCCGCCGGCAGCTTCCACCAGATACCTCGCGTCCCCGCTCACCCCGGCAATCAAATCGATTCCCGCCTCCGCCGCGTCCCGTCCGCACGCCGCATGCAGCTTATCTGACTCCGGACCCAGTTCCAGCATCGCGCCCGCCACCAGAATCCGGCGTCCCTTTTTTCCCACCGGCATCGCCGCCAGCGTGCCGATCATCGCCTTGAGCGCCTCGGGATTGCAGTTGTAGCAATCATTGATCACCGTAGCGCCGCCAATCGTCAGAATCTGTCCGCGCTTGTCTTCCGGCCGCAACTCCGCAAGCGCCCTGCAGCAGGTTTCAAGGGGTATCCCGGCTTCCACCCCCACCGCAATGGCCGCCAGCGCATTCGCCACGTTATGCTCGCCCAGCAGATGCAGATGCAGCCTTGCGTGGTGCGCCCCGGCCAGCACCTCCATGTCCTGTCCCTCCACGCCCAGCGAGACAATCCCCTGCGCGCGCGGATCGGCACACGGTCCCGCGCCCGAAATAAATGGTCTTTCCGCGAAAATCTCGCCCAAACTGCGAGACATAAGCGTCATCGCAGTTCAAGAAAGCCACGCCATGCGCGGACAACGCCGCGACCAGCTCATATTTGGCGCGCGCAATTCCGGCAATGCCGTCCGGCAAAGTTCTGCGCGTGCGCGCTGCCCACATTCGTCACCACGCCCCAGTCGGGAGCCGCAATGTGCGCCAGCGCCGCAATCTCTCCCGCATGCGACATGCCCATCTCAATCACGGCCACTTCATGCGTCATCTCCAGCTTCAGCAATTGCAGCGGCAGTCCATATTCATTATTCAGATTCCCCTGCGACTTCAGCACGGCGAAATTTCGCGGCCAGAACCGCCGCCACCGCATCCTTGGTCGTCGTCTTCCCCGCCGACCCGGTAATGCCGACCACTCGTCTGCCCCAATGCCTCCGCACCGCCGCCGCCAGCTGCTGCAGCGCCTTCAAAGGTCTTCCACAATCAGCAGTGGATGACTTCCCGCCGCGATCCGCGCCGAAGCAAGGCTTCTCGCGCGAAACCACCGCCGCCACCGCGCCCCGCGCGATCGCAGCCGCCACAAAATCGTGCCCGTCAAAGCGCTCACCCTTTACCGCGAAAAACAGCTCACCTGCGCCGATCGTGCGCGAATCGATGGAGTAGCCCGCAGCCGCAAGGCCATCGGCGCCGGCGCCTTCAAACTCGGCGCTGCATCCAGTGCGCGATCTGTCGCAAGTCGAGCTTCATGCGCCCTCTCCCGCGCGCTGCAACTCCACGCAACGCGTCCAAGGCCACCGCAACATCGTCAAACGGAATCGTACCGCTCTTCAGCGTCTGCGTCTTCTCATGGCCTTTGCCCGCCAGCAGGACAATATCTCCCCGCCGCGCCTCTTCCAGCGCCATCCCAATCGCCTGTGCACGGTTCGGCTTCGAGAATATACCGTGTGCCCGTCGCGTCAAGTCCCGGCACCACATCCTGAAGAATCGCCTCCGGCTCCTCGCTGCGCGGATTGTCCGATGTCAGAAAAACCAGGTCGCTTCCCTCGCCCGCCGCGCGCCCCATCAGCGGACGCTTGGTCCGGTCGCGATCCCCGCCGCATCCGAACAGCGTAATCACCCGTCCGTCCGTTCCCGTTCACAAATTCGCGCGCCACGGCCGTCAGGTTCCGCAGCGCGTCATCGGTGTGCGCGTAATCCACCACCACCGTAAAAGGCTGCCCCGCATCGACCGTCTCAAACCGCCCCGGCACGCACTCGAGCGACGCCACGCCGCTCTGGATCGCATCAAGTGACAGATCCCCGCGCATACGCCGCCGCGCACGCCGCCAGCAGGTTATAGACATTCACCTTCCCAGTAAGCCGCGTGTGGATCTCGACGGATCCCTGCGGGCGTCTTCAACGATAAACCGCATCCCGCTCGCCGTCATCGCCACGTCGCTCGGCGCGAAACTCGCCCGACTCCCAACCCATAGGAAAAAATCTCGCTGCCCGCCTCGCGCGCCGCCAGCGCCAGTTCCGCTCCGTAAGCATCATCGATATTCAAAACCGCCACGCGCGGCGCCCGTCAACATGCTTCCGTCAAAAAGCTTGCGCTTGGCCGCAAAATAGTTCTCCATCGTGCCGTGAAAATCCAGATGGTCGCGGGTGAGGTTTGTAAAAATCGCCATATCGAAGCCCAGGCCGTACACGCGGCCCTGCTCCAGCGCATGCGACGAAACCTCCATCACCGCCTCCGTCGCGCCCGCGTCTACGCCTTCGCGAAACAGCTCCAGCAAATCGCGCGACTCCGGCGTCGTATGCGGCGACGGGCGCACCGCCCCCGCCACGTGGTATTCAATCGTCCCCACCAGCACCGTTTTGCGGCCCGCATGGTTCAACATCGCGTCCAGCAGAAATGCAGTGGTCGTTTTGCCGTTGGTTCCGGTCACTCCGCTCAACGCCAGTATGCGTTCCGGATGAGAAAAGAAATTCGCGGCCGGCCCGGCCAGCGCCTTGCGCCCATGCGCAACCTCAACCAATGCAATCTGAGGAAATCGCAGCGCAGTTTCATCGAACGCCTGCGCGGAATCCGTAATCACCGCAACAGCGCCCGCCTCTACAGCCCGCGCAATGTACCGGTTGCCATCCGTAGTCCCGCCCTGCATGGCCACAAACAGGGAGCCCGGTCGCAACGCGGCGCGAGTCATACTCAACGCCCGTAACTTCGGCGCTCCCGCCCGCGCGGCGCACACACTCAACCTGTCGTAGAACCTCGTCAACGCGCATAGCAAGTGAGACTTACTATATCTGTTGGTATTTTCCATGTGCGCTCAGGGATTCTCATCCCGACCAGAGAGAGGGCCGCAAGGCCGGCCCGAAATGCCGCGGAGCGCGTACAGCCGTGCGGCCAGCACTCAGCGCGCGAACTGCACCACGATCTCCGTCCCCGCCGGAACCATCGTCCCTGCCGCCGGAACCTGCTGGCGCGCAATGCCGGAGCCCACCACCTGCACCCCAAGCCCAGCCGCGCCCGCCTGTTCGATCACCGTCCGCACCGGCTGGCCAAGCAAAGACGGCACCGCAACGCCCTTCCCCGACCCAACCACAACCGAGCCCTTAGGCGCGGCTGTTTTCAGCTCCGGAGGAGGAAGATCGAAGAACCCTGGCGGCAGAACTCACCGCAGCCGCATTCCCGCTCGGCAGAAGCTGGAGCCGCACGGCACCCTGCGATGAAGGCGCAGTCGAATCGCCAACCGAAGCCGCCATCCGCGTCCAACGAGCGCCCGCATCCGTCTTCGACACCGGCAGCAGAGCAGGCGCCGCCACCGCCGCGCGCAGCGGATCGTCCGCCGGCAGATTGTTCACCTCATCAAACAGCGAATCCAGATCGTCCAGATGCTGCGCTGGCTCTTCCCCCACGCACCGGATAGCTTTCGAGCCTCGCCATCTCCGTCGTAGACTTCACATCCTCATCGTGCGGCACGCCCAGATACTCCAGATATCTGCTGCGCCAGCTCATGAAAAACCGGCGCGCTGGCCGACGTTCCATAGTGAAACTGATACGACGGGCGAATCCATCACCACCACTATCGCGATCGCCGGATCATTCACCGGCGCGAATCCTACAAACGACGCCACATACTTCGTCTTCGAGTACGTATGCGTCAGCGGATCGATCTTCTCCGCCGTTCCCGTCTTGCCCGCCGCGCTGTAGCCGTTGAGTTGCGCCGGAATTCCGGTTCCGTGCTCCACCACGCCTTCCATCATCTTCCGCATTTCCGCCGAAGTCAGCGTCGAGATCACGCGATGCGCCCCGTCCGGCAGCGGATTAGGAATATCGTGCTCCGGATGGAATGCCGCCGCCACCAGTTGCCCGTTCTCCGCCTCGCCTGAGCTCTGCAACAGAATGTGCGGCGGAAGATACATGCCCCCATTGGCAATCGTCGACGCCATGGTGATCAGTTGCAGCGGCGTCACGCCGATCTCCTGCCCCATCGGTATCGATCCAATCGTCGTCGGATTCCATCGCCGCGGCGGCTTCAACAGCCCGCGCGTCTCCGCAGGCAGTTCAATTCCCGTGCGCTCGCCGAATCCAAAGGAGTGAATGTATTGGTAAAAGCGATCCGGCCCCATGCGCTCAGCCAGCTTGATCGCGGCCACGTCGCTCGACTGCTCCAGCGCCTGCGTCGTCGAAATCACATTATGAAAGCGGCTCTCGTAATTGATCGCATCGCGGTCATCATGCACAATCCGTCCCGCAACATTGATCTGCCCGCCCTGCGTATCGATCATCGCGTCCGGCGTCGTCACATGCTCTTCCAGCGCCGCCGAATAAGCCACCAGCTTGAACGTCGATCCCGGCTCATACACATCGCTCACCGCGTGATCGCGCAGCAGGCTCGAATTCGCATGGCGAAAATCATTCGGATTAAACGTAGGACGCATCGCCAGCGCCAGAATCTGCCCCGTATGCGGATCCTGCACAATCACCGTGCCGTTCAGCGCATGCGTCCGCTCCATGTTGCGGTCCAGCGCCTGCTCGGCCATGAACTGGATATTCTCGTCAATGGTCAGCACCAGGTTCTCGCCCGGCAGCGGCTCGCGCTCCGTGCTTCCCAGCACATGCCGCCGCGCATCGAGCGCCGTCAGCATCCGCCCCGGCGTGCCGTGCAGATCGTCGTTAAATTCCTCTTCAAGGCCGCCCAGTCCGTTATCGTCGATGCCCACGTAACCCAGCACCTGAGCCGCAATCTGGTTATCCGGATAGAAGCGCTTGAACTCCTTCTGGAAATAAATGCCCTTCAGGTTCAGCGCCTTCACCTTGCTGATGACCGCCGGGTCCTGCTTGCGCGCAATCCATGCAAAGTTGCGCGAGTCGTTCAGACGCGCCAGAATCTGCTTTTCCGTCGTGAAGTTATCTGTCGGATCGGTATGGACGATCTTCGCCAGCGCCGCCGCCGTCTCCGGCCTCTGCGCGCCTATCTCCGACGGCACCGCATAGATTGAATCCACCTGCACCGTCATCGCCAGCTCGTGCAGGTTGCGGTCATACAAAATGCCGCGTCGCGGAGCCACCTCGAAGCTATGCTCCTGTTCGTGCGCCGCCTGTTCTACGTAGTAGTGATGGCGAATTAGCTGGATCCAGACCAGACGCCCGCAGATCACCACGACCCAGAAAACCAGCAGGGCCATCACCATGAACACGCGCCCGCGGCGCATCGGCGTAACCACGCCCGGCTCAGAAACGGAATGGGAAGAAGAAGGAGAGAACGATAGACGCTTCACTGCTGCGACCGGCTCCCTCCCTTAAACAAATATTACCGGATCGAAGGCAGCAGGGGATGCGCCTCCGCAATCACCGGAGCGCTCGGATCGACGCTCGCATCCGGACGAACCACCTGCCCCGGCGCCGGAATCGCAAGCCCAAGCTGCCGCGCCAGTTGATCGATCCGCGCCGGATCGCCCAGCTGCGCCTCCGTCAGCCGAAGCTGCCGGTTCTGCTCCTCAAGCTGTTGCATCTGCTGCCTTCTCCGATTCGATGTGATACCCGTATTCGATCGCGCTCAGGTGCTGCCATCCATACATCATGATCAGGCCAAACAGCAGCGCCATCGCGCACGCAAACGTGCGCATCTCTTTCAGCGCGCTGCGGATCGGCGGCCTTCACCAGCCGCGAATTGTCGATCCGCTTGACGAAGAGCACCTCAGGCGTGGGGCCGCGGCGCGCGCGCTGCTGCGCCGCCATCAACGCCTGATTGCGATCCAGAAGCCGGTCGATATTTTTCCGCCCATATTCAAAACCGGTCTGCGCTGCGATTGCCTGTGTCGCCATGATCTCGTCTCCAACTACTGCTCACATCTGTTTCCGAACTTCCACTCCCCCTTCGAACGACCGGGCCTGGGCCGCTGATATTTAGGAGGGAGTATCTTACGAGGTATCGTCTTTCGCCATGTATTGCGGCAGGACGACCCCGGCCCGATGCTTTCAGTACCACCATTCGTGATCGCAGCCTTCGCTGATCTCTAGTCCCTGATGGCTAATCCCTGCTTCCTCTCCGCCGCCCGCAGCTTCGCGCTGCGCGCCCGCGGATTGCGATCCGTCTCCTCCGCCTCCGCCGTCACCGGCTTCCGCGTCAAGACTTCATAAATTCCCTGCTGCGCTCCTTCGCGCAATGCATCTTTGACACGCCGGTCTTCGAGAGAGTGGAAGCTGATCACCACCAGCCTTCCGCCGGGCTTCAACAATCCTCGGCGCCGCCTTCAGCAGCGCATCAATCTCGTCCAACTCGGCATTTACGTAAATTCGAAGAGCCTGAAAAGTCCGCGTCGCCGGATGAATCGTATGCCTCGCCCCCTTCGATTTCATTGCCGGGGCCGCAGCCGCTACCACTCTGGCAAGTTCTGCCGTCGTCGTAATCGGCCGCGCCCTGACAATGGCTCTGGCGATTCTCCGCGACCTCCTTTCCTCTCCGAATTCGTAAATCAGATCGGCGAGTTCTTTTTCGCCGAACTGATTTACCACTTGTGCGGCGGTCAGTCCCTGCGCGCGGATTCATCCGCATATCCAAAGGTCCGTCCGCCTGAAAACTGAATCCTCTCTGTGCCTCGTCGAAGCTGCATCGAACTCACTCCGAAATCGGCCAGCAGTCCGTCTATGCTTCCTGGCTGTAAAAGCTCCGCCGCTTGCGAAAACTCAACATCGTGAAAAATCATTTCCGGCATCGCCGCTCCCAGCTCCTCCAGCGCTCTCCTTCGCCGCGCGCCATCGCCTGCGGATCGCGATCAAAGCGATCAACTCTGCCCCGCGGTCCCAGCAGTCGTGCAATCGCGCTGAATGACCCGCTAGCCCCAGCGTCGCGTCCACATAAACGCCGCCCGGGCGCACATTCAGGAATCGGATCGCTTGTTGTAAAAGAACTGGCACATGTCGCTCATGCTCGATCATGTGCTCCCCCTGAGGGGTTTTCAAAATTCGCTACAGCCCAAACCCTGCCAGCGACTGCTTCCTCTTCCGCAGTCAGCGGATTCGCGTCCATGTTCGCCACAAACGCCTCGCGGTTCGCGACTTCAAGATACGTCTGCATTCCCGAACACCACCACGTCTCCCATCACGTTGGCCTTCTCGCGCAGAATCTGCGGCATCAGCAGCCGGCCCTGCGCATCCATCTCCGCTTCCTGGCCGAAATAGTTGCAATCGGTCCATCAGCTTTCTCTTCGCAGGATTGAAATTGGGAATCGCCGCCAGCTTCTGCTCGACCTTTTCCCACTCCTGCATCGGGTAAATCTCGGCGACCCGCCCATCCTTGCTGGTGATGTAGAAACGGCCGTTATAGCTCTCATCGATCCGGCGCTTGAATTCCGCCGGCAGCTTGAGCCGCCCTTTCTCATCCACCCGGGTTGGGTGATTGCCGCGAAACATTGTTTTCTGCCCCGGTCGAAACCGCCTATCAAACCGCCGTCTGCCCTCTCTATCGGCAAATCTTGGTTGAGAGTCACTAGGTTCTCTCCACTTTCGACCACTTTCATCCACATCCTAGCGCAGCAAATCGCTGCGTCCAAGTGGAAAAACGCCGAAATCCAGCCTTAAATATTTGAGAAATCAGGGAGAAACGGAAAAAAGCAAGAAAAAGTCGTCCCCTAGGGGATCCTAAGGCGATAACCCACTACATATTGTGTTTACTTATTTGGTTCTCATCCCCTTGCCAGATTACAAAACTCAGGGTAGGCGAAACTTTGGCGACAATCCCCTTTTCAGAGTCATCCGCGATGCCGGCGCCACTCCCGAAGCCGCATCTGCACATGGAAAATCAGGTAAATCACGACCGCCAGGTTCACAACGGTAATGCCGACTCTGACCCACGTCACATGCCGCGCAATCTCAAAAAACTCCAGCGGCAGGAACAAAATCGAAACACCGAGCGTCACAAACTCCGCCCATATTTTTCGCAGAATCAGCCCAACTCCCTCCAGAATATCCAGCGCCGCGTGGGCAAAGACTGCCGCGCCGATCACTTTCAGGCGATGTGGATTAATCAGCGCGACCTTATCCAGAAACAGGCTCGTAAGTCGCCCCTCCGGATCGAACTGCAGGGCCGCAAGCAGACGAGTGACCTCATCCACCAGGTCTTTGTGCAGCATCCGGAACACGCCTACGCCCAGCAGGACAAACAGCGCCGCTTCGATCAGCTTGAACCCGCCGATCACCACCAGCCATCGGTCATAGTTCGAGATAGGCGCGCGGCGCGCTACGTGCGTGTCGGTAGACATCGTGGGCACAGATACAGGATAAATGGTGCGCCCTGTCCACTGTGCCGTTTCAGTAGGACCTCTCTCCGGTCCGCCTTTTCTCTCGCATTATGCTGCTACCAGGAATAATGAACCGTGTAGCTTACCTCTTGTTGGCCGTGCGCGGGAACGGTAATCGGAAAAACCACCGTTGAGCTGTCCTTCTTTTCGAAATTCGAGCTCTTCTCGACGATGTCCCAGTTCGCCGCGCGGAACAGATGTTCGAGCACCTCCACATCCACCGGCTTGTCCTTCGCATTCTTCACCGTGATCGTGTACGACTCGTCGATCGTCCGCTCGCTGGAATCCATGTGGAATTCCGTCCTCTTGCGCTCGCCCGTCACATCAAACGCCGTTCCCGTTGAGAGCTTAACCTTGCCGTCTTCAGGCGTATGGTCAATATTGTTTTCGCCCACAAACTCCATCTGCCCGTCCGTATCGCGCCGGTAAAAACGTATCAGCCCCGCGGGCAGCGGCATGCCCAGATGGTTTTGCTTGCTGTTCACAAACTCCTGCTCTACACGAACACGTGTTGTGTATTCGACAGACCATAGTTCCGGTCCGTCCACGCATTGTTGTAAGACCAGTTCGTGGGAAGGTTCTCCACGCCGTCATAAACGTATGTGCGCTTTACCGGTACGTCCGTTGCACGCAGAAATTCAATCTGCTTCGTCTCGCGGTCCTTCAGCGTCACCTCCCGGTTCAGGTCGTAAAGATGAAAATCATCGAACGATTTTTGCGTAACCTCTCGCGGAGCAGCACCCGCCATCGCGAGGCCGCCAATTACTCCTAAATTCACCTGGACCGACCGCGACCACCGCCACATTCCCAGCCATCAGCTTCACGCGCGCATCGGTAAAATCCGTACCGCTGTTGTTGCTGATCGTCACCCATCCCACCACATCCATAGCCTCCGCGCCCGACCCTGCCGCTGAAGCATCCCCCGCCACCACGTTATACGTGGCGTTCCAGTTGAATCCATGCGTCAGATAGCTCAACTCCGCCGGGAAACTGCGCCGCATCCTTCGAATAAATCTCCCAGCGCAACGTCGGCTTCAGCAGCAACCCATCAGTCGACGCGGGAAACTGCGGCAGCCCCGGCAATTGAAACTGCATCTTGCCGTTAACCTCAATCAGCGGCTCATTCCCGTTCGCATCCGCGCGCAGAATCTTTCCCTGCACCGTGTCCACCTTGTCCCCGCTGCACCACCTGAAAATCAATCGTCTGCCCTTCATATTTCTGCAGCATCCACGACTGCGTCGCAATCGCGGCATCGTAGTTCTGCTCAACAATCTGCACCGGCGTTCCGCTCCGCCGGATCGCGCAGCACCACCGAATCCGGCTCAAGCTGGCTCGTCACCTTGGTCGTCGTGACTTCATTGTCCCCGGCTTCAAATCCAGATCAACCGAAGTCCGCACAACCGCAAGATCGCTGTTGTAAATCGTAAGAGCTGTGCCGCTGGTTTGGTTTTGCTGTGCGCCGGCTGAAATGCACGACGCTATGAGAAGGCAGAAAATCGTTCGCTTCACAAATCCTCCGGATCGTATCTCTTTGGACACCGGAGGATAACACATTGTTTCCAAATAGCTTCAGGGAGGATCCTCAAACAACCGGCAACAGGCTGCGCAAGTCTATCGAGCAACCAGCTGCTTTATTTTTTCGGGTTTCAAAAAAGGAGCAAGCTTTTCCAGCGCCGCTTCCACGCTCACGCCATTGGCCGCGCGCAGCTGGTCCACCTTGCCATGCTCGACAAAGTGATCGGGCCAGCCAATGCGGACCACCGGAACATCCATCCGCATCTCGCTCAGCGCTTCCAGCACCGCGCTGCCGAATCCGCCCATCAGCACGCTGTCTTCAAATGTAACCATCACAGCTACCTTTTTGGCATACGCCGCAAGCAGCTCCCGGTCCAGCGGCTTTACAAAGCGCGGATTGATCACCGCCGCCGAATATCCCTGCTCTTCCAGCCGGTCCGCAAGCTCGACCGCCATCGGCAGCAACGCGCCCAGCCCCCAAATCGCAATACCGCCGGCAATATCGTCGCCGTCACGTATCACCTGCCCCTTACCGATTGGAATCGCAACCGGCTGCGCCTTCACCGCCACGCCCGGCCCCGCTCCCCGCGGATACCGAACCGCCGACGGCCCGTCATGCACCATCGCCGTTTACAGCATGTCCGCCAGTTCGTCTTCATTCTTCGGCGCCATCACAACGATATTCGGAATACCCGCGCAGATAGCTGATGTCGAACAGCCCGTGATGCGTCGGACCATCGTCGCCGCACAGTCCGGCGCGATCCATGCAGAACACCACCGGCAGATTCTGCAGACACACGTCATGAATGATCGGATCGAACGCCCGCTGCAAAAAAGTCGAGTAGATCGCGCAGAACGGCTTGTAGCCGCTCGTCGCCATGCCCGCCGCAAAAATCACCGCATGCTCCTCCGCAATGCCCACATCGAAATATTTCGTCGGGATGATGCGGCCGGAACAGATCCAGCGCCGTGCCGTTCGGCATCGCGGCGGTAATCGCGACCACCTTCTCGTTCTCGTTCGCCAGCTTCACCATCGTTTCTGCAAATACTTCGGAATACGTCCTCTGCCCCGACAGCCTTCGTCTCGCCGGTCTCCGGATCGTACGGCCCCAGCCCGTGAAACTTCTTCTGCTTATCCAGCGCCGGCTGAAAGCCGCGCCCCTTCTGCGTCATCGCATGCAGAATGACCGGCCGGTGCTGCGGCTTCAGAAACTTGAACGTCTCAATCAGCAGGCCAAGGTTGTGCCCATCGATCGGGCCGTAGTAGGTCAGCCCGAACTCCTCAAAAAATAGCGACGGCCACAGCATTCCCTTGGCCGCTTCTTCGGCGCGGCGCACCACATTGGCCGCGGTTTTACCGCCGAACCTCTCCATCAGCCGAGCCGCGCTGTCATGCAGGTGGACGTACCGCTCGTTGGTCACAATCTTGTGCAGATACTGTCGCAATCGCGCCGACGTTGCGATCGATCGACCACTCGTTGTCGTTCAGCACGATAATCAGCCGCTTCGTCTGGTCTGGCGATATTGTTCAGCGCCTCATACGAAATGCCGTTCGTAAACGCCGCATCGCCGGCCAGCGCAATCACATGCTCCTTGCCGCCCGCCAGGTCGCGCGCCACCGCCATGCCCAGCGCCGCGGACAGAGCCGTTCCCGCGTGCCCCGCACCATAGACGTCATGCTCGCTCTCGGTGCGCAGCATAAAGCCGTTCAGCCCGCCGGCTGCCGCATGGTTTCAAACCGCTCCCGCCGTCCCGTCAGCAGTTTGTGAATATATGCCTGATGGCTGACGTCGAAAACAAACTTGTCCTTCGGGAGTATCGAAAACATAGTGCAGAGCCAGCGTCAGTTCCACCACTCCCAGGTTCGGACCCAGATGGCCGCCTGTCTTCGACAGCGAAAGAATCATCCGCTCGCGAATCTCCTGCGCCAGCTTCTCCAGTTGCGAAACGGAAAAGTTTTTGATGTCAGCGGGTGAGTGAACGGTATCGAGTAAATTGCCCATGATAAGGAACCGGCGGTATCACGAATCTTTACGGCTACTAAAAATGACCCCGAATCCGGGGCCATTCTTCGCGGAAATCTCTTTTTTTGCTGTCACAGTATATCAAGCCGCGCCGTCCGTGACCCGGCCTCCGCGCATCCTGCACATTTCATAGGATGCAGACCGCGCCCGCGCGCTGCTAGCATTATCTTGCGCCGCAAAAGCTTTTGACAGAACCGCGGCAGCCGGAGAACTCCGCAACGCCATGCGCCGAACTCTCGCCATCGCCCTCTTTTGCCTGCTGGCATTTTGCAGCGGCGCCAGCGCGCAGCTGCCCCTCGACCCGCTCTCCAAGCCCGCCCCCGCCGACAATCCCCTCACCAACCCCGGACTCACGCCCGAAGTCTCCTTCCTCTACAGCCTCGAAGCAAAATTCGCGCACGACACCGCCCAGGGAGGCGGAGCCGCCTTCGCAAAATGGTTCGCCGACGACGCCGTCACGCTCTCCAATGGCAAAGGCCCCCGTCATAGGCCAGGCCGCCATCGCCGCCGGCACCACCTGGACCCCCGAGCAGTATCAGCTCACCTGGACGCCGAAGGCGGCCAGCATGAGCCCCGCCGGAGACATGGGCTTTACCTGGGGACACTACGAAGGCCGCGCCAAAGACCGCGACGGCACACCCATCGTCACCACCGGCCGCTACATGACCGTCTGGAAGAAACAGTCCGACGGCTCCTGGAAGGTAGCCCTGGACGCCAGCAACAAAGAACCCCCGGCAAAAGAAGACTGCTGCAAGCTCCCGTAAGCAGCTAGGGCTGCTAGCTGTTAGCTCATAGCTCATGGCGTCAGAAATTGGCAAAGCCATGCGCGGAACATAACATCAATGCAAAGTAGTTCGCGAAGGGAAGCGAAGCGCAACGAACATTCCATCTCTCTCAGTTTCCTGATCGCTCGTCACTGATTACTTTCCTGCGTCCTGAGCCCTAGCCCTGTACCCTGTATTAAATGTTTGAATTCCTGCTCTTCCGCGGCGTCGCGATCTTCGTTCTGATCCTGGGCAACGGCTTCTTCGTCGCCGCCGAATTCGCCCTCGTCAGCGTGCGCCAAACCCGCGTCGAGCAGATGATCGCGCAGCGCCGCCCCGGAGCGCGCCTCGTCCGCCATCTGCAGGAGCACCTCGACGACTTCCTCCCCGCCGTCCAGCTCGGCGTCACCCTCTGCAGCCTCGCCCTCGGCTGGATCGGCGAGCCGGTCGTCGCCGACGTCTTCGAGGTCTGGCTCGGCGACCTGCCCTCACTCGCATGTCTACGCGCATCTCGTCGCCGTCCCTGTGGCCTTCGCCTTCATCACCTATCTCCAGGTCCTGCTCGGCGAGCTCGTCCCTAAGGCCCTCGCCATCCGCAAGTCCGAACAAGTCGCCGTCGCCGTCGCCGGACCCATGGACGTCTTCATCCGCCTCACGCGGCCCGCCGTTCGCCTCATGAACCGCTCCGCGCAGGCCGTGCTGCATCTCTTCCACACGCCGCTCACGCACGAAGGCTCCGTCCACTCGCCCGAAGAGCTGAAGCTCATGGCCACCGCCGCCCGCCGCACCGGCATGCTTCCCGAATTTCAGGAAGCCCTCATCCATCGCGCCATCGAGGCTCAACGAAATTCCCACGCGCGAGATCATGACCCCGCGCCAGCGCATCTTTTCGCTGCCCGTTCGACATGCTCATCGAGGACGCCAGCGCCCGCATCGTCGAGGAGCAGCACTCCCGCATCCCCGTCTACGACCCCGCGCGGGCCCCGAGTTCATCATCGGCCTCGTCTACTCCAAAGACATCTCCCGCCTCATGCACTTCCGCGCCTCGGCCAAAACCCGCTTCAGCGGCGCGCCCTTCGTCGAACTTCGCCTTAAGCAGGTCATGCGCGAAGTCCTCGTCGTGCCCGAAACCAAGCCTGTCCTCGACCTCCTGCACGAATTCCAGGAGCGCCGCCGCCATCTCGCCATCGTCGTCGACGAATTCGGCACCACCGTCGGCCTCGTCACCGTCGAAGACGCCATCGAGCAGTTCATCGGCGAGGTAGAAGACGAATTCGACGTCGCCGCAAAGACAGTTCTCACCACCGCCACCGGAGGATTGGTCCTCGACGGCAGCGTCAACCTCCGCGATCTCGAAACCCAGATGCGCTGGAGCCTTCCCCGCGAAGGCGGAGCCGAAACCCTCGCCGGCTTCCTGCTCGCCCGCCTCGGCCGCATCCCCCGCGGCGGAGAATCCACTCGAGTACGAAGGCCGCCGCTTCACCGTCCTCGAAATGAGCGGCAACCGCATCAGCCGCGTCCGCGTTGAAACCACCCCTGCTGACACCGAAATCGGCGCAAACGACCAATCTCTACTGGAGAATGCGGGTTAAAGCATTTTCGGAAATGCCGCATCCTGAGGCCACAAACACAAAGTCAACGCGACCAGCAGGACGGGGTCCCCACGGACAGGTCTTTGTCCGTGGGGTGGAGCAGCGGTGACCCAGCAACTTGTAAAATGGGCACGTAATTCCGAAAATGCCCTTAATGCGCCTGCCCCGCGCCGTCCGCGCGCTCCTCTTTCGGCTCATCTACACCGTGCCCGTCGTATGGCTCGTCGTCTCCATTGTTTTTCTACTGATTCATCTCGTCCCCGGCGATCCCGTCCAGCAAATGCTCGGAGAAGGCGCGCGCCCCGCCGACATCACTGCCCTGCGCCACGCCTACGGACTCGACCAACCGCTCAGCCACCAATATCTCCACTACTGGAGCGGAGTCCTCCACGGCAACCTCGGCAACTCGCTCCGCCTGAATGACTCGATCACGCATCTCGTCCTCACCCGCTACCCCTACACCGTCGAGCTCACCATCGCCGCGCTCGTCATCGCAATCCTTCTCTCCATCCCCGCCGGAATCGCGTCCGCGCTTCACCGGGACCGCTGGCAGGATCGCACCCTCAGCTTCGTCAGCCTCCTCGGCCTGTCCTTCCCCGGCTTCGCGCTCGGCCCCATCCTCATCGTGCTCGTCTCCATCAAGCTCGGCTGGCTCCCCGTCAGCGGAGCCGGAGGCATCACGCACCTCATCCTTCCCGCCATCACCATGGGCAGCGCGCTCGCCGCCATCCTCACCCGCATGGTCCGCACCGCCATGCTTGAAGAGCTCGGCCAGGACTACATCCGCACCGCCCGCGCCAAGGGCCTGCCCGAGCGCACCGTCATCTACAAGCACGCCCTGCGCAACGCCCTCATCCCCGTAATCACTCTCGTCGGCCTGCAGTTCGGAGCGCTCCTCGCCGGAGCCATCGTCACCGAAAAAATCTTCAGTTGGCCCGGCATAGGACGCCTCACCCTCGACGCCATCTCCAACCGTGACTACCCCCTGCTCCAGGGCTGCATCCTCGCCATCGGACTCACCTACGTCCTCGTCAACCTCGCCACCGACGTCATGTATCTCGTCGTAAACCCCCGCATCCGCGACTGACGCAAACTGCGATTCCGATATTTGCGACTCATGCCCGCCGCCCTGGCGAAGATTCGCCAAAGTTCCGTATTGTCGACAAAACCAGAAATTACGAAACACAACGGCGTTTATGGGTACGGATGCTGTACCGCAGGATTCGCCGCAAGCAGCAGCGGCGCCCGGAGCCGGTCGAACCGAGGATTGCTGATTTCTTCACGTTGCTTAATTTCGCAGACTCGGAGGCAGAAGCGAGGGGAGGGCGTCTTTTCTTAAGTCTGCCGAGAGCCTGGCGAGGGGCCTCGGCTTCTAAGCCACCCCTCGAAGTGCTGCCTTCGAGGGGTGACGCGCTTATTGTGGGGCGTTGACGACGATGTAGGTTGTGGAGCTTCCTGACATTTGAGGCTGGTACCAGGTGCCGTTGCAGTTTTGGTAGGCCAATCCATTGATGATTTGCGTTGCGCAGCCTGCAGGCGGCTGGTTGACGATTGAGCCGATGGCCGCAGCGGTCACCGCTACCGCGGCTGTGACTGCGGCAGCCGCGGCGACGGGATGATAGCAGCAGCCTCCGCCGTAATAGCCGCCGCCGTTGTAGCCACCGTTGGTATTTACGTTGACATTGCGATTCACGTTGACGTTGGTGTTGTTGTTGACGTTGGTGTTGCGATTGACGTTCTGGTTGACGTTGGCGTTGCGATTGACGTTCTGGTTAGCGTTAGCGTTGCGATTGGCACTCTGGTTGGCGTTTGCGGTGCGATTGGCACCCTGGTTGGCATTGGCGGTGCGATTGGCGCCCTGGTTGGCGCTCCGGGTCGGAGTCGAGTTGACGCTGGACCGAGCGCTGCTGCGGGTACCGCCGCCGGCGGCGGCACCACCACCACCACCGCCGCCACCGCGGCCTCCGCGTTGAGCGAAAAGTGTCGTTCCGGATACCAGGACTGCGATGGCGAACAGGGTGAAGATCTGAGTTGATCGCTTCATAGCTGTCACCTTATTTCCCTTTCTCGGTGGCGTCGGCGGTTTGCCCTTCGAAGAGGATGCGCTTGGCATCGGGCGGCGGATCGAAGACGAAGGCAGCGTCGTTGAAGGAGGGCGCGAGGTTCCAGGCCAGAGTGATGCTATGCTGCGGCCTGGCGTCGTCGGTGAGGGTGGTAACGACTAGCCTGCGCGGGAGAGGATAGTCTCCGAGCTGAATCCAGACCTGCCAGTCGACGCCTTCCTGGTGGAAGGCATACTGCTCGCAGGTGACGCCCTCGACGGTTGTGGGGCCGGCGTCAATGGCGGTCTTGATCTTATTGATGTCGTCTTCGTTGGTCCCCCATTTGAAGAGGTCGACGAGGGGCAGTTCGATGTCGAATTTTTCCTGGACTTGCGTAAATAGTTCGGCGATGGTTGGCGGCGCAGGAACGGTTGCGTAGTAGTCGGTTAGCCTTCCCCACGCGGTGAAGGTTTTTCCGTCGTAGAGATAGAGTCTGTGCCTTTCATCGCTGGTGACCTCGACGCGCAGACGGTCGGGCTTGACGGCGAGCATGTCGACTTTGCTGTTGGATTGAACGATCAATCCGTCCTCGAGGACATCATCGTGGGTGATGTCTCCCTGCACCTGGAAGACCTTGAGGGAGCGAAGATAGGCGCCCATTTTCTTGACTGCGTCAACTGCATCAGGATCGACCGCTGAGGCGGCGTCCTTGGCATCTGCAGCCTGACCCGTCTTCGCCAGGACGTGCCGTCCTGAGTAGCCGAAGAGGCAGACTCCCGCCATGGCAGCGAGTATTGCGAGCCGACTCATTTGTTTTGCAGAGAGCCAGATTGCTTTTGCATGTGGCTGGTGGGCCGGTGAAGGTCCTTGAGCCGAGTGGGTGGAAGATTTCTCTAGGAAGCTCATATCTCTTTACCTCGCGAATCATTTCCGGTGAAGCCCCTGATAGGTCGGTTCATGGCCACTCTACGGAGATAGGCCTGCCAGGTTTAGAAAACGGGGCAATCTGCCGGGGAACGCCTCCCGAGTGAGCAATAAGGCCCTGGTCCTATACGGGGTAAGTGGCGGTGCCTCTTAAAAGACAAAAACGTTCACAGCCGATCCGCTGCGTTGCGTTGCGTATAAAAGTGGCTCTTGGGCGTCTTTTGCGCAACTAGGGAAAACCCCAGCTTCGATCCATGGGTCAAAAACGGCCGAAGCCGAATGAGTCTTTGAGGAGGAGGATGAACCAGAGGACGGGGGCGGCGAGGAGGATCGTCTTCAACGCATCGAGCACCGCATCGCTGGGCAGGTTTGCGCGAGGGATGGTGGTACTGGACTCGCTTCCAGGTTGAGGGATGCCTTGGGGTCTGCCATAAAACACCCGCATGTCAGGATGCTCCGGCGCGCTATTGGTAAGGCGACTTGGAGTGGGTTCTGGGAAGTTGCAACCTTCGGCGACGCTCGCGACCGATTCTGGTCGGATGACCGGCGAACCGGAAACTATGCCGGCCCGTCAGGTAACTTCCGGCTTGCCGCCCCTCAGGAAGTCCCGCGTCGATGGTCTCGGAGGTACACTCTGTCCATGATCCGTCAGATCGCGCCTCTGTTCTTCACCACGGACATTCCCGCCACGCTCGCCTGGTACAAGGACAAGCTTGGCTTCGAGTGTCTGGGGACGTGGCAGGATCCGCCGGTCTATGCCATCGTGGCGCGCGACCAGCACGCGATTCACTTCCGCTGCGCCGAGCCTCCCAGCGCCAATCCAGACAAATACGCGGACGAACTGCTCGACGCATACCTCAATGTCGAAGATGCAGACGCGCTATATGCCGAGTTCGCAGCCAACGGCGTGGAGTTCACCAGGAAACCTGGCAACATGCCATGGCACTCGCGAGAGTTTGTAGTGAAGGATTGCGACGGCCGTCTGCTGGCCTTCGGCTCGAACCTATACCCGAACCTATAGTAGATCCGTTGCCTCTACGTGTGGGGGGCACACAAGTCCTTATCCAACCCTGTCAAGACCTCAGCCCCAAAATTTCCCGCAACTCATTCATTCCTCACTCCAGGAAATTCGCGCCCGAATGCAGGCGAATTTTCTCGGCCCGATATAATAGAAACAGGGACCGCTCCACGCGGTCCTTTTTCATTTGCACGAGCGACCCGACCGCCGCAATGATAGCAGCGAAAACTGTCACACCTGACAGTAGTCCACCACAAAGACTGTAACTACGATTGCAGCAAGAAAAGGAGAAAACTATGAGCACTACTGGGTCTTCAGCTCCGGCGTCCGTCACCAACCAAAAAGCCTCTGCGGATGAGACGCAGGCGATTGCGCAGGAGGCTTACGTTTTTCTTTACCCGTTGGTCCTGATGGACCTGACGCGCAAGCAGATGATCAATGCCGATCCCAAAGTTAATCCCATCGGCGGCCCAGCCAACGCGTTCACTCATGTTCGCGCATTCCCACCGGCCGATTTGCGAGTGGTGGTCCGTCCTAACTTCGATACGCTCTATTCGAGTGCGTGGCTCGATCTGACGAATGGGCCTGTCATCGTCTCTACGGCGGATACCAATGGCCGCTATTTCATGCTGCCCATGCTCGACATGTGGACCGACGTATTTGCCGTCCCGGGGAAACGGACAAATGGTACGGGAGCCGCGAGCTTCGCGGTAGTGCCTCCCGGCTGGACGGGAAATCTGCCGCAGGGAGTGGACCGCATTGACTCGCCGACTCCAACTGCGTGGATCATTGGTCGTACTCAAACGAACGGCGTGAAGGATTACGACACAGTTCACAAAATTCAGGATGGTTTCAAGATTACCCTGCTGGCCGACTGGGGAAAGACGCCTCGCAAGATCGAGCAGAAGATCGATCCCAGCGTCGACACGAAAACCGAGCCGTTACGGCTGGTGAACGAAATGTCACCGCTGAAGTTTTTTGAATACGCGGCGGAGCTGATGAAGCAGAACCGGCCGCACCTGACAGACTGGTCCACTGTCGCCCGCATGAAGCGCATTGGGCTGGAGCCGGGCAAGACCTTTGACAAGAGCAAGGTGAGCGCCGATCTGCTGACGCAGGCCGCTGCAGACGGTCTGAAACTTATGCGGGATAAGGTGCCGACGATGGCACGCGTGACTAACGGCTGGGGAATGAACACCGACACGATGGGCGTTTACGGCAACTACTATCTGAAGCGCGCCATCGTTGCGATGGCCGGACTTGGAGCGAATCAGGTCGACGACGCAATCTATCCGCTGAACTTTGGTGATGCGGATGGGAAGCCAGTGATGGCCGAGAATAACTACGTCTTGCATTTCACCAAGGACGAACTGCCGCCAGTCGGGGCGTTCTGGTCGCTGACCATGTACGACGCGGAGGGGTTCCAGGTCGCCAATCCGATCAACCGCTTCGCCATCGGTGACCGCGACGCGCTCAAATTCAATTCGGACGGCTCGCTCGATCTCTACATCCAGAACGAGAATCCTGGCCGGGACAAGGAATCAAACTGGCTCCCGGCGCCGAAGAGCGGAGCGCTGGGACTGACTCTGCGGCTGTATGCGCCGAAGCCAGAAGCGCTGGACGGGCGGTGGAACCCACCGGCGATTAAGCGGGCGGCAGCAGCAGAGTTGCGGAAGGCCAGCTAGCGAGGCAGGAAAAATTATTTCCCGATGACCTGACTGCTCTGTGAAGGGGGTAAGCCCGCGCGCAATAAACGCCCTGAAATCCGCGTGATTGCCGGTATGCCAAACATACGTGCCAGTGCTGTCTTGCCCCACACGCCATCCAAAACCGGAGCTTGAGGTGCCTTCCTCCACGCTTCCGGGGCTAGTGGGGAACAACGGACGAACGGCGTTTTGTCCTGCTCCAACCCTGTCAACCCCAACCCAGGAATTTCCACCAACTCCTTCATTTCAGACTCGAAGAAAATCGCACCCGAATGCATGTGAATTCTTCCGCTCTGATAAAATAGAGTTAGATCGAAATCTATATCTAAAAAGGGCCGCCGCCGCGGTCTTTTTTCATTTGTAAGGAGCACTCATGCGTGGCCAACCTGGGTATCGACCATCCGCCACGCTGCACCAGTTCTCCCTTTGCTCTCAATAACCTGCCAACTTCTCACGCAGAATCAAAGGTTTAAGGTCCCTTTTCAGCGATCTATCATCAATTCAGTAGCTTACCAAAAAGCGCCCTGGCATCAATAACTTAGGAGCAAATCGCGCTCCGAAAATTTAAATAAATCAATGACTTACCAAAAGCGCCAAAATAAAATCTGCATCCGCCGGAACCCCTTCTTCAACTCATGCGTAGTCAGACTTGGAGGCACCACCATGAATCTTCGCTGGGCAGCGCTCCTCGCGCTCGCAATCACCCCCGCCGCTTTGCTCGCATCCGAGGGCACCTTCGACAAAACGCTCCCGGTAAGCGGAGCAGTCAACCTCAATGTCGGTACCGGCTCCGGATACATCCACATCACCCCCGGCTCTGACGGCTCCGTCCACATCATCGGACACGTCCACTCCGGCAACGGCTTGTTCAGCGGATCATCGTCCGACCAGCGCGTACGCGAAGTCACCGACAATCCTCCCATCGTCCAGAACGGAAACAGCATCGAGGTTGGCAAGAACACCCACTACCAGAACATCTCCATCGACTACGTAATCACCGCGCCCCGCGGAACCACGCTCGAAGCAAACTCCGGCTCCGGCGATCTCAACATCTCCAACCTCGGTGGCCCGCTCAAAGCTGGTACCGGCTCGGGAGACATCGAAGCCAACGACCTCTCCGGAGACGTCGCGCTCAATACGGGTTCAGGAGACATTCGCGCTCAAATGAACAACGCCCATTACGTTAAAGCCGAAACCGGCAGCGGAACCATTCACCTTCAGGGCGTAACCGGCGGACTCTACGCTGAAACCGGCTCCGGAGACATCGAGATCGGCGGCCAGCCCGGCGACGGCTGGAAGCTCGAAACTGGCTCCGGTACCATCACCCTCAATACCGGCAGCCAGGCCCACTTCACGCTCGACGCCAGCACCGGTTCAGGCGACGTCCACAGCGATCCTCCCATGACCACCCACGGCAGCACAGATAAGCACCACGTTACCGGAGACATCAACGGAGGCGGCCCGGTCGTGCGGGTAGAAACCGGCTCCGGGGACATCCGCATCCACTGAGCATCGACCTCGGGAAGCTGTGCGGCTGCCCGAGGTCGCAAAAATAATCGGGCCCGAAACAAAGTACCGCGAGGTGCATTGTATGTCCCAACTTTCACTGAGTTCCCGGTTCGGCTCAAGAGCCTGGTCAACCGCGCTCCTCTGCCTCACAATCGTTTCTCTCGGCGAAGCCGCGTCTGTATTGGCCCAGGACACTCTTCAGGCCAAACCGCAGAGTGTGCCCCCAGCCGGCATGTCAGAGGGCGGAATGGCCCACATGTCCGGACACATGTATATGACATCTCTCAGACCTCCGAAGGCTGGCGATCAACAGAAGGCGGACACAATCGTCGCGGCGACAAGGGTCGCGATGGCCCCCTATCAGGATTACCGCAAGGCTCTCGCCGACGGCTATCGAATCTTTCTTCCAGATGTCCCGCAACCCCAATATCACTTCTCGAAGTACGAGTACGCACTCGAGGCCTGGGTGCATTTCGATCCGCTCAAACCGACCTCATTGCTCTACACGAAAACGCCCGACGGTGGATACAAACTCGTAGGAGCGATGTACACCGATCGGGTTACTGCCAGTGAAGACGATCTGAACGAACGGATTCCACTCAGCATCGCGCGCTGGCATCAGCACATCAATTTCTGCCGGGCGCCGGCGGGACAGAAGACCGCATATTTTGGACCCGATGCGAAATTCGGCCTGATGGGTTCCATCACCACCGCGGAAGCATGTGACGCCGCAGGCGGAACCTTCTATCCCCACATCTTCGGATGGATGGTCCACGTCTACCCGTACGAAACTGACCCGAAGAAAATCTGGTCCACAGATGATGACAACAACGGACATGACAACATGGACCACTCCGCCATGCCGGGAATGAAGATGAAGTAGAGTCGACAGCGCAATTCCGGGAATGGCTCCATAACTTCCCTTCGTCCAGCGCAAGTGCGCGTGCTAGTCTACAGCCAATGCGGAAAGTGCGACTTCTTCTGCCTGCAGTGCTGGGACTGACATGCCTCCTCGCGGCGGCGCAGCCCGCTCCCGTCGCAAATCCCGCTCTCACTCAAGTCCGCCTCGGCGATTCCTCCATCTCGCTCTCCGGCCCCTGGAAGTTCGCCCCCGGCGACTCGCCGCAGCAGAAAGACGGCAGCCTGCTCTGGGCCAGCCCCGCATTTGACGACGCATCATGGGCCAACATGGACCTGCACGCCAGGCCCGGCGAAATCGACGCCTACTACGGAAATTCCGGATACCTCACCGGCTGGAGCGTGCGCGGCTATCCCCATCTTGCCGGATTCGCGTGGTACCGCCTCCGCGTTCATATCGACAACTCGCCCGCGCCCCTGTGGATCAAGATGCCCGCCCACACCGACGACTCCTACCAGGTTTTTGCCAACGGCCAGTACGTCGGAGAGTTCGGCCGCTTCACTCCCAGCGGCGTGATCTCCTACCGCTCGCGGCCTCTCGTGTTCGCCTGCCCGCGCCTGACGAATACGGCAACATCCTCCTCGCCATCCGCTTCTATTTGGAGCCTATCGTCCTCGTCTCCGGAAGCACCGGAGATAGCGGAGGCATGCATCAGGCGCCGATTCTGGGCCTGCGCTCTCAGATCGAATCCATCCAAGGCCAGGAGATCACTGGCCGCGTGCTCACCCTCATTGTGCCGGTCTTTGTCACGTTCCTGATGCTGATTTCGGCCGCTGCGGCATTTCGAATCTGGCTCCTCGACCGTCCCAGCTCAACGTATCTCTGGCTCACCCTCGGCCTTATCACCTCCGCTGCCACAGTCGCGATTGTGGTTGTCGCCTTCAACTCCTACGCGCTCACCCAGGACGCCGCAAACTTCTTGTTCCAGACCGTCAAGATTCTCAGCTTCCTCTGCTGGATCGTGTTTTGGCGAAAATGGTTCCAGCTCGAGCGAGATCGCCGCCTCGATCTCCTGATGATCCTCCTGACAACGATAATCACCGCGGTGCAGGCTTTTGCATGGCTTCCGGCGCACAATTCCGCAGCTCGTAGTCTGCTTTTCCTGGAAATCAGTACCGTCTGCACCATAGCCCTCGGAGTCGTTCTCCTGGTCTCGCTGTTTCAGGGCGCTCGCAAAGATCTCACCGGAGCTCTCGTCGCCCTGCCTCCCATCATCCTGCTCGCCATCAGCCTTTTTGACGTCGAACTGCTCTCATGGTTCCGCGTCCGGACATCCATATTTCTCTTCGGAGTCCAGATCGGCATTAAAGATGTGGCCATGCTCCTGCTCGTCCTCGTCATCGGAGCCCTCGTCGCACGCCGTTTTCTCAACTCGCAAGTCTCGCAGCGTCTCGAACGGCAGGCCGTCGAGCAGGAACTTGAACAGGCCCGCGAGCTCCAGCAGCACGTCCTCGTCCCCGAGCCCGTCACTTCATCCCTCTTCACCGTCGAAACCGCGTACCATCCCGCCCGCACGGTCGGCGGAGACTTCTTCCAGGTCATCTCCCACACCGACGGCTCGCTGCTCATCGTCGTCGGCGACGTCTCCGGCAAGGGCATCGCCGCTGCCATGCTCGTCGCAGTTCTCGTCGGAGCCATCCGCACCCGCGCCGACCAAACCTTCGATCCCGCCGCCATCCTCCACACGCTCAACGAACGTCTCGTCGGCCGCGCCGGAGGCCACTTCGCCACCTGCATCGCCGCGCACATCCGGCCCGGCGGCGTCATGCTCATCGCCAACGCCGGACACCTCCCGCCCTACCGTAACGGCGTCGCCCTCGACCTGCCCGGCTCCCTCCCGCTCGGCATCATTCCCGGCACTCAATACGACGTGAACACCATTCAGCTCGACCCCTCCGATCACCTGACGTTCGTCACCGACGGAGTCCTCGAAGCCCGCAACGCCGCCGGCCAGCTCCTCGGCTTCGACCAACTCGCAAAAATTTCATCTCTCCCGCCCCAGGCCATCGCGCAAGCCGCCATCACCCACGGCCAGGACGACGACATCACCGTCGTCAGCCTCCGGCTCGCCACCGCCGCACGCACCCTCGAAACCTCTCCGATCCCCGAACCCGCACGCGATGTCATATAGGTCCACAAAGTTGTTGCCCGGATCGCCCGCTATTAGCCCGCTATTAATTGCAAGCACACGAAAAGCGCTTAACGCTCTATTCGCCTGCTCCCTGTTTCAAAAAGCTGATGAGATCCAATCGCTCCTGCGGTTTCGCAACATGGAAATCCATATTGTTGTCGGGAATCAGGGTGTCGGGGTCAGTCAGCCATTCCTCAAGCGAAGCATCATCCCAGACGATATGTGCTTTCTTCAGCGCCGGTGAATAAGCGAACCCCGGTACAGTCCCTGAGGTGCGCCCAAACACTCCCCCCAGTCGCGGTCCCTCGCGATCCTGCATCAACGAGTGGCATCCTGTGCAGCGTTTTTCGAAGACATCTCTTCCCCGGACGGCGTCACCCTCGACGATCGGCCCTCCGGCAGAGCCGGCTTGGACAATCGATGTCTCGACTGACCACTTAACGAAGGTCCGTATGTCGCCATCCGTAATGCGAGCGTTCCTGTGAATCACTTGATATTGCAGCAGCGGCATCTCGTGCGCTTTCGTCTCGCGTACGATCTTTGCCTTGAAGGTCTGCTGCTGATCCGCGGAATACCTGTCCCACAGAGAAAGGTTCATGTGCTGTCGGCCTTCGACGATGTCGCGCTCCATAAGCCACGATATCGGCGCAAGCCGGCCGTAAAACGGCGCGCGCGTCTGCATCGAATGGCAGTCTGCGCACTTTGCAGCCAAAGTCGCACGAACCTCACCTGGTACGGACGAGTTCGTCATGATCGGCTGCGTACCCTTCGCAGCATATAGGCCCGCATCGCCAAAGGGGTGAACGCGGGCCATCAGAAGCGACGCCCCCAGTGCGATTGCGCAGCCAATGAATAGGTCGCGAAGACGTCTCATACCGTTTCCGACAGAGAGGAATCGACAATCGCGAGCTGGCTGTGTTTCCCAATGAACTTCACCTTCGTGATGCCGAGAACGCTTTCGAGTCTTCCCGCTGGAACAACCATTGGTCCGGGAGCCTGCGCCTTGCCCGGCTGCGGCTGGGGAAAAGCGGTCGACATCGCGGTATGGAACGCGACGTTGCCTTCCACTTTCTGCACAACCTGGTGGATGTGTCCGTTGAGCACCGTCACGGAGCCGAAGCGCTTCAGGTACGAAAGCGCCTCTGCACCGTCCTGTGTGCCCCACCCCCACTGCGGGTAAACCATCCACAGCGGAATATGCGCAAAGACCACAATCGGCGTCGAAGACGACAGCGAACCCAGATCTGCCTTCAGCCACGCCAGTTGCTCGGGACCCAATTTGCCCATCGCATCGATCTGCAAACTGTTATTCAGCCCGACGAAGTGCACACCCTTATGGGTAAAGCTGTACCAGCCGCTGCCCAGGGTTCCCTTGCCGAACCGTTCGCGATAAAGAGCGCCGTCGTCAGTTGCGGTGTCGTGCTCGCCTGGGACGTAAAAGGTCTGGCCGGCTTTGACGCCTTGTATAAGCTGCTGTGCTGTGTCGAACTCAGCAGGCTTGGACGAGTGGCTTATATCGCCGGTATGCAAGAGCAGGTCCGGCGTAACAGGAAGTGCGTTGATCTTGTCGAGCGCCAGCTTCAGCGTTCCGGCCACATCCTTGTTCGCGGCCTTGTTGAAGCCGATGTGGCTGTCGCTGATCTGGACGAAGCTGAAACCTCCCGCCGCCTTGCTGTGTGACTCTCGTCCGCCCGCTGCGTCGGTGGCAGCAGCGAAGAGTTTCGAGCGTGGGCACGCCGCCGGACATGGTCCATAGAAGACCGGTGCCTACCCACGCCATGCAACTGAGAAAGTTACGGCGGTCGATTCCATCGCTTCCCACGACGGCAGGCCGGGATGCTTCGGCAACGTCTTCCGGTTGAAGCGGCTGCTGCTCGGGTGTACGGTTATACGGGTCTTTCATTTGGTGAATCCTCCACGTGTATGCAAACGGCGCAGCGCGCAATTTATTCCTCGCAATGCGGAATAATTTCGCCGGACGCCAGTTCTCATCTGTGGAGGGAAAGGGATAGCTCCCGTAGATGTCGCTGTTGCCATGGAAGCGCGCGGTTCGCGAGAGCGGCCCCCAAACCTCTGCGTTTGAGGATCTCGCGCTCCCCTTGCTTCCCTCGCTCTACAACGTCGCCTTCTGGCTCTCCCGAAACCCTGCCGACGCGGAGGACCTGGTGCAGGAGACATTTCTGAAAGCGCTTCGCGGGTTCGCCACGTTCGAGCCGGGCACCAACTTCAAGGCATGGATCTTCCGCATTCTGAGAAACAGCTTATCTGACCTCTCGCACCGGGCTCGAGGTCATGCGCACGGTCGCCCTCGAAGACGAATTGGAAGACCGTCATGGATCAGGTACGGCTCTCATCCGGAGGGCGCGATCGACCGGGAGACTCCGGAGATAAATCTGATCCGTCTGGGAGACCGAGCCGCGCTGCACGCGGCTATGGAGAAGCTGCCTGCGCCGCTGCTGGAGGTGATTCTGCTCTGCGACGTGGAAGAGATGAAGTACAGGGAGATTGCCACCGTCCTCGAGATCCCAATCGGCACGGTCATGTCGCGCATCGCACGTGCGCGCGTCGCTCTTCGCCGGGACCTGCAAGGTAACACCACGCTCGGAAGGGAGTTCGGCGCATGACTGACCATCTCTCTTTGTCTATCCTGAATGGTCTTGCCGACGGGGAGCTCTCCGCGGATCAACTCGCCCGCGCAAATGAACACCTTGCGGAGTGCCCGTCGTGCACCTCAAACGCCCTTTTTCAAAGCCTGCTAAAGTCGGCCACGGCAAAGGCCGGAGTAGCGGTATACGCCACCGCCGCATTTTCAGCAGCGGCTGGCAAGCCTCATATCGCAGGCCGAATCCGCAAGCGGCAGGCAGCGGAACTCCGAACCGCGCACGCGTCAGCGCCGCGGTCGACTGGCGTTTGCGATCGCTGGGCTGGGCCGCCGCGGCGGCGATTCTCATTCTTTCCCTGAGCGGGTTGCTTGTTCAGCGCGCGACCCAACGAGCCAGAATTGCCTCAGCCGAACGGGCTGCTCTGGTCACCGAAGTCTTCGATCAACACGTCGCCACGCTCGCCGCCAACTTGCCCCCGCAGGTCCTCTCCAGCGACAGACATACCGTGAAGCCGTGGTTTCAAGGAAAGATACCGTTCAGCTTCAACCTGCCGCAAAGCCTGCCGGGAGACACAACGTTGGATGGAGCAAACCTGAATTATTTGCTCGGCCATCCCGTCGCCCAGCTGCTCTACAGCATCGGAAAGCATCACGTCTCGGTCTTTGTCACGCAGACTGCGGGCGCGACCAACGTGGAGGAAATGCGGGCAGAACGCTCCGGATTTCACGTGATAGCCGTTAGTACCGACGATCTGAGAATAGTGGCGGCCAGCGACGTCGATCCTGGCACGCCTGGCCGATCTGGTCAGCGCCATCCGGCGAGCCCAGACCGAATATCAAAAGCCAACTCCTTAATCCGGTCCCGCAGCCAGTCCGGCCTACGACGGCGCTCCATTGCATTTCCCGTCAGCTAAACAAAAACTCCTTAGTCCGAAGCTCCTTGATCCGATCCCGCAGCCTCGCGGCCTTCTCAAACTCAAACTTCCGCGCCGCCTCCCGCATATCCGACTCAAGATTCGAAATATACGCATCCAGATCCAGTTGCGTCTTGAAGTCCGGCGCCGAATCGGCCTCATCCGTAAGATCCGCATAGTCCGCCTTCAAAATCCGCGCCAGCGACATATCCGTCGGGCGAATAATCGACGTCGGCGTGATCCCGTTTTCCTCGTTGTAAGCGTGCTGCACCTCGCGCCGCCGGTTCGTTTCGCCAATCGCCTGCTTCATCGAGTCGGTCATCTTATCGGCATACAGAATCGCGCGCCCTCTCACATGCCGCGCCGCGCGCCCGATCGTCTGAATCAGCGACCCCGACGACCGCAAAAATCCTTCCTTGTCCGCATCCAGAATCGCCACCAGCGAAACCTCCGGCAAATCCAGCCCCTCGCGCAGCAGATTGATACCGATCAGCACGTCATACTCGCCCTTGCGCAAATCGCGCAGCAGCTTCACGCGCTCCAGCGTCTCAATCTCCGAGTGCATATACCGGCACCGCACGCCCACCTCCGAGTAGTAGCCCGAAAGGTCCTCCGCCATGCGCTTCGTCAGCGTCGTCACCAGCACGCGCTCGTTCTTCGCCGCGCGGTCGCGAATCTCCGCCAGCAGATCATCAATCTGCCCGCGAATCGGACGAATCTCCACCTCCGGATCAATCAACCCCGTCGGCCGGATAATCTGCTCCACCACCACGCCCGCCGACTTCGTCAGCTCATACGGCCCCGGCGTCGCCGAAACATAAATCGTCTGGTTCACCCGCGCCTCAAACTCCTCAAACTTCAGCGGACGATTATCCGTAGCCGAAGGCAGCCGAAACCCATAATCCACCAGGTTCTGCTTGCGCGAGCGGTCCCCATGCCACATCCCATGCAGTTGCGGAACCGTCGCATGCGACTCATCAATAAACACCAGAAAGTCGCGCGGAAAATAATCCAGCAGCGTCGGCGGAGGCTCACCCGGCAGCCGCCCCGAAAAGTGCCGCGAATAATTCTCGATCCCGTGGCAGTACCCCACCGACTTGATCATCTCCAGATCAAACCGCGTCCGCTGATGAATCCGCTGCGACTCCACCAGCCGCCCCTGCGACTCCAGGTCCTTCTCCCACCAGTCCAGCTCTTCCAGAATCGAATCCATCGCCGTGCGCTTCCGCTCCGGCTGCACCACGTAATGGCTCTTCGGATAAATCGGCAGCCGCGCATACTTCTCCTTCACCGTGCCGAACAGCGGATCGATCTGCGCCAGCGAATCGATCTCATCCCCAAAAAGCTCGATCCGGTACGCGCTCTCGTCATACGTCGGATACACCTCAATCACATCGCCGCGCACGCGAAACGTCCCGCGCCGAAAATCCCCATCGTTGCGCTCATACAGAATCTCGACCAGCCGCTTCGTAATATCCTCGCGCCGAATCTTCTGCCCTTTTTCCAGCAGCAGCAGCATCCCGTAATAAGCCTCCGGCGATCCCAGGCCGTAGATACACGACACGGAAGAAACAATAATCGCGTCCCGCCGCTCAAACAGCGACCGCGTAGCCGACAGCCGCAGCTTGTCCAACTCCTCATTAATCGTCGCTTCTTTCTCAATGTAGAGATCGCCCGCCGGGATATACGCCTCAGGCTGGTAGTAGTCGTAGTACGACACAAAATACTCGACCGCATTGCCCGGAAAAAACTGCTTGAACTCGTGATAAAGCTGCGCCGCCAGCGTCTTGTTATGCGCCAGAATCAGAGCAGGCCGGTTCAGCTCCTCGATGATCTTGGCCATCGTAAACGTCTTGCCCGACCCGGTAACGCCCAGCAGAACCTGATGCTTCTCGCCCGCATGAACACCCTGCACCAGCTCCGGAATAGCCGTAGCCTGGTCGCCCCGCGGCTGATAGTCACTCACTAATTGAAAGTCCACAGATTGATCTTAAGAGATAAGGGAGAGGAGGAACAGCAACCGGGCCTTATCCCTTCGCCAGCATCAGCGAACGCACGCAGAACGCGCACCAATCTCCTTTAAGAGCCAGCTGGCGGGATGTTTGTACGGCGACCCATAATACATGGCCACGCAGGCACAAAGAAGCTCGCATTCCTTTGAGGAACGCGGGCTCACTTTGCTTCAGTTACTTCGCGCCCACCAGCTCTTCTGCCTTCACGCTGGTGCCCAGCCCTTTCGCAACCCCAAGGTCGAAACGATCAAGGTTCATCACCTTGTTCCAGACCGCTACAAAGTCATGGACAAACTTCTCCTGCGCGTCCGAACTTCCGTAGACTTCGGCCAGGGCCCGGAGCTGGGAATTTGAACCGAAGATGAGATCGACACGCGTGCCGGTCCACTTGAGTTCACCCGTTTTGCGATCGCGTCCTTCAAACACGTCCTCGGCTTTCGAGACCGCCTTCCACTCCGTCCCCATATCCAGCAGGTTAAGAAAGAAGTCGTTGGTCAGCGCCTCCGGCCGCTTGGTGAAGACGCCATGCTTGGTCTGTCCCACGTTAGTATTCAGAACGCGCAGGCCGCCGACGAGCACCGTCAGCTCAGGTGCGGTCAGCGTCAGCAATTGCGCCTTATCGACCAGCAACGCCTCGGCCGGTACGCCGTATTTGCCTTTGAGGTAGTTGCGAAAGCCGTCCGCGATCGGCTCGAGCACGGCGAAGGAGTCCACATCGGTCTGCTCCTGCGAGGCGTCCACGCGTCCCGGGGAGAAAGGAACTTTCACACTGTGGCCGCCATTCTTCGCCGCCTGCTCGACGCCTGCGCAACCTGCCAGGACGATCATGTCGGCGAGCGAGACCTTCTTGCCGCCGGACTGCTTGCTGTTGAATTCGCTTTGTATACCTTCGAGCGTCTTCAGCGCTTTCGCCAGTTGCTCCGGCTGATTAACTTCCCAATCCTTCTGCGGTGCCAGACGGATGCGCGCGCCGTTCGCACCGCCGCGCTTGTCCGAGCCACGGAAAGTGGACGCCGACGCCCAGGCGGTAGAAACCAGTTGCGAGACCGACAGGCCCGAAGCCAGGATCTTGCCCTTAAGGGCGGCCATTTCCTGCTCATCAATCAGCTTGTGATCGACCGCGGGGATGGGGTCTTGCCAGATGAGCTCCTCGGCAGGAACTTCCGGGCCGAGATAACGCGCGCGCGGACCCATGTCGCGGTGCGTCAGCTTGAACCAAGCACGGGCGAAGGCGTCGGCGAACTCGTCCGGATGCTCGTAGAAGCGCCTTGAAATCTTCTCGTACACAGGGTCGAGGCGCAGGGAGAGATCGGTGGTCAGCATCGACGGTGCGCGACGCTTTGATGGGTCGTGCGGATCCGGCACGGTACCGGCGCCTGCGTCACCCTTCGGCTTCCACTGGTTCGCCCCGGCCGGGCTCTTGGTCAGTTCCCATTCGTAGCCGAACAGGTTTTCGAAAAAGTTGTTGTCCCATTTTGTCGGCGTGTTACTCCAGATAACTTCCAGGCCGCTGCCGATCGCGTCGCCGCCCTTGCCTGTGCCAAAGTTGCCCTTCCAGCCGAGGCCCTGCTCCTCGATGCCGGCCGCTTCGGGTACCGGCCCCACATGGGACGCCGGGCCGGCGCCGTGGGTCTTGCCGAAGGTATGGCCGCCCGCGATCAGCGCGACGGTTTCTTCGTCATTCATCGCCATCCGCGCGAAAGTCTCGCGGATATCGTGGGCCGCGGCGATAGAGTCCGGGCGGCCATCCGGGCCTTCCGGGTTCACGTAGATCAGGCCCATCTGCACTGCGGCGAGCGGATTCTCCAGATTGCGCTCATTGGTGCCGCCGCCGGTACGATCTTTCTCCGTGCCATGCAACTCTTCGTCGGCCACGATCACTCCCTGGTCGTCGCCGGGCTTTCCTTTGCCATAGCGATTGTCGGCGCCCAGCCAGGTCGTCTCCGAGCCCCAGTAGACCCCGTCCGGCTCCCAGACGTCCTCACGTCCGCCGCCGAAACCGAAGGTCTTGAAGCCCATCGATTCCAGGGCGACGTTGCCGGCAAGGATGATCAGGTCGGCCCATGAAATTTTGTTGCCATACTTCTGCTTGATCGGCCAGATCAGCCGGCGCGCCTTGTCGAGGAGGACGTTGTCGGGCCAACTGTTGATGGGTGCGAAGCGTTGCTGGCCGGCGCCGGCGCCGCCGCGACCGTCACCGATGCGGTATGTGCCTGCGCTGTGCCACGCCATGCGAATAAAAAGAGGCCCGTAGTGACCGAAGTCCGCAGGCCACCAATCCTGCGAGTCGGTCATCAGCGCCAGCAGGTCTTTCTTCACAGCCGTCAGGTCGAGGCTCTTGAACGCTTCGGCGTAGTTGAAATCCGCGCCCATCGGATCGGACAGGGGCGAATTCTGGTTCAGGATGCTTAGGTTCAACTGGTTCGGCCACCACTCATGGTTCGACAATCCTTCGCCGGCGGCGTGATGGAACGGGCACTTCCCGTTTGATAGTGCTTTTTCTTCGACTGCCATGTCTCTCCTCCAGTTTGGGGTGACGTATCGCACCCGTCACGGGTTGTTCGAAATCTCACAGCGCAGATGTCCGCGTTTGTCTCGACACCAGAAATGTAGCATCATTGAAACACATTGCTCCAATACATAGATCGCATCCGGAGCATAGGTAATCTCTATGGAATTCAACCAGCTCCGTTACGTCTGCGCCATCGCTGAAACGGGCAGCTTCAGCCGCGCCGCCGAGCGCTGCCACGTCGCGCAGCCTTCGCTCTCCCAGCAGGTGCTCAAGCTCGAAGAAGATCTCGGCGCGAAGCTTTTCGATCGGCTCGGCCGCAGTATCCGGCTCACTGAGGCGGGACGCGCCTTCCTGCCCCACGCCCGCTCCATCCTGCATCAAATGGAAGCCGCGCGCACCGGCGTAGAAGACAAGCGCACCGACGTTCGCGGAAGCGTAGCAGCCGGCGTCATTCCCACCATCGCGCCTTACCTCATGCCGCGCTACACCGCCGCCTTCGCAAAAAAATATCCTGAGGCAAAGCTCCGCATCGTCGAAGAGACCACCCCGGTACTCATCGAAAGCCTGCGCAACCTCTCCATCGACTTGGCCGTCCTCGCTCTGCCGCTGCGCCACAAGGAGTTTGAACTGTTCCCGCTCCGCACCGAGCCGCTCTTCGCCGTGCTGCCCAAAGACCATCCCCGCGCCGGCGCAAAATCGCTCGCCCTCAAAGACCTTCGCGGCGAACCTTTCGTCATGTTGCGCGACGGCCACTGCTTCCGCGACCTCAGCGTCGCCACCTGCACTCGCGCGCGCATCACCCCGCGCATAGCCTTTGAGAGCGGCCAGTTCAGCAGCCTCCTCGGAATGGTCGCCGCCGGCGTAGGCGTCTCGCTCGTGCCGGAAATGGCCATCGACCCCAACGTACCCTGCCGCTACGTGCGCCTCAGTGACGCGCGCGCCACGCGCACCATAGTAGCCGCAGTCCTCCGCGGACGCAGCTTCAACCGCGTCCAGCAGGCCTTTCTTGTCAGGAATCAGAAACTAGGACTGCCGTCCAGGCATACGCGCGTCGCGCCATCCCGGTATTGGCTTTTTTTGGCCACTCCCGTTGGTCGTGGGACTTTGCCATTTCCACGACCAACGGGAGTGACCACGGACATTAGTGCAAGGATGGCGCCAAAGGCGCGTGGCGCCGAACGCGTAGTTCATGGCGCGAAGCGCGTATGCCTGGACGGCCAGTCCTCAGAAGTTCATCCGCATCCCGAGCTGCATGCGCCGCGGAGGCTCCGCGCTCGTCACCTGCCCGAAGTCCGGACTGCCCTCCGTGTTGTCCACGTAAGACCCGTTCGCATGATTCAGCACATCGAACGACGCGACCGAAAGCCCGATTGTCGGACTCTCGTCCGTCTCCTTCGGATGCAGCTTGAAGTCGTATCCCCAGCGCAGATCGAGATCGGCGTAATCCGGCCCAATCTCCGAGTTGCGCGCCACGCCATCCGGACGCGCATTGAAGAGATTGGTTCCGTAGTTATCGTCGCCCGTCAGAATGCTGTAGGGCTTTCCGCTGTTGGCAAACACGCCCACACCCAGATTCAGCAGGTGCTTGGGATTGATCGCTCCGTAAAAACCGAAGTGATTGCGCTCCTGCCAGCTTGCCGGTCCCCACTCCGCATTCGGATCCTGCTGGTTCTCCGGGAACCACCAGAACCCATCCGTATTGTTCGCGTAGTGGCTCCACGTGTACCAGGCGAAGCCGGTGAATCGTTTGTTGAAGCGCCCGCGATAATTCACGTCCAGCGCCGACCCAATCTGCGTTCCCTCCGACTGAATCTGCCGCTCCTGCGACACCGCCGCATCAGGCCGCTCCGTGTAGTCCGGCGGCAGCGGAGCATTGATGTCCACCGAGCGGTAAAGATCAACGCCGCGATTCATGCGTCCGCCAATCGACACCGTTCCCTTCTCGCCAACGCTGCGGTCCAGCGAAAGCCCATACTGAATCGAATACGGCGTGCGGATATTCGGAGCCAGCACGTCCAGCGTCGGCGGCAGACCGTTCACATCCACGCATTCGCTCACCGGATAGCAGAGCGGTTGCTGATTCGCCGACACCTGCAGCAACCGCAGCTTCGCGCTCCCGTACCGCGCCAGATCGAGAAGCGGCCCGCTGCCCTGTGCGGTCATAGTAAACGCCGCCGCCGCCGCGCAGCACCAGTTCGCTCGCCTGGTCCCACACCCACGCAAACGACACGCGCGGAGAAAAATTATTCACGTCGCTGCTTCAGAAAATTCTGCCAGTCATACCGCAGCCCCGGCGTAACCGAGAACCACGGCTTCAGCTTGATCTGGTCCTGCACAAAGCCGCCTACTTCGTCCTGGCGATACACAAACCGGCTCTGCCCCTGCTTCAGCGAATAGCCCGAAGGATTCCCCGCCTGCTGATTCTGAATAGCCGTCGTGATCACCGTTCCGTCCGGAGCATAGTCCGGGCTGAACGTGTACGATCCGTCGCGATCCGTGTTGTCCTCGAACACACGGCGGCTGAAGTGCGGCAGGTTGATCCCGAACTTCAGCGTGTGCGGACCCACCGTCCACGTCATCATCTCGTTCGCGCGCAGGTTGTACTCTGTCGCCACCTGATCGTTCTGTGCGCTGCCCCCAACGTAGTTGCCGTTGACGTTAATCTGCGGCCCTTCCTGCACATCCGAGATGGGATCGTAGCTCCGCTCCAGCACAATCGCCGCCTCATTCAGTTTCGTAGCCGAAACAATGTAGTTGTCGTGGAGGACCAGGTCGTCTTCGCGGGTCTCCGTGTTGTAGCCCGCCTCCGGCAGCGTCTGGTTGCCTACGCCTTCATTGCGATTCGTCGCGTCCTGAAAGGCATACATCACTGACGCATTTTGCTTGTCGCTGATCTGGTGCCCCACCTTCAGCGAAAACTCCGTATCGCGCGTAGGCGCCGGCACGTTGACGTTATAAATCCCCATCGGATTGTCCGGCGTCGGCGCGACCGTCGCATTCACCACCGCGTCCAGGTCTTCCTCCTGTCGATTGAAGGAGAACAGGAACATCGTGTTCTTTGAATGCAGCACCGGCCCCGTCAGGTCGCCCTCATAAATGCGGCGCTGTTCAAACGGTTTGCTCGGCGAAAACTTCTGCTGCGCGTTCATCGCTGAATCGCGAAAAAGAAAATTGAATTCGCCATGAAAAGCGGTCGCCGCCTGCTTGGAAATAATGTCGATCTGTCCCGCGCCCCGGGCGATAGTACTGCGCCGAGTAGGCGTCCTGGTTGATCAACACTTCCTGCACCGCGCTTGGCGAAACCATCGCGCGATTGGCCTCAACGCCATCCACCATCAACCCCGAGCCCGCGGTGCCGGAATCTCCCGCGTCCAGAAAGCTGCCCATAGCGGTTACAAAATCGTTGTCGAATATCGGAAGGTCTTTCAGGTCGCTCGACGTCATCACCGATGTGTCGCCATTGTTTTCCGGATCCGTAAGGTCCATGCTCGACGCGGCGCTCACCGTAACCTGCTGCACCGCCGTCAGCCACCGACAGCGCAATACTCAGCGGCGCAGCCGGAGCCGTTCCCGCAGTCACCGCCTCCGTCAACGGCTGAAATCCCGCCAGACTCACAATCAGCGAGTAGCTTCCCGCCGCCGTCGGAGCAAGCCGAAACCCTCCCGTCGCATCCGTGGTTGTTTCGAGCCACCGTAGCTCCCGCCGCCGTCGTAAGCGCAACATGCGCACCCGGAATAACTGCTCCGGTCGTGTCGGTCACCGTACCGCTGATTGCGGAGGGCCCAGCCGCAGCCGGCGCATTGGACGCAGCAGCCGCCGCACTGGACGCAGTCGCAGCCGTCACCGAAGACACAGCCGCGGCATGAACGGGCGAAGCCGCGCTCTGCGCCAGCGCAATGGACGAGGGCAAAATCACAGAGGCGAAAACTGAACCAGAGAACGCCAGGACAGAAAAAGAACGACCCACAGCAAAATACGAACGGAACAAGGCAGGTTCCTCTAAAGATGTTGGGGACGCATCGCGCCCGTTCCTGTCCATTGCCGCTCAAGGAAAGCAGAAAAGTGCATTCCAACGGCAAAACAAACAGCTCCGTATGCGTCTTCTGAGGCCTCAAAGAAGAAACCGGCCAAATCGAGCTTAAGCCGGCAGTCGATTATATTTTTCTATTGTTGGACAGTGGCTCCCAAAGCCATTGCCCACTCCGATGGCGCATCGACCAGACAATCGGATGGTATTGTCTCCACTGTATGCGACGACAGCCCAAATTTGCAACCGATTACAAAAGTACCTGCATTCCGCGCCGTCAAAATATCCACCACCGAATCGCCGATCATCAAAGTCTCGCCCGGCGCAACTCCCGCCTCGCGAATCAGCGCCTTCAAACCCTCCGCATCGGGCTTCTTCGTACCAAAACTGTTCCCGCCATAAATCTGGAAAAAATACTTGCTCAGCCCAAGCGCGTCACAAATAATCCGCGAAGGCCTCACCGGCTTATTCGTCAGCACCGCAAACTTGCGCTCGCGCCCATCCGGCGAACCGGGGTCCCCAGCACGCGGTCTTTGCGTGTCGGGGTGAATCAGCCGCAGAGCATCAAGCGCGGCAAACACTCCGTCGTAAACATAGGTGTGGTCCAGCATGTGCGCGCGATACGACTCCAGAAAACGCAGCTGCGCGTCCTCAACCAGCCCCTCATCCGGCGGATCGCCCAGCGCCCGCCGCACCAGCATCCCCGCGCCGTCGCCCACATACTCCGCAATCACCTCTTCCGGCAAAGCAGGATGATCAAGCTGCGCCAGCATCGCATTCACCGCAGCAGCCAGGTCGCGCCGAGAATCAATCAGCGTCCCATCAAGATCAAAAACAATCAGGCGAATAGACTCGGCAGGGATGGGATGGAGAACCTGAAGCATTGCTTCAATTCTAGCGGGAGTCCACCACCGCCATGCCGTACGTTAGGTTCATCAGGTTGCCCTTACGCCGGTGACGCCTTTGCGTCGCCCGATCCGATACGCAAGCAGCAGAAAGCCCACCGCCGCAACCACCTTCAGCACCCACTTACCAATCAGATCCTCCTTCGGCCAGTGGCTGCTCCCCGAGAACCCAGCAATCATGCACAGCAGCGTAGCCCCGAACCCGATCAACAATAGGCCCACACACACCGCACGGCCCTCACCGCTATAGGTTGGCTTTTCACCCAGGAAGCAGCGATCGAAGAAATGCATCTATACTTGCCTGCGTAATCGCCCGCGAACCCCGGCTACCGAAAAAATTCGACATGGAACCCAAACTCACCACCGCGCCCGAGCTAGCCGAAGTCCTCGCTGCACTCTCCAGCCGCGAGCCGATATTCCACCGCCCCGAATTCGGCACATCCCGCGTCGACTTCGAAAGAATGACCGCCGAAGATTTCTGGGAAACAGGAGCCTCAGGCCGCCGCTATTCAAGAAACGATGTCCTCGACGCACTCGAAAAGCGCCACTCCGCGCCGCACAAGGACATCTGGGAAACGAAGGACTTCCACTGCCGCAAACTTTCCGACGACACCTATCTCCTCACCTACACCCTCCTCCAGGACAAAACCCGCCTCACCCGCCGCGCCACCATCTGGCAAAGCACACCCGAAGGGTGGAAGATCCTCTACCATCAGGGCACCACCGTGCAGGATGCGTGAAAACATAGCGCAGGCAGTCCTGCCAAGCTCAAACGTTTGACCACAGCATCCCCACGGTGCTACCTTCACCAACCGAAGGAGCACCAGGCTCCATGAATCGCCGAAATTTCGTCAAGACCTCCCTCGCCACCGCCAGCGCAGCCCTCCTCTCTGGCCGCGAACTCACCGCCAGCACTCTCCCCGCCCCGCAACAGCCTCCCGCGCAGGAGAATATTCCCGGAGCAGTCCCCGCCGCCCAGATCGACGCCGCCCGCTTCCCCGACAACTTCCTCTGGGGCATGGCCTCAGCCGCGTATCAGGTCGAAGGCGCATGGAACCTCGACGGCAAAGGCGAATCCAACTGGGACCGCTTCGCGCACACCGTAGGCAAAGTCAAAGGAGCAGCAACCGGCGATGTCTCCTGCGACCAGTACCACCGCTACAAAGAAGACATCGCCATCCTCAAGCGCCTCAATCAGAAAAGCTACCGCTTCTCCACGTCATGGGCGCGCATTCAACCGTCTGGCACCGGCCCCGCCAATCAAAAGGGAATCGATCACTACAGCCGCCTCGTTGACGATCTGCTCGAAGCGAACATTCGCCCCTTCTGCACCATCTACCACTGGGATCTCCCACAGGCACTCGAAGAACGCGGAGGCTGGCCTAACCGCGATCTGGCCGCCTAGTACGCCGACTACGCAGGAATCCTCGCGAAAAATCTCGGCGACCGCATCACCACCTGGGCTCCCTTCAACATGCCCTGGACCTTCACCTATTACGGCTACGGCATCGGAGTCTTTCCGCCGCAGAAAACCGGCTTCGACCAATTCCTCAAAGCCGCGCACACCGTCAACCTCGCGCAGGGCGAAGCCTTCCGCGCCATCAAGGCCGCATCCTCCAAAGCCACAGTAGGCAGCGCTTACGGCATGGCGCCCGCATACCCAAAAACCAACAGCGAAGCCGACATCGCCGCAACCGCCCGCTACAACGCCATGAACAATCTCTACTTCCTGAATCCCACGATGTATGGCGAATATCCAAAGGCCTTCGTCGGCGAAACGCCTTATCAAGCTATGGGCTACAAATCCGGCGACGACAAAATCATGAAGGCACCGCTCGACTGGATCGGCTTCCACTACTACACCCGACGCATCGTCTCTGCCGCCGAAACCACCTGCAAAGCGGCCACCGGATCAGGCCACTTCGGCACCGAAACCGAAGGCGAAGGAGGATCATCCGCCCGCGACCCCCTCACACAAATTCACGTCGAGATGCCCACCGAAGGCCCGCTCACCGAAGCCGGTCTCGAGATCTGGCCCAGCGGAATGTACGATCTCGTCACACAGATTTCGCGCGAATACAACCACCCCATCATCGAGATCAGCGAAAACGGATGCTGCTATCTCGACACGCCCGACGAAACAGGCCGAGTCCCCGACCAGCGCCGAATCTCTTTCCACCGCCAGATCCTCGCCGAGCTCGCCCGCGCCATCGCCGACGGAGCCAACGTCCGCGCCTATCACGCCTGGAGCCTCGTCGATAATTTCGAGTGGGCCGACGGATACTCCCAGCGCTACGGACTAACCTACATAGACTTCCGCAGCCAGAAACGCACCATCAAAGACTCAGGCCTCTGGTACGGACGAGTCGCCGCGGCCAATCGTCTGAATGTGTAACACCCCAACGCGAAAGAAGGACGGCCTCAACTACGGACTCTCATCCCCGGAGTAAAGGCCGAAATCGCCCGCCGAATTTTCGTTACTCAACTTTCTGGAAGCCGGTCTCCATCGTAACTCTGGTTCCAGAGATGGTTCCCTGGACATGACCCCGTATGTTGCCGGACTCGTCGTACTGGTCGATAGCTCGGGGCCACCCGTGGCTGGTACATGCCGCACTCAGCATTGGCTTGGACCCCGAGCAGGAGCGCGCAAGCGCGGAGGAAATCCGGTGCGAAATCCCCGCGCTGGCGACTCGGAAAACAAAAAGGGCGTCAGCCGGAACTTCTTCCGGTCAGGACGCCCAATTTCGATTCACTTATAAACAGCCTATGGAACGTCGATCCGCACAATCTGTCCGGCCCCGGCGGGCGCGGCCCCAAAGTTTGAGACATAGAGCCTGCCATCCGGTCCAAACGTCATTGCGGTTGGACCCGACAGTCCTGTGGCGATGGTCTGAATAGTTCCGTCAGGCTTCACTCGTACTACTTTTCCGTTTCCCGGCGCAGGATAACCCGCAGCATCCGACAGTTCCAGCACATACAGCATCCCGTCCGGCCCAAATACAGTGGAAACCACAGTGGTAAAGCCGGCCTTGGAAGCGATGATATGCAGGCTTTCCGCGCCGCTGGTATCGTCGAAGCCCGGAGACGATGGCCGCGTGCACTCTGCTCGCGAGAGCGTAAGAATGCGAGCGAAGTTCGGCTCAATGGGGAACAGGTTGAGATTGCCGAGATAGAAATCTTCGCCCCATTCCGCAATTGCCGTCGGAACAATATGTCCCTGCGACGCCGAAATATCGATTACGCTCTGGATCGATCCGTCGAAGCCTACGGACAACACCTGGCCGTGATTCGGCTCAACGATATACAGCCGATCGTGGTACAGAACCATGCTGTAAAAGGTGCCATCCGGTTCAAAGTCCGCCGGATTCGGGTACTTCACCGGATGCGTTTGGATGAAATGGCTGAGGTTGGCAACCATGCTCCACGAACCGTTGTGAACGTTCACGCTGAGGAGCGCGTTCGGGAAGGTGTTGCCGTGAGAGCAGCCGCCGCCGGCGAGCAGCGCGTAAAGGGTTCCATTGGTGAAGACCAGATCGGCAACGCCCTGCAGATCTCCCATAGCGTCAATCGAGGACGGCAAGCCGGACGCGACGGTTGTTCTATGGCCTGACGAATCAATGCGGGAGATTCGCGCGGTCGAACCGCCGGTGTAGGGGCCAACCGGCGCAACTACCTGTGCGCACGCTTTGCCCGTCGAATTCTTTCCGCCGGTTCCAGCTTCAGCGACGTACAGCGCACCGTCGGGTCCGAACTTCAGCCCACGCGGACCTTGCAGTCCTGTAGTCATTACGCTCGCATTTGCCGATAGTTGCGCGCTGCACAGAACTGGCATTATGCTTACCGGCAGCAGTCCACCAAATGCGACGATCAACGTTCTGTAAGTTCTTCTCATATGACTCTCTCCTTTGTTGCCGGCATAGCCGGCGCAGCACCGAGCTAACATCCGAACCGGGCTAAAGCTCAATGGAGAGACGGTAAACTCTGGGTGAAGCTTAGGTGAAGCCGTATCCGGCCTGAAATAAGCGAGATGAGGCGGCTGCTATACTTCTGCTGCGGGCGGGCTCCAGTGGCGATAGGGGTTTTCCAGTTCGGTGAGTACAAGCTGGATTGTGACCAGTTCGAGTTGTGCCGCGCGGGCCGCGCCCTGAAGCTCGAAAAGATGCCGCTGGAACTGCTCATTCTTTTGGCGTCGAGAAAAGGCGATCTTGTCACCCGGGACGAAATCGCCGAGCGGCTGTGGGGCGGAGAAGTCTACGTAGACACCGAGCACGGCATCAACACCGCAATCCGCAAAATCCGTTACATTCTGCGCGACGACTCCGACCAACCCCGCTTCGTACAAACAGTAATGGGAAAAGGCTACCGGTTCGTGGGGGCCATCGAAGAGGTTCGCCCGTCATCCAGTAAAAACGGCTACAAGCTGTCAGCTGAGGAAGGGAGCGCCCCGCGCCACGGGCAAATGTCAATCACTCCTGGTCCCGTTTCGAGGGCACTCGATCCCGCAACAGCAAAAACTGCAGAACCATCCGGCAATGCCGCGCAAACTTCCTTCACGGCCCGTCATCGCCTCTGGTCTGCGGCAGTTGGGGCGACGGCTCTTCTGGTTATCCTTGTCGCCGCTTCAGTCTTTGCGTTGCGCAACCTGAAAGGGCGCGCCGTCAAAGCGGAGATTCACTCCCTGGCCATCCTTCCGCTGGACAACCTCTCCGGCGATCCCAGTCAGAATTACTTTGCCGACGGCATGACGGACGATCTGATCACAATGCTGGCAAAGGATTCAACGCTGCGAGTCATTTCCCGGACGTCGGTGATGCAGTACAAGGGCGTGCATCGCCCGCTGCGCGAGATTGCGCAGGAGCTTGGGGTTGACGGCGTATTGGAAGGGTCGGTGGCGCGGTCGGGCGACAAGCTGCACATGACCCTGCAGTTGATTCAAGCCCCAAGCGACACCCACATGTGGGCGGAGAGTTACGACCGCGACGCGAACGACCTGGTGTCGCTGCCCGACGATGCCGCGATGGCCATCGCGAAGCGGACCAATAGCTCGGTGCTTCAACGGACGGCGGCCAAGTACGTCAATCCCGATGCGCATGATGCCTATCTTCATGGAAGATACATCTGGTTCTCGGGCTCCAACGAGGACGCGGGCAAATACTTCAGGAAAGCGACCGAATTACAGCCGGATTACGCGCTGGCCTGGACCGGTGTGGCAGATTATTACGCCCTGGGCCTGATCGAAGGCGCAATGGACCCGCGCTTGGCGCGCGCACCGCTCGAAGCCGCAGCGCAGAAAGCGGTTGATCTGGACGACACGCTTCCCCAGGCACACGTCACCCTTTGTGCTGCAATATTTTTTAGTCAGTGGGACCTGGTGCGAGCCGACCGGGAATGTGTGCGCGCAATCGATCTTGACCCAAGGTTCGGAGAGGCCTACCATCTCCGCGCCAAGGTGCTCTCCGCACTGAATCGCCCCGAGGAAGCGATCGCGGCACAGAAGAAAGCCATGGAGCTTGACCCGTTCTCACGCCCATGGGGGTTGGCTTACATTTACTTGGCGAATCGGCGATACGATGCGGCTCTCATTGAGGACCGCCAGCGCCTTGAGTCAAATCCGCATGACCCGACCACTTTAGGTATTCTGGCGGCCGTCTACCGATCCAAAGGAATGCTGGCTGAGGCCGCAAAGGCGTGGGAGAATTCTCTTATCGCGAGCGGCGACCAGGCCGACGCGGCCAGCGTTCGGCGGGCGTTTGCGCATGGCGGATACCGTGCCGCGCTTTTGTGGAACCTGGCGGATATGAAGAAGCAGGCGTTGAAACACTACGTCTCACCAGTAGATTTGGCGCTGCAATATGCGCAACTGGGTATGCGTGAGGAGACGCTGAACCAGCTCGAGGAGGCTTTTCGGCAACACGCGCCGCAATTGGTGGAGGATGTACAGGAAGATCCGGCTTACGACTTTCTCCACTCCGACGAGCAATACAGGTCGATCATCCGTCGAGTGGGATTGTCTCCGGCCCATTGAACCTGAAAGTCTCATCGTTTCGTCGCCAGACCCGATGCTTCCGGTCCCGAATCCCTCCTAAGCAAAAAAAAAGCGTGTCGGGGGAAGTGGAAAAGATGCGTTTCCATTCACGGGCAGCCGATGCGATCGTGTAGTTGCCGGCATTTTCGCGCGTCTTGCAGAATTGAACCTCGATCGATGATCGGCGATGCCCGGAATTGTTCCCGACTAACCGGCAATTCGAATATTGACCTATCTCGCAGATCCCGATGACTGGAACCCTCAGAAACAGCGCGTCTCTGTTCTCTGCTACCCTAATGAGTTTGGTTTTCAGCAAGGGAGCAAGCAACGAATGGCCTTCAAATTTAAGGGAGTCGATTTCATCGGCTTCGACAGCCTTCTCACCGACGAAGAGCGCCTCGCGCGCGACACCGCGCGCCAGTTCATCGAAGACAACCTCATCCCCATCATCGAAGAGTGCAACCGCGAAGGCCGCTTCCCCCGCGAACTCGTCCAGCAAATGGGCCAGCTCGGCTTCTTCGGAGCCAACCTCCACGGCTACGGCTGCGCCGGCATGTCCAATGTCGAATACGGCCTCGTCATGCAGGAGTTCGAGCGCGGAGACTCCGGCGTGCGCAGCTTCGTCAGCGTGCAGTCCGCCCTCGTCATGTACCCCATCTTCACCTTCGGCTCCGACGAGCAGAAAGACTACTGGCTCCCGCAGCTCGCCACCGGCGAAAAACTAGGCTGCTTCGGCCTGACCGAACCCGACTTCGGCTCCAACCCCGGCGGCATGCGCACCCGCGCCATGAAATCCGGCGACGAATACATCCTCAACGGCGAAAAAATGTGGATCACCTCCGGCTCCATCGCCGACGTCGCCGTCATCTGGGCCAAAGTAGCCGAAGAAGATGATCGCGTCCGCGGCTTCCTAGTAGAGAACAGACCGCCCGGGCTTCTCCGCCTACGATGTGCACGGCAAATGGTCCCTCCGCGCCTCAGTAACGTCCGGCCTCTCGCTGCAGGATGTTCGCATCCCCGCAAAAAACCTCCTGCCCGGAACCGGCGGCCTCAAGTCCCCGCTCATGTGCCTCAACCAGGCCCGCTACGGCATCAGTTGGGGAGCCATCGGCGCAGCCATGTCCTGCTATGACACCGCGCTGCAATATTCGCTCCTGCGCAAGCAGTTTCGCGACGAGCCCATCGCCAGCCACCAGCTCGTGCAGGAAAAACTTACCTGGATGATCTCCGAGATCACCAAGGCGCAACTGCTCGCCCTCCAGGTAGGCCGCCTCAAAGACGAAGGCAAAGTCAGCTTCGAACACATCTCCATGGCCAAGCGCAACAATGTCTGGATGGCGCTCGAGTGCGCCCGCCTCGCCCGCGACATCCTCGGCGGCAACGGCATCACCGACGACTACCCGGTCATGCGCCACATGATGAACCTCGAATCGGTCAAAACCTACGAGGGCACACACGATATCCACACCCTCATCATCGGCCAAAGCGTCACCGGAATCCCCGCATACTAACGCGCCCCCACCCGGCTTCGCCAGTCGTCGGAAGGCATACAATTAAGTCCCTGACCAGCGGGAGGGCCGCAAAAGATGGCACAAGGATGGCGCCGAAGGCGCGTATCCCCGGACGGTGAGTCCCTGGGCGGCCAGTCCCGCGTCTAATGAATATTGAAGCCGATGTCTATTCATTTGCCCAAACTCGAGCGGCGTCCCGAGCTCGATGCCCTTCGCGGACTTTTCCTCGTCTGGATGACGCTCACGCATCTCCCTACTCGCTTCAGCGACTTCGTCAACCAGCCCATCGGCTTTCTCTCGTCAGCCGAAGGATTCGTCTTCATGTCCGCGCTGCTAATCGGTCGCATCTACATCCGCGACATGGCCGAGAACGAAGCGGGGGTGCACCTCAAACTCTTCAAGCGCTCGTTGAAGATTTACGGCTATCACCTCATCATGCTCTTCCTGGCCTTCAGCGTCGCCGCCACCTACGCCGCGCACACGCACAAGGCAGCGCTCACCAATCTTTTTGATTTCTATCTCGCCCACCCCGCCACCGCCATCGTCGGCTCCGTGCTGCTGCTCTATTGCCCGCCGCTGCTCGACATCCTGCCGATGTACGTTATCTTCCTCGTCTTCACGCCGATCGTGCTTTCCATCGCCGTGCGCTTCGGCTGGAAAAAAGTTCTTGCCGCCAGCGGACTCGTCTGGCTGGGCGCGCAGTTCGGCCTGCGTGATGTAGTTTATGGCTTCGTCGAACACGTCACGCACCTTCGCATCCCGCTTCAGGAAACCGGAGCCTTCAACCTCTTCGCCTGGCAGGCAGTGTGGACCGTCGGCCTCTGGCTCGGCGCAGAGCTCGCTCACGGAACATTCCCTCTCAGAAAAGTTCCGCGCTGGGTCGGGGGCGTCTGCTTCGTCATTTGCCTCTGCTTCATCGGAGTGCGCTTTAGCTGGCTCGGCCCTCACCTCACGCCTCAAGCGCTCGGCCTCAAGCTGGACAAATGGCAAATCGGCTGGCTCCGTGTCGTCAACCTCATCTGCTTCACCATCGTCTTTTATTTCCTGCGCAGGTTCGTGATCAAGATCGTCTCGCGCGAGCCGCTCCTCACCCTCGGCAAAGCCTCGTTGCAAGTCTTCTGCGCGCATCTCTTCTTCGTCTTCATCGGCCTCGGGTTGCTCTATGGAGAGGTCGCGCAGCTCCAGGGCTGGACCGCCGCAGTCCTCATCGCCGTCACCTTCATATCGTTGATATGGGTCGCCGCTCGCGAAGTCCGTAAAAGCCACGCCAGGAAGACCAAGGGAAAACCTCCCGTGACAGCTGACCAGCCGCCACCCCTGGTTACAGCAGACCCGCAGAGCGTATCGCGATAAGAAAACCCGCTCCGGCCAATTAGTAGCTAAGCTTGAAGAAAGCAGAATGTCCGAGTTCATCCAGATCGGCTCCCAGCCCTCAAGACCCGGCACAGTGACTTGCGCGCCGGCGCGCCGCGCCAAAGCGATCTTCTGGCTTCAGGGAATCACCCTCGCATGGATGCTCGCCGAATGCGGCCTGTCACTGTATGCGGCCGCGGCAGCTCATAGCCCTGTAATGCTTGCCTTCGGATCCGACAGCTTAGTGGAGCTGTTGTCCGCGGGAGTCGTGCTTTTGCAGTTCCTGCCGCGAGTCTCCATCTCCGAACGAAATGCAGGCAGGGCTGCCGCCGTTCTGCTTTTTGTTCTTGCCTTCGTCGTATCCGTCATCGCCATCGCCTCTCTTGCCTTGCGCCAGCGCCCCGCCCCGAGCCGCCTTGGAATCGCAATCACCGTAGCTGCACTCGTCGTGATGCCCATATTAGCGTGGCTCAAGCGCAAAGAAGCGCGCCGCAGCAACAACGCCGCCCTAGCCGCCGACGCAGTGCAATCGGCCACCTGCGCGTATCTGGCTACTCTCGCCCTCGTCGGTCTGGCCATCAACGCGCTCTTTCATATCGCGTGGTTCGATTCGCTCGCCGCCCTCGCCGCCGTGCCCTTGCTCATCAAAGAAGGCCGCGCCGCATGGCAGGGAAATGTCTGCGGCTGCTGCTGATTCAATCCGTTTTGGGAAGGGCAACGCTTCAGTTTTGACAAACACAAACGCCATTCCCGACCAAAGGAAGCGTCTCAAAAGCTGGCTCAAGAATGGCGCCGAAGGCGCGTGTGCCCGTGACGGCCAGTCACACAGAAACCGTAAACGTATCTTCCGACCTCATCACCGAGCGATAAAGCGTGTCCCGCTCCACCGGAACCCGTCCCGCCTCGGTAATCAGCCGCATCAAATCCTGCCGCCGCATCCCCTGCGGAGTCGTCGCGCCGGCGTCGTGATAAATCTTCTCTTCGACCACTGTTCCGTCAATATCGTCCGCGCCAAAGCGCAGCGAAATCTGCGCGATCTTCGCCGTCATCATCTGCCAGTACGCCTTGATGTGCGGAAAATTATCCAGCATCAGCCGCCCCACCGCGATCTGCCGAATGTCCGTCAGCCCCGTAGTCTTCGGCAAATGTTCCAGCGCCGTATTGTCCGGATGAAACGCCAGCGGAATAAACGTCTGGAACCCATGCGTCTCATCCTGCAGCGCGCGCAGCTTCAACAGATGATCGACGCGGTCTTCATCGTTCTCGATGTGCCCGTACAGCATCGTCGCATTCGACTTCAGCCCGACCTGATGCGCCGTGCGCGCCGTGTCCAGCCACTCCTCGCCGTCAATCTTGTGATCGCAGATGATATGCCGCACGCGATCCGCAAAAATCTCCGCGCCGCCGCCCGGCATCGAATCCACGCCCGCGTCCTTCAGCTTCTCCAGCGTCTCGGGAATCGACAGCTTCGCGCGCCGCGCCAGAAATGCGATCTCGACCATCGTGAACGCTTTGATATGAACCTGCGGAAACCGCTCCTTCAACCCGCTGATCAGATCCAGAAAATATTCAAACGGCAAATCCGGATGCAGGCCGCCGACGATGTGAAACTCCGTCACCGCCTCGCTGTAGCCGAGGCCGCCGTCTCCCACGCCTGCTCCAGCGCCATCGTGTACGAGCCCTCGCCGCCCTTCTTGCGCCCAAACGCGCAAAGCCGGCATGCCGCCACGCAAACATTCGTCGGATTGATGTGGCGATTCACATTGAAGTACGCGACATCGCCATGCATCTTTTCGCGAACCTGGTTCGCCAGCCATCCGACCGCCAGAATATCCGCCGACCCGTACAGCGCAACGCCGTCCTCGAACGTCAGGCGCTCTCCATCAAGAACCTTCGTGGCAATCGGCCGCAGCCGCTCATCATCGGTAAAAAACGGCCTTGGCTCTGGCATAAACTTCATTCCGCGAATCACTCTTTATGATAATCCACCCCATATCTCAAAAACATGGGAACTTTTGAGCTGCGAAGATACGTACTCACTGATACCATTCGTCAAGAACACTTCATGCTTGTATTGCAGCTCCCAGGATTTCTTCATTGCCTTCTTGCACAAAGCTTTTAGCTAATCTTGCGCTCTGCGCCCTTCTTCTGCCCATCGCCCACGCTGCTCAAAATGGCGGGATCTCGAAGCCTGCCGTTTTTCCCGCCCTCACTTCCTACAATCTCGACCGGGCAAAGCTTAACCTCCCCGCCGATTTTGCCGGACAGCTCGACCTTCTGCTCATCTCCTTCCAGCCTGAACAGCAAACGCAGATCGATTCGTGGATGACGCTCGCCCAGGCCCTGCAGCACACCAACTTCAACTTCCACTGGTATCGAATGCCCGTCTCCAGTCGCGAAAACATCGTCTTTCGCTGGTGGGAAAATTCCTCCATGCGCAGCGATGAAAGTGATCCGGAAACCTGGCCGTGGATCATACCGCTCTACGTCGATAAAGAAAGCTTCCGCCGCAACCTGCAGATTCCCAACGAGCGCCAGATCGCGATCGCGCTGGTCAACAAACAGGGGAAAGTCCTCTGGCAGGCCACAGGCGCGCTCACGCCCGACAAGCGAACATCGCTTCTGGCCGCAGTGGCCGCCATTAATAAATAGAGGCGTGTTCCCGCGAGCTCTCAATCGCCGTTATTTCCAGACCCGGCTCAGGATCGCGCGAGGGACGTGTCACTTAACGGCCAGTCCTTCTCCATCCTCAGTGCATCCAGCTTTCCCATATAGAAGCCGCGAATTCGCCCCCTCTCGGTAAATCCCAGCAGCCGGTAAAACTCGAGCGCGCCGTCATTATCGACAGCCACTTCCAGCCGCATCGAAAGCGCCCCTTCCGCGCGGCAGGCGTCAATCAGCGCGTTCATCAATTTGCGTCCTACTCCCTGTTTGCGCCGCGCCGGAACAACGTCGATCGTCACAATATGCCCAAAGCGCTTGCCACTCACAGAGGACATCTCCGCGATTGCGAACCCGGCAAGATCGCTCTCTTCTTCCGCAACCAGCGAAATCGAGCGCGGGTGGAAAAGAAAATACCGCAGCTCGGCGCGCGAGTACGCAATGCCCGGACGAAAACAGGCCTGGTCGAGCGCGAAGAGACTTTCCATATCCTCGCGCGTCGCCAGACGAATGCGAACCACGGTTATTTTTTCGCTTCTTCTGCTGCGGCAATGCCGTCCGGCTCCGGCTGCACAACCACTCCGTTATAGAGCGATGCGCCCACCAGGTGGCCATCCATCGAATGGACCATCCGGATCCTCCAGCCTGCGTTCCACCACTTCCACGTCTTATCGTCGGAGTTGATGGCGAAGACCATATCCGAGTCTCTCGAAGTAATCACCACGCGTCCCAGGCCGGGATCGTAATCGATATTGTCGATAGCGCTGACCGGCAGCGGTATCGCGTTCCACGTCTGTCCGTGATCCTCGCTGTAGAACGCGCCTTCCCCTCCGCCCACCCACAAAACGCCGCTCGGCGTTGTGGTCAATGCGGCCACTGAAGTCAGCTTGGAAGGCAGCGCTACGGGACTCCAGTTCATCCCGCCGTCCTGTGAAAGGCGCAGGTCCGTCGTGCCGTGCGGCAAAAACCACCGCGCCGTGCGCATCGACGAAGCGATAGTAAGTCTCAGGCAGAACAGGGCCGGTCCACGTCGCGCCCTGCGTCGCGCTGCGATACACGCCGTCCGCCGTGGCTACGAACCACACCGGACCATTCAGCGAAAGGTCGCTCACCTGCGTATCGATCGCCGACGCCTTCGAGTCCTCAGCGACTGTCTTCTTCACCTTCTTGCCGTGCCGCACCACGTACACGGTCTTTTCCTTCACGTTCACGATCTTGCCGTCCGGCTCCCACTCATGCCCGTTCCACCGGAACAGGCCATGATTGGTCCCCGCAAAGATCGTTCCGTCATCCGTCTGCGCCAGGCTGAAAACATCGCGTCCATCCAGACCGCTGCTGCGTTGTATCCAGCTCTTGCCGCCATCTTCGGTCACGAAAACGCCGCCGTAGCTCTTGTCGTTCACTACCCCGGCATACATCGTCTCCGGATGCTTCGCGTCCGGCAGCAGCGCTGTTACCTGCCGCTCGGAGATGCCGTTGTTCGATGAAGCAAAGCTCGCCCCTGCGTCATCGCTCGCCAGCACGCCGCTGCGGTCCGTGGCCAGCAGAACCTGCCGCGTGTTCTTCGGATCCACGTGAACGTCATTGATAATCACGTCCGGCCCCGTCATGCGCGTCCACTTCGTGCCACCATCCAGGGTCTTGTACAGGCCCTCCGTCGTTCCCGCATAAACGATCTGCCGGTTCACCGGGTCCTGCATCAGCACACGCGTACGCCGAGCCGTCGAAGGAATGCCCTGCACCTTATGGAATTGCTCTCCGCCCGTCTCGCTCTTGTAAATCCCCGAGCAGGCGCTCAGATATACCGTGGCTCGGAAACTGCGGATCGAGAATGATCGAGAAATACGTCCGAATCGTCGATCAGCCCTTCCTTGATGTTGCGCCAGGTCGTGCCGCCGTCGGTTGTCTTCCACGGCAGATGCCACGTCCCTGCATAGATCGTGCGTGGATCGGTTGGGTCGATCGCGATCGATTCCACCTTATGAATCTCGCCGCTGCCCTGCGGGCTGATCTGCTTCCAGTGCACGCCGCCATCTTCGCTGCGAAATACGCCGTCGATAGCTCCCGCCACCAGAATCTTCGAATTCGACGGAGCCTGCGTAAGTGCCCGCACCGATTTTCCCTGCATCTCCGGGCTCGATTCCCAGGTCAGGCCGCCATCGTGGCTGATGTACACACCGCCGTTCGACCGGTCGAGCTGCCACACCCCCGCATACAGCGTCTTCGGATCGGCCTCGTCGACCAGAAGATTATCCACGACAAGGTCATCGACGTCGCCAAGCTGCGCCAGGCGCGTCCACGTCGCGCCGTTATTCACTGACTGGTAGATCCAGCTGTTGGTCGTGCCCAGATACACAAGGTTAGGATCGGCGGGGCTGGAAGCAAATGCTCGCGCATTGCCTCCTTCGGGTCCTACCGAAATCCACCGCGAAGAAGCTGCCTTGGCCGCAGCCGGATGGAGAGTGACCATGGTCGCCACGCCAAGCAGGAGGGAGAGAAATAATTTTCGATTCATAGTCTGATTTCAGAGCCGCCGAATTTATCTGCTCACTTGATAATAAGCGCCCGGTTTGCGGTTGTGGATAACAATGCGGATACCTGTCGCAAAAGGAAAGGCCGCCCGGGATCCCGGACGGCCTTTACTGTTCAATCCAGCATGCTGGCTACTGGTTGCTGGCCGGAGCCGCAGCGTGTGGCAGCCGGAGCAGCCTGATGATGGTGATGAGGAGTGGGCTTGGTACCCAGAGGCTTCCGCGTCTGAGCCTTGACCGTAGATTCATCGACCGCCGTCGTGCCAGGCACGTCGTTGTCGAAGTTTGCTCCGGACGGCACGAGGTAGTCTTCAACCTCGTTGGTGCCCGCATTGCCCGTCCGCACCGAAATGCGGCTCGCGTCAATGCCCTTCTCTGTCACCAGGTAGTCCTTCGTGTTCACCGCACGCTGCGCAGCCATATCTGCCGCGGACATCGCAGGGTGATGATGCTTTCCATGCGCCTCAGGAACCGGTGCGGAGTTGCCCACAACCACCAGAGTCGCATCCGAAGAACGCTGCGCGTTCAACGCCACGTCATCCAGGCAGCCCTTCGCATCGTTGTCTACGCGCGTCGGACGCTTCACGTCATGGTCGAACTGGATCGAGCACAGCGTCTGCGTCTTCGGCGTCGGCGGTGGAGGCGGTGCCGCCACATTTACCGTCGTCGTAGCCGAGGCCGTCTGGCCCTTGTCGTCCGACACGTTGCAGGTTACCGTGATCGCTCCGGAAGGTGCTCCCGTCGTCGACAAGGTCGCCGTCGAGGTCGTCCCGCTGATCGATCCCGCTGATGCCTGATAGCTATACGTCAATGGACGATTCTGCGGGCTGACTCCCGTCGCCGTGATCGTCGAGCTGTCGCCCGGATGCACGTCGGTGGGATTCGCAACGCAGCTGACCGTCGGAGGCTCGAACTGCTTCACCGTGTACTGCGCGGTGCAGTCCGCCGACTGGCCGGGCTTCGCGCCTTCGGTCACATGGCCCGTCACCGTGTAGCTGCCCGGTGCGGTGCTGCCCGTCTCAATCGTTACTGTCGAGCTCGTTCCGGTTGCGCCTTCGCCCGTCCAGCTATACGTCGCCGTTTTCTTCGGGTTCAGGTTCGTCGCCGTTCCGGTAATCGTAATTGGCTCGCCAGGATAAACAGTTGCGGGGCTCGCCGAGCACGCATAGGCCACCGGAGGAGGAGGAACGATGTTGCCGAACTTGAAGACAAGGCCGGTGCTCAGGCGAGCCGTGTTGGCATTCATTCGTCCGCCCGTGAAGTTCTGCGGGCCGAAGTTGATATGCAGGTACTCGTAATCGGCCTGGAAGAGGCGCAGACCGAGGTGCCCGTTGAACCAGGGCAGGTTATAGTCAAGTCCGCCGCCCGCGGTCAATGCCGGGCCCCAGGTAAAAGTATGGTCGATTCCGGGAGGAGGAAAACTGCTCTGCGGTCCTTCGAATCGAGCAGCGCCGGCCAGCCCATGAACAAAAGGCACCATGCCTTCAACCGGGAAACGGAAGATTACGCCGGCCTGCCCGGTCCCAAACTTTCATTAACAGCTGCCCCGCTGTGGAGGCCGACCTCGATCTGGCCGCCCACATACTTGTTGAAGAAGTACGCACCGCTGAAAATCGCGCCGGAGTCAACGATCTGACGGAGTGTCCGGAAAGTACGTACCGTTCCCAAGTGGAGTGTTAACCGTGGCCTTGGGCGCAGCATAGGAGTATCCGGCAAAAATATCTACCCGGGAAAGGGGCGGCTCTCCGGGAGCGGCCGGTAAGGACGAGGAACTCTGCCCATACATGCCCGAAGCGCCAACTCCTAGAACGCAGCCGGCCAGCAGAATCCGGTTTAAAGATTTGAACCAATGAGACGTCATGCGTATATCCTCCGCAACCTTTTGAAAGTCCTGCAAATTGGACCGTACAGCTTATGGAAATTAAGCCGGAACTATATAAACCGGGCACAGATCGCCCGAAAACTAACGAACACCAAGGTACCACACTTTTCCGTGCCCGAGAGCACAATTCCTTCATCAGAGTATAAATTCTTCAACGAGTTGGCTGGATACCGCAAAACTTCTAGGTATCTACTCGATAACTACTATATCCGCCCGCTAGCAGACTAAAAACCGCCTTCATCTCATGGAAATGAAGGCGGCGTCGAGCTCACAAAAATTCAGGCATCCAGATACCAATGCCTTACTGCAGATTCAAAACCCTCTTCAGGCTGCCCCGTTCGTGTTGAATCTTCTCTTGCAGCAGCGTAATCGCGTACAAAAGCTGCTCCGGCCGCGGCGGACAACCCGGAACATATACGTCCACCGGAATAATCTGGTTCACACCCTGCACCAGCGCGTAGTTGTTGAACACGCCGCCCGAGGTCGCGCACGCGCCCATCGAAATCACCCACTTCGGCTCCGCCATCTGGTCATACAGCCGCCGGATCACCGGCGCCATCTTCTGCGAAACCCGCCCCGCAATTATCATCAAATCCGACTGCCGCGGCGACGGCCGAAACACCTCCGCCCCAAACCGCGCCACATCGAACCGCGAAGCTCCCATCGACATCATCTCGATCGCGCAGCACGCCAGCCCAAACGTCATCGGCCAAACCGAACTCTTGCGTACCCAGTTAATCGCCGCGTCCAGCGAAGTCAGAAAGATGCCTTCCGGCTGTTCGTACCCGTAACTTACCTCTTTGAGCTTCTCGCGATTCTTCGCGCTGCTCTCCAGCGCCCCAAAAAAATACCGGTCCTTCGCCGTCTCACTCATACTTCAACTATAACGCCTCGCATCGGCCCACGGGGTGCACCATCCTTGAGCGCGCGTTTTCCTGTAACGGTGGGAACCACCACTCTCAACATCATCTTTACTGCGATCCCTTACGCCAAGCCCCCAATTACGCCGCTACGCCATGGCATACTCCACGCCCAGCACGGTAATATCGTCCTCCTGTCCGAAGTTCTGCGCCTGCTGCGCGATCGCGCGTTGCGGGCTGGTCGCTGATCTCCCGCGTGCGCTCGAATCCGAACAGTTCCTTCGCCGGATTGGTCGCCTCGACCACCCCGTCGGTCAGGAACGTCAGACGGTCGCCGGGCTTGAGGGTCAAGGTCTGCGCGGGATACTCGCTCTCGGCCACGATGCCCAGCGGCAGCGAGCCTTCGAGCTCCATTTCCTTGCCGTTGAGATAGGGCGGGATGTGTCCGGCATTCGCGATGCGCATTTTGCCGCCGGGGCTGATTTCGGCTGCGAGGCAGGTGGCGAAGTGTCCGCCTGAGCGCCCCAGCATGCGATGGTTGAGCATGGTGAGCATGGCGGCGGGATCGGAGTTGTATTCGGACTGATTGCGAATCGCACCCACCAGCACGGCGACCAGCATGGCTGCGCTCACCCCCTTGCCGGAGACGTCTCCGATGACCACGAGCAGAGTGCCGTCGGGCCGGGCGAGAGTCTGGAAAAAATCGCCGCCGACGGTCTGCGCCGGGCGGTATTCGGTTTCCACCGTAAAATGCGCCGAGTTGATGGCCTCCGGAATGAGGCACCCGCTGCTGCAACTGCTGCGCCTGCTCCAGATCTTTCTTGATGCTCTGCCGGGCTACCGAGTCGCGCACCTGCGTGCGCACAAAACGCCGCAGCGCCAGGATGCAGACGATCAGAACCATGAGGACTACAACAATATTGCCGATATAAATACCGAGCCCGAAGGGGAAGTACGCATTGGGAATGTGGAAGGCGACAAGAAGATAGTTTGAACAAGCGTCGAACAAGCCCAGCAGGATGGGCAACGCCGCGAGCAGCGCCTCGGTCCGGTGGCGGCGAAAGCCTTCTACCAGGATGACGAGCTGCAGCACGCTGATGGCTGCGTTGCAGCAGACCGATGCCACGCTGAACCAGTGCAGCGCGGGCATAGGCACAAAGTTCAGACCGAGCAATGGCGATTGGGCGCAGAACGCGGCCAGCATTTCCGCCGCCGCCAGCAGCCATGCGGCGAGCGGAATCCAGCGCTTTTCTCGCAGCCCGAACCAGTTCCACCAGAACATGGTCCAAAAAGGCAGCATAATGGCGCTAATCAGGACGCTGGCCGGTTGGCTCATCACAGTCGTCACGGATGCGAGCGCACGTCGAGAGAATGGCGATACTATCCCACGCCAGCGCGAGAAAGAGCCACAGCCACGCGCGCTCCTGCCGGTTGTAGAACCACGCCCACAGCGCCAGCGGCGCAATCAGCAGGAAGAGAAATGTCTGCAGGAAATTGCCGAACTGGCTACGCAGCAGCCCTTCCTTTTCCGCGTATTGCAGCAGACGCACGGTGGAGGACAGTCCCACCGACGGAGGTCCGTGCATGCCGCCCGCATCGGGGCTCATGAATCGCGTGGCGGGGACATATAAAACCGCACTGCGAGGTCGATCTTTCCGTCCGGCCCCGGCGCGGGCAACTTGAGAGAGACGGGTTCGGCGGAGTAGAGCGCGACGTGGTTTGCGGAGAAACCTCCGAACTGCCCCACGAATTGCCCGTTGGCGTAGACCTGAAAGGCGTCATCAAAATCGTTAGGCATCTTGAGCCACAGCCGCTGTCCCGGATCCGCCACCTTCACCCGCAGGCGATACCATGCGTAGCCGCTCAGGTCGGGATATCCCCGCTTCGTCCATCCGGGCACGTAGCCCGCTGTGCCAAGTTGCAAATTGACGGAACCGGCCTTAGGCGCAAGGTCCATCACGGTCCACTTCGAATCGTCAAAGCCCGGCTGTGCCCACTCCGGCGCACCGTTCACCCACGGCGAGTCGCCCGGCTGGAACTTCCATGGCCCAGCGAGCGCAGCCATGGAATTGCCCAGCGTGATCACCTGCGCAGCACGAGGCAGCAGCGGGCGCAGCCGTCGCGGACACGGATGTTGGAGCAGTTGCTGCTGGCGCAGAGGCGGTCACGGCTTGAGAAGTTGAGGTTTGTGAGAAAGCAAAGGGGAAAACAGGCAGCACAACGAGCAGTAACAGCCCGATCTCTTTCATGCCAGCGAGACTACCACCTGCAACAGGTCGCGACACAGCAGTTCATCATCATAGCCCTTAAATAAAGATCGCGATGCCTCGAAGAGACGGGTGCTGCCCGCGCGTCGCCTGATACATGTGAAGAGTGATATGCGCTCTCGTTCTTTGAGATTTCTGCTTCTCTTCACACTCTTTCCTGGCTCCCTCGCACTCGCCCAAACCACCGCCACCACCGCCGACGCCATCGTCGCCTGCAAGCGCAGGTAGCTCAGGCCCAATCCTCGGCTGACAACGCCTGGATGCTCGTCAGCGCCGCGCTCGTCCTGCTCATGACCGGCCCCGGCCTCGCGCTCTTCTACGGCGGCCTCGTGCGCCGCAAGAACGTGCTCTCCATCATCATGCAGAGCATCGCCATGATGGCCATCATCACCGTCGTCTGGGCGCTCCTCACCTACAGCCTCGCCTTTGACTCCGGCACCGCCTTCATCGGCGGCCTCCACCATCTCTTCCTCCGCGGAGTCGGCCTCGCGCCCGATCCCGACTACTCCGCCACCATCCCGCTCCAGACCTTCATGATCTATCAGTTCATGTTCGCCATCATCACCCCGGCGCTCATCACCGGAGCCTTCGCCGAGCGCATGAAGTTCAGCGCCATGGCCGTCTTTCTCACTCTCTGGTCGATCTTCGTCTACTCGCCCATGGCGCACATGGTCTGGGGCAAAGGCGGCCTGCTCAACGCCTCGCTCGGCGGACGCTTCCCCTGCCTCGACTTCGCCGGCGGAACCGTCGTCCACGTCACCTCCGGAGTCTCCGCCCTGGTCTGCGCCCTCTACCTCGGCAAGCGCATCGGCTATCCGCGCGAGCCCATGCCGCCCCACTCCGTCGTCCTCAGCTTCGTCGGAGCCTGCCTCCTCTGGTTCGGCTGGTTCGGCTTCAACGCCGGCAGCGCGCTCGGCTCCGGACCCCTCGCCACCAGCGCCTTCGTCAACACCCACTTCGCCGCCGCAGCCGCAGCCCTCAGCTGGGCCGCCGCCGAATGGATCCGCAGCGGCAAACCCAGCGCCCTCGGCACCATCTCCGGAGCCGTCGCCGGCCTCGTCGCCATCACTCCCGCCGCCGGCTTCGTCCAGCCCATGTCCGCCCTTGTCATCGGCGTCATCGCCGGAGTCTTCTGCTACTTCATGGTCGTCAAGGTCAAGTCATGGTTCGGATACGACGACTCCCTCGATGCCTTCGGCGTTCACGGAGCCGGCGGAACCATCGGCGCCATCCTCACCGGCGTCTTCGCCTCCAGCGCCATCAACCCCATCTTCAAAGACGCGAAGACCGGCGCAGTCCTGCCCTCCGGCGTCATCGAAGGCAACTGGCACCAGCTCCTCAACCAGCTCGTCGGAGTCGCCATCGCCTGGACCATCTCCATCGTCGGAACCCTCATCCTCCTCAAGCTCGTCGACATGACCATCGGCCTCCGCGTCACCCGCGAGCATGAAATCGAAGGCCTCGACGTCACCCAGCACGGCGAAGAAGGCTATGAATTGGTTCTTAACGCTGACCGCAACGCTACCCAACCTAAACCTGATACTCTTTTTTGTCCGGGAACTATTAAGATATGCAGAAGATTGAAGCAATAATCCAACCGTCCAAGCTCGACGCCGTCAAGGACGCGCTCCTCGAGGTCGGCATCGAAGGCATGACCATTCTCGAAGCCCGCGGCCACGGCCGGCAGAAAGGCCATACCGAGTTCTACCGCGGCCGCGAATACACCGTCGATCTTCTCCCCAAGGTAAAACTTGAGATGGTCGTTCCCGACGAGCTGGCCGAAAAAGCCGTGCAGGCCATTCTCTCCTCCGCCCGCACCGGGAAAATCGGAGACGGCAAAATCTTCCTCTCGAAGATCGACGACGCCATCCGCATCCGCAACGACGAACGCGGCGGCACCGCTCTCTGATCGCCGCCGCAGCGGGCCTTTCAGTCGGACGGGATCGTCCAGGTAGTTTGCATCGCTCAGCAGGGCCGCCGGCATTCCGGCGTTCAGAATAGAGGTCTATCTTTGGAACTGACTGGCAAGTCTTTTCTCGAATGCCGCTTCACAGGCTGCGAAAGTCAGCTGCCCGTGCCTCGCGCGAAGCGCAGTTGCCTCGACGGCCAGTCCTGAGCCCACATGAACGCGTTCTCCACCTCTCTGCCGCAGTTGCGCGACCTGTACGAACGGGAAAGCGCCGACCTGCGTCAGACCTTCGAGCGCAACGGTGACGGCTCCGCGGCTATTCGACGACGCTCCGCCATCGTCGATAACGTCGTTCGCAAAATCTGGACACAGCCTCGTCGGAACAACGGCGAGCGCAGCAGCATCACCCTGGTCGCCACCGGAGGCTTCGGCCGCCGCGAGCTCTTCCCTTACTCTGACGTTGACGTGCTCTACCTCTGCGCCAACGACTCCGTCGAGCGCGACTTCATCAGACCCTCCGCGCCGTAACCCAGGCCATGTGGGACACCGGCCTCCGCGCCAGCCCCGCCACGCGCACCCTCAAGGAATGCGACAAGGTCGATCCCGCCAACCTCGAATTCACGATCTCGCTGCTCGACCGCCGCTTCCTCGCCGGAGACACCGCCCTCTACAGCCGCCTCGAAAACGATCTCCTCCCCGTCCTCGCCCTGCGCGACTGGGATGTCATCGTCCAGAACCTCGCCGAGATCGCCCGCTCCCGCCACGCCAAATACGGCAACACCATCTTTCATCTTGAACCGAATATCAAGGAGTGTCCCGGCGGCCTCCGCGACTACCATGCTCGCGCAGTGGCTCGCGCTGCTCACCTCTCTGCAGGAGAACAAAGATCTGGCCGAAACCCGCCGGCAACCCTCTCTACGGAACCCACGGCGAGCGCGAATACGCCTTCGATTTCCTCGCCGCCGCGCGATGTTTCCTCCACTACCGTCATAAGCGCGACAACAACACCCTCGACTGGCACGCCCAGGACGAAGCCGCCTCCCTCAGCATCGGCCTCGAAACCCGCGGCTCCGCCGACCCCGCCTACTGGATGCGCACCTACTACCGCCAGGCCCGCACCATCTTCCGCCGCGCCGCGTTGTTGATCGACTCGCCTCCCGCCGCCCCGCCGCTCTTTCTACAAACAATTCCGCCGCAAGCGCACGCCCGTTCCCGGAACCGATTTCTTCCTCGAGCATGGCCGCCTCGACCTCTACCGACGCCGCCGCCGGCATCGACGGCGACGCCATCCTGCGCATCTTCGGCATCATCGCCACCCACGGCTACAAGCTCAGCCAGAACGCTGAAGACCGCATCGTCGACAACCTTCCCGTGCTCGCCGTGCAAATGCCCGAAGGCCCGTATCTATGGAACTGCCTGCGCGAAGTCCTGATCGGCCCCTACGCCGCCCATGCTCTGCGCACCATGCACGCGCTCGGAATCCTCGAGCTGCTCATCCCCGAATTCCACGGCATCGACTCGCTCGTCATCCGCGACTCCTACCATCGCTACACCGTCGACGAGCACACCTTCCTCGTCATCGATAACATCCACGCCCTCCGCCAGCCGCATCACGAGTGGGAAAAGCGTCTCGCCACGCTGCTGCCCGAAATCGACCGCCTCGACCTGCTTCTGCTCGCCCTGCTCATGCACGACACCGGCAAGGCCCGCCGCACCGGCGACCACGCCCAGCAAAGCGTCGAATTGTCTGAGAGCCTCTTCGCCCGCCTCGAATTCGACTCCGAGGAGCGCGAAATCGTCCGCCGCCTCATCCGCAAGTCATCTCGATATGTCCGCCGCGCTCCGCCGCGACATCTTCGCGCCTGAAACCGTCCGCACCTTCGCCGAAAAAGTGGGCTCGCCAGCAGCAACTCAAAATGCTCACCCTCATGACCTACGCCGACATCAAGGCCGTCAGCTCCCGACGCGCTCACCCCGTGGAAGGCCGAAAACCTCTGGCAGCTCTACATCAGCGCTTCCAACTTCCTCGACCGCAGCGTCGATGAGGTCCGCTACCACGTCCAGAACGACCCGGCCATCCTCAACCGCATCACCGCCCTCGTTCCCGACCACGTCGCAGAGCTCAAAACCTTCCTCGAAGGACTCCCGCAGCGCTATCTCCAGACCCGCCTGCCCGACCAGATTCGCAACCACTTCAAAATGGCGATCAACCTCGCCGAAGATCCGCATCCAGATCTCCTTCCGCGCCCTGCGCCAGTTCAACGAGATCACCCTCATCACCGCCGACCGCCCCTACCTCTTCGCCGACATAGCCGGAGTGCTCTCCGCCTGGGGCATGAACATCGTCAAAGCCGACGCCTTCTCCAACGACGCCGGAGTCATCGTCGACACCTTCCAGTTCAGCGACCAGTTCCAGACCCTGGCCCTCAACCCATCTGAGATAGAACGATTCCTCCAGAGCGTCCGCGACGTAGCCGCGCAAAAAACTCCCGGTAGAAAAACTCCTGAAATCCCGCAGCCACTCCAGCCGCCGCAATCAGGCCAAAGTAGAAGTAGAAACGCGCATAGAGTTCGACAACGAATCCTCCTCGCACAGCACGCTATTGCAGGTAGTAGCCCAGGACACCCCGGACTGCTACGCGCGATAGTCGCTCGCCTTCGCCCAGCACAACTGCAACATAGAGGTAGCGCTGATCGACACCGAAGGCGAAATGGCAATAGACGTCTTCTACCTGACCACCAACAACCAGAAACTAGACGATCCAACCCAGCAACAACTAAAAGACTCCCTGAACGAATCCCTCAAATCCCTCCGCTAGAACAGGCATCTTGTCGAATAATTCCGCACTCCGGGATAACGGAACGAGCGCTTCTTTATTCATTCTTTAAGGGAGATGGAGGTTTTCAGCTGATATGACTTCCAGCAAGCGTGAAGCCACGAACGCATTGTTGTCCTTGCATCATCGGTCACGTTCCTGGCCACGCTCACAGTGGCAAACGGATGCCGCAGCTCCGCTCGCGAGTCAGAAGCTCCCCTTTCGCTGCATTGACCAGCGCCAGTCCGCCGATGGCACCTCGAGCGCTTAAAATGCACCTGCTTCAAGCTCACCAAAGCTCTTCTGGGAGCCTCTGCCCGAAGAAGAATTAAGGCTATGGGAAGGAGAGGGTGAGTGAAGGTTCTGCTCGACACTCATACTCTCCTGTGGGCTACTCTTCCCCCGCTTCCCTCAGTGCTCAAGGCATCACGCCGATAAACGAGCTCCCGAGGTCCAATACGATCCCGTATCCGCGGCCTCCGCCTGGGAGATTGCCACCAAGGTGTCGCATCGGCTAGTCTTCGTTCTCGGCGCGGAAAAGTTTGAAAAAGACATTCCTCGCGGTCATGGAAATCGCAGGCTACATACTCCTGCCCTTGGACATCCCTACCGCACTCCGCGCCGGTCGCCTCACCGGCGATCACCGAGACCCATTCGATCGCATGATCGCCGCACAGGCACTTGCGGAAGACATTCCCGTGCTCGGCAAAGACGCCAGGCTCGACACCTTCAACATCCGCCGCATCTGGTAAAACTCACCGCAGCCCAGTCAACCCCCGAACCGACTCAACCAGCTTCTGCGGGTCATAACCAACCCCATCGCGAAACACGATCTCCACCTTCTCCACATCCCCAATTGTCTTCGCTGGATTCCCATCCACCACCACCAGATCAGCATCTTTCCCCGCCGCAATCGTCCCAAAGTGTTGGTCTTCTCCCAGCCACTTCGCGCCGTTCTCCGTAGCAATGTGGATCGCTTCTTCCGGAGTAAACCCCGCCTCAACCAACAGCTCCAGATTCCGCTGATCGCCGAATCCCGGCAGCACTCCGCCGTACCCCGTCGGATCGCACCCCGCCATCAGCAATCCGCCCTGCTTCACAAAATCGCGCTCGAACTGCATCTCCATCTTCAGCAGCGCGCCCCACACCGGCTGGTTACGCTCCGCAATCGTCGCGCGCGTCGTCACATACGCGCCCCACGCATCCGGCAGCAGAGACTCCCTCACCCGCATCTCCTCGCTCATCGCAGGCCAATTCGGCACGAACGTCTCGAAGATCGCCAGCGTCGAAGTCACCGCCACGTGGTGCGCCACCAGATCCTTGATCGTCGCCTGAATCTCCGGCCCCTCCACGTCCATCTTCGCCATCGCCGTCTCCGCGCCCCGCGTATCCGGGCACACGCCCTCCTTCTTCGCCGGATCAAACTCCGTGTCTACCAGCAGTCCATGCTCCAGGTTGTCGATCCCCAGCGCCGCCGCCTCCTTGAACCCAACCGCGCATAGGTGCCCGGTAATCTTCAGCCCATGCGAATGCGCCGCATCCACCGCCGCCTTCAGCTCCTCCGGAGTAATGTGCATGTACGCCTTGAACGAAGTCATCCCCTCCGCGGCCCAGTAATTCACCGTCCGCGCCGCATCGTCCGGCCCGGTCAGCGTATGCAGTTGCGGCCCCAGCGACGGCGAGCCTTCAAGGTACGGGCTGGTCAAAAACAACTTCGGCCCCGGAATCTCCCCCGCATCAATCGCCTGCTTCACCGAAATATCCGTATACGGCTCCACGCTCCCTGCCGTCCGCGCCGCCGTCACTCCGCCGGCTAAGTAAAGCCGTGGCGCACTGTCCGCCATCTCGCCGTAAATCCGCAGCAGTCCCGGTCCGCCATCGGGCAACGGATAAAACAGGTGCTCATGCATGCCCACAAGTCCGGGAAAAATCGTTTTGCCGTTCAGATCAATCACCTTCGCGCCCGTCGGCATCAGCTTGTCCGCCGTCTGCGTCGCAACCAACGCAATCTTCCCATGATCCAGAACCACCATCTGATTCTCTTTCGCCGGAGCGCCCGTCCCATCAATCACGCGCACGTTTTCCAGCACCACAACCGGAGCATCCACCTTCACAAACGGCTGCAGCGCCGCCGGAACCTGCGCATACGCCGCGCCGCAACACACACCCAACCCAACCAACCAAGCCAATCCCCGCATCAGCCCCGACCTCGCATTTTGAATTTGGGCAAACGAAATCCCGCTCCCCGCCACTCACTGCCGGCGTCGCCAAGATATCCCGCCACCCGGTCATGGCGCAATCGCTACCTGCATCCAAATCGCCGCCGCGCGCTTTTCCAACTTTCCCCTTGACATTCGACCGGAGAACATCTACCGTCGGGTCGAATGACGACTAGAGAATTGGAAAGCCAGCTCGAACTCCTGCAGGGCACGCTGGACCTGCTGATCCTCCAGACCCTCGCCTTCGGGCGCGTCCACGGCCACGCCATCGCCCGCTCCATTGAACGCCGCTCTGACGAGGTGTTGCAGGTGGGTCACGGCTCTCTCTATCCCGCGCTCCAGCGATTGCTCAAGCAGGGTCTCATCGCGGCGGAGGATGGCCTGTCGGAAAACAACCGCAAGGCCCGGTTCTACCGGCTGACCGCGAAGGGCCGAAAGAGGCTTTCAACGGAGACTTCGAAGTGGCAGCGATTCTCGCAGGCCATTGCGCGCCTCCTCGCCCCGATGGCGGAAGAAACCGATTAGCCAAAAGCTTTTCCGAAAGAAGGCTCCTGCTATGACCTGGTGGAAAGATCGGCGCGAGCGGCTGGAAGAGGAAATCCGCGCGCATATCGACTTTGAAACGCAGGAGAACATCGAGGCCGGAATGTCGCCGCAGAAAGCGCGCCAGGCTGCCGTGAAGAAGTTCGGCAACGCTCCGCTCGCCTTGGACAGATCCCGCGAAGCATGGGGCTGGCTCTGGCCGGAGCGCCTGTGGCAGGATGTGCGGTATGCGCTGCGCGGCTTCGGTAAGAATCCCGGCTTTACCACCGTCGCCCTGCTGTCGTTAATGCTCGGCATCGGAAGCAGCATTGCGCTGTTCAGCGTGGTCTACGGAGTTCTCATCGCGCCCTACCCTTATGCGCGGCCCGATCAGATATGGGCGCCCGCCGTGCTTGGCCCCAATGACCCGGTGCGCGGATGGCACCAGTATTCCCAGCGCGAGCTTTCAGAAATTCAAAAGCTTCCCGCGTTCTCTGACGTCATGGCCACCAGCGTAAAACCGGTGATGCTCACCGGCGGCATCAATCCGGAAAGCCTCTATGGAGTATTTCTGACCGGGGGCGCCTTCAACTTCCTCGGAGTAAAACCGCTCATCGGCCGCACCATCCAGCCATTCGACATCGGCCCCGGAGGCGAACCCCAGCCCGTCGTGGTCCTCAGCTACGGTTTCTGGGAGCGCGTCTTCAACGGCGACAGGCGCGCCATCGGACAGAAGATCATGCTGGACGAGGTGCCCCGCACCGTGATCGGCGTAATGCCGCCGCGATTCGGATGGTGGACCAGCGAATCGTTCTGGCTGCCGATGCCGATCAATCTGGCAGACGAGACCGGCGTCAATGCAATCATGCGGCTGCGGCCCGGAATCACAAAACAGATTGCCGAACAGCAGTTGAATGAGCTCAACGTCCAATTTGCAGCTCAAAACCCCGGCGACTATCCCAAGGGTCATCTGCGCACTTTGCTCCTAAACTACATGGATATCACTGTGGCCAGCGGCTCGATGAGCGCGAGCCTGCATCTGCTGGTCGCTGCCGTCGGGCTTCTGTTGCTCATTGCCTGCGTCAATGTCGCCAATCTGCAGCTCGCGCGCACCACCGGTCGCGTCCGGGAAATCGCAATGCGGCTGGCCATAGGAGCCGGACGGGGCAGGCTGGTGCGCCAGCTGCTCACAGAAAGCGTTCTGCTCTCCGTGCTCGGCGGCGCACTGGGAGTTCTGTTCGCCGTCGTTGCAACGCGCGTAATCGTCGCCCTCATCCCGCCCGACTATGTGCCCAACGAGGCGCGCATCGCCATCAACGGTTATGTTCTCCTGTTCTCGCTGGCCGTCTCCATGTTCACCGGCATTCTCTTCGGCCTCGCGCCTGCTCTCCGATCGTCAAGGCCCGACCTGGTTGAAACGCTCAAAGACGGTGGAGGGGGAGCCACCGGCAGCGTTCGCGGTCAGGCGATGCGCAGTTGGCTGGTCGTGGCCGAAATTTCTCTCTCCGTATTTCTGCTCACGGGTGCCAGTCTCGCCATCCGCGGCTTTGTGCAGCTGATTCGCACCGATCCCGGATTTCAGCCGCGGAGAGTCTTGCGCATCGGAGTGACCGTTTCGCCAAAGCGATACCCCACGCTGGCGCAGCGCAACATTTTCGACCGCACTCTGTTGGAAAGCATCATGAACCTGCCCGGCGTCCGCGCCGCGGCGCTCGGCAATGGAGGAATGCCCTACAGCGAATGGCAGTCGGCGTATTCGCTCGAAGGCATCCTGCCCGCGGAGGGCCAGAAGATAACCGTCTCCCTCATCAGCAGCAAGTATCCGCAGACGCTCGGCATTCCCTTGATACGCGGACGTGAATTTACGCCCGCCGAAATGGACAATGGGACGCACGTGGCGCTCATCAACGAGAGCGCCGCCAGGCTTTGGCCCACGGGCCAAGACCCCATCGGCAGGCACATGCGGATCGATGCTCTAGCCGAGGTACCCGATCATCCCAACGTGCTTGAGCCTTCCGGAATCGACTCCGCCGTGACCATCACCGGCATCATCGGCGACACAAAAAACCAGGGATTGAATGAGGGCACGTCTCCCGCCGTCTATCTGCCCTATACATTGATCGCTCCGCCTGAGCGTCAAGTCGCCGTGCGCACAGCCGGAGATCCACTGGCCATTCTCAACGGCGTGCGGCTGAAAGCACGCGAGCTCGACAAGGATGCGGCGCTCGCGCATCCCGTCACGCTCGATGAAGTCATGGGAGAACAGACTCAGCAGCCGCGCTTCAATATGACGTTCTTCAGCGGGTTCGCCTTCCTGGGTCTCGCCCTCGCCGCCATCGGAATCTACAGCGTCATCTCCTACAACGTAACCCAGCGTGTGCACGAAATCGGCGTGCGAATGGCATTAGGCGCAAAGCGCGGAGACATCTTCAGGCTCGTCTTCCTAATGGTTGCAAAGTTCGCGGCGCTCGGGCTCGCCATCGGCTTAGGCGGCAGCATGGCACTGGAACGCATCGCGCGCTTCCAGGCATTTGCCGACGCTTCCTTCGATGTCCTCTCCCTGGCGATGGTCGTGTTAGTGCTCGCTGCTGTAGCGCTGCTCGCCGCCTGGCTGCCGGCGAGCCGGGCCGGCAATCTCGACCCTGTAACCGCCCTCCGCCACGAGGCATAAGCGGCAGTGTGTTACGGAGCCGGCTTGGTCTTCGGCTGCGCAATCAAGCACTATTTCAAATACGCCCTCACCAGATCAATCAAATCTTCCGCCAGCTCCGTAACCGGAACAGCGCTTTTCTCCGACCCCGTCATATGGTGCCGGATATGGTCCTCCAGCACCTCGCCCATCAAACTGTTTATGCCTCCGCGCACATTCGCCAGCAGCATCAGCACATCCGCGCAATCGTCTGTGGTCGAGAGCGACCGCTCGATCGCGTCCACCTGCCCGCGAATCCTGCGAATCCGCGCCACCAGCTTCTGTTTCTCTTTCGCCGTCTGAGTCATACTTCCACCTTTCGTATATGGTAGGGGGATATGGTACAAAAGAGCAAGAGCTGAATTGTAACGAGCCCGCAATCTGAACCGGTGATCATTCTCCCAAGGCCCTCGTCACCGAAAGCGCCATCCAAAGGAGAGAAAAAGGAGCAAGTGCTGCGCCACGCCGCCATTTCCTGTTCGTTGCTCACGCTGGCCACTGCCATCGCAGGCGCACAGTCGCGTCCCGCGCTACCCGAGTCTTCGGCGCCTCCGGAATTCGCCCCACAATTCACTCTCGCCCTCATCCATGCCCCTGCAAACACAGCGGATCAGGGCCAAAATACCCAGCCCGCCCAATCTCCGGACCCCGCCAACGATGTAAGCGTCTTCCCTCATCCCGACAATACGCGGTGGTACATCGCCGGACAGGCCAACATCATCGCCCAGGCGTACCCCAACTTCCACTCACCTTATGAGGGAACCAACAGCCTCCAGGGCCAGGGCGAATACAAAGCCTCGCTGGTCGGAACCATCTACACCGGCTTCCAGCCGCACCGCAACCTGCGCTACAACACCGATTTCCTTGTCGACATCGAAGCCGCCGGGGGACGTGGCCTTAGCGATGCCCTCGGTCTGGCCGGAATCACCAACCTCGACGTCGTACGCAACACCACTCTCAGCCCCGTTCCCTACCTCGCGCGGGCCGAAATCCACCAGACCATCGGCCTCACCAACGAGATGACCGAGTCCGAACGCACCTATCTCAGCCTCGCCACGCAGGTGCCCGTCCGCCGCTTCGAGCTCCGCGCCGGAAAGATGAGCCTCCCCGACGTCTTCGACGTGAACCCCGTCGGCAGCGACAGCCATCTCCAGTTCACCAACTGGACCATCGACAACAATGGAGCATGGGACTACGCCGCCGACACTCGCGGCTACTCCGTCGGCGGCATCATCGAGTACGACGACCGCGACTGGAGCGCACGCTACGGCATCTTCGCCATGCCCACCGTCGCCAACGGCATCGATCTCGACTGGGCCTTCAGCCGCGCCTCCGGCCAGAATATGGAATTCGAGCTGCGCCACTCCTTCATTCCTGGACATCAGGGCGTCACCCGCATTCTCAGCTACGTCAACCACGCGCACATGGGCGACTACCGCGAGTCCGTGAACCTCTATCTCGACGGCACCGACCCCACGCCCGAAATCACCAGCACCGAAAAATTCGGCGCCGTGAAATACGGCTTCGGATGGAACAACGAGCAGGACGTCACCAACAGCCTGCGCGTCTTCTCCCGCTTCGGATGGAACGAGGGCCAGCACGAATCCTTCGCCTACACCGAGGACGATCAGACCGTCCTCTTCGGCGGCGACTATAACGGATCGCAGTGGAACCGGCCCAACGACAAATTCGGCGCAGCCTTCGTCTCGAACGCCATCAAAAAAGATCACCAGAACTATCTCGCCTACGGAGGCTTAGGCTTCCTGCTCGGCGACGGCCGCCTCAACTACGGCCGCGAAAACATAGTCGAGAGCTACTACACCGTGCACATCCACACTGGCCTCTTCGGCTCCCATCCAGCTAAGCCACATCGACAACCCCGGCTACAACCGCGACCGAGGCCCGGTATGGGTCCCCGGCCTCCGCATGCACGTCGATTTCTAGCGTGTAACACACTTGAAACCGAAGCAAATCGCGGCAGGTCGAATTTTTCGATATTCGACGCGTTGCCGACAAAGGCTCTTCACCAGCGATTTTGAAACAAGAGCGTCGTTACGGCTTCACAGTGATGGTTACGGTTGGGAACTCCCGGGTATTGAAAATTGTGTTCCCAGAGTAGAAGGCCTTGATGGTATGCGTCCCCTGGGTAGGTTTTGAGGTTGTGAGTGTCGCGTTCCCTGGATTATGGTTTCGATCCCGATAGCCTTTGAGCCGTCGTAAAACTCGACCGTGCCGGTCGGAGACCCCGCGCCCTGGACAGTAGCCGCAACCTTGGCGGTGAGTTTCACGCTTTCTCCCACAACGATCGTCGTAGCACTGCTTGTGAGCGTGACTCGCGTTCCTCCCTCGTTGTAAAGTACGCTGACTGCATAGCTATAGTGGGGGCCCGGTACCACCACGTCCGGCGCACCGTCGCCGTTGAAATCGGCCACATCAATGAACCAGGCTCCTCCTGCGGCGTATTGCTGCGCCGGCGCGAACGTGCCATTTGCGAGCCCGCTCAACAGAATCAGGTTCCCGTTGGTCGCACCCGCCAGGACATCCGTAAGCCCGTTCTGACGCAGATCGACTGCAGCGATTGAAAGCAGACCTGTGGCCGCAGCATAATCCTTCGCGGCCCCAAAGCTTCCGTTCCCCTCACCCAGCAGAACTGCTACCTCATTCTCATCCGCCACTGCCATGTCGACTTTTCCATCCCGATTGAAGTCTGCGAAGGCAACTGCAACCGGCTTCTCGCCCACCGGAAATACTTTTTGCGCAGCAAAGGTCCCATTGCCATTGCCGAGCAACACGCTCACTGTTCCGCTACCCTTGTTCACAACCACCAGATCCAGCTTTCCGTCACCATTCACGTCCCGCACGGCGATCGCTACAGGATCGCTTCCCACCGCGTAGCTTACCGGGGAATGGAAGCTCTCGCCGCCGTTGCCAAGTTCAATCTGCACGGTGTTCCCCACCAGAAGAGCTAGATCCGAATAGCCGTCGTGATTGAAGTCGCCGACAGCCAGAATGGAAGCGTTCGTGGAAGAGTAGTTACCGTTAGGAGGAAAAAAGCTTCCCTCTCCGTTGTTAAGCTCCACACTGATCATGTTGGGCGGGCCGCCATAATTACCGATGGTGACAGCATCCACGTTGGCGTCGCGGTTGAAGTCCCCCGCTCCTATGGAGTAGACATTCTGGAAGTCAGCGGAATCGTAGCTACCTAGTGTGCTTAGCGCCACCCCATGGCTGCTAAGCACAGGGAGAATCCCTTCAAAGAAATCTCCGTCCCGATAATCAGAGTCCTCGTTCGTGAGCATCAGGATATCCGGGATGCCGTCGTGATTCACATCGACGGGAGCTGAAGGCGCGGCCACAGGAGCTGAGAAGATCTCAAGTGATTGCGCGGCGTGAAAAGTACCTCCGCTTTGTGCGAGCAGAACGCCTGCTCCGCCGTTCAAAGAGAGAACCACATCGCTTTTCCCATCTCCATTTGCATCCCCCACGAACGCTGCGTTCACGGCAGGAGTTCTGAAGTTGAGAGGAGGCTCGAAACCTCCCGTGCTGTTGCTAAGCAAAACACTGATAGAAACGCTCACGGCATTTACGACCAGAATGTCGGGCCTGCCGTCTCCGTTGAAGTCTCCTATCAGCGCCTGATCTGGGAAGCTCCCCGGCGAGTAGAATTGTGGTGGCGTTGCCTCAAAGCTTCCATTTCCGTTCCCTCTCGCAACCATGACGGAGGGGCCATCGGGGTCGTCATCCAGGGCGTACTCGAGGACGTCTGTCCATACCAGGTCCAGCTTCCCATCCTCGCGAAAATCGGCAGCTCTCAGCCCGCTACTCTCTTCGATTCCAGCACTGAATGACGGCCCGACATGGAAGCTGCCGTTGCCATTCCCGAGAGCGGTTTCGAAATCCCCGTATCCGTCAGAAGTCACAACATCCAGAAGCCCATCGCGATTGAAGTCGCCGACTACCAGTCCTCCTTCTACGTCGGTAAAGCCGTGGCTCACGACCGGAGCTTTGAACTTCCCATTTCCTATGCCAAGTAGAACAACCAGCGTATTGCTGCTCGTGGAGAATACGAGGTCCAGTTCCCCGTCCCGGTTAAAGTCCCCGGTGCCGACCTGATAGCTGCTGCATCCGGGGCAGCTGACCGCGGGTTGAGCGTGAAACGTACCGTAGCCGTCGCCGAGCAGCAGCACAACCTGGTTACTGCTGGTCATGACCACCAGATCGAGATGTCCGTCGTGATTGAAGTCTCCCGTCGCAACAGGATATGTATCCGTGGCCGGAAGGGTAATCGCTGTTTTCGGTGCACCAAAAGTGCCTGTCCCGTTTCCGGGAAGGTAAGAGATGGTAATGCTGGACCCATGAGTAGTAGCGACCACCAGGTCGGGATGTCCGTCTCCGTTCATATCCGTCAGCGCTATCACATCAGGATTTGCGCCACCGGTCGGATAGGTGGTTGGAACTGTAGGCGCAAACCTCCGCGAAAGCTGCGCGTGTGTTGACCCCGGTGAGAGGACTAGAAGAATGCAAACGACAAGAAGCTTCGTCAGGATGGACTGGGTTGGAGTAGAGAGACGCAACGCGTCCCGAACGATCGAAAGAATTCGCATGGGAGCACTCCAGAAATCAGATTGATCGTGCGCAGCCAGATTGCAGCTGCGAACGGAGCGCTGCCAGGTTAGGACAAGAACCCTACCCCCACCACGACGCGCAGTCAAATGATTGGTCGCTCGACCCTGCCGGCTCTGCGGACTGAAAAGACATAGAGTAGAGCAGCGTTTGGAATATTCTCTTTCGCGATGGTCACTGATGCGCTCAGATATCGACTTCTACTGCATAGGCGGCGCATAACTCCACCGGTCCGCAACCTTGCATCCCGCCGGAGGCAGAAACAGCCGCGCATCCGGTTCCGACGTGCTGATCTCCATGATCGTGAACCTTCGCGTGCCGATTGCGAAACTTCCGGGTGGACACCTACCGAGCCTAAATAAAACATCGCGGTAAACGCTGGTTCACGATGAGTGCCGACAATCCTCAGGCAATTCCCGGTGCGTTCAGGCCGGCATTCGGTGGCGGCCAGAGTATGTCGCCCAGCGGCTGATAGCGGCCGCCATAGAACAGCAGCGCGTACTCCCGTATCGCCGTGCTCAGAGGCCCACCGAACCCGATTCCGACCAACAGCGCAACACAGAATGCAACCACGCCGACCAGAACCCCGAGAAAAATTCCGATCACGGCTGCATGTGAGAAGGCCACATGGATCCCGACCTCGACTGCGGCCATAGTTGCAATAAACAGGATTGCCGGAAGGATCAGTACGACGAAGAGCGCCATCAGCCCCACGATCGGCAGAACCACCCGCAGCACAGCGTAAACGAAGAATGAACCTGTTTCAGCCTTGATGCGCGTCCACACCGCGTTCCAGGCCTCGCCAGCCGTCGCATTCTCCAGCGCGAAGTGCGGCAGCATCAAATCGCGAAGAATCAGGTCGGCTGCAATCGCGGCAACTACCAGCAGAAGAATGATTGGAATCAGCGGCAGGACGAGAGACAAAATCGATCCAACATCGGGATGGCGGCCCGCTGGCATGTGCCGAAACAGCCTCCAAAAACCTCCCACGAACGGCAGCGCAATCAGTGCCACCAGCAGCAGAAAGCAGAATCCCACCACTAGGTTCAGCCAGAAGAAGCGCGTCGCCTGTGCACGATAGAAGTGCCAGCCCGGCCGAATCTCCTTTGTGTTGTGAATCAGGCAATGAAAGTACGCAAACCGCAGCCGCGTGATCAGGTAATACAGAACGCAGCTCAGCACGATCAAGACCACCAAAGTCGCCACCAGCGCCGTGATCAATCCGGTCGTGAGTACGATCGGCGAATGGACGTGGGATGGGTAGTGCGACGAGTGATCGCCGGAGCCCGAGAAATGGAAATTCCCACCGAAGCCCTCCGTAATGACCGCAACCAGGCACAGCTTCAGATAGGTACCCAACTGGAACGGCCGGAAGAGGAATGTTCTGGTTCGTTGAATGGCGGGAGAAACAGCATCTACGGCAGAAATAGCGAACATGGAGAAATCCTTCAAAGAGCGGAATTCTACTCCAAAACTGCCTGACAAAAACCTGGTCTCGCAAGGGATTCTGCGAAATCGGGCCGTCCAGCCCGCGCCTTCGCATACTTGCAACTTCTACAGCATCGCGCTCCCGCCAGGATGTTCGCGGCAAACCTTCAGGGTGCGTCCATGGTTGGGAGCGACATAAAAAAGAGGACGCCTCAGATGCCCGCGTACCACGCATAACCAGCTTCCGGCGACGCAGAACCCAGCCCCTTGCCGAAGCCCTTCATTGAGTCAGTCGCCGTCAGACGGGTAACGTACTTCACGCTCTTATAGCCAAGCTGGCGAGGCACGCGCAAGCGGAGCGGGCCGCCGAACGACACCGGAAGATCGCCGTCATTCATCCCAGTGGTCAGGAAAGTCTGGGGATGGAGAGCATCGGCCATATCGATGCTTTCCCACCAGTCGTGTTGGATGGAGCGGTACACGATATAGCGCGTCTGCGGAAGGACCCCGACGACGTTCAGAACCTCACTCAGCGGCGTTCCAATCCACTCCGCAACATAGGACCAGCCCTCCTCGCACGCCACCTCCGTGATTTGGCTGCGGACGGGAAGACTCCTGATGTCCGACAGCGAAAGCGCTGCGGGCCCGGCGACCATTCCGTCAACCGTAAGCCTCCAGTCCGCGAACCCGGTGGCCTGATGCCGCTTGAAATCATCGCTGGGAGGCGAGGTTTCGTTGGCGAATGGCGTCTTTGAAATCATGCTACGCGGAAACTCCCGCGCCATCGAGTGCCTCGTCAGAAGCCGTTGTGCGGCGTAGGTCAGCGTTTCGCCGGCGCCGTAGATTCCGCAGTGGTCGGGCGGGATCAGTCCATACCGCTCTGCCATGCGGGCGGCCACGGCCAGACCCGCCGCGCCCGCCGTTGCGGCAACGCCGGTGGTGATGAGCTTGCGGCGTGAGATGTGGCTCATGTGCGCTCCTCTGGTACGGCGGCACGGCCGGTAATCATAGCCCGCATTCGGCTCCTGAATCCCGCGAGCACAACCATCGTAACGTGGACAACGAGAAAGAGCACGAGAAACCAGGAGACAAAGAAATGAAGCGTGCGCGCGGACTGCCGGCCGCCCAGCAAAATAACCGACAACGGAAACGCGGAGGTGAACGAGGGAGACATCGCGAGGCCAGTCCAGATCACCAGCGGAAACAGGACGAAGATCACCGTCAGATATGCGGTCCGCTGCAGCACATTATAGGAGTGCGTATCCGCCTCACCCGGCGGCGCGCGGCGAAGATATTTCGCGACTTCACGCCAGTACGCCCGCCACGTCCTTTCGCCCCGCTCTGGAAACAGGTTTTTCCAGAAGTGACCTTTCCAAATGCCCCAGATCGCATAGACCAGGCCCGTCAGCACCACCGCCCATGCGGCCTGAAAATGAAGATACCTGCTCCAGCCATTCTGGTCGGGCATCACGTAGCCGTAGCCCGTCGGAACCGTGTCCCTCGATGAGGGGATCGGGATCGTGAACAGCGGACGAGTCGTCACATTGCCCGTTTCACCCCAATAGAACCGCGGATGAGAGATCACGATCTCACCGCCCGTGATGAGCAGGGCAAAGAAGCAGATGACAGTGATCCAGTGCGTCACGCGGACGATCGCGGCGTGCCGGGGAGTTTCCGTATTGCGGACCGGCGTAGCGGTTGGCACGGGTGGAGAATAGCATAAACTCGGCGCTGCTTGAGCCGCATTTGTTCAGGGAGCATGCAGGCCGCAGAGGCTTCACGCACAGTCCGCATATCGAACAAGGTCTTCGAGACACTTGCAGCGACAATGCGGTCTGGTCGTATGCGCGATCCTTGTTCCGATCTTGTTAACGTCGCCCATATCCCGCTCTCACCACCAGGCCCCGTGGAACGATCAGGACAGTTCGCGCAGGCTGGTCCGGAGGCGATCCGGATCGACGTCCGTGAGCAGCGCTTCAACATCGCGGTGGGCGCGCTCCCACACCGGCACCGCTGAAGCGAGCAGAGTCTTGCCATCCGGGGTCAGGCTCAGCCTCCGGCCACGTCGGTCGGAAGGATTTTTGTCCACCGTGACCAGGCCGCGCCGCTCCAGCGGTTTGAGTGCGGCGGTAAGGGTAGTGCGATCCATGGCGAGCAGAGCTGCGACTGAGGCTATGCCCGGTGGCTCGGGGCGATTGAGCGACATCATGAGGGAAAACTGGCCGTTGGTCAGCCCGATGGGGCGCAGCACCTCGTCGAAGCGGCGAGCCAGCGCCCGCGCCGCCCGCTGCACATGAAGACAGAGACAGCAGTCGCGAACCCGCAAAGTAGTTTCAAAAGGAACTGGCGAGGCCCTTGACATCAGTTCCACTATGTTGATATCAACGTATATTGTCAAGCCCGCCCTCGCGGCGATCGGAAAAACAGGACAAATCCGCAGGAAATGCAGGCCGAGCGGATGTCCATTCAGCGGTACGATGGCTGGAGAAACTGCGGGGCAGCTGGTGGAGGTCCGCTATGTCATTCCTTCGTGATTTGAAGATCGCGGTGCGATCGCTGTGGCGCGTTCGTACGCTGTGGATCACCGTCGCTCTGACGCTGGCTCTGGGTATCGGCGCCAACGCTGCCATCTTCAGCGTGGTGCGCGCCGTGCTGCTGCGTCCGCTCGTGAACCGGGACGAAGACCGCCTGCTCTACTTGCGACAGAGCGCTCCGGGGATCGGCAACGAAAACGCGACCTTCTCAATTCCTGAGATAGATGACCTGGGCAAGGGGTTGAAGACGATCACGGAGCTGGGAACCTTTTCGGAAATCGATTTCACGATCGTGGGGCTCGGCACGCCGCGCGAGATTCCCGCCGGGGTGGTGGACGGCAATTACTTCGAGGTGATGGGTCTCCGCCCGGTGCTTGGGCGCCTGCTGACGCCGTCTGACGATGGGCCTAATGCGGCGGGCGCGATCGTGCTGACCTATCGATTCTGGACCGGGTCGCTTAACTCGGACCCCAGCGTGATTGGAAAGACTGTGCGCCTGGAAAGCTACAGCGGCGCGCGTATGGCAACGATCGTGGGAGTTCTCGAACCATCGGTGCCATATCCCGTGGCAACCGAGATTATCGCCAACGTGGTGACCAGCCCGCACCATCTGTCGGCCACCATGGTGACCGGCCGTGAGCACCGCATGACTGAGGTTTTCGCGCGGCTTGCACCGGGAGCGACTCTCGAGTCCGCGCGATCGGAGCTGCGCGCCCGGTACGCGGCAATCATGGCCGCCCATCCCGAGGTTTACAAGCCCGCGGACCACTTCGAAATTAACGTGACGCGCATGCACGACCAGATCAATTCGCGCGCTAATACAGTTCTGTGGGTGCTGTTTGCGGCCTCGGGGCTGCTGTTTGTGATCGCATGCTCAAATGTAGCCAATCTGGTGCTCGCGCGAACGGTTCGCCGCGAATCGGAGATGGCCGTGCGCTCGGCGCTGGGAGCCGGCACAGTGGCGCTGCGGCGTTCGCTGCTGGCGGAAAGTCTGGTCCTGTGCGGAAGCGGGGTACTGGCCGCGCTGATGCTCGCGTGGCCCATGGTCGCAATCCTGGGGCGATACGCAGCGCGGTTCTCGGTGCGTGCCGACGGGCTGAAACTCGACTTCAGCCTGGTGTGGTTTGGCATTGCGCTGGCGTTGACCGCAGCGGTGTTCCTAGCGCTGATTCCGCGGCTGCCCTCCGGGAACACGCCGCTGGGCCCGGGGCTCACGAGTGGCGGAGCGCGGGTCACCGGAGGCAGCAACCGGCGGCTGCGCATTTTCGCAGTCATGCAAATCACCGCCTCGTTCCTGTTGCTGACCGGAGCGGCCGTACTCATGCGAACGCTGTATACGCTCGAAGAGACACAGTCCACCGTTCGACACCGCGCGCGTTCTGGCCGTGAATTTACCGGTAATGTCGTATGGGCGAACACCGGAGCAGGTCCAGGACTTTTACCACGACGTGCAGCGCCGGGTAAGCGCACTGCCCGGAGTGGCCCGCGTATCGACAGGATTCAGCGTTCCATGGCGCGACAACCAGGGGCTCGATATCAGCTTCACCTTTGCCGCGCAGGGAGCCGCGCGCAAGAACGGGATTGACGACTGGCGCGCAAAGTTCCGCTCGGTGTCGCCCGGCTATTTTGAAACACTGGGCCTGCCGATTCTGGATGGCCGCGATTTCAGGGATACCGATAAGAACGGCTCCGAACGCGTGGTGATCATAAGCCAGAGCCTGGCGCAGACACTGTTTCCCGGGGAGAATCCGCTGAACCGCGATCTGCGGTGGACGGATCCAGTAATGAAGTTCATCGGCATCGCCACCGAGCCGCGGCGCATCGTCGGCGTTGTGCCCGATCTCGATGACGAAAACATCATCCCGTCGCCGGCCATGACCGTGTATCAGCCGACCGATCAGGAAGGATGGGAGGGTCGCCTCTTCGTACGCACGGAGCAGGATCCGTACGCGCTGACTCCGGCCATCACGCGTACCATCCACGACATTTCAGCCGAGCAGCCGGTGGAGCATGCCAGCACGCTCAAGGACATTCGTGCCGAGGTGCTCACGCCGGATAAGTTGAACACGGTCGTGTTCGGTGGATTCGCCGCCGTGGCGCTGCTGATCTCCGTCGTCGGTGTCGCCGGTGTGCTTGCGTTTTCGGTAAGCGGGCGCACGCGCGAGTTCGGCATTCGCATGGCACTCGGCGCGCAGCCGAAGGACATTATGACCGACGTGCTCATGCAGGGCCTCACCATTGCCGGCATCGGCGTCATCGCTGGCGCGCTCTTCGGTATTGTCTTCGCGCGCGGCATCGGCAGGTACGTGGCGGATGTGCATCTGCCTGGACTGCTGTCTTTTATCGTGTCGGGCTTCATCATTCTGGCTGCGGCGGTGATCGCGTCGGCTGTGCCCGCAGCGCGCGCGGCGCGCGTGAACGCGGTGGAAGCACTGCGTTCGGAATAGCTCGCCGGAATCGGATATTTCTCTGGACAGAAAAGACCCGGAGACGATTGTCCCCGGGTCGATTCACGTCAAGTGCTGCATGACTACTTGAGCGCGAGCGTAACGTTGTTATTGACGCGAAGTCCTGCCTCCTCGGATTGCGCCCTGACTCTCTTCTCCGCATTCGTGGTGGGGAAGTGAACCATGCTCGATGAATCTGAATAGAGGATGTCGCTCAGGAAGTACCGGTCGCCATACTTGTGGAATACCAGCTTGGCGGCGCTTCCCGCTTCATTTGGATCTGCTACGCCCATGGCCAGTGCGTGGACACCCTTCTCCCAGTCATTGATGATAAGCACGTTAGGCATTGTGCTGTCTAAACCAATCGTGTAATTTCCGGCAGGCAGCACGCTTTTGCTGACTGAGAAATTGAACGGAATGGTCGCATTGGCTACGTGATCTTCTTGCGCCGATGCACTGCCGGCACCGATGAGGATGGCGGCGACGAAAAGAGCGATTGCGGCTATGCGTTTCATGACGAACTCCTTTTCGAGGTCCGTTCTTCAGGTCCCTCATTCGGCTCCGGGGTATTTTTTCTTCGGAGGCTTGTTCTTACACCCGGAGATATTGCAAGCGATTCGCCAAAGTGCGCTGCGCGTCATTGGGATTGGGTTCCCTCGGCGCTCTTCAATATTTGTAATGAGATACAGCAGCTGCACACAATTGCCACGCTACAGGTGCCCGTAGCACCCGGCTGATCAGTATCCGATCCGCTACCCGTGGGTATCCGTTCGGTTCCCCAGCGAACCGATATTCCAATTTAGCTGCGATTCTTATTCGACTCAGTTACACTTTGACGCACCGGAGGCTCAGATGCAGCCGCGTCTCCTGGCAATCTCGGGTTCCCTGACAGGGACTGTGCGACAGCTGGTCGATGACCGTCTGGCGATCGGTCGCGACAATTCGAACCAGCTCTGCCTCGCCGACACCAGTGTCTCGCGAAGACATTGCGCCATCGAGCAGGTAGGCGAGCACTACGAGGTCGTCGATCTCGACAGCCACAACGGCACCTTTCTAAATGGAATTCCGGTGAGACGCAAAGCGGTCGCGCACGGAGATACTATTCGCGTCGGAGCATCCGAACTCGTATTTCTGATTCACGAAGGCGAAACAGCGGATCATTCCGGAATACGCATGATTGATGGGACTTCCGTTTCCACACTCCAGACAGTTGGGGTGGAACACCCGGTCGTGCTTGGCGCTGAGGTCGGACGCATGGCGCGCGACCTCGCCGCTCTGTTCAGAATCAGCAACGTCATCAATTCCATCCGCGACACTGTGGTCCTGCAACGCGAACTCCTGCGCCTCATCTTCGAAGTCGTGCCCGCCGAACAAGGAGCCGTCGTTCTGCTCACCGATCGTGACGAGGAGCCGCACTCCATCTCCACCTGGCACCGCAATCCCAATGTTGAGCCTCAGATCGAGATCCAGCGTGAGCTCGTTCATCGCGCCGTCTGGGAGCGTTCGGCCGTTCTCGCAAGCGCAGCCTCAGGCTCGAGCGAAACGCCGAACGTACTTTGCGTCCCGCTCGTCGCCGTTGAAAGGACAATCGGCGTCATCTACCTTACCTCTCTTCCGCCTGCTCCGCCCTTTCGCGAAGATCACATTCACTTCCTCGACTCGGTCTCGCGCATCGCAGCGGTCACTCTGGAAAACATACTCGCCCTCGACGCGCTGCGCTCAGAAAACCTGCAATTGAAGCGGGAACTCAATCCATCCGGCAAACTCGTTGGTGAAAGCCGACAGATCCGGCAGGTCGAGGAATTCATTTCGCGAGTCGCGCAAAGCGAATCCACCGTGCTCATTCGTGGAGAGAGCGGCACCGGTAAAGAAGTTGTTGCCCGGGCCATCCATCAGCACGGTGCACGGCTTGATCGCCCCTTCGTCGCAATCAACTGCGCCGCAATTCCGGAAACGTTGTTCGAAAGCGAACTATTCGGATACGAGAAAGGCGCGTTTACCGGCGCCGCCGGCATGAAGAAAGGAAAGCTGGAGACGGTCGACGACGGAACCCTGTTTCTCGATGAAATTGGCGAGCTGCCGCCGCCCATGCAGGCCAAGCTGTTGCGAGTGCTGCAGCAAAAGGAGTTCGAGCGAGTGGGTGGAACTCGCCCCATCCCATTCAAGGCCCGCGTGCTTGCGGCCACCAACAAGAATCTTGAACAGGCCATCAAATCCGGCGACTTTCGTCAGGACTTGTATTACCGGCTCAACGTGGTCTCGACCATGATGCCGCCTCTGCGCGAGCACCGCGACGACATTCCTCTGCTCGCCTTATATTTCGCGGCGAAGTACGCAGAAAAGAGCAAGCGGCCGTTCAAGGGCATTTCTCGTGAGGCGCGCGCGTTGCTGACGGGTTATAGCTGGCCGGGCAATGTCCGCGAGCTAGAGAACGCAATCGAGCACGCCATCGTGCTGGGACTCACCGAGGAACTTCTGCCTGAAGACCTGCCCAATAGCATACTGGAGGAGCAGTCCGCCGAACTTCCTGGCGCGCGATACCACGATGTCCTCAACGAAACAAAGAAAGAAATGGTCGTCAGTTCGCTGCGAGAAGCAAAAGGAAGTTTCCCCGAGGCAGCGCGACTGCTCGGCATTCATCCAAAATATCTTCACCGGCTGGTGCGGAATCTCAATCTGAAGTCAGAGCTTCCCTGACGTCCCCGGCGTGCCTCGTCTCGGAAACTGCTCGCATCTACTGCGCCAGCGGCGCATAACTCCGCTGATCCACAACCTTGTATCCCGCAGGAGGCAGAAACAGCTTCGCATCCGGCTCCGACGTGCTTATCTCCGTGATCGTGAATCTCTGCGTGCCGATTCGCGGATCGGTCAGCGTCGACAGCAGATTCATGTTCAACGCCGCCGAGTGCCAGTACTCGCGCACAATGCTCATCGGCCGGTCGTTCCCCGCCATCCAGGGGTTGATGGTGTCCGTCTCACGCACTCCCGTCGTCTCCACGCCCGCCACCGTCTGCTTCCCTAGGTCTTCATGCGTTACAAATCCCCATCCATCCGGCAACACTCCGCTCCCATTGGTATCGGCAGCAAAATCAACATTTGCCGGCGCACCGTACGCTCTCAAGGTGCAAACCTTCTCAACAACACCGCACGAATAAGCATCGTGCGCGACTGAATCGAAAATTTGTGTGTAGTACATCTTCGTCTGAATTTTTCCGTTCTTGGGAACCAGGTACCATCGCTCCTCATACACCCGTCCGGCGTTGTCCCGCGCGATGTGCCGCTCATTCTGGAACGTGTATGAGCCTCCGCCCGCCAGCGGCCGCTCCCATTCCGTATCGAGCGTGGCATAAAAGGGCGCGTGCGCAATCGACGGGATCTCAATGCTCTCCAGCACCTCGCTCGTCCCGCCATCCGCCACATGGGATACGCGCTGCTGCGCGGCATTTTGCTGCACCTGGTTTTGCTGCGCCCGACCGGCGGCTAAAGCCGCGCAGCAGCAAACGGCAAACAACCGCGACAAAACAAATAACCTCGTCCCACGCATCGGCGGTCCTCCGCACTCAAGGCAGACTAGTTCGCAAAACCACGCTTGGCAACTGCAATTTCAAACACACCTGCGCGGGCAAATCGATTTCGAACCCGCTTACTTCACAGGATCAACCACGCGCCCCAAAAACAAAATGCCGCCGGAGCGAGTGTCGCGAATCAAAAACACAAACGGATGGTCCGCGCGGAACACAGGCGACTGCTCCGGCACGCGCATAGCCGTAGCCCTGAAGGTCACCCCCGTCGCCGCCGCTGCCTCCGTGCCTTCCTCATTCACATCGATATAAGCCTTATGAATCACCGCCGAAATAAAGAAGTCGCGATTGCCCGTCATCCCGGAAAAATCCGCGGCGCTCCCGGCAAATGCCTGCGCCATCCCCATCGCAGACAGCGCGCCGTCCAAAGCAAATTCCTGCGTCATCGTGAATTTGGGCATCGCCACAATAACTTTGGGAACCGAAGCTAATTCGCGAAGCCATTGCTGCACGTTCGACGCAGTGAGCGATTGTTCTAACGCAGACAGCCCGCCTACCTCGTTCGGCAGGAAAATTATCATCGACAATTCCCCGCTCTTGTAAGGAATCTCCAACGCCTGGAACGTTCCGCCGTTGAAATAATTGAAGTGCCCCTCGCGATGCATCAACGGCGCCTGAATCGTCTGCCCCGGAGACAAATGAAAATCCTCAACCTTAGTCTGCGCCTTGTCGAATTGCGTCTCCCAGTCGCCCTTGAAATAAATAGCGTTCGTCAGCACCAGCCTCGTCCTCGAATCGAGCGCACCCGGCTTGATCAGGTCTTTGATCTTGTCGTCGGTCTTCTGCTCCACCCACTTGTTGATCGTCAGCCGCGCCGCCGCACTCGCGTCCTTGAAATCCACTTCCTGGAACCCCGCGCCGTAATCGTCCTTGATGAGCAGCAGGAAATCATCGCGGAACTTGTCGCCCTGCTGCGCCCACAGAGCATTGGCTACCCGAAGCTGGTATCCCTCGTGCGCCGCGTTGAGATCGTTCAGCAGCCCACCCATCGCCGAATGCAGCCGCTCCGGAGGCAGCGTGAAATGGAGCGTCTTCGCCATCTCCGCAGCGGTGTCGCCACGCGCCCCCGCATAGGCCATGGCCAGAGCAGTCGAAATACTCTCGGGTGAAAAGAAGAGATTGCCTGGCTGGTTCCGCAAGTCACCGTAAAGCGCGACCGCGAAGGCATTGTTGCCCTCGACCGCCGCCGCTCGGTCCGCCGCAGTCGCTGGAGACGTACCCGCCGCCCAACCCGAGACCGGCAAAACCAGGCAAGCGGCAAGGAACGATAGAAGGGGTTTCATGCAGCCCTCCATCAGGCCCGGCGCAACCGCGTTCAGCTACGCATAATGACGCGAAATCGGCTTGAATTTAATTCGAGCTGCCCGCAGGCAAGGCCTTTTCGAGCTGCGCAATCTGCTGCTTGATCAGGTCCGCATTCGGTCCCGGTTTCACATACGTCAGGCTGTTCTGCAGGTGCTTCAGCGCCTCGGCGTATTCTCCTTTGCCCGCCAGAATAACCGCCAGCAGCTGCTCCGTATTCGGCGCCAGATGTTGCGGATCCATCGCCAGCGACTTCCGCGCGCTCGCCTCCGCCTCATCCGTTTTGCCCAGGTTGTAATTCCCCACCGCGTCGAAATACCAGATCTGCGGCGTGCCCGTGGGGTCCAGCTTCAGAGCCTGCGCCGTTGCGTTGGCCACATCCTGCCATTTCTTCTGCAGTGCGGCCTGCTCCGCGATGCGCTGATAAGGAGAAACAAACTTCGGATCGGCCGCAACCGCCTTCTCGTAGGAGTTCAGCGCGTCCTGACTGTTCTTTATCTGCTGCAGCTTGCCAAGCTGATACCACGCATCGGCAAATTTAGGATCGATCTGCACTGCCTTTTGCAGATCGCGTTCCGCGCCGTCAATGTTCTTGTCCAGCCACTCCGCCCGGGCCTTATTGAACCTTTTCATCGCTTCGGGAGAAGCCGTAGTGGTCGTTGCGCTCGCCGCCGATCCCGTCGCATCGCCGTCCGGGCGCAGCGTAATCGTGCCGACATCTGGGTTATCCATGATGTTCCCGTTGATAATCCGGACCACGCTCGACTTGAACCCCGGAACCGACGCTTGCACATCGCAACCCACTAGCTGCGAGGCCGCCACCTGGTGCGGATTGTTCTTGACCGGCGTTAGTTCCGATGGCGAGGCATCACCCTGAATCGCGAATCCGCCCTTCGCGTCCGCCTCTGTCCGGTAGCGCACCACTCCGTTGCAGGTCACGATCACCGGAATCGGATCCCATGGAAACATCGCGTCCTGCATTGCGACTTTCCCCATAAAGGACATGCCGCCGCGCTGGTGTTCCTGCAACTGGTCGAAGTTCGCCTGATTCCCCATTCCGCTCATGGCCGAAGGACCGGCCGCCTTGGCAGCATCTACGTTCGCCGCCGCCTGCCCGTGCGTGACCGCACACATCGCTACTCCCATCGACAATCCAACAACCATCAACAGATTGGTTTGCATCTCTCTCCTCATAGAACTCCGGGGTCCCTGGCAAGCGCGGTTTCGCGTGCCGCGGTAGAAAGCGTTCTTATTATCCTCCCCGCATTGCCCCATTTGGAAGGGGCGGCCTGTCCTTTTTCCCTCCCTGTCCCGCGCCCCGCAAGTGCGAATCGCAACCGCAATCAGGAGTGGGTAGGAGTTTCAACCGCATTCTTCCCTGCCCGGTAGCGCGCCTGCGCTAGATAAACGATCACGCTCGCGCTCACAACCACGATCAAGCCCGCAATTTCCGCGCGGGATGCAAGAGCAATCATCGCCAGCATGCTTGCGATGCCCACCACCATCGCCGTCCCCAGCCACCGGAAGTTCAGCGGCGCGCCCGCCTCGGCCACGCCTTTGCGCGCAAGCCGCCACGCCGCGGCGCTGCCCGCCATATACAGCACCGCGGTAGCCAGTGTTGCAAGCACAGCAAGTTCCGCGAAAGTCCCAGTCAATGCCAAAACCATGGCCAGCGCCGCGTAACACAGAATCGCAACATGGGGCGCATGGCTGCGCGCATGCACGCGTCCCAGCACCCGCGGAAGCATCCCGTCGCGCGCGAAAGCGAAGAGAATTCGCGGGCTGGCCAGAACATCGCTCGAGATCCATCCCAGCATCGACACCGCGGCGGCGGCCAGCATCAGCACACGCAGCGTCGGACTTATCCGCGCCATCGCATCCGCCAGCGGAACCGTGGACTGCGCCAGCGAAGCGCCCAATATCCCCTGCGCTGTAATCTGAATCGCGACGTACAACACCACCACCGAACCGATTGCCATCGCCAGCGCGCGCGGAATGGTGCGCGACGGCTGCGCCACTTCGCCGCTCACCGACAGCGAAGACTCCATCCCCGTAACCACGAACATGGCAAGCAGCATCGCTCGACCCAGGCCCCGTGTCGTCGGAGCCACCGTCTGCACAAAATTTGCCCCATGAATCGCCCACGCGCCCGCGGCGACGAAAATCACCAGCGGAACCAGTTTCACGATCGTTGCCAGATTCACCAGCCGCGTGCCGCGAGTGACCCCACCCACGTTGACCAGCGCGATGCCCCCGATAACGCCGACAATGACCGCCGCATGGGTTGGCGCCTTGAACTGCGGCGGTAAAAGACTCACGGCTGCATCGGCCAGGGCCGCCGCGACACCGCCGCAAGCCAGCACATCACCCAGCCACAGCAGCGTTCCGGCAACGTAACCGGTGAGCGGACCAAATGCAGCTTCGACATAGCCGTAAGCCCCGCCGCTGGTCGGAATTCGGCTCCCGCCTTCGGCGAAACAAACCGCGACCGACCCAACCGCGACCGCGCAGACCACAAACGCCAGCGGAGCATAGGGGCCGATGCACGCAGCCAGCGCCCCCGGCACGGCGAAAATCCCCGCGCCGATGATCACGTTCACGATATTCGCTGCCAGACCCCACGGCCCGATTGCGCGCACCAGTCCGGCGTCCCGCTGGCTCTCGCTCATGCGCTGTACTGTAGCATTGCGCGCAAGCCGCGAACCAGATAATCCCGGAAACCCGCAAATTGCTCTTTTCGCAAGCCCTGAGTCCCCAATCGCAGATTTCCGCTCACAGCCGGAAAAGCACCGCGGAACTCCTGCTACACTGGTTCGAACTTCCGCACTCATTTTCGGGCCTCCATTGAACCAGCAATGTAGACTTTGGTAATTTGGCGGTGTCACACTTGATGTACGTTTTTCCGGGTCTATTCGTACAATGTTTCTATCGTTGAGGAACCCCAACAACATGGACGAAAACTCTCACGAGCCCCGGCTTGAACCCGGCAACCTCGAAGAACGCTCCGCTGTCCGCTTCCCGCTGTCGCTGCCCGTCCATCTGATGGCCTCCGACAGGCTTTACGAAGCGATGACCGAAAACATTTCCGCAAACGGCGTCATCTTCCGGTTGAATGACTTCATCGCGCCCGGCACCGAAGTGGATTTCCTGATCGAGATCGCCGAAGGAATGATCGGTCCGGCCGAAACCGCGGCAATTCACTGCAAAGGCCGCGTCGTGCGCGCCTATAAGGATGGAACCACGGCTCACGCCGCAGCCATCATCGAAGAATATCGCTTCCAGACAGACGGAGACAGCGCAAAAGAGGAATGAGCGAGTCTGAAACCAAAGGGCCGTTGGCCGCCGAACAACCAGCTCCTGACGCAAGCCGCAATGGTCGCGCGCCCGGCGGTGAACCCATTCGTGTCATCATCGCCGATTCGCAGGCCATCTACCGCGTCGGCATGGCCAAGATCTTCTCCTCCGAACCCGATCTCCACATCGTGGCCCAGATCGAAAAGATCAGCGATTTAGTCAGCACCGTCCAAAACGTTCCCGCCGAAGTCCTCGTCCTCGAAGGCAATCTCCTCTCCGGAACCACCGACGCCATTCCCGATCTCCTCAGCCTCATGCCGCACATCAAGGTAATCGTGCAGACCGCCAACACCGACGAGGCTCATACCGTCGAGCTCTACCGCAAAGGCGTGCGCGGCATTATTCCCCGTTCCATCGCGCCCGATCTGCTCCTCAGATGCGTCCGCAAAATCGCCGCCGGCGAAACCTGGATCGACAACCAGTCCGTCAGCTGGGTCATCGAGGCTTATCGCGCCCAGGCCGTCGCCCTCACCGATCCCAAATTGCAGCCTCGCCTCTCGCCCAAGGAGCTGGCCATCATTGCCTACATCACCCAGGGCAAGCGCAATAAGGAGATCGCCTACCAGGTCGGAACCACCGAGCAGGTCATCAAGAATTACCTGCGCAAGATCTACGAAAAGCTCGGCGTCTCAGACCGTCTCGAACTCGCGCTCTACTGCCTGCATCACCAGCTCGACAAGAAGGCCAAAGAAATCATTAAACCTCCCGAAGTCTAGAGGCTGCTATGATCCGTCAGCTCCGCGGCCTCACCCCGCGTCAGCGTCACGCCTTTGCCGCCGCCTTCCTCGGCTGGTCCCTCGACTCCTTCGACTTCTTCATCCTCGTCTTCTGCGTCTCGGCCATCGCCGCCGATTTCCACGTCAGAACCGCGGCCGTCTTTGAAGCTCTCTTCCTCACTCTCGCTTTCCGTCCCGTAGGCGCATTTCTCTTCGGAGCGCTCGCCGACCGCTATGGCCGCCGGCCCGCGCTCATGCTCAACATCGCCTGCTATTCGGTTCTTGAACTGTCCTGCGCCTTCGCCGGCTCACTCCACACACTGCTCTGGCTCCGCGCCTTGTTCGGAATAGCCATGGGCGGCGAGTGGGGAGTAGGCGCGGCCCTCGCCTTTGAAACCCTGCCCACCGAAGGCCGCGGCTTTTTCTCAGGCGTATTGCAGGAGGGCTACGCCGTAGGCTATCTCGCCGCCGCAGCGATTTACGCCCTGCTCTTTCCGCACTTCCAGCACATGCACTGGCTGGGACACACCATCGGCTGGCGCGGCATGTTCGCCGTTGGGTCCGTCCCCGCCCTGCTCGTCGTCTATATAGGATTGAAAGTCGAAGAATCCCCCGTCTGGAAAACCGCGCAGGATACAAAGCGAACCGCCGCGCCCTCCACCCAGACTGAGAAAAAAACCGCCCTCGCCGCCGGAATCCGAAAGTATGCGCTCCGCTTTCTCTACCTCATCCTGCTTATGACTGGCTTCAACGCCTTCTCCCACGGAACTCAGGACGTCTACCCAACCTTCCTCCAGCACGGCCATCACTTCTCCGTGCAGCTCACCGGCTCCGTAGCCATCATCTATACCCTCGGCGCACTGTTCGGCGGAATCTTCTTCGGAACCCTCTCCGAGCGCATCGGGCGCAAGCGAGCCATCCTCGTCGCCACGCTCCTCACCCTGCCCATCATTCCTCTGTACGCGCTCTCCCCCTCCCTCATTCCCCTCGCCATCGGAGCCTTCCTCATGCAGTTCATGGTGCAGGGAGCATGGGGAGTCATTCCCGCCTGGCTCACCGAGCTGTCTCCCGGCCCCGTGCGGGCCACCTTCCCCGGACTCGCCTACCAGCTGGGAAACCTCATCACTTCCGGCAACTCCGTCATCCAGGCCAAAGCCGCCGAACGCTTCGGAGGCTTCGGACCCGTCCTCGCCGTCACCGTCCTGCTCGTAGCCTGCTTCCTCGCCGTAGTAGTCGCCTTCGGAAAAGAATCCCGGGGCACCGAGTTGACTGTCTAAGAACCCTGACCGACGAACCTGCAGTTTCTATCCAAGCCACAAATATGGGTGCCCCATCCTTGACGCGCACCATGCGTCAAGGGTGGGCCGCCACAAAACACTGGCGTTGTCATCCTGACTGCAGAAAAGGCGGTTTTGTATCAGGGCATGACTTCAGTCATGCCATAAGCCACCGATACAGGACGGGGCTTTAGCCCCTGAGCGATCTTCCCGAAGCTCCGAAAGGCTCTAAACCTGGCCCGCAACCACCGGAAACTTCGCCGCCTCCCACGCCGCGATGCCTCCCGCCAGCTCAATCACATTCGTGATGCCATGCTGGCCAAGAATGCTCACCGCGATCGAAGACCGGTACCCGCCCGCACAGTGAACCGCGATCCTGCGGTCCCGCGGAACCTCCCCAATACGTTTCTGCAGTTGACCCAGCGGCAGATTAACGCTGCTCGCTAATGTGCTTCGCACTCCACTCCCCCGCCCCGCGAATATCAATCACCAGCGGCGGATCTACCGACGCCAATTCCTCCGCCAGCATCAGCGCGCTCACCCGCTCCGTGGCCCACACCAGATCCTGCCGCTCCGCCAGCGCTTCCATCCCATCCTTCAAATATCCCCTTACGCCATCAAAGCCAATCCGTCCCAGCCGCAGAGCCGCCTCCTGCGCGCGTCCCGGCTCGGCAATAATCACAATCGGCCGCGCCGGATCCAGAACCGTGCCCGCCCACGTCGCATACTGGCCGCCCAGCCCGATATTGATGCTTCCCGCCAGATGCCCCTTCGCATACTCCGCCGCATCGCGCACATCCAGTACCTGCGCGCCCGCATCGCCCATCGCCAACACTTCTTCCAGCTCCACCGGACGCAGCACCTGCTCCAGCGTCTTATCCAGCGTCGCCCGCTCCCGCGTATTCAAAATCGCGTCGTAAGTAAAGTACGCCGGAGCCTCCGGCTGGTCCGCCGTCACCAGCCGCGTGAATTCCTCCTTCGTCATCGGCTGCAGCGCATAGTTGAACCGCCGCTGCTCTCCCAGAGTCGACACCGTGTCCGAAGAAAGATGCTTCCCGCACAGCGACCCCGCCCCGTGCGCCGGATAAACCAGCGTCTCATCCGGAAGCGGCAGCAGCTTGTCATGCAGCGAATCGTAAAGATGGCCGCTCAACTCCTCAGCCGTCCAGCCCAGCGACGCGCGCAGGTCCGGCCGCCCCACGTCTCCGATGAACAGCGTGTCCCCGGTCAGCACCGCATACGGCTTCTCAGCATCTCTTCGCAAGATCGAACACCAGAATCGAAATCGACTCGATCGTATGCCCCGGCGTCTCCAGAATCTGCAGACGCATCCCCGGAAACTCCATCACATCGCCGTCCTTCATCGGCACAAACTTGTATTCTGGCCTGCGCCCGCGCCCCCAGCCGGATATCCGCGCCGCACCGGTCCCGCAACTCCAGATGCCCGGCAATAAAGTCCGCATGAAAATGCGTCAGAAACACATGCCGAATCTGCACGCCCAGCTCCTCAGCATCGGCCAGATATTGCTGAATGTCCCGCTGCGGATCAACCACAATCCGCGCACCCGCTCGCTTCATCGGCAATCAGGTAAGAAGCATGCGCCAGACACCCCAGGTAATACTGCTTAAGAAACATGCCCCCGATTCTAGACCATCCAGGCGGCCCCCAAACGATGTCATCCTGAGCAAAGCGAAGAGCCCGCCCTGAGCGAAGCGAAGGGACCTGCTTTTGTTAGCCCAGCCACATACCCAAAAGATGTCATCCTGAGCAAAGCGAAGGACCTGCTTTTGTTAGCCCAGCCACATACCCAAAAGATGTCATCCTGAGCAAAGCGAAGGACCTGCGGTTTCTAGACCAATTCTAAACACCCGCATCATCGCCCCAGCAAAAACTTCACGATAACCTGGGTCTCCACATCCACCGGCTTGTCGTCGACCAGATACGGCTCGTAATGCCACGTCTTCACCGCATCGATCGCAGCCTGCTGCAGAATTGGGTTCCCGCTGATCGCTCGAAGGTCGCTCACAATTCCCTCATTCGTAATGGTGGCCGTAAGTTTTACGGTGCCTTCAATCCGCTGATTTTTCGCCGTAGCCGGATAACGAACATCATCCCCTGCAATCTTGCGTAGGACCATCGCCCCAGGGGGGATCATCCGCGGAGGAGCAGCCACAGCTGTTACCGGAGGCACAAAATCTGCGTCCTCCACTTTGGAAGGAAAATTCAGAGAGGTTAAATTCAAATTCAACAACGTCTGTCCTGAGCTTCGCACCCGGATCACCTTCGCCACATACCGGCCGTCCGCCAAAACAGTGTCATTGAAAGAAACATCCATACCCAGAGACGACGCCTCGATCCGGAGTGCGGGAAGACCTTTTTCGAAGCAGAATGCGGAAGTTACCGAAGACCCTGGCAGAGGAGCCGCGTGAAGGCACTGCAGAGTTACTGCTCCCACCTTTGTATCTTTAGCAATGTACTTGCCCTTCTCGATTACAGTCGCAGAAGGCAACGGATGGACGAGATATTGCTCCACTAAGAATTCTCCCAGTTGAGGCCACTTCGCATCTCCGCTCATGAAAGTGGCGGACCCGTCCTGATACTGAACCTGATTGAAACTCGCACTCGAATAACTAATCTTGTATTTATCCGGGCCGGCCCACCACTCCTCAAACACGCCCTGATCCTTCGGCTTACCATCATCGTCAAACGTCTGGTAATTAGCCTTCAAATGCCACGGCTTCATATCCGCGCTCGCCAACCCATTCACCCGAGCCGCCAGCAGCATCAGAGCATTCGGATCAGCAGGCATAACCGCAGCAGCCACAACCGCCGGAGCCTGCGTCGAAGTCTGCCCCGAAACCTGAACCAACCCCAAAAAGCCAAGCAGAAGAAAAGAAAGCAGTCGTCTAACCATCCCGCCGAGTCTAACTGATAAAACCGTCAACCAACAGACAAACCGCTGACAAAACAACACCCTGGTCATCGTTTAAGCGTAAACACCACATTGACCTCAGTTTCCACAGTCACCGGCACCCCATTCAGCAGATACGGCCTATATCGCCACGTAGTCACCGAATCCAACGCCGCCTCCTGAAGCATCGGCGGCCCGCTGAGTACCCTGAGATCGTCGACCTTTCCTTCCTTGGTAATGATTGCTCGTAGCACAACCGTCCCTTCGACCCGCGCATTCCTCGCCAACACCGGATACTCAGGTGCGATTCCTGAAAGTCGGCTTCCCGCAATCACACTTGCCGATACATCGACGTTCCTCTCGGGCGCAGCGGTCGCCGAGGCAGGAGCCGCAAAGTCCGCATCTTCAACCTTGGGCAGGAACTCAACGCAGTCAGGTCAACATTCAGGAGCGGCTTTCCATTTCTCTGCACCCGAATCCGCTTCGCCACATATCGACCGTCCGCATTCACGGTGTCATTGAAGAACGCGGCCACGCCATCATAGGGCTCTTCGACTCGGATTACCGGAATTTTGGTCTCTATGCAGTACGCCGACCCGGACGTATATTGTGGCGGCACAGCTACCCGAAGGCACTTCAGAGTGAGGGCGCCAATCTTCGCATCCTCGGCAACATACTTCTGCGTCCCTCCTATGCTCGTGGGCAGCAGCGGATGGACCAGATACTGCTCGACCATGGCCTCTGCCAAAGGAGGCCACTGCACATCTCCGGTCATCGAGGTCTTTTCGCCACTCGTGTACTGAACCTGATTAAACCCGCCGCTCGAATAACTAATCTTGTATCTATTCGGCCCGGCCCACCACTCCTCAAACGTCCCCTTATCCTGCGGTCCCCCCAACCAGTCAAACGTCTGATAAGCCGCCTTCAAATGCCACGGCTTCATATCCGCGCCCACTAACCCATTCACCCGCGCCGCTAGCCGCATCAGCGCATTCGGATCCCTCGGCATAGCCGCAGCAGCAGCAACAGCCGGAGTTGCCGTTTGAGCCGAAGCTTGACCGGAAGTCTGCCCCGAAACCTGAACCAAAGCCACCAAAGCAAAAACCAAAAAAGGTAACAATCGTCTAACCATCCCGCCGAGTCTAACTGATAAAACCGTCAACCAACAGACAAACCGCTGACAAAACGACACCCTGGTCATCGTTTAAGCCAAATGCGCCGGGCGGGCTGGATGGTGTCAAGTCTTTAATTTTGTAAGTCATACATATTATTAGACTTAGATATGCATATAATTATGCCCTAACTTGGTATTCTGAAAGAAAGAGAGATGAAATTCAGAGAAGAGGCGCGGCTTGAGGCTGTGCCTTTTGCTTTTGGTGCGGGATTCGGGACCCGTTCCCGCGAAAGGAAAACCATGATTCAGCTTTGCCGGCATATTCTGCCCGCCGGGGTAATTTGCAATCAGTCCGCCGTGAAAGGCACGCTCTTCTGCCGCCATCATGCCGCGCTCAAGACCGCTGTCGCCCAGTGCAAACCCGCGCCCGATCCCTACGGAATTCATAAACCGATTTCGTTTGTGTTTCCGGAAGACCAGGCCGCGATCCAGCTCAACCTTTTCATGGTGCTGCAGGCGCTCAATGACAAGAGCATCGACAACCGCACGGCCAACACGATGAACCGGCTGCTGAGGTCGTGTGAGCATAATCTGGGCCAGACTCCGCTGGCTGGTGAAAGCAAAGAGAACGCTGTGCAGCGCGTGATCCTCACCCCCGACGGCGAAGAAATCGCTCCGCCCCGCGAGGCATTGGAAGAAGGAGAGAATGCGCCTCTCCACCACAAAGGCTGTCCCTGCCAGAAGTGCGCCGAACAATACCGCGACGCGACCCAGAGCAGCACCACGCGAACTGCCAGTGCGGACTATGCGAGGAAAGCAGCGATCAGCGTTCAGCGTTCAGCGATCTCGAAAGCAGCGATCAGCGTTCAGCGATCAGCGATCAGGAAGAACCAATGGGCGAGCACGAAACCGAACCAGCCACCCTCAACGCTGAACGCCGATCGCTGTACCCTGCACTCGCCTGAACCCTGTGCTCAGAACTGCGTCCGCGCAGAAGCTGTACAACAAAGAACTGACCCGCGACCCGGCCAACAAAGAGCTCAACGTCATCGACTACCTCTACGGAGACCACATCAGGAAATACGAAGCTCAGTACGCCGCCCGAGCCGCAGCCGCCATCAGAGAGGGCCTCGAACCGCCGCCCCATGAGCCGTTCACCGCCAACAAAATCGAGCTCGAAGGCGAAAAACGCTACAAAGCCACCATGGAACAGGTAGAGAAAAACAAGCAGATCGCCAAAGAAATCTGGGAAAGAAGATTCGGAAAAGAAGAACCGCTCGAAGAATCAAAAGCAGCGTCAATCAACCACGAATTCGACCCAACCTACAAACCCATCGACCTCAAAGAAGAAGCCAGAATAGCCTTCGCCAACCAACCACCAGAAATCAACCCTGACCTATGGTGAGAAAAAGTCGACTTGGCGCGAAGCGCGGCAATGGGTCAGTTTGAATCCACAGTTTCCGGATTGCCCGTCATCCGGGAATAACCGGGATCGCTTCCCACAAGGCAACTTAGTGGGGCTAATTCTATTCTTGGTGAGGCATTGGCGATAATGCACTCTTCGAGATACTTAAGCGTCCAAACTTCCGGTTTGCCGACCACACGCCCGAAACCTCGCCTTTGCGTCCACTTCTAGCAGCGCGGGGCGGTTTACACTCACCTTACATATGGCACAGTTGAGCGCAGGCGAGAAGAAAGCGTACTACCTGTCGGCGCTAGAGCAGCATCGGCAACTTTTGAAAGCCGCCGTTGAGCAAATGGCTGAAGGAAATCTCGTTCATGCACTCACTATCGCGACATCTATTCGCGTCCTCCTCCACGAAACAGGCAGCAGCATCCCTTTGCTGAAACGGCTGCGGACAGATTATCTTTCGCTGCCAATTTTTACGACCGCCGCACCGAGACCTCAGCCTACTCCTCCAAACGTCAGAGCGGTGACGGTGATGCATATCGCGGCGAACCTGATGATCACAGGCGGCAAGCTCTCACTCAGCCCTACGATCAATATCGAAGGCTGCGAACAGAAAACACTCGGACGATGGTGGACCGACTTGGGACTTGTCGTTCCGGGCGGAACCCCGCTCTCCCGAAAGGACATCATTCTCGGCATCGCCAATAAAGAGGGCGCTCATGTCGATGACGAGATGCCACGCAATTATCGGATAATGCTTCAAAGCAAATCGCTTCGGATAGAGTCAACGATACCGAATACGAGCCGGTAAACATCACCAAGTACGTGTGCGGTACCGCTGGTGTCGAACTTCTCGATTGTTTGGAACGAAATCTCCTGGCCACGTGAACCTCGTGACGTGGCGGCAGTACCGAGTGACCGGCAAACCGGAACTTCGATCTCCATTGACGATTTCAGGGCTTACCGCGTTTCCAGAATGACGATGGGCTGGAAAACGTTGATTTGGCGATTTATCACCAATTGACACGTAAGCAAAGAGGACACAACTATTCGTAGTTGCCGAAAACGCCGTTTCTGGGGAGCTTCGGCGCTCGGGGGGGTGCTACGGGACAAGCCGGAAGTCGACTTTCATCCTGTTTCTCCAATCGGCTAAACCGTGTAGGGATTTGGCAGGGCAATTGATTTGGGCTGTGCAGAGAAGTTCCAAGTCGCCGACTGGCTCTGATGGCGCGCAGCATGCAAATTGCCCTGCCAAATCGTACTACTTTTCAGACTGCCCGCGAGGCGGGTTCAGTCAAAATCGCCAGGTATGCCCATCGAGCGATGTGCCGCCGCTTTGATGGTTTGCCTGGAAAGCCCGGTTTTCGGCAATTACAGTTCTCAGTTATCGCCAACAGGCCGAGTCACGCTCATCAAGACCAGCTAAAGGTCAACTCGCGGACTGGATGCCGTACCAGCCGCAGTTCGATCGCAACCCGCTGGACTTCGTACGCGAAGCCGAGGCGGCGGGTGCGAAGGACGATGCGGCCATCATAGAAACCGCGGTCGACCAGCTCAAATCGGGCAAGCTGAAGTTTGCGGTCGAGGACCCGGACGACGAGCAGAACTGGCCGCGCGTCTGGATGATCTGGCGCGGCAACGCGATCATGGCGAGCGCGAAGGGCCACGAATTCTTCCTCCGTCACTATTTGGGGACCCACGACAACGCGGTTGCCGAAGAACACGCCAAAGGCAAAGCGAAGAAGATCACCTTCGTCGAGCCGGCGCCGCGCGGCAAGTTCGACTTGGTCGTCGACATCAACTTCCGCATGGACACCTCGGCGTTGTATTCCGACATCGTTTTGCCGACCGCGATGTGGTACGAGAAGAACGATCTGAACTCGACCGATCTGCATTCGTTCATCCACGTGCTGGGCGCGGCCGTACCGCCGGTCTGGGAATCGAAGAGCGATTGGGACATCTTTAAGACGCTGGCCAAGAAGGTCAGCGACATGTCGCCCTCAGCCTTCCCGAGCCGGTAAAGGACTTGGTTTCGTTCCCGCTCATGCACGACACGCCCGACGAGATCCAGCAGCCGCAAGTGCTCGACTGGACGGCCGGCGAGTGCGAAGCGATCCCCGGGCAAGACGATGCCCCATATGCGCGTCATGACCCGCGATTACGACGACATCTACAATAGGTACATCGCGCTCGGGCCCAAACGTCGAGCGCGACGGCATCATTCGAACGGCGTTCAATTAAGGTCGCAAAGTTCTACGACCAGTTGCTCCAGACCCCGGTCTCGCTTTCCCCGATACGCGCCACTTGCGCAGTGTCGAGTGGAACGGGCAGAAATATCCGAGCCTCGAGGACGCGCTCGACGTCAGCAACACGATCCTTCATCTCGCGCCGGAAACGAACGGGGACGTATCCTACGCGGCGTTCGAACACGAGTCGGAGGTGTCGGTCTTCCGCTTACGTATCTTGGCGGAGGGCATTCGCGGCGTTCGCATGACGTTCGGCGACCTCACTCGTCAAGTGAAACGCCTGCTGATCAGCCCGTGCTGGACGGGGATGGTCAACGACGGCCGGGCCTATTCGGCCTGGTGCATCAACGTCGAACGCTGGTCCCTTGGCGGACGCTGACCGGACGTCAGCAACTGTACATGGACCATCCGTGGTACATCGACTTCGGCGAGCACTTTGTGACGTACAAGCCCAAGCTCGATCCGCACAAAACGGGCGACATCGTGGTGAGCCCGGTGGACGACAAGAGCCTCGTTCTCAACTACATTACGCCGCACGGGAAGTGGCACATCCACTCGACGTACTACGACAACGTTCGCATGCTGACGCTGTCCCGCGGCATCGAGCCGTGCTGGATCCTCAACGACAAGGACGCGGCCCGAATAGGGATCGTCGACAATCAGTGGGTCGAAGTCTATAACGACAACGGGGTAATGGTCACGCGCGCGGCCGTCAGCGCGCGCGTGCAGCCCGGAACCTGCATGATCTATCATGCACCCGAACGCACCATCTCGATGCCCAAATCCCAGGTCCGCGGCGGACGGCGCGCCGGCGGACACAACAGCCTGACGCGCACTCGCATGAACCCGCTCCAAGTCGCCGGCGGATATGCGCAGTGGTCGTACGGTTTCAACTACTGGGGACCCATCGGGATCATGACCCGCGACACGCACGCAGTCGTCGGTGCGCTGAGAAAAACTGGAGTGGTAACACCGATCATGTCGATCGTAAGGAGCCTCTAACATGGACATACGCGCGCAAGTATCGATGGTGTTCCATCTCGACAAGTGCATCGGCTGCCAC
>CAWAPC010000005.1:0-122860 GCA_963783805.1 uncultured Acidobacteriaceae bacterium | reverse complement strand
AGTGATATGGTGTGACCCGTCAATAGCTGCAAATCGGTGGGGTGGTTTTTGTTTTTGTCTTTCAAGGACAAGGTCAGCAGCAGCCGTGGCAGGTAATGGCGACGATTGATCAAGCTGATATTCGCGGGTCGGAACCGCATGGTCATGATCCGTCGGGAGCTGCCTCTGACTAACTTCGCGAGTCCGGCTGAGCCTGTCGCATACTTCCGCCGAGGATTCTCCTTCGTGCTTGCTCCGGCTGCGGCTGGCCCTGTCCTCGAATTGGATTGCGCTGTGCATCGATGCTTGGTTTTTATTTTTCCTTATTTGGAAAGTTTTTGTTTTTGCTTTTCGTTTCCGTCATGCTGCCAGTTGTTGCGTGCAGGCTGCTTCAGCCTTGATACCAATGGCCCAGATGAACCCCACCAGTTCACGTCCAATCGCTGTCATGGTCTTTCTCTGGTCTTTGCCTGCTGCCATCAGCTTCATGTAGCGCTTGTGCAGGCGATTCTGCGCCTTCCATGCGATCTCGGTGATCTCGGCTGAAACCCCTTCCTGTCGCCTGCGAAGCTTGGCCCCGAGGAACGGCCGGTGTCGATAGCTCCAGGCCGATTCGACCACGATCCGCCTGAGGTGCGCGTTGCCGGTTTTGGTGATGCCGCCTTTTCGAATGCGCTTGCCACTGGAGTCTTCGCTCGGAAATACGCCACAGTACCCCATCAACTTCCGTGCGCTCTCGAAGCGGGAAGTGATATTACCCAACTCAACCGCAATCGTGACCGCCGAGATATGCGCCACTCCGCGCAGAGCCTGGAGGCCGCGGATTACTTCCTGCACTGCTGCCGGTGCCACCTTCACCACTTCAAGGATCGCCTGTTCCAGCCGCTTGACTCGTTCTCCCATATGGTGCACTTCGTTCAGGCAATCCAGAAAGGTGGCTTCCTGTGCCGGCTGCGTGTAATGAACCTGCTGGATCCACTCCCAGAAACGTTCCGTCCAAGCCTTCGCTCCCAGTGGGGCACGACGTCCGGTACGCAGAAGAAACTTGGTCAGCCGGTGCCGTGCGCGCAACTGATCCTGCTTGGCCGCCTCCCGCTGACGGACAATATCGCGCAATGCTTCTGAGCCTTCATCCGGAACCCACACTGCAGTCAGATCGCCGTTACGGTGACAGTGTGCCAGCTTCAATGCATCCCGCCGATCCGTCTTGACACGGTCTCCCGGCTTCTTCGGAACCAGCGTCGGCGCCACCACTGCGCACTCCACACCCAACTGCGTCAGCTGCCAGTACAGTACGAAGCCTGTCGGCCCCGCTTCATAGCAGGCGCGTAAATGCTCCGGCGATCCCAGCTTCTTGATGAACTTCCGGACCGAATCTTCGCGGTTGGCGATCGTGCCCAGGCTGCGAACCTCTCCATCCGGCTCGGCTACCGCAACAGCTATCGTTTCGGCGTGGACATCCAAACCCAAAAATCGTAACTTCTCTCTCATGACCGGTTCCCTCCGCTTGTGGCTCTGGACTGTAGTTCGTCAAACAAACTCAGCCTAACCCACGACTAGCGCATCGAACCGGTCACACCATAATGACTAATTCAATATCGGGCGGATTCGAATGCTCAACAGCAACCGCAGATGTGGTGCGGTCAGTCACTCTTGCCGGGGCTGAGATCGTGACGCAGCGATCAGAGGAGATAAGGCACCAGGGCAGCGGTCTGGTGAGCATAGGTGGCATACACCTCGCCGAACTGGGAACGCATCCACTGTTCCTCCATGCGGAGCTTGATCCAGAGCGCGAGGAAGACGAGAACGAAGGCGATGAACCCGCGCACTTGGGAGATGGCAATCGCCATGCCAAGGAAACCGGTCAGAATGCCGGTGTAGATGGGGTGACGGACCACGGCATAGGGACCGGTGGTGATCAGCTCGTGGCCCTGCTTAATGGTGACGGAGCGGCTCCAGTTTCTGCCGAGGTGCTCGCGCGCCCAGACAGCGAAGAGAAGGCCGGCGATGGTGACGGCAGCTCCCAGCCAGAAGGGCCAAAGGCCAGCCGGCCAGAGCTGGAGGTAAAGCCATCGCAGCGGGATGCGAGTTGTCGAGAGGATGACGATCGCGATCAGGAAGATGAAGACACGCAGGATGCGCGAGGCAGCCGGCTCGAGGCGCTGGGTAGATTTGGTATTGATGGCTTTGATCTGCCAGTAGGCAAGAAAAATAACCCAGACTACGGGAAAGAAAGATTCGTAGAACCAGAGCATTCAGAACCTCCGGGCGCTGAAGTGTTTACGCAGATGAGAAAGGGGAGGTTCCGGGGCACGCGACATTTCGCCGCCCCTATGCCGATCAAACGCGCATCCCGTCAATTGACTCCTCGGTTTGTCGGCAAACCAGAAGTATCACGCTTCGTGTCCCTGGCGGTGAACCGCTCTACCGAACCGTCATCGGCAGCAATCTCGAATTTCGCGGCTCCGTCGCCTCACTCACCCTCCGGCATCGACGGCATGACCATCGCCGGAGAATAGCCTCCGGCCACTTCCGCATCAGCCTAGCTAAAGCGCGTCCCTTGGCCGTCGAAAAATCCACTTGACATTATTCTATGTACTGCATAGTATCGTGCCGTGACCAAAACCTCCAACTCGCCGACCCCCGATCCAGCCGAAAAATGGGAGGTCCAGCTTCGTAAGGGCTCATTGGAGCTGGCTATCCTCGCGGCGCTCTGGGAAGACCCTCTTTATGGTCTCGAAATCCTTCGCAACCTCGAGTCCGGTTCCAATCTGGTGGTCGTGGAAGGCACGGTCTATCCACTGCTCACCCGCCTCCGCTCCCTCGGCCTGCTGAGCTCCGAATGGGTCGAGTCGGATTCCGGCCACCCCCGCAAGTACTACCGCCTCACCGAAGCGGGCCGCCAGCGTGCCCTGGCCATGGCCCGTCTTTGGAACCGCTTCTCAGCCAGCATGTCCAGCCTGCTCGCGCCTCTGAATCACGCCATGACAAATCAGGAACTCCTCCAGGAGAAACCATGACCAGCACTGCCGAATCCGAAAAAGCCATCGAGACTTATCTGGCCTCCCTGCGCCGCCACCTTCGCGATCTCATGGATGAGGACGTGCGCGACATCGTCGAGGAAATTCACGCCCACATCCTCGATAAAACGTCGGCCGACGCGACGCCGGAGACAATCGCGTCCACACTCGCCGCCCTCGGTTCCCCGCAACAACTTGCCGTTCGCTATCACACCGATGAGCTGGTGCAGCGCGGTCAGCTCAACCGCTCCCCGGCTCTTGTCCTGCGCACCATCCTGCGATGGGCGACACTCAGCCTTGGCGGCATGCTAGTTTTCATGCTCTCGGGAATCGGCTACTGCATCGGAGGAATATTCTTCGTGATGGCCCTGCTCAAGGCGTTTTTCCCGCGCCAGGCAGGCCTCAACATCCAGTACGATCCGGGAAACACCTGGTCCATGGGTTTTGGAGCGGGCTCCGGTCCGCATACCGGCCACGATCCGATCGGCCTGTGGGTCATTCCAATCTGCCTTGTGCTCGGCGGAGGCATTCTGTTTCTCACATTCCGCTTCGGCACTTGGAGCCTGCGAATGTTTTCGCACCCGCGCCATACTGTGCCTGCGGGATCCGCCGAAGACCTGGCCTAACCACCCGCGAAAACTGGGGCAAACCCATCCGGTCCCCTCCCAAGTCCTGGGACCCTTCCTACGGTGTCATCCTGAACGAAGCACAGCGGAGTGAAGGATCTGCTTCTTTGCCCTCCGTCCGCAGGAAGCAGAGGCAGTTCCCGGCATGCATCATCCTTTGCGAGGGGCGGGGTCAGAGAAACCGCGACGGACCCCCCGCAGCCTCGATGGTATGCCACTCGCGTTCAAGCAGAGACGGAGCTAAAATCCCGATGCGGTCGGGCAGTGCGGATACGTGATAGTAGGAGTCACTTGCGCTCATGTCATCGCGCCAACGTTCTAGTGATAGCTTCAGATCGCTCGCAGAATGCAACTCGCCTCGTTGCAGAAGCGAATATTGAAAATCCCGAATGAAATCCGGATCATCTATTTTCTCCTGCAGCTTAGATTTCATTCGTCCGAAATCTGCAAACGAACCTTTCTCGTTCGACCGAAGAGCGCGCCTACGAATGTAGCCCAGATGCTAGCCTCTTGTTTGCTGATCTCGCGACGCTGGCAAATTGCGTCGAGCAAAGGGGCAGCAGCCGTCTCAATTTCTCCGAGCCACTTTTCATAGCTGTTATCTGTCTTTTGTCCGCGTAATTCATACTCGAAGAAGTCACGCTCGCAGCACTCATTCTCGGGCTTGCTCCGCCGCGGAGCCTTGCTCTTTGCGTAGACCCAGAGAAAGCCACCCGGAACCGCAAATCTCGACAGTAGCATCCGAGGGATAATGTGCTGTTTCCGAGTCCGCACCATCTGGAATTAGTTTGCTCCATTTTTCTTAGGTGACCTACATAAGCTGCTGCGGTCCATTACTCCTCTGTCAAGCCCTATGCACCCTAAGCCGCACAAATACTAAGGTTTACATTTGCAGGTGATTTTTCTCAGCTTGTTATACTGAAAGAAGAGTGAGAAAAGCCCGTCCCGCAAGGACGGGCTTTTTTATTGCGCCCAATTAGCGTTTGCAGATCAATAACCTGCAAACAACGCCAACAGAATCATAAATTTGACCACGAATTCCGGACAAACAGCCAATCTTCAATAGCTTGGCCGCAAAATACCTGGAATCAATGACATAGATCGGCAATAATATACTTGACGAATCAAGATAGATTCGCTATGCTTTAAACATGAAAGCGCCACGTACCCTCCAACAAGCCATCATCTACTTCGCCGATGCCAATAACTGCCTCACTTACATGGCCTTGCGTCGCTGGCCGAATGGCGTTAAGCTGCCCCACCTGTGGCCGCAGCGACGCCCGCTTTCCTCAAGAATCAGCGCAAGTGGCAGTGCAAGAGCCTCCACGCCAAGCGGCAGTTCACCGTTAAGGTTGGAACCATCTTTGAAGACTCCCCGCTGGGCCTCGACAAGTGGCTCCCCGCCGTGTGGCTTATCACCAATTGCAAGAACGGAATCTCCAGCTACGAGACTGGCTAAAGACATCGGCGTCACTCAGAAAACTGCTTGGTTCATGCTTCACCGTATTCGTGAGGCTATGAAGTCCGGCTCCCTGCTCAAGATGGGAGGCAGCAACAGCGCGCCCATTGAAGTGGATGAAACCTTCATCGGAGGCAGGGCAAAGAACATGCACGCCGCGAGACGGAATGCGCTCAAGGCAGGACTCAAGGCCGGACACAAGACCGCCGTCATGGGAATGCTTGACCGCGACAGCCGTCAGGTCAGGGCGATGGTTGTCCCTAACGTCCGGCGCGAGACTTTGCAGAACGAGATTCTGAATCAGATCGAAGGCAAGTCCACCGTCTACACTGACGGCTCTCCTGCTTACGACCTTCTCTCTGCCAAGGCAATACGTCCATGCAACTGTCACCCATATCGAAGAGTACGTTCGCGGCGAAGTCCACACTCAGGGCATCGAAAACTTCTGGAGCCTGTTGAAGCGCGGCCTGAATGGAACCTATGTTGCCGTTGAACCCTTTCACCTTGACCGTTATGTTGCCGAGCAAGTGTTTCGGTTTAACACTCGCGCCACTAAAGAGAATCCGCTGAATGACGCTGACCGCTTTGAGTTCGCAATGACTCAGCTTGCCGGAAAGCGTCTTACCTATGCCGAGCTAACTGGCAAGGTTGGAGAAACAGCGACCTTCTAACCCTTATCGCTTGAAGCGCGGCCCACGTCCCCGGAAAGCTCCAGAGAAAGGGCGAAGCCCTTGAACCCGGCAGCCGCCAAGACGTTTTGAAAATTCTTCAATACCTCAGTGAGTTCCCAGATGGCATCCGCACACTTCTTTAACGCTGGCTGAACTGTGGTCTGCATCGTCGCAGTCCACGGTTCAGAGCAGTTAGGGCAATTACCAACCCTCGAAAAATTTATTTCCGCAGAGATAGGAAGAGAAACTGCCGATCCGCACTTCCTGCACTGAAAGCGAATCCCCGCAATATCGCCCGGCTCTATATATGTCTTACTTTGATTTGTCATTTTGCCTTCCCCTCTTCCGTTCGCCCTTCGCTTTGCGCTCTTTCGCGTTCGCCTTCTGCTCCGCTTCCATCGCCGCCTTCACTGCTTTGGGATCGGCGCGAAGAATCGTGTCCATCGCCTTATTGAAGTTCTCGTAGTCTGCCATCGAATGGATATCCTCCAATTCTGAATATTTCTCGCGCTAGCTCCGCATGGTATTCCGAAAGAGGAGTCCTAAATCCCCTCTGGAGGGTTCGACCCTCTGCGCGCGCCTCCTCCAGAGATTTTTCCTCATAGTAGGCATTCAGAAGTTCTCCCCTTCCTATATCGAGGGAGATCCCTGGTTTCTTTGAAAGCCTGTTGGTATACAGCCTCTGATGTGTCGCGCCGACACTAAGAGCGGCAGTCTTTTCTCGCCCCAATTGGTGCGCCAATATATCAGCCGACTGCAAGGCAGGGATGTCTTTTCTGCTCTGAGAGGTTGGCCTAAATATCCTGAGTTGATCCAGCATCGCTTCATCGAATGACGCTTCAAAGTTGGGCCAAGCCGAATTTCCCTGATCGAACACATGCAGGATTTTATTGCCATATCCAGCCGCTCGCGCTATGTCTGAAACTAGCTGAATACACCTTCTTCCGAGAATATGGTAAGCGCGCACAATATCCTCATCAAGGAGATGGGAGCCTTGATAACGCTCATGTAGTCATTGGTATTTAGTGACCACGACACATACATTCTGGGAAAATCTCGAACTAAATCAAGCAGAGAATCTATGAGCGCGTCGTATCGACGCCCCTCCAATTTTGAATAGGGATATCTGCGATTACAAAAGTCCGCCATGTGGAAGCCCTTTTCTCTGAGGCCATAGTCATCCAATATGGGATTCCATCGCTCCTCTAGTGAATCCCACTCGTCCACATGCGCCAGATATCCCGCTACAAGGAAAATCTCGCGGTGCGATTTTGATATTGAATTAGTTCCGGGGTCCGTTCCGCTCTCATCCCAGTAGCAAGTAAATGCGCTGCCGCTCATAACAGATATGATCCTCCCGGAGGTATGCCGCCCCATCAGGCTCCGCGACAGGTGCAACAGCGCGTTCATCGCGCACCCCCACTGGGGCAATCATCCCCTTGGCGCAATGATTCGTCAAGTATATTATTGCCCATAGATCAAAACCTATTTTTCTGAAACCCAGCGAAATCAATCATTTAGATAAATCGATGAAGGAAAAATTTTTCGCACTACCTCAAACACGGCTCACCCCGATACCCTGAATCCAGCGTGCTCGTAAGCTCTCTCCAATTCGACCCGGCAAACCCAACATGGGCAGAAATTCCATCCCGGCCCGGCGTCTTCGCCCTCTTCGGAGCCGACCCGCACGCAGAACCCTACATCAGCCGCACGCCGAATCTGCGTAATCGGCTCCGTCGTCTCCTTGATGCCCGCCCCGACCAGTCCAAGCGCCTGCGCCTCGCGCAAAGCACGGCACGAATCGAGTTTTCCATTACCGGATCGGACTTCGAAGCCCTGCTCCTGCTCTACGACGCCTCCTCAGCAGCATTCGGCGACCGAGCCCGCAAGCGTCTTCATCTGCGCCCGCCCACTCTTCTGCGAATGTTGATGGAAAATCCGTATCCCCGCGTATATGTAACTAACAAAGTTACAAAAAGGGCATCCGACAATTTATTCGGTCCATGGCAGTCGCGCGCCTCAGCAGAAAATTTCCTCGAAGCCATGCTGAACCTCTTCGAGTTGCGCCGCTGCATCGAAGAACTGAATCCCGATCCCGCCTTCCCCGGCTGTATTTACTCGGAGATGAAGAAGTGCATGGCCCCCTGCTTCAAGGGCTGCACCGACGAACGCTACGCGCAGGAGGCTGAGGCAGTGCATGCCTTCCTCGCGACACGCGGCGAAAGCCTGATCGAGGAATTGAGCAGGCAGCGGGACCAGGCCTCGGCCGCGCTCGATTTCGAGAAAGCCGCCGAGATTCACGCTCGCCTCACCAAAGTGGAAGGCGCAGCAGCCCTGATGGCTCCGGCAGTGCGCGCACTGAGCCAGTTGAGTGGCATCATCGTGCAGCCTTCCAGCGAGCCGGAACACGTCGCACTATTCCTGCTCACTAAAGGCTGCCTCACCGGGGCCGCACACTATTCTGTCGCCGGAATGCGGCATCAAAACGAACAGTCGGGCTCGTCGTCACTGTTCTCTCACCCGGTAGCACTTGAGCCGGTGCCGCTCGACGAGAAGGGCGCGCCAGCCGTGAAGCTGGCCGCGCGCGATGAATTGGAATCAAGACTGGATGACGCACTCGGCACCCTGCAAAATCGCGCCAAAGAAAATCGCGGAGGCCCGGATCAGACCGCAGACCATCTCTGCCTCTTCAGTCGCTGGTACTACCGCCCGCAGGCAAAGCGAATCGGCGAGATCTGCTTCACTCAGCCAGACGGCGAGATTCCAAAGAAGCCTTTGCTGAGAGCGATCTCGCGGGTCTTCCGGCAATGTGTGGGAAATTAAGACCTATGCCTTACATCTTTAGTAATAAAGATACTTCCGCCACTTCTGGTCCGAGTGGCCAATCATCCGCATAATGTGCCGGCTGGTATGCAGAGAAAAGGGGCGCGGCTCCCGCAGCAGCTTCATGTCCTTCAGTTCGTGCAGAAGCTGGTTACCCTTGCGCCGATTGCAATTATGGCAGCAGGCAACCAGGTTCTCCCATGTCGATAGTCCTCCGCGCGAGCGAGGCTGCACATGGTCCAGCGTCAGCTCTGACGAGTGCAGCACAATACCGCAATACTGGCAGCTATTGCGGTCGCGCAGCAGGATATTCTTGCGCGACAGCGCGCGGGTCTGGTGCGGAATGCGGCGGTATTCAAGCAGCCGGATGACCGAGGGCATGGGCATCCTCACGCGCGCGGCATGCAGAATCGCGCCCTGCTCTTCCTCGGTCCTCGCTACGCCTTTCAGGACAAGCACAAGCGCCCGCCGCGCTCCACAGATGTTGATTGGTTCATACGACGCGTTGAGAACGAGCACTGGAGTCTGCAGTGCGGAGTTAAAGCGCACGCGCGGCTCCAGCGTTTCCGCGTGCGCCAGCGCGTGGCATTTGGCGAGCGACTTTTGCTTCCGAGCATGAACCGATGCTTTTCCCAGCGACATTCTCTCCCCCGTTTTCCGTTCCCTTACTGCGTGGTGTTGCCTCCGTCCCACATCGCCACATCTTCGTGCATCGGCAGCTCCGCAACGACGGCCGAAGACACAAATTGAATCTCGTGCCGCTGCGCGCGCGCCACGGTCGCCACCCAGATTGAACCGGCTCCAGCCTTCTTCAATGCCAATGAACAGGCCCGCGCCGTCGCGCCCGTGGTGTAAATATCGTCGATGAGCAACACGTCGCGGCCCTGAAGCTTTTCCGGCGCAGGAACAGAAAATGCGCCGCGCAGATTCCGCCGCCGCTCTAGCAGGGTCAATCCCGCCTGGCTTTCAGTTGAGCGCCTGCGAACCAGTGCCCGCGCAGCCAACTCACCCTGCCACCCAGGACGCAGCCGCCGCAACGCATCGCAGGTGGCTTGCGCCAGCAACTCCGATTGGTTGAAGCCGCGTTCATGGCGCTTGCCCTCGAAGAGCGGCACGGGAACCACCAGCATCGTCGGCGGGAGACCGTCTAATGCAGCCACCTGCAAAGCCAGCAGCGATCCCAGTCGCGTTGCGATCGGCTCAAGACCGTCATATTTCAGCAGATGCAGCAGCGATCGCATAGTCGCGGTATATAAGCCATGTGCCACAGCCCGTTCAAAGTCCGGCGGAGCCACCCGGCAGGGACGGCAATACCCTTCGCCGCCCTCGCCAAAGTCAGAAACGCTCAAGCTCTCGCCGCAGCGCGAACATAAAGGGCCAGATTGTTCAGGAAGATCGTTCCAGCAGGAGTCACAAACGGGGACGCGACTGAGGGCAGCGAGGGGGTCGCCGCAAACACGGCAGTCGGCAGGAAAGAGGACGGAAGCAAGGCTGTCTCCGGTACTTCGGAGCACGCGAACCACTGCGCGCCACGCCGTGGTCTGGCTTGACGGAAGGTTCAGCGTCAGCGAGTCACTCTGACTGGGGAAGGCGCACCTCACTCCCTTGATCTAACAATTACAAGGCATGCCGGATTCATCTCCTCCGGCTCCCATTGCCATGAAGTATACGGCGATCGCCTGAATTCTTCCAGTGGGTGTTTTGCCGAAAACAGATTTGGACACATTGGAATGCAAATACATGAGATTGAAGGAAGTTTGTGCAAATCGCGACGACAGCATATGATTCAGTTAGACTCTTATGTCCTTAAGACATCCGCTTTTAGCGTTTCGGCCCCACATTCACCAATCATTCCCAAGGCGCCAACCCCGGCGCATTGATCCCGGACCATTGAAGTAGTTCAACGCGCATCTGCATTCAGTCGGCCTCCCACGGGTCAGCTTCTAATCCGGCCGTCATCTTTTTGGGCAATCGCCCCTATCCATCCGGCCCATAGACAACTCAGAAATAGGAGAATCCGGACGCATGTCTGTTCATCTGGTAAACCCCAGCGACAATTCTTTTGGGACGGCGGTGATTACGCCGCGCTGGCTATTTGTACTGGCCGCAGCTACGCCGCGGTCGATGGGCGATCCAATTCTAGTGGACGAGTCACTTGAGCAATTGGATGTCCGAACAATTCAGGCCGGAGACGTGGTCGGGATCAGTGTGCATACCGGCAATGCCCTGCGTGGGTATGCGGTCGGTAGACTGGCCCACGAACGTGGCGCAACCGTGGTGTACGGAGGAATTCACGCAACGCTGTTTCCTGAGGAGCCCTTCGAGAGGGGCGCAGCGGATGTGGTGGTGAAAGGCGATGGCGATCTGGCATGGGGCAACGTGCTGCGCGATCTGGAGAGAGGCTGCGCGAAGCGGATCTACGACGGGGGAAAGATCGAGGGTGAGGAGTTCCTGTGCGGCGCGCTGGGACCTGATGCAGACCGACAAGTACATGTGGGCGTCAGTGCAGACAATTCGCGGATGTCCGAAGCATTGTTCGTTCTGTTCGGTGTGGCGAACCGATGGGCAGAAGCCCCGCCAGCGGACATTCGAGAAAGTGATCGACGAAATTGTCGACCTCAGGCGAAGAGGTTTTCGGTTTATTGCCCTTGCAGATGACAACTTTTATCCGGTGGCGCTGACGGACCTGCGGCTGGCGCGGGAGCAGAACAATTTGGAAAAGCTGGAGTCGCTGACGCAGATTCGAAATGAGCGCTTCTCGCTGATGGCGGAGCTGGCGAAGCTGCCCAAAGATATGGTGTTCTTCACCCAGATCACGATGGAATCAGCCGAGGATCCGGAATACTTAGACGCGATGCGACGGGCCAATATCAAAGGCGCCCTGGTAGGAGTGGAAGCGGTAACGCCAGAAGGACTGAAGGCGGTCTACAAAGATTTCAACTACTCCGGCGATCGGCTGGTGGAGCAGTTGCAAATGTTCCGCAAACACGGGCTTCATGTGCTGGGTTCATTCATCTTTGGCCTTCCGACGGACAAGCCGAGCACGTTTGAAGCCACGGTGGAATTGGCGCTGAAGGCAGACGTGACGTTCGCCCAGTTTGTGATGATGACGCCATTTCCTGGAACGGTCGACTTCAATCGATGGGAAAAGGAGCAATCAAAGAACCCAACGATGGTGGAAGGAATTCCGATCACCCGGTACTGGCTGATCCCAACAGCAATTCGGCCGAAGATGTTTACGCCGCATCCGGTTATGAGTTCGGACGAGATTCGAGAGCGGACGCAGCGGGTCTGGGACCGGTTCTACACCTTGGGCGCGGTCTGGAAGAGATCCTCATGTACGCCCACTCTGCGGGCTCGCCTGGCGTTCGTCCTGTTGTCGAAACTGTACCGGCAGATGTATGCGGGAACCGGAATCTCAACGGACAGCGCCCGCCGCAAGAAGGCGAAGACCTGGGCGCGATGGACCGCTCGGCAAACGCGCAAGGTGTTCCGGGCAAAGCCGATGCCGGAGCTCATGTCTCGAGAGTGGGAGCCTCGGCCGACGCGCCTGACGCAACTGCATGTCGCGTCCGCGCAAACTTTGAACGTGCCAACGATTTAAGCTGGGGCAGCTCCGGGCCGGCAGTCCTTTTGCCTGGACCGGTTAAAACGGGCTTCTGCAATGATGAGCCGCGCTGGTACACTCACCCTTCCGTCATTTGGAGGCGTGTTTGTCCAGCCAGCCCGAATTTCAACCCTACGTCCCGGCTAGCGAGTCGCGCCCGGAGTTCACCGTTCGCGCTGTCCTGCTGGGCTGCATCTTCGCCGTTCTCTTCGGAGCCGTCACCGTCTATGTAGGCCTGCGCGCGGGGCTCACCGTCGCCGCATCCATTCCGATCGCAGTCCTCTCCATCAGCGTGCTGCGCGCCCTCGGCCGCGCCTCGATCCTCGAAAATAACATTGTGCAGACGACCGGAAACGCCGGCCAATCCATCGCCGCCGGGGTCATCTTCACGCTGCCCGCGCTCATCTTCCTTGGATTCGACCTCGAATACATCCGTATCTTCATCCTCGCGTTGCTGGGCGGCTGGTTGGGCGTGCTGTTCATGATTCCCCTCCGCCGCCAGTTGATCGTCGAAGAACACGGCAACCTCACCTACCCTGAAGGCACTGCCTGCGCCGACGTGCTGATCGCAGGAGAGCGTGGCGGGTCCTTCGCCAGCCGCGTCTTCTTTGGCCTGGGCTTCGGCGCGCTTTATACGCTCTTTCAGAACGAGAACCTGTTGGGCGCATGGCCCGGTACTCCAAATTACGAGCCAAAATGGATGCCCGGCGCGGCCTTGCGCTGTGACGCTACGCCTGAATACATGGGCGTCGGCTATATCATCGGGCCGCGAGTGGCCGGAGTCCTCTTTGCCGGAGGTGTCTTCAGTTGGTTCGTACTCATGCCGGCCATTTACTTCTTCGGATCGCACCTTTCCGGCGCGGTGTATCCCGGAACCGCACCCATCTCGCAAATGTCTCCGAGTGACCTGTGGAGCAGCTACGTGCGACCCATGGGAGCAGGTGCGGTCGCCGCGTCCGGTCTCATTACTCTGCTCAAGACGCTGCCTACCATCATCGGCGCCCTGAAAGCCGGCGCAAAGACTCTGGGCAAACAAGCGTCTGCCATTTCGGCAAAACGCACTGACCGTGATATTCCCATGCCCATAGTGCTGGTGGGCAGCGTTGCCCTGGCCGCGATGATCTTCTTCTTTCTCGAATTCAAGCCTGTCCCCGGAGCGCAGGTGGGATGGCTGGCGAACCTTGTCGCCTCGCTGCTCGTGGTCATCTTCGGATTCCTCTTCGTCACCGTCTCATCGCGCATCGTGGGGCTGATCGGAAGCTCCGCGAATCCCATCTCCGGCATGACCATAGCAACGCTCATGGCGACTGCGGCAATTTTTCTGGTCAAAGGATGGACCGCGCCAGCCTTCGGCGCTCTGGCAATCACGATTGGCGGAGTCGTCTGCATTGCCGCTGCGAATGCGGGCGATACATCGCAGGATCTGAAAACCGGCTTCATCGTCGGCGCAACGCCATGGAAACAGCAAGTCGCCGTGATGGTCGGCGTGATCGTATCGGTCTTCTCCATCGGACTCACACTGAACGCGATGAACCGGGGATTGGAAACCTTCAAGCCTATGAAAAACCCAATCCCCTATAGCCTGAGTGCTCCCATTCCAGGCGTGCAGGTACAAGAGCAGCACTTCGCGCGAACCCGCTTTCTGCTCACGGAGCCGGACAAGTCCACCAACTTTGTAAGCGGCAGCCAGTACGTGCTGTTGAACGCCCTCGGCTCGCCTACACTGCCCGATGGCAAGTATCTCCTGAATCCTGCGACCGGAAAAATCGAAATTCAGTGGTCGCAGGGCATCGGCAGCGAAAAAGCCGCCGCGCCGCAAGGCCGCCTCATGGCCACCGTCATCAACGGCATCCTCACGCGCAAGCTGCCGTGGGGGCTCGTGCTCTTGGGGGTTTTCCTGGTGATTGCCGTTGAACTGCTCGGTGTACGGTCCCTGTCGTTTGCCGTAGGCGCATACCTTTCCATCGGAACCACGCTGGCAATTTTCTGTGGAGGCGTAATCCGATGGATGATCGACCAGGCTGCAGCGCGTGCTGGCGGCGATGCGGTCGACACCGAGAGCGAGGTATCGCCCGGATCGCTATACGCCAGCGGATTGATCGCCGCAGGCGGAATCATGGGGTTGCTGGGCGTCGCGTTGAAACTTTACGAAGCCGCCACCGGACACGAGCTTCACCTATGGTTCGCCGCCGGGTCCGCACCTTATCGAATCCTCTATCACCCGTCAATTTCGGTGGTCATGTTTGCCCTGCTCGGCTTCTCGCTGTATTACTTCGCTCGGAAACCTTTGAACAGCAAGTGAAGTTTCTCTATTCGCCGTGAAACTGAGCAAGCTGTTCGTGGCTGGGCGGTTTGGTAAAAGCGCTGACCACAACAAGACATAACACGGCAGCCAACAGCGCCGGGAAAATCGCGTCTCGTTGCGCGATAACCGCAGGCAAATACCGGTGGACGAACGCCGAATCCCAGAAAACAGTGACAAACGTTCCCGCGGCAATCGCGCTCACCGCTCCGGGCGCATTGGCGCGACGCGAGTAAAACGCCGCCAAAATCACCGGCGTCAGCGCGGCCGAATAAACCGTGTAGGCGTAGAGCATCACCTTCAACTACGGACCCGGTGTGCAGTGCCTGATACAGCGCCCAGATGCCGAGGAACACCACCATCAGCCGCGAAATAATGAGAACCCGCTTGTTGGAAGCGTCCGGCGCAATGTAGCGCACAAAAACATCGTTGACGAGATTCGTCGCAGGCGAAAAAAGATAATTGTTCGCCGTCGAAACCACCTTGGCGAAGATCGCGCCCATCATCAGCGCGCCCAGCCACGCGGGCAACCCATGCAGCGCGCTGAAGGCAAGAATTTCGCGCGGCCGGTGAGCTATTTCGCCCGTACGATAAAGCGCCGACCCAACCACCGCCAACGCCACGATCACGGTCTCGAGGATGACAGTGCCGATAATCCATCCGACCACCGCAACGCGCGCGTCGCGCTCGGACTTGGCGGAGAAGAACTTCTGATACATCGATTGGTTGCCGAGCATCAGCAGCAGCGTCGGCACAGCCAGTTCCAGCGCCTGAATGAACGACAGATCGCCGAGAACCTCAAAGTGTGTAGCGGGCAGCACATGATGCACCGCGCTCCAGCCTCCGGCGCCATGCGCGAGCACCGGCAGCGCAACAATCAGCGTGACCGTGGCCAGCACGCCGATAAACACATCCATATACGCGACCGAGGACATTCCAGCAACAGCAGTAAAGACGATCACGAAGACAGCCAGAATGTACTTGCCCAGGTCGGCGGTAATGACAGTGGGAAAGATCAGGTGCAGAATGTCTCCGCCGCCGATGAGCTGATAGCTGGTGATGGCAGTATAAGCAAACAAAACCGCAATCACGCCCAGCACGCGCGCCGCCTGGTTGTAGCGCGCCTCCAGCACATCGGGAATAGTGAATTGCGCGAAACGGCGCGCGCGCGGCGCGATGAAGTAAATGAACAGCAGCCCGGCCCATCCGCCGCCGGCAATCCACAGCGCAACAAAGCCGTGCCTGTAAGCCTTCTCCGCGCCGCCCAGCAGCGAGCCTGAGCCGATCCACGACGACAGCAGCGTGAACACCAGCACAAACGCCGGCAGCGAACGCCCGGCAACAAGATAATCGGCCTTCGTCTTCACCTTGCTCACGCGAGCAAGCGAAACGATCATCAAAGTAAGTACGATTGCGCCTAGAACGACAGCGTAAAGTGGCGACATGCGGCTTCCTGCAAAGAGGTTCGAAAGTAAGGAAAGCTTCCGTGTATAAACGCCTTAGTTTACGGGAGTCTGAATCAATTGTCAGGGAGAAAGCGCGCGCGGAATCACACGCACAGCAAACGTCGCGCCTTCGCGCGTTTCCTTCACCCAATCGCTCGCCAGCGTCACACTTGCGCCCCGCGAGCACCAAAAAGCGCCGTGCCGATCCTCACGAGTGTCGATCCCTCTTCAATAGCGATCTCGAAATCGCCGGACATGCCCATCGAAAGTTCCTGCAGCTCAATCCGCTGATACTGGCGTGCCAGCTCGTCGCGAAGATTGCGGAGCCGCCGAAAGCAGACGCGCGCCGTCTCAGGACTCTCATCCAATGGCGCAATGGTCATCAGACCACGCACCCGGACCTGCTGCAGGCCGGACGCGCGTTCAAGCGCCTGTCGCAGCTCAGGGCTCCCGGGAGCAAAGCCAGTCTTGGCTTCTTCCTCGCTCAGTTTAATTTCGAGCAGCACAGGAAGCGGTCGAGCTGATTGTTCTCGAGCGTCATTCAGACGCTCTAAGAGGCGACAGAGAATCGACCGTATCGATAGCGGAAAAAATCCCGGCAGCCTTTGCAGCTTTATTCGATTGCAGATGGCCGATCAGGTGAACTTCAATTCCCTCTGGAAGCTCTGCGCGCTTGGCATCGAACTCCTGCACGCGATTTTCCCCGAAAAGCGTCAGCCCTGCCGCGGCGGCCTCGCGAATGGTGGAGGCAGGATGCGTCTTGGAAACAGCCATCAACCTCACGTCGCCCCGCGTGCGGCCCGCTCGAAGGCACGTCTGCTGCGATGCGATCTTCGATAGCGGCCAGCCGTTCCCTGAATGTGCTCACTTCTCAATCTTATAGGCACAAAAACGGGCGGCCATGAATCAGAATGGGACGGCCGCCCGTCGTGACTTCAGCTACTGCTGTGAAGCAATCCAGGTCTTTAGATTTCCCTCCTGTGCGGAGCGCAGCTCAATACAATCATTGATCTGATCCCTTGCGCGCGGCAGAGCGCGCGCCGCAGCTGGCGACCTTATGCGCGCTGTAGAAGCTCAGCACTTCGTCTCGCTTCTCTGCCGAGCAGAAGCTGCCCGAAGCTCCAACCAGCCGCCCGCCCATCATAGTGGTAATCTGCGCCTGCACTTGCGGCCAGTTCTGTTGAACGTAGCTGCCAGGCGACGTCCCGCGTCGCCGGATCATGAACCATCCTCGACAGCACCACGACCGAGTCCTGGTTCCTTACCTTGCCGGACACCGCATATTCGAAAGCACGTTTCTCCAGCGACGGCTCCCTGAAATCTCGCAAGAAGATGAAGTGCCGTCACCTGCAATTCGGGATCGTTTGAGGTTTCGAAAACCTTCTGGAGCTGATCGAAGAACGCCGCATCACCGTTTGACAGCGGCAACTTCCAGGGCCGTCTGCGCGAGCGTGGGATCGACCGAATCCTGGTTCTGCAGATACTTCTCTGCAAGTTCTTTGGCTTGCGCGATTATCTGAGGATCTTTTCCCAACTCGACCGAGAAAACCGAAGAGCTTGGCCCGCAATTCCTGCTTTCCCGGCGAGTCCTCTGGCGAAGGCGCGCCGAGCCGTTCATATGCCGGCTTAAAATTCCGCCGCATCCATCGGGCAAGCGCGTCGCGCTCCTCGGGTGTCGATGCAATCTGCGCGGCGATCGTACCAACATCGGTGAGCGCGGTATCGATCGATGTCCGCGCTGGAATCGTCTTTCACGTCCGCGGCCAAATTGAGAAACTCGCCCACCGGAGCCTTGTTCGCGCGCACCTTGGCCCATTCGTCGCCGATGAAGCTGATGCGCTCCTCAGGCGAAAGGCCGGTCTCCACGATTGGCCACAATCTTGGCGTAAACGTCGGCGGATAGCTGCTTCGGTAATAGCCTTTCCCTTCGGCATTCGCAAAGAAGAACGATGCCTCAGGCGCTTTTAGAGCCTGCTGCGCCTCGCTGAGAATCTCACAATCGCCGTCCGGATCATCCGCCTTGAAACAGACCGGCACAGACCAGGTCTGCGCTCTATCTGCCGTTATGCTGGGACTCAGGAAGAAGCGCTGCTGGCTGGCGACGACGCTGCCGTTCGCGAGGCTCGGCGAAAGTCAGCAGCGGCACGCCCGGTTGCGCCACGAAGCTCTCCATGATTTTGTCGATGGGCTTGTGGCTGACCTCGGTCTGCGCGTTCCAGAAATCCTCCGCCGTAGCGTTTCCGTACATGTGCGCGCCGAGATAGTTATGCACGCCTTTGCGGAAAGTCTCTTTGCCTTCGTAGTTCTCGACCATCAGCAGCACCGCTCCGGCTTTGCCGTAAGTGATGCCGTCAAACATCTCGTTGATCTCGTCAGGAGTTTCGGCTGTTGGCGCGAATGGTGCGCGTCATGCGTTGCGCGTCGAGGTCCAGCGTGGTGTTGCGATCTCTGGCCACATCCTGCGGAATATTCCATTCCGGATGCCAGGCTGCAACGGGCTTGTTCTCCATCCAGGTCGCAAAACCCTCATTGAGCCAGATGATTGTTCCACCATTGCATCGTGACCATATCGCCGAACCACTGGTGCGCCATCTCGTGCGCCACCACGAGTTCCGACTCTCTTCTTTGCCTCTACTGAAGCGGTTTGTCGGGTCAATGAGCAGATCGGTTTCGCGATAGGTGATGGCTCCAAAATTCTCCATGGCGCCGGCTTCAAAGTCGGGAAGCGCAATCATATCGAGCTTCGGCATCGGGTATTTAATGCCGAAGTAATTGTCGTAATAATGCAGAACAAACTCAGCGGCGGAGACAGCAAATTTTGTGTATTGCACCTTATCCGGAGTAGCGCAGGCACGAATCGGCACGCCATCGCTCGACCCGGATGTGCATTGAAAGTCGCCGACCAGAAATGCCACAAGATAGGTGGACATCTTCGGCGTGGTTGCAAAACGAAGCGTATGTTCGCCAACCACCGGCCCTGGCGTGTCGGAAATAATATTGGTATTCGAGATCGCTGTATCGCCCTTATCCACGACGAGACTCACCGAAAACGTCGCCTTGAAGGCCGGCTCGTCGAAGGATGGAAATGCGCGCCGCGCGTCTGTCGGCTCGAATTGCGTGACAGCATAATTCCGCCGCGCCGTCTTCGACAGATAAAATCCGCGCAACTGGCCGTTCAGAATGCCGGTGTATTCGATCGACAGCGTATAACGGCCCGCAGGCAATGTCTTGTCGAAATTAAATGTCGCCTGCTCCTTCTGCGGATCTTCGGTAACCGAAGCTCTCATCTGTCTACCATTCAACATGGTAGCCACGCTCTGAAACTTAATCTCAGCCGCGTTGAGAGTAATGGAATCCATCGGCTGGTCCAGCAGCACATCGATTTTTTCGCTGCCCGTGAAGGTCGCGTCTTCCATATTCGGCGTAAGCGTGAGTTGGTAGTGCTCGGGATGGACGGTCTGCGGAAGGCGCTGGGCATGGGCATTGAAGACAAGACAGGAAATGGCGGCAAGGCAAAGTCCCTGAAGCCTCAGGGAATGGAACGTTGGCATGAACAGCCTCACAGAGGAGATGGCCGGATGATCCAGTTGAAATACCGGCGGAGCAACCTCGCAGTTTATCCTACGGCTGCGGCCCATTGGAAGTTTCCCGTCAGGACTCGCGGTAATCCAGCAGGAGAATGCCCACCAGCACAAGACATATGGGCCAGATCCAGGCGGCGAATCTCGATGCCTTGCGACCGGGTAAACGTATCTGGAGCCAGCGTGCCCAGCCCGCAGTCGCGCCCAGCACGGCAATCGAAGTGTGGCTCAGTCCAACCAGCATTTCGTTTTTCGCGTCATCGCCAAAGCCGTGCATGTGCGTAAGGAGCAACGCGCCTCCCAGTGCGCAAAGAGCTGGAAAAACCAGCGCGGCCCGCTCCGACTTCAGTCTGCCGGTTTCGACAGCCCACTCAAAGATCGCGAAGGCTGAGATGATCAACGCGAAAAGTCGATGTTCCAGAATATCCGGCTCGACAAAACTGGCCCAGAAGGCGTGCGGGCCGAGCGGCCAGGCCTCGGGATCGGCGCGCAGCACGATAAAGACGCCGAGAGCCATGAATAACAGCGGCCAGTTGCGCGCCCATTGCTGGCCCTTGAAGCGCGTGAGGAATGCAAAGAGACCTGCAGCGAGCACGATGAGGCCGGACCAGTGATGGTTGTATTCCGACCAGGCGCGATCCATGGCGCCGTTGTCGCTGCCGGCGCCGAAGGTAGCGCTTTCCAGCCGATCTGTCGTGAGCGGCAACCGCTTGGGGAGCTGCGCGAAGGATGGGCTATGCAGCGTGGGCCGCTCCCACCTGAAGCGCTGCGCGATTTCCTGCCGTGTGACCTGATCCGAGCCTATATCGCGTGCGGGAGACATCGACGTCATGGACGCTGCGATAACGACGGCGGTGAAGCCAAGGCCGATTTCAGCTTCGCTGAAGCGGCGGAGGCGAACGAGGATGGGCGCCGATTGATGGCGTGTGCCCTTGACCAGGAAATAATTCGAGGCGCCGAGAGCAACCGTGACCAGCAGCAGATAGATTTTTGCCAGCAGCATGATACCGTACGAGGTTCCGTAGAGGCCCTGCCAGGAGGCAACGTAGAAGTACGACAATCCGATTCCCGCGAGGACGAGGAGGACGACGCTGGCGATTGCGAGCGCGGAAAAGCGCGCAGCGATGGCGTGGGCCGTCTTTGTATCGCCGGTGCGGCGGAGGGCGACCAGCAGCGAGGGCATGGCGCCGATCCAGGCAGCCGCGCCCAAATGGTGCGCCGCGGTAAGAGCGAGGAGCGGGGCGCGGTGATCGAGCTGGGAGGCGGCGTGGCTGAGGGTGGCGGATGCAAAGACGACGATGACCGCGGGCAGCAGTGACCACGCGGCGGCGAGGCCGGAGAGTCGAAGCACGAAGAAGAGCACGAGGGCCGCGGCGATGAGCACGCAGTCGGCCCGGAAGAAGACGGCGCTTGCGACGTCCGGCAGTCCTAGGCCGCTGCTTATAAGCGACGCAGAGCTATCCGCAGCGACGAGCACCTGGATGATGGCAAGCGCGAGGGCAAACCAGGAGACGAATCTTGCGACTGCGGCGCGCAGTGATGGTTCTGCGATTCGCGGTGTCGCCACGAGCCACAAGAAGAGCGCTCCGCCGACTGCGAGCGCCTCGAGCGACAACGAAAGCGCCCGCAGCACGACGGAGAGGAGGTCGAGGTCTTGCAGCAGCCAGATCACGGGCTATCGGACGGTGAATGGAATTTCGCCGCGGGTGATGTGCCCGTCGGTCGAAAGTGCCTGCCAGCGGATGATGTATTTGCCGGGAGCAAGGGTGGCGTGCGCGGCTAGCTCCGCGTCACCGGGCGCGCTGGCCGGCAGCGATTTGCTTTTGCCGTCGGGCATGACGAGGTCGAGATGCGAGCGCGTGCTGTCGACGCGGGAATCGAACTTGAGGTCGATGGAACATCCGGTCCCGGTACCGTGGCGTTGGCTTGCGGCAATGAGGAGCGCAGATGCGCGTGCGCAAAAGCCATGCGGCTGAGGCCCAGAAGCGCAACAAGGCATAGGAGCGGGTAAATGACTGTTTTCTTCAAAATGATTCTCCTTAGGTTATAACGAAGCGGCGCGCACCGATTCTCCACTCAACTCCGCCGCCCGCGCATCGGCATAGGCGGCTGCGCCCATCAGCGCGCAGCGGCTTTCGAGGATGATGCGGACTGGCATTTGGACCAGCAGATCGCTCAAGCGGCCTTTGTCCGCGAAGGCCTTCATAAACGTGCCATCCCTCATTTTCTTCAGAATCTTCGGAGCAATCCCGCCGCCCAGATACATGCCTCCAACCGACAGCACCTTCAGGGCGAGGTTTCCCGCCTCCGCGCCATACGCCGATGTAAAAACGTCAAGCGTCTTAACGCAGAGTTCGTTCGAACCGTCTTCGCCCAATTCGCCAATGATGGCATTAGGGTCTTCGGCCAGCATTCGATTCTTGAGCCAGTCCGGTTCTTCCATCCCTTTTTCGTCTCGCAGGAAGCTGTAAATATTCTTGAGTCCCAGGCCCGAGACGACGCGCTCAAAACTCACGCGGCCCTTCAGCGTGCGCTGGAGATAGCGCAGCAACTCAATTTCAATTTCATTTCGAGGAGCGAAGTCGCAGTGACCGCCCTCGGAAGCCATGGGAACGTGCATCTTCCCGTTCCATACCAGGGTGGCCTCGCCCAGCCCGGTCCCGGCGGAAACCAGCCCGCGATTGCCGACCGATCCCGGCGCGCCCCCGCTCAATTCATAGATCTGTTCAGGAGACAGCTCCGGAATACCGTAGCCGTTGGCCTCAAGATCGTTGATGAGAAAAAGATGCTCGATCTTTAACGCAAGCGAAAGCTCGCGGCTGTCGAGCACCCAGGGAAGATTTGTGAGTTTCAGGCGTCCGCCTCGCACCGGTCCCGGAACTCCGAAGCAAGCTGCGTTTACTTCGGGATCGCCGCTCTCAATCAGGAACCTGCGCACGATTTCTTGAAGGCCGGCATATTCCTGAGCGGGAAACCTCTCATCCCGCACGTGTGTAAGCCTTCCGTGATCGAATCCATACAGGGCAAGGTCAACCTTTGTGCCGCCAACATCCCCGGCAAGAATCATCGTTCAATCTCCAGTCGTCCCATTCCGTTCGCATCTGGAGGCGGCAGCAGCGCGGCCGCATCTCTGTCGAGCAGCATCAAAAGCCTTCCACTTCGTGGACGAATCAACTGCGATGGAAGCGCCTCCGGATCGTACTTGCCCAGGAGCACCTCATGCAGCGGCTCGGCCTTATCTTTGCCGGCAATGAGGAAGAAAACGTCGCGCGCCTCGTTGATGACCGGCCATGTAAGCGTAACCCGCCAGGTATCTTTTTGCGGAACGTGATTGGCAACAGCAATCCGGATCATTTCGTTGAGAGCTTCCGTGTGCGGGAAAAGTGAGGCGCAGTGCCCGTCGTCTCCCATGCCAAGCGCGAGCACGTCAAAGCGAGGCCCCTGCGCGCCCTTCCAGGCGAAGATGATTGCGAATCGCCGACTCGTAACGCGCGGCAGCCTGTTCGGGTTCGAGCTCGCCCTCGATGCGAAAAACCTGTTCCGGCTTCAACGGAACTTTATCGAGAAGCGCCTCGCGCGTCATGTGATAGTTGCTCTCTTTGTCATCAGGCGGCACAGTGCGCTCGTCAACCCAGTAGAGCTCGATCTGCGCCCACGGCATGGCTGTCGAAAACTTCTCCGCCGGATTGGCCAGCAGCTCAAACGTCCGCTTCGGTGTGCTGCCTCCGGAAATGGCGATGCGCGCAACTCCATTTGCCTTCACCGCGGCCTGCGAGGTGCGAAAAAAATGTTCAGCTGCTGCGCGGCTCAACGCATCCGCTCCGTCAAAGACCCGGTATTCGACATCTGTTTTTCTGGGCATAGCGTTCAATTCTTACAACTTCTGCCACTGACGTCCATCGCGCTCCAGCAGTTCGGCCGCTTCCTTTGGTCCCCACGATCCGCTGGCGTAGTTCGGAAACGTCTTGGGCGTCGATGCGGCCCACGCCTCAAGCACCGGCGTATAGAGCGACCAGGTGGCCTCCACGCCGAAGCGATGCGCAAAGAGTGTGGCGTCTCCCAGCATCGCATCCAGCAGCAGCCGCTCATAGCCGTTCGCCGAAGAAGTTCCGAAAGCGGACGCATAGCTGAAGTCCATGTTTACCGGACACACCGTCATATCCGGGCTTGGAACTTTCGCGCCGAAGCGCAGCGAAATTCCCTCATCCGGCTGGATACGCATAGTGATAAGGTTCGGCTGAATCTCCGCGCAGGGACCGCGCTGGGCGCGATCAAACAGCAACATGGGCGGCTGCTTGAACTGGATAGTAATTTCCGTCGCGCGCTTCTGCAGACGCTTTCCAGCGCGCAGGTAGAAAGGCACGCCTGCCCAGCGCCAGTTTTCAATTTCGAGTTTGAAGGCCGCGAAAGTTTCGGTCTGCGAATTCGGATCGACGCGATCTTCCTCGCGATACCCCTTAACCTGCTTGCCGTCCACAATGCCCGGCCCATATTGACCGCGCACCGTACTGGCGCAGTCAATGGGCTTGATCGCGCGCCATACTTTTACCTTCTCAAGCCGCACAGCGTCCGCGTCGAAAGAAACGGGCGGCTCCATGCAGACAAACGAAAGCAATTCCATCATATGGTTCTGGACCACGTCGCGCAGGGCTCCGGCCTTTTCGTAAAAGGGCCCGCGACCCTCGATGCCAATGCTCTCAGCTGCCGTGATTTGAACATGATCGACGTAATTGCGGTTCCAGATCGGTTCGATGATGCCGTTGGCAAAGCGAAAAACGAGAATGTTCTGAACGGTTTCCTTGCCCAGGTAGTGATCGATTCGAAAGATCTGGTCTTCGTCGAAAACCTTGTTTACCTCATCGTTCAACTCGCGCGCGCTCTGGAGGTCATGCCCGAACGGCTTCTCAATAATCACGCGCACAGCGCCACTTTTAGGATGCGCCATCCCATGCTCGCCAAGACGATGAATGATGTCGGAAAAATATTCCGGCGCGACAGCAAGGTAGAAGAGCCGGTTGCCCTTGGTCCCATGCTCCTTGTCGTATTTTTCCAGCAAGGATTTGAGACCGGCATAGCCGCCGTCATCGTCGAAGTTCATGGCGTGGTAGCTGACCTTACTGATGAAGTCATCGAGCTTGTCGGCGCCCTCCTTCACGCCGCCGAATTCGGTAATGCCCTTCTTCATATCCTCGGCAAAACTCGCGCCCAGGTCGCGGCGCGCAACGCCGACTATGCCAAATTCCTCCGGCAGCAGCCCCGCCTGCTCGAGGTGAAAGAGAGCCGGCAAAAGCTTCCGCTTGGTCAGATCGCCGGAGGCTCCGAAGATGACCACCACGCCAGGTTCTGGAATGCGCTCGTTCCTTTGAGATGCATTGGCCATATCTTCGGGCGAGATTTTTATTGCGGTTGTCGCCATACTTTACTCCTCGCTCCATGCTTCGAAGCTCAATCTTTCGAGCTTAGTCTTTCTTGACCGCGTGGCCGCCGAACTCATTGCGCATAATTGACAGCATCCGGTCGGTGAAATTGTCCTCTTCGCGGGACCGGATTCGGCGAATCAGCGATTCGGTAATCACGGGTGCCGACACGTTCAGGTCGATTGCTTCTGCGACCGTCCAGCGGCCTTCGCCGGAGTCCACAACATACGGTTCCAGCCCTTCGAGCGTGGGATTTTTCTTCAGCGCATCGGCCGAAAGATCGAGCAACCAGAGCGCACTACACTGCCGTAGCGCCATATCTCGGCAATCTGCGCCAGATCAAGATTCAATGCTTTTTTCTGCTCCATGATGGCAAAGCCCTCGGCATAGGACTGCATCATCCCGTACTCAATGCCGTTATGGACCATCTTGACGAAGTGGCCCGCTCCCGCTGGACCGGTGCGGCCCCAACCCTGATCTTTACCCGGTGCGAGAGCTTCAAATATGGGCCGCAGGCGTTCGACAACATCCTCATCGCCGCCCACCATCATGCTGTAGCCTTCTTTCAATCCCCACACGCCGCCCGACGTGCCAACATCGACAAAATTGAAGCCCTCGCCTTTGAGCGCGGCATAACGCCGCTGTGAGTCTTTGTAGTTCGAATTGCCCCCGTCGATAAACGTATCGCCCTTCTGCATCAGCGGCTTCAGTTTTGCGATCGTTTCATCCACCGGATCGCCTGCCGGAACCATCAGCCAGACGGCCCGCGGCGCGGCAAGATTTTTCACCAGGTCTTCCAGCGAGTTCACTCCGACGGAACCGTCGTCGGTCAGGCGCTTTACTGCGGCGGCGCTGAAGTCGAAGCCCACGATTTTGTGCCCGGCGCGGCGCAGTCGCTCCGCCATGTTGCCGCCCATTTTGCCTAATCCGATCAAGCCAAGTTCCATTCCCTTTTCCCTCCAAAACTGATGCTGCTCTGTGATCCGTTGGTTGAAATGCGGCAGCTACTGTGAAGTTCATGGGTCCCGTCAACCCGTTCGCGAAATGGCCGCAATTCAAACGACGCTTGCGCGACGAAGACCTATGCCCGTTCTAAACCTGGCTGCCCGTCTGTACTAGCTGCCGGTCTGCGACCTGGCCGCCTCCGGCATGTAGCGCGCTTCAATCGCAAGTACTTTGTGGAGCCGCCGCACAAACCGTTCCTCCTGCTTCTGGAACGTCGCATGCAGGAAGCTGGCCACCAGATCGAAGGCCAGCGCCGAACCGATGATGCGCGCCCCCATCACCAGAACGTTCATATTGTCGTGTTCCACGCCCTGGTGCGCCGAATAGGTGTCGTGGCACATGCAGGCGCGGATGCCTGGCATCTTGTTAGCCGCCACATTCACGCCCACACCGCTGCCGCAGATCAGGATGCCGCGCTCCGCTCGCCCCGCAATCAGAGTGCGCCCGACGGCTTCGGCGAAATCGGGATAATCCGACGGCTCCGTGTTGTAAGCGCCCAGATCCATAACCTCATGGCCAAGGCGCTCAAGATAGCCGCGAACTTCTTCCTTGAGTAGAAAACCAGCGTGATCCGCTCCGATTGCCAGCTTCATGGCTATTTCTCCGCCAACGCCGGCTGAGACTTCCGGGCGCGTTCAACCAGTGCCTTGGCGCGCTTCACAACATTGGCCACGCCGAAGCCCAGTTCCTCAAGCACCTTGGCGCCGGGTGCCGACGCGCCGAAGCGATCCACTCCAATCACATCGCCGTGCCGTCCTACATACTTCCACCAGCCCAGCGTCGCTCCGGCCTCAATCGCCAGCTTCGGCAGATGATCGGGAAAGATCGAATCCTTGTACGCCTCGCTCTGCTCCTCGAAGAGCTTCCAGCTCGGCATGGAAACGACGCGCGCCGCAATGCCGTCTTTCTTCAGCTCCGCAGCCGCCTGAATCGCAGGCCAAAGCTCAGCGCCCGTGCCCACCATGAGCAAATCCGGCGACTCGCCGCCCTGCTCGACAATGTATGCTCCATGCCTTACACCGTCGTAAATGTCGCGCTTCTCCGGATCGAGAATTGGCAGGTCCTGCCGCGACAGCGCCATGAACGACGGGCTCTTGCGCTCCAGCGCCAGCCGCCAGGCTGCTGCCGTCTCGTTCGCGTCCGCCGGACGAAAATCCGTCAGCTTGCGGCACCGCGCGCAGCATCATCAGGTGCTCAATCGGCTGATGCGTTGGCCCGTCTTCGCCCAGGGCGATCGAGTCATGCGTAAAGACGAAGATCGAGTGCGACTGCATGATCGCCGCCAGCCGCAGCGCCGGCTTGCAATAATCCGAGAACGTGAAGAATGTCGATCCGTACGGAATCAATCCGCCATGCACCGCCATCCCATTCACCGCCGCGCACATGCCAAACTCGCGCACGCCGAACCAGATGTTCCGGCCCGTCGGATCGACATGGAAATTGCCTCCGTCTTTCAGAATTGTCTTGGTCGACGCCGTCAGGTCGGCTGCGCCGCCAATCAGCTCCGGCACCTCTTTCGCAAACGCATTCATCACCGCGTTGCCCGGCGTTGCGTGTGGCCATCGGCTTTGCATCGGCCGCCAAACATCGGCAGGCTTTCTCCCAGCCATCCTTCAGCTTGCCCGCCTGCGTCCGCTCGAACTCCGCCGCCAGCTCCGGATATTCCTTCTTGTACTCGGCAAAGAGCTCGTTCCACTCCTGCTCGTACTTTGCGCCGCGCTCCAGGACCGTCGACCAGTTCCTTTGCGCCTCTTCCGGAACGTAGAAGAACTTGTCCTCAGGCCAGCCCAGATGTTCTCTTGGTCGCTTGATCGCTTCTCGGGCCCAACGCCTCGCCGTGCGCCTTGTTTGTGCCCGCCTTGCGGGCTGCCATAGCCGATTATCGTGCGCACCGCGATCAGCGAAGGCTTGTCGGTTACCGCCTTGGCGGCCTCAATGGCCTTCGAATCGCATCCAGATCATTGCCGTCCGCCACACGTCTGCACATGCCAGTGGTAAGCCTCGAAACGCTTCTCACGTCTTCGGTGAACGACAGCTCCGTCGGGCCGTCCAGCGAGATCAAATTGTCGTCGTAGAGAAAAATCAGCTTGCCCAGACCCAGCGTCCCGGCCAGCGAAGCGGCCTCATGCGACACGCCTTCCATCAGATCGCCGTCGCCGCAGATGCCGTAGGTGTAGTGATCGACGATGTTGCAGCCGGGCCGGTTGTACACCGCGGCCAGATGCTTCTCCGCGATCGCCATGCCCACGCCATCGCAAATCCCTGACCCAGCGGTCCGGTCGTCACTTCCACGCCGTCGGTATCGCCGTATTCCGGATGTCCGGGCGTCCTCGAGCCCTACTGGCGAAACTGCTGCAGGTCCTCGATGGTAGACGTCATAGCCGGAAAGATGCAGCACGCCATACAGCAGTGCCGAGGCGTGTCCGTTCGACAGCACGAAGCGGTCGCGGTTTGTCCATTTCGAATTCTTCGGATTGTGGCGCATGTACTTGTGAAACAGCAGATATGCAATCGGCGCATCGCCCAGCGGCGCGCCCGGATGTCCGCTCTTGGCTTTTTCTACAGCATCCACCGCCAGAAAACGCAGTGCATTGATCGACAACTGGTCCAGATCACTCATAAAAAACCTTTCTTCAGTTCCAACGCGAATAACTTAATCTCTAACCCGCTGATTGTTAATTCGTCATTCAATGGCCACTTCGAAATTGCGGCCCTCCCAGCGATTTTCTTCCGTCCAGAAAAGGGTAAATGAAAGCTGGCCAGTTTGCTTTTCCGGGGTCGGCATGTCCGCGAATGACCCTGCATATCCCAGAGCCGTCGACTCCAGTCGTCGCATCCGTCTTCCATTCGTCTGCCGACCACACCACGCGAAAATGCTCCTGGGCGATGATTCGCAAGCATGTTTCCCGCCCTGCATGCTCTTCACCTGCCGGCGGAGCTTGAAAACCTCCAGCTTGGTATGGGCGTTGCCCTTGCGCATAGCGCTCGCTCAACCGGTGGAATGCGGTCGAAGACCTTGCCGTCATGGCCGACCGCAGCAGCTTCAGATACTCCGCATGCGCCCACACCAGCGGCATCGCCGCCCCGGACAGGCACGCCAAATTTCAAGCCGTCTTCAGTCGCGGCCTGTCCCAAATCTGCTCCGGCAGCATTCCGCCCTCGGAGGCGAATCTTTCATAGCGTCTGCAATGAGCGGACCCACATCGTGGCCCGCCGCCAGTTCATAATGCGCGCGCTCTCCAAGCAGCAGCGGCCACGCGCCGCCTTCCCCAGACCCTGATACGGTCCGCCATCGGCCCGTTGTCCGTAACCGTCATGGTTGTAGCGTCGCCAGCACGGTCCCTGCGGGAGTTTCCACCTTCAGCACATGATCCACCACTTTCAGCGAATCCACGATCAGCGGATCATCCGCCCGCCGCACGCCATACCGCACCAGTTCCAGGAATCCGGCATCGATGATCTCCCGCGCCTCGAACTCCGTCTGCTCGCCCGGCGCGCGGTTGTTGATGTGCACCATCTCGTCTCCGCAGCCTTCGCGCGCATAAGGGTCGCCGCACTCCGGCGGACGAATCCGCATGTAAGTGCCGCTTTACCTCCGGATGCAGCACCCCATCGTTGGTGACCGTCCATTCTTCCAGATGTCCCTTCAATCCAGTCCGCATGCTCTTCAAGAAACTCCGCCAGCTCGGCTGAGCCGTGCGCGCGCACAATCTCCGCCGCGCAAATCAGCGCGGCAATCACCGCGGCCAGAGTCGATGGCGAATATCCCGCATTCTCTTCCCATCGCTCCTGCTGCGTCACCGGAGCATAGCGCACCAGGAAGGCCGCGCCGCGCTCAACGAAGGGGAAGACGTCGAACTTGGCCAGTCCGTCCACCTTCCATAGCCGCCACGCCAGAATGATCGGAAACGCAACCTCATCCAGTTGGATGCCTGTCCAGTATGGCGTTCCGTTCACCCAGAAGTTCTGCGCAAAGCCGCCATGAGGGTGCTGCGTGCAGGCCAGGTAGACCAGCGCCCGTCGCGCCGTATCTACGCGGCCGCAGGCCAGCAGCGCAGATGCGCTGTGCACCATGTCACGCGTCCAGACCAGGTGATACCCGCCCAGGTCGTCGTCGCCCTTGGCGTAACCCCACGGAATCGACGCCGAAGCTATAAACGCGCCAGCATAGGTCTTGTCCTCGTGCGCCAGCACAATATTGTGGCTGATCTGCAGCAGCCGTCCGCCGTCATTCGACCGCGGCCGCCAGCTCATGCGGGCTCGCAGCCCGGTGCCATTGCTCGATGAAGCGCTTCAGGTGCTGGTCAAACGGAGTCGCCAGCGCGCCCACCGTCGCCGAAAGGGCAGCGTGATGACCCTCGCCAAATCCGATGGCGACCGTAAACTCGCGTGTAGCCGTCTGCTCGATCTCGCCCATCACCGCAATATTGCCGTTCAGCGCCGATCCGAACTGCCAATCCATCGTGAAGTTGTCTTTCAGGTCCTGCCAGCCGTCGCTCGAGCCGACATAGCCGCAACTGGCGCGGCTGAATCCGCAATCCGCGGCCATCGCCAGCGACGTACCGTCTTTCCATGCCACCAACACCCGCTTCCCCGCAACGTCGGCCACCCGCGCCGAGTTGCCTGCTCCGCCGCCATCCACATGCGGCGACATCAGTGCATAAACCTTCAGTCGCGGCACCAGTTCCTCATCACCGTCCACCCGCACCCGGATCAGCACCACCGGATAATGCGGATCGGTGATGATCTCCTTGGTCACCGTGTAACGCCCTTCGCGGTCGCCGACGTAATCCGCACGCCCAATGCATCCGAATCGATATACGCAAACTCGTGCTCCAGATCGCGCTTCTCTTCATGGAAAAAGGTCTCGCCATCGGTAATCAGAAACTCCATGTCGCGAATCTGCGGACGGTCGATGGTCGGGTAATAAACCTCGTTCAGAATGCCGTGCGAAACGGTAAACCACGCGCGGCTCGAAGCAGATACGCCGTGCCGACCGTGTCTTTCGCGCTCGATGTCCAGCGAGGCTGCAGGCCCGGCGCGCCAAATGCCGCGCCGCCCTCGTCCAGCCACATATATTCGGGTGCGGGATTCGTCATAGATCTCCCTGAAGCAGATAGCAAGCAGTGAACTGATTCAAAGCTGGCCCTGGCTCTATAACACCTGCCGGTTCGCATCGGGATCGGGGTGGAACTGCACTTCGTCCATCGCGTGCACAATCTCGCGGTTTTTCATGAAGTATTGCCACGCGAAACCGGTGCGCAAATTCTCCGCCATCATCACGCTGATTCCCTGGTCGATCCCCAGAATGTCTTCGGCAAACCATTTTGCTTTGGGATTGAATGCATCGACGAAGCCATAACGCGTCCATGACATTGTCTCCCATCTTCTGCTTCATGCTCAACAGCACATGCGAGCATTCGGCGGGAAGAAACGGCAGCGACCCCGCCACCGCGCACGGCACCAGCGTTCCGTCCAGCGGTCCCATCGACGGCGGCCCGCCCCACACGCGATACCCCTCCCGCGAATCCGAAGCCGTAATCCCCCACATATCCTGATTGATCCACGGAAATTTCTGCCCCAGCACCAGACACCACAACTGATGGCACCGCGTCGCGGCAATGGAGTTGGTGAAGTAATTGGTGTGCAGGTCGCGCTTGTCGCGGAAGTCGCACCAGGCATGGGCATATTGGTGAATAAACAGCGGCGCAACGCCGCTGATGTATTGAATCCCGCCATATTCGATAATCGGCCGCTCCAGCGTCGTTCCACGTATCGGCGGAGATGGCATGCGTCGGCGAACCGATCGCCATCAGGTACATCGTCATCAGCTCGGAATAAATATCCCAGCGGTGCTTCAGAAATCCCTGGTCGGGCAGCCAGCCCATCGAGAGCGTGTTCCCGCCGTTCAGCATCCACTGCCAGTCAATGCGCCGGTAAAAGGTCGTCGCCAGCGCCTCAATGCGCGTATTTCCGGTAAAATACTCGCGGCAGAGCAGCACCCCGCACAGCAGCAGCGAGGTATCGATCGACGACAGCTCGCTGCCGAACATTCGTTCCCCGCTCTCAATGTCGATGAAGTGGTAAAGAAAACCGTGCTCGTGCGGACACTCTTCCAGCAGAAAAGCCAGCGTCTTTTCCACGCGCTCTTCGCAAAGGCTGGGGAGCAGATAATTCCGTTTGGCGGCGATGCACAGACGCGCTCAAGCCAAAGCCGGTAGCGGCAATGCTGGCGACGCGGCTAAGCGACCGGCCGACCGCCGGCGCGCGGTCCCGACCAGTCCGGTCTTCGGGCTTACTTCGTTATAAAAAAAGTCGCAGCCTCGGCCTTCCAGGTCGTCCAGCAGCGCGTCAGCCTCCTTCGAAACCTGGGTGAGCGGGCGGTTGATAAACACGCCCGGCCCTTGTTTATATTTCTGCGCCGCCTCGGCTTCGGTCTTCGGCTCCTGCCCCGGCTTGACCGGAGGAGCCTGTGGCTGGTTCTGGAAGCCCGCGGCAGAGCCAGCGCCGCAGGCGCGCCCAGTGCGAGCACGCTCGAAGCGCCTGCCGTTCTGAGCAGTTGCCTGCGAGTTATCTTTGCGCGAGCCAAAACAGAGTCAATACTTGAACAGATGCGGCCGCTCAGTCAAAACGGTACATCCGTCTCTCTCAGTCTAACGAAATCGGCAACAGGCTTTTCACAGCAACGCAACATGATGCACCTCGGCATCCGTCCGGCGCATCCATTATCATCAAGGAGCGCACACTCGTTTAGGTCCCGCCGGGGACCCGCGCACAGTTTTCACCAAAAGCAACCAAAAGTGAAGGAGAACTACTTTGGCATACGAACTCCCACCTCTTCCCTATGACTACGCCGCGCTCGAACCGCACATCGACGCCGAGACCATGAAGCTGCATCACGACAAACATCACCAGGCCTACGTCAACAACCTGAACGGCGCGATTGAAAAGCATCCCGACCTCGGCAAACACACCGCCGAAGACCTGCTGCGGAACCTGAACAGTGTTCCCGAAGACATCCGCACCACCGTCCGCAACAACGGCGGAGGCCACGTCAACCACACCATGTTCTGGGCCATCATGAAGCCCGGCGGTGGCGGCGAACCCACCGGCAAGATCGCCGAGCAGATTCGCAAGGACTTCGGCGACTTCGCAGCCTTCAAGAAGCAATTCAACGAGACCACCGCGAAGCAATTCGGCTCCGGCTGGGGCTGGCTGATCTGGGACGGCGGCAAGCTGGCCATCACTACCACGCCCAATCAGGACAATCCGCTGCTCCAGGGAAAATACCCCATTCTGGGCAACGATGTGTGGGAGCACGCCTACTATCTCAAGTACCAGAACAAGCGTCCCGACTACCTCGCCGCCTGGTGGAACACCGTCAACTGGAATGAGATCAACAAGCGCTTCGAACAGGCGCAGAAGTAGCTCTGCAACTCATTGAAAAGGCAGCCCGCGTAGGCTGCCTTTTCGGCTGCCTCCAATGCCTTTTTCACGACCGTTTTTTCGGCTCTTCGGCATGCTACAATAAGACATAGATCAAGGGCAGAAAACCCGTTCGCTTTCAGGCTTTTATTCGCAGGCGGACCCTCCCCGGTTCCGGAGCGTGATCAGGGTTTTCGCTCATTGGAGTTTCATGCCTCAGACAGAACTAGAATCCACGGCAACGCTGGCCTTTACAGAAGCAGAACCGTCACCCAACGCAAAATCAAATGGCAGCTATACCAGTGACAACATCAAAGTTCTCGAAGGCCTGGAAGCCGTCCGCTTGCGTCCCGCCATGTACATCGGCTCGACCGGCGAAATGGGTCTGCACCATCTCGTCTACGAGGTCGTAGACAATTCCGTCGACGAAGCCCTGGCCGGCTACGCAAAGAAAGTCGAAGTCGTCATCCACATCGACAACTCCATCACCGTAGTCGATGACGGTCGCGGCATTCCCGTGGATGAAATGACGCTGGACAACGGCGAACGCCTGCCCGCCGTGCAGGTCGTGCTCACCAAGCTCCACGCCGGAGGCAAATTCGACGCCTCCACCTACAAAGTCTCCGGAGGACTCCACGGCGTCGGTGTCTCCTGCGTCAACGCCCTCAGCGAAGCCTTCGACGTAGAAATCTGGCGCGAGCACACCTACGAGCAGGACTACGCGCGCGGCATTCCCGATTCCAAACTGCGGAAGACGGGCACCACCAAACGCCGCGGCACCAAGATTCACTTCCTGCCCGACAGGACCATTTTCGCCGTCACCGAATACAACTACGACACGCTGGCCCAGCGTCTGCGCGAGCTCGCCTTCCTGAACAAGGGGCTCGAAATCTCGCTCACCGACGAGCGCACCACCGATCCCAAGACCGGCGAGGCCAAGCGGTCCGACTTCAAATACGCGGGCGGCATCGCCGAATTCATCAAGCACATCAACCGCGGCAAGCAGACCCTCCACGACAAGCCCATCATGATGGAAGGCCTGCGCGACAACGTCGATATGGAGATCGCCCTCCAGTACAACGACAGCTACTCTGAGACCGTCTTCTGCTTCGCCAACAACATCAACACCGTTGACGGCGGCACGCACCTCTCAGGCTTCAAAACCGCGCTCACCCGCACCATCAACTCCGCGGGGCAGCAGCTCGGGCTCTTCAAAGACGTAAAGGAAAATCTCTCCGGCGACGACGTGCGCGAAGGCCTGGTCGCCGTCATCAGCGTCAAGCTGCCGCAGCCCCAGTTCGAAGGCCAGACCAAGGGCAAGCTGAACTCCGATATCGCAGGCGTAGTGCAGGCGCTGGTCAACGAGAAGCTCGGCATGTTCCTCGAGCAGAACCCGCCGGTCGCCAGGAAAATCATTAACAAAGCCATCGAAGCCGCTCGCGCCCGCGAAGCCGCCCGCAAGGCCCGCGATCTCACCCGCCGCAAAGGCGCGTTAGATGGCGGCGGACTGCCCGGCAAACTCGCCGATTGCAGCGAACGCCAGCCTGACCGCTGCGAGCTCTACCTCGTCGAGGGCGAATCCGCAGGTGGAACCGCCAAGCAGGGCCGCGACCGCCGCTTCCAGGCCATCCTGCCGCTCAAGGGCAAAATCCTCAACGTAGAAAAGGCCCGCTACGACAAGATGCTGGGCCACGAAGAAATCCGCGCCATGATCACCGCCCTCGGCTGCGGCATCGGCAAGGACGACTTCGACGTGTCGAAGCTGCGCTACGGCAAGCTCATCCTCATGACCGACGCCGACGTCGACGGCTCGCATATCCGCACCCTGCTCCTGACATTTTTCTTCCGTCACATGCAGGAGCTCATCAAGCGCGGACACGTCTACATCGCGCAGCCGCCGCTCTTCAAAATCAAGAAGGGCAAGTTCGAGCAGTACATCAAGGACGAGCGCGAATTCGTCAAGGTCATGGTCAAGCGCGCCTCCGAAGGCATGATCGTCCGCCACGGCGAGAACGCCGATGAAGATCGAAGGTGCGGCCCTCACCAAATTCATGGGCCAGTTGAACGAATACCTCGGCTTCTTCGACAAGGTAACCAAGCGCCTCCGCAACGAGGAGGTCACCTCGCTGCTCGCTCTCCACGAACTGGCGCACCGGGCCGACTTTGAAAGCGCAGACGACAAGGCGCCCGCCAAGCTGGTAGCGCTGCACAAGGCTCTCGTCGGGACTGCAGAAGAAATATCAGTTCAAGGGACTTTCATCGCCCGTGCGAGACGAGGAGCACCAGACCTGGTCCTTCAGCTTCACCGACTCGCAGGGCGCCGAGCGCTGGATCAACTGGACGCTTGCCTCGTCGCCCGAGCACCGCCAGATGTCCGCCAAGTACGCGCAGATCAAGCACCTGCTGGAGCCGCCATTCCTCATCGAATACGCAACGAAGGCGCCAGCCACACCTGATCCCGACGAGACTGAAGGCGAGACCACGGGCGAAGCCGAAGCGGGCAAGCCCGCACCGAAGCGCACAGGCCGCGCGTCATTGGAGCCAGTCGAAAAACAGACAGCCCACGAGCTGTTCGAATACGTCATCGAACAGGGGCGGCGCGAATATCAGGTGCAGAGATACAAGGGGCTGGGTGAGATGACCTCAACGCAGCTCTGGGAAACCACCATGGACCCCGAACGCCGCACCCTCCTCCAGGTCAAGCTCGAAGACATAGCCGAAACCGAGACCATCTTCACCACCCTCATGGGCGAAGACGTAGAAGCAAGGCGCAAGTTCATCGAAGAAAATGCTCTCGACGTAAAGAACCTGGACATCTAGCCAAACACGCATTGAAAACACAAAGGGCGGCCATCAAGCCGCCCTTTTTATTCTCTGAAAGAAGTAATGGCGTTGGCTGCCGTCGAATTTTCCATCCGGCATACAACAGTTTTTGAATTCTTCGCCCTGATCTGCATGGGCAAGGATCATTGCGCCCAAGTTTTTCGATAAGTTCCTTGTCGCCGTGGACGACGCGGTGGCCGCGCTTCACTTGAGTTTCAGATGGGAAGCCTTTGCGGCGTTTACTGCTTTTTTCAAAAGCAGAATACTTCGTCTAAGTTTTCGATACGCATGGTGCACCTCCTGTGCGCCCGTCCAGCTTAGCATCGAATGAGCCCCCTCCTGAACACCCGGCGCGATATACTTCCGCAGGACTCTCAAGGACGACCAACTATGCCGCTCGACCGCAGACACTTTCTCGGCATCACAGGCAGCGCAGGCCTTGCTTCCACGCTTTTCCCCGGAGCACTCTACACGCTTGCCGCTCAGGCCCAGGGTCAGACCCAGCCCGCTGGCCCGGAAAAGCCTACTGGAAAAACCAAAGATCACGCAGGAAATGATCGACGCAGCCGCCGCGCTCGCCGGAATCACCGTCACGCCCGACCAGAGCAAGATGATGCTCGACGGCCTCAACCAGCAGCGTGACGCCTACTCCGCCATACGCAAACTGAATCTCCCCAACAGCATTCCTCCGGCCTACATCTTCGACCCGCTCCCGCCCGGCGAATCCGTCAGCACGGAACAGCACGCACCCATCTACAGCCACACCACCGCCACGATGCCCAAGAATCTCGAGGAAGTGGCCTTCTACACGGTTCCGCAACTGGCCGATCTCGTGCGCCGTCGCAAAGTCTCATCGGTCGATCTCACCCAGATGTATCTGGCACGCCTCAAACGCTACGACCCTCTGCTGCACTTCAGCATCACCCTCACTGAAGAGCGCGCACTAACACAAGCCCGCGAAGCCGACACCGAAATTGCCGCCGGAAAATATCGCGGACCCCTGCACGGCCTGCCCTGGGGCGCAAAAGACCTGCTCGCCGTCAAAGGCTATCCCACAACCTGGGGTGCCGGAGGCTTCGAAAAACAGACCATCGACGAAGACGCGACCGTGGTCAAGCGTCTCGACGCCGCCGGAGCCGTCCTCGTCGCCAAGCTCACGCTGGGCGCGCTCGCCATGGGCGACAAATGGTTCGGAGGACGCACCCGCAATCCCTGGAACCCGAAGCAGGGCTCGAGCGGGTCATCCGCAGGTCCGGCTGCCGCAACTTCCGCCGGATGCGTAGCCTTCTCCATCGGCTCAGAGACGCTCGGCTCCATCTCTTCGCCATCCACGCGCTGCGGCGTCACCGGCCTCCGCCCCACCTTCGGATTCGTTCCCCGCACCGGAGCCATGGCCCTCAGTTGGACCATGGACAAACTAGGCCCCATCTGCCGCGCCGTCGAAGACTGCGCCATCGTACTCACCGCAATCCACGGCCCCGACGGACAAGACCTCGCCACCCGCAACGCCGCCTTCAACTGGAACGCCGACTACGACTGGAAGAGCCTGCGCGTCGGCTACTTCGCCTCCGACGTTCGAGCCCGATAAATCGCCCACGCCCTCCTCTGCTCCGCTGCTCGGCCCTCCGCCCCCAGCCGAAAAATCGTCCGACAAATCCAAACAGTCCCCGGAAGAAAGAAAAAACCGCGAAGAACACGAGCGCGAAGCCGCTTCCTACCGCGCCCGCCGCGCCTATGACCGCAAGTATGACCTCGCCGCGCTCGACAAGCTCCGCTCCATGGGCGTCAACCTTATCTCGCTCTCGCTCCCCGAGCTGCCCTACGACGCGATGGTCCCGCTCCTCACCGCCGAAGCCGCCGCCGCCTTCGACGATCTCACGCTCTCCGGACGCGACCGCCTCCTCACCGAACAGGGCGTCGAAGACTGGCCCAACCAGTTCCGCATCGCCCGCTTCTACCCCGCCGTCGAATACATCCAGGCCAATCGCGCGCGCGAGCTCGCCATCCGCCAGGTCTCCGCGCTCTTCCAGCAGGTCGACATCATCGTCACCGCCACCAACAGCGAGCAACTTGTCGTCACCAACCTCACCGGACACCCCGCCTGCATCGTCCCCAACGGACTCCGCGGCGCCGACGCGCCCCCACCGCCCGGCGTCGACACCGGAGACGACGACCAGATCGGAGGCCCCGGCACGCCCGTCAGCATCACCTTCCTCGGCGGCCACTATCAGGACGCAAAGCTATGCGCCTTCGCCCGCGCCTACCAGCAAGCCACCGGCTTTCAAAAGCTCCATCCGAAGCTGCAACCATAGTGACTTGCGACATTACGGGCAACACACATTATTCTTGCCGGGAGGGACAGGCGCCATTGACAGCGATTACCGCTAGTTTCTGGTCAAAACACAAGATGGCATCAACTTCACTAGCGTTCTCCGTTTTGGAAACGATTATTGTTTGGGGCATTGCGGGATTCGTCCACTTACTAGGGCGTGACGCCGCTCTCAGACTGGCTTCGATTGCCTCGACTGCGTGGCTTTGTGGTGCCCTAGCGTCGATTATTTCTGCTGTCGCCGCTATACTAGTTGATCCTGACCGAAAGATTGGCGTGCTGTTGTTGGTCGTGGCAGTCGTTGTCTTCTTTGTCTGTGGCTTGACCATGACGGCATGAATCCGCAGCCCTGAAAACCCGCTGACCGCCTCTTAGCTGACCGGACCAAAGCTGACCGCCTAGTTAGCTGACTGCATCATCAGCTATCGTTAACCTATGCCCCTGCTCGAAGCCCGCCATCTCTCCAAAAGCTATGGACAAGGCAACGCCGGCGGTAGATGACGTGTCCTTCACCATCGAGCGGGGAGAAACCCTCGGCCTCGTCGGAGAATCCGGCTCCGGCAAATCCACCATCGCGCGCATGGTCATGGGCTTGATCGAGCCCACCAACGGAGAGGTCCTCTTCGACAACCAGCCGCTCACCGGCCTCCCGCCGCGCAAGCTGCGCCAAATGCGCCGCCGCCTCCAGATCGTCTTTCAGGACCCCTACGCCGCGCTCAATCCGCGCATGCGCGTGCAGGACATCGTAGCCGAGCCTTTAATCATCCACCGCGCCTGCCCACGATCCGAGCTGCGCGCAAAGTCGCCGAGCTGCTGCGCCACACGGGCCTCGACGAATCCGCCCTGCCTCGCTACCCGCACGAATTCTCCGGAGGCCAGCGCCAGCGCATCAACATCGCGCGCGCGCTAGCCCTGCGTCCCGAGTTAATCGTTCTCGACGAGCCCCTCTCCGCGCTCGACGTCAGCGTAGCCGCGCAAATCGCCAACCTCCTGCGCGACCTCCAGCGCGAATTCTCTCTCACCTACTTGTTCATTTCGCATTCCATGCCCATGGTGCGCTATCTCTCCACCCGCATCGCCGTGCTCCATCACGGGCGCATGGTCGAATACGGAGACGCCGCCCAAATCTGCAACGCCCCGCGCGAGCTTTACACGCAAATGCTGCTCGCCTCAACGCCGGAAATCCACATCGCATAACGCCGAATACGATCAAATAAAAATGCACGCTTTTCTTTTCCATCCCCGCGCCTCCCGCTATCTTTTGCTCGCCTTCGCAGCGTTTCTCGGCGGATTCATCAACTCCATTGCCGGAGGCGGCGGCTTCATCGCCTTCCCCGCGCTGCTAAAAAGCGGACTTCTGCCCATCCAGAGCCAATGCAACCACAACGGTGGCGCTATGGCCCGGTCAATTCACCTCCATCGCCGGATACCGCGAAGAGCTGCCGCAAAAACCTGAGGCTGGTGCTTCCAATCGCGGCAGTAGCCCTCGTCGGGGGCTTTGCCGGAGCCTGGACCCTCCTGCGCAACAGCCAGGGATCCTTCCTGCGCCTCGTGCCTTATCTCTTCCTGCTTGGCTCAACCGCCTTCGCCCTCAGCGGCCCCATTTCGCGCGCCGTCAAGCGCCGCACCGAACACTACACCGGCGGCAAAGAACACATCCATCTGATCCCGCTGCTGCTGTCCCTGCTCTGCATCTGCTATTACATCGGCTACTTCGGCGCCGGAGCCGGCCTTCTCACCATGACCGCACTCGCCTTCTGCGGAGTCGAGCGTCTGGCCGAGATCAACTCCCTCAAGGTCGTGACCACGACCGTAGCCAACGGCGTCGCCGTCATTACCTTCATCGCGCACCGAGCGGTCGCATGGCACGATTGCTGGTTCATGATGATCGCTTGCGCCATCGGCGGATACACCGGTGCGCGCAATAGCCGCCGAGTAAGCGACAAAGTCCTGCGACCCATCATCATCGTCTTCGGTTTTGCGCTCGCCATCTATTTCTTTCTGCACCGCAACGCGTTTTAAGAACGCAAAGCTGGGTAGGGAAACTGGGAGCCCCATCCTTCGCGTGGTTTTGCGCGAAGGGTGGGAAGCACAAATATCAACCTGCAGTTTTCCCGCTCATGCCTGCACAACATCTGCCAGTTCGCGCCAAGACCCTTTCTGCGGGACAATAGAACAAAGCATGAGTCACGAAGGCATCCGTTTCGTCAGCAAAGAGCAGGCGCAAAAAGAAGAGTTCGAGCAGCGCGAGCTGGACCGCGAGGCAAAAGAACCAGCCAAAGTGCGCATCCACAAGACCGAAGGCACAGGCCTCGAAATCGACTGGAAAGACGGCCACAAGAGCGCCTGGACCTTCGCCTGGCTACGCAACGCCTGCCCCTGCGCCACCTGCCACGACGAGCGCGAAAAGAGCGGACGCGCACCCGGCGAAGCTCCAAACCACAACCTGCAACGCTGCTGCCCATGTATCAGGCCCCAGCGCGACCCGAGTCAGTTACACCAGTCGGCAACTACGCCCTAAGCTTCGTCTGGAACGACGGCCACAAAACCGGAATCTACTCCTGGGACTATCTGCGGCGGCATTGCCAGTGTGCAGCCTGCCAAAGTCCGTAGTAATCTCAGATTGCGAATGTCGATTTGGCGACGAGACTTTTGGCAGTCCTACTGGATTGCCCTGCGGCGGAGTAGGAAAGATAGCCGAGCGCGCGTTCTTTCTATTCGAATCACCGCTTGGCTGCTTTATGTGGTTCTATACCTCATAATCCTTGTAATAGTATGCCGTAACACGGGAATGGGCTTTTGGATCATTCCCATTGAAAGCATCATCTTCGCCTGTGCAGGGTTCGCTTTGATAGCAATAAGAAAATCTCACCGCCAGCAAGATGACCTGCTTCAGTTTTCTTTATCAACTTGACAACAGGACACAGAGAGGCCTCTGTGCCCTCGGCTGTGTGGCAATACCTGGTTGAACGCACAATTATTAAAGCTAACTTGCTGGCACGAGGAGCCAGTGAATCCTTCCTCAATTCAAAAGAAGTACCCGACGGCATTGTCGTAATAACGAGACAAACGCAGATCGAACATCTTCGCAAGCAACAGTTATGGGACAAGATTAGCGTAGAAGAAGGAGACCTTTTACGCATCGCTGATGGGCATTGGGCCTCGGAACAAATACATCTGATGTTGCCATGGTGTGAGCAGCTGAGATTACTGCGTTGGGTACTCGGACTGGATCCTCAGATAATGCCATTAGCGCACTTTCCAAAACCAGATCCATCGTTGACACCCAACATAACAAAGGGAGGTCAATCGCTATTTGAAGGCAAGAGATTGGCGAACACCTGGGACATTCGGTTAGAACGAGATATCGCACGAGGATATAAATTACGCTGTCTTTCTGAGGTCCAAAGCCGAGGACTAGTGGACGGCTCACCAGAGCTTGCGGAGTGGGCCATGAACGTACGGAACAAACTCGACTCTCCTTCTGTGGACATTTTGGCAGGCGTAAAGGCCGTAGGAGAACTCAACAAGAATGAGCTCAATTCTTCTTTGGGTTATCGCATCGGCCAGAGAAACATTTGCAGACTACTTGATCGCTCAATTGGGCACGATCACCCCATTGATTTCGTCAATTTGGTCAGCAGCGAGGGAAGCAATCTACCGCTCATTCGACTAGTCGATCCAACCTCGCATCATGCGTCGGAATCTCCTCCCGCGACCCTCCACCCCGCTCAATCGACCTCCAGAGCCTCCGCCGCATCCCGCGCCACCTGCACCAGCCCGCGATTCTCCGCCCGAATAAATCCCTCGCTGACCGCCGTATCGAAGAACCCCAACAGCCTGTCATAATAACCGCCCACGTTCACCAGCACGCAAGGCTTCGTATGAATCCCCAACTGCGCCCAGGTCACAATCTCGATGAACTCATCCATCGTTCCATAACCACCCGGCAGAGCAACAAACGCATCCGCCCGCGACGCCATCAGTGCCTTACGCTCGTGCATCGTGCGCACAATGTGCAATTCGGTAAGCCGGCGATGGCCGATCTCCCGTTCCATAATCACATCGGGAATAACGCCGACGACCTCGCCGCCCGCAGCCAGCGCCGCATCGGCAATCGCGCCCATCGCTCCTATCGTCGCGCCGCCATAGATCAGCCCATAGCCGCTCTCGGCAATCCTGCGCCCCAGTTCACGAGCCGTCGCCAGATATTCCGGACGCGCCCCGTCACGCCGATCCGCAAAAAACACATATCCACTTCTTCAACTTTTCCGCCATCGTGAGTACCAGTCTAACCGCACGATTAAAATAGAAGCAGAGACTCCCCATTGCAGCATCTACTCGACAAACTGAATCCGCAGCAGCGCGAAGCCATCGAAGCCGTCGACGGCCCGGTGCTCATCCTCGCCGGCGCCGGCTCCGGCAAGACCCGCGTCATCACCCACCGCATCGCCTATCTCATCCAGCAGCGCGGCGTCGCGCCCGACTCCATCCTCGCCGTCACCTTCACCAACAAGGCCGCCAACGAGATGGCCGAGCGCGTCGACAAACTCCTCGGCCACTCCTCGCTCGCCAAGCCGCTCGCTCGCCACCTTCCACTCCTTCTGCGTGCGCATGCTGCGCCGCGACATCGAAGCCCTGCGCATCGGCGACGAAGGCCTCACCCGCACCTTCGCCATCTACGACGAGACCGACCAGCAGGCCGTCGTCAAGCAGCCGTCAATGCGCCGCATGGGCCTCGACGACAAGCAGCTCAAGCCGCGCGTCGTGCTCTGGACGATCTCCTGGGCGAAGAACCACATGATCGATCCGCAGGAGTATTTCCTCGCCTCCACCGACCCCACCAGCGAGAAGCGTCGCGCACATCTTCGAGACCTATCGACAAGGAGCTGCGCAAAGCCAACGCGCTCGACTTCGACGATCTGCTGCTCGAAGCCGTGCGCCTGCTCAAGTCCTCCAGCGAAGTGCGCGAGCGCTACAACCGCCGCTACCACTATCTGCTCATCGACGAATACCAGGACACCAACCGCCCGCAGTACGAGCTGATGAAGCTGCTCGCCGGCGCAGCAGCAAAATGTCTGCGTCGTCGGCGACGAAGACCAGAGCATCTATTCCTGGCGCGGCGCCGACATCCGCAACATCCTCGAGTTCGAGAAAGATTTTCCCAGCGTAAAGACCATCCGCCTCGAGCAGAACTACCGCTCCACGCAGATCATTCTCGAAGCCGCCTCCGCCGTCGTCGCGCAGCAACACGCAGCGCAAGGGCAAAACGCTCTGGACCATCGCGCGAAGGCGGCTCGCTCATCGGCTACTACGAAGCGCCCGACGGCGAGAACGAAGCCCTCTTCATCGCCGACCGATCCAGAAATATCTCCGCGAAGCCGGCCAGGAACGAAGAGACGCCGCGCGCCGCCGTGCTCTATCGCACCAACTCGCAGTCGCGCCTGGTGGAAGAAGCGCTGCGCCGCTACGGTATCAAGTACACCATGGTCGGCGGCTTCTGCTTCTACGAGCGCGCCGAGGTCAAAGACATGCTCAGCTATCTCAAGCTGGTCCAGAACCCGCACGACTCCATCGCCCTGCAGCGCGTCATCAACACACCGCCGCGCGGCATCGGCAAGACCACCATGGAGACCCTGGAGCGCATCGCCCTCGAAACCGGCATGAGCACCTGGGACGCCATCGGACGCGCGCTGCGCGAAAAGCTGCTGCCCGTCGCGCGCGCTCACCGCCCTCGACAGCTTCCGCCGCTCATCGAGGACGCCCGCGCCATGCTCGCCCCCGACTTCGCCGACAAGCTCGCCAGCTGACGTCGCCGAACTGACAGCCGCTGTCGGACGATTCCGCATCAGCTTCTGACGATGGCCGCCGCAAGCGACAGCCGCAGCGGCCGACGATTCCGACACCAGCTTCGACTTCGGCGACGCCGACGGTCAGGCCCATGCTGCGCGCTTTCGCCATCGACGGCGAGCGCACGCTCGACGCAACAGCCTTCAATCCCTTCGCAGGACGAGCCCGGCCAGTCCCGCACGCCGCGCGCCTCGCGAAGACGCCGCTGAAATCGCCGACGAAGCTCGAGCCCGCAGGCTTCCGCAAACCCGGCGACGCCGCCACGCTGCCTGAACTCATCAAGTTCCTCATCGACCGCACCGGCTACATCCGCGCGCTCGAAGACGAAGCCACGCCCGAAGCCTTCTCGCCGCATTGAAAACCTGAAGGAACTCGCCAACGCCGCGCAGGACGCCGAGGAGCGCGGCGAAACGCTCGCCGAATTCCTCGACCACGCCGCCCTCGTCTGCCGACGCCGACCAAGTACGACGCCGACGCGCGCGTCACGCTCATGACCCTGCACGCGGCCAAGGGCCTGGAGTTCCCGCTGGTCTTCCTCGCCGGCCTGGAAGAGGGCCTGTTCCCCCACTCGCGCACGCTGAACGACCCCAACCAGATGGAAGAGGAGCGCCGCCTCTGCTACGTCGGCATGACCCGCGCCATGGACACGCTCATCCTCACCCGCGCCCGCTACCGCCGCCGCTACGGCAACGACATGCCGGAGGCCAGCCTGCCCTCGCGCTTTCTCGAAGAGATTCCTTCGCACCTCATCGAAGCCCTCAGGCGCGAACCAGCCCGCGCATCCGATCCAGCGCGACGCGCTACGGCAGCGGCTTCAGCAGCAGCTACGGCGACGACAGCTCCGTCCGCCACTACAGCTACGAGGACGAAGACCAGAGCGCAGCGTCAGCGCTTCAGCGCCCAGCACAGCGCGCTCCCGGCAAAATCCGCCGGAAACTCCCTCGACAACATCGCCCATTCTTTTCCTCCCGCGGAGGCTCCAGTCCGCAAAATCGCGCGCCCAAACTCGACATTCCCGCACCCACCGGCTCGACCGGATCAAGAGCGGCCAGCGCGTCCGCCATCCGAAATATGGCGAAGGCATGGTCTTTCGCCGCGAAGGCGATGGGGAAGACGCGAAGATTACGGTACAATTTTCAAAGTTCGGAGTGAAAAAGCTGGTGGAGAAATTCGCCCAGCTTGAGCGGCTCTAATCCGCAATCCACGCTCCACGAAAGATAAGGATATCTAATGGCAAATACGAAGACGATTGAAGACAAGGCAGAACGCAAGAAGGTAAAGCGCACAGCGCGCAAAAAGGCAGCCCCCAAAGCCCCACGCACGGAGCCCGCGGCGAGAACAAGGAGAAGGTGAAGAAGCTCAGCCGCGGCCAGAGCAAGCGTTAACCAGCGCTTCGATCTCATCACGCCGACCTAGCGCAGGCGATGCGAGCGATGCCGCTCATGCGCGGACGCGCGTTTCGCTGGACGCAGCATCGCGGCGAATCGCGATTGCCTGACCGGCTAAGTCCCCGGATACACTCCTTGTCATTCCGACACTACGAGGAGCCGGACTCTGCCACGCCAGATTTTTTGCACCAAATCCATCGACAAGCTCATCGCCGACTCGGAGGAACCCGAGCACGCGCTGCAAAAAGACGCTCGGGCCGGTGTCGCTGACCGCGCTCGGCATCGGCGCCGTCATCGGCTCCGGCATCTTCACCGTCATCGGCACCGCCATCGCCGGCGAAAAGTTCGACACCTCCTCCGTCTTCAACACCCCGCTGCTCGATTACATCGTCCATCACGCCGCGCTCGCCGGCCGCCCCGGCGCCGGCCCCGCGCTCGCGCTCTCGCTCGTGCTCGTCGCCATCGTCTGCGCGCTTCACCGGCCTCTGCTACGCCGAACTCGCCTCCATGATCCCCATCGCCGGCTCCGCCTACACCTACACCTACGCCACGCTCGGCGAGCTCATCGCCTGGATCATCGGCTGGGACCTCATCCTCGAATACGCCTTCTCCAACATGAGCGTCTGCGTCGGCTTCGCCGCGCACATCGTCGACCTGCTCGACTGGTTCGGCATTCATCCCATCCTGCGCTGGATCTCGCCCGCCTATCTGCCCCCGGGCCTGCAGGATCTCCAGGGCCACATCCTCTACGCATCCCGGCTGGCACTTCGGCTTCAACATCCCCGCCTTCCTCATCGTCATGCTGCTCACCGTCGTCCTCGTGCGCGGCATCCGCGAATCCGCCGAGACCAACAACATCATGGTGCTGCTCAAGATCGCGCCATCCTCGCTTTCATCTCCGTCGGCGCGCACTTCATCCATCCCAGCCAACTACCATCCGTTCTCCCCCAACGGCTGGTCCGGCGTGCTCACCGGCGGCTCCATCATCTTCTTCACCTACATCGGCTTCGACTCCGTCTCCACCGCCGCCGAAGAGTGCAAAAACCCGCAGCGCGACGTTCCCATCGGCATCATCGCCACGCTCGTCGTCTGCACCATCCTCTACATCGGCGTCGCTGTCGTCCTCACCGGCCTCGTCCAGTGGCCGCGCTCATCGACGACGCCGCGCCCGTCGTCAACGCTCTCAAGAGGTTTACCTCGCTCATCCCGGCGTCGCACTCGCACTGGACTCGCCTCGTCGTCCTCATCGGCGCGATGCTCGGGCATGATCTCGTCCATCCTCGTCTTCCAGCTCGGCCAGGCGCGCGTCTGGTTCGCCATGTCGCGCGACCGCCTGCTGCCCGACGTCTTCTCCAAGGTCCACCCGCGCTTCCGCACGCCCGACGTCGCCACCTGGGTCGCGGGCTTCGTCGTCGGCATTCCCGCCGGCCTGCTCGATATCGGCACCCTCGCCGATCTCTCCAACATCGGCACGCTCTTCGCCTTCGTGCTGGTCTCGGCCGGCGTCCTCATCCTGCGCTACAAAGATCCCAACCGCCACCGCGGCTTCCGCTGTCCCGGGCGGCCCCGTCTTTCCCGTCCTCAGCATCCTCTTCTGCATGCTGCTCATGGCCGGCCTTGCCCATCATCACCTGGCTGCGCTTCTTCATCTGGCTCGCCATCGGCCTCGTCATCTACTTCTTCTACAGCCGCAAGCGCAGCGAATTTTATCCCACCCAAAAGCCATGAACGTCGAATCTCTTCGCAAGTTTCTGCTCTCGCTTCCTCACGTCGAGGAGACGATGCAGTGGGGCGACAATCTTGTCTTCTGGGTCGGCGATAAAGCCATCGGAGGCAAAATGTTTGTGCTCGCCAATCTGGATCGCGACAGCAACGGCGTCCTGTCGTTCTCCGCCGGACCGGAGCGGTACCATGAGCTGCTCGAAACCGAAGGCGTCTTCCCCGCCCCCTACATGGCTCGCATCTTCTGGGTAGCCATCCGGCGGTATGACATATTTTCCTCGAGCGAACTCCAGCAGCTCCTGCAAAACGCCCATCAGATCACGTTTGCCAAACTCCCCAAACGAACCCGAGATGTTCTGGCCATGCCCGCAGCGGAACGCAAAAAACTCATCGCCGCGCGCAAAAAACTGCTGCAGTCCAAAAAGAAATCTCGCTAGCCTTAAGCTGGTTATTGCTTCGTATCGAGCGGATGCTCCGCATCCCGATAGAACTCGTTCTGCAGCTCCAGGCTCGTCTGGTCACCCTTAACTGACTTGATTACGTTCGCAATCCCGTCTTCCCATGCCTTCATGTCGTACTCGCCCAGCTCCTTCGTAGCCAGGCTTCCGTCGCCCGAGTAGTGGTTCGGAAAGCGCGCGTACCACCAGATCCCCGTGTACACGCCCTCAGGCAGATTCTGTCTGTGCAGGTCCGCGCCGGACTCCTGCTTTGCCCGATCCTGATGCACCAGGTCCGGGCGTGACACCATGGTGGTCGCCGTCTCGCTCTCGCCCGCATGCATATCCAGCTTGTCCTCAACTGCCGGTCCGCCTGCAGCCTTCGATCGCGACCACCAGTAAACGTACACAACGTAATCGTGCGGCTTATCGAGTTGCGATTGTGCGAAATAAGGCAGCAGGCTCAAATTCCCGCCGTGCCCGTTCACAATAATGATCTTTTTGCAGCCATTCCTCGACATCTCATCGGTCGTTGCCTGTAGCAGACTCAGCTGCAGGTCCCTGCTGTACGCCACCGTGCCCGGCTGCTGCCTCGCTTCCGCAATCTGCCCGAAATAGTAAGCGGGAAAGATAACCGCATACTCCTGGTCAACCGCATGTTCCACGGCGAAGCGCACGTTGATGAGGTCGGTCCCAAGCGGGAGGTGCGCCCCATGCTTTTCGATAATGCCGAAGGGCAGCACGCACACGCCCTGCGCCTGTTGTATCGCCTTGATGAAATCCGGCCCGGTGAGCTCTTCCCACTTCGCCGAAAGCTTCGCTGTGTCCTGTCCCCACGCCATCGCCGTTCCAACGAACAGCAGCAACGCAATTGCTCTTCGCACAATGCCTCCCTTTTCGCACGCCACCACCATACTATCCGCGCTGCAGTCCGCCAAATCACTCTCGGACATCCTGGCCGCGCGGGCTGCAATCATGATTTCCCGCCGGCGGGCCAAAGCAGCCGCAACCGCTGCTGCGCTATCCGGAAAACCGCCCGCTCCACACCAATCACTTCTCCGTCGGCCTCCACCAGCAGCGGAGCCTCGTAGTGATACCCCGTCGTCGCAGTACAAACAACCTGCACTGCATCTTCATAACGCGGGCGTGGAAACCTCGCGCCCCCGTGGCCCCCGCTGCCGTTGCGCGTCACAAGCGCCAGGAACATGGCATAGCTCAAGCCCGCCCTCCCCGTATGTGGAACAGCGGCAATTCGTAACCGCGGCAGTAACAAATTCCCTCCCGGCCGCCACCTGTTGATCGCCGGCACGCGCACGCTCAGCAGCTCGCACGCTTGAAACCGGATTACATCTCCCTCTGCACGGGTCATCTCCACATCAAACGGCTGAATAGGATGTGCCGCCAGCAGCTGAACGCCGCCGGTATAATAAGCGGCTCTGCCCAGAATCCGCTTGCCCGACCCATTCGGAGCGAGGTTCATCAATGCCGCATGAATCCCAAGCCCGGCAGCAATATTGAAATACCAGCTCCGCTCACCTGAGTGCCCAACAGCCCTGCACCTGACCTCGCCCAGCGGAATCGACATGGGCGATGCGCTTCTCTGCAATTGAAACGCAGCAAGAGGGTCACGTGGCAGCTTGAGATTTTGCGCAAGTACGTTTCCCGTTCCCAAGGGAATCATCCCAAGAGCAGCATCTGAGCCGGCGACTCCCTGCAAAACCTGAAAAAAAGTACCGTCGCCGCCACAAACAAAGAGAGTATCGAACCCGCACGCAACGACTTCTCGCGCCTGCTCTCCGGCAGAGTGGGCCGAGAGCGTCTCCTGCATCTCCACCATGCAGCCGTCATCGCGCAACATCGCGGCGCAGCGGTCTACGATCGCGCGCTTGTGAATGGGTCTCGTAAGCAGCGGGTTCAAAAAGAAGGCGACGCGACGCATATCCCAATCATGAGCTTACGCGCAGGCATCGCAAGGCGCGATGAAAAAATAGCTGTAATTGCTTCTCGAATACGAGATCGAAAACTTGCTCACTTTCTCAAGTATCATTTCCCCATATCGGCACACGGCGCTTTCCGGCCGCCAAATTGGTACTGCAGATTTGTAATCGGTCATCCAGACTTATTAGCCCTTGAGAAGAGGAGAAACACGCCAAGATGAAAGTGGGAGTCTTCACTCCGCTGCTATCGCAACTTCCGCTGCCTGCCGTTCTCGACAAGCTAAAAACGCTGAACATTGCCACCGTAGAGCTGGGCACCGGCAACTATCCCGGCGACGCGCACTGCAAGCTCTCGATGCTGGAGAATCCCGCAGCGCTCAATGAGTTCCGAAGACCCTGGCCGACCACGGCGTCTCCATCAGCGCCCTGAGCTGCCACGGCAATCCGCTGCACCCCGACCGTGCGCGCGCCCAGCACGATGCGGAGATCAGCCGCAAGACCATCCTGCTGGCCGAAAAGCTGGGCGTACCGTGGTCGTCGATTTCTCCGGCTGCCCCGGCGATTCGCCCAACGCCACATCGCCCAACTGGGTCACCTGCCCCTGGCCTCCGGACTATCTGGAGATTCTGAATGGCAGTGGGACGAAGTCGTCGCGCCCTACTGGATCGAGCATGCAAAGTTCGCCGCCGACCACGGCGTGAAGATCGCCATCGAAATGCATCCCGGCTTCGTCGTCTATAGCCCCGAAACCATGCTGAAGCTGCGCGCCATCGCCGGCCCAGCGGTCGGCTGCAACTTCGATCCCAGCCATCTGTTCTGGCAGGGCATCGATCCCATCGCCGCCATCCGCGTGCTGGGCGACGCCATCTTCCACGTCCACGCCAAGGACACCCAGTTCTATCCCGCAAATCTGCCGCTGACCGGCGTGCTCGACACCAAGCCCTACACCGACGAGCGCAATCGCGCCTGGATTTTCCGCACCTGCGGCTACGGACACGGCGCGGAGTGGTGGAGGGAATTCGTCTCCACGCTGCGCATGTTCGGCTACGACTATGTGCTCTCCATCGAGCATGAAGACAGCCTGCTCTCGCGCGGACGAAGGCCTGACCAAAGCCGCCGCCTTCCTGAATGACCTTGTCATTCGAGAGCAGCCCGGCGCGGCCTGGTGGGTCTGACAGATAGCTCTCGACCAGAAACCTGAGAACACAATGAAACGAATCAGAACCGCAATCTTCGGCACCGGATTCATGGGCCGCGTGCATCTTGAAGCGCTCCGGCGGGTGGAGTGCGTCGACGTCGCCGCCATCGCCGGCAGAAATGCGGCTGCGGCAGAGAAGCTGGGCGCCGCCTTCGGTGTCCCTCATGTCGACGCCCAGACCATCCTCGACGACCGCAGCATCGACGCCGTCCACATCTGCACGCCCAATGCGCAGCATTTCCCCATGGCGAAAGACGCCCTGCTCGCGGGCAAACACGTCCTCTGCGAAAAGCCGCTGGCAACGACGGCGAAAGAGGCCGAAGAGCTGGCTTCGCTCGCGGCACAGCGAGGAGCTGCGCGCCTGTGTATGCCACAATCTGCGCTTTTACCCCATGGTGCAGCAGATGCGCCGCATGCGCGAAGCCGGCGAACTCGGCGAAATCCTCGTCGTTCAGGGCACCTACTCGCAGGACTGGCTGCTCTACGATACCGACTGGAACTGGCGCGTTGACTCAAAAGCCGGAGGCCCGTCGCGCTGCATGGCCGATATCGGCTCCCACTGGTTCGACATCGCCGAGCACGTCACCGGCCTGCGCGTGTCGTCGCTCTGCGCCGATCTCCAGACCTTTCACCCGGTCCGCAAGCAGCCAAAACATTCCGTCGAAACCTTTGCCAATAAAACTCTCAGCGCGAGCGATTACGTCGAAACTCCCGTCGATACCGAAGATTTCGGCGCGGTCATTTTCCGCATGGGAGAGCGCGCCCGCGGCGCGATGACCGCGAGCCAGGTTTCTGCGGGACGCAAGAACCGCCTGAACATCGAAATCTACGGCACAAAGGCTGGCGTCTCCTGGGATCAGGAGCGGCCCGATGAGCTCTGGATCGGCAATCGTGACAGCGCTAACCGCATCCTCATCAAAGATCCCTCGCTGCTGAACCCCGACGCGCGCGCCTTCGCCGATCTTCCCGGTGGACACAGCGAAGGCTACGACGATACTTTCAAGCAGATCTTTCGCCGCTTCTATAGTTCGATCAGCGACCCGGCCGCCGCCGCGGATTATCCGCGTTTCTCTGACGGCTTGCGGCAGTTAGTCATCCTTGAGGCGGAGATGGAAAGCCATCGCACCCGGGGTTGGATCGATGTTTCAGTATCTTAAACGGCAATGGAAAGGAACTACGCCGCGTGCTGATCTTTGCCGCTATCGTCGCCATCTTTATCTACGGAATGATCGCCGCCATGCTGGGCACCATTCTTCCCGACCTTTCGGACCGCTTCCACCTCACCCCCAGCCAGAACGGAACCATCGCCTTTGCGCAGGCTCTGGGACTCATCATCGCATCGCTGGCCGTCGGCCCGCTGCTCGACAACGAGGGCAAGAAGGCCGGACTCATCCTGGGCCTCGCATTCATCTCCATCGCGCTCTTCGCTCTACCCCGCTCGGGCCGCTTCCGCACCATTGTCTTTCTCCTTTTCCTTCTGGGCGTCGGCGGGGGAATCGTCGTCACTGGAGCAAATGCACTGGTTAGCGACGTAGGCGAGGCTCATCGCGCCACCGCGCTGAACCTGGTCAATCTCTTCTTTGGACTCGGCGGACTGGCTACCCCCTTCATCTCCGCCAATCTTTTTGCGCGCAACTGGGTCCGGCTTTGTTACACAGTCGCATTCCTTACGGTTATCACGCTCGGGATTCAGGCCACGACCAGAATGCCGCCTCCCACCGGCGCCGGGCGATTCATCCTGGCGGATGCGGGGCCGGTTCTTGGCCGCCCGCTGCTGTTCCTTCTCGGCTTCTTTTTGTTTCTTTACGTCTCCTGCGAGGTTGGTGTCTGGAACTGGCTCGTACGCCACCTGATCGCCCAGGGCGTTCCGGAATCACGTGCGCTGAACATCCTCTCGCTCGGCTTCGCGCTTGGCTTGCTGATTGGGCGGCTCGCCGTCTCGCCAATTCTAATCCACGTCTCAGCCATCACAGTCACCCTCGCCGCCTCACTCGCCATGGCAATTACGACATTTCTGATGCTCCGCACCAGCAAGCCCACCGCGGCCTTCGCGCTGGTCTTTCTCGCCGGACTCTCGATGGCCCCCGTCTTCCCCACCACTCTCGCCATCGTCGCCGACGCATTTCCGCGCATGACCGGCACTGCCATCGGCTTCGTTATTACCTGCGGATGGGCTGGCTTGGCCGTCAGTTCGCGACTCATTGGCGCCATCGCTGGCGGCGACGCGAAACGGCTCCGAAGCGCGCTGCTCGTGATTCCTGCATTCGCTGTAATTATGGTGGGATTAAATCTCGTGATCCGCGCCTCGCTGCAATAGCTGGCCGGAAGTTGAATGCCGGGTCTAACTCGAAGGATGTTGAACAGCCGATCTCACAAATATCTCTGCGCCGTCATCCGAATAAACTTCCTTCCAGTTAGGCAACAACGGCAGCACATGAACCATGGGAGATCCGCGTTCCAACAGGCAGAAATCCACGTCGTACTTGTCAAGAAGTGTATTCGGGTCGCTCTGAAGCGTCGCCCATTCTCCGTATTGGCCCATGATACCGGCCCATTCAAACAGATCGGAGCGTCCATCGATGAAATCCGGATGTTCCGGCAACGCCCAGATCAGATACCCGCCGTAAACATAAGAGTTCAACATATTCCCGGAAAGGTGATGAGTCTGGATGAACTGTACGGCCTTGATGGGATTTGAGTCGTTCACTTGCTTTTCAAGATTCTGATGGCTTGGAAACGCAAGGAAGACCACCAATGCCGCCACCGCGATGAATGCCGCGTTTGGCACGGGCCGATCCCGCCCCGCGTCGTAGCCCTCCCATGACTCCGAAAGAAGGCGCGAGACGATAGGCGCGGCCAGAATTCCAAAAGCAAACGCCATGCGCCGATGACTGAAGGCAAACCACGCGCCCATCGCCAGCAGCAACAGCTCATCCAAAAACAAGGCCTTTGACCGTTGCACGATCAGATAGAGAAATACGAAGCCGAGGATTCCAAGCAGCGCAACTCCGCGCGGACTACTCAACACCAGCGGTTTCCACTCATCAATCTGGCTGACAACGAGAGGCTGATGCAGCATGGTGTTGAGCGGATAGAACACCTGTCTCGCGCCCACTGGGTTCAGAAAAACCGCCGCCCCCGACAAAATCAGCGAAAGCGCCAGCATTCGGCGGCGACTCGCATCCCACCCCTGCGATACGAGCGAACCCATCTGAAAATCGAAAAAGGAGCAGATGAAAAATACTCCCAGCACCACGAGCCCAAAGAAAAACGATCCGTGGCAATTCACCCAAAGAACAAACAGCGGTGGCAGAAAGAGAAACCATCGCGGCACTACGCGTTCGTCCCAGGTGCACCAGCAACAATTCCAGGACTAAGAAAACGTAGCCGATTACCTGGGCCCGCACAGCAAGGCCGGAGGTGGAAAAAAACCAGAGAATCATCGCTCCCAGGAAACCGACCTTTGCATTTCCCGAATAGAAAGAGCACAAGGCGTACCCGGCGATGAACATCACGGCAGTAAAAAAGCAGAGCCAGAGCATGATTCCGGAATACCCGCCGAACCGGTAACCGACGTAAATCAGCAACTGCGAGAGCCATTCCTGCGGAATCAGGCTATGGTGGAAGGCTGTAAAGGAAAACAGGTCTCTGGTTGGAACGGTGTGGGTTGTCCAGATCACCTCACCCGTCTTGAGGTTCCACCACATGTCGGGATCGTCGAAGCGCCCCCGCACTGTCAGCACAGCCAACACAGCCAGCAAGCTGGCCAGCATTACGGGAAACGAAAAGACTCTTCGCAAAATACGGACTAGACCCGGCTCTTGCGCTTTCATCGGCAATCGGAGACGCAGCACTCAAGCCGTTTCCATATCCATGGTTTGCGCAACCAGCGGATCTCGTTCCGCAAGCCGGATGAGCCGGTGCAGATAGGCGCGCGAAATATTCAGGCTGCGGGCGGCTAGCGTCTTGTTTCCATTGTTCTCTCGGACAGCCGCAGCGGCAAGTTTGACCTTGTAGTCGCGAAGCTGACGTTCGAACGAGTTCGCCGGATGATAGTCGCCAATATTCACCATGGTTTCATCCTGAATATTCCTGGGCAGGTCTTCCTCGGTAATGCTCTCGCCGCTGGCAACGATGATCGCTCTCTGAATCACGTTTTCCAGCTCGCGTACGTTGCCCGGCCATGAATAGGCTTGCAGCAACGACATCGCGCCCGGCTGAATATCGTCAATCTCTTTTTGGTAGATATGCGAGTAATGCCGAAGGAAATGCGTGGCGATTTGAGGAATGTCTTCCACACGATCCTGGAGTGGGGGAGCCGTAATCTTCATGACATTGATGCGGTAGTAAAGATCCAGCCTGAATTTGCCCTGCGCCACTAAATCGGACAAGTCCGCGTGAGTGGCGAAAATCAAGCGCGCCCGCAGCGGAATCAACCGACTGCTCCCCAACCGGCTGAACTCGCGCTGTTGCAGCACGCGCAGCAGCTTCACTTGCGTCGAGGGACTCAGTTCGCCGATTTCATCGAGAAACAGCGTGCCCTCGCCCGCCTGTTCCAGGTAGCCTTCCCGCGCGCCTACCGTGCCTGTGAAGGCGCCCTTTTCATGCCCGAATAACTCGGCCTCAATCAATGTCTCAGGAATGGCGCCGCAGCAAACAGCGACAAAGGGGCGAATGGAATGTGCCCCAAGATTGTGAATGGCGCGGGCAATCAACTCTTTGCCCGTACCACTCTCGCCCGTGACGAGGACGGACGCGTTCAGACTGGCCACGCGATGAACAAGATCGTAAACCTGCCGCATCTGTGGGCTGGATCCGATCATCTGATCGCACGAGGTGGCCTCTTCCAGTCGCTGCTGTGCGGCATGACGCTCCCGCTTGAGGAGGCACCTTTCATGCGCCCGGCGCATGATTGCCCTGAGCTCCCGCACCGAAGGCGGCTTACGACAGTAACTATAGGCTCCCAGTCGGACGAGCTCTTCCGCGGCTCCCCGTAAACTATCATCGGCCATTACTACCGAGGAACCCTGCAGCGCTACGATCCGTCGGCAGGAAGCGAGTGTCTGTTTCAGCGAATTCTGATTGGAGTCTAAATCGAGGATGACAACATCCCAGCTTCCGCTGGAAAGCATTTGGCTGACTTCGTCCTCACTTGGTTCTAAACTAACCTGAAATTCAGGTCCTAAGGCAGATGACAAAACTGACAATAACTTGCGGTCTTCCGAGTACAACCCAATCCTTACCATTATGGGTGATCTCCTTCAATTCACACGGAATGCAATTAAGGAAGCTTCGCAGCAATTGGGGGCCGGAGATTTTCTCTCCCTGCAAAAAAAAATGTTCCTCACACGGGCAGATAACTGTCCTACATCAATACAATGTTCGCCGCTGGGGAGGCGGAAAAACTAGTTCCTTGTCATGTAGATAGTTATTGATAACTAAACAGCTTAGAATTGTCCAGTAAATTTTCCTCACGCGCGAAGTACATATAAACATAAATAAGTAATCCCTGCCTAACACTTTAGTAATCTCTCTCTGTTACGGCTCGTTCTTCCAAAATCCTCCCGCTTCATCAAAGACTTACAGCCAATTTACTGCTTTTGACGGCTGGGGTGTCTCACCACTTGTGGCCAACGCTCAGTTAGCTCTTATTTCGGCGCATCCTTCTCTCTTTGGCACATGGTGAACGCAAAAGAGACAGTGTCGCCGTTCCCGCAGGTCCCTCGCTCACGCCTCCACGACGCCCCATTTATCCTTTCTGTCTTGCCCCTTGCTTGGCTGGCTCGATTCGGAACATTTCTTCGCGCGCTCCCTCGACTGCCAAAAGCCCAGTTCGCCCTCATCCAGATCCAGCATTGCTGCCGATTGCCTCGGATTTCCGATTTGTCCTGTTTCCGCTCCAGGGCAGGCTTCATTTCCCTGCCAGGGCGCTGCACACGATTCGCCCCGCTTCTCATGGCTTTGCCACCCTCCAATCCCGCTCTTCGATTCCAACCTCGGGCCGTTAAGGCGGCAGAATGATAGAAATAGAGGTGTGTATGCACTGCTTCACCGGTATATTGCCTGTAAACAGTCGTTCACACCCACCTCGGGCGCGATGCCTGCCAATGCCTTGAATTCAGGCTTTCCCTGTTTCCCGGCGATTTGGTTGGCGAATTGCACTCTTTCGAAATGCTTAAAGAATGGAAGGGGTGGTATATGCATTCGTCCGTTGCCTGGTGGCCCACTGTCATTGTTCTAGCAGTGGCTACTTTCACGGATCTTCGCAGCCGGCGCATTCCTAACTGGCTTGTGCTTCCCTTTCTGGTGGCGGGAATCGCCGTTTCCGGCTGGCTTCACGGCTGGAGCGGCATCGGGCATAGTTTCGCGGGCATCGCGCTGGGCGCGCTGCTTTTTGGCATTCTCTCCTGGATGGGCGGAATGGGGATGGGCGATGTCAAGCTTTGTGCTGCCATCGGCGCTTGGATCGGGCCGAGGCAACTCATCACGGCACTCGTCTTGACGGGCATCGTGGGAGGTATCATGGCTCTGTGCTGGGCCGCCGCAGGCGGATTTCTCGGCGAATTGTTCCGGGGAACCGGAGATTTGGTCTTCGGCCTGAGAAAGCGCGGATTGAAACCCGATCCGGAACTGAATCTCAGCAATCCGCAGGCACGCAAGATGCCTTACGCCCCTGCCATTGCTATTGGAACGCTCGTATCCTTCTTCGCCCGCTGAGCGAATGGAACACATACGTGAGTAGTTTGTCGAAAACAGGCAAGCGTCAGTTCGACCCCGCATGGCGCTGCAAACATCAGGGAGTGGTTATTTAGTAATGTCCACCTTTATGCAAAATTCCGATACGCTCGGCACCGATGTCCTCTCCATTGCGCTCATCGGCCCCGAAGAGGCGCCCCGCCGGGAGTTAGCTCTGGCTGTTGCCGGCCCCCAGGCCGTCGTCGCACGGGAGTTTCGCGCTTATCCCGAACCGTACGATATGCCTCAGTTGCTGGAGGCAAAATACGACGTCATCATCATTGATTTGGACAGCAATCCGGAGCAGGCGCTCGATCTCGTCGAATCGATCTGCAGTAATAGTTCAATTACTGTAATGGTCTATTCTGCGCGGGCTGATTCGGAATTACTGGTTCGCTGCATGAGAGCAGGCGCACGCGAATTCATAACCCAGCCGATTTCCCAGCACGCGATTGCCGAAGCTCTGATTCGCGCCTCCGTTCGTCGTCCCATGACGCGCCCCGTGAAGAAAACTCCCGGGAGACTACTTGTATTCACCGGCGCCAAGGGCGGCTCCGGAGTGACGACCGTCGCCAGTAACTTTGCCATCGCCCTTGCACAGGAGTCGGGGCAGAGCGTATTGCTCATCGATCTCGACCTTCCATTTGGGGCGGCCGCGCTTGACCTTGGAATAACTGCCGAGTTCTCGACAATTGATGCTCTTCAGAACATCGGCCGCATGGATTCCAATTTTTTCTCCCGGCTCTTGACCAAGCATAGTTCGGGTCTCGCCGTGCTTGCAGCTCCCGACAAGTATTCTCCGGCCTCTATTTCCAATGAAGCGCTCGAAAGGTTGCTGACGGTGGGCCGGCAGGATTTCGATTTCGTGCTCGTCGATGCCGGTTCGTCCGTGGGCTCAATTTTCTCGGTCCTTCTCGAAGCGGCTACGACTGTCTACTTCATTACACAGATCAGCATCTCCGAACTGCGCAACTCGAATCGCATCATAACTGAGTTCTTCGCGTCTCGCGCGACCAAGCTCCAGATCGTGCTTAATCGCTACACGCCTCGTTCCCTGGTAATCGATGAAGAAAGCATCACAAAGGCGCTGACTTTGCCGCCAGCTTGGAAAATCCCCAGTGATTATCCACTCGTGCGGCAGGCGCAAAACAGCGCAACACCGGTCGTCATGGGCGACTCGTCCATTGCGGACATAATCAGGCAAATGGCCAGAGCGGCATGTGGTCTGCCCGCAAGCGCCGAGAAAAAGAAGAGATTTGGTTTGTTCGGGTAAAGTCCCAGGGTTTCATATTTTGTAACGCATTACGGATGGTCAGAGTGGAAGAACTTAATCTCGAGCAATTCAAAACCGAAATACATCGCACGCTGATCTCCAAGCTCGACCTGGAGAAGCTGTCGCGCGTCAACAGCGGTCAGGCGCGGCATGCCGTCGCCGGCATGGTCAACGAGATCATTGCCAACCAGCGGGTGCCGCTAAACCTGAATGAGCAGGACAAAATTCAGGAGGAGCTGCTCGATGAAGTCTTCGGCCTGGGCCCGTTGGAGCCGCTGCTGCGCGACAAGAGTATCTCCGACATCATGGTCAACGGCAAGGACAGCGTCTTCATCGAAAAAGGCGGAATCCTTCGCAAGATCAACGCATCGTTTCGCGACGACCGCCACCTGATGCAGATCATCGACCGCATCGTATCGCGCGTGGGCCGCAGAGTTGACGAATCCTCGCCGATGGTCGACGCCCGCCTGCCCGACGGCTCGCGCGTCAATGCCATCATTCCTCCTTTGGCGCTTGACGGACCGGCGCTGTCCATTCGCCGCTTCGGTACCGGCCCCCTGATCGCAAATCAGTTGGTGGCCTTAAAGAGCATCTCGCCGGAAATGATGGAGCTGCTGTCATCCGCCGTGCGCTGCGCGCATCAGCGTCCTGATCTCCGGCGGCACCGGCGCCGGCAAAACAACTCTGCTGAACATCCTGTCCCAGTACATCCCGCAGACTGAACGCGTCGTCACCATCGAAGACGCGGCCGAACTCCAGCTCGCGCTGCAAAATATCGTGCGCCTTGAAACCCGTCCGCCCAACGTCGAAGGCCAGGGAGCCATCCGTCAGCGTCAACTGCTCATCAACTGCCTTCGTATGCGTCCCGACCGCATCATCATCGGCGAGGTGCGCGGCGAAGAAGCCTTCGACATGCTCCAGGCCATGAACACCGGCCACGAAGGCTCGATGACCACCATTCACGCCAACACCACGCGCGACGCCTTATCCAGGCTCGAATCGATGGTCGCGATGAGCAACCTGAATCTGCCGGAAAGAACCGTTCGCCAGCAGATCGCCTCCGCCATCTCCATCGTCGTTCAGGTCTCCCGTATGAGCGACGGCACCCGCAAGGTGATCAACATCTCCGAAATCACCGGCATGGAAGAGAACGTCATCAGCATGCAGGAGATCTTCACCTTCCATAGAAAGGGTATCGGTCCGGACGGCAAGGTCATTGGCGCATTTCAGCCGAGCCGCATCCGTCCCAAGTTCCTCGAACGGCTTCGCGTATCGGGCGTTATATTGCCGCCCAGCATGTTCGAGCATGCAACGGAAGTGAGCTAGAAAGGCGGGGTAGGCAAAAATGTTAATCGTGATTGTTCTCGTGTTTCTTGGTGTGTTCGTGGTCGCCGCTCTGCTGCTCATCGCCAGCGGAACCGGCGCCTCTCAGCAGACCAAGCGAACTCTTACCGTGCTTCAGGCAGCCTTGACCACTCCAACCCCCTCATCGGCTGACCCGATCGTCGATGTCCGCAAACAAGATCTGTTCAGTGCCGTTCCCTGGCTCAATCGGGTGCTGCTGAAGCTGGAGCTGGCTCCTCGGCTTCGCAACCTGATCTATCAGGCCAATCTGAAGTGGACCGCTGGCGGTTTGCTGCTGATGTGCCTTACCTGTTTCCTGATACCGGCTTATCTTATTCACCTGCGAACCAATTCTGTTCCTTTTTCTCTTTTGTTTGGGGTCTTGCTGGGCGCGGCTCCATTTATCTTCGTGCTCTATAAACGCAGGAACCGCTTCAACAAATTTGAGCAGCAACTGCCAGAGGCGCTTGATCTGATGGTGAGCGCCATGCGAGCGGGCCACAGTCTCAACTCTTCGCTTGATCTGGTCGCAACTGAAGTCGCCGACCCGCTTGGGGGCGAGTTCCGCATTTGCTTTGACGAGCAGAACTACGGCCTCGAATTGAAAACGGCCATGAACGGTCTTGTCACCCGGGTTCCTTTGCAGGACATGAAGATCGTCGTCACCGCCATCCTGATTCAGAAGGAAAGCGGAGGCAACCTTGCGGAAGTGCTCGACAAGGTGGGTTATGTGATCCGCGAACGATTCCGCCTGAAGAGACAGGTGCGCGTGCATACTGCTCAAGGGCGAATGACCGGGTGGATTCTGTCCCTTCTCCCCATGATCCTCGGCCTGGGATTGTATTTCATTAATCCAGACAATATGAGCCTTTTGTGGAAGCGCGAAATTGGCATCAAGCTCCTTTATGCCTCGGGCTGCATGACCATCATAGGGGCGTTGATTATTCGCAAGATCGTCAACATGGACGTTTAAGGGTGACTTATGGGAGTAGCAATTTTTGCGTTTGCCGTTATCTTTGCACTAATCACGAGCGCCGGTCTGATCCTCTTCTATCGGGAGGTCATGCTCCAGCGAATCGCCGCCGTGACCACGGATCGCTCAAAGCCCAAAGGGCTTCGGGACACCATCCAGCAGACGGGCGCATCGCTCGGCACCATGCTGGAGCAGTTCGAACGCGTCATGCCGAAAAGCAAGGCGGAGGTCTCGATCATTCAGCAGCGCCTGATCCGCGCCGGCTACCGCAAAGAGTCCGCCGTCAAGCTGTTCTACGGCGTAAAGATATTGCTCCCTGTGACGCTCTGTCTAACCATGCTGATTTCTGGAGTTGGTCACTACAGCCCGCTGTTTATTTATGGCCTCTCTGCAGTGCTCGGATACCTGGGGCCCGATTTCTGGCTGGGACACCGGATTAAGGGCCGCCAGGCCCGCATTCGCCGCGGTCTGCCGGATGTGCTCGATTTGCTGGTCATCTGCATCGAGGCCGGACTGAGCCTCGACCAGGCAACGTCGCGCACTGCCCAGGAATTGAGCCTGACCCAGCCGCAGCTGAGCGATGAACTGGGCATCGTCGTACTTGAACAAGCCGCCGGGCGGCCCCGGGCCGACGCCTGGAGAAATCTCGCCGAGCGCACCGATGTGGATAGTGTCCGCAATCTGGTTTCCGTGCTCGTTCAGGCCGAAAAGTTTGGAACGAGCATCGCTCGCACACTTCGTGTTCATTCCGACACCCTCAGAACCCAGCGCCGCCAGCAAATAGAGGAGCAGGCCGCGAAGACCACCGTCAAGCTGGTCTTCCCTCTTGTTCTGTTTATCTTCCCCTCGATTTTCCTGGTGACCCTGGGTCCTGCGGCCATCATAATGACCGATTCATTTCACAAATTTTTCGGTACCTAAGAAAGGAGTATTGACGTGGACAATGTAACGATTATCCGGGTTATTGCCGGCGTAATTGCTGTCGTTTTGCTTGTCGTCCTGATTCAGCGCCGTCGAAAGAAGGTCTAACCAGACTCTTTTCCTTCGTGGAGAATCGAACGCGACACGCGATACGCTTGCGAGCTGGGATGTAGGAGACTTCACTACGCCTCCGGAACGTTCCAGCAGAGCACAAATTTGGGCACGTTTGCTCGTGGGCGCTCCTTCCGGAGTGGATGAATAGCACTTGCTTTCACCTATTCCGGAAGGAGGACTCAACGATTCGCACCAGGTACCAAGAGGGAAAGGAACCGCCCAGGCATATCGCGTTTTCACGAACACGAATGATCGGAAGGGACGGGTGGCAGACACGCACCCGCGAATGCAGGAACTAATGAATAGACTGACATACTGCGTATATAACCAGACCCGTGAATGCTTTCTCAGCTTGGGGGTAACTCCTGCGGATACAATCTTGGCGCGTCTCAAGGGACTGATTGGAAAGTTGAGGCTCAAGCTCGACGAAGGACTTTGGGTAGTTCCATCTCAGGGAGTTCACACTTTGGGTGTGCTGTTCCCTCTTGATCTCATTTATCTGGATGAAAAACATCAGGTTATTCATGTCATCGAGCACTTTCCCAGATTTCGAATTGCGCCCCTGAGGACTCAAGCGGCAAGTGTGCTTGAGTTACCGACTCATACCATCTATTCTTCACAAACGCAGCCCGGAGACCAGTTGATCATCTGTGCAGCCGAAGAAATAGAAGGTCGGCTCAACCGGGGAACAGTCGCGCAGCTTGAAAGTCGGGCGCAGTAAGTCGCCCCGAACATTCTGCAGTACCGCAGCGAAGGAAGCTGACCTCCTGGCTGCCATGGAACGAGGAAAGAATGCACGAGATGCGCAGAACCCGCGGCTCAGGACCGAGAAATGCCGACCCTCAATTGAACGTCGCCCGCGCCAGCCTGCCTGCCCGCTTTGTACCCTTGAGCAATCACAGGGAAATTGCATGAGCCCAGTCAGGGGTTGGTTCAAAGCGCTGGTGTCTCCTGACCCGAGGAAAACTTCAAGGCGTAAAACTCCTCCGCTGGTCGCCTACTTTTGGGACGGCGGACGCCCCGTAGCCCACTCTGTCGAGAACATCAGCCCAACTGGCTTCTATCTCTCCACAAAGGAGCGATGGTTGCTGGGCACATTGATCATGATGACGCTGCAAAGAACTAAAAGTGAAGTCGACCAGCCCGAGTGTACTGTCATCGTGATGTCGAAGGTCATTCGGTTGGGCGCAGACGGTGTCGGCTTCGCTTTTGTCCCCTCGGCTCCCAGCCCGCAAACTGGCCCCGGATCTCGCGCGGCGGATAAGAAGACCCTCGAAAAGTTTCTCCAGCTTCTTGAGGAAGACTAGGATTCGAGGACTCGATATCAGTTAAATCACCGCGAAGGCACAGTCGCCCATTAAGTCGCAACCTCGCGACAAACGACTGACCGCACTCATTCCGTCTCGCCCGGGACGATCAGCAGCACCTCAACAGGCACAGCGCGTCCCTGACTCATCGCAGGCCGGAACTCCCATTGCTTGAGTGCCCGCAGCAGCAGCCCCGCTTCCGTGAACTCCGGCGGATAAGCAACCGACAATTGCTCGAAGCGGCCCACCGTATTCACAAAGCCGTGTACCAGAACGATGTCCTTATAGACACCCAGGCTGGGCCGCATCATATCGAAGGGCCACGGCGCGTCGGGGCGGACTCCATCTCTGGGAGCGTCTCTCTGTGCCAGTGAATACTGCAGAATCCAGTTTTGCGACGTGTCCGTCTGCAGATAAACGGTGTACACCATCCTGCCCGTCCAAAGGCCGGCAGTCTCCGGATAATCCTCTTGTGGCGAAGCGCCTACAACCACCATTCCGTACTGCCCGTTCTTTGGCAGTGTGATGTGCGCTACCGAATATGGAGATCCACCTGAGCTCGGAATGCTGCCAGAGCCGGTATCGATGGTGAACCCTTCGCCAGACCCGGTATTTGAGCCATCCTGCACGGCAACCCCATCGGCATTGTCTCCGGAGTTACCCGTCCCGTGTCCCACGCCCGATCCATTCTGCTTGCTGTCCGTGGCGTCATCACCCGTTTGCGAAACGCTTTCCGACTCTCCTGGCGTCGGAGACCCGGAGGCATCTGCCTGCGAAATCTCGTTAACCATTGGCAGAGCGGCTGTTCCCTCTTGCAATTTCATGTCGGAGAGCGAGATCACTCTCGCCGGCGATACCGGAGCTACATCCTTCGACGCCGTCTCCGGAAGCTGCTTCGCTGGATCTGTTCCCTTGACATCTACCGGCGACGTCGTGCCAGGAGCGGGCAGCGGAGCCTCAGTAATAAATGGGCTTGCCGAAAGCGAGACCTCCGTCGGGTTCAGTTCCCGATTGGGCTTTTGTAGCGAAGGCTTAACCTGGATCGCCCCTGATAACTGCGGCGCAGGCGGGACGATCTTTCTCCTCGTAATCTCTCCGGGAGTCCACACCATCACCTGCGGAATTGGGATATTCGGCATCCGCAAATCAGGAGGAGCATCCGGCTGAATCATGGTATGAAGCGACGGCGTTTGCGATTCAAAGTTCTGCGAAATTCGCGCAACGCGAGACACCGCTGACGAACCCAGCTTCCCCCGGCAGAAACCGCGTGTCTGGCGGACGGCCGCCCGTGATGCACAATATTGTTTGCTGGAAACCAATGGACGAGCGGGTCTGTCTCACGCAGATTCAAAAGCCGAACCGTATACTTCCCCGCCAATCTTCGTTCCCTCACGGAAACATGCCTCAGACTTAGAAATAGCAGACCGAATAAACAGCTATGCAGCACAATCGAGACCACGAATGCGGATGGTCCGGTGGACCGCTGCGGCGGAGCAGAAAACAGCGTAATGGTATAGGTCGATCGCATGGCTGTAATTTTCTGAAAACCGTTACGGTTTGCCGTTGACGTTATTTTGAAGATTGCATTTGAAGCACTTATGGCGATTCAAAAGTTTGGCTCTATGTGGATTCAATGCTTTGCAGCAGCAATCTTAGGGCCAACCAATTTCCTGTGTAATTCGCGTGATATTGTCCGAAGCGTGTCTGCAGGGCTACATGGGTATTACTGTTGGTATACACATGTTCACACTTATGAGACTATTTGCCTATCAAATCTCTCATTTCACGCCAAAAATGACCTATGCTCCTTTGGCATGGCAATTGCCACGTAACGCTAACAGCGGGACTTGCTGCTCAGTCCAGCCCATGGATTGCTGAATGAATCGAAGATTGTTCACTATTCTCTTAAGCGCCTTCGTCGTCGCCGCGTTGTGCAGCTTCGTCGTCTACCGTTTAGTTAGCCACCGATTAACAGGATCAACGCTGTCGACGACTACACGCGTAGTCGCCGCCGCCGCAGACATCAAGCTGGGAAGCATCCTTCACGAAAATGATCTGACGACCATTGAAATCGCCGGGACCCTGCCTCAAGGCGCAATCCTGAAGCCTCAGGACGCCCTTGGCCGGGGCGTACTCTCCGATCTCTATGCCGGAGAGCCGATCTTGAACAGTCGCCTGGCAGCACCCGGTTCCGGGGGTGGCCTTGCCGCTACCATTCCCGACGGAATGAGAGCCGCAGCCGTCAAAGTTGACGAAGTGGTGGGCGTGGCGGGGTTTGTCACACCCGGCCTGCGCGTGGATGTGCTGGTCTCCGGCAATCCGCCTGGGACCACCAACAACACCCAGGGGACGATGACCAAGACTCTTCTCCAGAACATTCAGGTCTTGTCCGCCGGCACTGACATTCAGAAGGATGCTGAAGGCAAGCCCCAGCAGGTGCAGGTAGTCAACCTCCTCGTAAACCCCGCCCAGGCCGAGCTTCTCAGCCTGGCTGGCAACGAAACTCATATCCAGCTCGTTTTGAGGAATCCACTCGATACACAGATTTCGAAGCCGCCGGTAACTTCAATGGCCCAGCTCTTCGACGACGGAAATGCACCACCGCCTCAGCGAGCAGCTGGGCGCAGAGGGGCGCCGGCGCCGCGTGTTTACCTGGTTCAAGTCATCAACGGGTCCAAGCAGAGTCAAGCAAAATTTCCCGCCGGCGAGGAAAAACAGTGAAAGTACGAAGCACGATTCCTGTGGTTTCTTTATTCGCGTTATTGATTGCAGTCTATGCCGGGCCGGCGCTTCGCGCTCAAGCCTCGCAGCCGCCAGTCGACGCCTCTAGTCAAGACTCTACCCGGCAGCTTTCCATTGCCGTCGGAAAAACAGCTCTTATCGATTTCACTCATCCGGTAACGCGCGTATCCGTTGGTTTGGGCGAGATCGCCGAAGCCAACGCGGTCAGCCCAACTGAAATTCTGATCAACGGCAAAACCGCCGGCGATACTAGTCTCATCGTCTGGGAACAGGGCGGCATGCGCCAGTTCTTCAATGTCACGGTTCACGCCAGCCATTTTGCTGAAGAGGACACCATGACCGGACTCCGCCGCCAACTCAACCTGGAGCTTCCCGGGCAAGACGTCCATGCAACCTCCGAGGGAGGACTTATCTTCCTCCGCGGAACCGTAAAAGACCTTACCAACTCCGACCGCGCGGTCCAGATCGCCTCCACCGCGGGTAAGGTCGTCAATTTGTTGTACGTGGCCGTACCGCAGTCGCCCCAGCAGATTCTCCTCAAGGTGCGCTTTTGCAGCGTAGACCGCAACCTGGAGAAGCAGCTTGGCATAAACATCTTCAGCACCGGTGCCGCAAACACCATCGGCGCCATTTCCACCGGTCAGTTCAGCCCGCCAAGCGTCACTCTTCCTTCATCCGGAAGCGGAACTGCGGCGACAATATCAAATGCACTTAACCTGTTCCTCTTCCGTCCGGATATCAACCTGGGTGCAACCATTCAGGCTCTTGAAACCAAAGGGGTGGTGGAGGTCCTCGCAGAACCAAACATGCTCGCCGAGAATGGCAAGCAGGCCAGCTTCCTCGCCGGCGGAGAATATCCCTTCCCAGTGGTGCAGGGAACCGCTTCGGGCGCTGCGGGAGCCATCACGATTCAATTCAAAGAATTCGGCGTCCGCTTGAATTTCATTCCTACCATCACCCCTCGCAATACAATTCATCTTCAAGTCGCGCCCGAGGTCAGTTCACTGGATTTCACCAACGCCGTGGAAATCTCAGGATTTGAGGTGCCGTCTATCGACGTCCGCAGGGTACGGACTGACGTTGAGCTGGGCGCGGGGCAGAGCTTTGCCATCGGCGGCCTGCTCGACAATCGCGAAACCAATACCTTTAATAAGATCCCGTTTCTGGGTGACATTCCGATCCTGGGGAAATTCTTCCAATCGATGACGAAGACCCGTACCAATACCGAGTTGATCGTCATTGTGACCCCGGAGATTGTTGCGCCCATACCGGTCGGCCAGCCCGTGCCGGAACTTAATTATCCGGAACAGTTCCTGCCGCCGAATTCCAAGATAGCCATGTCAACCCCGGAGGGGACAGTCCCTGCTCCTCCGCAACCGTCAACAATACCCGCGGAACAGTTGATCGAGAGCATGAAACCGGAAAAACCAATGGTGATCGAAGGCGGCATGAGTGCGGCCGGGTCCAGTTCCTCGTACTAAGTTGGCGCTTCGCCTAGACCGAAACGGAACCTCCCTGTACCGGGAGGTTCCGTTTCGCTTCTGGGACGGCCTGATCCGAATGGAAATGTGAAGAAAGGGTAGATGGAGTGACCTTGTCGGACCTGTCTCAACAGCAGATTCAGAACTTCCGCAAGGTCGATTCCAGCGCGAAGAACACCCTCCGCACTCTTTTGGTGGTGGCAATCGCCCTCGCTGGCATTCTAGTACTCGTAGCCGCCGCTCATCCGGCCGGTAATGATTACATCGAATATTGGAGCTCCGGCAATCTGCTCCTTCATCACCTCGACCCTTATTCGCCGGCTGGCGTCTTCGCCCTTGAAAAAGCACAGGGATTTACGGCGACAAGCCCTCTTATCATGCTTAATCCTCCTTGGGCGCTCTTCCTCGTAGCTCCACTAGGATTCGTCGGGGCCCGTGCTGGACTTTTTCTGTGGATGCTTGTCGCTGTCGGATGCGTCCTCATTTTTGCCAGGACACTGAATTTATCTGCAAAAGACCGCGCGTTCGCATTGGTATTTGCCCCTACGGTCGCCTGCGTTTGCAGTGGCCAGGGTTCGCCCTTTCTGCTCCTGGGATTTTCGCTCTTTTTACGCTTCAACCGCAGCCGCCCCTTCCTCGCCGGTGTCTCATTGCTTCTCATGGCGATTAAGCCACACCTTTTTCTCATCTTCTGGGCGTTGCTTCTGGCCGACTGTATCTACCGGCGCAGGTTCCGCATACTTGCCGGAGGGGCGTCAGCGCTCGCTGCCGGAACCGCCTTTTCGATGTACTTCGATCCGCACATCTGGCAGCACTACTTCTCCATGCTCCGTGGATACAAGCTTCAGCAGGGATTCCTTCCAACCGCGTCCATGCTGTTCCGGATGCTCATTGATGTCAGGGCCTTCTGGCTCCTTTTCGTTCCCTCCGCGTTCGCAATTATCTGGGGACTCTGGTATTACGCCCGCTGGCGGCACATGTGGGACTGGAGAATCCACGGAATGCTGCTGATGCTGGTAACCATCCTTGTCTCGCCCTATGGTTTTTTTTCAGACGAGATCGTATTGCTCCCCTCAGTCGTCTATGCGCTCACCTTTCCGCAAAAGCGCAAATATTCTGTGGAGATACTTCTGGCGATCAACACCGCCGCGCTGGTTATCGTCCTGGCGGCCCATGCCGCATTGTCTTCGCGCGCCTATCTATGGACGCCTCTGGCGTGGCTGGCATGGTTCCTGTACGCGACGCATAGACCGGAACACCACACCCAAAGCTCACCAGACCAGTTGGCAGAGTCAACAAGCATGGAAGCGACGGAAGTTGGGCCGGGCGCTGGTTTGTCCGTGACGGGACGCCCATGATTTTCGAGCTCAGTTTCGGCACGCCACTTTGGACAGTCCATGGAGTTATGCTCGCGATGCGACATGGCAGAGAGTAGGAAAAGCTCAGTGTGCACCCCATTAGAGAAACCGGCCGGGAAGCGGACCCAATCGAGCGCCGATTGCAGGTTTCATCTGCGACTGGCTTATACGTTTTCGATAATTCTCATCCTCTGCTTCGTCGGCTGCAGACTTACCTCCGTTCATGTCCAGATCGGGGAATCTGTGGTCGCTTCGATGGTGGCTGTTGCAATGCTGTCCCCGCTGCCCATCTATTGGCACGAAAAACATCGACCGGAATTGCGGGAATCAACGCTGGTGATTCCATGGGAGCTGCTCCTGGCGATGGTTCTTCCCATTTCTGTATTGGTTGCTGCCCGGCTGCGCATGCCATTGCAGGATTCGCTCTTCGGTCGCATCGATCAATCGCTGGGTGTCAGTGTGCCAGGCATTTCGGAGTGGGCTGACCACCACTGGCTCGGAACTGTCTTCAATAAGACCTATCCTTTGCTCGTGCCCCTTCTCGCAGCGGTTGCCCTGGCCCCCGCGTTACTGGGTAAGATGAAATATGCAAGGGAGTTCCTTCTCGCCAATCTGGCAGCCTTCGCCATCGGACTACCCGCATTCGCGCTTCTGCCTGCCGTTGGCCCCTGGTACTTCTATCACCTCACGCCGCACCCGGCTCAGGCGCATTGCCAGGCCGGACTTTTTGCGCTCAGGCTCCCTGGCTCTTACGTCGATTCGGCGCAGGTAGCAGGCATCGTCTGCTTTCCCTCATTCCACGTCATCTGGGCAATTCTTTGCGCAGCTGCCTTGTGGGGATTCAGGCCTCTCCGCATTCCCGTCACATTGCTCTCCGGCATGATTATCGTCTCTACGGTCACGACAGGTTGGCATTACTTCAGTGACGTGCTGGCGGGTGTTATCGTAGCTATCTTGTCACTTGCATTTGCCAAGGCCTGCACACGTGGTATCGGCACTGACTCGCATCGTTTACCCGCTGCACCCAGTCAGCGAGAGGAGGTAGCGTCATGAATTTCACTCGCCTGATATCGGGCATCTTCACGCGAGGCAGTCAGGCAAAACCAACCCCGCGAATGAAAGTCTCAAACCTCACCCGGCAGACCCTGCTCGCGCATTGCGCAGAAGTAGCGGACCGGGGCCCAACCCGCAGAAAGGGTCTGCTGGGGCGCACTGGCCTATCGGCGGGAGAAGGTTTGTGGATCATCCCATGTGAGTCCGTACACACCTTCTTCATGAAGTTCCCGATCGATCTTGTCTACCTCGACCGCAGCAAGCTTGTGAAAAAGGTCACCAGCAACGTGCCGCCCTGGAGGTTATCGGCATGCCTCTCCGCGCATTCGATCATCGAGCTCCCCGCAGGCACCATCCACAACACCAGGACCTCCCGGGAGATCAGCTCGACTTCTCCCATGCCGATTCCTTCAATGTCAGCCCGAGCGCCGCTTCTCCTTCGACATAAAAAGCTCGGAACCCAGGGCTTTCCTGCGTCTCTCTTGTACGAACAAACCCTTCGGAAGTTATTCTTTGAGCGGTTTTCAGAACGCTTGGTAAGTAATATGATGGTTACCGACGCATGTATACGGGCATTACCCGCTTTATCTCGGCCTGTATACACCCGTTCACACCCTTTGCTGGCATCAAGCTCATAACTCGACGTATTTACAAAAACATAGCCGTTTTTCAACAAATGGCCCTTCCGTTGCACTGAGTGGGGCAAGACACAGCCAGTCGGCTGGGCCAAATTCATAATCTTTAACGGGGAAGAATTCAAATGAAAGACAAAATGTTAATGCTCTCTATTAAATTGCGGACGCTTCTGTCCGACGAACAAGGTCAGGATCTCATCGAGTATGCCTTGGTGGTCGCTTTGATCGCCTTTGGTGCAACCGCCGCGATGAGCACTCTGTCCTCGGATATCAACAACGCGTTCCTCAACATCGGAACCAAGCTCACCAGCGCCACCTCGTAATCGGGAACCCATACAAGCATAGAACAGCGAACCGGCTGTTCTGTGCTTGTCGTTTTTTTGGGCGACGATTCAATCCTCGCAGCGATTAATTACGTGGACGAGACACCCTCGGCATGGCGTTGCGCGGTGGATCATTCCCAATCTTTGGTAAATACATCAATGGTTACCAATGGCCAATAGATGTGGTCTTTGCGTTGCCGACTCCTTTCGCCTGTAAACAGTTGTGTTCACATCCAACCTGCCGCACCTATTTGATAACCATCTTGTTTACAAAAACATAGCAGTTTTTCCCAAAATGGCCCTCAGGTTGCCCCAGTGATTGGCAAGACACAGCCAGTCGGCTGAGCCAAATTCATAATCTCTAACGGGGAAGAATTCAAATGAAAGACAAAATGTTAATGCTCTCTATTAAATTGCGGACGCTTCTGTCCGACGAACAAGGTCAGGATCTCATCGAGTATGCCTTGGTGGTCGCTTTGATCGCCTTTGGTGCAACCGCCGCACTGAGCACTCTGTCCACGGATATCGCCGGCGCGTTCACGAACATCGGAACCAAGCTCACCAGCGCCACCTCGTAATCGGGACTCCAAAAAGCACAGAACAGCAACCCCGCTGTTCTGTGCTTGTCGTTTTTGGGCGACGACTCAATCCTCACCGCGACTAATTACGTCGACGAGGCACCTCCGGATGTGTCGCGGTGGATCATTCCCAATCTTTGGTAAATACATCAATAGTTATCAATAAATGTACTCTTTGCGTTACCAACTGCTTTTCCTGTAAACGGTTGTGTTCACATCCAATCTGCCGCACCTATTTGATAACCATCTTGTTTACATAAACATAGCAGTTTTTCCCAAAATGGCCCTCAGGTTGCACTAGTGATTGGCAAGACGCAGCCAGTTGGCTGAGCCAAATCCACATTCATAAAGGAATAATTCAAATGAAAGACATGCTCTTGAAACTCTCTATCAAACTGCAGACGCTTCTGTCCGACGAACAAGGTCAGGATCTTATCGAGTATGCCTTGGTAGTCGCTTTGATCGCCTTTGGTGCAACCGCCGCGATGAGCACTCTGTCCAAGGACATCAACGGCGCGTTCACGAACATCGGAACCAAGCTCACCAGCGCCACCTCGTAATCGGACCCCAGAAAGGACAGATCAGCAAACCCGCGATTCTGTCCCTTGCATTGTGAGGGGAGACATGATTGGAAAATCAAATTTTCCAAACATGTCTCCCCTCACTCTTAAAAAAGAATTCGAAGCACACACCATCATTTTGGATGCGGACCCGGCAAAAGGAAACCGATGATTGACGGAAAACTCATAGCGGTCGTTATGCCGGCCTACAATGCTGAAAGAACGCTGGAAAAAACCGTGCGCGAGTTGCCCGGCATTGTTGACATCAAGATCCTGGTAGATGACTCCAGCAACGACAATACCGCGCGTCTCTCCGAGCAACTCGGCGTGCAGACATTTATTCACGACTCAAATTATGGCTATGGACGAAATCAGCAGACCTGCTACCGTGAGGCTTTGAGTGCCGGCGCAGATATCGTCGTCATGGTCCATGCCGATTATCAGTACACCCCATCCCTCGTCTCGGCCATGGCGGGCATGGTCTCCAGCGGCGTGTATGACATGGTCCTTGCCTCGCGAATCCTTGGCGGAGGAGCGCTGAAGGGTGGCATGCCGGTCTATAAATACATTGCTAACCGCCTGCTGACGGCATTTCAAAACCTGTTTCTCGGCGCAAAGTTGTCTGAATATCACACCGGATACCGCGCCTTTTCAAAAGAACTCCTGCAGACCCTTCCCCTGCTCGAAAACTCCGATGACTTTGTCTTCGACAACCAGATGATCGCCCAGTCCGTGATGTTCGGCTTCCGGATCGGCGAAATTTCCTGCCCCACGAAGTATTTCAAGGAAGCTTCATCCATCAATTTCGGGCGTAGCGTGAATTATGGAATAGGCGTGCTGAAAACCACGGCCGGTTTTGTAGCGCACAAAATGGGAATCGTAAAGCTGCCCCGATTCGACCCAACCGGAAGAAAAGTAACCTTCAAGTATTATTCCGAGGCTGCGCAACGATCGTAATCCGCACCACCTGAAGACAGCTAGACCCACAAAGGCAAACTAGTTCGGATATGACCATTTCTCGCCCTGTGGAACCCGGCGTTTCGCTCATGTTGCTCGAAGGATGCCTTACTGCTCTCGCAATTGCAGTGGCCTTCTGCTGGCCCCGCCTCGGCTCCGGATATTTCTCCCGCATCGAGCAAGCCTTCAAACAATTGGCGCACCGAAAAAGACTGGCCGTCGCGGTTGTCGGCGCAACCGCATTCCTGCTGCGTCTGGCAACGCTCCCCGTTAATCCCATCCCTCTGCCCTTCATCCACGATGATTTCAGTTTCCTTCTTGCAGCCGATACGTTTGCATCCGGAAGGCTCACCAACCCCACTCCCGCAATGTGGACACACCTTGAAGCCATCCACATCACCATGAAACCTACTTACATGTCGATGTACTTTCCAGCGCAAGGAATGCTGCTTGCCGCTGGCAAGGTACTAACGGGACACGCATGGTTCGGCCTCCTGTGCGTCACCGCGCTCATGTGTGCCGCCATCTGCTGGATGCTCCAGGCATGGCTGCCTCCGACATGGGCGCTTCTCGGCGGAATGCTCGCGGTCCTGCGCCTGGGAATGTTCAGCTATTGGATCAACACTTACGCGGGCGGCGGATCGGTTGCGGCTCTCGGTGGCGCGTTGGTGCTGGGCGCCCTCCCAAGATTGATGAAAGAGGGACGCTTTCGTCACGGAATGCTCCTCGCAGTTGGAGTCGCGCTGCTGTCCATCAGCCGTCCATACGAAGGCCTTCTGCTCTGCGTTCCGGTGGCCGTCGTTCTCGCGCATTGGATTCTCTTCGCGCCCGGTAAACCGCCGGCGAACGCGCTCCTTCGGCGCTCAGCGCTGCCTGTGCTCCTGATCGTCGCGGCTGGCGCCTGGATGGGGTACTACAATTATCGTGTCTTCGGAAACCCCCTCACTCCTCCATACAAGATCGATCGCGCAACCTACGCCGTAGTTCCATATTGGGTCTGGCAACCGTTACGGCCACAGCCGGTCTACCGCCACAAAATCATGCAGGAATTCTATTGCCAGGCTGAGCTTGCCAATTACGAAGCGATTCACAGTCTATCCCGTTTCATACCTCAGAATTTGTTGAAGGTCTTGAAAACGGTACTGTTTTTTGCAGGGATCGCGCTGATTCCGCCCCTGATCATGTTGCCTCGCGTCCTCATGGATCGGCGCATTCGCTTCCTGATATTCTGCGCCCTCGTATTTGCGGTCGGCCAGCTCGCGGAAGTATTCTTCTTCCCGCATTATCTTGCGCCTCTCACGGCAGCATTCTATGCAATCGGCCTGCAGGCTATGCGCCACCTGCGCCTCTGGAATCCGGGAGGTAGACCCGTCGGAGTAGGGTTGGTGCGGCTGACCGTTGCTCTATGCGTAGCTCTGATTGTGGTACGGCTATGTGCGGACCCGTTGCGCATTGCCCTTTCGAAACGGCCCGATGCTGGCTGGGCTTTCGCATGGTATGGCCCGGGTCCGGCAGGCGTCGAGCGAGCAAACGTGCAGGCTCGCCTCGAACAGCTTCCCAGGAAAACAACTCGTGCTTGTCAGGTATTCCCCGGATCACAGTCCAATGAATGGATGGGTCTATAACGCCGCCGATATCGACAGCTCAAAAGTCATCTGGGCGCGCGAAATGGATACCGCGGACAACCTCGATCTGATTCATCACTACAAAAACCGCACCGTCTGGCTGGTGCAGCCAGACACTCAACCAGCGGAGGTCTCTCGATATCCGATTCCCGGCCAGAAATTAGCCGCATTGAATTAACTCAGCCGGAAACCTCAACGATACTCGCGGCGAATCTTAAAAACCAAACTGAATACGCCGGACTCATCCCGAACCGCTAAAACGGAAACGTTCTGCGTCAGGTTGACCTCTGCCTGGATCAACTGCTGTGCAGTGGAGTTGATGTTGGTGGCATACGTCAGAGTCGCGTCCTTTGAAACCTGCTGCCGTACCGTAATGCGCGCCGTCGAATTGCCCGATCCGGTTACGAACGTAGGATCGATCGTCACACTTCCGCCGCCAAAGAGCTTTTGAACTCGGCTGCTTAACGTCGCATTCAGCGCCCCTCCCAACAGTGCATCCGCGGTCGAGTTCACCCCGGCTTGCGTCTGCATATTGGAATAAATCTGCTGCTCTTCCTGCGTGCGGCCAAGCGCCAGCAGTGAGAAGATATCCTGCTCCGATAACGGAGGCTCCGACCGGAAAGTGGGCGACGGTTTCGACGCCGTTCCCGTCAGGCCAATCGTAATGTCATAGTCCTCAACACGCGCCGTAGCTGTCAGGTCAATAACCGGATCAATGCGAACCGGATTCGAAAAATAGATATCGCCGTGCTGCAGCTCATATTTGGTTCCGGCAAAGGTCGCGCTCCCCTCCGTAATCGAGATGTGCCCCAAAACCGTAGGCTGCGCCACGGTGCCCCGCACGCGCAGGTCAACATCGCCGGCCAGCTTGGCATACGAATTCTGAAAATCGAGTTGCGGAGCCGAAACCACATGGATATCCATCCGCACATGGTTCGAGGGAGCATTGGGGTTTGGCGGCAGCGTTACGCTGCCGTTGAGGAGCCGAACGTCGTCAGATCCAGGCCGCTCCCGATCACAAAACGCGTAATCGTGATGTTGCCGCTCAACAGTGACGACTGCTGCGTACCCTGCAGCCGCAGCTTCGCATCGGCCATCGAGCTAAGCCCTTGCGGATAGCGAATTCGCACATTCTTGGCCGTCGCCGACAGGTCGGCATAAAGTCCCTGCTGATAAGTAACGAAGCCGCCAAGCGTTAACTGGCCGCCGCCGCTTACCGCGGTAAGACTCTTCACATCCAGCCGATCCTGATCAAACTCCAGCGTGCCATTCATCTGGCTCAGCCCATTCGGGAAATCCTGAAGTGAAACCGATACATTCGTGAATTTGACATCTCCCGTCAGCGCCGGACGCGTAAAGCTCCCGCCTGCATCCACGCTGAAGTCCACGTGCCCCGCGGCGCTCAGGTCGCTGTCCAGGGTTTGCGCCAGCGTCATATTCACTGAACCGCTGGCATGCACATTCAGATCGTGCACCTCCGTCAGCACGCCGGCCGAGCCCTGTAGCGCGAAGGTTCGTATCTTCTCCCGTTATGTGCAGCGGATCCAGGTGAAGCCGCCCATCCGTCAGAGTCGCATGGAGCGCTCCGTCACTCTTCAGCGCAACTCCGGCCAGTGAAACCGCGAACTGCTGCACAGTCGCGTCGCCATTCATCCGGCGCGGTTCGCGCAGCGGCCCGCTCACATTCACGCTTGCGGTAATCGACGAGTGCGCCGTGATCCCTTGAACATTAAATGTCATTCAGAATCGGGTCGACATCGAAATTCGACAACGTAAGGTGTGCCTGCGTGTCGTAGTCGCCCACTCATTTGCGTTTGCCCGCGAACTTGCAGCTGCGCGTCCGACAGGTTCGCGTTCACATTCATTAACAGTGTCCGCCCCTGCGTGTGCGCGTCCGCGTCGACAAACCCGACAGCCGCGTTATCGAAATTCGAATCGCGTCAAATGCAGATTTGCCTGAAGGCTGGGCGACTGGATAGTGCCGCTTCCATGCGCTTCAAAGACCAGGTCCCCAGCCACCGGATATTTGCCGTTCTGCAATCGCTGAATGTGTGCAAGATCAAACCCCGCGCCCAGCGCATCGAAGTGGAATACATCTGTTTTCAGGTTGTATCCGCCATCCCCTGTCACCTTTCCGCCGTCTTCAAGGAACACAAGATTCGCCGCATCCACCTCCCGCCCCGCAAAACGCAGATCGGTATTCAGGCTCTTGTAAGCCTCGCCATAAGCCGCCCCGCCCCGGACGGCAAGGTGGCCGCCTCCGTTCAGGTTATCGATTGTGCCGCTTACTTGGGCCTTGAGATTCAGCGTTCCCGTCACAGGCAGCTCTTCGCCCGCCATCTTCAACAGATCCTGCACGCTCGCATTCTGCATGCTTACATCGGCGTGTATCGCAGAGTGCTCGTCAAACTCGGACCGGCGGTGAGGAACCGCATGAGCATCCAGTTCGCCGGAGAGATGAACCTCCGCGGGCCCGTGCATCAACACCGCCTGCGTGACCGCAATGCGCTTGCTCGAATACTCCGCGTTGGCGTCGATCGAGTCCCAATGCACCGTCTGCTCCGGACTGCGTGCTCCCGCCCCGTCCTCCTGCCGTCTTGGCGGCAACCGCGTTCCCCATTGCCGGAGCAGAAAAAATCAAGTCAAAATTCGTCGCATTCAAATGTCCCTTCACGTCCGGAGTCAGAATGCTGTCCGTAATCGTACCCGCGAACTCGCCTGTCCGTGCAAAGCCACCGGCAGCGCATTCACACCCTGTTTCCCTCCCGACGCAACGCCCAGCGTAGACATCGTGCGGTCAAACTCCGCAAGGTTGGTCGTGGTCACGTTACCTGTAGCCGAGAGGCGCGTGTGATGGGATACAGCGCCCAGCGATCCAGTCACCTTCACCTCGGACGCGGGCGTATGAACGTCGAGGCTATGAATGTCCACCAGTCCGCTGACATTGGAATACTGCGCGTCGACCGTGCCATACATCGGGACGCGGTCCGCAGTAGGCTTCAGCGGCGGCATCAGCGTGACCTTGGCGCCAGTCACAAAAGCGTCTGCGCTGCCCGCCCAGTCCACGCTCGCCTCACCGCTGGCTTCCGTGTCGAATCCAAGCTCGTGTAATGCGGGGGCGCAACAACGGCCATGATCGACGCAAGCGAAATGTTATGGATATGCGCGCGAATGGTTCCACGCTGCACATCGGGATTCGCAACCACAGCTTTCGCCCTCCGCATCGCGCGCGCTGTCGCGGGAGGCAGCGCCGGAACCGCAGCCGGAGACGTCGCGTGCAGCCACTGCGTGATTTTCAAATCGCCATCAATGTAGCCGCCCTGCGCGAGCCGCGCTCTGATGCCCGTCAAATCCAGCTCATCCTGCGTAATATGGATGCCCGTCTCCGCATTCACCCCGGCAACGTGAACCGAACCCGCATGGTATGACGCATCCGTCACCTTACTCTGCCCGTTCACAATGAAATTCGACTTGTTGCCGCTCCCCTGCAAATCAAGCTGCACCTGACCACGATTCAGGCCGGGAACATCGCTCAACGCCTCGATTTCCTGAAGCTCCACGCTACCCTTCACCTGCAACTTCCAGGCGGGATCGGCAAAATTCGTAAGCGAGCCGCTGATATCGAGACGTGAATTTCCGCGTTTGCAGCCGCAGTGATTGCAAATCGAGCCGATTGTGTCCAAGCTCCACCTGCGCGTCAATCGTCGGAATGAATTGGCGCCTCTCTGCCGCGCTTCGTCGTCAGATCTTCCGCGCGCATCGCGCCAAGATATCTCTCGCGGCCCTTCAATCCCAGCGCAGGAATGTAAGTGACCGTAACGGCCAGTCATTCGCCGCAGCATTGAACGGCGTAGCCTGCTGATTCACAATCGCCACGCCGTCACGAATCTCCGCGCGATTAACCGCCAGATCGAAGATCGTATCGATCACCGGCTTGCTACCCGAAGCATGAACCTTCGGATGCGGCTGATTAGTCGAGCCATCGGGATAAACAATCAGATGAACTCACTGGATGATCGGCCTCAAGATAATTCAGTCCGATCTTGCGTCGGAAAAACGAAATGATCTTCGCGCGAACGTAGATCCTGTCAATATGCGCATATGGAATCTGTCCCGGCGCTTCCAGCCCATGAATCGTAAGGTCGTCCGCGCGAACTCCAGATGCAGCAGGCGCCAGTGAAACGCCCCTAATTCGACCCGCCCTCCCGTAGCCCGCTCCAGTTCGGCAATCACTTTGTTGCCGCACCATGTTCTCGAACTGCGGAGTGCTCGCATACCAGACACGCTCCCCCGACAACCACCAGGATCAACAGCGCAACCACCAGAACGACACGCCAGAAAATGCTGCTGCGCGGACCGGCGCTCCGGAGCGGAAGCATTCGGACATGGGCGCGTCGCTCACCGGCTTCACTCCTCCCCGGCCGTGTTCGAGTTGCTATTCGTACCGGCCGACGGCGCATACGCAGGATCGAGAATCTGCACGCTGCCTTCGTCGCGCAGGCTGTTCAGCCAGTCCTGCAACAGCCCGTTGACCTGCTGCTGCAATAGCACCTCATGAATGCGCGCGGAAACATGTCTTGAGCGGAGGAGCCGTCTCATGCTGCCGCTCGAAAGTCGGAACCACCGATCTTCGCATAATAGTCCGCTACGCTCTCCTGCGAAATGCGAATCCCGGCGCGGAACCGCAGATCGATAAAGCGCAAAATCGTCATCCGCTGTTTCCAGTGGTCGCTCAACCTCCTCGTTGGTAAGATCATTCGCCGCCAGAAATGCCTTCCATCCGGCTGCGGTCTTGCAATCATAGTTGCCGCATTGCGGCAGATGAGAGCGCAGATCCCCCAGCGACTTCTCCGCGTCCGCATCAGAAATTTTGATGTTGAACTGATGCTGTTCCTTCATCTGCTGCAGAATCAGCGAGCGATTGATAAGCCTGAGCATGGCGCTCTGCCGCGTGTCTTTCCCGCCGCTCTCCTGGAACGGCTCCAGCGCCGCAAAGCGCATCTCCTCATCCACGTCGCTCTGCAGCAGCACGTCGCCATTGATGACCGCAACCACGCGATCCAGAACAACCGGCTCGCCGCCGCTCGCAGAAGAAGACGCCGCCTGCGCATAACAGCCGCCTCCGGCCAGCGCCAGCGAAACCAGTGCGAACGCGAAGAGGCGTCTCATCAGAAGGCCTGTCCGATGCTGAAGAAGAAGTTGAAGTGCCCCGCCTGACCCACATAAGGCAGAATCGGCGAGCCATTAGACTGTGTCCCGTAAGTAATGATCACTGGATAAATCGGAGGATTCAGGTTATAGCTGAAGTCCAGACGAATCGGCCCGATCGGCGTGTGATAACGCAGCCCCGTTCCCACCGCATGCGAAAAGTCATTGAAGTTGCATGTGCCGTTAGGATTGGTGCTCGACGACCGCGTCACCGTCTGCTGATCGGCCAGGTTCAGATCCTTGCAGGTCGAGCTGTGCGGCTGCTTGATCCGCAGCACGCTCGGCCAGATATCTGACGAGTTATTGAACACGTTGCCCATGTCATGGAACAGAACAAACCCCAGCGCATTTCCCAAAGTAAGGAAGATTCGGATTAGGGAAGCGCAGCTCCGTGCTGTTCACAAATGCTCCCGCGCCGCCAATCGGAAATCCGGTCAGCGAATCGCGCGGACCGGCTGCATTGATGGAGAACCCGCGCAGCGACTGCGCGCCGCCCGCATAAAGCCGCTCTGGTAACGGAATATATTCGTATTGCGGCGCGCCGAAAGCGCGCTCATAACCAAAGCGAGTGCTGCGGGCCAGAACATAGTGGCGCTTGCCCACTTTGTAATAACTGGAGTTGGTGATGTCCAGGCGATTGAAGTTAGCCTCGGATGCAAAAATACTGTCGGTCACGAATTCATCGGCGCTGGTGTAAGTTCCGGCCTCAGCATTCAGCGGAGTGGGCCGCCGCGTATCGCGTATCCAGGTCACGCCCGGCCCTCCCACGCGAACGGGTTCCGATGCCAGAGGAATCTGGTCCGGAGACACTTGCACGCTATTGGGATCAACTTTCACGAGATTGTACGTGAACTGGTAGAGCAACGTGTTCGCGCGATTGGGCCTTTCCGTGAAGCGAACGGTTCCCCCCAGCCGGGAGGCCGCATACGTCGTCACATCCTGAGCGTTCGTGTAGCCGCCACTCAATGAAAAATCGAAGGTCTTCTTGTTAAAAATGTGCGGGAAAGCATAGACCGCGGTCACCGATTGCTCCAGCGAGCCGTATGACGAGCGCAGCGTAACGGACTGATTGCGTCCCCATAAATTGATGCGCGATACGTCGAACAACACCAGCGCGCTTGCGCCCGTCCTTCCGTTCGGTCCGCAGTTTGATTCATAGGTAGTCGGGTTGATGCCCAATTGAATCAGGCTGGCAGCGTTCGGGCAGTTGGTCGAAGGGTTCCCCGTTTGCGCCTGGAATCCAACTCCATAGCTGAGATCCCACCGCTTCGCCTCACTGAACTGGACGAGCACGTTCTTTCGCAGATCGTCGCCGTTGGGATTCTGCACCGCCGTATTCACCTCATTGAAGAGCGTTAGGTCGTAAAGCTGACGCTGCATCTCAAGCAAGGCCGACTGGTCCAGCGGCTGTCCCGGCTTTACCAGAATATGCGGGTCGACCGTGGAAGGACGCGTAAAGTGCAGGCCGGAAACCAGCACGCGATTAATGAAAACCTGATCGCCCTCATCAATATTCAGCATTACGTCGAAAATATCTGGCTTGCCCGCCTCTGGCGTCTGCTTCACCCCGACCGTCGCGTGGTCGAAACCGTGGCTGTAGTAATAGGTGAGAATTGCGTCCCGATCTCCCACAATGGTCACTGCCGAATATGGCTGACCTTCTTCTGTGCTCAAGAGCGGTTTCAGCGTCGCAAGCGTCACTTTCTTTTCGCCGATGATTTTGAACGTGCCGATGCGGTCCTGCGCGCCTTCCTCAATCTCATACTTCACCGCGAGCGCCGGGTCCTTGTTTCCCGGCTCTTTGGGAATCTCCTTCGTCACCGGAGTGATTTTGACATTGCTGAATCCGTTGCTCTGGTAAAGCGCTGTAATTGTATTTACATCGCCCTGCACCAATGCCTGGCTATAGCTCCCGTGCCGCTGGAACAGGTCCACCTTATGCACGGCCAACCGCTGAACAATTATCTCGTCGCTGAAATAATGATTGCCCGCAATTGTGACTGATCTGACCTCGCGGCGCTCGCCCAGCTCTACGTTAAACACAATTTCGGTGTAGGCCTCGGCTCCCGTTCCACGCGTACTGCGCGTATGCGTGGCTTTGGCGTCGAAGTAGCCTTCTCGCTGGTAATAATCGCGGAGCCGCCTGTCGCCTTCGTTCAGCAGGTCTTCATCGACTGTGCCTTCTTCGTAAACAGGCACTAGAGTCTTCACCTTACCCTTGCTCAACTTCACCCCGTCCACGCGAATCACTACCACCGGCCCCTGGTCGGCCTGAAAATCAAAATTCAACAGGTTGGCCGGGGCCTGAAAATGCTTGGAATCAAGCGACACATTCGCTTCCAGCCGCTGCCTTTTTTCGTAATCCTTTCGCAGACCACTCACTGCCCGGCTTACCGTGTCGCGTGTCACCTTGGAATTTGCCTTCAGTTTCCCCTTCTTGCGGAACGTAGCAGTCGTCATGCCCGGGTCGCCCGACACTTCAACCCCGCCAATCCTCGCCTGTTTACCCAGCTTCACGGCAAAATGCACGTCCATCTGCGCATCAGCACTTTCCTCCGTCGCGGTCTTGGCAAATGTCGCCTGGTAGTAGCCATTCTCCCGTAGCGTCTCTGTTAACAGCGAGTCGGCCCGCGCCATTTTCGCGTCATCGTAGCGCGTCCCGGCCGTCAACCGCGTCGACCGTTGAAGCTGACTGGTCAGCCGGTCATTCTTCAGACCATCCACGGTAACGCGGCCCAGAAACAACTGCGGCGTGCCCCTGAAGATGATGGTCACTTCATCGCCGTGCCGCACTCCTTCGACCGAGATCTGTTTATAAAGCCCCGTTGCATACAGCCGCCGCAGGCTCTCCCGCACATCCTCTGAGCGCAGAGCCCGATGCGGCTGCAGCGCCACCATCTCGGGCAGCGGCTCCAGCCGCTCACGGCTCACGCCTTCAAACTCGACCGCCTCTATTCGTAAACCCTCCCAGGTGCGCAGGCTATCGGTGGCGGCGCGGGGTTCAACTTGCACCTTCGGCTGCGGAGCCGCGGCCTGCGTCTCACTGTATCCGCGGGTCCGGTTCGCTTCCGGAGGAGCGGGCTGACGCGTCTGACGAATCGGCGGAGTTGCTGGAGCTTTCTCTATCGGGGAATTGACAACCTGGCCGCGCAATTCCATCGGCGAGAGCGAAAAAATCAGGGCGCATACAAACGCGACCCGGCACCCATGGACGGGAATCTGCATCCCGCCCGGAATTTGCATTCCGAAGACCCGCAAACCCGCTGTTCGCAGAAAACCCAAGCCGTCCCCTCGCACCTCTGACATTCCGGTCCGCGTGACCCGGTCATGATGAGTCCCGCCATGATGTAGTTAAGATGCGAACTGCCATCCGAAGCTCTCCCTGCCTCGGTGCGCCTCAAAAAGCGCTGCCTCTTATACTAGCGGCCGCGCCTCCTATACTAAAGATTCATGCCCTCGTCGACCACACTTATGCAGGAGCGCTATTCGCGCCAGCTGCTATTCCCCGGAATCGGAGAAGCCGGCCAGCAAAAGCTAGCCGCCGCGCACGTCGCGCTTGCAGGCTGCGGAGGCACCGGCGCGGCCGCGGCCGCCCTGCTGGCGCGTGCTGGCGTGGGCACACTCACCCTCATCGACCGCGACTTTGTTGAGGACAGCAATCTCCAGCGTCAGGTCCTCTTCGACGAGGCGGACGCGCGCGAAGCCCTGCCCAAGGCCGAGGCCGCCCGGCGCAAGATCGCGCTCTTCAACAGTGAAGTAATCATCCGCGCCCACGTGGCTGACCTGACTCCCGGCAACATCCACGAGCTGCTTGCCGGCGCGGACATCATCCTCGACGCAACCGACAACTTCGAGACGCGCTATCTCATCAATGACTACGCCATCGAGCAGCGCAAGCCCTGGATATACTCCGCCGCCATCGGCGCTTACGCCGTTACCATGAACGTGATCCCGGAAGGAACCGCCTGCCTCGCCTGCCTCTTTCCCGAACCACCCGGCGGAACCGTGGAGACCTGCGACACCTCCGGCATCCTGAACACCGCCGTCAACCTTGCCGCATCCATCGCCGTCACCGAAGCCCTCAAATTCCTCACTGGAGCCGGAGCCAGAATGCGGCGCACGCTTCTCTCCTGCGATCTATGGACGAATGAATGGTCTGAGGTCTCCGCAGACGCGCCGCGTCCGGGCTGCACCGTCTGCGGCAGCCGCGATTTCCGCCATCTCCGCGGAGAGGGACGCCCTCACATCACCCTCTGCGGTCGCAACTCCGTCCAGATCCACGAACACAATCGGCCTGTCGATCTCGCCTCTCTCGAAGCTCGACTTAAGCCCCACGGAGAGGTCCGATTCAACCAGCTCCTGCTTCGCTTCACCCGCGGAGAATACACTCTGACGGTCTTCGCCGACGGACGCGCCATCATCCAGGGAACCACCGACCCGGCATTAGCCAGAAGCCTCTACGCAAGATTCATTGGATCCTGATAGGGCAACCCTTCCGCCCTCCCCGGCCATCCAACCATGATTATCGCGTGACAACTCAATTTTTTCCATCGCCCATGAATCAGGTATCCCCAACATTGCATGGCAATTTTTCGAGAGCCATAGGAGCTACACTCGATGATGCTTTTCTGCGTATACAGGAGGCGGGGATGAGCACAGGCCAGACCCAACCCAAGCCCGTACATCAACATATGAGGCGGAACCCGCCCATCGAAGGCGAAGCCGACGCGATCGCGAAGGCCCAGGCCGGAGATGCTCCCTCCTTTGAGATGCTTTACGCGCTCCACAAGCGCCGCGTCTATTCTCTGTGCCTTCGGATGCTCGGCAACGTAGCCGAAGCCGAAGACCTCACTCAGGAAGCCTTCCTCCAGCTCTACCGCAAAATTGGAACCTTCCGCGGCGACTCCGCCTTTTCCACGTGGCTGCACAGGCTTTCCGTCAACGTTGTCCTCATGCACCTCCGGAAAAAAGGCCTTCCCCAGGTTTCGCTCGAAGAAACGTTGGAGCCGTCGCAGGAGGACGGCCCGCGCAAGGACATCGGAGCGCGCGACATAATGCTCTCCGGTTCCATTGACCGCGTCACGCTCGAGCGCGCCGTCGAAAATCTCCCTCCCGGCTACCGACTCGTCTTTGTTCTGCACGATGTCGAAGGCTACGAACACAACGAAATTGCCGACATGCTTGCCTGCTCCATCGGCAACAGCAAATCGCAGCTGCATAAGGCTCGTATGAAACTCCGCGAGCTCCTCCGCACCGGCGAGCGCAAGGAGTCCGCCGTATGACGGAGAAGAGTCTAAATCTGCAAAACGGAACAACCATGGATTGTGCGGAGTTTCAGGACCGTCTGCCTGAGCTCTTCGAATCGGGTAAAGACCTCGGCAACGAAGAGCATCTGAGAACCTGCGAGAACTGCGCCGCTCTCGTGCGCGATCTCGAATACATCGCACAGCAGGCCAAGCTTCTTCTGCCACTCCGCGACCCCAGTCCCACTGTCTGGAACAACATCCAGTCCGCCATCCAGCGCGATGCCGGCCAGGATGGGGGTCGCGGGACGTCAAGTCAAAACGACTCCACCGCCGGATAACCCGGGTGTGCCGCTTCTAAAGAGCCCGACTCATCTCGGATGAGTCTCCTCTTCTCGCGCAGTTGGCGAAAGGGGGAAGTTTACTAAGCGCTGAACCCTGCACAGCTCTAAAATCTGATTCATTCCCGCGAAGCGCAATCGCTCAACGGCCAATTCCCGACCAACGGGAGGGCCACGCGAAGCAATTGCCTGGACGGCTAGTCCGGCTCAAGAATCTGCAAATCGAATGGCTTTTCCAGCAGGCAATCCATCGCGCCGATTCTCGCCATCGCCCGCTTCAATGCCGATCCCGCGCACGGCTCAACCGTCACCACAAAAGGGAGATTCGCCTTCCCATAACCAGGCTTCTGGAAAATCGCATGGATGTTGATTCCCTGCTCCGCCAGCGCCAGCGCAATCTCCGCAATAATTCCCGGCTGATCCCGCACTACCAGCCGAATCGAATGGCGCAGCAGAAATTCGCCGCCAATCGCCGTCTTTCTGCTCGGCAAATCCACCGTGCGCGAGCCATGCGCGATGCTTATCAGGTCCGACACCACCGCCACCGCCGTCGGATGCCCGCCCGCTCCATGGCCCGAGAACACCACATCGCCGCCATAGCGTCCCCCGGCCAGAACAGTATTTTCCGTGCCCCGCGACCACGCCAGCGGAGACGCCTTCGGGACCAGCATCGGCCCCACGCTCGCCAGCACATCGCCTCCGCGGACCTCAGCGCGCGAAATCTGCCGGATCGTGCAGCCCAGCTCCCGCGCATACTCAAAATCAATCGCCGCCACTTCCGAAATTGACCGGCACGGAATCTGCTCCGGATCAAGATCGGCCCGCAGCGCCAGCCGCGCCAGAATCACCAGCTTCGCCCGCGCATCAAACCCATCCACATCCTCTGAAGGATTGGCCTCCGCATAGCCCAGCGCCTGCGCCTCTTTGAGCACCGTGGCAAACTCCGCGCCCGCCTCCATCTTGCTCAGAATAAAATTGCACGTCCCGTTCAGAATGCCTTCAATGCGCGTAATCTGGTCGCCCGCCAGCCCCTGCTGCAACCCCGGAATCACCGGAATCCCGCCCGCCACCGCCGCGCCGTAAAGCAGAGACCCGCCCTTCGCATGCGCCAGCTTCTCCAGTTCAATGCCGTCAAATGCAATCAGCTTCTTGTTGGCCGTGACCACCGATTTTCCCGCCTGAAGCGCCTTCCATACCCACTCACCCGCCGGATCGATCCCGCCCACCAGCTCCACCACCACATCCACATCCGAAGCCAGAACATCCTCAATCGAATCCGTCCAAACCACGCCGGACGGAACCCAGTCCACCCGCTTCCGCGCCACATGGCGGTTGTAGATATGCGTAAGCGTAAGGCCCTGAGGCTTCAGGTCGCCCAGAATCCGAGCCACCGAACTGCCAACGGTTCCAAAGCCAAGAATTGCAACCTTCAAATTCGATCCAGACACGTCTCTCCGCTCTCCCAATCCTGTGAATCTTCATGGTAAAGGACAAGTGCAGGAATTGCCGCGCCGCCCCACCAGGATGTCATTCTGAGCGAGCAAAGCGAGTCGAAGAACCTGCCCTGAGCGAGGCCGAGGGGAACCTGCGGTTTGTAGAAATTGATGTCATTCTGAGCAAGCGAAGCGAGTCGAAAGCCTGCCCTGAGCTTGCCGAAGGGAACCTGCGGTTTCTCAATAAGCCACAAATGCCCACGCAAGAGCAAAGCTCTAGTCTCCCCAGGATGTCATTCTGAGCGAGCAAAGCGAGTCGAAGAACCTGCGGTTTCCCACCCTGCCACAAAGACCAGTTCCACACCCATCACTTCCGGCATCAAGACAACTCCCCAATTCGCGTATTAAGTTCGCTCCATGTCCGGTCGCCGGTACTGCACCTACATCGTCGCCAGCCGCACTCATGTCCTGTACATCGGAGTCACCGGCAACATCGAACGCCGCATGGCACAACATAAGAGCAGCGCCACCGGAAGCTTCACGGCAACATACAAATGCAACCGCTTGGTATGGTTCGAGCGGCATGCTTCACCCCACGACGCCATTGCACGCGAAACGCAATTGAAAGGCTGGCGACGAGCAAAAAAGATCAACCTCATCGAGCATGAAAACCCCACATGGATTGATCTAAGTGCAGATTGGGGAAAGACATTCTTAAAGGCAAACCCCTGACCCCCTCCCGATGTCATTCTGAGCGAGCTTAGCGAGTCGAAGAACCTGCGGTTTCGCAATAAACCACAGATGCGCACGAAAAGCACACCTCTGATCTCCCCAAGATGTCACCTGAGCCAAACGACCGAAGGAAGCGTTGTCGAAGAGCCCTGAGCGCATCCGAAGGGGCCTGCGGTTTTCGCGTCCAGGCGTGGGAATTGTGATCAAAGAGCCTGCCCTGAGCTTGCCAAACTGAGGAGTAAGATCACCTTCACCCAAACACGATGTCATTCTGAGCGAGCGTAGCGAGTCGAAGAACCTGCGGTTTCTCCGCCAGCCAAGAAGACCAACAGCCTGACCACAACAAACACCGTTAGAATTTCTGGGAGGGCTCGTCGAGAACTTCGCAAGAAGGTCTTGCAGCACAAACTCTCGGACGTGTAAGAATGCAGCAATGCCCGCTCTGCTCTATCCGTTTCTCGCCTTGGCAATAGGTGGTTCTCTGGCGATGCTGGCGATCCATGTCGCCGCTCTCTTTGGAATTACATATCCATTCGAGAATTTCCTCAAACTCCTCGGCCCCGGCGTATTCGTTGTTTTCGTGCCAATGATCCTCATGGCGAATCGGCTCACTCGGGACTTCAAGCAGAAGGACTTCTGGCGGGCCGCACTGCGTGGGTGTCCCCCATGGATACGTCGCACCGTATACGTTGTTTTCGGATATGCATGGGTCGGGTTTTTCGCGCTGCCCTTCCTCTACGGAGGAGGGATGGATTTGCTTGCGAACAAAGCTCGCGTCATGTCCGCTGTACTCCTTTCTTTCTACGTTATCTCTGCGGCAGTCCTTTATTCAGCAACGCAAGTAAAGCGCTCCGATGAAAGCAAGCGCTGCATAAACGGCCATGAAATGTCGCCACTGGCGAAATACTGCCCAGAGTGTGGCGCACCACTGAATCGGCAAAGTGAGCTTTCAACAGAGTCATCCTGAGCGAGGCGAAGAACCTGTGGTTTCTCTCACCCACGACGAGACAGGGCCCGCACGCCTGGGAAAGATCTAAGAATCAGAAGTGATCGTGCAAAAAATCATCCCCATCCTCGACCAGTCGTCTCGTCTCCCCATCCTCTCGTGCAGCTTGGGGAAGCCTCAGACCCATGTCAAGCCCCAAATCCTCTAATCAACACAAACTAAGCACCTTCCTCCCGCATGGAATTAACCCCGAATTTGCTATCCTTAAAGAAGGAAGAGATTTTTACGAAAACGCGCAGCCACAAGCTGCGCCTTTCGCTTTTTGTGACGAAGGAACAAAGGCAAATCACAACAGAAACAAGGCCGCAGCAGAGCTTCCATCAGCAAGCGCCATTTTATCTGTTACATAGCGAGGGAATTCGATCTAAGTCCAGCAATTTCTATCAGATAGCAATAACAAACGGGGGTGGGGTCACCGCAACAATCTCTGCGGGATAGCTAACTCGATCAGGATCTATTACATGCGGCAAGCACCATATTTTCTATCAGATAGACGCAGCGATCTCTCCATAAGTCACGCATTTTCTATTGGATAGCAAAATGACCGGCGGTGGGGGTATAACCCCCCTCCCCGGGACGACGGTTGGCTCGAAATCACTTCGTGGCAGGCTGAAACAAGAGCAATCCTTGCCCCAGTCGGATCGATCAGAAGCGACATCCATCCAACACCCGGAATCTCAATGGAGTCGCTAAGAACCTGAGCGCCGAGCGATGCAGCCTTCTTGGTAGAAGCGTGAATGTCATCAACTCCGATATAAGCCAGCCACGCAGGAGGCGCTCCGGGCTCAGAATACAAGCCGCCCCCGGGGGCTTTATCCGGCTGGAATGTCGAGTAGACGCCCATCGGCATCGGATTGTCCGTGAACGTCCAGCCGCAGAGCTGACCGTAGAAGGCTTTTGCTTTCTCAAGATCGGGAGTGTTGAGTTCAAGATGCACAAATGGATTTGCCATTGGGAGTATTTCCTTTTCAATAAGTTTGTGGGGCGAGGGCGGCAGCATGGTAAGGAGAGCCCAAGCGAGTGCAGCCATCTTAACCGCGGGAGGCGCAGTTGTCAGCCGCGGCAGTGTAAATTTCACTTGGGATTCCATGACGGATCAAAAGATCAAATTCGCTCCGGCAACACCACTCCACGGCACTCCCCAAACCCGATCCGCGCAACCCCTCGCGCTCGCAATACCCGCGCAGAATCACCTCGTCCCCGTCCTCAAGAAACTTCCGCGTCTCCCCATCCGGCAAAACCAGAGGCTGCGCTCCGCGTCGAGTCATCTCCAGCAGACAGCCCAGCGAATCCTCCGTCGCGCCCGAAACCGTCCCGCTCGCCAACAAATCGCCCGGCTCCAGATTGCACCCATTGCTCGCATGATGCGTAAGCATCTGAGCCAGCGTCCAGTAAAGATCGCGCAAATTGCCACGGCTCAAGCGCACTGCAGCAGCATTTTCCCGCCGCATCTGCGCCGTCCGCAGCCAAACCTCAAGCGTCACATCGAACCCGCCCCGGCGCCGGTCCTCCGCCGCATCTAGGTAAGGCAGCGGCGCCGGATCGCCCTCTGCCCGCAAAAAGGCCGGCACCCGGAACGGCTCCAGAGCCTCCATCGTCACCACCCACGGAGAAATCGTCGTAGCAAAATTTTTCGCCAGAAATGGCCCCAGCGGCTGATACTCCCACGCCTGAACATCCCGCGCCGACCAGTCATTCACCAGGCAAAGCCCAAAAATATGCTCCTCCGCCTCCGCCAACGGAATCGCTGTCTCCCGCCGATTCCCCGGCCCCACAAAGAAGCCAACTTCAAGCTCATAATCCAGCGATCGACTCGGTCCAAATACCGGAGCAGGCACGTCCGCAGCCTTGGTCTGCCCGCAGGGCCTCCGAACCTCCGTTCCGCTAACAACAATCGACGAAGCCCGCCCGTGATATCCAATCGGAACATATTTGTAGTTCGGCAGCAGCGGATTCTCCGGACGAAACAGCCGCCCCACATTCGTCGCGTGATACACCGAAGCATAAAAATCTGTGTAGTCGCCAATGCGCGCCGGAAGCAGCATCGTTACATCAGCCTGCGCCACCAGCAAAGGCTCAACTCGCGCCCGCGCGCCCCCGTCCGACAGCAACTCAGTCAACCGCACCCGCAAAGCCGAAGAAGCCGCGCGACCCATAGCCATCAGAGCATTCAAAGAATCCTGCCGACAAGCCGCAGCAATCTCACCCACCAGCAATCCCGCATCGGCAGCCGCACGCAAATCGAAGATCCGGTCACCAATCGCTGACCCAACACACGCAACCCGATCCGCGCCCCGAAAAACCCCCAGCGGCAAATTCTCCAAAGGAAAATCAGAGCCTTCAGCCGACGCAACCCAGCTTCGCATCACAGCCATCCGTTCGCCTTCGCCTCTTCAACCGGCTCAGAGAAGGAGCACGACCCATAACTGATCGCAAATTCCCGCCGCACCGCTTCGATCTCGTCAACTCCTGCCTCAAAGCCAAGCCAGCGCACGTTGTGCTGACCAAACACAAACGCCGAGGCGTCCTTTTCTTCAACTGTCGCAATCAACGCCCGCACCTCAACCCCGCGATACGCAAGCACCGCCGCCAGAAACACATTCACAAACCCATGCATCGTAGCCAGCGCGCTTTCCCGTTCATACGTCAGCCGATAAGCACCGCGCACCGCATGGTGCAGCCCCGCCGTAGCCTTGAACGCAACCTGCTCTCGCGCGCAAGCTGCCAGAAACTCCGCAACCATTTCCGCCGAAGGAAACGCCTCAGCAGTCACACCGCCCGTGCGAATCTTGGCCCGCGCCCCAAATCGCGCAAGCACCGTAAGGAATTCTGTCGCCGACCCCGGCGCAAACTCTACATAGGCCATGGGTCCAGACTGCAAACTCTTCAAAAACAACTCCGTCTGCGCAGGAGAAGCCGTCTTCATCTCCACACAGTCGAGAGAAACCGGGCCCCGCGCCAGCCCATTCATCGCCACAGCATCCTTCGCGGCATCTCCTGAAAGAAGCACGCTTAACGGCCATACCGGCTCGCGCTCACCGCAGCAGACTTCCTCGAACGCAGCCGAAAACTCCCCCAGCCGCGACGCCGGAACCACAAACCGCCCGAGCGCCCAGCGATTCTCCTCCGGTCAGATACTCCCGATACCGCCGCACCGCGCTTGCCATATCGAGCGACGCCGGAGGAAACAGCCCGGCATAATCCACCAGGTTCCTCATCAAAGCGCGAATCGCAGTCACTTCTTCCCCGCTACTTTTTCTTAGACCTGAAATTGTTCTTCAACCCCTGCCAGCACTCGTAATACTCGTGCTGCAGAATCTTCGTCTCCAGCGCAAACTTCGTCGGCCGCACCGCCAGCTGCGTCTCGAACATGAACGCCAGCGTGTCCGCCAGGTACACCGGCTTCAGCTCCGCCGCGCTCGCCCGCTCCCATGTCTCCGCATCCGGCCCATGTCCCGACATGCAGTTGTGCAAACTTGCCCCGCCCGGCACAAACCCCTCGGCCTTCGCGTCATACTGCCCGAACACCAGCCCCATGAACTCGTTCATCATGTTGCGATGAAACCACGGCGGACGAAACGTATGCTCCATCACCATCCACCGCGGCGGAAAAATCGCAAAGTCCACATTCGCCGTCCCCGGAGTCACCGACGGAGCCGTCAGCACCGTATAAATCGACGGATCGGGATGATCGAAGCTCACCGAGTTGATGCAGTTGAAATTCTTCAGATCGTATTTGTATGGAGCATAGTTCCCATGCCACGCCACCACATCCAGCGGAGAATGATCGATCTCCGCCTCCCACAATTTCCCCAGAAACTTGCTCACAATCTGGAAATGCCCGCCCGCATCCTCAAACGCCGCCACCGGAGTCAGAAAGTCCCGCGAATTCGCCAGCCCATTCGCTCCAATCGGCCCCAGCTCAGGCAGCCGAAACGGCAATCCATAGTTCTCGCAGATATACCCGCGCACGCCGCCCGCAACCTCCACGCGAAACTTAACCCCGCGCGGAATCACCGCAATCTCTCCCGGGGCAACCGCAATGACTCCAAGCTCGGTAACCAGCCGTCAGCTCGCCTTCCTGCGGAACCAGCAGCATCTCGCCATCCGCGTTATAGAAAAACCGCTTCTTCATCGACGTGTTCGCCGCATACCAGTGGATCGCCACGCCCGTCTGCATCGCCGGATCGCCATTTCCTCCCAGCGTAATCAGCCCATCCACAAAATCCGCCTTCGCCGTCGGTATAGGAACCGGATCCCACCGCATCTGGTTCGGAGGCGTATCCACGTCCGTGAACGGCCCGCTCCGCAGCAAAGAGGCCGCAGCCGCAGCCTGTTCATACGGCTCGTAAGGCTTGTGCGTCACCGAGGGCCGAATCCTGTAAGTCCACGTCCGCCGGTTCACCGCACGCGGAGCCGTAAAAGGAGTCCCGCTGAACTGCTCCGTATAGAGCCCCAGCTTCGACTTCTGCGGAGCATTCTGCCCCTTCGGCAGCGCGCCCTTCACCGCCTCAGTAGCAAACTCATTCCCAAATCCCGACTGATACCGCAATTGCACGTCCGCCATCACTCACCTCAGCAAAACAGTCAAAGGTATCCGTCTCACCCAGGCGTTGGCAAACAGTCCTCGACACGCGGGCTGCCGTACGCAAGAGTCGCTTGACAGGCAATTGAGCAAAGCACATCCTTAACTGGACTGCGGTTCTGGTCCATTTCCTGCGTCCATCGGCTCCTCAACCGCACGGCTCACCCATGCGAATCTTCTGAGGCCTCTTATGGGAATGCGATTTGCACAGTCACTGCAGCTTCACAAAGCTCACCCGCGACCGTCATCCATCTCCAGAACCGCCTCCGTCGGTCAGGTGCCTGCAGTCGATACTGCACAGCCTCTGTTTGCTTATTCCATCGCCAATATCCCCATTCATCCGAAGCTTTCCCGTCAAGAACGCCTCCCCATACAGCGCAAGCTCTCCGTCGGGTCCGTTCACGACCCGCTCGAATCGGAAGCCAACTCAATCGCCTCCAATGTCATGAGCATGGATTCGGCTCCTGCGGCGAGCTCATACGCAAAGTCCGAGCCTCTTCTACGGCGCAAATGTAAATGCTCGGGTAACGACAAATGCGACGAATGCGGAAAGCAGGAGCCACCCCTGCAACGCAAAGCCGCCAACAGTATCACTTCGGTCGAAGTGCCTCCCATCGTGCACGAGGAGCTTCGCTCTCCCGGCCATCCGCTCGACTCCCATGCGCTTGCGTTTTTTGAACCGCGGTTTCAAGCCAGCCTCGGCCGTGTGCGCCTGCATACTGGCCCGCGCGCAGCCGAGTCAGCCGATGTCGTCCATGCGCATGCCTTTACCGTCGGCAATCACATCGTGTTCAACAGCGGCTGCTATGCCCCGGCCACCACGGAGGGCAAACACCTTCTGGCTCACGAGCTCACGCACGTCCTCCAGCAGACCACGGGGCCCCGCGCGTTGCGGCGGCAGCCGCAAAAAGGGGAAAAGGATGATGACAGCAAATCTAAGCAGCCCGCCGGCCCGAACCTCCGCCTCTACACCGTACGGGACAAGAGATTGCAGCTTGGAGGAACGCTCGTCAGCGATCTCGAAAAGCTTAAGCAGGAGCTCATGGCCAAAAAAGATACGGGCGAGTGGACTCTCGTCATAGCCATGCACGGTTCACAGGACCGCCTCGGCGCGCAGGCTCCGCCCGATTGGCAGAAGGATGCAAAGTTTTACGACGCAGCCGCAATCGACAGCCTTTTTAACGACGACAAGGCATGGACAAAGTGGCGGGATCAGCACGGCCCAACTCAAATGGAGATCGTCGGCTGTCAGGTGAGCAAATCTTTTGAGGGCAACCTGATCTCAAATTTCACACGCATTGGCTCCAAGGGTCGACAGCCTGCGCAGGGTCTCGGCGAAGGCTGTAAGCCTATCGCCAGCACTGTCACGCTCGACGATGCGCCTCCGACTCTGGCCGAATATAACAAGCTCTCGCCGTCCAGGCAGCAAACCATCTTCAAACAACTCAGCGACCTCAACGATAAATGGGGATACTACGGCGCGCCGCCCGTGCCCAGCGATCAAATTATGCATTATTACTACGACGAAGAACCGAAAGCCGCCTGGGTAAAAGTAGAGGTTATGGTGGGGAAAGGCCATGAGGCTGACGAGTTGAAGAAAACAAACATCCCCTTCTGGAACCGTACCACTGGACCTGACTCACCCAAATTCAGGGACCTTTGTGACCAGGGAGCTGCTCCGCTGCACGGCCACACTCCCGTCGCTCCGCCTGATCCTGACGAATAATTCCGGTCGCGCAGGAGATGTCCAATCCTTTACGTACGCGCTGTTACGACAAAGCATGCCCTAGGCTGGCGGAAAAAGGTGGAATGTCGGTCGCTTGAACACTGGTTTTCACCCTTCCCAGCCCTAACGTCTCCGGCGAACCTCTTGTCAAGCCGCGCGTCGTGACAACTTCAATCAATCCAACAACATTCACCTGCATAGAATTACCTCCAAAATCGTTATCCTAAAGAAAGAGGGGTCGCTAAAACTAAGCCATGAATCCATGGATAAGCCTGAAACATGAATAGAATCAATGAGCATGCCGACGCGAAATAGCTGAAAACTCAATGGAATCAATGACTTGCGGCATCACGTCCTTTCAGAAACTTCTATAGAATGAATGACCTGCAGCGAACGACGCAAAAAAAATCTGGCGGGGTGCCCGGGTGAACCAACCAGGTCAGTACCTCGTTCAGATCTCCACTTGGGAAGTAATTTCCCTGAAGATCCCAACAAATCAATGAGTTACAGCGTCGCCAAACGTTGAACTCCTTTAGAATCAATGATATGGGGAGCACCTCCTGACTGCAAAGCCAGCAGAATCAATGAGTTACAGCAAAAATGAGTAGAAAAATAGCGGCCCAAACTTTAGACCGGCCGAAAGCAAAGCAAAAAGCGCTCTCTATGAAGTCACATGGAATCTATGAGATGAGAAAAAACCGCACTAAGCACTCGTTTAGAATCTATGACTTGCAAAAAATCCCGACAAGACACCCTCATGGAATGATTGAGTCATGGAGCACAGAGCCGACCAGCACCTCATCCAGATCGTAGACGCCGCCTCAGCCGACGCCGCCCGGCGCTCCGGCGACTGGCTGCACTGCCGTCTCGGATGCACGCAATGCTGTATCGGAATCTTCAGCATCACGCAGTTGGACGCCGCCCGTCTCCGCGAAGGCCTCGCCGCCCTCGACACGGAAGATCCGGAAAAAGCCGCCGCCGTCCGCCAACGCGCCAGGGAATCCATCCAGCGACTCCAGCCGGACTTCCCCGGCAACCCCGTCACCGGCCAGCTCGACGAGTCCGACCCGCGCTACGAAGATTTCGCCAACGACGAACCTTGTCCCGCGCTTAACCCCGCCACCGGAGCCTGCGACCTCTACGCCGCGCGCCCCATCACCTGCCGCGTCTTCGGCCCACCCGTCCGGTCAGAAGACGGCATCGGCGTCTGCGAGCTTAACTTCAATGGTGCGTATGAGGTAGATATTTTAGCGGCCGAGCTCGACACCAGCTGGTCGCCGCTCGAAATCACCCTCATCGCCGAAGCCGAAACACATTCCGCCAACCCTGGCCAAACCACCGTAGCCTGGGCGATTTTTAGCTCCTGACTCTGCATGCAGTGACCAGTTCGGCGGGATTACATTTCGGCGAGGACCGCAATCGTCGAAGGAAATGGTTCTCCGATATTTCAGGATGAGTAGATTCATTCAGATATTTTCTTGATAAACACCAATTCTGAAGACTCGGGAATAGGTAGCGCGACCTGAATTCCACTCTGCATCAGGTCTTTTCCGTAGACTACGTGGTCAGGCGAGCTTTTATCCTGAAAAGTAAGTTGATACCGCGCATCCGGCTGCAATCCCCGAAGCACAAAGGAATACTGCGTCTCCGTCTTGGACGAGCCATGAAATGCAAAAAGCGCTCCGCTTTGCTTCGGCGCATCAAAGTATTCAATCCCATCCCAATGCACACCATCCGGCCGCGGCGACACGTGATAAAGGTCAGCTTCGCGGATCAAAGGCCGCAGCCGCGATTTGTATACCGCGATTGCTTCCTTTGCTGTCGCGTGCTGCTCCGGAGTCCAACCCGTCGTGTCCAGCATGAGAGTGAACCATCCCATCATGCCGCTGCGCAATACATACAAAAAATTCTCCACCCTTGGTGCTGGCCACTTCTCGACATAGGATTCCAGCATCGCCGGCGGCAACACATAGCTGCTGTCATAAAACGCGCGTCGATTCGAGACCGGATCATAGGCATCTGAAATGGAAAAATAGTCTCCGTGCGCCGCGCTGCCGAAGTCAACCATTCGCCCGCCATCATTGCATATCTCCAGTAACAGCCGAGGATGCTGTCTGCGAAGGCGGGTATAGATGTCATAATACGAGCGCGTTGCGTGATAGCTGACGTCAGTCGAATTCGAGCTTTCCACCCATAGAAATCCCGAGTCTTTAAACCGACGTATCGCTTCCGGATCAGGCGCAGCATGAGGATGATCGGTTCGATCGCAACCCTGCGCGACCACATAGCCATCATGTTCCAGCATATCCAGGTGGTAGTCGCGCACAACGCGGTTCACTTCCGCAGCTGCCCAGTCATGGACCACCGGCACGCCTATATCAATCGTCACTCCCTTGAATGCATCTTCAGGCTTCCAGTCAGCAGGAGGATATGTCGTCAACCAATCACGAATCTTTGGATCGCGCACATAAAGAGAACCCGGTTGCGAGTCCGGGCCGGCTTGCGCCCAGTCCATCCATAATCCAAACCTCAGGCCGAATGAATGTGCGTACTCGGCAATCGGCGCCAGGCCATCGGGAAATTTCTTCGGGTCTGGAGCCCAGTCACCCACTCCACGAAACCATCCGGCATCCAGGTGAAACATCTCGAATCCCAGTTCGGCAGAGTCGCGAATCATGCTGCGCGCCTGCTCCGCATCGATCGCCATCCCGCTGCCCCAACTGTTATTGACCACCAGAGGATATTCAGGATCGCGAACCGTTACCGGATTGTTCAACACATCGCGAACCCAACGCCGCAAAATGTTGCCCGCCACATCCGGTCCCCCGCGGAACGCGCCCACAAAAACCCTGGGCGCATCAAAGCTGTCACCCGGGCCTAGATACGTCTTGAACGGTCCCGGTTCAGGATTCAGGCCGGCAACCTCCTCGAGTGAATCGCCGATGCGCGTTAGAGTAATGCGCGTTCGCCCACTGAACTCAATGCCGATGTACCAGCCGCTCCCGTCCGCATCCGGACGATCCACCAGCACGTAGGGAATCATCTCGCGCTGTTGTCCTGCCGCCGGATGAGCATAAGTACTCGATGTTCCAGTCCAGTTGTAATCGTTGTTGATCGGAATGCGATGAGTTCCGTCCGCAGATGGGCCGCCGGCTCCTTTTTCCACCCAGAGTTGTCCCAGGTGTTCATTCGCGGGGATGCGCCAGTTAAGTTGCAGACTATTCTGCAAGGGAATCCACAGGCTTTCCCCACTGAGATTCTGAATGCGTATCGAGTGTTCGATAGGCCCATGCGCCGCTCGTACGCGCCACTCCCAGAACACCCGAAGCCGCGGGGTGCCGGAATCGTATACGAACCGGGCCCACGTCGAGCCGCTGGCGCTCGCAGTCTCGTTGAATTTCCAATGCAGCGGCTGCTCCTGTCCCCCAATCTCAACATGGTCGATCAGCGGCTCTCCGGCCTCACCCTTCCATAAGGCGCCTGCCTTCATGCTCAGCTGCGTGACACGCGGCGACTCTTTGCCCGCGTCGAGCGCAATGATCGTATCGGCAGAGTGAAGCGTTGTCGCCCCGAGCGCCGCCGTGCTTCCCGCACTGGCAAGGCATGCACATGCTAAGAATTGCGGCAACCACCCCATCGCGTCTCCTTCTACTTTCTGCAATAGATTGAATCATTCGCTATGGCGGCCCGCCGTCGAAACAATTCTGCTGAATCTACGAACTCAGCACACGGCGACTTGAAGGGCTCGCTAAAGCTGGGACCGACAGGAGCCGATAATTTAGCAGAAGCGAAAGCGTTGGGTGCAAATCCCGCTGCTTGGGCTGACATGTGAGTTGTGTTAACCAAGAGGAAATCGATGAATTCTTTTGACTGAGAACGGCCCTTACAAAATGAGCATAGCTGAATGTGGGGTGCGCGATGTTAGATATCCCAACAAGGTTGCTCACGCGAATGACGAACTGATGTTACCGGCCCGATAGGATCGAAATTTCTGACGGCATCAAAACCGCTACCATGCCCTCGACTACCACACCGCGAAAACTTGCATCCACCTTCTTAACGTGGAGAACGATTACACGTTTGTCACAGTTCAACTTGAAAGAAACCCTAATGCCGATCACCCGGGCGCAGTGCTCGCAATATTGCTCCACCAGAAGCACGCAAGGATCCGGTGCATTTCAATTACCCCATTCCCCGTGGAGTCTCGAAAATGTTTGATGATATCCTCTCCCTGATCTCTAAGTGCGCGCTCGTCCTGGCCTGCATGGTGCTTCACGAACTCGGCCATATCCTCGTCGCCCACTACTACCACGTTCCCATCAAGAAAATTGGATTCAGTAAGCTGGGAATGTACATTCAGCGCACGCGATCCGCAGGATGGCCTGAAGTTGCCACGTGTCTAGGGGGCCCGGCTATGAACCTGGTGCTGACGGTCGCTTTCTGGCACGTCAACGGCTGGTTTGCCCTATGCAACCTTACATTCGCAGGAGTCAACCTTCTGCCGTTAGCACACTCTGATGGCAGCCACGCATGGGAAGCGTTTCGGGCAATGCACCAGCGTGCGAGCGCCTAGATGTCATGGAAAGACGATTTTGTCCGGAGCCGACGAGATCGGTAGCCGCAATGGTAGGCGTCTCGCTGGCTTGACCCCGACGCGGCACCACCAAAAGCCTTCCCCTCGAGAACGGCCTGTAGGGCCTGCCCGCCTCTAGCTCCAATGCCGAGAGCCGGACTCGCGCCATCACTCAGACCTTCACAAATGTCCCGCCATTGCCCTCTGCGGACGAGAGCAGACGAGACGCCAACCTGAGGAACTCAGTGGGGTGAATAGGCTTGGCGAGTACGTCGAAGACGTGTTCGCCGCTCTGCGCCTGGTCAAGAAGATCGCTTGTAGCGGCTAGTCCCGAAAATAGAGCTATTTTGCAATTCGGATATTCCGCCTTGAAGAGAATCGCGAGCTCGATGCCATTCATCTTTGGAAGGAGAACATCAATAATTGCGAGTTGCGGAGTCCATTTCAACGTCAACGCGATAGCTTGCTCGGAGGAGTAAGCGGCTTTCGCGTCGTAGCCTTCATTCGAGAAGATGGTCGCTAAAGTGTCGGCTATAACGTGCTCATCATCAACAACCAAGAGGCGTTGTTTTTCTGGAACGCCCGACATCGATCTTCTCCTTTTCCGACAACAGCGGGGCGAAACCGTCCGCTGGCCATGCGCGACTCTTAGGATCGCGCTGGGAAATGACTCGACCCGGTTCCAGCCCCACACAAAAGAATCGACTGGAACACCGTTGGCAACGGTATCAAAGAAATTCCTCTCCCGTTATACGCTCATCCCGATCGCGCTCTTCGGCACGAGACTCTCAAATGCTGAAAACGGCGACAGCCACCGTGCTGGCAGATTCATTCGGCAACCACTCACCGTGGACATCTGAAACAATCGGTCAAGCCAGGGGCTGCGCCATCAGAGACTCAGTTGACACGTGGCCGCAAGCACTATAAAGTCGTGCTGTCGTTTAGGCCCTCAGCCAACTGATAGTCTAACTCCCTTTCTGGTCTCCTAGTTAGCGTTTAGATCCCCCTCCCCTTACGAGACGCAGAAATGCATTTGAAGCTTTGCCCCGACGGGCCATTCATCCCAGATGTCCGAAGGGGAATCCCCAAGGAGGTGCTTTCCATGAGAAGGCTGCCGATTCTGCGCTACATCTCAATCTCTGCATGCATGGCCTTCGTTGCCCTGGCGATGAACGCCCAGAATTCCATTCAGGTCTTTGGTCCTGTCGACGTGCGGCTCTCCGCCAGCGGAACTGGATATGGCGCCAGTTCTGTGGCCTTCAACAGCGCAACATTGAATTTGACCTGCTCCGCCTCCCCGATTACCGCCGTGCTCTCTTCCTCGGCCAACAGCCAAGGAAACGTCTTAGTCGATAACAACATCCAGCTCACCGTGACCTCCGGTACAACGGTTACGGGTCCGGTAAATGTCTGCCGCGGCGGAACAGCGGACAATACACCGGACGGCCCCTCGCAGGATTGCTTCACGACCAACTATCAATCGCCCGCGAGCGCCGGGTCACTTACCGGTCAAGACCCCGATACCTTCGTTGCCACGGGTGGCGTGCCGCCTATCGACATCAGCGGCAGTCTCCAGTCAGGCGCGCTGAAGATCAAAATCGACCTGGTCGACACAGGAGGGTTTCTCACAAATTCGACTCTCTATCTCAATACCAATTGCTCGCAGAGTGGCGTTACAGGTCCGGCTCAAATCACCGGTAATCCCATCCCACAGACCGATCCCTCTCCTCAGCAATTAACCCAGAACTTCTCCTTCAATACGACTACCGGTCAACAAGTCCAATTTGTCTATGACCTCTCTCAGGCGCAATCGGCGGGGACCCTGGCTATCACTAATGACACCATCCCGGGTACGAGCGACGTACCGGTTGACCCGGCCACATTCCAATCCTTGTATGGTTCAGGGACATCCTTCGCCACTTCGAGCTGCTTGATTCATACGGGAGAACTGTATAACGGTGCGCGGGCTTGCAAGCTGTTTACGCTGGAGTGCACCGTGGGAACTGGGTCGACCGCGAGCGGCGCGCAGTGCCCGGTTTCTTCGCTGCCTAATGAGGTACTTCAAGATGTTTTTGACGGCCCCAGCTTTACCCTGTCGGACATCACCACTCCAACTGGCACCACTTTTCATCAAGGAATCGGTTTCCTGATGGCGAGTGAGGGCTGGACCGGCGGCCCTTGTACTTTCGATCCGGCATCCGGCCTGCAAGACCTGCCCTGCCCTCAAAACCTGCTTGCCAACTTCAGCGGCCCTGGTGTGTACATCACGACCAGTCATGTTTCACATCCCAACTCGGCTTTTATCCCGGTTGTGCAAGTTCCTGAAGATCTCACAACCGTCACTGTTGCGGATCAGCAGCCTGGCGGTTGGATCAATGCTTCCACTGCAAACGTGACGCTGTCCAGCCAGCCGCCCGTTCTCGCTGGTACGAATCTGCCTGGCTCAACCACTTTTGTCGCTTCTCCGATCCAGAGCATCACATACGGCATCTCGGCATCGGGCAGCGTTCCCGTCCCTTCCGCACCGCCTTCTACAGACATTACAGTGACAAACGAGATTTCGTGTCCGAGTCCGGGCAATCCACTCGACCCGCCAGCGACAGTTTTTACCACAGGCGCACAGACCCTCAGCGGCCTGTCAGACGGCAATTACCTCCTGCACTACTTCGCGCAGGATTGCGCCGGAACCGAGGAACTTCAATTCGCCCAAAACTCCGCGGGCAGTTGGTCCACCTCCTACTACACAGTCCCAGTCAATGTGGACACGATTGCACCAATAATCACATCAGGCCCCGTGCTTTCCCCGTCTACCGGCGGTTCAAATTCTTACGCGGTCGGTCAGGCAGTAACGGCTACCTACAGCTGCACAGATGAGCGTTCCGGTGTTGTCCGCTGCGGCAGTTCGACATTCTCTTTCACTTCCGCGGTCCTGAACACGGGCAGCATCAGCAGTCCCGTGGATACGTCCACGCCTGGCAACAAGACGTTCACGGTCCTCGCCGTCGATGCAGCTGGCAACCAATCTTCCGCGTCCGTCCCCTATGTGGTCGCAGCTTATGATGCCGCAATTAAGGTCACACTAAGCAATCCGACAGTTACTTATCCTCAGGGTACGAATGTCGTCATAAGTGTCGCGCCTTCCGGCAGTCATACTCCTACAGGTTCCATTCAACTCTACGACGGCACAACACTCCTCGAAACATCGAGGCTGCAAGGGAACGGCGCGGCATATCTCTACGTCCAGGGACTGGCGGCCGGCGTCCATCAGTTGACTGCCGTGTACTCAGGAGACACGTTCAATGCCGGCGGCCGTTCCGCTCCGGTCACACTCAAAGTCAACGCAGTCCCGGTTCGCCTCACCGCCTCTTGCTGGAACGCCAACTTTCCATACGGGGCCAATTTTCAATGCGGAATCTTTACCAGTTCAGCCGCGGGGGCGCCGCAAGGTGTGGTCACCTACCAGTACGACGGGAATCCTGCGGTAAGCTTGCCTCTGCAAAATGGAAATGTGCAGTTCACGCTGACGCAGCCTCAGACGGGCACACACACGGTCCATATTGGATATGCCGCCCAGACGAATTATGCATCCGCGGCTCCCATTACTGTGAGCTTTACGGTAGTTCGCGCCCCTGTAGTTGTCCAACTGACTCCGTCCAGCTGGTACTTAACGGGAGGTAATTTAACGCTGAATGTCACAATCCAATCATCGAGCGCAGGGCCGCCCAATCAGCTTGGGGCCGTCACTTTCTACGATGGCCGCGAGGTCCTGGTGACAGTACCAGTAACCGCCAGCGGGACAGCCTCGACCACATTGCCCGCATCCTCGCTCTCGAATGGCAGTCATACATTGATTGCCAGCTACAGCGGAAGCGCGAATTACTCAGCCGGAAGCGCTTCCGCCACAATAACCGTCGCGGTGAAGTAGCCGGGAGGCGCAAATTACGGTCGCATGTTGGAAGCCGGTAAGTGAATCACAATTCCACGGCGTCGGAAGCCAGAAATGGGGCGGTCAGCGACGTGGTGGATTCTTCTCCAGCCGCCAGTCGCGTAAGTGTGAGCACAGTGATGTCATCGTCCTGGCCAAAGGCAATCGCGACCTCACTTGCCTGGTGCGCAGATGGCCGGGTTGCGAATAATGTTTGCAGTCGGTCAAAGCCGAAGAGCTCTCCCGTTGCACTGCGAGCCTCCACCAATCCATCCGTATAAAGGCTGAGTTGGTCTCCCGCATGCAGCCATATGTTGGCTTCGCTATAAGTCGCCGAGGCCAACAGCCCAAGTGGCAAACAGCCTTCGATCTCGAGTTCTCGCTGATTCAGAAACGGTGGAAGGTGACCGGCATTCGCGAGCATAACATTGCCGTTTGCCTGAAGACGCAGAATGACAGCGGTGACGAACCCCCCCTGAAGACGTCCGCACAAACATCGATTCAGCCTCTCCAGCATTTGCAGAGGACTAAAACTGGCGTCCGACATCGAGCGTAGAACCCCGACGATAAGAGACACATTCATTGCCGCCTTTAGGCCCTTGCCACTCACGTCACCCAACGCCACAATCGTCGATCCATCTTTTTCTCGGATGATTTGAAAGAAGTCGCCGCCAACCTCCAGCGCAGGCTGGTAAGCGCTGGTGACCGCAAAGCCCTCCAGCGACGGTAGCGTGTCTGGAATCAGTACCCGTTGTATCTCCCGGGCACTTTGCATCTCGTGCTCCAGCACATTTTGCCGCGCTTGTTGTTCCGTGCTGTATCGATAAACGGCGTAAAGGATCGAAAGGAACAGCACGATCGCAGCAAGGTTGGCCGCTCGAAAGGCTATCCCGTGAATAATGAAAAGGGGCCTGTTGATCGCCTCGAAAAGCGTCCAGTGGCTGAATCTCTGCCCTGCAGCGCTGGCATCGGCAACTGTGTCGATCATCTGCGATATAAGCGCGCTAAAAGCGACCCACCAGCGTGAAGGCTCCAGCGGGTGCCGGATGCCGATCGCGATGATGACGAACGGCAAAACCTCAACCACCAAAATGATCGTAGTCAGAACTGCGTCGATCCCCTGCATCCAGGGGCCGGCCCCCCCAGAAAAACGCTAGAATTCCGTCCAGGATGCCGGCAGCGAGTGTGCAGATCGCCAGTCCCCGCGTCCAGTGGACAAGCGTGCGGTTGTCATTGAGCCTCAACAGCCAAAGCAGCAGGAACCAAAGAGAGATATGATTCAACGCGTAAACGGGCTGATTCAATCCTCTGCCTAATCCATAAGAAATCGGGAGCAGAAACAGCCCTTGGAATATTGCGAGAAGGATTGGCGTCACCGTGAAGATGGCAAGCCAGAGAAATAGTTTTACTTCGCGGTTTCGACTCCACAGCAGGAGACTGAACAGCGTAACAAACCCGTAGAGGACGGTCAGGGTGTAATCGTATAGGACCTGCTGTGTCGATTCTGCATTGATCGCCGCCAACTGTGCAGCGATGGTGTTGGCATCGCCAAGCAGGGGCGTCCCGTTAATACCCCCCAGCGAGGATGAATCGACAAACAAGAGAGGAGATTTCCAGACGCGGATGGCAATGGTTCCCGAAGTAGCGGATGGAAATGCAAACATGCGGAATAGCGAAGAGTAGTACCAATGCGGCCGGGGAGGCAGGTGCCCGTAACGCCCTATCAGCTTGCCGTTCCAATAGACTTCATAAGCGTCGTCGACCGGCGGTATCAGCAGAGCGTAAGTAGACTTGGCGTCGGCCACCGTATCGATTTGCAGATGCCGACGATACCACGCGAAGCCCGTGTAGCCAGGATTGCTTTGGCTACCCCACGAACTGGAAGTGTCGATCGTTTGCCACGCGGAGTCATCCCAAGATGGCGCCGCCCATTGTGGATCGTCGCCCAAGTGGAACTGCCAGGAACCATCGAGCGGCACTGAACCTTGACCCAATCCTCGAATGGTCAAAGCCGGCGGTTGCTTCGGAGTTTGCTGTTGGGCGAAAAGAGGCGCGGCAAGAAAAAGTACAAGTGTCGCTTTCTTCGCCCGCAGTAGCATTCGTCGAGAATACTACTCTGACTCGAAAGCGGAAGATAGCATTGGATTACGTTGCCGATCTTAATGGACCTGGATCCTCCATGATTCAAGTCCGGGCATGGCTCGGACACGTTTCACTGAATTCGCTGGCCTGCCAACCGTCACCTTCACCAACCAATAAGTTGCACCAGTCCTCGCTGATAGCGATCGAGCCCGTTCGGCCTCCAAATTCAGCCGGCAGGACCAACGGCGCCACTGCGAGAGGCTGTAGTGAAGACGTCATCCATTTCTAACGGGAGGGTGTTGTCCACGCGATCATGGCCAATCCGCATGGTCTTCAGCGTGTCTTAAGGTCAAGCGACTAATCTTGAAACACGATAGGACGACGCGTGGCATCGTTTATTCTTCCTTGTTGAGGTGACTTTGCTTCTACCACTGCTCCGTACTGCCACTGCTTTCTCGGTAATCCTGCTGAATGTACCCGGAATACTGGCACAGACAACAGTTTCCGCGGCGGCTGCGCCCGGGTCGCTGGTTATTACGCTTCAGGATGCGATTACACGAGCTGAGACGAATGATCCGGGCTATGCGACGAGCGTGGCGGATCGTGGCATGGCGCATCTGGATCGCAGCATTGGCCGCTCCGCGCTGCTGCCTGTGATTACCTATCACAACCAATACTTGTATACGCAACCGAATGGATTGAAAAATCAGGCAGGGCAGGGAGCTTCCGCGCAGGACGCGCCACGATTCATTGCCAACAACGCCATTCGCGAATATGCGAGCCAGGCGTTGGTGACGGAGACGCTGAGCGCGGCCGATTTTGCGGATTTGAAGCGTGCGGATGCGGCTTCAACAAAGGCTGAGGCTGATCTCGAAGTGGCGCGGCGTGCGCTGGTAGTAACGGTGGCGTCGGCGTATTACACGCTGGTGGCCGAGGAGAGCAGTGTGCGCGTGGCGCAGCGCGCGGAAGACGAAGCGCGGTCCTTTGTCGAATTGACGGGAAAACTTGAGAAAGGCCGCGAAGTGGCGCACGCGGATGTGGTCAAGGCCAATCTGCAGTTGCAACAGCGGCAGCGTGATCTTGCGGATGCGCAGCTTGCCGCCGAGAAGGCCCGGCTGGAGTTGGGTGTGCTGGTTTTGCCCGATCCGCGCGTGCCTTACCGGCTCGCAGATAGCGACCTGGTAACCCCGGCGCTGCCTTCACGCGATGACTCGGAGGCGGCGGGGGCAAAGAATAATCCTGAACTCAAGAGCGCACTCGCAGCGTTGCGAATGAGTCGGGAGGAGGTTTCGGCGGCATGGGCCGCGTATCTTCCGACGCTCTCGCTGAATTACACCTATGGCATCGACGCTCCGCAGTTTGCGGTTAACGGGCCGGCTGGTGTGCGGAATCTGGGCTACTCGGCCTTCGCTACGCTGGATATTCCCGTCTGGGACTGGATGGCGACGCACGATCGCGTAAAGCAGAGTGAGCTGCGACAGAGAGTGGCGCAAACACAACTGACGACGACACAGAAAAAACTGATCGCAGACATGGAGGAGTATTACAGCGAGGCGAAGGTGGCGAATGACGAGCTGGCGTCGCTGACCCTGAGTGCACAGACCGCAGAGGATAGTCTTCGCTTAACGAAACTTCGCTACAGCGCTGGCGAAGCCACAGCGCTTGAAGTTGTAGATGCGGAGAATGCGGCGACGCAGGCCGAAACCGCGAGCGCGGATGGCGGCGTCCGGTACCGCGTGGCGCTTGCCAACTTGCAAACTCTCACAGGAACGCTCTGATTGCCCATGCCAAATCATTCCATTCGATATTTATCCGTCGCGGCGCTGGTTTTTGCACTGACGACCGGATGCCAAAAGAAAGAGGCTGCCGCGTCGACCGAGGTGGAAGTGCAGGCAACAGTTGCTCGCAATGCGCCAATTACCGAACACATTGCGGCCGACGGAATTCTTAGCCCGCTGGCGCAGGCGGCCATTTCTCCGAGAATCTCCGCCCCGGTAAAAGAGTTTTTTGTGCAGCGCGGCTCGAAGGTCAGGAAGGGCGAGTTGTTGGCCACCCTTGAGAATCGCGATCTTGCAGCGGCGGTGGTGGACAGCCAGGGCAGCTATGACGCGGCTCAGGCCGAATATAGGACGGCCACACAGGCTACAGTGCCGGAGGACACCCAGAAGGCGAAGTTGGATCTGGCGCAGGCGAAGGCGAATTTTGATTTGAATTCGCAGATTGTGAAGAGCCGTCAGAAGCTTTTTGCTGAAGGCGCGATTCCGGGGCGCGATCTGGATACTGCGCAGTCTGCGCTGGTGCAGGCACAGTCAGCGTATGACCTTGCCCAGGAGCATTTCGACGCTGTCGAGCGGATAAGCCACGCGGCTGCGCTTAAGAGTGCGCAAGGTCAGCTGGAATCGGCTAAAGGCAAATACCTAGGCGCGGAAGCGCAGGTTCAATACTCGGAGATTCGCAGCCCCATCGCCGGAGTAGTAACCGACAGGCCGCTGTTCGCGGGGGAGACGGCGGTTGCTGGAACGCCTCTGTTGACCATCATGGATATTTCTTCGCTGGTGGCCAAGGTGCATCTGACGCAGGCGCAGACACAGGGACTCAAGACCGGCGATCCGGCGTCAGTGACAATTCCGGGCGTTGAGGCTCCAGTTGCGGGCAAGCTCACGCTCATCAGCCCGGCGCTTGATCCGGGTAGCACAACGGTTGAGGTTTGGGTGGTGGTGCCCAACCCGGAGGCCAGGTTCAAGCCCGGCACCGCGGTGCATGTTTCGATTGCAGGAAAGCCTGTGCCGCATGCGTTGGTGGTTCCGGCTGAGGCCCTGGTGACCACGCCGGGAGGTCAGAAGGCCGTGATGGTGATTGGGGCCGACGATGTGGCCCACCAGAGGCAGGTGGCTGTGGGCGCGGAAGACGGTGGGCTTGTCCAGATTCTTAGCGGAATTTCCGCCGGCGACCAGGTGGTTACAAAGGGAGCGTATGCGCTTGACGATGGCACCAAAGTGAAAGTCATCACGGCTGCCGCAGGCGATGCAAGCGGGCCGGGAGACAGCAACTGATGGACCCGAAGCTGGAGTCGAAGGAGCTTGAAAAGCCGTTCTGGATGATGCGCTCTGCGCGCACCATCTTTTTTTTCACGCTGGCTCTGGCCGCGGGGGGGCTTTTCCTCGCGTTTCGAATTCCTATTTCGGTTTTTCCCGAAACTAATTTTCCTCGCATTGTGATCGGCGTAGACAACGGCGTGATGCCCGTTGAGCAGATGCAGGTCACGGTCGTGAAGCCGATCGAAGATGCGATCAACAGCGTTCCCGGGCTTGAGACGGTGCGCTCGACAACCAGCCGCGGGTCAGGAGAAGTGAGCCTCTTCTTTAACTGGAACGTAGATATGTTTCAGACACTGGAGCGCGTCGATGCGGCATTGTCGAAGGTGGAGCAGACACTCCCTCCGACTGCGCGCATCACGACGAACCGGCTGACCTTCGCGACCTTTCCAATTCTCGGTTACAGCCTCACTTCAAAGACGATTCCGCAGACGCGCTTGTGGGAGATTGCGACGTACGACCTGAAGCCTCCACTGAACCGGCTGGCCGGAGTAAGCACAGTTACGGTGCAGGGTGGACAGGTTCCCGAATTTCACGTCATTCCCGACTTAACCGAGTTGCAGGCCACTTCCGTGACCATCCCGGATATCGTGAATGCGATTCAGGCGACTAACCTGGTCGACTCGCCGGGGCTTTATGAGTCGAATCACCAGCTGGTGCTCGGGTTGGTTGGGTCACAGGTTCATAACATTCAACAGCTCGCGCGGATTGTGGTGAAGACGACTGCGGCGGGAGTTCCGGTGAAGCTGGGCGATATTGCCGAGGTTGTCCCGGAGACGATGCCTGTCTACACGATTGTGACGGCGAACGGCCAGCCAGCGGTGCTCCTGAACATTGCGCGGCAGCCTTCGGGGAATACGGTCGCAGTAGCCGACGAAGTCGCAGCAAAGATTGCCGAGCTGAGCAAGACGCTGCCTCCTGGTGTGAAGCTGGAGCCGTTTTACGACCAGTCTCACCTGGTGCGAGAGAGCATTGCCAGCGTTCGCGATGCGATTTTGATTGGGATCGTGCTGGCTTCGATTGTGCTGGTGGTGTTTCTGCGCGATTGGTCGTCTTCGCTGGTGGCTGGCCTGGTAATTCCTGTAACCATCCTGATCACATTTCTCTTTCTCAAGATCACCGGCCAGAGCTTCAACCTGATGACGCTTGGCGGGCTGGCCGCTGCGGTCGGACTGGTGATCGACGACGCGATTGTCGTAGTTGAGAACATCGTGCTGCACCGCGACTCAGGAGAAACGCGTGCGGTTGCGGTCCGAAAGGCGTTGCACGAAATTACGCGTCCGCTGGTCGGCTCGACGATTACGCCGATTGTTGTTTTTCTTCCGCTTATCGCAGTCACCGGGGTGACGGGCAGCTTCTTCCGCGCGCTCGCGATCACCATGACCGTTGCCCTGCTTACTTCGCTGCTCTTGGCGCTCACGTGGACGCCGAGCCTCAGCTTGTTTCTGCTGAGGCGCGAACGAGCAGCCGCCCATCAGGAAGCTTCGGGCGGCTTCATGACGCAGATACTGCAGGGACACAGGCGCGTTCTGGACGCGGCATTGGCACGGCCATGGCTGCTTGCCGGATGCTGCCTTCTGTTGGTGGCAGGCGCTTTCATAACATATCGGACTCTCGGCTCCGATCTGCTACCAGAGATGGACGAGGGTGGGTTCATTCTCGACTACATCATGCCGGCGGGCAGCTCCCTTGCGGAAACCAATCGCGTGCTCGAGCACGTGGAACGTATTCTGCAGCGCACACCCGAGGTCGATAGCACATCGCGGCGTACGGGATTGCAGATGGGGCTGGCTGCGGTGACCGAGGCCAATACCGGTGACATCACCGTGAAGCTGAAGGATCATCGCAGCCGCGATATCTCAGAGGTCATGGAGGATGTGCGAAAGCAGATCAATTCCACGGAGCCGGAGCTGGACGTTGAGTTCACGCAGGTATTGCAGGATATGATCGGCGATCTCTCAAATGCTCCAGAGCCAATCCAGATTAAGCTGTTCTCAAGCAACCAGACGCTGCTCAACCAGCTTGGCGCACGGGTTGGCGACGCGATCGGCAAAGTGCCTGGAGTGGTTGACGTGGAGAATGGCGTGGACAACACGATCAGCGGCCCGGCTACGAGCTTTGAGGTCGATCCTGCGCTCGCGGCGAGGCTGGGCTTTACTCCCCAGGAAATATCGACCGACGCGACGGCGATCCTGGACGGTATTCCCGTGAGCCAGCCCCTGATTGAGAATGGGCGCCCTTATACCATTCGAGTGCGCCTGGACGCGGCGCACCGTTCATCGCTCGATGCCATCAGGAACACGGTCTTCAACAGCGCAAGCGGGAAGACGACGAGCCTGGGCGCTGTCGCCAACATAGTGCAACTGCCTCCGCAAAACGAAATCCTGCGTGAAAATTTGCAGCTGCTTGTGACGGTGACGGGCAGGTTGGAAGGGTCCGATCTGGGTTCGGCAATCAAGCGCGTGCAGCAGGTGGTAAAGAATCTTCACCTGCCGTCGAGCGTTCGCGTGGAGTACGGCGGAACGTATCAGGAGCAACAGAAATCCTTCCACGAACTGCTGCGTGTGCTATTGCTGGCGCTGGTGCTGGTGTTTGGCGTGCTGCTGGCGGAGTTCCGCAACTTCTCGGCTCCGGTTGCGATTCTGGTTTCGTCAGTTCTCTCAACCGTAGGTGTTTTGGTGGCGTTACTGGTGACGAATACGACCTTCAATGTTGCGTCGTTCATGGGCCTGATTATGGTGATCGGCATCGTGGCCAAGAACGGCATTCTTCTGCTGGATGCCGATGAGAAATTTCGCGCAGCCGGGATGCGGGCTCATGACGCTATGTTGCAGGCCGCGCAGCGCCGGCTGCGTCCTATTCTGATGACGGCGCTGGCCGCGATTACCGGCATGCTGCCGTTGACGCTGGGACTTGGAGCGGGGTCGCAGATGCTGCAGCCATTGGCAATTGCCGTGGTGGGCGGATTGCTGCTGTCGATGCTGCTTTCGCTGGTCGTGACTCCGGCGGTGTACTACTTTCTTACTCGAAGCGCATAGCAGCGAGGGTCCGAACAATATCCGGTTTTCACCGGCTCCCGATTACGCAGAATTTGTTGTGAAGGATTACCCGACGGATGACGATCACTCCAAAGCTACCGGGAACGATGCTGGAGCGCGGATGCGGACGGCCAATCGAACGAGCCAGACGGGGCATCGTAGATTAAATTATTTTGCATTTTTCTCTGTGCCGGCTGCGATTGATTCTCTTGTGGTGGACTCTGAACGCTAAGCGCCGTCGTTCAAAACAGCTTGAGGATGAGCCGCGACGCCGGCTCCAGGCAAGGTGACAAGTACTCGCGTACCGCGACCTGACTCGCTGCGGATTTCAATGGTCCCGCCATATGCATCGACGATAGCCTTGCAGATGGCCAGCCCGAGGCCGGTTCCCCCTGTCGTTCTGGTGCGGGAGCGGTCACCGCGATAGAAGCGGTTAAAGACGAACGGCAGGTCGATGGGGTCGATGCCTTCCCCTGTGTCCTCAATCCTCATTTGGACCGCCCCTCCAGTGGTTTCAGCGCGTAATGTGACGGAGCCGCCGGAGGGTGTGTGCTGGAGAGCATTCAGGACGAGGTTGAAGGCAAGGTTCTCGCATTCCTCAAACGGGAGGAGCACCTGAACATTGTCTTTGAGGTTCAGCTTCAGGCCGACCCCCCGCAGCGCGGCAAAGGAGTCGAGTTGAGCAGCAATCTCGCGAAGAGATTCGCTCAGATCGGTCTGGCCGCTCGATGTGAATTCGGCGGAGGAGCTTTGTTCGAGCCGGGCGAGGGTAAGAAGCTTCTGAACTAACTCTTCGAGGCGCGCACAGTCGGCGAGGCAAGAGTCCAGCCCGCGGCGATATTCATCAAGAGAGCGCGGCTTCGAATCGAGCAATTGGAGCGACGATTTTATGATAGTGACGGCCGTCTTTAGCTCGTGAGCTGCATCATTCACGAAGGTGCGCTGCTGGTTGAAGGATTCTCTCAACCGGCACATTGCAGATTCGAGAGCACGCGCGAGTACCGCCAGCTCGGCCACATCCAATGTTTCCTGCGGGGTTTCAAATTCCCAAAATGGTGGCGATATCGCAGCGGCCTGTTTGGCCAGTGACTCGAGCGGAGCCATGCCTCGACGTAGCAGGAAATAGAGAGTGATCGCTGTGAGCAGCAACACTAGCGAATTCGAGAGCAGCAGAAATCTCGCGGCGTTTGCCAGAGCTACCCAGACAGGCGAAAGCGGGGCGGCATAGTCGATGATGACCGGCCGGGAGATCCCGGGCTTGTCGTCTTCCTGATCGATCTGCCGAACGCCGTGCAACACCAGGCCGCGATATTCGTGACCCTGAAAGTGGAAATTGTGGCCTCGGGAGCCGTCACGAAAGCGATTCTGTATCTTGTTATCCCATTGCGGCGCTTGTCCAAGAACACGTCCTGAGGGCTCGCGCACCTGATACAGATCATCACGCCGTAAATCGATGGATTTTGGCGCCAGCATGACGTTGTCAGCTTCGTCCTCGGCATCCTGAACCGCGCCGAGGAGAGAGTCCGCCCGCCCGCGCAGCATTACGTCGAAGGTTCGAAAGTGCTGCCGCCGTTCGTACAGGAGCGCGACGCCAGTCGTGCAAAGTGCGAGCAGCGTCTCCACAAGGAGAACGGTCACGATAAGACGACGGCTAAGGGAATAAGGCTTCATAGCGGGTCTTGAGAGGACGGGTCGGAGGCGGAAGCCAGCAGACGGTAGCCGCGACCGCGCATAGTTTCAAGCCATTGGAATTGAGTCGATTGCGACGGGGCGCTCCGGTTCAGCTTGCGTCGCAGGTTAGAGACATGGGCCTCAATAACGTTCGAATGATGCTCCCAGTTGTAGTCGTAAAGATGTTCGAGGAGAGTTTGCTTGGAGATCACAGAACGCGGCCGATAGCTCATGTACTCCAGGATGCGGTATTCCGTCGGGGAAAGCTCCAATTCAGCGCCTTCACGAATTGCGGTCTTCTCGATCGTGTCGACAACTAAATCCCCGATGCGGAGGATGGGGTGACTAACTCCTTTACCGCGGCGGATAAGGGCCTTGGCGCGCGCAATCAATTCACCGAGATCGAAGGGCTTGCCCAGATAGTCGTCGGCGCCGGCGTTCAGCAACTCCACTACAGATGCCTTGGTGGTAACGGCAGTGAGGACCAGTACGGGCGTTTTCTTGCCGCGCGCCCTGAGACGTTTCAATACCGCTGTGCCACGGATTCCGGGAAGCATCAGATCGAGCACGATGAGATCGTATTCGCCTGTTTCCGCAAGATGTGCACCCTCCTCGCCGTCATAAGCAAGATCGACGGCGTATCCCGGACCTTCCTTAAGCGCCGCGGCAATATTTTCGGCAACACGGCGTTCATCTTCAATAACGAGAAGGCGCATACTCTTTTGTACCGGAACAAGGTTAATTCTGGCTGAAGATTCGCCTGATCCTCGCACCCGCCCTCCAGATGCGGCGGCTTCCCATGGCGCACTTGCATGGTGATATTCACAACATGTCAGACTGTCGTCACGGTAATGTTCCGACCACGCAGCGCTTCCGCCGTTTCATGCGGCAGATTCCGATCCGTGATGATCTGATGAATCGCGCCAGGCGGCACAATGCGCGACAAGCTCCGGCGACCAAACTTGCTCGAATCGCAAACAGCCACTACCTGCCGCGCTGCCTTTACCATGGCGCGGTTCACGCGGGACTCGAGAAAATTAGGCGTAGTGATTCCCACTTCCAGATCGAATCCATCTACGCCGAGAAACAGAATATCCGCATGCATCTCTTCTAGGTTGTCTTCGGCAAGTGGTCCCACCAGCGAGACGGAATTCTTCCGCAGAGTTCCGCCCACCAAGATCACCTCGAAATCCGTTCCAGCAAGTTCTGCGGCGATATTCACCGCATTGGTGATGATAGTCAGTTGTTTAAACCGCTTCAGCCCACGCGCAATTGCGGTAGTCGTTGTCCCCGAATCCAAAATGATGCATTGGCCTTCCTCCACCATTTTGATGGCCGCCGCTGCGATCCTTTCCTTCTCCTGAGAGTTCTGCTTCTGCTTCTCCTGAAGCGTTGGATCGACCAGGGCGCTGGATTGGATACGCAGAGCGCCACCATGAGAGCGCTGGAGCAGGCTTTTTGATTGCAGATAATCAAGATCTTTGCGGATGGTGATCTGAGATATTGATAACTCCCGGGAGAGGTCTCCCACCAGCACTCTCCCTTGCTTCTGGATGAGGTCCAGGATGTGCTGCCGACGTTCGTCGATCAGCATCTCAGACTTATCCGTCACTTCACTCGTTGCGTTGCTTCGCATAAATCTGCCACAAACCTCGGATCTTCGCGGAGATAAGCTATTCCTTCACCAATACGTCTTTTGGCTAGACGCGATGATAAACGAAACTTAGAGACCGTTCTATATCAAACGGCCTTCTATAGTCCCAGACTGAAATAGTCTTGTCGCTCGCAGCTGCGGCACGATCACAGCCCTCATCTTCGAATTTGGATTGTTCGGAGCAGTCGCAGGAAAGGCCTCCCGGTCTGCGTTCAGAGCGATCGTAACGGTTACGATGCCCGCACTGTCCGTATTCATAACCAGCGGCGACCCAAGAGTGCTTTTCTGGTCCGCGTTCGCCCTCCGCGGAGTGAATCCCTCAGGCGTGTCTGTATGAGCACCCATCGAAAAGGAGCTGCCTAGCGCCAGTCAGACCAGCCGAAACTGTTCAAGTCGCTAGACTAAATACTCCGCTGCCCTAGCAATTTTGCTAACTGTATTAAGTCGGTTGAAGGACCTATCTTCTCCGTATTGCGTTAAGAAGAGCAGCCGGATTGCGTGATTGACGCGATGCCACGCGAGCCTTCTTATCCATTCTGGCCTTGAAAAGGGCGGACGGATCCTATGCCCAACGTCATAAAGACGAAAAGCAGTTTCGTTACAACAGCTTCTGAGGTGAAGATTCAATGACATGCCGAAAGCTAACCACTGCACTGTCAGGAATAACCTTGTTCGCCACCCTCTTAGCGGGACCATTTATTCACGCGCAAGACAGCAACGACTTTGACGCCTATAAGCTGCGCATCGACGCCGGCTGGTACTACTCGAATCCTACGGGTAGCATCCATGGCACTAACGACACTGGATCTGTCGATTTAAACAAGGACCTGGGTTTCAATAGCTATTCCACTTTTTCAGGCAAAGTGGACTGGAAGTTCACAAGAAAGAACCATTTGTACGTCACTATCATTCCACTCGATACGTCGCACCAGACGGTACTCGATCGCACATTTACCTTTCAGGGACAAACCTTCAATGCCGGGTTGACGGCCAATAGTTCTCTCAATACGCTCGCGGTGACGCCAGGGTATGAGTACGACTTCATCCGGCGTAAACGCGGACATCTTGGCCTGGCAGTACAGTTCGACCTGTTCAACACAACGGCCAAAATCAGCGTTGCGGCGCAGGTTACAAACGATGGTACCCACTATGATGCCGTATCGGCCTCTGGATCGCTTCTGGCGCCGATCCCGGTTGCAGGACCTGATTTCCGCTTGTACTTGACCAAGTCCCCAAGGTTGTTTGTGAGCGCGAATGTCTTGGGGATGTACCTGTTCGGGTACGGAAACTTTGTGTCCACGACCGGCGACGTTGGAGTCACTCTTTCTAAGCATTTCGCCGTACTCGCCGGCTACCAGCTGGGATCGCACTTGGTCGTCAACAATACTCAGGATCGGATCGGCCTTCGCTTAGTTCAGAAAGGCGCAGTTGTGGGACTTCAGACCTCTTTCTAAGGCGGTCCCTGCGTACAATCTCATTTTGGCTCTAGGACCGCCACTCGCGGTCAGGGGGGCTTGGGGGGGCTTGCCGTAGTTTTGGCTCCCTGAAAGTCGACCCCTGTACAAGACGAATGCAGCGGCGGGCCTGATGAACTTCATGCGCAATATGGGGCAGAGCGTGGGAACCTCAGCTGTGACCACGTTGATCGCGAGGCGAAGTCAATATCATCAATCCGTCCTCGCCTCGTACACGCGTTCACCCCAGTTCAATGCAGCCGTTGCAGAGCTAGCAACGCGCCTGTCCCATGCCGGCTTTGATTTGTATTCCGCGCAACAGGCTGCGCTCGCCAAAATGTACAAAACGCTGAACACACAGGCTCAAGCTCTCTCTTATGTTGACGCCTACTCGCTACTCACAGTGACTGCCGCCCTGATGTTCTTGTTGTGTTTCCTGCTGGAGAAAAATGAGCCGGGAGCATCCGGCAAGATTCAAGTGCATTGACGTAGATCTTTCTGCGAAGCTTCGGGACGAGACAAGTTTTCTTTCTTTTGAAAGCGCTAAGAATCACCGCAGCGCCGATTAGAGATCTTGAGCCGATAGGTTGATGAAGGAGGAACATGGGAGGTGACAACGTGGAACTACTGTGGTGCGGCTTGTGCCTGATCGAGTCACAGGTCACCTTGTTCGCAGTGTCCGTAGTCGTCCTGCTCTGTAAGCGGTTCTTACGCTGTATCCCCCGCAATTTTGCGAAGTGGCGTTCGGCGAAGCACCCGATGGTGCATTCGCTTGGCACCGTGCAGCCAAGTCGGAAAACTGCCGATCTCAATCCTGGCGACATTAAGAGGCGCATTAGATAACCGATTGTGACCGGCTCATCTATTTGCCCTGCATTGCAATTTCTACGTTCCGCGCATGCCGCCTCCGCTCGGTTCGTGCAAGGCATTGCGCTCACCCAGGGATTGTGGCTCTGACGCCAACCCAGCGGAGGACCCTGGCCGCCGCAAAGCAGCAATCTCCATGTCAATTCGATTTGCATCCTCCTTCTAAACGAAATGAGCCATGATATTTAGTGCCTCACTGCCCGGCCGAAGCAGCCCAACCGCCGGTGCAAAAAAGGAGCAGCATGCAAAACGGAAGCCTTATTGAGACTAAGCGCTGAAGCGGACAGAGCGTGTGGGAATTTCGATGGCGAGATCGTACCAGCGGGAAAGCAGTCTATCGTCGCATCGTCGTGGGCACAATCGAGCAATCGAAAACCGCGGAGGATGCCCGCGAGATGGTCGAAGGGATTGTTCTCGAGATCAATTCCGATGATCCTCGTCTGCAAGCCAGTGTGCTGACGATGTCTCAGTTGATCGAACACTATCGTCGAAGAGAACTCTCCGTTGACAACTCATGGAAGTCCTATGCGACCAAGATGGGCTATGAGAGTTATCTAAAACGGTGGATCGATCCAAGGTGGGCACGTATCCGCTCGGCAAGATAAAGCCGATCGAGATTGAGTCATGGTTGCGTCAGCTTCCTTTGGCTCGCGGTTCTTGCGCGAAGACAGGAACATCATGAGCGTCTTGTTCAACCATGCGTGCAGATAGGAACTCTGTACCGAGAATCCGATCCACCTCGTTCGCCAGAGTGCCAAGCGTCGCAGAGTGCCGAACATCCTTCACGTAGAGGAGATTTAATCTCGTCAGCGACCCAGTCCGCGAACGCCTCCAGGATGAATTTCATCCTACGTTTGAAATTCCGAACATCCCTGCGGTCGTGGTTGACATACCAGTCGAATGGCTCTCTGGGCAAGCACGGAGAACTTGATGCCCTTGTCCTTCATGTTCGCCGGCATTTTTACGCTGCGAAGAATGTCCGCCTTGCGAATCTTGTAGAGCTTGATTGCGTCGCCGCGCCGTCCCAACTTTTCTCGATGCTCGACTCCAGCAACCTAGAAACGAATCCACCAAATGTCGGAGCCTGGCACCTTCGCGAAGACGCCTCGTTCCTTGCGAACCATCTTCCTCGGCACAGGGAATCTGCCTCCTGAATGCGATCCTAGCAAAGTCGGAACAAAGTGGCACCAAGAGTGGCACCAGCACTAATTCCGTGAAGCTTCTCCACCGGAGAATTCTTATGTAAGTTATTGATTTTATTGGTGCCCGGAGGGGGACTTGAACCCCCACGGCCTTGCGGCCTGCGGATTTTAAGTCCGCTGCGTCTGCCGATTTCGCCATGATTCAAAAAGACTTACGCTTTCCATAGAACGTGGTGTGTAAGTTTATGTGTAAATTTCCCATGCGGACGTAGATCCCTGTCACGGTCGCTGCCTTCTTCGAAAAGGATCTACGGGGCATTCGTTTTATGCCGCAACCGTTATCCATGCGTAGGACAACTGGGCCGCCCTAGATTTCGATTGAACGACGATATTGAAACCGACGGGCGGCAACTCCGTTCCTCAAAAAATGCGGTCTCTTAACTCTTTACGGAACACTTTCAGGTTGTCAGAGCTATCGATTGCCAGTTGTGAAAGATTATCGAGTCGAGCGATGAGCGCATGTGCTTTTTGCCTTGTTTCTTCAGAGAGATGAGGCGCCTCGGATCTTTTGCAAATATGCTTGTGTTTTTACTACTTCCCGCGACAGGTCTTCCGCCGTCTTTGGCAGCCACCCGACAATACTGAGGATCAGTTCTCTAATCTCATTTTTCACATTTTGGGGAGCCGGATATCCATCGACAACCTCTCTGAAGAACCGACAGAATTCACTAGTGATGAGGATGACCCAGACAACGCCTTTCTCACCCTTGACCCAAATTTCGCTTTCCTTTGGGCCGAAAAACTCCTTTTGGAAATGGAAGATCGCATTCCTGTGGCGTCTAGCGAATCGTAATACCCATCTTTGTGCTGTAGAAGTTCGTCGATGGCCACGTCGGCCAGGCCCAGTTCCTTCCAGCCTTCAATAACAGGCAGCAAGCTTGAATAGTAATACGCGATCGCAGCGTCTTTCTGGAGTCTGTAACTTCGTTTGGATTTGGAGATCGGATCGCGAAAATATTCGGATTCTTGAGGAGGGCCAGGCTCTGTTTCTGGAAGCTCTAAGCTTTCTTCATATCTCTCACGCAGCATGTCGGCGTAAGCAAGGTACTTGCCCCAGCACATAAATGCCCGTTTCGCCGTATAAGAGGGCCCTATCAGTTGCCATGATTGCGCGAAACCTCGAAGTCTAACATTATCGCGAATGCCATAGGTTTACGCCTGAATAGCGTTCACGGCATTGATAGAACGGTGAAATCGTATCCGTCGCTGGGGGCTTTTAGAGGCTCAACCCCATATCCATAGCCTGGCTCTGTTCCTGCTTGGGAGTCTCGGCAAACTCGCGTTGCGGCGGCTTCATCGCTCGGGCATATGGGCGCTCTCGTGAGATACGTCATGCCCTAATGCTTCCGGCAGCTTCGCGCGGTCGTTGGTGTATAGCTGCGCGTCCTCCGCGCCGCGCGAGACGGCGACGTAAGCCATGCGGCTGTTGAGCAGGTCTTTTGCGGCCAGTTCCGTATCGACGTGAATCAATACGCGCTCGGCAGTCTGTCCCTGGCTGGAATGGCTCGTCACCGCATAGCCGTGATCGAGATGCGGATGCTCGCGCGGATCGAGCTGCACATCGCGGCCTCCGTCCATCTTCAAGCGCATCTGCCCGTCCTGGCCGATGGCTTCGACCGTCCCTAATTCGCGGTTGGCAATCTTCAAGTCATTGGCTGGCGCGGTGAACTGGATGCGGTCGCCCACGGCGAAGCTGCGCGGTTCTTCCCGATACACAGAAACGCCCTGCTGCCGGCGTGGATCATAGGTCAGCTCTGAGCCATCGGCCCGCACCACCGTCAACAGGTTTTTCTCAGCGTCAACGCTCTTGACCCGCGCGTATTCGCCGCGCTCCATGCCGGTCTCTTTCGACGCGCGCGCGTAGCGCACTACATCGTTGAACTCGTACCGCGCGGCCCATGTGCGCTCCGGCCCGGTGAGGTCCTGGCGCGGCACAAGCGCCTGCAATGCGATGCTCGTCTTTACTGACTAAGCCGCGCTCCTGCATCTCGGCATGGATGCGCCCAGTTGATCTCCACGCGGGAGCGATTGTCGGGAGAGACAACCAGCGTACCCTCCGGCGACTTCGCATATTCCTTCGCTATCGCGGCGATGCGTTCCTCGCGGCCTGCAATCTCATGGACGCGGCCCTGCCGCTCCAAACCCTGCACGGCTTCGCGCACCTCGCCACGCGCAAGCTGCTCGACCACCTGTTTCAGCTCCGGGTCTTTCTGGCGGACGATCTCTTCGAGCTTGACCGTCTTCATGCCCGCGTCCTGAAGCTGCGCGAAGGGACGCCCGGCCTCGACTGCCTCATGCTGCCGTCGATCACCTACCAACAACACGCGGTCATTGGGATGAAGGCGATTCACAAACTCGTGCATCTGTTTGGTGGACGCGAGCGAGGATTCATCGAGCACATACAGGCGGCGCTCTCCGGTATCCGGCTGCTGGCCGCGTGCAAGATGCTTTTGCAGCGTGGATGTCTCCATGCCTGCATCGGCCAGCTTTTGCGCCGCGCGGGACGTGGGCGCGAAGCCTTCGACCTTGTACCCTTGCGCCTCCGCGCCTTCACGGATGACGGCCAGCGTCGTTGTCTTCCCTGCACCCGCGACACCATCCAATCCCACCATCTTTTCGCGGGAGAGAAACACCTGGTCGACGGCTTGGCGCTGCGAGGCATTCAGCTCCGGGTGGCGGTCTTCCGTCGCAATCCGAATCTGCGGAGAAACCAGCATCGGGTCACTCATCCCGCGCTGATTGCCTTCCTGCATCCGTGTGACGATCTCGCGTTCCATGCGAAGCATGGCAGCGGTGGTGTACTGCTGTCCTGCTCCGGCATGATCGACCGTGCGGAACTCGCCTCGCGCGGCCCGCTGCGCGAACTCCTGCCGGACGTGGGCATACGTTGTCTTCACCCATGCCGCGATTGAGCGCCGCTTCCAGAAGGTCGCGCCGGTCCAGCACGGCGGAACGCTCGAAGAGATGATCGCGGGCATAGGTGACGGCCTGTTGCGCGACTTGCGGTCCGGGTTCGTGAGACGTGGCGCTGTTCATGCTCCCGCGCCTCGGCCACAACTCTGTCGGCCTGATGTCCATACTGCGCGGCCAGATTCCGATGCCGCTCTAATACCTCTTCCGGCGATAGCAGCTCCTTGCTGTCCCGCGTCCGGTGCGCGGCGACCTGCGCGGCTCCCGCGCCGTCTATCCCCATCTCGCGCAGATGGTCTTTGATCTGCTCCCGGCGCGGGCTGCTGGCCTCCAGATACTCTTTCGTATAGCCCTTGATCTCCGGCTGTCCATGCTTGCCGCGCTCCAGCTCATAGCCCAAACCCTGCAACCGCATCGCCAGCTCGGAACGGTAAACGCTGGTGGCGATAGCGCTGCGACGCGAATAGCTCCTGCGGCTGCAAGGCGCGGGTTTGTCCGTTGTCGCGCTCGGTGACGTTGAAGATCACAGCATGGGTGTGGAGCTGCGGCGCGGCGTAGCCGTCCACAGGCCGCGCGGTGTCGTGCTCGAAGGTAGCCGCAACGAATTTGCCTGTCGTCTCCGGCGCATGGACGTTGCCGATGCGGGCCTGCGTGTACTTCTCCAACTCGGTGAGCGCCACGCGGACGCTCTCCCGATGCGCCTCTCTTACGCGCTCATCGCCGCCGACAAGGGCGGTGAGAGAAACCGACTTCGGCGCGGAGAACGTTGCATCCCAACCGGCGCGATGCTCCACGCTCGTCACTTCCTTGCCGAATTTGCCTTCATAGGTTTTGGAGACCTGATGGCGAACGAGCTGCGCTTCCGTGTCGCGGATGCTGGCCTTCGGTCAGACGCGCAAAGTGCTCATTGCCAACCGGACCCGATAAGCCCCACTGCTCGGCCAGCTTGCCTTGCCATTCACTATGTCCCTGCTGGTCGCGGCTCCAATAGTTCTGCCGCTCGGACGCAAACTCCCGCTCATGGTACGTCCGTACCTGGGAGGCTGACAGCGGCTTGGAGATCGTCAGCATAGGGAGATTCTAATCCGCAAC
>CAWAPC010000004.1:0-130504 GCA_963783805.1 uncultured Acidobacteriaceae bacterium | reverse complement strand
TGATGGTGATTTTCCTGTTGCTGATGTCGATGCTGCCCTTCATGTCCGAGGCTATATTGGCGTTAATGTTCTGCTCTGCATTCTGCTTCGCCTCGCCGGCGTGGCCCTGGCTGCGAAGGCTTAGTTCATCGACTTTCTCCTGCACCTTAGGGTTGCTGAAGTGCGCGTTGGTGATCTCGAAATTGCCTTTCAGTCGCAGCTTTTCAGTCACCGACTCTTTACCCGGCGGCAGATGGAGCGTTGTATGTAGCGCGAGCGCTCCCGTCATGATGGGCGGTTGAGTTTTTACGCCCAGCGCCAGCATGTCTTCAATGCGGCCGGACCGCACGGTCACGTCGAGCCGGATGTCGTGTCCCTGATCCGGAACCGTGACCACATCGCCCCGGGCGAGAATGTGCGAGTGGAGAAGCTGCGCGTCGACCGGCTCGAGATGCGTGTCGCCGTTGGTTCCGTCAACGATGGCGTGGAATTCTGTATGAAGCGGAACCGGATGGCCGGCGGTGTCCAGGCTGAAATCCGGCGTGTCGGTTTCACCGTCGACAGTGATGTTGTTGAGCGTCCCCTGATATTGCCCGGTCGAGGAGAGAGTGCCGCCAATGCCTTTCAGCGGGTTGAGATCGGCATGGGTGAAGCTGTACGTTCCGCTTACCGGCGTGTCTCCCGGACTATGCGTCTGGAACGGACCAAAGGAGCCGCTGGAATCGATATCGCCGATGGGTTTCGCATTCACGAGCGTGGCATGAAAGCGCATGGGCTGGCCGGCGCCGACCGAGGTCATGAGCAGATTGTCGATCTCAAAGTCGAGCGGAACCTTGCCCGGCTTGTCGGTGCCAAGAATGAGCGAGGCGTGATCGATATCCATCCGGTCGACGAGAATTTGAATTTTGCCGCCCTTCAAGCCGCGCGGATTGAGCCTCGGCATGTTTTGGCGCTGAGCCTTGGGCGGCAGATGAATGCCGAGTCCACTGACGCGCACCACACCAATGTGCATAGGGGTGCGGAACAAATCATGCCAAGTGGCGCGGAAGGTGAATTTGTCGACCGAAAAGAGCGGCTGCTGCATGTCGAGCTGGTTGGGATAGAGCTTAAGTCCCCCGCCGGTAACTTCGAAGCCATGCCAGACGGAAACACTGAAGCTGTCCAGCTCCACGCGGCTGTCGTAGCGCGTTGCGAGCGTTTCGACTACCCGCTTTCGAAGGATAGGTTCGGCGCGGCGAAAATAAATTGCGAAAACAGTGAAGGCCATGGCCGCGACTAGAAATGCTATAAAGCCGGTCCATGTTAGAACACGCACCCAGCGGCGCTTGTGGTGCTTCGAGGATGAATCGGGTACCAGGTTCGTTCGACCTTCCACGTCTCTTCTTTCTCTTTAACGAGTCACCAGGCCGGCAAGCGACCGATAAGCAGCAATTTCAGACCGGATGTTCTATCGACTTGGAAGCGGATTTCAGCTTTTTCGTTGGTTTAGCATGAAAGGCGGGATGAATGACGGGAAAACCATCTGCGGACTCGGCGAATTGCTCTGGGATCTGCTCCCCGCGGGCGAGCGGCTCGGCGGCGCTCCGGCAAACTTCGCCGTGATGGCCGCGCGGCTGGGCAATCGCGGCGTCATCGCAAGCAGACTCGGGGCGGATGCGCGTGGAGAGAGAGCCCATGCTGAGCTAAACGACCTGCCTGTCGATCTCACGTATCTACAAACGGCGCCGAAGATGGATCCCGCGCAGCCAACCGGAACCGTGGGAATTGAGATTGCTGGCGGCGAGCCTCGCTACGTGATTCATGCTCCCGCGGCGTGGGATTTTGTGGAGTGGACTCCGGAGTGGCGCACACTGGCGGCGGACGCAGATGCCGTCTGCTTCGGGACGCTGGCACAGCGCGAGCGCGTGTCTCGGGACACGATCCGGAGATTCATTAGCGCGACTCACTCGGAATGCGTGCGCGTCTTTGATGTAAACCTGCGGCCGCCATTTTTTTCAGCCGACGTAATCGCGGAGTCGTTGCCGCTCGCAACCATTTTCAAGCTGAATGAAGGTGAAGTTCCCATAGTGTTGCAACTGCTTGGCGCGCCTGCGGAGCCGGACTTGGTGTGTGCGGCCCGTTGGCTGCTCGGGCGATATCCTCTGCAACTGGTAGCAATTACGCTGGGTGCGCAGGGAAGCCTGCTGGTGACGCGCGACGCCATGCACCGGCATCCCGGAGCGGCGTCCCAGGTTGTTGATACTGTCGGCGCGGGCGATGCGTTCGCGGCGGCTCTCGTGGACGCTTACCTGCGCGGCGCAACGCTCGCGGCCATCAATGAGGCCGGTAATCGCTGGGGTGCGTGGGTCGCTTCGCAACCGGGCGCGATGCCCGAGTTGGATGCGTCTACGCTGGCGGCCATCTCACAAAAGGTCGCGGATCATTTGTAAGTTACAACTGCAACGTTGTATCGTGCGAGTTCTATGACGCACTTTCCCACTCCGCAGGAACGCCGGGCGCTCGGCCGCGCCAGACGCAAGCAGATGGCCAGGCAGGACCACTCACAATGGAGACCGGAGGCGCGGCGGCACAAGCCGATTGTGCTGATGGAAGAGTCGATGCGCGGGCGCGTGCCGCTGTTGATCACTCTGAAATACGAGCGGATGCTCGCGTCTCCCTTCGGATATTTTCGCGGCGCCGTTCCGGTAATGGCGGCCGATCTTGCAGTGATGGCGAACACCGGAATCGTGACGCAGATCTGCGGCGACGCGCACGTGCGCAACCTCGGCGCGTTTGCAGCTCCCGATGGGCGGCTGGTCTTCGACATTAACGACTTTGACGAGACGATGCGTGCTCCCTTCGAGTGGGATCTGAAGCGGCTGGCCACCAGCCTGGTGCTGGCGGGGCGCGCGGTGGGCGCGAAGAAGAGCGCGTGCGAGCAGGCCGTGCTCGCGTTCGTTACGCGCTACCGCAGATTCGTGAATATGTTTGCGAGCATGCCGGTGACGGACTTAGCCCACTTTCAAGTGCATCGCCTGCAACGGATTTCTCCCGTGTCGAAGGCGCTGTTGCAAGCCGAACGGAGCACTCCCATGTTTACGCTTGAACAGTTGACGGTGCCCGGCAAGACTTCGGGCAGCAGGATCTTCAAGGATCAGAAGCCGCTGCTGGCTCGCGTAAGTGGAAGGCAGCGGCGAGCGGTGCTGGCCTCGCTGGTGGCTTATAGCGAGACTTTGCAGCCCGAGCGGCGGCATTTTCTGGAGCAGTATCATCCACTGGACGTGGCGTTCAAGGTGGTCGGCACCGGATCGGTGGGGCTGCGCGATTACGTGATTTATTTTGAGGGCAACGGGCCGGCCGATCCATTGTTTCTGCAGATCAAGGAGCAGCCGGGGTCGGCCTACGCGCCCTATGTCAACGAGCCGGGGCTGGCGGCGCACCAGGGCCAGCGCGTGGTGAACGGGCAGCGTGCAATGCAGTTTCAGTCCGATCCGTTTCTGGGATGGACGACGATTGCAGATCGCCATTACGAAGTGCGTCAATTGAACGATCACAAGGGAAGCATCGCGGTCGAAGACCTGACAGGCCAGGGTTTGCTGGAATATGCGGAGATGTGCGGCGAATTGCTGGCGCGTGGCCACGCCCGCTCCGGCGACGCCTGTGTGCTGGCCGGATACATCGGAAACGGTAAGCGCTTTGGAGATGCGCTGATGCGCTTTGCCGATGCCTACGCGGCCCAGACGGAGAAGGATTGGGAAGAGCTGAAGGCGGCGAAGAAGCAGGTAGCGAAGAAATCTGTGGCCGCGAAAACAGGTAGTTAAAATAAGACTATGCTGCAACTTTCCGGAGCCGGCAAACGGTTCGGCTCCAAACTCCTCTTTGAAGACGCCGACTGGCTGATCACTCCTGACGAGCGCACCGCTCTGGTGGGCGCGAACGGCACGGGCAAATCCACTTTGATGAAGGTTCTCGCCGGTCTCGACGGCCTGGACTACGGACAGGTTCAACGCACGCGCGGTATGACCATCGGATATCTTCCGCAAGATGGTCTGGCGCTGGCCGGACGCACGGTTTTCGAGGAATGCCTTTCAGTTTTCGACGAATTGCTGGGCCTCGAAAAAGAAATGGAGACGCTCGCTGCGTCGCTGGCCGAGCTTGATCCGGAGAGCGCGGCATATGCGACCGCGGCCGATCGCTACTCGCACATCGAGCAGCGTTTTCGTGCGCATGACGGCTACGCGCTCGATGCACAGGTAGGCACTGTGCTCACCGGGCTGGGCTTCTCAAAGACGGACTGGACACGGCAAACGGAAGAGTTTTCCGGCGGCTGGCAGATGCGGATTGCGCTGGCCAAACTGCTGCTGCAAAAGCCAAGCCTGCTGCTCCTGGACGAGCCCACGAATCATCTCGACCTTGAGACGCGCAACTGGCTTGAGCAGTATCTGCGGACCTATCCCAACGGCTACATTCTGATTTCGCATGACCGGTATTTTCTCGACGTGACGGTCGACAAGATTATTGAGATCTGGAACAAGAATCTCCACGTCTACCACGGCAACTACGAAAAATATCTGCAGCAGAAGGCCGAACGGCGCGCACAGCTTGAGGCAGCGTATCGCAACCAGAAGGACCAGATCGAGCATCTGGAGGCCTTCATTAACCGGTTCAGATATCAGGCGACTAAGGCCAGGCAGGTGCAGAGCCGCATCAAGGAGCTCGAAAAGATTGAGCGCATCGAGATTCCCGAAGAAGAGTCCGCGATTCACTTCACGTTTCCGCAGCCTCCACCTTCCGGGCGCGCAGTAGTTGAGGTCTCGGAGCTCTCAAAAAGTTACGGGCCAAAGCAGGTGCTCAATGACGTGAGCTTCACCATCGATCGCGGCGACCGCATCGCGCTGGTGGGCGTCAACGGCGCGGGCAAATCCACGCTTGTGCGGCTGCTCTCTGGAGAAGATGCGCCAACCGGCGGCATTCTGAAGCTCGGGCATAACGTGCTGGCCGAATACTTCGCGCAGGATCAGTACAAGGTGCTCGATCCGGCGGCGCGGATGCTGGACGACATCAGCCGCACCGCCCCGAAAGTTTCCGATACAGAACTGCGCAGCCTTCTCGGATGTTTTCTCTTCTCCGGCGACGACGTTTTCAAGCCGCTGGGCGTGCTCTCGGGCGGCGAACGCAACCGCTACGCGCTGGCGCGGATTCTGGTGAGTCCGGCGAACTTTCTCCTGCTCGATGAACCTACCAACCACTTGGACCTGCGCGCAAAGGACGTTCTGCTCGAGGCGATTGGCAGCTTCACTGGCACTGTCATCTTCGTTTCGCACGATCGCTACTTCATCGACCGGTTGGCCACCCGCGTCTTTGAAGTCGAGGCCGGGAAGGTTCACGTCTATCCCGGCAATTACGAAGACTACTTGTGGCGCAAGGAGGGCGGAGCGGCAGCGCTGGCTGCAGCTACGGTTGCCGCGGAGCCGGTTGCTCTTCCCGTATTAACTGACGCCGCCGCCGCGACGGACGAGAAAGAGCGTGCGCGACGCGTGAATCCAATCAAGTTGAAGCAGATGCACGAGCGGCTGAAGTTCTTGGAGGAGGAGATTCCGCGCATGGAGTCCTTGATCGGCGACGCGGAGCAGTCTCTTGGCGTGTTTGTGAGTGTAGAGGAGACGGCCCGGGTTTCGCGCGAGTTGGATGATCTCCGCACACAGCACGCTGCCCTCACGAACGAATGGGAAGAACTAATGGTGCAGTTGGAAGAGCAGACTGCGGTCTAGCCGAGTATGCCCGTCCGGCGAGGACAGGGCATAATTGAAGTAATGCCATCTCTTTGGAAACCTGATAGTTGGGCCGAGCGCCTTGCGGAGCTGGAGGCGCGCACTGGCGATTTGAAAGAGGCGCCGCTGCGCCGCGACGTGCGCTCACTGGGCATGTTGCTGGGCGAGGTTTTGCGTGAACAGGCGGGCGACGCGCTGTTTGAAAAGGTGGAAGAGCTGCGCCAGGCGGCGATTCGACGGCGCGAGGCACAGGCTGAGGGCTCGCTGCAGGAAGCCGACAAGCTGTTGCAGCTTGCCGTACTGAAGGTGAACGAGATGCCAGTGGATCTGGCGTATCAACTGAGCCGGGCCTTTGCATTTTATTTCGAACTCATCAACCTGGCGGAGACGAACCATCGCAAACGCCGGCGCTTATCGTCGCAAACAAGTGGAGAACAGACCAGCGGAGACAAAACGACGGAGCGCGCGTCGTTACCCGGCACTCTGCGCGGCACGCTACGCGGAACCCTGCGCGCGATGCGCCGAGTCGGCATTTCTGCCGAAGAGGCGCTCGATTGGCTGCGGAAGATCTACATTGTGCCGGTATTCACGGCACATCCCACCGAGGTTGCGCGGCGTTCGGTGCTGACCAAGCGGCGGCGCATCGGCGAGTTTCTGGAGCGGCTGGACCGGATTCCGGTTCCCGATGAAGAGCTGACGGCGCTCGAAGCAGCCATGGTGGCTGAGATTACGGGACTCTGGCAAACGGATGAGGTTCGCAGCAGTCGACCGAAGGTTTCCGACGAAATCAAGATGGGCCTCGATTACTACGACGTCTCTTTGTTTGAGACATTGCCTGGACTCTACCAGGAAATCGCCGCCGCGCTGAACAGCGAATACGATCTGAAAATCGATGTCTCCGAGCTGCCGGTGCTGCTCGGCTTTGGCTCGTGGATCGGCGGTGACCGCGACGGCAATCCTTATGTAACCAGCGACGTCACTCGCGAGGCGATTCGCGAAGCGCGGACGCGGCTGCTGGCCTATTACGATGGCCGGATGCAGTTGCTCATCGACCTGCTGACCACGTCGGCTCAGCAGTTGCCGGTGAGCGAGGAGCTGACCGCGCGGCTGAATTCGTACCTGAGCCAGCTACAAACCGGCGTTGAGCAGATCTTCGGCCATCATTTTCAATTCGAGATCTATCGGCGTTACTTGGTATGCATTCATGCGCGGCTATTGCGGACGGCAGGCGCTGAGCCAACGGACGACAACAGCGTCGAGTCTCTGCTGACGGCTCTGCCATCATACTGCTCGGCACTGGAGTTCCAGGGGGATCTGGAGATTCTGCGTAGCAGCCTGGCCGCGAACAACGGCCTGCGGCTGGCGCAGACGCTGGTCGATCCGCTGCTTCTGCTCGTGCGGACGTTTGGGCTGCATCTGCACACGCTGGACGTGCGTCAGCATGCGCGCCTGCACCGGAAGGCTCTGGAAGAAGCATCGGCGTGGTGCGCCGGCAAGGCGGACAAGGTTCCGGGAGACTTGAGCGAACAGAGCCGCGACGTGATTGAGGCCTTTCGCACGATTGCGGAGGTGAAGACCGGATGCAGTCCAGAGACAATTCGGCAATACGTAATCAGCGGAGCCGCGACTGCTGAGGACATTCTGGCGGTGATCTGGCTGGCGCGTCTCGGCGGGGTGAATGTGGCCGGCAACGCAAACGATCCGGGATTGATGCCGGTTCCTCTCTTCGAATCGATCGAAGACCTCCGCAATGCGCCTGAGGTCTGCCGCAGCTTGTGGAGAAATCCGGAATATCGCGAGCTGCTGAAGAGCTGGGGCGATACGCAGGAAATTATGCTCGGCTACTCCGACTCGAACAAAGACGGAGGCATGCTCACCAGCATATGGGAGATCTTTCGCGCGCATCGCGCTTTGCACGAGGTCGCGCATGAGTGCGGCGTCAAGCTGCGGCTCTTCCACGGGCGCGGCGGCACGGTAGGACGCGGCGGCGGCCCCACTCATCGCTCGATTTACGCGCAGCCCGTGAACGCCTTCGACGGACAGATTCGCATCACTGAGCAAGGCGAGGTTTTGAACTGGAAATATTCGGACGTGGTGCTGGCCGAGCGCAACCTGGAGCTGATGATTGCCGCGTGTCTCGATGCGCTGGCTCGTCCCAACGCGCGCGACCCGCTGGGACATCAGTCAGGCGTGCTGCTACCCGAGTGGGAAGCGGCCTTCGATGAGCTATCGGAGACGGCGTTCCGCTTCTATCGCGCAAACATCATCGACGATCCCGAGGTGCTCCACTACTTTGAGGTTGCAACCCCGGTTGCCGAGCTGGAGCACGCGAAGATCGGGTCGCGTCCTTCGCGGCGCGGCGGCAGGATGAGTTTCGAGAGCCTGCGCGCCATTCCGTGGGTCTTTGGATGGACGCAGAGCCGCCAGCTTGTTCCGGCGTGGTTTGGAGTGGGCTACGCGCTGGAGGAATACGCGAAAAAGCCCGGCAACTCGGAGCTTCTGCGCGCAATGATGGCGGAGTTCCCACTGTTCATCGATCTCATTCGCAACGTTGAGATGGCGCTCGCCAAAGCCGACCTGGGCATCGCGGAAATCTATGCGTCGTTGGTGCCGGATGCCGGCCTGCGCCAGCGAGTCTTCTCGAAGCTCAAGGCGGAGATGGAGCGTACGCTGCGCGCGGTGCTGGCTGTGACGGGGCAACGCGCACTGCTTCAGAACAATCAGGTGCTGGCGCGGTCGATCCGGTTGCGAAATCCGTATGTGGACCCGATGAGTTTGATCCAGGTGGACCTGCTGCGCCGCAAGCGCGCGGGCGAGAATACGCCTGAAGTAAATCGCGCCATTGCTGGAACCATTAATGGAATTTCGGCGGGATTGCGGAACACGGGCTGAGTTTCCCAAATTGGTCTTCCGGCGCCGATTCGTTTCGCTTTGAAACTTCGTTTTTCCGCAATTTGCTTTTGCCTCTCGTGATCGCTGCTGCAGACCTTATCCTCGGCGCATGGAGGGTTGATTTTTTATGCAGACGCAGCCCGTGGAAAATATTGACGCTGTGCTGGGACGCTTTCAGGCGTGGGCTGGCTCAAGCAACGCCGCTGAGACAAAGCCTGGAATTCGCGAGCTTTCCTATGACGAGGCTTTGAAGTCGCGCCGCTACCGCTGGAAGGCCGAAGACAAGACGCCCGCAAAAAAGAAGATGACCGCCGAGCCGGGCGTTTCTCCGGTTGCAGCTCCAAAACCTCATCCGGAGCGGCTGAAAACAGCCCCTGCCAAGGTTCGCGATACGAAGCGAAGAACCACCAAACAAGTTCGCGCCGAAAATCATGCTGCAAAGGCCGAGCCTGCGGCAAAAATGGCAGTCAAGGCAGTGGCGAAGCCTCAGTTTTGCGAAGTCTTGGCACAGACGGTTCGGCCTCCCGAAGTAATTCCGGCGGTCGCGCAGTCACTGGAGTTGTCGCGTCAGGTCGCGATCTCGATTCGGCTTGCTCCTGCTGAGCGGGCGTTGATTAGGACGCGCGCGGCGGAGGCGGGAATTTCGGCGTCCGCCTATATCCGGCAATGCGCACTGGAAGTAGAGCAGTTGCGGGCGCAGGTGCAGCAGGCTCTCGCCGCGATGGAACGCAAGACTCCTGCTTCTATTCCAAATCCGGTTTCCGCGTCGGGATTTTTTTCGCGTCTCATACAGAGGGTTTTTCCTGGACGCAACACCACGCTCACTCTGCGCACGTAATTCAAGGCGATTGATCGTTTCAGATGCGGGCAAACCACACGACCAGCGGGAGTGGCCACAACAGTTCGCACCAGGGATGGCGCGAAGCGCGCGTGCCTGGACGGCTAGTCCCGCTGGCTGGCTTCTCCGGCGAGCACTTTGCGGTTGAATTCCGCCGATTGTTTACGCGGCACGCTCAGCGACTTCCATTCTGAGGACTGGAAGTGCTTGGCGAGCAGAATGATCTGCCCGCAGTGGCAGCTATAGTGCGCGACCTGGCGGTTGATCGCCTGCATAACGGAGTGCGCTTCGCCGCGAATAGTGACGGTGCGCGCGAGATCGGCGTCGGTCAAGGGTTCAAGCGCATGGAAGAGGCATGACCATCCGCGCTCCCACAGCGCGGTCAGCTCCGCGCGCGTGGCGGGAGGGTCTTCAAACTCGCTATCGCGGTTGCGCGTTGGTTTTTCGCCGTCCGCGGTCAGGAAATCGCTCCAGCGCGAGAGCATATTTCCCGCCATGTGCTTCACGAGGATCGCAATTGAGTTCATCTCAGGATCGAGCGTCCGGCAAAGGTCAGCATCCGGCACCTGCGCGATGGCTGCGTCGGCGAGCTTTTTGTATTGGCGGAAAATGGCTTGCGCGTCTGCGATGTATGAGGTTGTGAATACGAGCGGCATCGGCTGAATTACCCCTGCTTAATTGCTATCGCTTTGTCCTTCTGGAAAGTTACGGACCACTTTTTGCCTCCGGCATCGTAGTCGACGGTGCGGTTCCCGATGTCGGAAGACTCCGACTGCTGAATGACGCCGAGTGCCATGGCGACTTGCAATTCGTTCATGCCGGGGATGGGCGCGTGTTGGTCGATTGCCGCCCATATCTTCGGCCCCCAGAAGTTGTACATCTGGTGCGGATCATCGTAGTAGAAAATCTCGTCGCAGAAGTACGTTGAGTCGCTCCCTTTGATGAATCCGATTGCGGTGGCATACTCTTTGGGATCGTTCGGTATTCTGAAGACCGCGAAAACCTGCTTATCACCGAGCGGAATGCGGGTGGCCAGATCGGCCGGCGCCTTCTGCGTGATGATGTCTTGGACGGCAAGCGGCTCGGCGCTGGGCAGAACTCCGGAGCTGTGCGCGAACTCGACGCGATGCCCGGTATAGGGGTAGTAGTCGAGCGAGTAGCCCGACTGCACCCATATGGTCTTGCCGTCCAGGGCTTTGGCTGACTCCAGACTATCGATATAGAGCTTGCGCGGCTGCACGACATCGTCGGCGGTGAGCTGGCGTTCGGCAACCTTTGGCTGTTGCGCAATCGGCGCGTTGCGCTCCCGCCAGATGAAAAATATGCGAATGCCGAAGAGGAGAAGCACGACAAGGGTGACCAATACAACTTTGTGCCAGGTTTTCATCTGGGAGACCCTTCCTCTGAAAATCTACCTCACTTGGATGCGTTTCATAGCTGGCGCACCTCGCGTCCGGCTTCCAGGGCATCGACATTCAGTAGAGCCTCGGCTGTCAGCTTGTCGGCTTGGCGCAGTTCGGGGAACAGAACGCTCCATAGACCGGTTACGACAAGCGACCCGATGCCTCCGAGGATGACGGCTCGGACCGCCCCCCACCACTGCGCGGTCAGTCCGCTCTCGAATTCGCCTAACTCATTGGACGCGCCCAGGAAGAGCGAGTTGACGGCACTCACGCGGCCCCGCATCTCCGGAGGCGTGGCCAGTTGGAGAATCGAGGAGCGAATGACAACACTAACCATGTCCGACGCCCCAACAATAAACAGCGCGACCATGGAAAGCGGCAGGCTCTTCGATACGCCGAAGAGGATGGTAGCGGCTCCAAAGATGCCGACGCAGAGGAACATAAGCGCACCGCTGCGGCGCTGGATCGGCCACCAGGTCAGCGTGAATGACACGATCAGCGCGCCCACCGCAGGAGCGGCGCGCAGCATGCCAAGCCCGCGCGGCCCGGCGTGCAGAATGTCCTCGGCAAAGATGGGCATTAGGGCGACGGCTCCGCCAAGCAGTACGGCGAAGAGGTCGAGCGAGATCGATCCCAGCAGAATGGACGTGCGCCGCACATAGCGGAAGCCTGCCAGAATTACATCCATCGAAATGGTGCGATGCTCCATGCGGCCGGGGCGAACGGAGAGCGAGCTGACCAGTACGAGGAACCAGACGAGTGTAGCCAGCGTAAAAAGATAAACCAGCGCCGCACCGGCAATGCGCACATGGAGCGGCAGGGTGAAGAGCAGGCCGCCGAGCGCCGGACCCGTAATGGTAGCGATCTGAAAGATGGTCGCGCCCCAGGTAACAGCGTTGACGAAGTGTTCCTTGGGAACGAGGTGCGGAATGAGCGCAGAGCTGGCGGGGCCGCTGAAGGAGCGTCCTGTGCCGATAAGAAAGAGCACCGCGTAAATCGGCAGAACGCGGTGCAGTCCATGCAGAGCGAAGAGAAAAAGCGTCGAGGTGCAAAAAACCTGGAGTGTATAGCAGACCAGGATGACGTTGCGCCGGTCGAAACGGTCGGCGACATGGCCCGAAGGCAGCATGAAGAATAATCCAGGCAGAAACAGCGCCAAGCCCGTGTAGCCTAAATCGATGGCTTTGTGGGTGATGAGATAGACCTGCCACGCGACGGCAAGCGCCTGAGCTTCGGCTCCGGTCACGACCATAACGCGGGCGAGTTGATACCGCCGAAAATCGCGAGAGGAAAAAGCCGCGGCGGCTCTGGCAGGGGAAGTTTCGGACATGCCTGCTTTGTTTATACCGTTGGCAATGGATGGTTGTCAGTCGCTATCGCAAAACGTAAGCAAACTTCTTTTCGTGAGCCGCCGTCGGGACGACGTTTGCCGAAGGGCTGGTTTTTTTCCAGGGCAAGTGGTTCCTGTACTACGGCGCTGCGGATTCGAAGGTGGCCGAGGCGATTGCGCTAGCGAGCGAATGAAGGGTGACGACCGCCCTATTTCATGGAGGTGACGGTCGTCACAGACAGCGACTACGGAAAAGACCGATGCTGGGAGTTTCTGAAGGCCAGTTGGGGCTTCTCGGTTGGCTGTGTCGGTTCCGGCAGGCACCACTCTCATCCCGCATTCTGCATTCCCCTCCCTTGCCTTCGCGAAAGGAGCTCGTCATGTCACCCGCCTCGAAAACCCACGCCTACACAAGCCATCTCCAGAGTTCCATCGGGTCGGCAGCGGTTCTTGTTCTTTTGCTGCTTTCAGTTTTGAGATGCCAGGCCACGTCCACCAATCAGTTCCTGCGGCTCACAAGTTACCCGACGGGCGGCTCCCCCACCAGTATGGTGTCAGCCGACTTTAATCGCGACGGGAAAGCGGACTTAGTCGTCCTCAACAGCAATGGAGTGCTCAGCTTTGTTGAGGGTACGGGCGCGGGCGCGTTCAACGCACCGAAGACTATCGCGACCCTACCGTCGTCATCGGCGAACGCGTTAATGGCCGCCGGCGATTTCAATGGCGACGGCAATGTGGACGTTGTCTTGTTGCCTCCGCCGGGGAACACGGTCAAGGTTTTTTTGGGGCATGGCGACGGCACCTTTGCCGCCCCGGTCACGGTCTCCGACGGCCTGTCTTCGGCGGGCGCTCTGGCGACCGGAGATTTCAATAACGACGACCGGGCCGATATTGTGGTCGCAGGCGCAACCTCCGTCTCGATCCTCTTTGGAAATGGCAGTAGCATCTTCGGCAAGCCGCAAGTCACTACGACCGGCCTTAACGCCGCGCCCGGCTCGCTAGGCATCGCTTTAGGCGACGTCAATCTCGACTCGCACCTCGACGTTGCAGTCACTGACGGAAACGCAAACCTGCAGATCCTGCTCGGCAGCGCCACGGGCGCCTTGCACCCGCAGACGGTGATGTCGGGGCTCTTGGCGCTCCCGGGCTCGGGAAACGAGATCGTCATCGCCGATTTCAATGGGGACGGCAAGCCCGACATCGCCGCTGGCGACGGTTCCGATTCGATCGCGTACACGCCTCCATGGGTGTGCTTCTGGGATGGAAACGGAGATGGCACCTTTACTCCCGGCACGCAGCCGTGCATAGAAGGGACCAACTTGCCCAACTTCTCCGAGATGCTGGTGACAAATCTGAACGGGAAGCCCGGCATCACATTCCCCTCTGATCCGCTCATTCTCCTCGTCAACAATGGAACCGGCGTTTTTTCACAGACCAGCTACTCCGTGGGCGGCCCGATTGCCTTAGCCGATTTCAACGGCGACGGCCGGCAGGACATAGCTTCCGGCAACGCCGGCGGCGTGCAGGTGGTGTTGAATGCGGGCGGGGGCGAAGTCCGTGCGCCGCTCTCTCTCGTGCAAGCCGGAGGGGTGTTCACATTCAACGTCGGAATGGCCACGGCGGACATGAATCGCGACGGGTACGCCGACCTTATTTTCGACGACTACTGGCTTGATGAAGTTGACAACGTGCCCAGTGCCGTCGTACTTCTCGGCGGCCCGAGAAACACGTTCACGCTTTCTGCCAGCGTGTACCTGGGTTTCACCGCGGACGTCGCCATTACGGGCATCAATCCTCCTGCCATTGGAGATTTCAATGACAACGGACTTCTGGATGTTGCGTACAGCGCAAATATTACCGATTATCTCGGGAATCCCGTGTCCTACGACCAGGTATTATTCGGCGGTGGCAAGGGAAACATCGTCGCAACCGGACCGGAACTCTCGTTTACGAGCAACTATCTTGCCGCGGGTTACTTCAAGGCTGGCGGCCACGAGGATCTGGCCTCCGTCGACAGCTCTGGCCTCTCGATCCTCCTCGGCAAGGGCAATGGATCTTTTGCGCCCCCGGTCAACTATGCGGTTGGCGACAATCCCGTGTTTGTGCTGCAGCGCGATCTGAATGGCGATGGCAAACGCGACCTCGTGGTTGTAAACCACGACAGCGATACCATCAGTATCCTGCTGGGGAATGGAGACGGCACCTTCAAACCGCAAAAGACGTATGCGGTTGGCAAAATGCCCAATGTTGCGGTCACGGGCGACTTCAATCGCGACGGCAAGGTTGACATCGCGGTCGGCAGCAGCGAGGGTATCTCGGTGCTGCTTGGCAATGGCAACGGGACATTCCAGGCGCAGAAGCTCTACTCCGCCACGGGCCCGATCACCGGAATCGCACAAGCCGACGTCCGCCAGGACGATATCGAATCTTTGCTCGGTGTCGATTCCGCCTCCAGCCGCTTCGTGTTACTGCCCGGCGTGGGAAACGGTACATTCGGTACGCCTGTGTTCTACCCGGTGGATCAGGTTCCGGTCGCCATCGTGGCTGCGGATTTCGATCGCGACGGATCGCCGGACATTGCACTCCTCACCGCGCTTCAGGGGTGGGGTCCCAATAGGCAGCCGAACGGCGGCAGCATCGCTGTGTACTACAACCAGGGCGGAGACCATGTTGCGCTGGCGAGCACTTCCACCAAGCCAACGACCACTCAGCGAGTGACGCTCACAGCTCACGTCTCAGCAAGTCCGACAGAACCCGGCACACCTTCCGGCATAATCGTTTTCAAGGACGGGACACGTTATCTGGGCACCGTAACGATGACGGGAGGAGCCGCCAGTCTCAGCACTACATTCGCTGCCGGGACGCACAGCATCCTGGCGGAATACGGTGGCAACTCCAATTTCAACCCGAACCACTCCGCAACGCTCACGATAGTCGCTGCGCCTTGAGAACGCATGGCACGTCTCGAAGTTCGCGCCAAGGAATACGACTGAGCCAGATGAATGGCTTGCGCCGGATCCGCCATCTCGTCCCTGGATCATCTTCGGGCAATCGTTGACGAGCCTTCAGCCCGATAGGAGGAACTGCCGGCGGAGTCATCCCCGCCTACATGTGGTCACTCGGAAAATGGCCGGCCTGCGTGGCGCTGATCGCATGCGAACTCGCAGTGACGCTGGCAATCGCGCTAATCGGCTGGCGCACGCCGAAGACCCAGGTTCAATCCGCTCAACATAACTAATGGATTACCTTTCTCGCTGTGTTCTGCAGGCTTTCAAACTTGTGGCGACACTCAATACCCAGCAGCCTTCCCAAAGTGATGCCGGTGATCCTGCCCCCCTTCAAGTTCTCCAGTGACCGGGTCGACTTCGATACACTCGCCGTCGCTCCAGTGGCCTCCGATCTCAAGCGTGTAGCCCATCGCGCGCAGACCCTTCGATGGTTGCTGCCGAGAAGCCGGGTTCGAGATAGACGACATCGGGCAGATATTGGTCGTGGAATCGCGGTGCATCCACAGCCTGCTGAATGTTTAGCCCTTCCTCGGCGGCGCTCAGGAAGATATTGGCGACGGTGGTGATGATGCGCCCCCCGCCGGGCGACCCGAGAACGAAGCGAACTTTGCCGTCTTTGAGCACGATCGTCGGCGTCATGCTCGACAGCGGACGCTTGCCGGGCGCGATGGAGTTGGCCGGCCCCTGAATGAGGCCGAACATGTTGGGCACGCCCTGTTTCGAGGCGAAGTCGTCCATCTCGTCGTTGAGCAGAAAGCCGAGGCCTTCTGCGGTGACTCCAGAGCCGAAGCCGTTGTTCAGCGTGGTGGTGACGGCGACGGCGTCGCCTGCGGCGTCCATGACGGAGTAGTGCGTCGTCTGCGTGGATTCGTGGCGCACTTCAGCCATCGTCGGCGGCGCAGGCAGAAATCCCGCGGGACGCTTCAGGTCCTTCGAGGGCGTGGCCTCCTCGGCTTGAATGCTGGTGCGCCAAGCCGCGGCGTATTTCTTATCGATAAGTTGCTCGACCGGAATCTTCGCATAATCTGGGTCGCCGAGGTAATCTGTGCGGTCCATATAAGCGCGGCGAAACGCCTCGAGGATCAGGTGCATCTCTTCAGGCGTCCGGTCGGGCCAGCGGCTGAGATTGTAGCCTTCGAGAATATTAAGCGCTTCGATGAGTGCGATGCCTCCAGACGACGGAGGCGGCGCGCTGACGATGGTGTATCCCTGATAAGTTCCGGTGATGGGCACGCGCTCCTTCACACTATAGCGGGCGAGATCTTCGCCCGTGACGATGCCTCCGCCCTGCTGGATGTCTGCGACAAGTCTTTTCGCGATGCGTCCGCGGTAAAAATCGCTCGGATCGGCGGCGATCGTGCGAAGCGTAGCGGCCAGCTCGGGCTGCTTGAAGACGTCTCCCGGTTGGTAGAAATTGCCGTCGCGCTGAAAGATGTGTTTCGACGCAGCGAACTGGGCCAGGGTTGGGTCGCGCATCTCCTGCGCTTCTTCATCCGTGAGCACATAGCCTTCGCTGGCAAGGCGGATGGCGGGCGCCATCACTTGTTCGAGCGTGAGCTTGCCGTATTTCTTCTCTGCGTACACCATTCCCGCAACCGAGCCGGGAACTCCGATGGCTTTGTAGCCGGTGATGCTGGCGTCGGGGATAACATTTCCCTTTGCGTCGAGATACATGTTGACGGTCGCGGCCTGCGGAGCTCGCTCGCGGTAGTCGATGAATGTGTCCTTCGTCTTGTTTGGACCGGAGGCGAGATGGATCAGCATGAACCCGCCGCCGCCCAGATTGCCCGCGGCGGGAAGGACGACGGCCAGCGCGAAGCCCGTCGCCACGGCTGCGTCCACGGCATTGCCGCCTTCTTTCAGAATCTCTACGCCCGCGTCGGTCGCGAGATGGTGAATGCTGACCACCATGGCGTGCTTGGTGCGGACAGGCTGGCCGTCCTGCGCGAGGGCAGAGGTGAAGACAAAGACGCCCATGGCGAGGGCGAGGAAGGGAACGCGGCGCATGTGAGCAAGTTTAGCCGCATCGCCGTTTGCGATGTCAAAAAGAGATTTAGGTTGATGCCGTGATTCGCGGCATCAACTAGCTTTCCCCGGTCGAGCAGAGACTCCGCACAGAGCCGCTACAAGGATCACTTCGGTGAAAATTCGTGGCTGCTCTTCGGCTATTCGTACCGCAGCGCTTCAATGGGATCGAGCGTAGAGGCTTTCCAGGCCGGATAGATTCCAAAAATCAGTCCGATGGCCAGCGACACCGCGAACCCAATCATGGCCCACATCGGGGACATCGTTGCCGGCAACGCAGACACGATTACGCGAATAAGTACTGTGATAATCGCACCCAGCAGAATGCCGATAATGCCTCCGATGGCGCAGAGTGTGGTCGCCTCCATCGTGAACTGAACCAGAATATTGCGTTTCGTGGCGCCAATGGCCTTGCGAACGCCGATCTCGCGGGTGCGCTCCGTGACGGAGACCAGCATGATGTTCATCACGCCGACGCCGCCGACCATAAGTCCAACGCTCGAGACAGCGACCATGAAGATGGCGAGCCCGCCGGTCAGCTCTCTCCACAGGCGGGCGATCGAGTCAGGCGAGAAGATGGCGAAGTTGTCGGGCTGCCAGGTGTGTACTTTGCGGCGGATGCGAAGCAGCTCGCGGACCTCGTCTTCGACCAGATCGCGATTCTTCGGGCTGTCGTATTTCACGCTGAGCCACATTCCGCTCTGCGTGGCGTCTTCCGGATGGAGCTTGAGAAACGTGTTCAGCGGGAAGAGAGCCTTGTTGTCTTCGGGGTTGTCTCCTCCGCCGAAAGCCTGCTTCACTTTGTCGGCCACGCCGATCACGGTGAACATATCGCCCTCGATCTCGACCTGTTTATTGACGCCACTTCCCTTTCCGAATAGTTTTTGCGCGGTATCGTGTCCGAGAATGACAACATTCGCGGCGCGCTGATCTTCATCTTCGGTAAACATTCGTCCCTCAGTCAGATTCAGCTCCGTGGTTTCCTGAACTGTGACCTGATCGCCCTCCAGCATAGTGCCCTGGGCCTGTTTTGTACCGTATTTCACGCCGATGATGCCGACCTGAAAGATCTGGTTAACGTGACGCACTCCAGCGTTGGTGGCAACCACGTGTGGCAGGTCGCGCATGGCAATCGCATCGGCGGCAGTGAGCTTTTTCCGCGCCAGCATGGCTGTCGTTGGACGCACGCCGATCACCGGCATGTGGTAAATCCACAAAACGTTGGAGCCGAGAGAGTCCACCCAGGCCTGCACGTTATTGTTCAGACCGCTGATGATCGAAGAAATGGTAATCACCGTCGTGACGCCGATGACGATGCCCAGAATCGTGAGGCCGGAACGGAGTTTGTTGGTGCGCACGGTATCGAGCGCCATTCGGATGGATTCGCCGGTGCTTCCGAGTCTCATTCTGAACCTCCTATAGCTCCGACCGCAGCGCCACAATGGGGTCGAGCAGGGCTGCCTGGCGGGCCGGATAAACGCCGAAGAAAATGCCGATGGCCGCCGATACGAAAAGCGCCATGAGAACCGACCAGAGCGCGATGTCCGACGGAAAACCGACAAGCACTGTCACAAGCTTGGCCACACCCACGCCCACCAAAATGCCGATGAAGCCGCCGACCAGCGACATGGTTCCCGACTCGATGATGAACTGAAGAAGCACATCCTGGCGGCGTGCGCCGAGCGCCTTGCGAACGCCGATCTCGCGCGTGCGCTCAGTGACCGAGACCAGCATGATGTTCATGATGACGATGCCGCCCACGATGAGCGAAATTGAGGCAATGCCGATGACCACGAACAAAAATGTCGAACTGATGCTCTTCCACAGTCCAACGAAGGTCTGGTTGGTGGACAGCTCAAAGCTGTTTGGCTGGCCGACCGCGTCGTGCCGTCGCGAGCGCAGGATGACGGTAGCCTCGTCGGAGGCGCGATCAAGCCGCTCGCCCACGCCGCCGGCCTTCACGTAGATGACCACGCTGTCGTTGGTTCCATAAGTGTGCTGGTAGGAAGTGATGGGAACGGCGACGTAGTTGTCCTGGCTCTGGCCGAGTGTGGTTCCCTGGCGCTCGCCTACTCCGATAACGGTGTAAGGCTCGCCGTCGACACGAATCTCCTTGCCGAGTGGGTTGGTGCGCGGCATAAGGTTGTCCACAATGTCATACCCGACGATGGCGACGCGTGAACCGTACTGCTGGTCGGCCGCGACAAAACTGCGGCCAAGCGCGATATTGAGATTGGAGATCGCCGGCATACCCCATGTCCAGCCGCGAATGTCGGTGTTGTTACTTGAGTGGTTGCCGTAGACGATCTTGCCGGCGGTGTTGAGCAGCGCGCCTACGCTGACGCAGCTCTTGCACTCATCCTGGATAGCGTAATAATCCGCCAGATCGATCTTCTTGCGCTTTTGGAATTTCTGCCACTGCTCGTAGCTGAAGATAACGGGCGACTCTTTGCTTAGGGTGAAAACATCGGCTCCGTAGCCATAGACCTTGGTGGCAACGTACTTGTTCACTCCGTTGGTGAGGGTGATGACAGCGATGACAGACGAAACGCCGATGACCACTCCGAGCAGCGTAAGCACGGAGCGTAGCTTGTTGGCCCAAAGAGACTGGAGCGCGACTCTGACCGCTTCTTTGAATTCCATTGACGTTTCCGGCCCTGTACGCCGAGTTTACCAGTCGGCGTACAGGGCTTGGCGGGTAAATGGCTATACGCAGACGGATTGCGAATGGTTCCAGAGGCAGCTAAGAAGCGGGCAGCGAGGCAGCGAGCGTCTGGACTTGCCAATACGGATTTCAGGCAATCTTCAAGGTGAACCGCAACTCAAGCGAACGGAACGCCGCCCACCGAGCCGGACTTTAGCTGACCGCGCCTTAGCCGACCGGACTCTAGCCACCCTCTTAGCCGCCTTACCTGTAGCTCCGCTGGTACGTGCGCGTCATGCGGTCGTGCCAGCCAAGGCGATCGTCATCCAACAGCGCCCACAGGAACCCGAGCCCCAAAGGTAGTCCTGCGAGGAAGAAAGCCCCGATTCGCTGCTGAAGGGTTTTGCGGGCAGGGTTTTCGTCCTCGAAAGTGCAGAGGGCGATTTTGGCGTAGTGCATGCCCGGCGTGCCATGCGCATAAGTGAAGAAGAGCCACTGGTAGAGCGCGAAAAATCCGGCCAGCGCCACTGCCGCCGCCACCATTGCGGGTTTCCCCGTGGGCGGATGCGCGGTACATGCCACAAAGACCAGCACAAAGATCAGAAAAGCGAACATGACGAGCGCCGTGTCCACGACGGCGGCCATCAGGCGGTCTCCGATAGGCGCGACGTGCAGCGGAAGCATATCGGCCAACAGAGAACGGGACTGAGCTGAAGTCCGTTTATGCGCCCTGGCGGAAGCGCCGCCTTGGCGGGAGGCGCGCGACGACAAAGGCGCGGTTGGGCTATGCGCCCGGCTGTGTATGGATTGCATGGATTCGTCGGCCCTTTCTGATGCGGCGGACATCTCCGCATCGATGTTGCGGGGGAGAGCGTCAAGACGAATGGAACTCCACCCGGGCACTAGCGGGGTCTCGTCCGATGCAGAGTCTGACAAGGGTGCCAGCGAATGCGCAAGCGGCTGATGCGAAATCGCTTCCGGTTCGACCTCGAAGATGCGAAGTTGTGTCTTCTCCGGCGCCGCGCCGGGGTCGCGCAGAGGGCCTTCGGCAAAACGGGGACGGGCCTTCCGCGCTGCCACCAGCTCGCGCGGAAACTCAAGCACGCGGGCGGCCAGAGGCTGCGCAGGGGCTATAAGCGCGTCCTCAAAGGGATCGACGATGTGAGGATAAGGATCAACCGCGGAGCGGGTCGCCGACTGCGCCTGCTGGTTCCGGGACGACTGGTTGCCGCGCGCGGACGGCAGCGACGCGGGATCTACGTGATAGTGCACCGGTTCCGGAATGGCGTCAGGCTGACGTGCCATCTCAATGCGCCGGACTGCACGCGAGTCAGCGGCGGCGCCCTGGTCTATATCGAGTCCGGCCCGTAGAACGTCGGTGACCGCCTGCGCAGCCTGATGCGCCTCGTGCGCGGCGCGGGCTGCGGCCTCCGCTGCGCGTGCCGCGTTGGCGGCTTCGGCAGCGAGCACTTCACTGTAGGTGGGGACCTTGGCATAGCGCTCGGCTACGCGCGCCGCCACACGAGCCGCGCGTGCGGCAGGCGCTGCGACGGCCTCCATGCCCGGGAATACCGGCTGCTGCGCACCAGATGCGCCCCGGCGGTTTCGATGTGCGCTGAGCCGGGCATTGACTTCCTTCTTCCAGGCAGGCTCGGTTTCAGCTATTGCGGCAAATTCAGCAGTTTGAGGCGAAGTGCTCAACGGAGATCCTCATTTCCTGCGGGAGGCGCACCCGAAATGCTTCCGGGAAAAAGCGCATCCGCGTTTTGGTTAATAACTGTGGACAGGAAGACGAGGCCGCGGAGACTCTCATCGATGCACACGCGTCTATACACGTATTCCAACTCCAATACGGGTGAGAGAAACGGTTTGTCGAGCCAGAGCAGCGTGCTTTCGCCGGATCGGAACCAGGAAGCGGTGCTTTGCTATTCTTAGGTTGCCCCTCGCGATGAGAGCCCGTACTTTTTTGTTTACCACGCTGCTCGTGCTGTGTCATCTGCAGCTTTGGTCCCAGGCAGTAACGAGGCAGTTTCCCCCTGTGACTCCTGCTGAGTTGAGCAGTGCGCAGACTTCCGGCCCCGCGCAAAATTCCGACGCCCCAGATGAGCCCGCGCCAGCCGATTCCATCCCTGTGGCGCACGTAGTTCCTCCCCCGCCGACCGGCGTTCCGGTAAAGATCGAGGCGGAGACGCAGAGCTACGTGAAAACTCCGACGGCCAATCTCTACACGCTTGTCGGCCAAGTGGTAATCCACTACCGGGACTATGTGATCCAGTCCGACCGGGCCACCTACAACCAGGCCACTTCGGAGGTAGTGGCCGAAGGCCATCTGCACCTGGACGGCGGCCCGGACGACGCGCACTTCCTCGCTTCGCACGGAACCATGAACCTGGACGCGCACACCGGTCACTTTTATGACGTGGCAGGAACGCTCGAGGGCCAGCGGCTGAAGCTCAACCAAAAAATCCTGAACTCCACCAGCCCCTTCGCCGTAACCGCCCGCGAGCTGATTCAGACCGGGCCTAAGCAATATCATGTGATCGACGGCGCGGTGACGTCGTGCGCTTTGCCCAACCCGGACTGGCAACTGGCCGCCAAAGATTTCTTTCTCGCCAGCGGAAAAGCGACCGGCAAAAACAGCCTGTTCGAACTCAGAGGTCTACCGGTACTACATAGAGTCCCTGTCTTTTATCTGCCGTATGTGACGCATCCGGTAGACGGCGCGCAGCGGGAGTCGGGCTTTCTGATTCCGGTTTTCGGCGATGACACGCACCAAGGGCCTGATTCTTGGCGAAGAGGTTTATTTCACGCTGGGTCGCAGTGCCGATTTCCTGCTGGGCTCGGAGTATTTCTCGAAGCGGGGCTTCGCACCGCTGGGGATGTTCCGATACAAAGGTCGCGGGCTCGACTTTGCTACGGTAAAGGTCCATAGCCTGCTGGACCGGCTGCCGGGCTCCGAGAACCAGGGCGGCGTGGATTTTCTGGCCGACGGCCGGCACGACTTTTCGCCTGAGACGCGCACAGTAGCCGACATTGAATACCTCAGCTCCTATGCCTACCGGCAGGCGTTTGAAGAGAATTACGCCCTCGCCATCAACTCCGAGGTAAACTCGCAGCTGTTTCTATCCCACGCGCACAATGGCCTCGCGGAAGGCATTACCTTCAACCGCTACCAAAGCTTCGAAAGCAACGCCAGTTCGGCGACGGGTGAAGAGGAAATCACGATTCTGCATCTGCCTACGGTGCAGTTCGAAGGCGTGGATCAACCTCTGCAAGGCACGCCGCTGATGTGGGGCGTGAACGCAACCGGCGCCGGGCTTTCGCGCTCGGAGCCCGGCTTTGAAACCTCAAACCTCGTGCCGCGGCTGGATATCCAGCCGCACCTTGCGCTGCCCGTGCATTTCGACGGCTGGACGCTGCGTCCGATCGTCGCTGTGCGCGACACCTTCTACGGAAAGAGCCAGAATCCCGCAGCCACTGGGCGAGCTTCCCAGCCAGCGCGACGCTTCGCTGAACCGAAAGGACTTTGAGGCCGGCGTCGATCTGCGTCCTCCGGCTCTGCAGCGCGATTTTACCGCTCCCTGGCTCGAACACCTGCTGGGCGGCGAACTGCGCCACGCGATTGAACCTGCGGTTCGATACCGCTATGTGAAGGGCATTGACAATTTCAACTCAGTACTGCGTTTTGACGATATAGACGTGGCAAGCGATACCAATGAAGTTGAATATTCCCTCACACAGCGGCTATTCCTGCGGCACCTCAAGCTGCATCCCTGCAAGGGAGACGAAGCGCTCGGGCCGGACGATTTTTGCGGCGGGCAAACCGTCGACTGGCTGAGCTGGCAGGTCGCGCAGAAATACTTCTTCGAGCCCGATTTCGGCAGAGCCGTTACACCCGGCGCGCGCAATGTTCTGGAGACCACGCTCAACCTGAGCGGTGTGGCTTTTCTCAAATATCCTCGCTACTACTCGCCGGTGATCTCGCGGCTACACTGGCGGACATCCTCCAACACCGATCTCGAGTGGGACATCGATTACGATCCGAAGACCGGACGGCTAGATTCGAGCAATCTCTTCGCCGGATATCACAAGGGCGATTACACCTTCACGCTGAGCGATGCGCATCTGCATACGATCACGTCCCCCACTCCGGGCGAGTTACCTTCGGCGCCAACCCCCACAGCCGCGGCGCCTCCTCTGACCGATTTCAACCAGCTGCGCTTTTCTGCGATTTATGGATCTCCAGCCAAGCTGGGTCTGAGCGCAGGCGTGAGCTCAGGCTATGACTTCACACTGGACACGTGGCAGTATTACGGCGTGCAGGCCAGCTACAACTGGAACTGCTGCGGACTCAGCTTCGAGTTGCGGCACTACTCGCTGGGCAGCGTGCGCGACGACACGGAAAAACTCTATAGCTTTACGCTGGCCGGGGTAGGAGCCGCCGGTAGCCTGAAGCGCGCGGAGCGGGTCATTACTGGGATGTTGCCGTACTAGAGAAACAACCATTAGGCTTTAGTCATTGTTGCTTCGGGAGCCGGTACGCCCTGACGGCGAACGCCTGATCCCTAATCACGAATGGCATCCCGTTGCACTTCTGCGATAATCAATCTATCCGAAAGGTGGCTCTTTTGTTTGGTATGCGAATCTCCCTGGGATCCTCCCTGGTGTTGATGGTGGCGTTTGCCGCTACAGGATGTAGGGCCCAAACTTCTTCCGTCGGAAACGCTCTGGCAAAACCTCTCGACCAGCAAATCAGCCGCAATGTCGAAGTCACGCTCCGCGCGAAGCTGGATATTCCCCCCGAATACGTCATCCACATAGGTCCCCGCACCCCGAGTCAGACTCCGGGATTCGACAACCTACTGGTCACCTTCGATCTGGCCGGCCATCCCGAGCACTCGCAGAAGCTCAACTTTCTGATCTCCGACGACAACAAGACACTCGAGCGGATTGCACGCTGGGATATCAGCAGCGACGCCGCCAATCTTGTCCCCGCCGGTGACCGGCCGGTGCGCGGAAATCCCAAGGCAAAAGTCACGCTGGTGAACTTTGACGACCTGGAGTGCCCATACTGCGCGAAGCTGCACTCGGAGCTGTTTCCAGACACGCTCGACCACTACAAAGGACTCATCAAGATCGTCTATCGCGATATGCCGCTTGAAGAGCTCCATCCCTGGGCAATGCACGCTGCGGTCGACGCCAACTGCCTCGCGGCGCAGAGCGGCACGGCTTACTGGAGTTACGTGGACTATGTGCACACGCACGGCGACGACGTAACCGGACCCGACCGCGATGCGAAGAAATCCAATGCGGTACTCGACACGTTGGCCTTCCAGCAGGGTGTAAAAGACAAGCTGGACGCGGCGAAGCTGAGTGCCTGCGTCGCGAAGCAGGACGAGAGCGGAGTTCGCGAAGAGATGAAGCTCGCCGACAAACTCGGCATCGAGCAGACGCCCACTCTATACGTAAATGGCGAGTCGATTCCAGGTGCCCTGCCGGAAGATGTGCTGTGGACGGCGATTGATCGCGCGCTGGTGTCGGAGGGAATTACGCCGCCGTCGAATCCAAACAATCAGCCTGCGAAACCGGCTGCGGAAGCGCCAGGTCAGGCGGCGAAAACCCCGGCCGCAAAGCAGTAATCGATCTATATCCCCGCAATGCGGGCCAGTTTGCATTATCCTGTAGAAGCCTGTCCGCTGCGGGAATGGAGCACAAGCCTTCCCCTGGCCTTGGAGGGACGAGGACTGTACCGCTGTGCGCGGCTTCCTCAAGGAGATATTTGTTTGCAATTCACATTGAACGCTGCGCCTGACCCTTCCCCCTTGAATTCCCTGCGTAAATCGAAACTCTTAAGCTGCTTGTCGGCAGGCGCGCTGGCCGCTGTTTTCTGCGGAGCGGTGATGGGCTGCCAGCACCCCCATAGTCCGGATGTGGTAGCGACGGTGAACGGCAAACCCATTCTCCGCACCGACATGGAGGTCGCTTACCAGGAAAACCTTGGCGACGCGCATCAGCAGCAGCCCTCGCAGGAACGGGCAGACATTGTGAGGCTGAACATCGTCCACGATCTCATCGATCACGAAATTCTCATGCAGCGCGCCGCCAAGTTGAACCTGACAGCAAACGACGAAGAAGTGCAGAGCAAGCTGGACGAGGTCAAGGCTCCCTACACGCAGGAAGAGTTCAACAAATACCTCGACCAGCAGCACATGACGCTCGACAAGCTGAAACAGGAACTTCGGCGCAACAAGACCGAGGAGAAGCTCTTCAATAAAGAGATCAATTCCAAGATCAACATCACCGACGCCGATATTTCCAGCTACTACAACGCGCACAAGGCGGATTTCAACTTGATCGAGCCGCAATATCACATCGCCCAAATCGTTGTGACTTCAATTCCGGCTCCGGCGCAGCAGGCCGGGAACCTGCAGAACAGCAAAGCGACAAACGACGCCGAGGCCAAAAGAAAGATCCAGATGCTGCGCAACCGCATCGCGAGCGGCGAAGACTTCGGAATGCTGGCGGCAAACTTCTCCGAAAATCCAAGCAACGCGCAGAGCGGCGGCGACATGGGTTTCGCCAACGAATCGCAATTGAAGGCCGAACCCGAGGTCTTCGCAGCACTCAGCAAGCTGAGTCCAGGCCAGGTAACCGACGTTTTGCCGCTTTACGAGAGCACCCCTGCCGGCAAGAAGCAGGTCGGCTACGCGATCTACAAGCTGGTGGATAAAGAAGCCGCAGGGCAGCGCGATCTCAACGATCCCCGCGTCCAGCAGGCCATTCGCAAGCAATTGCGCGACGCCCGCTCCCAGCTTTTGCAGAACGCCTACATCGAAATGCTGCAGGACCAGGCGCGGGTCGTGAACTACTACGCAGAACAGATCTTCAGGAACGGCGCTCAGTAAAACATATGGCCCGGTTTGGAATTCTCGGCTTCGGCCATCATGCTGTACGGCGGCTGATGCCCGGCTTTGCCGGAGCATCTGACGCAAAGCTCGTCGGACTGTGGCGGCGTGACGCTGAGAAAGCTAAAGCGAACGCGCGCGAATATTCCATCCCTCACATCTTTCCCACCCCGGAGGCGCTCTGCGCGTCGCCCGAGATCGACGCGATATTTGTAGTCTCGCCCGACGCGCTCCATCTCGAACATGTTCTGATGGCCGCCCGGCATCACAAGCACGTACTTTGCGAAAAACCGATGGCGATGAACGCCAACCAGGTCGAACAGATGCTCGCGGCAGCCGAGCAAGCCGGAGTGAAGCTGGGAGTGGCGCAGAACATGCGCTACAACCACAGCCTGGCACGCATGCGCGAGTGGATTGCCGAAGGACGCATCGGTAAGCCCGTGCTGGCACAGGCGCAATTTGCATATCCGGCGGAGGGCAGCCCGCGCGCGTGGATTTACGATCCATCGCTCGCACTGGGCGGCCCGATCGGCGACGTAGGCATTCATTGCGTCGACGCACTGCGCTATGTGCTCGGGGCGGATGCAGCCACCAGGGTAATCGCCGTGAATACGCTCGCGCATACTGACGCAGCTTCGGGCGCGGTCGAGTCGCATGCCGTGATGGGGCTGGATTTCGCGTCTGGAGCAATGGGTTCGGTGACGGTAACTACGCGCGCCTCCTACCGGACGCTGGTGGAAGTCACCGGAGAGAAAGGCGTCATCCTGTGCGAGAACGGCCTTACCGTCGACTTCCCAGTTGAGCTGGTACACCGGCGCGGTCCCGAGGTTGTGGCTAAAGAAACCATCTCCAACGCGGGCGCCTACAGCCGCATGCTCGACGGATTCTCAGGATGGATCGAAGGCCGCGGAGAATATCTCGCTCCCGCGTTGGACGGATTGCACAACCAGCTCGTTCTCGACGCAGCTTACCGAAGCTGGCGCGATGGAGTCAGGGTAATCATCGAGTAGGACGGCTGCGCAGGCTCCTAAAAATCCTGCCGCAGCCGCGAAAGATCGCTACGCCCGATTCAGACGCTCGGTGAGACGCCTCTTCAGATCAGGCCACTCCGCCGCAATAATCGAAAACCGCATAGAATCGCGAGCGATGAAGTCCGCAGCCATTCTGTGGGCGCGCAAGGTTCCTTCAAGCTTTCCGCCAATGCGCTGGATTGCGGCACTGGAGCGCTTGTTCCGCGCGTCTGTATGAAGGCACACACGAAGCGCTTGCCAGTTTTCAAACGCATGCGCCAGCATGAGCAGCTTCGCCTCCGTGTTGATTGCAGTCCGGAGCGCCGAGGGCGTCAGCCACGAGTAGCCGATCTCGCAACCGTCGACGACCGGCTGTCCATGCCGTGGATGGCCCTGCGGCCACGCCCATCGCTCCAGATTCCAAAAGCGGGTAGAGCCGACAATGGCGCCGTCCGCCAGTCGAACAGTCGCAAACGGTACCGCCGTTCCTGCGTCCCGCCACGCCAGGGCTGTATCGACGTAGCGGATGGCTTCAACTTTGCCCTGCGGCACCGGGCTCCACTGGTAAAGCGAGGGGTCCACTGCCGATGCGGCAACCAGGCCATCGATGTGCCGATAGTCAAGCGGTTCAAGGCGAACATGTGTACCTGTCAGCACAAAAGTCTCTGCACTCATATCTCGAATATCTCTCCAAAATGTTGCGAAGTCACGACCGGCGCAAAATATCCTTACTCGATTACAGCGAGAACATCCCCCGCCGCTACGGTGTCTCCGGTGGAGACGCGCAGTTCGGCCACCTTCCCGGCTTTGGGCGACTTCATCTCATTCTGCATCTTCATTGCTTCGATCACCACAATTCCCTGCTGTGCTTCAACAGCTTCGCCGCGCCGGGCAAGCACGCGCACCACTCGTCCCGGCATGGATGCCTTGATGGCTTTAGGGCCGTCGGCTCCGGCCGAGTGGGCGCGGCGCGCTTTGAGCGAGCGCGGATCGTCGATCCGGTAAGCGATTCGCTCTCCGGCGACATGCACGGCAGGCTCATTCGCGTCATCTTCCAGAACAACGCGCCACGCCCGCCCCTCCACGATGAGCGACAACACCCCCGGACGCAGCAGATGTGCCTCGATCGCCACCGGCACGCCGTCCAGCGTAATCGTGGCCTCCCTCGGCGTGTAATCCAATATGCGAATTTTGCCAGCGATCTCGATTTCAAATTTCATCGCAGGCCCTCCTCGCGCCCAGCTCGCTTCCACGCGCTGACCGTCTGCGTCGCGGGGGCAGCTATGGTTGCACGCTGGCTTTCAAAGATGGCCGCGGCGATGGCCGCTATTTTTGCGCGTTCTTCTTCGTGATCCGCTGCAGGCTCTGCTACGGTTTGCGCGAGCAGCCGATCGAGATAGCCGGTGTCGATGCGCGCAGCCTTGAAATCCGTGTCATTGAGGATGCGACGAAATAAACTCAAATTGGTGCGAATGCCGCCGATAACATACTCGTCAAGCGCGCGCAGCATGCGTGCGATGGCCGCCTCGCGCGTCGGCGCATACGCGACCAGCTTCGAGAGCATCGGATCGTAGTCCATCGGCACCGTCCAGCCTTCGTAGATCCCCGAGTCTTCGCGAATACCGGGACCCCCCGGCTGAAGCAGCCGCGTAATCTTTCCCGGCGACGGGAAGAACCCATTGTCGGGGTCTTCGGCGTAGATGCGGCACTCGATGGCATGTCCCCGCAGACGAATGTCCTTCTGCGCAAGCGGCAGCGGCTCGCCCTGCGCAATCCGAATCTGCAAATGCACCAGGTCGAGCCCGGTTACAAGCTCTGTGACCGGATGCTCAACCTGCAGTCGCGTGTTCACTTCGAGAAAATAGAAATTCTCCTGATCGTCCAGCAGGAACTCAACCGTTCCCGCATTCGTGTATCCCGCGGATTGCGCAAGGCGCACCGCGGTCTCGCCCATAGTGCGGCGCAAATCGGCGCTGACAACTGCCGAGGGCGCTTCTTCGATCACCTTTTGATGGCGTCGCTGCACCGAGCACTCGCGTTCCCCGAGATAGAGACAATGGCCGTGCTCGTCGGCAAGAATTTGAATCTCAACGTGCCTCGGACGCTCGATGAGCTTCTCCAAGTACACCTCGCCCGACCCGAAGGCGCGCTCGGCCTCGCTCTGCGCGGACTCGAACGCGGATCGTAAGTCATCCCTGCGGCTGACGGCGCGCATGCCTTTGCCGCCGCCCCCGGCAGCAGCCTTCAGCATCACGGGGTAGCCAATCTCATCGGCGACTGCATGCGCTTCGTCAAGCGATGCCAGGCCCTTGGTCGAGCCGGGCGTGCGCGGCATTCCGGCCTTGTCCGCGGCTTGGCGCGCTCGGGTCTTCGAGCCAAGCGCGCGCATGGCCGACGCCGGCGGCCCAATGAACTTGATCCCCGCCTGCTCACACCCCTCGGCGAAGCCGGCATTTTCAGACAGAAAACCATAGCCGGGATGGATGGCCTCGGCTCCGCTACGGCGGGCAACATCAAGCAGCAGATCGCCGCGCAGGTAGGACTCGGCGGCCGGCGCAGGACCCAGGCGATAGGCTTCGGCGGCTTCCAGCACATGCGGCGCAGCGCGGTCGGCGTCAGAATAAACCGAGACCCAGGCAATGCCCAGTTCGCGACATGCGCGCGCAATGCGCAGAGCGATCTCCCCGCGATTAGCGATCAGAATTTTCTTGAAGGCGCGTGGCTGGGTGTTCGTGAGCAAAGGCTATTCTAGGGCATGAACAAGGGATAAAGCGCAGCGTTCAGTGATTCACCCAAGCAAAAGGCCGGGAAGAATCCCGGCCTTTTGCCGAACCATAGCAGGTATGAAGACAGTATCCGGATTATACAGCAGACTTGGTCGCAAGCGCCTTGACACGTGCGTTCAAGCGGCTCTTGTAGCGCGAAGCGGTGTTAGCGTGCAGAATGCCCTTCTGGACGCTCTTGTCGAGCGCTGAGGTGGTGGCGCGGTACTGCTCGCCCGCGGCCTTCACGTCGCCCTTCTGAATGGCCTCGCGCAGCAGGCGCAGGCTGCCGCGGACGCGGCTCTTGTTGGAGCGGTTAACGGCGGTACGCCTTTCGGTTTGACGGACGCGCTTCAGCGCGGATACATGGTTTGCCATCGTTGTTCTTGAGCTCTCTTTAGCGGGAAATGGGATGCAGCGAATGTCACATCCCCTGCAATCCATAAGTTTATTGGATTTAAGGCCTCCGGTCAATGACAGAGATTCACGGGTAGTGGGTCAGTTTGCTTTTCCACACATCGCTTTAGCATCCCTGCCTATGGGATGATGTTGCCATGACAGTCGGTAAGGGAAAACGTCCCCGCGATCCCAACCAGCTCGCAAAGTGGATTGTAGAGCACTCCACCGATGAGCCTCGGCGAGAGCCTGCCCCTTCTGTTCCGGCTGATCTATCGGCATACATGGCCGCAAAGGCGGCTGGATCGGCGGTAAGCGCCGCTCAGTCACCATGACACCGGCGCAGCGCAAAAAGGTAGCAGCAAAGGCGGCTAAAGCTCGTTGGGGAACGAAGAAGGCCGACGCATGATCTATACCGTAATCGGATACCCAAGCGGCATTATGGACACGATGACACTCTATACCAGGCTGCTCGGTCATCGGCTTGCGGATTTGGTGCCAAAAATCAGCATCCTGACCATCGGCTCAGACGATATCGAGACGCTCGAATCACGATTTGGAACAGGGTTTGCTAACTTCATCCTCTTGGATGACGCCGCTATTGCCGCCTGCAAGGCCGTAGACTTCTCAATCGCGCCGTCAGGAACCGTCTTAGGTTTGATCGACGAAGCGGAGCTGCGGTCCCCGCTTCCCGTGCTGCCGGTCCGCAGACAATAATCCATATTGGACCAAATGCCATGCGAAGAACGAAGGGGAAATGTACCTATTGCGGGATCACGGGGGTCAAACTCGGACGCGACCATGTTCTTCCCCGTTCCTTCTATCCGGATTCACTGCGGGGTTCGCAGGTTCAAAGGATCACCGTTCCGGCCTGCACCACATGCAATGGCGGATGGTCTGACGACGAGGCGCATTTTCGGAATGTGGTTTTGGTTGCCGGTCCGGCGAACGATTCAGTCAGGGAATTATGGCAGGCGAAAGTGGTTCCCAGCCTTGATGAAAGGGATGGTCGCAGGCGAGTATTGGAACTGCTTGAACGGACGGAGACTGTCACAGTTGCGGGTCAAGAGCGCTTGAAAATTTACCCTGCATCGGACGAGCGCGTGCTTCGGATAGTAAAGAAGATCGTTCGTGGCCTGTCGCGCCACCATGAGATCGAATCCATCATTGGCGAAGCCAGAATCTTGGCAGACGTTCTCAGGGAGCCAATTCCTGAAGACATCCTGAGCGCTGGAACTTTTTACGACTACGAGCCAGAGATTTTTAGCTATTGGCTTCTCCGGCAACAGATTGAGGGGGAGCTTCGGACTCTCTGGAGGCTCAGATTTTTTAAGCGGCTGGACTTCTTCGCAGCTGTCGAACCACATCCCATCTCGTTCTAGATTCGCCCGCAATCCACGGATATAAGCCTCTTGACATTATTCGTTATAACGACTATCGTTATGACAGATGAAGCAATACCCGCAATCCGAAAGCCGATTCCGCCCAGGCAGCTGTCCCGAGGAAGCGGCGTTTATCGAGCTGTTGCGCACCACCGATATGCTCTCGCGACGTTTGGCGCAGGTGATCAAGGCCGAGGACCTCTCGCCCAACCAGTACAACGTTCTCCGGATCCTGCGCGGTGCGCCCGAAGGGCTGACCTGCGGAGAGATCGGCAATCGGATGATCACGCGGGACCCCGACATCACCCGGCTGCTTGATCGAATGGAAAAGCGCGCTCTCGTTTCGCGGTGTCGAGAGAACAAGGACCGCAGAACGGTGCTCACCCGCATCACCCCGGGGGGGCTGGAACTCCTCGCCCGGCTCGATACCCCCGTGCAGGAAACCCATCGCCGCCAGTTGAGCCATCTGAGCAAAGAGCGCCTGAAAGCACTCGCGGACCTCATGCGCGAAAGCCGCGCCCGATTGACCTGATATTCTTTCCCAATTTAGTTGTTGTAACAAGCTTCCGCACGAAAAATTCAACCCTCCCAAAGGAGAACTGCTCATGAACACGCAATCGCAACCCGCAACCACTACCTGGAACATCGACCCGGTTCACTCTGTCGCCGAGTTCAAGGTGAAACACATGATGATTTCCAACGTAAAGGGCCAGTTCACCGGCGTCGCTGGCGTTCTGACCCTCAACGAGAGCGATATAACCAAATCCCGCGTCGAGGCCACCATCGACGCTACCTCCGTCAACACCCGCGATCCGCAGCGCGACGGGCATCTGAAAAGTGCAGAGTTTTTCGATGTAGAGAAGTTTCCCACCCTTACATTCCAGTCCAAATCCGTCGCCCGCAAAGGCGAAGGCGAACTGACCATCCAGGGCGACCTCACCATTCACGGAGTGACGAAGAGCGTAACCCTCTCTGTTGAGGGGCCGAGCGCGGCCGCAAAGGATCCGTGGGGCAACACGCGCATCGGCTTGTCGGCAGTTACAAAGATCAATCGCAAGGACTTCGGGCTGGTCTGGAATTCCCCGCTGGAGACGGGTGGCGTTCTTCTCGGCGACGAAATTACCATCACGTTGGATGTTCAGTTTGTGAGAGCGTAAGCAGGCTACTCCGGGAGGCCTCTCAAAGCCGCTTCCCGGTAGGATAAAAGACGGAGGTGACGGTGTTGCATGCATCCACGAATTCCGATCCGCTATGGCCCGGCTTACCCTGGGATGAGTGGAAGGACACAGCCGACACCCTGCACATGTGGACCCAGATTGTCGGGCACACGCGGCTCGCACTCGCCGCTCCACTGAATCACTGGTGGCACGTGACTTTCTATGTCACGCCGCGTGGGCTTACCACCTCCGCGATTCCATGGTCTCCGGTTCCGGGGAGCGGCGAGTGCTTCGACGTGGAGTTCGATTTCATCGACCACCGGCTTGTCATCCGTCTCAGCTCCGGGCCGGTCAAGGTTCTCCCCTTGCGCCCGCAATCGGTCGCCGAGTTTTATCGCGGGTACATGGGCGCGCTCGCCCAGCTCGGCATTCACGTCCAGATTCACGCGATCCCCGATGAGGTCCCCAATCCCATCCCCTTCGCCGAGGACACGGTTCATGCCTCCTACGATCCCGACGCCGCGCATCGCTTCTGGCGCATCCTGATGAAGTCGGCTGAGGTATTCAAACAGTTCCAGACCAACTGGCTGGGCAAGGCGAGTCCCGTCCACTTTTTCTGGGGCAGCTTCGATCTGGCCGTTACGCGATTCTCCGGCCGCCGGGCTCCGCATCGGCCCGGCGCCGATCTGATCACGCGCGAGGCCTACTCCCACGAGGTCATCAGCTTCGGCTTCTGGCCCGGCAATGGAGGGTACGGCCAGCCCGCCTATTACGCCTATGCCGCGCCTGAACCGGCAGAACTCAGTCAGTCTGTCGTACGCCCCCCGTCCGCTTTCTACAGCAATGAGCGCAAGGAGTTCTTCCTGAACTACGACGATGTGCGCCAATCCGCCTCGCCATCCGCAGCCATCCTCGAATTCATGGACAGCGTCTATCGCGCCGCCTCCGCAAACTGGGACAACGCCGCGCTCGAACGCAAAGGCCCATTTCCGGCCTGAGGCAAGCTGAAGAGCTGACGGCGTCGCCTCATCGAGGAGTTCGGTGACAGGTTTCCGCATCGATACTGGCTTGCGTTGATTTTCACAGAATAGGCATTGACGCCGTAGAAGACTGGGGCTACTCTGAGCGCATCGTTACCTTGATTGCAGTTCCGGGGAGCGCACCCACGAGAGAAGTCTGGGCCAACCTCAACTCGTGCTTCAATGGGCGTCCAATCTGCCGCCCGGCAACCAGCCTGCGGATTCAATCTGCTACTTCAACCTACCATTCTGCATCCAAAACAGGTGACTCCTTCCAAGGTGTCACGGAGGTATTTCCCTAGCTTGAGCACAAAAGCGCTGGACATCACGCCGAATCTTGAGCCCCTCTTCGGGACTCGCGATGAAAACCTGAGACTCATGGAAGACATGCTCCATGTGCGCATCGATATGAAACAGGACGCTGTGGTGGTGGAAGGCTCCGAGGAGAGCATTGCGCGCGTGCAACGCATCTTCGGCGACTATGAGGCGCTGCGACGAGCGGGAGTAAACCTGCACAACGGCGAGCTGAACGGAATGCTGCGCCTGGTCGTGTCCGATCCGGCGGTTTCGCTGCGCACCCTGGCCGAGACCGGCAAACAGCGTTCGACCGGCATCAAGCGCATGGTGCAGCCGCGCTCGCTCAACCAGCGGCGCTACGTTGAAGCGATTGAAACCATGGACATGGTGTTCGGTATCGGTCCGGCGGGCACCGGAAAGACCTATCTCGCCGTGGCCATGGCGGCGGCGGCTTTGCTGGCCAAAAAGGTCAGCCGGATCGTTCTCGTTCGTCCGGCGGTCGAAGCGGGCGAGCGGCTGGGCTTTCTGCCCGGCAGCCTGCAGGAGAAGGTCGATCCGTATCTGCGTCCTTTATATGACGCGCTCTACGATCTGCTCGAGCCGGAGCGCGTCGACAAGATGCTCGAAAAGAACGTCATTGAGATTGCGCCTCTAGCCTTTATGCGCGGACGCACGCTCAATGACGCCTTCGTAATCATGGACGAGGCGCAGAACACCACCAGCGAGCAGATGAAGATGTTTCTGACCCGTCTGGGCAACAACGCAAAAGCCGTTATCACCGGCGACATTACGCAGATCGATCTGCCCAATCCGCGCAAGTCCGGGCCTGATTGAGGCCAAAGCGGTGCTTGAGGGAGTGGACGGGATCGGATTCATCCATTTCGAAAGCGGCGACGTGGTCCGGCATCAGCTGGTGCAGCGGATTGTCCAGGCCTACGACAACTTCGGACGGTCGCAGCCGGAGCTGCCTCTGCAGCCTTGGCGATGAGGGCAAGCGAACCGTGCCGAAACCACAGTAAAACAGCTGGAACTGGAGAAGGTTTGGGCATCTCGACGCAGCAAGTGCAGTTTTCTCCACTTCGCTGCACCATGGACATGAAGATCGCGCGACCGGCCAGAGTGGTCACGCGAAGCCTGGGCCTGGACGGTCAGTCCTTGCTATACGATTGAAAGGAGGGCCTTGCGCCCTCCTTTGCTTTTGCCCGTCGTAATAGTTTTCGTGCCGCCATGGTTTTGATTGAACCCTCCATCCGCGCACAATTCAGCCGCTCCGCCTTTACCAGGCGCGGGCTCGAGAAGTTCCTCGCCGATGCCGTGGCCGCGGCCAAGCTGAAGGGTTCGGTTTCCGTTCTGCTTACCGGCGACGCGGAGATTCGGCGGCTCAACCGCGAGTTTCGCAGGAAGGACAAGGCAACCGATGTTTTGTCCTTTCCGGCGGGCGAAAGCATTCGGACGAGCGCGCGCTGCCGGCGATCTGGCCATCTCAGTAGAAACCGCGGCCCGCGAGGCGGACCGGCGTGGCCACTCGCTGAACCTCGAGCTCCGCGTGCTCCTGCTGCACGGAGCTCTACATCTCGCGGGCTTCGATCATGAGACAGACTCGGGCGAGATGGCGCGCAAGGAAAATCTGCTGCGAAAAAAACTGGGACTGGCGACAGGGATTGATCGCGCGCGCCTCACGCCGACGCCGCACGAAACGAGGCCGAAGGCCATGAAGATTGCCGCGCAGTGGTGATCCTTATGTGTTGCTGACGGTGCTTACACGCTGGCCTCCTATGTCGACCGGCTTTACTCCGAGATGGGCAAGTTCCTGGCGCGCGAGTTTGAGGAAAATATCGACGCATGGGAGCAGACGCGTCGAGCCTCGGCTCGGGCCTGAGCCGCGAGCATATCCGGCTTTCGGCGGCGATTCTGACGCAGCTCTCGCTGGCCTGCGTCACGCTGCTGTTCGGATGATGCTCTTCTATCGCAGCACGATTGCCGACCGCCCCACAGCGGCGGAGATCGCGCAGGCGGTCCTGGGCGTGGTGCTGGTGATTGTGCTCTTCAACCAGCTTCTGCCCTTCGTGTTTTTCACGCGCACGCGCGGGATGTGGATCGTGCGGCTGCGCGGCGTGCTGCGCGTGCTGTTTTACCTCGATGACCCCCGGTGACGCTCTTCCTCGGCTTTCTGCTGTCGATCGCCGCGCTGGCCGAGTCTCCGCTGCGCACGCAGGACGAGACAACGCTCGAAGCAGTCGACGCCCTGATCGAGGCCGGCGAAGAAGAAGGCATTCTGGAGGAGAGCGACCGCGAGCTGGTGCGGTCGGCAGTCGAGTTTGGCGACAAGGTCGTGCGCGAGGTAATGACTCCGCGTCCGGAGATGTTTGCGGTCGCCGGGGACGACGACGCTGGAGGAGTTTCTCCGCATGCTGGAGAACCAGCCCTATTCGCGTGTGCCGGTCTATGCGGGCACCCTCGACCACATCACCGGCATCGTGTTTGCGCATGATCTGCTGCGGATTCGCGACGAGCGACGCGCGCACGCGGACCGTGGCCAGCATTCAGCGCACAGCTGCGTTTATTCCGGAGACGAAGAAAGTCAACGAGCTGCTGCGCGAAATGCAGCGCGCGAAGCAGCACATGCACATCGTGATCGACGAATACGGCGGCGTGGCTGGTCTGGTCACGATCGAAGATCTAATCGAAGAAATCGTGGGCTCGATCACCGATGAGCACGAAGCAGACGACGCCGAAGCAGTCACGCGCGAAGCCGATGGCTCGTGGCTGGTTCCGGGCAATCTGCCGGTCGAGCGGCTCGAAGAGCTCCTGGATAAAAGCACAGATCTGCCGAAGATTCCGAAGCGACAACAGTGGCAGGGCTTGTCAGCGAGGCGGCGGGACGGATTCCGCAGGCGGGCGAAGTGATTGAGCGCTATGGGATGCGTTTTGAGATTCTGGCCTCGACCGACAGGCGCATCGAACGGCTGCGCGTAGGCCGCGCGGCGAACGGCGAAAAAGGAGTATGAATTTGCGATCGGGTTTCGTATCGATTATCGGGCGTCCTAATGCGGGAAAATCCACGCTGATCAATGCGCTCGTGGGCGAGAAGGTTGCGATCGTAACTGCGAAGCCGCAGACCACGCGCACCCGCATCAATGGCATCCTTGAGGTCGCGGCGGTAAAAGGAAAGCATCCCGCGGCGCAGATTGTTTTCGTGGATACTCCCGGCGTTCACAAGCCGGGAACCTCGCTCGACAAACGCATGATGCAGGAGGTACACGACGCGCTGGAGACGCGCGACGCGGTGCTGTTGATTGTGGACGCGACTCGGCGGCTGGAATTGCCCGGATCGGGCTCGCCGGGCGCTGAAACCCATCGCGGCAAGGGCGCCGCGGCAAGCGAAGACGCCTTTGTCTTCGAATTGCTGCGGAAGCTCGATTGCCCCGTGTTTCTGCTCATCAATAAAATCGACCTGATCGAACGCGCGAAGCTGCTGCCGCTGATTCAGCAGCTTTCCGCACTCCACGAATTTACCGAGGTCATTCCCATTTCCGCGCGCAAGCGCGATGGCCTGGAGCGGCTGCTCGAGAAGCTCATCGACGTGCTGCCAAAAGGCGAACGCTATTTTCCGAAGGATCAATTTACCGACCAGCCGGAACGCTTTCTGGTAGCCGAGTTGATTCGCGAACGCATTCTCGTGGAGACGGGCGAGGAGGTCCCCTACGCCTCGGCGGTTGTTATCGAGCGCTTTGAGGAGCCGCGCGCTGGATCTAAGGCGCCTCTAACGCGCATCGCCGCCGTGATTTATTGCGAGCGCTCGGGGCAGAAGGCGATCCTGATCGGCAAAGGCGGCAGCAAGCTGAAGGCAATTGGAACCGGGGCGCGCAAGGAGATCGAATCGCTCCTGGGAACGCGGGTTTTTCTCGAACTGCACGTAATTGTGAAGGAGAACTGGCGCGAGTCACGTGGATTTGTGGAGTCTCTGGACTGGCGGCGTCAACTGGAAGACTTGGCCCCGAAAGAAGAAGACGACTCTACTCGCGAACGTTGATGTTGAGAGCGCGCATCTTGCGGTACAGGTGGCTGCGTTCGAGCCCCAGTGACTCAGCCGCCCGGCTCATGTTGCCATGGCACTCGTCAATTTTCTTCAGGATGTATTCGCGCTCATAGGCTTCACGTGCCTGTTGCAATGTGCTGAATTCCTCGCTGTGCCTATTGCTCCTCCGATGGACCAGCATAGGCAGATGGCGGCGCTCGATCCGATTGACCTGCGGATTCAGGATAAGGACGCGCTCCAGAACATTTTTCAGTTCACGCACGTTGCCCGGCCACGGATACTGCTTCAGCAGATCGAGCGCGTCGTCGCCGATCTCGATGCGGGACCGTCCGTATTCGCGTCCAAAAATGCGCAGAAATTCGCGCGTCAGCGGGCGAATATCCTCTTTGCGCTCGCGCAGCGGCGGCACAAAGAACGGCATCACATTGAGCCGGTAAAAAAGATCTTCGCGAAAATTTCCTTTGGCCGTCTCTTCTTCCAGATTCTTGTTCGTCGCGGCAATAACGCGCGCGTCCACGCTGATGGGCTGCGTTGCGCCGACCGGGACAAAGCTCTGCTCGTCGAGCGCGCGAAGAACTTTGGCCTGTGTCTTAAGGCTCATGTCCCCTACCTCGTCGAGGAAAAGCGTCCCTCCGTTGGCGCGCTCAAAAGTCCCGCGCTTTTCCGGCGGCCCGCCCGGAATGGCATTGTTGCGGTACCCGAACAGCTCGCTCTCGATAAAGTCTTCCGGGATCGCCGCGCAGTTCAGCTCAACAAAGACGCGGTCGCGCCGCGGACTCTCCGCATGAATGGCGCGCGCGATCAGTTCCTTGCCCGAACCGGATTCGCCATAAATCAGAACGCGGCCATTGGTGGGCGCCATGAGCTTGATCTGCTGGCGCAATGCCTTGGCGGGAACGCTTTCTCCGGTGACGGTGGTCTCGAGCGTGAGCTGGCGCTTGTATTCGAGGTTTTCGTTGCGCAGGCGTCGCGCTTCGATGGCGTTTTTTACCACGATCAGCGTACGTTCGAGCAGAAGCGGCTTCTCGAGAAAATCGAAGGCGCCGAGCTTGGTTGCTTTCACCGCCGTTTCGATGGTCGCGTGGCCGGAGACGACGATGACCTCGGGTCGGTTTTCCATCGCCAGCGACCGCATATCGTTCAGCACGTCCAGTCCATCGCGGTCAGGCAGCCAGATATCGAGCAGCAGCACATCATACGGCGTGTCGCGCAGCAGAACCATCGCCTCCAGCCCGCTGGACGTGCTGGTAACGGCATAGCCCTCTTCGCGCAGGATGCCTTCGAGAGATTCGCGAATGTCGGGCTCGTCATCGACGACGAGGATGTGATTCATCGAAGCTGCTCCGTTGCCTGCGCCGCGCTCACGCCCGTCTTGTGACCGTTGCCTGCAAAAGGCAGCTCAAGAATGAAGCGGGCTCCGGTGGGAGAATTACTTTCCGCGCGAATCGCTCCGTGGTGCTCCTGAATAATTTTTGCCGCAATGGCAAGTCCAAGTCCGGTGCCCCGCTGTTTCGTGGAAACATAGGGCAGGAACAGTCGCTCGCGCATGTCATCGGTGAGGCCGTGGCCGGTATCGGAGAGCACGAGTTCGGCCATGCCCTGATTTTCACTCATGCAGGTTTCGATGGAGAGGACGCGCAAAAGGCTGGACTCCATGGCCTCCGCCGCATTGTCGATGAGGTTGGCGAGGGCGCGCTGCATGGCATGTGGATCGGCCATCACTGGCGGAAGATCGGGCGCAAGATGCTGCTCAATCCGAATGCCGTCGAGTCGTCCCTGAAAAAGCATGACCGCGCTTTCGACAATGGCATTCAGGTTGGTTGGCTTTGGCTGCGCCGCCGGAAACTCCGCCAGTGTTGCAAATTGATCCACCAGCACCGCGCATGGACTCGACCGAGGAGAGAATGACTTCGACGCAGCGGCGAATGATTCCCGGAGAGTCCGGAAGATTGCGGTCCATGTGCCGCCGGATGCGCTCGGCGGACAGCGCAATAGGCGTAAGCGGATTCTTGATCTCGTGCGCAACGCGCTGCGCCACCTGCTTCCACGCGACCTGGCGCTGAGCGCGCAGAAATTCGGTGATGTCTTCGATCACCAGAATCGATCCGCGCCGGTTGTTGCCGAGATCAAGAAGCGCCACAGTGGCGGTCAGGCTCAGCGGACCGGCGGCACTGGGCATTTCAAACTCCGTCGCGGCAATGCCCATGCGCTGCGCGCGGCGTTCGAGGAAGGCCAGCTCCGCCCCGATCTCCGGTGGAAAGATCGAATCGAGCGGCACGCCGGCCAGCGTGTCGGCGCGAGGCGTTCCCGCCAAACGAAAGAAGGCGCGATTGGCCTGAAGAATGGAGCGATCCGGGTCGAGCGTGACTACGCTGCTGGGAATGGTTTCAAGAACCGTCTCCAGCTCCTTGCGGCGCGCTTCAAGGCTAAGGTTGGCGGCCGAGAGCTGGGCGGCAGACGTTTCAGCCAGCGCACGGCTTTGCTCCAGATCGGCGGCCATGTGGTTGAAGGAACGGACCAGCTCGCCCAGCTCCTCGGTCGCGCTCACAGTAACGCGCGTGCCGTATTGCCCTTCGCCAATCTCGTCCATGGCGTCCGCCAGCGCTTCAACAGGGCGAGTCACCTGCTTGGACAGATAGAGCGCAAGCCAGCTGCTCGAAAAAAAGACCAGAGCCGTAAGCAGCAACAGCAATAAAAGATAGGTGCTGCGAATGCTTCTGCGTTCGCGGTAAAGTGCCCAGTATTGGTTCGCTCCTGCGCGAATCTGCTGCGCCGTCGCGCTCAGACCGGCAGGCAACGGCAGTCCGATCACGACCAGGCCGCCTTCAGGCAGAGCCGTGTCAGCCACAACATACTCCGTTTCGCCGATAGTGAGAATGGGCTCGTCGCTGCGCTGTGCGGTTCGAAGAACGGTGGTGGCGAGCGGCTCCGTCTGCGAAGTCGCGCTGTCGTTTTCGTCGTCAAGCCACCCGCGCACGGTCGCGGGCTGCGAGGGCTGCGGCAACTGATATTGCGTCACCGGCACCCCATCGCGATAAATGATGGTAAAGCCTCCCTGAAGAGTAATCCGGTGCATGCGAATTTCATCCAGCATGCCCGAAGCGTTTGCTTCCCGGAAATTCTGCGTGAAGCTTTCCGACCGCGCGAGTGACTCCGCCTCGGCGCGCGCATTCACTCCTGACGTAATTCGCAAGGTCCAGCGCGATGCGCGTTGAATTTTCACGCAGCTCGGAGACCGGCTGCGTAAACCAGCGGTCGATAGAGCGATTGAGCAGCCAGTAGCTGAACAGGAACATGAACAGTGCGGGCGCAAACGAAATTAGCACCGCCCCGATCAACATGCGCGAGCGCAGACGCGAGCCGAGCGCGCGGCTGCGCTGATCGGCAAGATGCTTGAGGATGTTTCGCAACAGCAGAAGAAGCAGGATGACGAACAGCAGAAACACCAGAACGGAGAGCGCGGTGAAAAGCTGAATCTGTCCGATAGTGCGAGGTTGCAGGAAATTGAGCTTAAAGGCGTTGAGGGCGATCAACAGCAGCAGCAGAAAGAGCGTTGCTAATGCCAGTATCACAACCGTAGCGCGCCGGTGCTTCGATTCCGCCAAAATTTCGCTCCTGCCCGATGATTATAGGCTGCGGCGCGAATGCAAATTCGCCGACCGCGATTTCCGCGATCACATCAAATATGGCATCATGGTGTCCGTTATGAAATCGACACGAGTTCTCACGTCCATCCTGCCTTTCGCGCTGGCAGGCCTGCTGCTTGCCGGTGGATGCAAGAAGCAAAGCCAGCAGCCCAACAACGCCCCGGCATCGACCACTGCGTCGCAACCTGCCGTGCCGCCTCCTCCTCCAGATCAGTCTGCCGCTGCTCCCCCACCGGCCACTTCGCCCTCCACGGGAACAGCGGCTGTTCCGCCTCCGTCCAGCGCCGCTCCGGCGGAAACTGCGGCGGCGCCTGCTCCTGAAGCGGCTCCCGCTCCACCGCCGCCACCACCGCCCTTGGTCATTCCGGCAGGCACGCACATAGCAGTGACGATTCAGCAGGCTCTGGGATCGAAGATCAGTCAGACCGGAGACACCTTTACAGCAACGGTAGCGGCGCCAATCATCGTCGACGGCACGACCGTGATTCGCGCCGGAGCGCGGGCATCCGGAACCGTAGTGGATGCCAAAGCTCTGGGCCGCTTCAAGGGCAACGCCGTCCTCCAGCTTCGCCTGGATACTGTGCGCGCCAGTGGGGCCACTTACCAGGTTCGCTCCAGCACGCTTGAGCGCGTGGAAGGGGGCAAAGGCAAACGCACAGCCGGATTGGTCGGTGGCGGCGCGGGCCTTGGCGCAATTATTGGCGGATTGGCAGGCGGCGGCAAAGGCGCCCTTATCGGTGGACTTGTAGGCGGTGGCGCAGGCACGGCAGGCGCGGGATTGACCGGCAAGAAAGATATTGTGATTCCTGCCGAAACTACGCTCACCTTCCGCCTGGAGCACTCGGTGCACGTAAGCTAGTAACAACAACCATTGCAAACGAAGAGGGCGTGGTTTCCTGCCGCGCCCTCTTCTATGCGAGCAACTCGCGAATCGGCTTCCAGGCCCTTTTCTGCGAACTGGCGACCGGCTCGCAAGTCAGCGTTCCGTCAAAGGTGTTCACTCCGTCGCGAATGCCGTCATCGCGCAGGATTGCATCTTTCGCTCCGTGCTGCGCGAGCTTCAGCACATAAGGGAAGGTCGCATTGGTCAGAGCCAGCGTGGACGTATTCGGCACAGCGGCCGGCATGTTGGTCACGCAGTAGTGGACAACCCCGTTGACTTCGTAAGAAGGATCGCTGTGCGTAGTTGGCCGCGCGGTTTCAATGCAGCCCCCCTGATCGATAGCCACATCGACGATGACCGCGCCCTTTTTCATTTTTGCAACCATCTCACGCGTCACGATTTTCGGCGCCGCGGCGCCGGGAATAAGCACGCCCCCAATAACCAGGTCGGCCTCATGCACCGCGCGGCTTACGTTGTAAGAGTTTGACGCGAGCGTGAAGAGTTTGCCGTTAAAGATATCGTCGAGTTCGCGCAGACGGTTAAGGCTGAGATCGACAATCGTGACTTTCGCGCCCATGCCTACGGCGATCTTCGCCGCGTTCGTGCCCACAATGCCTCCGCCGATAATGCATACGTTAGCTGGCGGTACTCCGGGCACTCCGCCCAGAAGAACGCCGCGTCCGCCGCGCTCTTTTTCAAGATAGGCCGCCCCGACCTGCACAGACATGCGCCCAGCCACTTCTGACATAGGCGTGAGCAAAGGCAGCGTGCCCGCGCGGTCGCGAATAGTTTCATAGGCGATCCCGGTGACCTTCTGCGCAAGCATCTTTTCCGTGAGCACCGGCAGAGGCGCAAGGTGCAGAAAAGTGAAAAGAACAAGGCCGTCGCGGAAGAATCCGTATTCTTTTTCAACCGGCTCCTTCACCTTGACGATCATGCCGGCGTGGGCCCAGACGTCGTGGGCCGACTCTACGACCTTCGCACCCGCGGCCTCGTATTCGTCATCGGTGAGGGCGGAAAGTTCTCCGGCATGCGTTTCAACCAGAACTCTGTGGCCGGCCTCGGTGAGCTCCTTTACCCCTGCGGGCGTAATCCCCACCCGGCTTTCGTGATCTTTAACTTCTTTCGGAACTCCAATAATCATTGCTGTTCCCCTCAAGCGAACTTTCCATCGTACCTCACGAAGCGTTTCGGCGCAGCGCAGGAACGAACGCTCACCAGTCGAATAGCGTGCCGTCGAGCTTGCGATTCACCGGCAGATAAGCGCGCTCGTAGGGATATTTCGCCGCAAGCGTTTCGTCCAGATCGACACCGAGACCGGGCACATCGCCCGGGTGCATATAGCCCCGATCGAAAGAATAGTGATGAGGAAAAACAGCATCGGTTTCAGCAGTGTGCGGCATATGCTCCTGGATACCGAAGTTATGAACCGCGATTCCGAAATGCAGCGCCGCAGCCATCGTTACAGGCGAAAGGTCGGTGGCTCCGTGACACCCGGTTCGGACATGGAAGAGGTCGGCGAAGTCGGCGACCTTTTTTAAATGAGTGAAGCCGCCTGCGTGCACAATGCTCATGCGGATGTAATCGATCCACTGATTGCGGATGAGTTCCTGCGCGTCCCAAATGGTATTCAGCACCTCACCGGTGGCGATCGGCGTCGTAGTGTGCTGACGAATCAACCGAAAGCCTTCCTGCAGTTCAGCAGGGACAGGGTCTTCAAGCCAGAACAGCCGGTGCGGTTCGAGATCCTTGCCGAGACGCGCAGCTTCAATGGGTGTCAGCCGATGATGGCAGTCGTGGAGCAGATGCACATCGTCGCCGCATCGGTCGCGCAGCTTTGCGAATAGTCTCGGAATGTGCCGCAGATATTTTTCTGTCGACCATACACTCTCCGAAGGCAGGCCCTTTTCGGCTGGCTCGTAGAGCTGGTTTTCTTTAGGCACTCCGTAGGTCGATGCCAGCCCGGGTATACCGCTCTGCGCGCGGACGGCGAGGTAGCCGAAGTCAATCTGCCGGGCGACCGCGTCGACGGTCTGCTCAATGTCCACTCCGTTGGCATGCGCATAGACCAAAACGCCCTCGCGGCTCTTCCCGCCGAGCAGATTGTAAACAGGCATGTTGAGAGCCTTGCCTTTGATATCCCACAGAGCCACATCCACAGCGCCAATAGCTGACATAGTGACGGGGCCACGGCGCCAGTAAGCCCCGCGATAAAGATACTGCCAGATGTCTTCGGTCTGAAACGGATCGCGTCCTATGATGCACGGAATCACATGCTCGGAGAGATAGCTGGCCACAGCAACCTCGCGTCCATTCAAGGTTGCATCACCCAGGCCGTAGATACCCTCCTCGGTCTCAATCTTGAGAGTGACAAAGTTTCTGCCCGGAGAGCAGACATTCACAGATGCGTTGATGATTTTCATATGTTCCCTACCGATTCGAAGCCGGAATTATTTCCACGTAATCCAGCGGCGCAGGCTCGCCATCGTCGGGATGGCCTTCGATCTTCAATGTATCTCCCGGTCGCAGCGTAATATCCGGGAGCGTGTACCGCGTCGAGGTGTCCCCGTTCATCGCATCGCTGGGCAGCGTGTTGTCTGCTCGCCATTCGGCTATCTCTCTGTTGTTGAGATAGACATTGTAGGTCGAAACTCCATGCAGATAGTCGAAGTACTGTACGGCGATCGTATATCTCCCTGCGGGACGTTCGACCGTGATCGCCGCCGAACACACAACCTGCTGCATACAGGCAATGGCCTTGCCGCCGGAGGCGGTTTCCCACGGGGGCACATCGACGGGAACATAGCCGCTTAACTGCATCGACTCGGCTTCAATCCGGTTAGGATCGTTCCCCACGCGGCCCATGTCGTCAGCAATTCCCGACGTCGCGTGGAACCAGTCATTCACCGCGTCGCGCCAAACGATCGCGTGCCCCGCCTGGTATTGCTGGAGCCTTAGAACATGCTGATATCGCTCGCTGTCGATGTGTCCTTCGAGCGTCTTCCATTCAGCAACAAGATTCGCGGCACCCTCCGCGCCCGCGTAATGCGAATCATAAATGTACTGGATAACAGTCACTCCCGAGTGCAGCCTGTGCGTGTACGGCACGTGGTGCATAAACAGAAGTAGGTCATCCGGGCAGGCGGCAAGCGATTCATACACGCTCGCAACCTCGGGCGGATACTGCCCGATGAATCCCGTGCCTGTGGCAACAGTCCGGTCCATCCCCACTCCGTTGTGATTGGCGCGAATCCACTGACCCCATCCGTTGCGCTCCGCCGATTCAATCCCCGGCCCGTAGTGCGAGTGCAGAATGTCGGTCAGCGTTCCCATGCCGAGCGAGCCCGTATATTGCTCGTAAATGTGCCATGACGAAAGCAGCATCCTGTCCACCGTGCTCACAACCAGCGGGTCATTGCCGAATGTAAGCCGCGTCCAGTCTTCGGCGATGGTCGCAGGTGTCGTATTGGGGTTCCAGGCAAGCCGGCCAAATCCATAAAGATTCGCCATCGCCATCGGGTGCGCAAGCCAATTGGTATCCAGGCCAACGTTGGCGACTCCGGCAAACCCTCCAAGCGGGCGATGAAATGATTTTCCCTCAACAATTTCTTTCACCGGAGTGGATCGCCCCGCGGCACGCATGTCGAAGTCAAGAATCTGCTTCCACATCGGAACCAGGAAAACTAAATGCCGCTGCTGCCCCGTGTACTCCTGCGTGATCTCCAACTCAATCGCCTCATTCGTGTGCCGCAGCCCCGCAAACAGCGGCGAAGCCGGCTCGCGCACCTGAAAGTCGATTGGCCCGTACTTGATCTGTACGATCACATTGTCATCGAACTTGCCGTCAAGCGGATGAAAGATGTCATATGCCGCCGACGCCCGATCCGCCTTGAGATTACGCCAGTCAAGATGATGATCGTACACAAAAGCGCGATACAGCAGCACTCCGCCGTGCGGTTTGAGCGTCCGCGCGAGCATGTTAGCCGCATCAACTGGAGTTCGCCCATACTGCGACGGCCCAGGCTGGCCTTCGGAGTCGGCCTTCACGACAAATCCGCCGAAGTCAGGAATCTGCGCGTAAATGTCATCGACCGTTTTCCGCCACCACGCAATCACCCGCGGATCGAGTGGGTCGGAAGTATCGAGTCCACCAATCGCCTTGGGGCTGCTGAGGTTGATGGAAAGCACAAGCCGTACTCCCCACGGTCGAAACGCATCCGCAATGCGCGCCACCTCACCAATCATCTGCGGCGTGAGCATTCTTGAGTCGGCGTTGACGTTGTTGACCGCGCAGCCGTTAATACCGGCCGAGGCCAGCAGGCGCGCATAGTCTCCCGCTCGCGAAAGGTCGGCCCGCACGCTTCCGTTGTCAAAAAAGATGGACCGCCCCGCATAGCCACGCTCAATGCTGCCATCGAGATTGTCCCACTGGTTCACCCATCGAACCTGTTCCGCGGGCGAGCTGAGAATCGGGAACGAAGACGGAGCCTTCTCTTCCGCGACTTCTTCAAGCAGATGGAAGGTTCCATACAGCGCGCCGCGCGCATCGGCTCCGGCAATGATCCAATCAGTGCGGCCACGCTCATGAACCTGCGCAATCACATAGCCTCCAGGCCTGAGCCGCTCAGCGGGCCTCCACTGCGGGAACCGCGCTTCCATTTCTGTAACTGTTCCAATTACAAATTCCGGCATCGTCGAGAAGGCGTCCCCCACGATGACGGGATGCCCCAGCATCTGCTCCAGTGCGCGCGACGCTTCACGCGCCGCACTCCAGATGACAGGTGAATGGTCGAGCGGGACGACAGCATCGGGCAGCGAGATGTACTGGCTTGCGTCTTGAACCGGAGCATAGCGCAACCATCCTGCGGCACCATCTTCGGCGAACAGCGCCGTGCTTTGCGCAACGAGTGCAGCGACCAGCAGGGGTCTGAACAAACGCATCGCAGCCCCTCAGCGCGGCAGCGGCTGGCTGCCCTGAATCGAAAACGCTTCCGACACTCCGGCATCCGGCGCTGGTTGCTCCCCGCCCACGAAAACCGAATACTGCCCAGCCTGTACGCTGCGATTCCCCGCCGCATCCACCACGCTCAACTGGCGCGGATGCAGGTCGAACCGAACATGCTGCATCTCTCCCGGCTGCAGATGGATCCGCTGAAAGCCCTCCAACTCATGAATGGGCGAGAGCGGAGTCTGCGGAGGCGTCAGATACAGCTCTACGACGTCATCCCCCGCAAGCTTGCCGGTGTTACGAACATCGGCCTCGACCGCGAGGTCGTCTCCCGCCTTCACCGAAGCCGTCGAGAGTTTGAGGTCGCTATAAGCGAAATGCGTATAACTCAAGCCGTACCCGAACGGATAGAGCGGTTCTCCGTGGAAGTAGCGGTAGGTGCGGCCCTTCATCGAGTAGTTCTCAAACGCAGGAATCTGGTCAATGGAGTGGTAGAACGTCACGGGCAATCTTCCTCCCGGATCATTCTTGCCGTCGAGGGTCTCGGCAATTGCCGTGCCGCCTGCCTCTCCCGGATACCACGCTTCAAGCACAGCGTTCGCATGCTGCTGCGCCCAGTTCACAGCGAGCGCGCTGCCGTTCATCAGCACCACCACCAGCGGCTTGCCCGTGGCGGCGACGGCTTCCAGTAACTCCTGCTGCACGGCGGGAAGTTGTATGTCAGTGCGGTCTCCGCCGAGAAATCCTTTCACGTGGATCGGCATCTCCTCGCCCTCCAGATTGGGCGACAGCCCCACGAAAGCCACCACAACATCGGCCTGCTTTGCGATGGCCACCGCCTGGTCGCGCTCCGCATCAGCGGGCGGCATCCAGCTCAGGGTGATTCCCGCCGCAAACAGAGCGAGCGTGATGCATATATTCAACGCGGAAGGCGTGCGGCTGCGTATCGCTGAAGTGCAGCGTGAAGGGCGGTGTCGCGCTGGGGCGAAACTCCGATAGTTCTCCGGTCGAGTAGTGCGCAACCTCTTTACCGTCGAAATAGACCTTATACGCTTCGACATCCTCGCACGGATAACAGCCGGAGAGTCCGACGTTCAATGCGTAATCGCCAGGAGCGGGCGCAGAAATGGTTCCACTCCAGCGCACCCCAAAGTCCTTCATCGGCACGCCCGGAGCGGGACTCGCAGCGTCCCAGTCAAAATCGATCTGATGATCGGTCCGCGTCAGCACCGGCTGGCCCGTCATATCCGATGACGCAAAATACTCGCCCTTCAAACCCGCCGAAGTCGAATCCGCCGATGGGTGCAACGCCGTCTCCGGCAACACAACCGGCAGTTCACCCACGTAGGCTGAGCCTTGCGCGTACAGAATCTTCGCTGCTGGAAACTCCGCCCGCATTCCGTCAAGCGGCAGAACCGGATGCGACGGAATCGCGTTGTAATTGCCTTCAATCGCGGCAAGCGACGCGGCGTTGGGCCCTATGACGGCAATCGTCCGCAATCCGCACCTTGAGCGGCAGAATCCCATCCTCATTCTTCAGCAGCACCATCGACTCTCGCGCCGCCTTAAGCGCCAGCGCGCGATGCGCCGCCGAATCATCTTCGCTCATCGGGATGCGCGCATAAGCATCCACGCTGGCCGGGTCGAACATTCCGAGGCGGAAGCGCGCCGTGAACAGGCGCTCCACAGCGGTGTTCAGCGCGCTCTCCGGAATCAGCCCGTCTCTTACCGCCTTCACCAGCGATTTGTAAGTGTCGCCGCAGTTGGTATCCGTCCCCGCCTGCATCGCCGTCGCCGATGCGTGTTCAGCATCGGGCGAATAGTGGTGACCTGCAGGCGAAAAGAAATCGTCGATCGGCTCCGCAGTCCGAAGTGACATAGCCATTGAATCCCCAGTCCTTGCGCAGTGTCTGCTCCAGCAGCATCTTGTTCGCGCACGCGGGACTCCCATCCACAGCGTTGTAGGCGCACATAACGGAGTCGGCGTGGCCCTCGGTTACCGTCGCGCGAAAGGCCGGAGATAAGTGTCCTCAAGATCGTAGGGCGAAACATTGACGTTGAAGCGATGCCGCTCCGGTTCCGGCCCGCTATGCACGGCAAAGTGCTTGGGCGTGGCCACAGTCTTCAAATAGTGCGGATCGTCACCCTGCAGACCCTTGACGAAGGCCACGCCCAGACGGCTCGTAAGAAATGGATCTTCGCCGTAAGTCTCCTGCCCGCGCCCCCAGCGGGGATCGCGAAAAATGTTGATGTTCGGCGACCAGATCGTGAGCCCGAAATAAATGCTGTGAATGTTGTCGCGGATGGCCTGGTTATACTTGGCGCGCGCTTCGGTGGAGATAACGGTGGCGATCTGCCCAATCAGCGCGTCGTCCCAGGTAGCCGCATTGCCGATGGCCTGCGGAAAGACCGTCGCATAGCCGGAGCGCGCGATGCCGTGCAGACCCTCGCTCCACCAGTCGTAGGCAGGCACGCCCAGCCGCGGAATCGCCGCCGAGCTGTTCATCGTCTGCGAAACTTTTTCTTCCAGCGTCATGCGCGAGACCAGATCGGCAGCGCGCTGTTCAGGCGTCAGCGCGGGATTCTGATAAGGAAGCGTGGACTGGCATGCAGCCGAAAGACCGCCCAGCGCAAGGAGAAACAGCGCAACCAGCAACGCCCCGCCCGCAGACTTTATTCCGTTGAATCGCGTCCATTGTTTTACCGTCATTGTCTTTGCCTTCCATTTTTTCTTCGATTCAGGCTCTGCGTTTAGCGCACCGTATTTACTGGTTGACTCCGCTGGCCAGATATCCTCCATCAACCACGAGAATCTCTCCCGTCACGAACGAAGCGGCGTCGGAAGCCAGATAAATGGCCGCTCCGGCGACTTCATCCGGACGACCGAAACGCCCCATCGGGGTCCGCATCAATTGCTCGCGTCCGCGCTCGGTGTTATGAACCAGTTCGCTGTTGAGCGCGGTTGGAAAGATCGCCCGGCGCGATTGCGTTTACCGTCACTCCATGTGGCGCAAGCTCGACGGCGAGCGATTTCGTGAGCGCGCCCACTCCCGCCTTGCTGGCTCCGTATGCCGCCACATCGCGAAAGCAACAAAAGTCGCCAGCGACGCAATATTCACGATGCGCCCATACTTCCGCTCAACCATCGTGCGTCCGAAAACCTGGCAGGCGCGCAGGGTCCCGGTAAGGTTTGTGTCCAGAATCGCTGCCAGTCCTCTTCCGCACAATCCAACGTAGGAACGCGCAGCGTAATTCCAGCGGCGTTCACCAGAATATCGACGCGTCCAAAGTGCTGATCACCTCTCTGTGCAGCAGCTCGATCGAGGCCCGGTCGCGCACGTCCACCGTCCGGCGCCGATCGCGAGCACGTGGTCTGCCCAACGCTTCGATGGCATCCGCACGTGCATCTATCTCCGCGGACGGCGCGCCGTGGCAACGGTATCCGCCCCTGCCGCGGCAAGCCCAGAGCAATCGATTTTCCCAGCCCCGAGGTGCCTCCGACGACGACCGCGCACTTTCCCGTCAGATCGAATTTGCTCTCACTCAATCGATTTACCCCGGAACCCAAACCTAATCAAGATACAGGAGGAAAGTCCGCATGTCGTCTCCCGTCCCAGATCGACGCCGCCCAGCCGCAACAATCACAATTTCAACTTTTACAGCTGCATCCGCAACCGGCAGCGCGTCAGAACCGCGGAAACCGCCCAGAATGAAAAGAGTGAACACGACGGATTTCACCACCCCCGGCCAGCCCATGTTGAAATGCGTTTCAAAGTACAGGACCCGGTCAACGAAATAAGAAAGGCATAGAAGTCCGGCAGCAGATACGTCAGCAGCGTGTTTGCGCCGGCAGGCCGCACAAACAAGGCCCATGCCGTTCGCTTCTTCACGTCACATATCCAGTAGAGCAGCGTGAAGCAGAGCACCGCTGCGCCAACGCTGTAAAGGCTCCAGGTCGGCGTCGCGCGAATCTTAGAGATGCCCAGCGGCGTAAGCAGCCATCCCGCCGCCAGCACCGGAACAGCGAACGCGACGGCCAGCAGCATTTTCTGGCGAGCCGTGTGCCACCGGTGAGCGCCCAGGAAAGATCGCAGACGTAACGATGCCCGCCATGGTCATGCACGCCCATGATCCGTTGCTGAACGGCCAGAAATAGAGCGGCAGCGTGTTCGGGAAGTTCAGCCAGTGCAGCGTCGAGACAGCGCAGAGAGCCACCAGCGCAACAAACCATGCGAGCGGAGCCCAAAGCCAGCGGCGCGTGAGAAGGTACAGAGCAGCGACGGAAAGATAGGTATATCCGATCAGGCCGAGGATCTCCGGATACGAGCCGTCGATCCAGCCGACGTGTCCCTCGTCGGTGCTCCGGCGAAAGATCGCATACATCGCAACCAGCAGAACCAGCCCGACGATGCGCAGCACGCGAAACAGCGTCGCATAACGCTTCGAGTCGCCGTAGACATTCCAGAACAGCACGCCGCCCGCAAGCGCAATCAAGCCCCACGCGCTCCCGCTAAGTCCGGTGCGGGCGCGATCCACCTTGTCCGCGTTCGCCAGAATCAGTCCCAGAACAATCAGGCTGGCGGAGCGAAGCAGCAACATGCAGCCACAGCGCGGGCATCGACGGATTCTTCTTCAGCCTGGCCCGAATCGCGAGCGGAATCGCAAGGCCGACGATGAACAGGAAGAAGGGATAGACCATATCGACGTAGGTCATCACGTCCCAGTTCGCCTTCGCGTGATACGTCCACCATGGCAGGCCGCGCACGCCCGCCAGTTCGTTGACGAAGATCATCACCGCCATCGTGAGCCCGCGGAAAATGTCGATTGACGCGATGCGCGCCGGCGTCGCCTGCCCAGCAACGCCGATGGACGGCGCCGAACTTGCCGTCGCTCATCGTGCCTTGCACCTGAGTGCCAGGGTTGGAGTCACCGCTTTCGTGCAGCAGCGTCGCGTCGACCGCATCCAGCAGCGCGCCCGAAGGATCGCCCGAATAGTCCCAGAACATGATGCCTCGCAAGCTGCTGGTCGAGCGCATACTTGCACTTCAGGGCCATGGATTGAGGATCGTCATACGAAACAAAAATTTGCTGTAGCCGCGTTATAGAGGTAGGGCACCGATGACGCCGAGTCCCAATAGCGAACGTAACCGCTGTTCGGCACGCGGGGTTCAGCATCGTCGCCGTGATATTCGCATAGTTCGCATATGCGCCCGGAACCGGCTTTCCCGGCTGGAAAAGACCATGATTCTGGTCCGGCACCTGGCCCCACTCGTGCCCATAGAATGGAACGCCGAGCACGATCTTTGCCGCAGGCACGCCGGCCTGTTCATATTCCTCGAACGGACCGGTCTTCTGAAACCTGCTTGGGATCTTGCGGATTCGCGAACAGCGGCGCGTTGTGTCCGGTAGTTCCCTCGTCACCCGGTTCGTAGTAGTCGTAGCCCATCAGGTTGACCGTATCGACGTACTTCTGCACCTTGCCCATCTCCGTGTGCTGCAGAAAAGACATCGTCCGAGCCGGTTGCGATGGAGATGATAAAGGTGGCGGTGCAAGCTTCTTCTGCTCCTGATCGAATCGCTGCCGCAGCTCTTTCAGAATCTGCCGTGTAGTTCTGCTTGTCCTCCGGCCGGAAGTGATTTCCCGCTCCAACCTGGTCCCGGATACTCCCAGTCAATATCGAGGCCATCGAGGTTGTACTTCTCGATAAAAGCGACCACGCTATCGATAAACGACGCGTCGGCTCTGCTTTGGTCAAAACCATGTCGGAGAATCTGCCCGACCAGAGCCATCCTCCAACCGAAACCAGCACGGTAAGCGACGGGTTCTGCTGCTTGAGCGCGTTGAGCGCGGCAAAATTGTCTGCGTCCGTCTGGAAAGCCATTCAACGATGCGCGCCATTCTGCAATGTTGGCGAAGGCATAGTTGATGCGCGTCAGCTTCTGCCCCGCGATCTCTCCCGGCTGCAGCACGTGGTTCTGCGGAAAGACATAAGCGATCACCACCGGCGGGGCAGGTTTTTTTGGAGCAGCCAACAAAGCTGCAGGGCAAAAGAACCCGCCAACCGCCAGCAGGCATAGACTTGAAAACTTGCCTCTATGTAGGGACGACGAAACCTTCACGATGAAGTCCAATGTTCTCGCGAAAGCCTTCCTTGACTCTGATCCATGTACGTTCATACCAGCTTTTATCGAACTTCAGCAAAAGCGGCTCCCGCAACTCAGGTAAGGAACGCGGCCGCATGGCGAATGATTTATGATCCTCGCAAAATCATTTGCGCGAGGACGCGAAGATTAAACGGATATCTGATGCAGCTTGCAGCGGTCTGCGCGATCGGCGCTTTTCTTCCCGGTCTCTCGCGGGCGAATTGCATGTCCTCGTCGATCAGGTTGGATACGAAACCGAGTCGCCCAAACAGGCGCTGGTGCTGGGCAGCGCAGCAGGACCATCCGCAGCAATTCACCCTGGTCGATACCGCAACCGGCAAAACCGTCTTCACCGGCAATCTGCAACCTGCCGGGACCAGGTCGACGCATGGGTGGCCGACACCTACTGGACCGCCGACTTCTCCGCGTGGAACAAGCCCGGCCACTACGCGATTGAAACGCGAGACGCCAGCGGAGAGCGCACTCCTGCGCCTTCGCCATCGAAGACGATCTTCTCGAACGCAACACGCTCTCGAACGTCCTCTATTACTTCAAAGGCCAGCGCGCCAGCGGACTGATTGGACCGCGCCGACCGCCATCTGCCGCTCCCCGGAAGCGCAGTCTGGCTTCGTCGATGTGCACGGCGGCTGGTATGACGCGACCGGCGACTACGGCATCCATCTCTCCCACCAGAACCCGACTTCGTACTTCAATCCGCAGCAGGTTCCGCTCGTCGCCTGGACCCTGCTCAAGAGCTACGCCGTGCTCGAGGCGCGCAACGACGACAACTTCAGCGAATATGAGCGCCGCATGCTCGACGAAGGACTCTTCGGCGCCGACTTTCTCGTGCGGATGAAGCGGCCCGGCGGATCGTTCTTCGAAAGCATCACCGCTCCGGGGAAAAACAAGCTGGCGCAGGATCGCGTCGATCGGAAATCCGAACTGGCGCACGCAAATCAAGAAGAACGCCTCCGACTCCACCGAGCAGATTGAAGTCCGCGCAGGCCCCCACGCCTACGAGGCGAGCTTCCGCGCCGGCGGAGGAATGGCCATCGCCGCGCTCGCATTGGCCAGCACCATGCCGCTCAGACGGAGACTTCCCTCCCTCCGACTACCTGCACACCGCGGAGGACGCCTTTCAGTTTCTGAACCTGCACAACCGCGAACTGCTGAACGACGGAAAAGAAAACATCCTCGACGATTACTGCGCGCTCATGGCCGCCACCGAACTCTACCGGGCGACGCAGCAGCCGGATCTATCTCGCCGCTGCCGACAAGCGCGCCGCTCATTTGATGGCGCGGCTCACCACCATCAAAGGCTATCGCGATGCATGGCGCGCCGACGACGGCTCGCGGCCCTACTTCCATCCTTCCGATGCGGGCCTGCCCGTCGTCAGCCTGCTCGAATACGCGCAGATCGCCGCTCCCGCGCAGCAGAAGCAGGTGCGCGACGCCGTGGAGCGCTCGCTGCGCTTTGAGCTTGCCGTCACCGCCGAGGTCAACAATCCTTTCGGCTATGCGCGGCAGCTCGTGCGCATGGGCAACGGTCAGGTGCGCACCGCGTTTTTCTTCCCGCATGACACCGAGGCCGCTCCGTGGTGGCAGGGCGAAAATGCGCGTCTGGCCTCGCTGGCCGCCGCCGCGCGCATGGCCGCGCCCCTCTTCAACAGACGACCCCGCCTTTCAGGCGCAGCTCGAAGACTATGCCTGGAACCAGTTGCACTGGATCCTCGGCAGAAATCCCTTCGACGCAAGCATGCTCATCGGAAGCGGTCACGGAAACGCGCCGTACATGTTCTTCCGCTCCTGGAAGTACACGAACGCTCCCGGCTCCATCGTCAACGGCATTACCGCCGCGCTCGACAATGAAGACGGCATTGCCTTCAATCAGGGATACGCCGTCACCGGCCAGGATGAAGACTGGCGCTGGACGGAACAATGGCTGCCCCATGCGGCATGGTACCTGTATGCCGTCAGTCTGCCGCATCGCTGAAATCCGCAATGTTTTTATATATAAAGGAGCCGTTAATGGAACTTGAAGAGAATCTGCAATTACAGCAGCAGATCGCGCGTCTCCAGGCGTTGCTCGAAACCAGCCACAAAATTCACAGCACCATCGAGCTCGACCACGTCCTGCGCTCCGTGCTCCAGATCACCGTGCGCGAGCTGGAGATGGCGGGCGCATTTTTCACGGAATTTCCGTTTTCCTACGGAGAGATTCCTCCGCGTTTCCTCCTGCATCCGCCTTCGTCCGATCTGGACCGCGGCTGTTTCCGGTTTCCTCTTCTCGACCGGAACGGCGCAGCCCTCACAGAGATGGTGGTTATCACGCGGGACGGCGCACCGCTTTCGCTCTACGAGCAGGATTTCCTCGAGAACCTCGCAATTCAAGCCGCCGTCGCCATCGAGAATGCGCGTTATCACGAGCGCACGCTGGACATGGAGCGCGTGAAACAGGATATGGCCTCGGCGCGCGATATTCAGCGCAGCCTTCTGCCGCAGTCCTTGCCCGATATTCCCGGCTACAGCATCGCGGGCCGCTCGGAGACCTGCTATGAAGTTGGCGGCGACTATCTCGATATTCTCCCTCTGCCCTCAGGCGAGCTGATGATCGTCGTCGCCGACGTCGCGGGCAAAGGGCTGACCTCGGCGCTCGTGGGCAGTTCGTTCCGGTCGGCGCTTCGAGCCATTGCTAACTCCGGCATGCCGCTCGCTCAAATGGCCTCCCATCTGAATGCCCTGCACTTTGGAGAAGGCGAGCAATCGCAGCGCCGCTATGTAACAGCCTTCTTTCTTCGCCTCGACCCCAAAACGCACGCCATTCAAATCGTCAACGCCGGCCACAATCCCGGCTTCCTGCTCAATGGAAGCCAAAAACCAGTCTTGATTGAGGCCAGCGGAACCCCCATTGGCATGCTGCCTGACTGAGCTACATCCCGTGAAAAATATGTATCTGACAGATAAGACGAAGCTGCTACTCTACACTGACGGCTTGACCGAAGTCTTTCACGGCGTGGAAGAATTCGGCCAGGACCGCCTGCTTCAGGCATTTCGGACTTGCGACAGTGCGACGCAAACGCTATTTTAGACTCGCTATGGCAAACGCTCGACGCATTTTCAAGCGAGGAAACCCTGAGCGACGATATGACCGCGCTCGTCGTTGGCAGAGAGCCATGAGGGGGATCGAGTTGACCGAGACCGACAAGAACAGCATCGAGCTGCGTCTGCCTTCGCGCCTGGGCTATGAAAAAGTCGCCATGGGCACCGCCGCCAGCGTTGCCAAGATCATGGGTTTCGCCGAGGAGCGCATCGAAGACCTTAAGACCGCCGTAGCCGAAGCCTGTATTAACGCCATGGAGCATGGCAATAAGCTCGACGAGTCTCTGATCGTCGGCGTAATCCTTTCGATGGACGCGAGCGGTCTCGAAGTGAAGGTGCTGACTCCGGCACCGGCCCGCATGGCAGTGTCCATGCCCCCGATATTGACAAGAAGATGCATGGAGAAGAAGCCAGCCGCGGCATGGGAATGTTTCTGATTCAGTCCCTGGTAGACGAAGCCGAGTGGGTCAGTTCGCCGCCCGAGCGGAAGCTATGTGCGTCTCGTCATCCATGTAAACCAAGTGAAAGATTGAAGGAGAGCAACATGCCGGACACCGGGACCCAGGTCAAAATGGAAGAAGTTACGTGCGCGGGAGACCCCGTCACCGTCCTGCGGTTCGCAGGCGACATCACCAGCGGTTCAGAGTCTGCCATTCTTGGCACCTATGAGGGCCTTGCGCCGGAAACGTCGAAACGCATTCTGCTGGATTTCTCCAAAGTCGAATACCTCAATTCCAGCGGCATCGCGCTCATCATCCAGTTGATGTACGCCGCCAGCAAGAAAGGGCAGGCCATCCAGACCTTTGGACTGACGCCCCACTTTCAAAAAGTCTTCACCATGGTCGGCATTACGAAATACACTCAGTCTGCACCCGGACGAAGCCACCGCCTGCGCTGCCTTTACGGAATAGCGCGGCGGCGCGGGTCCGGTTTGAATCCGTCCGCCTCCGCATCGACCTCCGCACAGTATGAAAGCGAACCTCCGACTCCAACTCTCCGCGCCGCATTTTGACCCCAGACCTGAACTGATATCCACCGCCGTGTCCAGCGAATCGGGCATCCTGCGCTGTCTTTGTATGATGAAGCAGAAGAGGGGCATACATGCCGCAGGGCGAGTCGCAGAACGAATCCCAGCACCAATCCAAGATCCAGCCTCAGGCCAACCCGCTGACCGACTCCCAGCACGGCCCTCAGGTCGAGTACCGCGTCCGCCTCGGTTCGCTCCTCCAACAGGAAACCGGCTCCGCAAAAGTGACCGCCGCTTCGTCGCAGCCAAACTCATCGTGCTGATCCTGGGCGCTCTGCTGGCCGCATGGCTCATGAAATACGACGCTGGCCACCTGCCCCTGCTGGCAATTGTGTTGGCGATTTTTGCCGGGACCTTTGTTCTGCACGAGCGCGTACTGCGAACCCTGCGGCGAACCGCGCAGCGAAAGAGCTTCTACGAGCGGGGACTGGCAGCGTCTTGAAGGTCGCTGGCCCGGAACCGGGCGGCAGGGCGACCAATTTCTCGAAACCTCCCATCCCTACGCGCGCGACCTGGACCTGTTCGGCAAAGGCGGCCTTTTTGAGCTGCTCTGCACGGCGCGCACCAGCGCAGGCGAGCAGAAGCTGGCGGCATGGCTGCTCGCGGCGGCGCCCGTTGAAGAGATCATTCTCCGTCAGGAGGCGATTACCGAACTGGCTCCCCGGCTCGACTTTCAGGAGCGCGTCGCGCTGGCCGGCGAAGATGTGCAGGCAGAAGGAGCGCAGACGCCGGAGCTGCTCGCAGCCTGGTCCGAGTCAACCGGCCAATCAGCGACCGCGTCAGGACAACCGCTTGCAGCCGCAAGCACAGCGCTGCGGGTTGCGGTTCTGGCCTTAGGCGCGTGCTGGATTCTTAGCGTTCTGTTTTGGCTCCTCAGCCGGCTGGGCGCGATGCCGCTGTGGTACTGGGGCGCGGTGGCGTTCGGCATCAGCGTGCTGAACCTGGCGCTGAATTCCACATGGCGCAAGCAGATCACAGCGGCTGCGGAAGCAATTGAGGCCGCGGGCCACGAGCTTCCGCTGCTCGCCGCCGTGTTTGACGCAATCGAGCGGGAACAGATTCGCATCGGCAAAGCTGACGGCCTTGCAGTCTCAGTTGCAAATCCGCCGGATCTGCCGCCGTCGCGCGCCATCGCCCAACTGAACGGCTACCGCGACAATCTTCTCTTGGCTCAAAATTTGCTGGTGAGCGCCGTCGATCCCTTTGTCTTCTGGACGCGGCAGTGGGTCTGGGCAACGGAGCGCTGGCGCAGCCGTTACCGCGCCTCGGTGCGGGGCTGGATCAACGCAGCGGCCGAGGTCGAGGCGCTGTTGGCCCTCGCCATCTTCAGCAAGCGAGCATCCGCACTATGTTTTCCCTGAATTTACAGCGCCCGAACCGCATTCCGGCTCCTCCCAGGTACCGTATCTTGAAGCGCACGAACTGGCCCATCCACTGGTCGGGCAGAACGCGGTCGGCAACAGCATCCAGCTAGGCAAAGCCCCTGGCGGGGAACCTGATCCGCAACTCCGGCTCATCATCATCAGCGGGCCCAATATGGCTGGAAAAAGCACCTTCATCCGCAGCGTAGGAGTGAATGCCGTGCTGGCGCAGGCCGGAGCCCCGGTGCGTGCCCGCCGAATGGTCCTCTCCGAGCTTCAGGTGGCCGCATCCATCTGCATCCTCGACTCGCTGCAAGGCGGCCTGTCCCGCTTTTATGCCGAAATCACGCGGCTCAAGCAAATTCACGACCTCACTGCGAAAGACCTCCCGTGCTGTTTCTGCTCGACGAGCTGCTTTCCGGAACCAACTCGCATGACCGCCAGGTCGGAACCGAATCTGTGGTGCGCGGGCTGCTCAGTCACCGCGGAATCGGAATTGTAACCACTCACGATCTCGCACTCACCGCCATCGTCGGCACCCTGAACGGCCAGGCCGCAAACTACCACTTCGGCGACACCTTCGCCGAAGGCAAGCTCTCCTTCGACTATCGCCTCAGCCCGGGAATCGCGCAGAGCACCAACGCACTTGAGCTCATGCGCTCCATCGGCCTGACCAACGAATAAGTAAGAGTGCCTGGAGCGCAACTTAACCGGCTCCCGACCAACGGGAGGACCATTGAAGCTGGATCTAGGATGGCGGCGAAGCCGCGTACGCCCGTGCGGCCAGCACCCTATTCGTAGGCCAGGGCGTCGATCGGATCTTTGCGCGCGGCCTTCCACGCCGGATAAATAGCTCCAAGCAGCGACCCCGACAGCGCGATAAACGTCGCGTACATGCGCCACACGTTCGTGAGCTGGAATGAGAACTTCGGGAAATGCAGCCCGATACCGAACTTGATGATCTGCGTCACCACGATGCCGAGAACAATTCCGGCAATCGAAACCACCAGCGCTTCAAGAAGAACGACGCCCAGAATATAAAACTTCGACGCGCCCAGTGACTTCAGAATCCCAATCTCCCGCGTCCGCTCCATCACCGCCGTGTACAGCGACTGGAAGATCACCAGAAAGCCCACAATAACGGCAATCGAGATGACCGTATCCAATGCGATATTGAAGCCGGGAAGATGCTCCGGCGTCATCAGCGACATCCACTCCTGAATAGTCTGCACCTGATAGCTGCCCAGGCCCGGAGTGTCCTTGATCTCCTGCCGGATCAGGTCCTGATTCTTAAGATCGTCGCTGCGGATATAGAACACAGAAGCGTTATCGGGGCTGCCCATCAGACCGCCCAGCGTGCGGATCGGCAGAAAGAGGCGTCCGCCCTTGCCATGCTCCACAATGCCGCAGATTCGGAACTCGTGGTCGAGCAGCTTGATAGTCGAGCCGACGGAGCGCACCTGCCCTTTGGGCGCGGAGCGCGCATAAAGATCATCCACAATAACGTCGTTCGGCGCCTTGAAGGGACCACCCGACAGGAACACAAACGGCTTCAGCGCGTTATAGCTCTCAAAGTCGATGCCCCAGATGGTCTCGACGCCCCCAGCCATGTTGAAGTCGGCAATCGTGGGAGCCGCCACCGCCACGTGCGGCAGCTTGGCCAGAACATCGGCAATCTTTGCCGGAACCGGCGCGCCCCCCACCGAGCTGATGAAGCTGGCATTAGGTGGCCTGACGATAATATCTCGCGCCGATACCGCCCGTCTCGCTCCGCGCATTGCTCACCATGCCCACCATAATGGCGACAATGGAGAGAATCATCACCACTTCGATAGCAACCGCCACAATGCTGATAAGGGTGCGCAGCGGACGGTGCAAAACGTTGCCAAGGACGAGTTTAATCATGGAAAATGGCGGGAAGAGGCAAGGCGGAGGCGCCGGAATCGGGCGTTTGGCGGGCAGGTCCCATTCTGCAAAGTTTACCAAAAAGGGAATTAAGGGTTGTGTTTCGCCTTAGGACGGACTAAAGTTCGGCCTGAGATGCACCGATGATGATGCTACCGAGCGAAGCAGCTCACTGAAAACAAAGAAACTTTGCAATTTTCCTTTTGACCTCGCCGGGCTTCGGGTCTTAAGGTATTTTAGGAGCCTGGGATTTACCTGGACTGCCTGGCCGTTGACATTCTGAGGACCAGGAAGATGAGCGAATTCGGCGAAGAGTTGCGGCACGAACGGGAAGCGCGAGGCATTGCGCTGGAATCGATCATCGCCGTCACCAAGATCAGCAGCCGCTATCTGCAGGCGCTCGAAACAGGACATTTCGACCACCTGCCCGGAGGCGTATTCAACAAGGGCATCGTGCGCAGTTATGCCCGCGTCGTGGGTCTCGACGAAGAGAGCTGGGTCAACCGCTTCATGTCCGCCTATCAGGACAGCGGCCAGCTGAAAGACGACGATGCCAGCTGGATCGCCTTCGCGGAAAATGTGGGAAAAAATCGCGACGCTGAGGCCGACAAGCCTGCCATGCGCCTGAAGTGGGCCGGAGTAGCCGTGCTGGTGGTCGTGGTCGTGGCTCTCGGATGGTTCGTGTGGCACTACGCGAGCGATAAGATGACGGCGCGCCTCGCAGCGCCTCGATCGACGATCGCTGCCTCCGTAGCGCAATCCATTCACGATTAATGGCGGTTCTCCAGTTGCTATAGAACGAAGGCGCAGCCGTTGAGTGGCTTTTCTCAGGAAAAGCCACCCTGCGCGATGCCGGAAACATCACACTAGCTAGAGAACCGCCTTGGCGTTGCGCTCCGGCGATCCCGCCTCCCGGCCCCAGCCGGGGCAAATCCGCAACTGAGGGAGTGGCCACTGAAGCAAATTCACAATGGCGGCGAAGCCGCGTTCGCCCGTGCGGCCAGCACCGTTCGCCGCGCCTGAATCCCCGCTGAGAACCTTGTTTTCCCCTTTAGCCCGAAGCTTTTGCCCCGCAAGCGGCGCTTTAGTACCATCAAGGATGTCACTCACGACCCGTTCCCCCGCCATTCCGTTCCCAAGCGAAAGATTCTCTGAGAGCGAAATCCGCCGCGGCAGCCGGTCGCGAAACCATGGAGGATTTTCCCTTTGTCTCACACGCGATAGATTTTTATTCACCTCGGAATCCGTAACCGAAGGCCATCCCGACAAGATGGCCGACCAGATCTCCGACGCCGTTCTCGATGCCTGTCTCGAACAGGACCCCTACAGCCGCGTAGCCTGCGAAACCCTCCTTGCCACCGGCCTGGTCGTCATCGCGGGCGAAATCACCACCCGCGCCTATGTGGATTTCCAGACCCTCGTGCGCGGAGTCGTCGCCGCCATCGGCTATGACAACGCGCTCTATGGCTTCGACTCCAACACCTGCGCCGTCATCTCCTCCATCAACAAGCAGTCCGGCGACATCGCCATGGGCGTCGACACCGGCGGAGCCGGCGATCAGGGCATGATGTTCGGCTACGCCACCAATGAGACGGAAGAGCTGATGCCTGCGGCCATCTCCTTCGCGCACAAGCTCACCCGCCGCTCTAACCGAAGTCCGCAAGACCGGCCAGCTCCCCTACCTCCGCGCCGACGGCAAGAGCCAGGTCACCGTCGAGTACGACGCAAAGACCCACAAGCCCATCCGCATCGACGCCGTCGTCATCTCCTCGCAGCACTCCGAAACCATCTCCACCGAAGAGCTCCGCGCCGACATCCTCAAGCACGTCATCCAGGCCGTTCTTCCCGCCAATCTGCTCGACGAAAACACCAAGTACCACATCAATCCCACCGGACGCTTCGTAGTCGGCGGCCCCATGGGCGACAGCGGACTCACCGGCCGCAAGATCATCGTCGACACCTACGGCGGTATGGGCCGTCACGGCGGCGGAGCATTCAGCGGCAAGGACCCGACAAAGGTAGACCGCTCGGCAGCCTACATGGCGCGCTACATCGCAAAGAACATCGTGGCCGCCGGACTCGCCGAACGCTGCGAAGTGCAGCTCGCCTACGCCATCGGCGTAGCCGAACCAGTCAGTGTTCTCGTAGACACCTTCGGCACCGCCACCGTCGACGAGCACCGGCTCGAAGACCTCGTCCGCGCCAACTTCCAGCTCACTCCCAAGGGCATCATCGAAAGCCTCAACCTGCGCCGTCCCATCTACCGCAAGACCGCAGCCTACGGCCACTTCGGACGCTCCGAGAAAGAGTTCACCTGGGAAGCAACCGACAAGGCAGCCGCGCTCAAACAGCAGGCGGGGAAGGCTGTAAAAGCCGCCAGCTAAAAGGCGGCTGGTCACCTAAAAAGCAGTTAGCAAAGGGCAGGCTCTCATGGAGTCTGCCTTCTGCTTTTTGGCCCGTCTTTTGGCAAAATAAAACACAATCCCACGCACCAGCAAAGAATCCGCAACCCGCCTCTTAGCTGACCGTTCTATAGCTGACCGCCTCTTAGCTGTCCGCTTTATCAGCTGACCGCCTCACCAGCTAAGATACTGTCCATGGACCATCTCTGGACCCCGTGGCGCTATTCCTACATCACCGACGAAAGCGATGCGCGCAAAGGCGTTCCCGGCGAGCTCAGCGGCTGGACGGGCGACCGCGGCTGCGTCTTCTGCAACATGATCGCCTCCGCCGATCACGCCATCGAACAGGGCACTCCACGCGACGACGCCGAGCGCGCCGCCGGAATCGTGACCCGCGGCCAGCACGTCTTTGTCTGCCTCAACCGCTACCCCTACAATTCGGGGCACATCATGGTCGTGCCCTACGAACACCAGGCCTCGCTCGCCGCTCTGCCACCCGAAACCGCCCACGAGCTGATGGATTTCGCGCAACGCACCGAGCGCGCCTTCGCCCAGGTCTACCATCCCGACGGAGTCAACCTCGGCCTCAACCTCGGCAAGGCCGCCGGAGCAGGCGTCGCCATGCACCTCCATCTGCACGCCGTCCCCCGCTGGATGGGCGATACCAACTTTATGACCGTCACCAGCGAAACACGCGTTCTCCCCGAAGAGCTCTCCGTAACCTGGCAGCGCCTGCGCGACGCCTTCGCACAACTGCCGGCCAGTCCCGGCATCTAACCCGGCATAGGAAAAAGGAGCCTTGTATGAGGCGTTTATCTGGAGCAAAACCCGTAACGACCGGCCCGTTCACCAGCAAGATCAGACACCCGGCCGGCCAGAACCCCGCCACCCAGAACCAGGAGCACCCGGCTTCCGTCCAGCACGTAGAGCCGGAAGACCCACGCCAGACCGGCAGCAGCAAGCCCGCGCAGGGCGAAATTCTCAAACACAATATGCAAACCGGCCAGGCTCACGAACACCCGGAGTCCGTCGCCGGCCAGCACGCCACCGGCTCATTCACGGACAAGAAACGCCGCGCCGGCTAAGTTCGCCCATTACTTCCGTGACCTGTCCCCAGGCACAGCCATTGCTTATTCTGACGGGGTGATCCATCCACGCACAGCGCTGCGCTCGATTCTCCTCGCCCTGAGCACAGCTACAATCGCCGCCGCCGGACCAAAGTCCCACTCCGTCGCGCTCGGGGCCATACGCACCGTTCCCTATACCATTGGAGGCGATCCCGCCGGCGCCGGGGCCGATGAAACGAAATTGCGCGTGCGTCCGCTCGTGGTAGACGGCAAAGTCAAGGAATGGACCACGGGCGAATCACATGATGTCACCGACCGCAGTTTCGCCGTGCGCCGCGCCATTCGGTTGAATGACGCCCTGCCAACCGATCACGCGGAACACTGGGTCTGGCAGCGCGGCCCTTGGCTCCTGATCGATCGTGCCAGCGGCAAAATCACAGCGCTTCGCCTTCCCGAGTACGATCCCTCTATCTCCGATGTCTCCTGGTTCCGCGACTTCGCCGCCTATTGTGGACTCAGCGCCAGCGGCAAACAACTCTACGCCGTGGTCGCGCAGATCGCCGCCCGCAAACCTGTCCTGAGCAAAAAACTCGGCGAGTGGAATCCATCCGCTCATCCATCGCCCGCCTGCGGAGCCGCCGTCTGGCAGCGCGAACCTCTGCAAATTACTTTCACACCCACAGGCAGCGCCACGGCCAGCTTCAATCTGGTCGGATCGTCGGCAATTCTCGTTGAAGACGGCGACGCCCCGGCAGACAGCGAAAACTAATCGACTTTGCGTGGGGCTGCAAACAGTCGGAGCGGCCGCCGAATGCCCAATCCGCCGCCGCGCTTCCACTCCCGTCAATAAAAGCGGGGCAACGAATGGCGAGCGAAAGGCATCACGTCATTCAGTCGCGTATCTCTGCGCGGCTGCTGACATCTCCGAGCCCGTCGGGCTTGATATCAGGAGAGCTGTTCCCGGTCTTACCCGTTCCTTCCAACCTCCCGAGAGGTAAACTCCATGCCGCGAATGCTTCGTTCCTTTACTCTTCTTTCGCTTGCGATCAGTGTGGCTCCTGCTGCGCTGCCCGCTCAAACCCTGACCTTTGCTGCTCCCAAGACAATTTCCTTCACACTGCCGGACTCTGCCGGCGCGGTTCACTACTCGGCCGCCGACTTCACCGGAAACGGGAAGACGGACTACCTCCTCGAAGCGTGGAACCAGGGCGACCTGCTTGATTTTGCACTCTTGATTGGCGATGGTTCTGGCAACTTTACGCTGCAGGAGACGAATGTTCCCGTTCCGACCAGCGGCGACGGAACCCCCGCCCAGTATAGGGTCGCCGATGTGAATAACGATGGCAAAGCCGACATCATTACATTTCTGCCTGGATGCCAAAAACCTTTCAACAACAACTGTTCCAGCGGCACGTACGGCACGATGAAGGTCTATCTCAACCAGGGAGGCGGAAGATTCATTAATACTTACACCAGCACCCTGCCCCAGTTCCTCGAGACGATCAACATCGCCGCAGGCTACTTCAACGGCGACGTCAAGCCGGATGTTGCGGTACTGTCCACAACCACAAATGTAGCCACCGAGGCGCCTGCGGGAGCGGTATTAACGGTCTTCCTCAATACGGGAGATGGACTATTCACCAAGCAGGCAGATACAAATCTGCCCGCAGCGCTAAAGTCCCCCCCCATATACCCGAGCAACTTGATAGCCGGGGACTTCACTGGAAACGGGCGGCAGGATCTGGTATTCCAATTTGACTCTACTCCCTCTTCAAATGCCCAGCCCATCGTTTACCTTTATAGGCTTCCGAACAATGGAAAGGGCAGCTTCGGAACGCCTGTACTGGAGGATTCCGGCAGTGTTTTTCAGCTGGGGTCGCCGATGGTTTTCGGGGATCTCAACAATGACGGCAAGACCGACATTGTTTACTCTGAACCGAACCGGAATCTGGTTTCCCTGCTGGGAAAGTCTGGAGGGGGCTTCGTACAAGGTCCCGCCTTGCACTATTACCTCGAATCCCTCTGGCAGTTCGCGTTGAGTGACCTCAATGGCGATGGAAAGCTGGACCTGGTGCTTTCGGGCTACACTACTAACGGTCTTGCCTACGCGGCGGTATATCCGGGTGAAGGGACCGGCAAGTTCAACCCGTCGTACAAAGCTATTCACCCGTCGGGACCTTGGAACCAGGAAACGATGGCCATCGCTCCGCTGGCGAAGGGCGACCTTCCCAGCATAATGTTCCAAGGCGGTCCCAACTCGCTTGAGCTGTACGTTAATAAGACGGTGAAGTAGACAGCAGGGAACACGGAGGCCGGAGGGAATCTTCCCTCCGGCCTCCGCGTTATTGCAGGACAAGGTCCTAATACTATCTCCATTGCCACTATCTCCAATGAAAGACCCGCGCCGTGACGGCAAAGGATACGGCCAGCCAGGTGAGGACGACCAGGAGTAACTGATTGGCCTAAACTGGAACCATGGAATCGCTCGATGATCTGCTGAAACTCGCCGAAGCCGCCCACGGGCATCTGTGCGCCGGACAGATTCTCGGCGTGCGCATGGCCATGCTCGGCTGTCAGCGCCTCGGCGTGGACGAACCGCGCGGCAAAGACCGCAAGCGCCTCGTGACCTTTATCGAAATCGACCGCTGCGCCACCGACGCCATCGGAGTCGTCACCGGATGCCGCCTCGGCAAACGCGCTCTCAAGTTTCGCGACTGGGGCAAGATGGCCGCAACCTTCATCGACCTTCCCAGTGGACGCGCGCTGCGCATCGCCGCCCGGGAATCGTCCAAAGCTCGCGCCCGCGAGCTATATCCCGAGATCGAAAACAAAAATCAGCAGCAGATGCGCGCCTACCGCGACATGCCCGATGAGGAATTATTCACGGAAGAATGGGTCGACGTCACGCTCGACGCAAAAGAATTTCCCGGCTACAGGGGCGAGCGCATAACCTGCGACAATTGCGGCGAAGGCATCAACTACGACCGCTTCATACGCCGCGACGGAAACACTCTCTGCCTCGCCTGCGCCGCACCCGAGGAGCGCTATTACCGCCCGCTCTCCGATGCAAAACGCGAAAATGTAACTGCTTCTGTTACAAACTGCGAATGCTCCTGAATTTTAGCTCGTCCTAAAAGGGACATCGCGTTGATACGGAAGAAATCGCCCGCTATCTTCCTTCGCGCAGCCGCGTAGCCAGGCGATCCGGCAGCCCCGCGGCCACGATTCGCTCCTGCGCCTGCCTCACGTTATAAGGAACCCGATAAAACATCACCCGCTGCGCAGCATTTTCGGTCTCATAAATCGCAAAGGCCGCCCGCCAGTCGCCGTCGCGCGGCTGGCCTACCGAGCCCGGATTGATCAGATAGCGCCCACTCTCTCGCAGCGGCAGCTCAAACTCTTCAGCGCCGTTGCGTGAACCGTACTGCGGAGTGATCCGGAACCACTCTTCGCCGTTGGTCGCGAAGCCGCCCTGCAGGTGCGTGTGTCCAAAAAAGTTGATCCGCGTAGAAGCCTTCGTCAGCGGAAGCCACGCGTCGCGCACCGTCAGCACATACGCGTCTTCATCCAGCACCGAGCCGTGCACGCAACTGATCTCCGCGCCATCGGGCATAATGGGCCCAGCCGGCATCTCGCGCAGCCACTCCGTATGCTCGGCCGTAAGCACGCAGCGGGTCCACTTGGCCGCGCGGCTGGCAATGGGATTGAAATCCTCGATGCCGGCAACCCCGCTGCACGCCTTGTCGTGGTTGCCGCGCACGAACACGGTCCCCACGGCGCGCACCCGGTCGATCACTTCATTCGGATTTCCCCCATATCCCACCACGTCTCCCAGGTTCCAGACTGCATCGTAAGGCGGTGCTGCCGCCAGAACGGCGGTCAGGGCTTCGAGATTGGAGTGTATGTCGGAAAGAAGAAGAATGCGCATCGACGGCAGCGAAAGAGAGAAAAAATGATCCTTGTCACATTTTATCCTGTGAAACGCCAATCGGGTTCGGCCCGCTTTCATCCAGAATTTTCGCGCAAAACCCTGTCCGCTTACGATTCACACTCATTTAACTCGTGTGCTTGCCGATGGATAAGACAGAATGGGATGGAGCAGAAACGGCCACCTGGGGCCGAGACCGACGTTATCGGCTGTATATGGTGAATCGCGGGTGTTGATTTATCAGGCAACAGAGGGCCACGACCCTTCATCGAACCAAGATAAGGATGGGTGTCACTGGGCTTACCGGATATGAGCAGAGCAGATCAACTGAGCGGCGCAACAGGTCATGGCCAGCTGAAACTGGACCAGGTCGCGAAAGTACTGCGCGATAATCAGAAGCTCATTACCCTGGGGCGTCTCTCCGCCAGCATTGCCCACGAGATCAACAACCCCTTGGAATCGATCACCAATCTGCTCTATCTCATGGAACCCGAAACGCCGGAGAAAGCCTCCGGGTATCTGAAGCTGGCGCAGCGCGAGTTAAGCCGTGTCGTACAGATCAGCAAACAGACGCTCACGTTTTCCCGGGAAACCAGCGCTCTGGTCCGCGTCCAGCTCACCGAACTCATCGAAGAAGTGCTGGCTCTCCATACCCGCCGCGTCGGCGATAAGAATCTCCGCGTCGTGCGTCAGTATGAAACCACCGAACCAATCACCGTCTTTCCCGGAGAGATGCGGCAGGTGCTTTCCAACCTCATCTCCAACGCGATTGAGGCCACAGCCCCGCGCGGACGCATCGTCATACGCATTCGCGCCACGCGCAGGTGGGCCGGTCGTGAAACCCGCGGGCTGCGGCTCTCCATCGGCGATAACGGAACCGGGATTCCCGCTGAAGTGCGCCGTCGCCTGGGCGAGCCCTTCTTCACCACCAAAGGGCAAAGCGGCACTGGACTCGGCCTGTGGGTCACCCGCTCCATCCTCCACCGCTATGGCGGCAATCTGCAACTTCAGGTCTTCGGTTTCGCCTCACGCGCCACGGAACCGTCTTCAGCCTCTTTCTGCCCGCGAATATGAAGCCCGTACCATGTTCCCCGGTTCGGCAGAAGCCGAAAACACCGTCGCTACCGGAACCAGCACACCCCGTTGGCACGGCCTTCGCCTGATCAGGCAGGAGCACCGCCGCCGAAAATCCGACGGCCGATTCCGCTAGGACCCTTCTCAGAATAAAGACGAAACCTCGTCCAACTCCAAAACACCCTCGGTCAACCCGCACCCCAACGACCATGTGCAGGTCAGCGGAGACTCAAGTTACTCGTCTTCCTCGTCATGCCGCGGCTGCTTCGCGTTAGCCAGGACCTTCTCGGCAATAAGCTGCGGCACAATGTCGTAGTGGTCCATCTCCATGTGGAAGCTGCCCCGGCCCTGCGTCATCGCCGTCAGGCTCTGGCCGTACGTCAAGCATCTCCGCCATGGGAACCTCGGCCCGCACCACCGTTGATGTTCCCCGGCTGTCCATGCCCTGAACGCGCCCTCGCCGCTGGTTCAGATCCCCCATCAGCGTCCCGGCGCACTCCTCCGGAGCCTCGATCTCAACCCGCATCACCGGCTCCAGCAGCGCCGGCTTGGCCTGCTCCATGCATTTGCGAAACGCAATGCGCCCCGCCATCTTGAACGACAACTCATTCGAGTCGACGTCGTGATAGCTGCCGTCATAAAGCGTCACGCGAAAATCGACCACCGGAAATCCCGCTAGATAACCTCGCGCAGCGGACTCCTGAATGCCCTTTTCGACAGCAGGAATAAAATTGCGCGGAATCGATCCGCCAAAAATGTCATTGACGAACTCGAAGCCCGCTCCGCGTTCCAGCGGCTCAATGCGAATCTTGCAGTCGCCGAACTGGCCGTGACCGCCCGTCTGTTTTTTGTGCCGGCCCTGCGCATCGGCGCGCCCTCGAATCGTCTCGCGATACGGCACCTTGGGAGCCTTCAGCGTGACCTCCGTGTGATAACGGCGGCGCAGGCGCGAGACGATCGCTTCAATGTGCGGCTGGCCCGCTCCGGCAATCAGAAATTCGTTCGTCTGCGGATCGCGGAAGAAGCGCACCAGCAGATCTTCCTCCATCAGCTTATGCACCGCCGGAGCAAGCTTGTCTTCGTCCGCGCGCGTCTTCGGCTCGATCGCGTAGGTCATCGCCGCTTCGGGCAGCGCCACCGGATCAAAGAAAATTTCGTGCCCTTTGTCGCCGAGCGTGTCGCCCGTGAGCGTGTCTTTGAGCTTCGCCACAGCGCCCAGATCTCCGGCATGGAGTTCCGTCACCGGCACCGCCGTGTGGCCCTGCATGATCGACAGATGCGCGAACTTGTCATGGGCGCGGCGGGTGTAATTGGCCAGCGACGCGTCGTTTTTCACCACTCCCGGAAAAGACTTTGAAGAAAGTGATGCGTCCGGCAAAGGGATCAGTCATGGTCTTGTAGACGTACAGCGCGACCGGCTCGCCTGTCGTCCACCTTGCGCATGACGATCTCCGGCACCGCATCCTCCGCGGAGCGCATGGCCGTTCGCCACAGCCTGCAGCATGGCGCGCGCGGCCATGGGCTCGCGTTCGATGGGCGCGGGCGCATAAACCTTCAGGAAGTCCAGCAGGTGATCGGTCCCCACGTTCGTCAATCCGCTGGCAAACAGCACGGGAAAGATGCGATCTTCGCGAATCGCCTCGTGCAGCGCGCTGATCAGGTGCTGTTCGGGAATGGTTCCCTGCGCGAAGAACTCCTCCATCAACTCGTCCTTGCCTTCCGCCACCAGCTCTACCAGCGCCTCGTGCGCGGCCTTGCGGCCTCCTGCATGGCGGCAGGAATATCGCCGATCTTTCCCGCGCCATCGCCGTTGGGCGTGTAGTAGAAAGCCTGCATCGTCACCAGATCCACGACGCCTTCAAAGCCCTTGCCGTTCACCATCGGCAGCTGCACCGGAATCACGTTGCGCCCAAAGCGTCCGCGTAGAGCCTCCATCGTCGGCTCGACAGCGGCTGCGGCGCGGGGATGATCCATCTGGTTCAGCACCAGAACGCGCGGCAAGGTTGAACTCCTCGGCATACTTCCACACGTTGCCCGTCACGGTCTCCGGACCATTCGGCGTATTGATGACGACCAGCGCAGCCTCCACCGGCAGCATCGCCGACCGCGCCTCGTGCACGAACATGTGAAAGCCCGGCGTATCGACAAAATTGATTTTCACGCCGCTCCACTCGGCGAACGCGACCGCGTTCTGCATCGTCATTCGGCGCGAAACCTCTTCTTCGTCGTACGCCGTGACAGCGCTGCCGTCATCAACGCGGCCCGGCTTGGGTGTCATCTTCCCGGCATGCAACAGAGCAGCCACCAGCGTGGTTTTCCCGCTGTGGGAGTGGCCGGTAACGGCGACGTTGCGAATCTCGCTTCCCTGATAGGACTTCACGGAGTTCATGTTCACGGGGTGCTCCTGAAAAAAATCATTTTAGCGCTTTCCCAATCCGGCGCATCGGCAACGCAGGTGTGCTGAAAAGATAGACGCAGAAAACAGCAGACAGGGAGACAGGGTGGGGGTCGCAAATCGCGTCCCGGTTGCGCTTGAATTCGCGCTCAATCCGAATCTGGCGTCCTCATCGTCCATGCGAGGCGCATTCAGGGTGCGCAACATTTCGCCGCAGCGAAAGCTCCGCGTCCCCAGGAGCTATGGATGCTAGCACGGGGTCCTGTGCAGCATCAACACTTCTGCGCCCCGCGGCAGCGGGCCGCTCCGAAATTAGCAGAAATTGCGTTCGGATGATCAATTTTTCTTGCAGAGTTTGAAGCGGCGTGAGAGCTTGGCTGCAAGGAAGAAACCTATCGTGAAGTCTTGGCGAGGGGCGGCGTTCTTACTGGCAGCGTGGGCGGCAATACTACTGTCGTTATATGCGGCATTCGTTGCCTTCAACAGTTTTTTTCTCGTTCCCGACGACCCTCGCCTGTCAGCAATCAGGGACTGGGCGGACAAATTAGGAATGACCGCCGCGGCCGTGGTCGTTCTGGCTGCGCTGCTGGCTCTCGCGTTATATTGCTTCGCAAAACGAAGGGAATGTTCAAACCGCAGGCCGACTTGATTCAACGTGGCGATCCCCGGACCACACGAAGCGATTGACTGGACCGCGGGGCCTAGTCCGCAACCATACTCTCGCCCGGCATAATCGGGCGGGTCCGCGGTAAGGCTCCGCGATACGCCGCCAGGCCCATCAGCAGCAGCGCGCCCACAAAAACAATCAGCTTCACCAAGCTCGCCGCGCGCGTCTGCGGCAAGATCTTCCACAGCGCCAGCAGCAGCGTCTGCGCCACCGTCACCGCCCACACCGATCCGTAAAAGTAGCGCCGCTCCGTGCCTTCGCGCTTGGTCGAGCGTCCCACGCGCGGCAACGCGCCCGCCGCGCCCAGCAGCAGAATCGCCGCGCACACCGGCAGGTAGGCATAGTTATAAATCTGCTTCATGTACCACACGCCGGTCACCGCTGCGATCAGCAGCCCGCTCAGGTTCAGCAGCGCAAAGCTCAGCACCGCATTCCACGCGAACGTATAGCAAACGCGCCGGTAAAGCGGATTCGGTTTGTCCTCATCAAAGCGCAGAATGTAGGGCCGCGGCTCCGACGCCCGGCAACTTGCCCGCGCAACGCCGCCGCGCCTGTACCGGCCAGCACCACCGCCAGCCACGCCAGATTGCCCCGCCCAAATCCATGCGCAAACAAGGTAAATGTCAGCGGCCCCGGCGCCAGAAAAAATACCCATATCCAGATCGGCCAGTGCGCCAACCGGTAGAGCCGCGTATTCCGCTCGCGCATCTTCCGCGCCTGCGCGTACTCCACCTTCCCGCTATATCGCATACGCGTGAGTCTCGCAGACGCGCCGCTGCCCGTCAATGGCGGCGAGCGCAAGCCGTGTACCGGAAATCCCGATCAGCGGGAGGGCCGCGGAACTATTTCTGCGATGGCGCCGAACCGGGGTCCCCGGCACGCGCGCTTTTCGCGTGATGGGGTGGGGGCGGCGCGTGTGCCTGGACGGCCAGTCCACCCCGCACCACCACAATCGAAGCAGGCGGCAGCTCGTACTGCGTCTCTTTCCCTGCCGTGAAATCCCGTTCCGCAATCGGACCATCGGGGTTGGCGCTCCCTCCCGTGTAGAGTTTCGCCACATTGTCTTCAGTGAGCGGCAGATGCGCGTCGAAGTCGCGATGCGCCGGGCTCCAATGGTACTGCTCGCTGCCAAAGATAGCCTCATGCACCGGGCCGCTGAAGGAAACCTCTCCGCCATCCTTCGCAAACACCACGCGCATCGTGTGCCCTGCGTGCTGGTCCTTGTTGATCATCATCACCGACCACTGGCCGTCAGGCCGCTGGACGGCGTAAGCCGTCACAAGCTGATGCCCCGCCCCGTCATCTACATCCGAGGCCGCGGATACAGCGTGTTCTCGCCCGTCGACTCAAGCCATTCGCGATTGATCATCTGGCTCGCAAAAAACTGCGAGAGCGGCTGCTCGATCTGGTAGTCGTCCCCGACCTTGAACATGCCAAACGTTCCCGCCGAGTCATTGCAGCCGCGCTCCATCTTCAACGGCAGGTAATGGAAGAAATAAACCTGATTGCCGCCCGTGCTCAGGTAAGAGCCGATGTAATCCGCCAGCCACAACCCTCCAAAGATATCCATCGCAGTTTCGCTGATCGACGACGACAGATTCGATTCCGTCAGGTAAATCGGCAGCCCGAGCGGCAGTCCGTCGTCGTGCCACACCTGCATAATGTGCGTAATCAACGCCGGCTCCTCGTAAAGGCTGGCCCAGTTGATGCGGCAAGGCTCATAAGGATAGTGCTCGAAGGAGAAAAATTGCAGATCGCTCAAGCGGCCATGCGCGCGCAGATAATCAAGAAACCGTCCCAGCCATGACGTGCGCCCCTGAGCGTCAGGCCAGACTTGAATGTCCTCATTCACGCCCTGAAACGACGGCCCTCCCAGCTTCAAATTCGGATCGACCTTATGCAGCGCGCTCGCGAATTGCAGATACAGCGCAGCATAATCCTCGGGCAGCATGTACTGGCCATCCGCCTCCTCGCCCATCTCAACCGCCGCAATAGGATACTTGTGATTTTCCAGATAGCGGATCTCCGCCGCGGCATTGTCCGGAGTCTCATAAAGCATCGCAATCGGCATCATCGCGGGCAGCCCCTGCGTCACGCCGCTCTTGTAAAAAAGATCGAACCCGACCTGCGCCTCCTTTGGATTCACCGCGCTGCTCGCCGTATGCCACGGGTCAATCGACGAGCTATACGTCGTCGTCTGCTCCTGATCCGGCAGTGTGCCGCAGAATGTCATGAAACACGCCATCCTTCGACGTGCTGCCCAGATACAGCTCGCGAATCGCATAGCCCACGCAGTTGCGCGGGTCTGACGGCCCCTCTTCGTCGCAGGTGTTCGAAGACTCCGTCATCCAGATGCGGATAAAGCGCACCGCCATCGGAGCCTGCGTCAGCCGCAGCGTCGCCGTTCCGCCCGCTCCATCGCTGATCGCGCCGCCCGCAAACGTCGTCCAGATGCCGCGCGTCTGCAGATGGATCGGATCGGTTCCGTTCCAGTACTGGACCAGGTATTTCTTCGCATACGGCGCGCCCCAGACAATCTTCAGCGTATCCACCAGCGTGTCATTGCCGATGTCAAGAATCACCCACTGCGGATGCAGCGCATCGCTCTCGCCCGTGAAGCGGCTGGTGAGATACGGATTGCTCTTCCAATAGGTGTTCTCATCGCCGTCGGTCAAACGCGAGTAGCCAATGTTGCCCGTGCCGTCGTTGCGTGTGACACCGCGATGCGGCAGCGCAAATCCATACGAGTAGCGAATAAATCCGTTCGAAGTCGCCGACCCGGTAAAGTATCCACGTTCCCCCGGCTCGCTCCATGTGCCTTCAGGATTCCAGTGCCATGCCTCAACCACCAGGTCCGTGTTCTGCCGATAGGTCACCGGCTGCCAACCCGCGGCGAAAACCCGCTTCAACGCCTCCGGAGTAAAGTCGTGGTCAATCGCCCCAACAGGTATCCGGTCCACGCCCGAGCCAAGCGAAGTTCGCGGATCGAACCGGTTCAGCACTTGGCTCCGTATCTACGCGAACCGTCTGGGCCGCCATCAGCGCGGACGACAAAGCCGCGAGGGACATCAGGGATGAAATTGTCGGGTGCACTCGCATGGGTATTTCTCTCCCGGTCGGTTATATACGGGATTGACAGAGTATTCAATCGTTTTAATATAGTGAGCGAAGCAAGCTTTACACTGGACCCGCGCTCTCGCTTCATGGACCATGGGTACGAATAAACTACGATGCCGGCACGCAAACCGAAATCGACGCGCGTAACTCTGCAGGATGTGGCGCGCAAAAGCGGATTCTCGCCCTCGACCGTTTCCATCGTGCTGAGCGAAGCCCCGCTGTCGCGCTACGTCGCCACGAAAACCAAAGAGCGCATCCGCAAAGCCGCTGCGACGCTCGGTTACCGTCCCGATGTTTTCGCGCGCTCCCTGCGCAGTCGCCGCAGCAACACCATCGGCGTGCTCGTCTTCGATATCTCCGATCCGTTCTGCGTGCTGATTCTGCGCGGCATCGAAAAAGCTTTGCAAGGCACCCGCTGGATGCCCATCCTCATGGACGCGCACAACGACCGCAGCCAGGTCGAGGGCTATCTCGATCTCCTCATGGAGCGCCGCGTCGAGGGGCTGATCGTAGTGGCCAATTGGCTCTTTGACGAAGGCGGCCTGCTCGAACAGGCCAGCCGAGAAGTCATGCCCACCGTCGTCGTAGGCCGCGATCTCTCCGCGAAACGCATCGGCTCTGTGATCGTGGACAACGAAGCCGGCGGCTATCAGGCGATCAAGCATCTCTACGAACTCGGCCACCGCCAGATCGCGCTCATTCGCGGCCCGGAAAAGCTTCATCGACAGCACGCGCCGCTGGAACGGCTTCCAGCGCTTTGCGCAGGAGAGCGGATGGAAGCTCGATCCGCGCCGCGTGCGGCAGCTTCCCGGATGCCCTCGACCCCAGCTCCGGCTTTGACGGAGGCGTGCAACTTACGGCGGAACTGCTGGCGTCGCGGCTGAAGTTTACCGCGCTTGTGGCCTTTGACGATCTCACCGCGCTGGGCGCACTGCGCGCTCTGGCCCAGGCCGGACGCAACGCGCCCCGCGACTGCTCCATCATCGGATTCGACGACGTGCCTCTCGCGGCGCTTGAGCACTCCCGGCATCACCACCATTCGCCAGCCCATGGAGGAGATGGGCGGGCTGCGGCCCGACGCGTACTCGACGCGCTGCACGACGATAAAACCTCGACCCTGCGCTTCAGATGCTTCCGCCCGCGCTCGTCCTGCGTGACTCTACCGCAAAGCTCACAGTGATCCTGCAGAAACCAGTACGGAGCCCTCCATTCGCGGCGCTGCCCCGGAAAGTGAGATGATGAAAGCACGGGCCGAACGCACCAGACCGGCACGTTTTTGAAATGCATCGGCGCACCAGGATCACCATCTCGATCGTAGTCGTTGTTCTGCTGCTGCTGGCCGGCGCTATTTTTCTCCGCAAGAAAGCGCCACCTGAAGTGGCGCGTCTGCTGCCTGAGTCCGATGGCATCGTTTATCTCAACTTGCGCCCCATGCGCGCAGCCACTCACTTCGACCGCCATCCCGTACAGCATGACGCCGACTACCAGCATTTCATCGACGCAACCGGCATCGAAGCCGAGCGCGATCTCGACGACCGTCGCCTTTGCGCTCGAACGAATGCCCGACCCCAACGGCCCCAACGGCCCCGTAGCTTTTTCTGAAGTCTTCGAAGGCCATTTCAGCGGGCGTCGCCTCGCCAGCTATCTCCAGAGTGTGGCGGCGAATACTGAGACGTACGCCGGTCACACCATCTACGAAATTCCGAACGATGGCCGCACCGTTCGCGTTACCTTGCTCGGCTATGACATGGTCGCGGTCAGCAATACACCCACCGCCGAGCAGATTCACTCCATCCTCGATCGCTATCGCACCGCCGCGCTGCCCTTTACCGGCTCGTCGCTGCTGGCCGCGCACTACTCTGACGTTCCGCTGCTGTCTCCCGCCTGGGGCGTCGGCAAAATCGGCCTGCCGTTGAGCGACGCGCAGGGCGGACTCACCGTGATGGGCGTGAGCCTGCCCTTTTCGCCCGACACCACCTTCGTCGCCTCGCTGAGCTGGGCCGGCAAAACGCGTCTCCGCGTGGAAGAAATCGCTCCCACACCCGAGGCCGCGACCAGCCTCGGTCGAAGCCATACAAAACCTGCTGGGTCTGGTGAAGATCGCGGAGAACGCCGCCCGCTGCGGACCCCGGTCCATGACGACGTGCAGGCCATGCTGAACAGCGCGCAGACCACGCACCATAAAAACCGCGCCGTATTTACGGCCACCATCCCTTCGGGCCTGATGCAAAAGCTGATGAGTGCACCTGTGGATGTCGAAACAATGTCCAGTCAAAAAAAAACGCAGCAACATTAGCCGGTCGCACATCCATTTTGTATGGATTGCGGTAAGTCCCTTCGTTATTTCCCAAACCATTTTTTCTAAACCCGGAGGATCACGATGAAGTCTTCTCTCTACCCGTTACGAGTCGCGTCGCAAGTCGCGTCTCTGGTTTCGCTCCTTTGCATCACTTCGCTTCCGGCGCTACACGCCCAGACCGCCAGGCCCCTCACCGGTCAGGCAGCCTTTACTGATTATTCGGAGGAGAAGCCCGGCGTAGTCCGCGACATCACCCTGGCCGATCTGCCCGCACCCTACGCCACCAAGGGCGTCGACAATGGTGCCGAAATGGTCTCGCGCCCCAATGGCGCATGGCCGCAGGCGCTTCCCGGCTTCAAGGTCGATCAGTATTACACCGGCCTCGACCAGCCGCGCCTCATCGTCACCGCGCCCAATGGCGATCTCTTCGTCGCCATCAGCTATCAGAACAAAATCATGGTCTTTCGCGGAGTCGACGCCAACGGCAAGCCGAAACAGGTTTCAACCTTCGCCGACAATCTCAGCCAGCCCTTCGGAATCGCCTTTTATCCCCTCGGCCCGAACCCGAAGTACGTCTACATCGGCAACACCGATTCCGTCGTGCGCTTCCCCTACAAAAATGGAGATATGAAGGCGACCGGCCCCGCGGAAAAGCTCGCCGACCTGCCCGGCGGCGGACGTCTCCGCGGCGGCGGCCACTGGACGCGTGACATCGTCTTCTCCAAAGACGGCCAGCGGATGTTCGTCTCCGTCGGCTCGCACTCGAATGACGACGACTCTGACACCCACCCCGAAGAATTCCATCGCGCCGACGTCCTCGAATTCACCCCCGAAGGCAAATTCGTAAAGATCTACGCCTCGGCATCCGCAACTGCGTCGGCGAGGCCATCAATCCCACCACCGGCCAGCTCTGGTGCTCGACCAACGAGCGCGACATGCTCGGCGACAACCTCGTTCCCGACTACATCACCCACGTGCAGGAAGGCGGCTTCTACGGCTGGCCCTGGTACTACATGGGAGGCACGCAGGACCCGCGCCAGCAAGGCAAGCACCCCGAGCTGAAGGACAAAGTCCTCACCCCCGACGTCCTCCTGCAGCCGCACTTCGCCTCGCTCGAGATGACCTTCTACGAGGGCTCGCAATTTCCCGCCATGTACAAGGGAGACGCCTTCGCCGCCGAGCACGGCTCATGGAACCGCGCCAAACGCGCCGGATACGAGGTCATTATGGTGCCCATGCGCGACGGCAAAGCCACCGGCGAATACGAAGACTTCCTCACCGGCTTCACCACCCCCGACGGACACGTCTGGGGCCGCCCCGTAGGCGTAACCGTAGCCAACGACGGCTCGCTCTTCGTAACCGACGACGGCTCAGGCTCCATCTGGCGCGTCTCCTACGTCGGAAAGAAATAGCCCCATCCCAAAAGCAAAAGGCCGCCAACAAGGCGGCCTTTGTTTTTGCGCAGCTACGTCTCGAACTTGGTGTCGGTGTGTCCCAGGAAGGCTCACCCGCGACCAACGAGAGCGACCACGCGAAGCGATCGCCTGGATGGCCAGTCCTAGCTTCCGGCTGCAGATGGAGTCTCCGCCGGCGGCGGCGAACTGGTTCATCGTCTCGCGCAGATACTTGTGCGGATTCACCGGCGTATCGCGAATGCGGACTTCGTAATGCAGATGCGGCCCCGTGCTGCGCCCGCTATCGCCCACATAGCCAATCACCTGGCCGCGCCTCACTCGTTCGCCCGCCGTCACCGCAAAGCCGGACAAGTGCCCGTAAACTGTCTGGATGCCATTGCCGTGGTCGATCATGATCTCCCGGCCATAACCATTGCCGAAGCCGGCCTTGAGCACCACGCCATCCGCCGTAGCACGCACCGATTCGCCGTAACCGCGTACCAATATCAATGCCCGAGTGGAAGGCGCCTTCTCCGTTAAACGGATCCAGGCGCTGGCCGAACGAGCTGGTGATGCGTCCCACCACCGGCCACAGCGAAGGCGCGTTGAGCATGTTCGCCCAGTTGCCGCCGCTTATCGCCGGATTGATGCCAAGCTCAAAGGCCCGCGAAAGCTGGCCTGACATGGCCGTGGTCCGCAGCGAAGAAAGCTGATCGAAGGACTGCGTGTAAGCCGCATCCGTAAAAGTCGCATCCGAATCAACCGGAACAGGAATCGCAGTGGCGACCGATGCCGACTTTGCCAGCCGGTTCTGCCGCAGCCCATAAAGCGCGCTCACTTCGCTGGCAAGCGAGCCCAGCGACGCCGCCTGCACTTCCTTCTGCTGGGCAACCACCTGAAGTTGCTGGTAATCCTTGCGAAGCGCCTCATGTTGCGAGCGAATCTGGTCAAAGCTGGCTGTTTTCAACAACATGCGGCTGTAAGATCCGGCCATCCCCGTCAGCGTAAACGCGCCAACCACGGCGGCTGCCACAAAAACGTAGGCGTAATGCAGCGGAACCGGAATCTTGCGGAGGCGTCCATCCTCTTCACGGGCAACAAAAATGATGTAAAAACGTTTCCGCAAAATGCGTTCACCCATGTTCAAACAAAAATCTAAGCGCTACTCCATAACCAGGCACGTGCCACTGCAAGGAGCGCACCCCACGCGCCGGAAAAATTAAAAAAACTCTGAATGCTTTAAGAAAGCTACCAGCTTGACGGCCCAGGGTCAACCAAAAGGAGCGTTTTGCCGTCCTCAAATCGCGGCATTTGCGTTGCGCATTCAGGAGAGGACAAAAGAACCCTCATAGAAGGGATGCACACAGCCGTAGAATCAGTTAGCGGCAGACAAAAAAAATCTGACAGATATCTGTAACTCGTTGTATTGAAATGGCCATGTCAGCGAGTCGCCGCCATTTAATGTCCGTTTTCGGACATTTTTTTGATGACTCTCCGGCGGCCGGCTCAATTATCGGCTAATCCCCGCTCTATTCAATAACCGCAATCTTCGCCCGTTTTCCCACGCGAATGGTCAGCCGTCCCGCCCCGTTCCCCGACCCTCTAGCGAAAAATGAGCCTGCTTCACAACCTCGCCCTCAATCCGCACCGCGCCTTCTTTGATCTTCCGGTCAGCCTCCGACGCCGAAGCCGCCAACCCCGCCGCAGTCAACAATTTCGAAAGGCGCACCCGCCCCGCGGCATCGCGCCCGAGATCGACAGCGGTCAGATGCACTTCCTCCAGGCCCTCAAGGTCATCGCTCTTCTGCTGGAACTGCCGAGCCCAGTTTTCATCCGCCGCCCGCGTGGCCTCTTCGGAGTGGAACCCCGAAACAATCGTCCGCGCCAGCCGCTTCTTGGCCTCCATGGGATGCAGCGCACCCGACGCAACCTCGGCCCGCATCTCGTCGATCTCGCTCTGGCGCAGATCCGTCAGCAGCGTCCAGTAGCGCCACATCAGCTCATCGTTGATCGACATGAGCTTGCCATACATCTCCTGCGCCGGTTCGTGAATGCCGATCGCGTTATTTAGCGACTTCGACATCTTCTGCACGCCGTCCAGCCCCTCGATAATCGGCGTCATCAGCACAATCTGCGGCGGCTGGCCAAAGTCCCTCTGCAGTTCCCGTCCCGACAGCAGATTGAACTTCTGGTCGGTTCCACCTAGCTCCACATCGGCCTTCAGCGCGACAGAGTCGTAGCCCTGCATCAGCGGATACAGCATCTCGTGCAGGGAAATCGGCTGCTCGTTCTGGAATCGCTGATGAAACTCGTCGCGCTCCAGCATCTGCGATACGGTAAATTTTGCGGCCAGCCGCATCACTCCCTCAAACCCCAGCTTGTCCAGCCATTCGGAGTTGAACCTCACCTCGGTCTTGTCCCGATCCAGAATCCGGAACACCTGATTCGTATAAGTCTGCGCGTTTTCATTGATCTCATCCCGCGTCAGCGCCTTGCGCGTAACCGAGCGCCCCGTCGGATCGCCAATCAGCGAAGTAAAATCCCCCACCAGAAAAATCACCTGGTGTCCAAGATCCTGAAAGTGTTTCAGCTTCCGCATCAGCACCGTGTGGCCCAAATGCAGGTCCGGAGCGGTCGGGTCGAACCCAGCCTTCACGCGCAGCGGCACGCCTGTCTGCCGCGACTTCTCCAGCCGCTCCTTCAGGTCCGATACGCGGATAATCTCCGCCGCGCCCTTTTGCAGCAGATCAAGCTGCTCGTCTACAGGAAGAAAATTAGCCATTAGTGGTTCCAGTATAAAGTCACCGCCCGCAACCAACGGGAACGGCCACAAAAGCCAGCGCCCGAATGGCGCTGAAGGCGCATGTGCCTGGATTGCCGCATCTGCATCCAAGCGAAGCATGAGAGACACATCCCCCTCCTCTCTTCGCGTCGTCGCCGCGTTCCTGTTCTTTGCGTTAATTGCGGCCGGCTTCGTGTCTCCGCCCAGACCGATGTCGCCGCCAGCTTCTACGGCGCATTCACAGGTACGACCGAAGGCAACGGAACCATCCAAAGTCCGTCCAACTCCGCCGGAGGATTTCTGGAGCTGCGGCACATCTCGAACCCGCTCATCGGATATGAGCTCAACTACTCTTTCAATCGCGCCAATCAGAGCTACAACCTCACCTCTGTAAAGGCCACAGCGAACGAGGTCGGTGCGAACTGGGTCGTCTCCGTACCGGTGCTCATGTTTCGCCCCTTCGTGGTCGCTGGCGGCGGACTGCATCTTCTTCCATCCCGATGCGGATCAGCCCGGCACATCGAATGAAATCAAAGCCGTCTTCGTCTACGGAGGCGGCGTCGACTGGACAATAGTCCCGCACTTCGGAATCCGCGGCCAGTATCGCGGCAACCTCTACCACGCGCCCGACATGCTCGATGTAGCAACCTCAACGCGCGCCTTCGCGCACACCGCCGAGCCGATGCTGGGAGCGTACTTCCGCTTCTGACTTATTCAGGTTTCGCCGGCATGGGCGCCATCGCAGGATGTTTGCCCTTTGCAGCCGGAGGAACAAACGGCAAAGGCATCGAGTTTCCGCGATGGCACGTGCCGCAGGTCACCGTCTTATCCGCCGGAGTCGCATCCGGATCATTCACCGTCGAGAGATACTTCGCATTGATCTCCGCCGTCATCGAGATCATGGTGCGGGCCGTCTTCTTCTGCGGCTTCGCGTCCGACGCAAAATTCAGACGCTGCGTCTGCGGATCTTCGGCATGGCAAAATTCGCACTCGACGCCCAGCGCCTTCGTATAGCCGCGCATCATGGCAATCAGATCCGGACCCGAAATATCTTTCGGAAGCACCTGCAGGTTGGTCGGCTTCGGCATCTCGTGATGTGCCTGCGCCTTTGCCTGTCCCGCCTGCCCTGAGGGCGCCGCAGGCGTTGTCTGTGCGGTAAGCGGAAAAGCGGCGATCAAAACAGCGGCGCCGAGGAGCAGAGCGTTAGGAGAGCGCATAAGATTCATCCTTAGATCCCGACAACAAGAGTTGTCGCCCATTTTACACAGCCGTCGCGCCATGATTGCAAATCCGAAAAGGAAATGAAATCCGAACCAGCGGGTTCTTTCGTGCGTAGGCTCCTTGAATGAAACCCGTTTGCGGGGGCGGATATCAGATTGAGGCACACAGATATAAGCGCAGCACAGGGTATCGACCATTCTCATGCCGACACGGCGATCCTCCTGGGAATTGCAGCCGTCCTGGCATTGCTGCACATGCTCACAAACAATCGCTATGGTTTTCACCGCGATGAGCTTCAGTTTCTCAGCGACGCCAGGCATCTTGACTGGGGATTTGTAGCGTATCCGCCATTCACGCCATTTCTCGAACGCATCGGGCTCGAAGTTTTCGGCGTTTCTCTGGTGGGACTGCGGCTCTTCTCGGTCTTGGCACAGGCCGCAGCCATCGTCGTTACAGGGCTCATGGCGCGCGATCTGGGAGGCCGTCGGCTGGCCCAGGTCACAGCGGCTGTCGCCGTCGCGCTCTCGCCGCTACCCCTCTTCGAGGGCACGGAGTTTCAATACTCCTCCTTCGACTATCTGCTCTGGGTACTCGCGGCCTGGTTCGTAATCCGCCTGCTGAAAACCGAAAACCCGCGATGGTGGGTGGCGATTGGCGCAGTCCTTGGCGCAGGCCTCATGACCAAGTACACGATCCTCTTTCTCGCCGTTGGGATCGTGGCAGGACTCCTGCTTACCCGGGACCGCCGCTACTACGGAAGCCGCTGGTTCTGGGGCGGAGTCGCACTCGCGGTGCTCATTTTTCTGCCGAATCTCGTTTGGCAGATGCGCCATGGATTCATCTCCTGGCATTTCCTCAGATATATCCATGCGCGCGATGTAGCCGAGGGACGCGCGAACGGATTTCTCCGCGACCAGTTCCTCATCTGCACGAACCTGATCGCCGCCCCGATATGGATTGGCGGACTGTTGTCTTTTTTGCGCGACCGGCAGTATCGCCTGCTGGCGTGGATGTACTTAATCCCTCTGGCGCTCTTCATGCTCGGCAAAGGGCGAGGTTACTATCTTGCGGCTGCGTATCCCATGCTGATCGCGATGGGCGCTGCAACGGCCGAGCGATGGCTTGCGTCATTACCGAGCCTGTGGCGGCGGGTAATCGAGATCACATTTTTTCTCGGCCTCGCGGCATGCGGAGCCTATGCCTGTGCCATCATCGTGCCGCTCGCTTCCAGCGGCCCGCTCCAGAATTTCGCCCTACGCAACAACGGCGACCTGCGCGAAGAGATTGGCTGGAATGAATTGGTCGGAACCGTTGCCGCCATCCGGAATGCCCTGCCTCCGGATCAGCGTCAGAATGTCGGAGTAATAGCAGGCAACTACGGTGAGCAGGGCGCAATCGAAATCTTCGGCCCGCGCTACGGACTGCCCACGCCTATCAGCATGACGAATTCGGCTTGGCTCCGGGGATACCCCGTGCCGCCTCCATCCACTCTGATTGTCCTGGGCTTCTCGCGCAAAAGCGCCGATAAAGCATTTACCGCGTGCCGCCTCGCAGGTCATAACGGCAACAACGACAACGTCCGGAATGAAGAGAGCCGAGACCATCCGGATATTTTTGTGTGCGGCGGTCCCCGTCTGCCTTGGCCTGAGTTCTGGAAAGAGTATCAGAGCTTCGGTTGAACACCCGGCATCTGCCCCAACCGGCGGACGGGCTCAGTTGAGCACCACCAACCGCAAGCCAAAGAAATCCGACTAGTAGGCCGGAGCCGCCTCGAAGTCCTCTGGTTCTTCCTTCAGCCCATGACGGCGCATCAGGTTAGGAAGATTCTGCGAGAACGCCGATCGTGGCATCACCATATCGCATCCCGCCTCGACCGCCTTCACCTTCAGGTCGCCCTGAAGATGCGAAAGGAACCCGATAATCGAGGTGCCCTTCTTGAGCTTGGCCCGCAGCTTGGGAATAAGCGTAAGCGGCTTGGCATTCACGTTGTTCAGGTCGAAGACGATCAGCGAAGGACGTTCCTGTTCGGGCGCATCTGCGAACTTCGCGACCGTGTCCTTTTCATTCTTCAAAAAGCCGACCTTGATGCCGAGTTTCCTGGCCGTCTCCTGGATCTTGGCCAAAAAGAAGAGGTCTTCGATAAAGAAGTAGATGTGCGTGGGCGCGTCCTCGCGAATCGGAGCTGCTGGAGGCTCCCACATGGCCAGCGGCTCGCCGGTGTAGCCGTTCCCGTTGCCGTTGCCCGGGTTGCCGTTGCGCATATCCATGGTAGACGGCGGCGAATCGGCGATATTGCCGTTAGCGGTGCGGTAGCTGTGGTCCATCGGACCGACAAAAACCTGTGGCTGACGCCGCTGTTTGCCTTTGCGCCGTTGTCCCCCGCCATTGCCCTGCTGCCCGTTTCCATTTTTCTGGTAGAAGCGGTTCTGGCCGGCAGGTTTCTGTTTCTGGCCCTGGTGCCCGTTGTTCTGGCTGGGCTGCTGGCCGGACTGGGCGCCCTGTCCATTGGCTTGCGCGGCGGGTTTGCCGCCCTTGCGGCGGCGGCGCCGCCTGCGGCCCTGTCCGTTGTTTTGCGAAGTTGGGGACTGGCTTTGCTGTGGTGCTTGCCCTTCAGGCGAGGATGCCTGGGGCTGGTTCTGCTCTGTTGTCATGCCTGCACTTCCTGGTGCGTGAACGTTCTTCTTGCTTGGCTCTTGTAGAGGGCAGCATCTTCCGGCTCAGGGCTGCCATGTTCCTGTGAATGACGCCGGAAAGGTTAAGATTCCGTCGTAAAATCGAAGCCTCGCGCAATCCGGCTGAACATCGGGCAGAGGCCGGAGAACGAGCGAAGCGAATTCAAAAATCGAAATGGAAACAAGTGGTTTAGAAACCCTGCACAGAACATCGTCATTCAACTACGGGTTCAGCATTTTCCTGCCTTCACCGGTATGCACCGGGATAAGGCGCGTCAATCAATACCTATTTGACTGTCGAGAATCGCGGCGAGCCTCTTTTTACAAAGTGGGCTGCAGCCGTTCGATAGGCTGATCCCATACTACTCTCGGACTGCAGGTATGGCAAGGATCAATAAACCCTCACCACTTTAGGATGCCGCGATGCCTTCGCAATATGCCTGTAAATCCCGCAAAAAACCACCGCGCGTTCGCCCGCAGCGGTGGTTTTTTGTTCCTTAATGGCCAGTCACTGGCCTCCCTGAAATTGCCCGCCGCCTCGAAAAGCTTTGGGACTTTTGCTCGCTCCGGCCCGGGCTGAATCTCGTGGGTTCGCTGCTCTCGGCAGCCGGAACTTTGTTTCGCATTGGCTCTTCTATGGAGAGCCTGTGCGTCGCTGGCTGCACACCTTATAAGCAATCGTTATGCCTTTCTAATGATCTAATAAAACCAACCACTTAGAGCTTCGCATCTACGCGAAAATCCTAATTTATGGAAGCATCTCGATCCGCAACTTCATAAAACCATACTCCTGCTCCCCGAACATCACCTCTGGCAGTGCAAACAGAAGTGCGTCCCGCGTCCCGCCAGAACGATCCTGCGAATCGGTCGCCCGCACACCAGGCAAGGCTGCCCGGTCCTCATATACACCCGATGCTCGATCTGAAAAAATCCCGCGACGCCGTCCGCGTCCACATAATCCGACACAGACGATCCCCCCAACTGGATCGCCTTCCGCAAAATCTCCTGCAACGCACCGTGCAGCCGCATCAGCCGAACGCGGCTCAGCCGTCCCGCCTCCCGCTCCGGACGAATCCCCGCCCGGAACAGACTCTCATCGGCATAAATGTTGCCCACCCCATGCAGCAGCGTCTGGTTCAGCAGCGCCGCCTTAATCGATGTCTTTCGCCCGCCGGATTTCGGCCCCCGAAACAGGGCAACAAAATCCTCGCCCGAAATCGAAAGCGGCTCGCTGCCCGGCCCCCGAAAGCCCGCGCCGCCCGAAACACGATGCAGCGCCAGCCGCCCGAAGCGCCTCGCATCCACAAACCGCAGCTCCCGGCCGCCGCTCAGTGAAAGCACCGCATGGGTATGCGCAGGCAGCGGAACTTCCGCGGAAGAAACCAGCAGGCGCCCGGTCATTCCCAGATGCACGACCCACTGAAGGTCTCGAGAGCCGTTCGGCCCGCTCAAATCAAACACAATGTGCTTGCCCTCGCGATAAACCCGCTCAATGCGCTGCCCGGAGAGCGCATCGGCCATCTCCGCACGCGAGGTCTTGAAAGGCTCCTTATACCGGCTCAACCACACTGACACGATGCGCTCACCGCGCACGCGGCCATTCACACCGTTCGCAACAGTCTCGACTTCAGGCAGCTCGGGCATTTAAAGAGATCAGCAAAGTGTAGTTTTTTCAAATCAATTGCGAGGAGAGATAAGCATGTTGTCGATCAGCCGCGTCGATCCAACAAACGCGGCTACCGCCGCCAGCGCGCCTTTGCGCACATCCGGCACATCTTCCAGTGTGTCTGCATCCACCACCCTGCAGTAGTCCACGCGAACCCCCGGCTTCAAAGCCAGAATCGCCGCAGCCGCCGCGATCAAATCCTGGGCCGCCGTAACTCCATCCGCCGCCAGTCGCGAAACCTCGCGCAGCGCACGGTGCAAAACCAAAGCCTGCCCGCGCTCCTCACGCGTTAGATACGCATTACGAGAGCTCATCGCCAACCCATCCGGCTCGCGCACAATGGGACACACCACCAGCTCCACCGGAAAATTCAAATCCCGAACCATCTTCTTAAGCACCGCAATCTGCGCCGCGTCTTTCTGCCCAAAGAACGCTCGATTCGGTCCCACAATATGGAACAGCTTCGCCACCACCGTAGCCACGCCGCGAAAATGCCCCGGACGCGACGCCCCATCCAGCCGCTCGCTCACGCCTTCCACGTCCACAAACGTGCTCGCGCCCGGGCTGTACATTTCCTCAACCGGGGGAGCGAAAACCAGCGACACGCCCTCGCCTGCCAGTTGTCCGCAATCGGCGTCAAACGTCCGCGGATACTTCGAGAAATCCTCATTCGGTCCAAATTGAGTAGGGTTCACAAACAGGGATACAACCACCACGTCGCAACCCGCCCGCGCCGCCCGCACCAGCGACAGATGCCCCTCATGCAGCGCGCCCATCGTAGGAACCAGGCCAATCGTCCGGCCGCCACCAGCACGCAACTCGCGAACCGCCGTGCGCGCTTCAACAATGGATCGGGCAATCCGCAATATCAATCTCCGCAACCAACGACTAGTTCAGAATAACTCCAGCCCGCGGCCATCGGAGAATCCACAAATTCAGCCCAGGGATGGCGCGGGGCGCGTATGCCTGGACGGCGAGTCCGGCAAATGATAGCTCTCCGCTTCCGAGGGGAATGCGCGCTCCTCCACATCCCGCACATAACCATCTATGGCGGAGCGAAAGAGCGCGGCAGCGTCGCCGTACTGGCGAACGAACTTCGGTGGGTGCGAAAAACTCAAATTAACCAGATCATGAAACACCAGGATCTGCCCATCGCAATCCGGGCCCGCGCCAATACCAATCGTAGGAATCCGCAGCTCCGACGTGATTCGCGCCGCAACCTCGCGCGGCATTCCTTCCAGCACCATCGCCGAAGCCCCCGCAGCTTCGAGCATCCGCGCATCGCGCACCAGCTCATCGGCGGCCGCCTGCGTCTTGCCCTGAACCTTATATCCGCCCATGCGATGCACCGACTGCGGAGTCAGCCCCAGATGGCAAACCACCGGAATCTCCGCTCCCGCCAGCCGCTCCACCAGCTCACAGCGCACCGCGCCGCCCTCAATCTTCACCGCCTCCGCGCCCGCTTCCTTCAGGAACCGAATCGCATTGGCGACCCCCTCCGCAATGCTGACCTGGTATGACCCGAACGGCATATCGGCGACCACCATCGCATGCTTCACCGCCCGCCTCACCGCCCGCGTGTGATGCAGCATCTCGTCCACCGTAACCGGCAGAGTCGTCTCATAGCCCATCACCACCATGGCCAGCGAGTCGCCCACCAGAACCATATCCACGCCCGCCTCATCCTCCAGGCGAGCCGTAGCGTAGTCATAAGCAGTCAACGCAGAAATAGGCCGGTGCGCCCGTTTCTTGTCCTGCAACGATTGAAAAGTGATTTTGGAAATAGCAGCGCCAGAACCGGCGCCGCCCGTGCGGAAGTTAGTAACACTCATCTCATCTCCAGTGCAGCTTCCAAAAAGGAATGCCACCCGAACCCAATTTCCGACAATACGCCCCACTCCAAGGGAAGTAAAGCGACACCAATCCAACTGAATCGGCAGTCTCCGGATCGCCCACAAGTAACACGGAAATCGGAATCAATCTCGCGCCTCAATGAGCGCATCGCCCTGTTCGCATCAATTGACAAACGTCATCAAATACTCGCCCACGCTATTTTGAGCCGAGCCCAAGTAGTCGGGCATCAGGATTGAACGCCTTATTTCTGATCCAGGCTCAGGGCATAAACATCGCTGGTCGATACGTCGCGAAGCATCAGGGGTGCGTCGGTGGGGTCCAGCCCAAACCACAACCCTAGCGTTCCGGTAAAACGAAAGTCCTTCAAGCTGACCACCATCTTCGCTTCCCCGCCTGTGACTGGAATGCGAAGGATGGCGGGGTCGTCTACATATCTGAAGAAGTAGATATAGCGGCTATCGCTCGACCACGGAGCATAAGCATGGATGCCTATGTGCAGCGCTGACCTATGCTGGGTCTTCATCTCGAAGATATAAAGGGTGGACAGGTCCTGGGACTCGGCCTTGATCGATCGACCATCGGGAGACCAATGGGGCGAAAACATGCCTCCTGAGCCCGGAAGTGTGGTGATCTGATGGCTGGCAAGGTCGAGAATGCGTATGGAGCTGCTCTGTTGATTGCTGGTCCCACCCACGCCCGTAGCAAAAACAATCTCACGCCCGTCCGGCGACCAGCTCGGATCTGTCTCCCGTCCGCTGTCCTCGGGAAGAAGCCGCTGTGGCGTGCCACCCCTAGCCGAGACAATCCACCCTTGCTCACGACCTTGAGGAGACTGAGCCGTGAAGACGAGCTGAGAGCCGTCGGGAGACCAGTCCAGCGATATCGGCTGCAAGGGCGGACTGGTCAGTTGAACGCGGTCGCTTCCATCCCGGTTTGCTCTCCACAGGATGCCGTCGCGATAGGAGACATAGGCCACCGACTGGCCGTCTCTGGAAAAGGCAACCAAATCAGCGGAGATGCCGCCAAGGAAGGGCTGAAACTGGCTCGATTTCCGGTCGAAACGAACCAGCTCGCCCGCATGCGTGGCGCCGGTGGCAAAGATTTTCTTTCCGTCTTTGCTAAAAAACGGGCGGTCCCAATCGATTGGGCCAGAAGTCAATTGAAACGGCTCTTTGGCTGGCCGGCGAAAAAGCCCGCGCCGTTCATCGAGAGCGTAGATTTGGGACTCGGGTCCGGCCGGTCCAGGGCCGAGAAAGGCATAAAATTCTCCGCTGGGTGACCAGCGGCCGCAACACTTCAATTCGGAGGGCTGCCAGTCAGTGAGCAATGGGTGAAGGTTGGAACCGCTCGATGATATTTCCCAAATTGCTCTGTAATTGTCCCTGGAAAACCGGATAGTTCTGCCGTCTGGCGACCAGTCAATTGGGTGTGCAACACCTCCCACAAATGCCAGTTTGTGAGCGCCAGTCCCATTGCTGTTGATGATATTGAGATCGCCGTCGGGTGTGGAGTATGCCACAGACTTCCCATCCGGAGACCAAGTGGCGCTTACTGCGTCAGCCAGATAACGATGCGAGCTTCCCACAACCTGCACCGTGTAGAGCCGTGCCGAGTCCGACACACTTTTTTTGTCGGACATGACAAGAAGCGTCGACCCGTCAGGTGAGACGTCAACCAAGTCTGGGATCGGCAATGTGATGGAGGAGACTGGCTCGATCTCGCCCCCTGAGGCGGAAACCTGCGAAATGGAAGCGCCGACAAGGGTCGTCAGATAGATTCTGTCGCCATCGGTTCCGGCGAGGTATCCCGCACGGCCGTTGTGGGTGAGCTGAGCATATTCCGAGATTCGCAGGGGCGGTCCACTGTTCCGGTTTGCGACGACGAAGTATGCCAGTGCGGCCAGGCAAGCGACCGCAATGAAAGCCGTGGACCACAGAGCTGCTCTTCGCGGCGGACGGCGCGTTTGTGGTGCAGTGACTGCCGGCGCACCGCCCGAGTCGGACAGCGTCTCCAAAGCAAATGCCAGGTCCGACGCGGAGTGGAAGCGCTGCTCGGGATTCTTCTCTAGACAACGATTCACGACTCGCTGGAGGGCCAGCGGAATGTTCGGCGGCAGTTTGCGAAATCGCGGGCGGATCGTCGTTCAGGATGGCAGTCATCGTCTCGGCTGAGGTCGACCGATGGAAGGCGCGTTTGCCGGTCAGCATTTCATAGAGAATGGCTCCGAAGCTAAAGATGTCGGTGCGATAATCGACGGCTTGGCCGCGCACCTGCTCGGGCGACATATAGCCGGCGGTGCCGATGACCATGCCGGGATCGGTACGGTGGGAGATCGTCGGGGCATCGCCATCGGATTCAGTCTGACCATGGATCAGTTTGGCCAGTCCGAAGTCCAGAATTTTGATGCGGCCGTCTTTGGTGAGGAAGAGATTCTCCGGCTTGAGATCGCGGTGAACGATGCCCTTGTCGTGCGCAGCGGCGAGTCCATGCGCGATCTGAACAGCGTAATCGATGGCTTTGCGAGCCGGAAGTGGGCCGCGCTGCAGGGTCTGCCGCAAAGATTCGCCGACGAGCAATTCGGAGACGAGGTAAGGCGCGCCCTGGAAGACTCCGAACTGGTGGACGGCGAGGATGTTGGGATGATCGAGAGCTGCAGTGGCCTGAGCCTCTTGCTCGAAGCGCAACAGACGCTCGGGATCGCGCGAAACAAATGACGGCAGAACCTTGACCGCGACTTCGCGCCTCAGGGCCGGATCGCGGGCGCGGTAGACCTCACCCATTCCGCCTACTCCGAGGAGCGCGTGAATTTCATAGCCGTCGAGTTTCGTGCCTGGAGCTAACGGCATTTGAGGCGAATTATACCGCCCATGACGGACTAGATGATGCTCGTCAACTATGCGAATGTTTACGTCTCAATGTAAGCCGCTAGTAATTCGCCAATCGGTTGCTAGAGCGCCTTTCAACCCATGAAAGCGGGTGTCCTCGAAGTTTGTGGCTTTGGTTCTTTGTATGCCTTCGGTTCACTGAGCGATAAATCGCCAATGCACTCAATGAGCGCATCGGCCTGATATCCGCAACTAAGACCCTCAATTTCCGCTTTCCCCGTGATTCGCCCGAGACGGCGGTGACTGCTCGGATCGGCGATTACATTGTGAGGACGGCGCGGAAACGGGCCTTGCCCTCCGCAACCCGGTCGTATGCCTTTCGTGCCTCTGCCAATGGGTATGTCTCCACAATGGTCTTAACTTTTCCTTGCGCTACGAAATCAAGCGCCTCGTACAGATATTCGGGGCCGTTTTGCTGGCTGCCAATGATTCGAATGCGCTTCATGATGAGATCCATCAGCGACACCGAAAGCGGCTCCACGTCGGCGCCCATCGTGACGAGCCGGCCGTCCGGCCGCAATCCCTGTATGCTGTCCACCATCGACTTGGTCGAATTTGAGGTGCTGAGGATTACGTCCGCGCCTCCCACTGCCGCAAGGCCCTTGCCGTCGCGGACGATTTCATCCGCGCCGAGATCGCGTATCATCTTGTCTTTATCGGGGGAGTGCGAAACTGCGATGGTCTCGAAGCCGGCGGCCTTCGCGTATTGCACTGCCAGGTGCCCAAGCCCGCCGATCCCGAGCACGGCCACGCGCTCGTGCGGCTTGGGATCGGCCCAGCGGAGCCCGCTATAGACCGTATAACCAGCGCAAAAGATCGGGGCTGCTTGCTCATAGGAAACCTTGTCGGGAATCAGATAGGTTGCATCAGCATTCATCAGCATGTATTCGGCGTGTCCGCCTTGGAACTCAATCCCTGTACCCTTCATATAGGGACAGAACATTTTGCGGCCGCGCTGGCACCATTCGCACCGCCCGCAAGTGGATTGAATCCAGGCGGTACCAACACGGTCGCCGACCTTTCGCGTGGTGACGTCGGGAGCCACGGCAACAATCTCGCCGACCGGCTCGTGGCCAAGGATTCGGGGGAACGGTCCGGGAAAGTGTCCGAGTGTTTGATGGACGTCGGTATAGCAGATGCCGCTTGCATGCATCTTCACGAGTACTTGATTGGGTCCGGGCTGAGGTTGCGGAACTTCTTTGACCTCCCACGAACTGCTCACAGCGGGAACGACTGCAGCTTGCATAAACACTTCCTCCTGGCAATTCGATGCGAGCGCGTTTGGGTCGGTGCATGATTTTGGATGCCCGACTCGTCAGTCAGCATCTTATGCGCAGAAACGCTCTAAGCTGATTGCTGCATCCACCTCGATTGGTATCGAGCGCAGGATTCACTCCGAAAGAATCGGATCCGGAACTTCTTCCATCTTTGGCCCAATATCTTTATGGCTCTCGAGAAAACGAACGCAGGTATTCCAGCGCAGAATAGCGTCATCGTTACCAGCGGGCCGCAAGCGCTCCGCTTCCTCGAAGAACCCCAGCGCTTTGGCAAGCCAATCGTAGATATAGCCGCTGGATCCCGGACTGCCCGTGTCATGACATGCCTTCGCGCGCCGCTCCCACGCAATCCCGGAATAGTACGCACGATCGTAGGCTGATTCAAGGCTCGACACCGCCCCCATGGCGCTGGCAAACGCCCCCGGCTCCTGAGAAATCTCGTCAGTTAGCGCCAGAATCAGGCTGACCCGCGCCTGCCGGTTCGCCGGGTCAACTTCGAGGATGTCGCGGCAGATGCTCTCCGCTTCGTGCGGCTCGTTCAGTAGGCGGTAACGCTCGGCCTTACCCAGCGCGCCGTCCACGCTGTCACGGGAAATAGGTTTGAGTGTGAACATGTGACATCCTCCTCCTCATTAGATGATGTGAAACAGCTGCTTCAGAGGATCGAAAAATCGATCCACCACCCGCTCCTTGAGCGGAATAATCGCGTTCTCGGTAATCGTGATCGATTCGGGACACACCTTCCGGCAGCACGTGGTGATGTTGCAGAAGCCGATATTGTGCTTTTGTTTCAAATCGCCCACACGGTCTTCCGTATCGAGCGGATGCATTTCGAGCGCCGCGACGTGAACCAGCAGGCGAGGGCCGATGAACTCGTCCTGCTTGTGGTGCTCGCGCAGAACGTGACACACATCCTGGCAGAGAAAACACTCGATGCACTTGCGAAACTCCTGCACCCGTTCGACGTCGGCCTGCTGCATGCGCCATGTCCCGTCCGGCGCGTCGGGAGAACGCGGCCTGAATTCCTTGATCGTCTTCTTGGCCCGGAAGTTCCACGATACGTCGGTGACCAGGTCGCGTATCACGGGAAAGGTGTGCATCGGCTCGAGGATGACCGGCATCTCCAGATTGAGATTGCTCAGCCGCGTCATGCACATCAGCTTCGGCATTCCATTGATTTCAGCCGAGCACGAGCCGCACTTGCCCGCCTTGCAGTTCCACCGCACCGCAAGATCGGGTGCCTGGTGAGCCTGGATCCGGTGCACCGCATCCAGGACCACCATGCCCTCCTCAACCGGCACGACGTAATCCTGGAATTCGCCGCCTGCCGGATCTCCGCGCCAGATTCGAAACATCGCTTGCGTGGCCATCTATTTCATCTCCTCAATCACGGCCTTCAACTCATCGGGAAGCGGCGGGAGAGCCCGCTTCTCGACCTGCATTTCTCCATCCGCGCCGCGCTTGACGACGATGTTGTGCTTGCCCCATTCGGCGTCCTTGCCCGGAAAATCCTCGCGAAACTGCGCTCCCCGGCTCTCTTTGCGCAGCAGCGCGGCGCGAGTGACGGCCTCCGAAACACCAGCATAGATTCGGAGGTCCATGGCCGTGTGCCATCCGTTGTTGTACTGGCGGTTGCCTGCGATACCCGCATGGTCCGCCCGCGCCCCGAGTCCCGCGATCATCTCCAATGCTTGTTCCATTTCATTCTCGGTTCGCACAATGCCGACCAGGTCCTGCATCGCGTCCTGCAGGTCGTATTGAATCTGATACGGATTCTCGCCGGAAAGACCGCGATCGAAAGGCGCGAGGGCGGCAGATGCGGTCGCCTGAAGCTGCTCGTCATCAATGGTTGTGGCTGCGCCGTTGCTCCTTGGCGAATTCCGCCGCAAACCGCCCCGCGCGCCGTCCGAATACCACGCAGATCGGAGAGCGAATTCCCACCCAGCCGATTCGCGCCGTGCAGCCCCGCCGCTGCTTCTCCCGCGGCAAACAGTCCCGGCACGGTGGACATCTGCGAGTCCCCATCCACGCGGATTCCGCCCATCATGTAGTGAGTCGTGGGTCCCACTTCCATCGGCTCTTTCGTGATATCCAGATCCGCGAGCTGTTTGAACTGGTGATACATGCTGGGCAGCTTGCGTTTGATGTGCTCCTCCGCTTTCGGAAGCTGCTGCTTTGATCCACGCAATATCCAGAAAGACGCCGCCGTGCGGGGTGCCTCGTCCCGCCTTGACCTCCCGATTGATGCATCGGGCGACGTGGTCGCGCGTCAGCAGTTCGGGTGGCCGGCGCGCATTCCTGTCGCCCTGCGTGTAGCGCCATCCTTCATCTTCGTGTCTCCGCCGTCTGCTCCTTGTAGAGATCGGGAATTTCGTCGAACATGAATCGCCGGCCTTCACTGTTGCGCAGAACGCCGCCTTCGCCGCGCACGCCTTCGGTCACCAGGATTCCGCGCACGCTGATCGGCCAGACCATTCCGGTCGGATGAAACTGAACGAACTCCATGTCCTGCAATTCCGCGCCCGCGCGATAGGCCAGCGCAAGCCCGTCGCCCGTATATTCCCAACTATTGCTGGTGATCTTGTAGGCGCGCCCGATTCCGCCCGTGGCCAGCACCACCGCCTTCGCCTGCCACAGTTGGAAAAGGCCCTTCTCGCGGTCGTATCCGCAGGCTCCCGCAACGCGCCCCGAGTCCATCAGGAGGCTCAGCACCGTGCACTCCATGTGGACCTCCATGCCGGTGTGAATGCCGTGGTCCTGCAGCGTGCGAATCATCTCCAGGCCGGTGCGATCCCCCACGTGGGCCAGGCGCGGATACTTGATGCCCGCCGAAATTCCGCTGAAGAATCCGTCCGTCCTTGGTCCGGTCGAAAAGCGCGCCCCACGCCTCCAGTTCGCGCACGCACTCCGGCGCTTCCTTGGCGTGCAGCTCCGCCATGCGCCAGTTGTTCAGGTACTGCCCGCCGCGCATCGTATCGGCGAAATGCACCCGCCAGTTGTCGCGATCGTCGACGTTGGCCAGAGCAGCGGCAATGCCGCCCTCAGCCATCACCGTGTGCGCTTTGCCCAGCAGCGACTTGCACACCACTCCCACTTTGGCGCCGCTGGCCGCGGCTTCAATCGCGGCACGCAGCCCCGCGCCCCCCGCGCCAATCACCAGTACGTCGTAGGAGAACCTCTGGAACTCCGGCATCTACAGGATTCTCCAGTCATGCCAGATACCCATCGAGCACAAGCGGATATATACATCCGAAAATGCCACCCAGACAGCAGACTCGCCCATGCCCACTTCATGTGCCCTGCATTCAAACAGCTCACGCAATCGTAGAGCTTGTGCCGCACAGGGTGTTCCGAGATCTGGTTAAGACTCCCTCCAACCAGGTGGCGGAACGCGTGACAGCCAAAAATATAACCCGCCAGAAGCACCACGTTCACAACTAAAACAAGGCTACCGATACCGATTCCGAAACCGTCCGGGAAATCGAAAGGCTATCAACGCGTCGTACACCAGAAAGCCCCACACCAGGTAGGAGAGCCGCAGAAAATAGCGATGGTAATTCTGCAGAATCAGCGGAAAGCTTCGTTCGCCGAGATACTTCTTGCGTGGCTCGCTCACCGCGCACGCCGGAGGATCCGCCCAGAACGATTTGTAGTAAGTGCCGCGGTAGTAGTAACACGTCAGCCGGAAAAGGCCGGGTATCCAGAGAATGAGCAGCGCCGGAGAGAACGGAAGAAAGCTCGGATACCATCGCGGCTTCGGGCCGAACAGAGCGTGCGGCGAGCTGCCCGAAGATTTCTGGAGAATAAAAAGGTGAGATGTAGGGACCAAACGTATAGTGGCTGTTCTGCCACGCCGCCCACGTGCCGTACACAAGAAAGGCGCTCAATCCCAGAAGAATCACCGACGGCGAGAGCCACCACGCATCGCGCCGAGACGTCTGGCCGAACCTGCCGCCTTTCCAGACGACATCGGGAGCTGCCATCTTCCCCTCCACGGCGCAGGGACCCAACCAACTCGGCCGTTCCGCCGCTAGCATCGCATTATAGCAACTACTTCCGTGCCTTCAAGATCGATCGCCGGAACCTGACAGCGGGAGCAATCGCGAGAGGCTCGGACTATTTACATGCGGAACTATCAGTTCTGCCAGTATGCCGGGCGGCAAGGTGCTTGTAGGCTCACCTATTGGATAAGTCTGTCTGCGTGGAGCATCGCCCTGGCGCATGCGGCTTCAGATTGCGCTGCTCTGTCCCAAAAGCTGGAAAGCTTCACCGATGCCCTGACGGAATTTTGTACCAGCTTTTCTTTTGATCGCGGAGGAGGTGTTCACAAGTGCCCGAGGCCGGAGGTTCCAACATCGAACTCGCTAATCTCCTGAGCGAGCGCAAGAAGCCGGATCAGTCTTTGGGAAACGCAATATTGGAGATCGCGGAGGCAGTCGTTCTGGCTGTGGTCGCTATCGCCACTGCCTGGAGCGGCTATGAGTCAGCGCTCTGGGCCGGACATCAGGCTGAACTGTACGGCCAGGCGAGCAAACTGCGGGTTGAAGCCGAGGGAGCCGCCACAAGCGCCAATCAGGAGCGTTTGTATAACGCTTCGACTGTGGTTGAGTGGCTGAAGGCGGAAGCCCACAGCGACAAGAAGCTCGCCGATCTTTTTGAACGGCGTTTCCTTCCCGAGTTTCGTCCTGCCTTTGAAGCTTGGAAGAAGACTGACCCACTCAACAACATCAATGCTCCGGCGGGTCCTCAGTTGATGGCGGAATATCGAAGCTCCAGGACGGAAGAGGCTGCCAGGTTGAATGATCAAGCCACAGAGATCTTCGAACAAGGCACCAGAGCCCGGCAACTCTCAGACGAATACGTGCGAGCGACCGTGACGCTGGCAACCGTCCTGCTGCTGATTGCGATTAGCCAGCGTTTCCATATTCGTGGTGTACGGGTTGGGCTGCTGGTGACCGCCATGCTCCTGCTGTGCGTTCCGGTCTACCATATCCTGACCCTCCCCCGAGCATAGGGCAGCCTGCCAAATCCACGCATGGCGATGAGGTGATGCGCTGGCTCTTTCATGGGAAACAGTCCCGCCCGATCCGGAAGACCCGCTCATCCCATTTATTGTTCGTAATTCCGCCAACTGCCGCCATGGCGACGCAATCGAGCTCAGTTGTATCGGCTAACATGGTGCTCGATATAATGCCCGCATGTACACGCCTCAGGCTGGAATCTTCGCTCTTGGAACGTCCTCGCATGCGTACCTGGAGTTTGACATTCTGGACGCGAAGAAATGCGGGGAGTTCGCCTCTACGATCTCCTCTATCCGTGAACCACGGACCACCACAGGAGGAGTGAACTTCGTCATCGGCTTTCGCCCTGAACTCTGGCGCGGTATTGTTCCGGATGACGCGCCTCCGGGCGTGGAGGGCTTTAACAAAGAGATCCAGGGCACAGAAGGATTCGTTATGCCAGGCACGCAACATGATGCGCTGGTATGGCTGTCCGGCAGTTCTTATGACGTTATCTTCGATATGGCCCGCTCGGTCATCCATGACCTCACAGGCCAGGCCTCGCTGGGGGAAGAAACCTCGAGTTGGCCTTACCGGCACGATCGCGATCTTACCGGCTTCATCGATGGTTCGGAGAATCCGACCCTGCTCGACGCTCCCACCGCAGCACTCTTGCCCGAAGGAGTTCCCGGAGCCGCCGGCTCAGTCCTGTTGCTTCAAAAGTGGGCGCACAACAAGGTAGCCGAGTGGGAAGCTCTGCCGGTCCATCAGCAGGAGCTCATCATGGGACGCACGAAGCTTGACAGCGTCGAACTCGAGAACAAGCCATCGGACTCGCATGTCGCTCGTACTGATCAGGACGAGTTTGGGAACATCTTTCGTCGCAACATGCCCTACGGAAACGTCGAGGACCACGGCACCATGTTCGTTGGATTCAGCGCAGACCAGAAGCGGCTTTCCAGAATGCTCGATAGCATGGCCGGTCTGGTCACCGGCACGCGCGATGCGCTCACGCGCTTCACTCAGCCGTTGACCGGCTCCTATTATTTCGTGCCCTCCGTCGAGAGTCTGCGGCGCCTACGGTAAGACGACCACGCAAACAACCTGCCCTGAGCGCAGAGCGTAGCCGAAGGGTCACCGCTTCTGATCCTTAGAAGGCCAAGTTATAGTTTTGCGTAATTCTCTGGCTACTGCCCGTTCAGTCTCGAAAGCTTCGGTGGATCGGCATGAAGGAAGCCCAAATGAACTTTCCGAGACACGCATCAGTCCCCATAAGCCGGTTTGTGGTGAGTGCCGCTGATTCGCAACCGCGCCCCACCGCCGAAGTAAAGTTGGCGAGCGCCAATTCACCCCGGTCAGGCGCTGCTCAAGACGAGCTAAGGAGATCGAACAAACCTGACCTGTGTCGTTGTAGAGCAGCACTCGACCCGGCCCCAGCTATTTCGAAAAGAATTTCCAGCAGCTACTCTCTCCGGTTGAGAAACTTGGACCGCAAGAGTAGCGTGGTGCGGGCGATACGTGAAATAGCTAAGCCCGACGCGCATATTATGATCAACCGGCCCCGGAATCGTGACCGCAATGCAGATTCCGAAGATGGCATGAGTCATGGCCAGCGTATAGAGGTTCCGATACCGAAGAAAAAGCAGGCAGGCGATGCATCCCCAGAGCAGCGTCAACGGCGTCAGGATGGGATTCGGCAAATGCGCCAGCGCGAACAGGCCCGTCGTTGCAATCACGGCAGCTGTTTTGCGCGGCTGTAGCAGCCGCAGCAATCGCGGCAGGAAAAAATCCAGCAGCAAAAATTCCTGTAGAAAGGCAAAGACTGCATAGGCCCAGTAACGCCGGATGAATAGCGCGGGATGGCGCGGCGCGTGCAAAGTGTGCAGCCTGGCGCTCACGGTAACCGCCGCCGCCGCCAGCAGCAACGCTGCGCCAACTATCCAGAGCGACCGAAGAAAGCCCGGCCCGCGAAGGCCCAACGCACTCCAGCCGTCGAAAGAGAGCGCGATAGCCAGCAATACCCAGGCAAGCGCAGCCCAGGAGAACCATCGTTGCCAGGGCGGGGGCGTCCAGATCGCAAGTAGGACGAACCCATATCCAACCGACAGGTCCAGAAGATCGCGCCGCCTGCGTCCCGGCTTGACTTCAGTTGGAACAGAGTCTTCCGCCCCGCTGCCTTTTGCGTCGCTGGGAGCCGATTTGTCTACCCGCATGGATTCCATGCTGAATCTTCGAGCGCAACATCGAGCGTCAGCCTGCGGTCATTCTATGCCGTTATACGATAGTCGGAAGGATGCGTCCGACATGTTGTATCGACTGCAGAGACACGCATTGCCAATCAAGGCGCATTTTCGAAGGTCTCTCGTTTTTTCCTATGCAGTTCCCGCGCCTGTACTACGACCACTCCTTCCCGCCGGGCTGACTTTGGATACCTATGGCGACTTCGGTTTCCTGGCCATTGCCCTGGTTGACACGCAGGATCTTCGGCCTTCCTTCGTCCCGGCTCGATTGGGGATGAGCTTTTTTCTTTCCGGGTATCGAATTTTCACGCGATATCAAACAACAGCAGGGCGGACATTGCGGGGTTTACGAATACTCAGAAGCGACACAAACCGCTTGTCAATGCAATTGTTTGGAAATCTCCTCACCCACTACCATTACGAGCGCTCCCAATTCCGAGTGCAATCGACTGAGCAGAAGTACGAAGTCCAAGTAGCCACACCAGACGGTCGGGCGGATCTTCACGTTGAGGCGGACCTCTCCAGTCAAGCCGTTGCCCTTCCCTCCGGATCGCCGTTTGCCGATCTCAAAGAAGCTCGTAAATTCGCGGGGCCTCTGCCGTTCACATTCGATTATGAAAGACAGACTCACTCGATGATCCGCGTCGAAGGAGTACGGCAACGATGGAACCCGCGGCCGGTATCAGTCGTCGTCCGCCAAAACATGTTCCTCGAACAAGATCCATTTCGCGATGCGGGAGCAATTCTGGCGAATGCGTTTTATCTTGAGGATGTCCCGTACTCGTGGCGGCCAGGAATTCGCGAGAGACTTCAGTGACCGTCACCCGTGGCAAATACGACGGAGTCCTGGGTATTCTTCAATACAACTGGCACTTCTACGCTGCGAGTCTCTGTGCGTTGGTCGGTATGGGTGCGCTGCTATGGTTCCGGCTCCTGCCGGGAGCGGGGGAAGCAGTCCTGATCGGCGCGGTGGCTCTAACGGTGTTCTGGTTTCTGAGCTCCCTGCTTGTGTCGTACTACGTTTACGACTACAGGGGAGTAACCAGCTGGAACTGGATTCCGCGAATGCTGTCGTTTCCACCGCAACAGTGGCTCAACTCCATGCAGGGCTGGACGAGTCGACGCTCATTCTGACGCAGCTCTTCCCGAACACCCGATATATGGTTGTCGATATCTATGATCCTCAAGAGATGACGGAGCCTTCCATCGCACGGGCGAGGCGGCTGCACCCAGCTGCTGAGTCTGTGCTTGCGGGCAAACTGGACGCACTGCCGTTAACTGATCGCGACCGCGACACGGTGTTCCTGCTCTTTGCGGCGCACGAAATCCGTCAATCTACCCGCCGCACGCAATTTTTCCTGGAATCTGCGCGCGTATTGGCTAACTCGGGACAGTTACTTCTGGTAGAGCACCTACGCGATTGGAGGAATTTCGTCGCCTTCGGGCCTGGGTTTTTGCACTTTCATTCTAGGGATGAGTGGCTCCGTCTCGCCCACGACGCGGGCCTGACGGTGGAGCGTGAAGACCGCATCACCCCGTTTGTCCGCTGCTTCGTGATGACCAAGGCCGAAGCATGAAGCTTAACCTTGTGGAAAGGCTGCTCGTGAACAATCCAGCGCGGGCGCTCGTGCAACGTCTCTACGAGGGGCCGCTCCTTCGGAAGTTGGGTGGCCGACTTGACGGTGCGCGCGTACTCGATGTCGGGTGCGGACGGGGTGTTGGAGTGCAAATACTGCTGGAGCAGTTCGGCGCAGGTCAAGTCTACGGACTCGACCTCGACCCGCAGCAAGTTCGCCGCGCGCAACAGCGATTCGCAGACAATTCCGAGGGTCGCGTTGTTCTTGAGGTTGGTAGTGTCGATAAACTCCCGTTTCTGGATGAATACTTCGATGCTGTCTTCGACTTCGGAATGCTGCATCATGTCGTGGACTGGCAAGCCGGTGTGGTCGAAATTCAGCGTGTCCTCAAACCCTCCGGGCTCTTCTTCTTTGAAGAAGTAACGCGCGCCGCTCTGAATCGATGGATCTATCGCACCTTTCTCGATCATCCCGCGGAGAACCGATTTAGCGAAGCGGAGTTCCTGGCTGAGTTGCTCGTTCACGGGATCGAGCCACTCGGCAGAACCCATCGCATCCTGTCAAATGACATCTTCATTGGAATCGCGAAGCGTACATGAGGCGTACATAAAGTTGAAGCTGTTCTCCCATATTGATGGACCAACAGTCCGCGCCCAATCCCCTGTTACCCTGTCTTTTGAAAGCAAGCGCGGTCGAGCATCGCAGCACTTGCGCAGGTCTAAAACGCGGAGCTTCGGCTCGAACTCTCCGATCTCGATTAGCTCATCCCTGGGCTCCCTCGCGCAGACGCTGATTCGCAACCAGCAGCTCCCCCACCAGCAATCGCAGCCGGGCGTTCTCCACCTCAAGCTCGCAAACCCGGCAATGCAAATCCACTGCCGGGATTGCATCGCGGCCGGTGATCGCATCGGGCCCGGGGATCGACTCGCGGACACCCTCGCCCGCCTGCACCGCCGGCCACGCCCCCGCAACGCTCGTCTCCATTAAACTGACTCCACATCCCGCGCAGCGGCGTCAATAATCGCGGCAATTTTCGCAATCTGCTCCGGCGTCATCTCGCCCTGTCCAAAGCGCAGCTTCAGAGCCAGCTTGAAGTTATGAATCGCCCGCATAATCTGCGGCGCGCTCCCGCTCCCAAACGCCTCGCCCATCTGCCGAATGCGCTTCTGCAGCCCGTCAATCCGCTCCTTGTTGGCCTCCAGCTCCTTCCGTCCGGCCTCGGTAATCGTGTAGAGCTTCTTACCGCCCTCCGCCACGACCGTCGCATAGCCCTCGTCCTCAAGCTGGCTCAGCGTCGGATAAATCACCCCCGCGCTCGGCGCATAGGCTCCGCCCATCTGCTCGGCGATGCCTTTCATAATCTCGTACCCGTGGCTTGGCTTCTCGGCGATAAAGCTAAGGATCACAAACCGCAGCTCGCCCTGCTCGAACAGCCGCCCGCCAAACTCCCGCCCAAACCGATGCCGTCCCCGATGCGCTGCCCAGTGTTCGCTCATCTCATCCCAGAAGCCGCCTCTGCCGCCCCGGAAATGCTTCCGCGCGGCGCACTCGGCAGCCGCTCCTTCAAATTGCTTTCTGCATTCTCTTCCAAACATAAAAACCTTCCTTAGATAGCTTAAAGATACATCTTAAGCTGCAAATAAGATATATCTTAAAAGCATTTCGATGCAGGAAATCTGTGGAAAAAGCAAAAATCCCCAAATCGCACCCCTACACACAGGCCGGGAGAGCAACCGACCTGGCTCCACCGCGTTCTTACCTGATATGGAAACTATTCAAACCAGAGTGATCGGGCGTATCAATTTCTGGAAAGGCATTATGTTGGGAACCATGGCCGGAATGGCGGTCGCAGCCTTTACCTATTCCGTAGCGGACCCGTTCCTGAAAAGGGCCGGGCAGACCCGAGCATAAAAGCGGTCCAGAATCGGCCAGAAATCAGCCGCACAATTCCAACCGATATCCATCCACAACCGCCACCAAAGGGAGCGACCAAGCGAAGATATGCCTGGACGGTTAATCCCCGGACGCGAAGCGCATGCCCGGACGGCTCCCCAGTCACCGCGACCAAAGGGAGCGGCCACGCGAAGCAGAAAGCCCGTGACGGCCAGTCACTCACTTCCATTTGTTTAGGAATTCCGTCACCGAGGCGGGGTCCATGCGGCGCATGGATTCAAACTCGCCATCCTTCTGGCTGTAGAGCAGGTGCCCGTGCTGGTCGAGAACAGCGAGGGCGGGAACGCCGCGATTCAACGGAACACTGTACTTCTCCGCCACGTCCACATTTTTGTCCATGCGACCAATGTCGACGTGGACGACCACAAAATTCTTGTCCACAATCGTCTGATTCGGCTCCTGGTGGAAGTAAATATCCAGAACCTGGCAGTCGCCGCACCAGTTGCCGCCAAAGTCCAGGATGATGCGCTTGTGTTCCTGAGCGGCGGTGTGTATCGCCTGGGCAATATCGGCGTGGGCATCCGCCGTGGCCGAGTAGATGACGCGGTTTTGCGCCGACGCAATAATTCCGCCGGTCAGAAAGAGAAGTGCGGCTAAAGTTTTGCGCACGGTATGGGACATTGGAACGGTCCTCCAGGGTCGATTCCAGAATGCCACAGACTGGTCCGGACATGGAAATAACGGCTTGATCGAAACTAAGCCGTTTATCTCATTTTTCTTTGCGCTTTGGTCCTACTGGTGATATTTCTTAGATGCCCCCGGCGCATTTATGGTGGCTCCAAGTTGTATGTGTCGGCGCACGTCTGGCCGCGATGCTTACGAAACACCGCTATTTTTTGCGAGCTTTGCCGCGCCCCTTGCGGTGGCTGCTGGGGCTGGTACCGGCTGCGGTCGCGATCGGTCTTTTTGTCATAGTACCGGTGAATTATCGCACTCCTTATCTCATTGCCTATCCTTTCGTAGTGCTCAGCGCGTGGTATCTGGGGGTCGGTGGCGGAGCCGTCTGCGCGTTGGCCTCTGGTCTCAGTATTGAGTACCTCGTCTATTACTCCCGCGTGATTTCGCACGCGTCGGTACCCGAGTTCAGTTTTTTGCGCCTCGTGGTTTTTATCGCCGGATCGGTGCTGGTGGGTGGGCTCATGAGGCAGGTTTCAACGCTCACGTACCGCACCGAGACGGACGACCTGAGGCGTCAGCTCGATAAACTTGCCGCCGATCGCCGCCTGTCCAAGGAGCGATCCGCCGCTGCGCTCGCCATGCGCGAACGCGAAACACGATTGCAAATGGCCCTCGAAGGTGGCCATGTCGGCCTCTGGGACAACGATCTCGAACATGGGCGCGTTATATGGTCCGACGAACACTATCGAATTATCGGGTTCGAGCCCGGATCGGTTGACCCAGGCTACGAAACAATGCGAACCGCCATCCATCCCGAAGATCGAGACGCAATGGATTCGTTGTTCCAGGAAACCATGGTGACAGGGCGACCCTTCTGCTGCGAATATCGCGTCGTCTGGCCCGATGGAGCAACGCGTTGGGTCGAGGCCCAGGCAAAGTACGAGATGAACGAGCAGGGCAAAGCCATCCGTATGCTGGGTGTGATGATGGATATTACCCACCGCAAACAAGCCGAAGCCGCGCTGTTGCGTACTGAAAAACTGGCCGTAACCGGTCGTCTCGCCGCCTCCATCGCGCACGAGATCAACAACCCGCTTGAAGCGGTTGCCAATCTCCTCTATCTCATCGCCCGGGCGGATGATCTCGGCACCGCGCGGCAACAGGCGCAACAGGCTCTCGCAGAAACCATGCGCGTCGCCCGCATCGCGCAACAGACCCTCAAGTTTCATCGCCAGAGCGAAGCCGCCCGCACAACTCGCATGTCAGAGGTAATCGATGATGTGCTGGAACTGTTTCAGGGCCGCCTCACGGAATCGAACCTCATCGTCGACCGCCGCTATGAAGACGATCCTGCAGTCGAATGCCTCGCCGGAGATCTCCGGCAGGTTTTCGCCAACCTCATCGCGAACGCACTCGATGCCATGAGTGACGGCGGCAGGCTCGTGCTCAGGCTGCGGCGCTCCCGCGACTGGCGCTCTCGCCGCAGCCTCGGCATCAGAATCACTTTTCTCGATACCGGATGCGGCATGGACATCCAGACGCGCCGCCGCATCTACGAGCCATTTTTCACCACAAAAAAGGAGTCGGGAACCGGCCTCGGCCTCTGGGTCACGGCCGAAATCATCGACCGCCAGCTCGGCGATCTGCGCGTGTGGAGCAGCCGTATTCCCGGCCGCAGCGGCAGCGCCTTCTCGCTCTTTCTGCCGCTGCGCGGTGTGTCGCTCGGCACGCCGCCGGCCATCCCTGAAGAAACAACCTTGCAGGCAACGTAGCCCGCGCGCATTCGCTTTTCCGCGTCTGTTCCAATCGCGTATCGTAGACGGCATGAAAAGAATCCTCTGCCCTGCTGCTCTGCTCTCTCTCGTTTCTCTGGCCGCCTTCGCACAAACTCCATCCCGTCCACCCATTACCGGCGTCTCGCACCTCTCCGTCTACACCAGCAATGCCTCCGCGGCCGAACACTACTACGTGCACGACATCGGCCTCAAAAAGGGCCCCGACCCCGAGAATCCCTCCGGAGTCCGCTACTACGTCAACCCCACCCAGTTCGTCGAAGTCCTGCCGCTCCCCTCCAACGCAGGAAACTCGCGCCTCGACCACATCGGCTACATCACTACCAACGCCGAAGCCCTCCGCAACTACCTCGCCGACCATAAGTACACCGTTCCGTCCAGCGTAGAAAAAGCCTCCGACGGCAGCCGCTGGTTCAACGTACAGGATCCCGAAGGAAACAAGGTCCAGTTCATCCAGCCGCCCGTCCATCCCTTCAGCATGGCCGGAGCCGACCCCATCGGCCATCACATTATTCACGTAGGCATGCGCGTCAAAAGCGCCGACGCCGAGAATCCCTTCTATCGCGACCTCCTCGGCTTCCGCCCCTACTGGTTCGGCGGAATGAAGCCCGGTAAAACCGACTGGGTCTCCCAACAGGTCCCCAACGGACACGACTGGCTCGAGTACATGCTCGAAGGCGGCAACGGCGAAATCTCCCAGCGCCAGTTCGGCGTCATCAATCACCTCTCGCTCGGCGTCGTAAACATGGAGAAGGTTGTCACCACCCTCGACTCCCAGGGCCGCCTCGATGACCTCCGCAATCAACACCCCGCCATGCAAATCGGCAAAGACGGAAAATGGCAATACAATCTCTTCGATCCCGACGGAACCCGCCTCGAGCTCATGGAGTTCACCCCAATAGAAAAACCCTGCTGCTCCCCATTCACCGCACCCAACCCACCACCAACGGAACACTAAACTCAAAACCGTCCAGCGCGGACAGCGGTCCTCGTTGTGCACGAGCAACAATCCGCTTGGATCCTAGCCAACAGCGCAGCAAACATAGCTATCGAGCAGGAAGCAGCCAGCGCAAGGCAACGGTCTGGACAAGCAAAAGCCATCCCGCATTTAGGATGGCTTTTTGCTTGTCTCAAGGCCCGTCTGGCAAAGACCGCCGCCCGCGCAGGGCGGTTTTGCTTTTGTTTTACCGAGCCCCAGGCCACTCATAAACGACCACGCCGAGATCGTTCAGCATTTGGATCGTGACTTCCACGTTGCGTCGTACCTGAATGCGATCTGCGCGAACCTCCGCCGGGTCTTCTTCCACTGCGATCACGCGTCCATAGGGCCACGAGTCTTGCGGGATCGCCGCCAGCGCATCCGGCAGGTCCGCGAGCCGCAGTTCCAGCACGCTTTTGCGAGCGTTCTCCGGCTGCAGCATATTGCCCGGAAGCACATTGCTATGCGGCGCCTCGGGATTCATCACGCGCAGCGAAACCGTCTTCTTCGAGACCACCAGAAAAGGATTCTCCCAGCTCGCCTTGGTATGGATCGCCATGTAGCGACTCTTCCCCGGCGGTGGAACCTCGTCGATCAGCTCGCGATCCGAAGCCCGCGCCTGCGCCGCTGCCCTCGCCTGCTGCGGAGAGGGCGCGGCACTATTTGAATTGCCATGCGAGCAGCCGCCAAGCAGTACAGCCAGCGCAATAGTGAAGGGAAGAAGATGGGATCGGGTCATGATGCGAGCACTATCAGAATATCAAGGACCAGCCGCATCGGTTATCGAAAGTATCCGAGGTACCTGAAAGTGCAGGACCCAAACCAGCCACAAAAATGGGCGCCAGATATCTCGAAGAGATGTGGAACCACAAAAGCAGCGTCCCACCACGAAATTGGCGTGTTACATAATCGATGTCATTCCGAGCGGAGTGAAACAAAGCCGAGAGCCCGCCCTGAACCCAGCGAAGGGAGACCCTGCGTTTCTCCCAAACCAGCCACGACCCCGCGCTTCTGCGCCTGTGCCCTGAAGCTCTGAGCCCTGATCGCTAACCCTGAGCCGGCGTCCTGAGCCCTGAGCCCTGTGCCCTGAGCCCTGTCCCGCTGAACCCTATCTCCCCGACCACACCGCAGTCCGCTTCTCCAAAAAAGCCTTCGTACCCTCAGCCTTATCCGCCGTCCCGCAGCAAATCCCAAACAAAGCCGCCTCATGCGCCAGAGCCTCATCCAGCGGCAGATCGTACCCCGCATGCACCGCCGCCAGACACAGCCGCACCGCCACCGGAGCCATCCCCGCCATCATCCCCGCCAGCGCCCGAGCCCGCGCCATCAACTCCGCCGCCGGCACCACCTCGTCCACCAGCCCAATCCGCAACGCCTCCGCCGCCGAAACCATCTCGCCCGTCAACAGCATCTTCAACGCCGCGCCCTTGCCCACCAGCCGCGGCAACCGCTGACTCCCGCCATAGCCCGGAATCAGCCCCAGCTTCACCTCCGGCTGCCCCAGCCGCGCCGTCTCGCTCGCCACGCGAACCGTCGCCGCCATCGCCAGCTCGCACCCGCCACCCAGCGCAAATCCGTTAATCGCCGCAATCACCGGCTTGCCCATCGTCTCTAATTTCCTGAACACGCCCTGCCCGCGAGCCGCCAGCGCCTGACCCTCCACGCCGGACACCGCCGCCAGCTCCTGAATATCCGCGCCCGCCGCAAACGCCTTCTCGCCCGCGCCCGTAACAATCACCGCGCGAACCGACGCATCCGCCCCCAAAGCATCCAAAGCCGAATCCAGCTCCAGAAACAAAGCCGCATTCAACGCATTCAAAACCTTAGGCCGATTCAAAGTAACAACGGCCACACCCTCAGAAACCTCAACCAGAATATGCGCGTAATCCTGTTCGTATGTCATGACCGATGAGTGTAGCAAAAAGCAGTGAAAGAGGCGGTGCTAGATGAGTAGGAATGGAAGATGGGCAGGAATAGATTCACGTTCGTGGAGAATTTCACTCGGATTGACCCGAAACGACTGCCGAGCCCACGCGGATCGCTATCGATATGCCGATTTCCCGTTCCTAATCCACCGCGCGAGTGGTCAGCTCAGCAGATGGCCGCAGCTTCTTATTTGTTCTTGACTAACCGCCTGGACGATCTTTTCGCTGCAAGTTTCTTTGTTTGAGCTTCATCCTTAGATTGGATGGTATGCGCGTTGACGATCGCCCGGATAAGCCTTGGGAAGCGCTCCTCGATCTCCGCGCAACGTGAGGTGTTGTGCATCTCCACACCACGCCGCACGCCACGAATCAGCCCAGCCTCCCTCAGCACCCTGAAGTGTTGCGAGAGCGTGGACTTTGGAATCGCCTTGTCGCTAACGGTCAGAAACATCGAGCAGTTGTGTGAACACTCTTGAGCCACAATATCTGCGTAGATCGCCGCCCGTACCGGGTCGGACAAGGCATGGAGAATCCCCTCTACCGTGATGTCCTCAAGCGATGGATGAAATAATGGGCGCACCTCCATAAGAGTAGGCGTTCCGTGTTAAAGGTTCAATCGTTCGTTAATTCAGAACTATTGAATCTTAGGCGAACCCGGCTCCATCTACTCATCAAAACCTGGTGAGGGGCATCGCAGCTGCCCAAATACCTTCAAGGGTTGAACACAGAAAAGGGGTCAACATATGAGCAAGCTCAAAGGCAAAGTAGCAGTCATCACTGCCGCCACCTCCGGCATGGCGCTCGCCACAGCCAAACTGTTCGTCGACGAGGGAGCGTACGTTTTCATCACAGGACGCCGCCAGGATAAGCTCGATGAGGCCGTAAAACTCATCGGCAAAAACGTCACGGGCGTGCAAGGCGACGCCTCAAACCTGGCCGACCTCGATCGCCTCTATGAGACGGTCAAGCGCGAAAAAGGCAAGATCGACATCCTCTTCGCCAGTGCAGGTCAGGGCGAGCTCGCTAAGCTCGAAGAGGTCACTGAGGAACACTTCGACAAGACCTTCGATCTCAACGTCCGCGGCACGCTGTTCACCGTGCAGAAGGCCCTCCCGCTCTTCAACGACAACGGCTCTATCTTTCTCAACGGCTCCATTGCCAGCATCAAGGGTTTTCCGGCGTTCGGCGTCTACAGCGCCAGCAAGGCTGCGGTTCGCTCGTTCGCTCGCACCTGGCTCTTAGAGCTCAAGGAGCGCAGAATCCGCGTGAACATCCTCAGTCCCGGCACCATCGACACGCCGATCCTCGATCCCCTGGGAGAAGAGGCCAAAGAGTTCTTCAAATCCCAGATCCCACGCGGCGAGATGGGGCGCCCAGAGGAGATCGCGACCGTCGCCCTGTTCCTCGCCTCCAGCGATTCCAGCTTCGTCAATGGAATCGAGCTCTTCGTCGACGGTGGAACAGCTCAGGTCTAATTGCAATACTTTATATTTCCGCAGTTCAGGAATGGGATTCGTCCGCAGGAACTTCTCCGCTTCCTGGGACGAGTCCCGTTTTGCTTTTAGTTCGGCGGGCGGCCCATTCAAGCCCGTTTTTGGCTCGAGTGGGGCGTTTCCGCATATTCGGCAATCGGCAAGTAGGATATGTGTGAGCAGGCGGCTGCGGGAGTTGGGAATTCGCATTGTCCTCGGCGCGCAGCGTAAGGAAGTGTTACAGGCAGCGCTGGGACGGCCATTTAAGTTGCTGGCGTTTTGGTTCGGCCGTTGGATTGATCCTCGGAATTCTGGCGGCCGGCACCCGTATCGTCTGCGGTCTCAGAAGGATGGAAAAGCTTGCCTGCTACCGATCGAAAATACGATAGACGGTTCATCTCACACCTCCGCGACACCGGCCTGCTCCTTCCATCGTTGAACGTTCACGCCCATCACCAGCAGCCACAGCATTGGCAGCGCCTCCGCAAGGAGCCCAACCGCCGAATTCCACGGCGAAAGACCCTTCGCAAGCGCCGGCGACAAATAGATCAGCCATACCAGCCCCGCGAACGCCATCAACAAACCTGCTATCCGAGGCAGGAAAGTCGACCGGAACATCAGGTACCCGATCAGCAGGCAGTAGACTCCGTGGCATGTCATACCCACGTTCACGCCCCGAGGCTGCAGTTGAACCGCCTCAAAGCCCAGCCCCACAAAGCCGAACAACGCCGCCAGAATAGCGACGCCTCTGCTGACCGGCCTCAAAATGCTGTAGAGTAGCAGCGTCACCGCGGCATAGCATGAGACGGGAATCACATCCGCAACGACCTTTCCCAATTTGCCCGGAGCAACGAACTCGGCAAATACCGCCGTCAGCACCGCGACCAGATAAAGCATGCCTGCCGCTCTCGCTTTAAAACGAGCAGGCACATCTCGCATACTCTGCGTCAATTCGAAGCTCCGGGAATCAGCTGAAATTCGCGCGTTCATATTTCCTCCGGTTGCACAGAGAGCGCGGAACCGATGGCAGCCACCAGCCGATTCCAGTTGTCGGTTTCTTCACGAAGGCGTCCGCGGCCCGCGGCGGTGAGTTCGTAAAACTTGGCCCGGCGATTGTTTTCGGATGTACCCCGCTTCGCCTTGAGCAGTCCCTGACGGACCAGGCGAAACAGTCCGGGATAGAGCGCGCTCTGTTCAATCAGCAGCGCATTACCGGAGATCTGCCCGATGCGGAGCAGGATGCCGCACCCATGCAGCGGGCCGAGCGATACCGCCCTGAGGATGAGGAGATCGAGAGTACCGGGAAGGAATTGAGCCTGGTCGGCCACAAGCCCTCCTAAGATGATTAGGAAGCTACCCCCAGCACTCCTACAGTTGTCAAGGAGAAAACAAGCCGCCACGCATAAATCTTCCTGCTCGTTTCCAACCCAGCCATCACGCGGCCCAGCACAGGCACGCAATCCATCCGCCGTGCGCGTCCATGCGCGTCACGTTCATCTTGTAAAAGTATTCGCCATACTGGCCGTAGTAGACCGCCTCGTTGGCCGCGCCCTCTTTCAGTTTGTTCCCGGCAATCTTCCTGCCCGTAATCTATTGACAACCGGTTCAGGCTTCGACTACATTCTTCCCCTAAGGCAATTATGGAAAGAACAACTGACACAGGTGAATTGATTCAGGGCACGCTGGAGATGCTCGTGCTAAAGTCTCTGGCGCGTGGGCCGCTGCACGGGTACGGAGTGGCGGAGTGGATTCAGCAGACCTCGCAGCAGGTGTTGAAGGTCGAAGAGGGCGCGCTGTATCCGGCCCTCCACCGGCTTGAGCTGCGCGGGCTCTTGCAGGCCAGGTGGGGCGCGTCGGACAACAACCGCCGGGCCAAATTCTACGAGTTGACAGTTGAAGGCAGGAAGCGGCTGAATGCTGAGTCGCAGCGCTGGGCGCGGCTTTCCGCCGCAGTCGCGTTTGTGATGCAGGCGTCCTAGATGGTCGCCGAGGGAAACGCATGGCTGAGAAAATTCACGAATTCTTGTTTCGGTTGAAGACGCTCTTTCACAAGCGGCGCATGGATCGCGACATGGCAGAGGAGCTGGAATTCCACCAGGCCATGCTGCGCGAAAAGCTGCTGCGCGAAGGCACTCCGCAGGCAGATGTGGACACCGCGACGCGGCGGGCCTTTGGCAATGCCGGGCGGTGGCATGAGCGGTTGCGCGAGCTGTGGCAGTTTCGAACGCTCGAGAACTTTATGCGGGACGTAAGTTTCTCCGCGCGGCTGCTTCGGAAATCGCCAGGCTTCACGGCAGTCGCAGTGCTCACGCTGGCGCTGGGTGTCGGGGCGAACACGACTGTCTTTTCAATGATCGACGGGCTGCTGCTGCGCCCACTGCCGGTGCCCCAGAGCGACAGGCTAGCGGTGATCGGCATCGAGCAGGGAGGCCCGCGCACAAACTACAGCTTCAACGCGCCATTCTTTCGCAGCCTCGAGCGTAGACACGAAATCTTCGAACAGGTCTTCGCCTACAGCAGTCAGGAGCTGCAGGTTCGCCGGGGAAGCGGCAATGAAATCATTCGCGGCCAGTTGGTAAGCGGCGGATTCTTCCCGGCGCTGCGGACGGCCCCGCTTCTGGGACGGTCGCTCACGCCGCAGGATGACCGGGTGGGCGGAGACCCGGCAGGGTTTGCCGCGGTGATCAGCGAACCTTTCTGGGAGAGTTGGTTCAACCGCGCACCGGATGTTCTGGGGCGCAAGTTGCAGATCGACAATGTGATGTTCACCGTTGTTGGCGTCATGCCTAAGCGGTTTATAGGAGCGGACCCCCTGCAGAAGCCGGAGATCTTTGTACCGCTGGCGACTGAGCCGATCCTCGATGGGTCCGACAATTTGACGGCTGCCGGCTTTCACGCCTCGTGGCTCACGGTAATGGGACGCTTGCGCTCCGGCGCGACCCTGGAGCAAGCGATTGCGCAGCTCTCCGCCATATCTGATGCGGTGCTGCACGAGAGCGTTCCCGACGCATCCTGGATTGCCCGCGAAGAGAAGCAGCATTTCCACTTCATCGCCGAGCCGGGATCGAGGGGATTCACCTTCGTTCGCTTTTTATTTCGCAAACCGCTGGTAGCGGTGTTCGCAATGTGTGGAGGGATCCTGTTGCTGGCCTGCCTGAACCTGGCCAGCCTGCTGATGGCGCGGGGTGCCGCGCGCGAAAGGGAGCTGGCCACGCGGCTGGCAATGGGAGCCACGCGGCGGCGGCTGGTGCAGCAACTGCTCGTGGAAAGCCTGCTGGTAACGCTTCTCGGAACGGCTGCCGGTCTTGCGTTGGCGCCGGTATTGGGCAAGTCACTGGGTGCGCTTCTGCTTGGCGGTACCGGGGCGGGCTTGAGCCAAATGCAACTCGACACCTCGCTCGACATACGCATATTCGCATTTGCGGCCCTGGCAGCGGTGGTGGCTTCGGTGCTGATCGGGTTGGTGCCGGGACTCCATGCGACATCGGGAAATCTGAGCGACCACATCAAAGACGGGCAGCACGCAACGCAGGCACATGAGCGCCGCAGAATCCTGCCCCGCGTGCTGATGTCGTTTGAAGTCGCACTGGCGCTCATGCTGGTGGTAGGCGCGGGCTTGCTCGCATCCAGCCTCGTGCGTCTCTACGAGTCGGGCACAGGATTCGATCCGCGAGGCGTGCAGAACATCGCGTTCAGCATGGACAAGCAGCCGCTCACCGGGGATGCGCTCGTCCGCTTCTATCACGATCTGGGAGACGGCTTGAGCCATCAGCCCGGCGTGAAGAACGTCAGCTTTGCCGGGATCGTGCCGCTGACGGGTTTCAGGTGGGACAAAATTTTTTCGGTGACCGGAGGCAAGAGTCAGGAAACCTGGATGAACAGCTGTGAGCCCGGGCTACTTCAGCGCCATGCGCATTCCCATGCTCGAAGGGCGTGACTTCACCTGGAACGACACCACCCCCACGGGCCTGAAGATCATTCTGAACCGGGCCGAAGCGAAGCTGCTGTTTCCTGGCCAAAACGCCATAGGACAACACGTCATCAAGCAGGACATGAAGACACCCGTTTCGTATGAGGTAATCGGTGTAGTGGGCGATGCGAAGTATGAGGACCTGCGTTCACCCGCTCCGCCCGGAGCGTATGTTCCAATGACGCAGGACGACCAGCACCAATGGCATTCCTACACGGCCGTCGTGCGGATGGACGGCCCTGCCGCTCCGCTGTCACGGGCCGCGCGCGCGCTGGCCACACGCATGGCTCCCGACATTCCCCCTCCGGTCATGACCTCCATGTCGAGCGTAGTGGATGACTCGTTGAGCGCGGAGCGGATGATGGCGCTTCTGTCCGTCTTCTTCGCCGCATGCGCGCTCTTGGTAACAGCCATAGGACTCTACGGAACGCTGGCCTACGCGACAGCGCGGCGAACGGGCGAGATCGGAATCCGCATGGCGCTCGGCGCCGGGCGAGGGCAGGTAATGGGGATGGTGTTCCGCCAGAATGCGGCAGTGGCGATCGCCGGCGCGGCAGCCGGGCTGATTGCCGCCATGCTGGCCGCGCGCACGCTCGCAAGTTTTCTCTATGGCACGTCGGTGCATGATCCCTGGGTACTCGCAGGATCAGTCATCGCGTTAGCGACGATTGCCAGCGCGGCCAGCCTGCTGCCTGCTCTGCGCGCCTCGCGAATCGAGCCCATGGCCGCGATTCGTTGCGAATAGCGAGTCGAGAGCCGCTCGGCAAAACGCGCAATCCAAAACACGCAATCCAAAACGCCCAATCAAAAACGTGTCCCCCGGCACAGCCGCCCACGCCATTCCCGACCCTCGCGTGTCCGCAAACTTGACGGCGCGATTCATGAACCGCCCCACGCTTTCACCGCATCGAACTCTGCACAAAGGCATACCCAATGGCTACTGAAGAAACCATCGCCTCGCGCACCGCCCAAATCAACGGCGTCACGCTGCATTACCTCACCGCCGGCCACGGCCCATCGCTCATCCTGCTCCACGGCTACGCGGAGACCTCGCTCATGTGGAAGCCCATCATCCCCGCTCTGGCCCAGCGTTTCACCGTCATCGCGCCCGACCTCCCCGGCATAGGAGACTCCGGCATTCCCCCCAGCGGACTCGACATGAAGTCCGCCGCCATCACCATCCACGACCTCGCCCGCTCGCTCGGCATACAAACCGCCCAGGTCGTCGGACACGACATCGGCCTCATGGTCGCCTATGCCTACGCCGCGCAGTTCCCGTCCGAGGTCAGCAAGCTCGTCCTCATGGACGCCTTTCTCCCCGGCGTCCCCGGCTGGGAGCCCATCTACAACAGCCCCGACTACTGGCATTTCCGCTTCCACGGACCCACTCCCGAAGCCCTCGTCCAGGGCCGCGAGCGCATCTACTTCGAATATTTCTGGAACGACCTCGCCGCCGACAAAAATCATTCCATCCCGCCAGCCGATCGCGAAGCCTACCTCGCCGCCTACTCCCGCCCCGGACGCATGCACGCCGCCTGGGACTACTTCGTCTCCTTCCAGCAAGCCGCCAAAGACTTCGCCCAACTCTCCCGGACAAAACTAACCATCCCCGTACTAACCATAGGAGGCGATAAGTCATTAGGAGAACCCCTCGGCGAACAAGTCAAACAAGTAGCCACAAACGTAAAGAAGGTAGTAATAAAAAACGCCGGCCACTGGATACTAGAAGAACAACCAAAACAAACCACCGAAGCCCTGCAAAAATTTCTCTGATCAATCTACTTTCTGCGCACAAAGCGCCGAACTTCTTTCGAGAATGGCCTGTTTCGCCGGGTGGACCTCATAGTAATACCGAGAGGCAGAAATCGAGGCGCCCCCGCGGCCATCTCACCTGCTACAGGTAACACAAGCTGATCTTACGTTCCAATCCTTTGGTGTAGCCGCCGCTCAACGGCCCCAGCTAGTTCTTCAAAGTTGGTCGTTACTTGTTCTTCAACTGATAAAGCATTCATATCGCGAAGAGTCGACCCGATGGAGCTGATAGATCCGCGGATATCAGCGTAAAGATCAAGATCGCTATATAAGGCGGCAAGGTATTCCATATTTCCACTTTTGATCTGCTGTTCCAAGTGGTGCTTTTTGTCTTCCCAATAGTGGGCGTACACCAATATGCCAGCAGCGTCGAAAATATTTGCTCCCGGAAGAACAATAGGGGAAGATTCTGCTTCGCCATTCACCTTGTTTCACCATTGACAGCAGTTCAAACATACAATTCTTAGACTCTAGATATTTCTTGCCTATGATTGCTATGACGCATTTGCCGGACCCAACTTCCTCCATGAATTGGGTTAGAGAATCTTTGTAGCGTATCGTATTTCTGTCATACGAGACCTTAAGACCCCTCGGTGCTAATGCCTGCTCTAAACCATCCCGAATAAACTCCGACTCTGCTTCCCAAGCATAGGAGATATACACTTCTCGGGGAGGATGCGTTGCCTTTGCTCGCGTAGAGACCTTTCTCGGAATATCACTGATAGCTTTGGTGGATGTCTGAGGTCGATATCCATTCATAGATCCACTCTCGGGCGCACCGAGCCCGTAGAAGAAGTCACACCACTCATCAGCGCGATCCTTAAAATCAACAAGCCTTTGTTGCAATCTGTTCAGTTCCGCGGTTTCCCAGCGTGCGAGATTCTTGGCTTTTGTGATATCACGCGTCAACTGGGATACTAAATCTGAAACCGGTATCCATGCCTTAGGGTTGTTGCCTTCGTCCGACATAGCGGAGCTGCTGCCCACAGGATGTCTAAAATCAAGTTGTCGAATGAATCGACCGAATGCCTCAAACAGCGGGTTCTCACAGTTATCGCAAAACTCTTGTTCATTGAGGACTCTTCCTTTGGCCGCCTCTATAATCGTGACAACGTCGCTCCTGAGAACCTCAAAGAAGTTGAGTGAAGGGCTTTCCTTCAGCAATGCAGCATCACTAAATACGCGAGATCCATAGAGTGAAACATTAGAGTCGCCTACGATGGCATGGCTAAGCTCCTCCCTGCCCCTCAGATCGCTGCATTCGCCGGCGCGGCTTTGCACAATTAAGTAATGCCTTCTTTTCTGCCCTTCCGCCTTTTTTTCGATAGCAGCAACGTTAGATAACCACTCGGTGACCTCGGCGAATGCGTCGTCACCCAAAACGTAGACTTCTCGTTCGCGGGCAAGCGTACTCGTAATGATGTCGCCGCCACGTGAAGCAGCTTCGATCTGCCGAAATGCAGCGGCAGTGATGTTAGAGCCAGCCGCATTCGAAACCGACTCTAGTTCAGGACCGCCGTTGAACGCGTAGAGAAGGAGCACATCATTGCGAGATCGCTCATTAAGGGATGCTATCGCACCGATGGGTGATATGGATGCCCATTCCGCCATGTATGCAACATCCAATGTCGTCTCAACACCGACAGCAATTAATGCAGCAGCTAACTTCGATGCCATATCGTCCAAAAGAACGCTTCGGCGGGTGTCTTTCCTATATTGTTCGATATGGAGATAGCATTGGATGAACAGCACGGAATGCGAACACCGCCCTCCTTGTATCACGCATCGTGCATGCCTGTTCGAAGGCAACCCTCGCTGATCCCAATAATGACTCTATCGGATACACGAGGAGCAGGATCCGAACACTTAACATAAAGTACGGTTTAGCAACCCGTAGTGCACAGTCGAGAAATGTGAGAATGATATCTGAAGCTTTAAGACCGATTGGCATCTCGCTCACAAATCCATCGGAGATGACGACATATCGACCGCTTCGATCGTCCATGCATCGGTCTAAAATGTGGCGGAGGGTATTTTCGTGGAACGCCAAGTCATACCATTTCTTGCTTTTCCTGAATACTTTCACGAGTTCAGCAAGTCCTACTGCATTGCGTTTAGCCAGTAGCTCGCAATACCTTTGCGGTGTGTCTATAAATTGAACTGCAAGCACTTCACGAAACCGCCTGTGCGCAAAATCGTAGGATGTCCCAGCATCATTGATGGCGAGGGTCGAGAACACCCCGCAATATATGAGTTGGAGAGCGAAATGGGGATTTGTACTGATGTCTCGTTCGAGTTCCGCCACGATCAGGGCCCCATTATGGCCCCGGTCGCATTCGGTAAAAAAATACTTGACCCGTTCTTTGATAAACCGCAGGTCAAATGTCGAGATCTGCTCGATGGAGACGACAAAAGCAAAATAGCGTAAGAAAAGCTTCTTTTCTTCTGCGTAGGCTCCGCGTCTCTTAACGAGTGCCGCTCGACGTACGGGCGGAAGATCGCGCGCTTTATTTTCGTCCAGGTCTGATATCAGTAGGTCGATACAAACCGTGATGAGTTCTGTGAAGTCAAGCGACAAACCAATTTCATGAGATCCCTGCTTTAGCACTTCTGTCGCATAAACGTAGCACAGGACGGTTAAGAATAGAGGGCTGTCTCCGACCTTAATGTTCTCGCGTGCGTTTTCATGGCCCGATCTGGCAAGTAGCTCTTCGCTTAAGGTTGCACTTTCCAGAAGACCGAGAAAGTACTCCGGATCAAGCAACTCCGTGGCAGAAGGGTTTGCGTTTTGGTATCTCTCGAAAATTCTCTTTTATGATTCGCAGGCGTCTATTGCCAACGCCTGCGAATCTGAGGGCGACTACATCGGAACTCCGATTAAATCCGTCGATAGGGTTGATGATGAAAGAACTCTTTTCTACTGGACAGCCATATGCGACATCCGGCGAGGGGAAGATCACCACGCTGAGCGGCGTTGTAGGTAGGTACAGAAAGAGTTGAACTAATTTCGTCCCGCACGAAATTAGTTTCTCCAGCGGCAAGCGCGATTTCGTCGTATCCATCCAGACAAATCAATAGACGGCCCTTTAGTGCAAGATCGCGTAAACGACGTTGCCCTCGTGATCCGGAGAAATAGTTAACGTTCTTTACGATGTATCTGTAAATAGGGTGAGGCTTGGAATTATCGATAACCTTCAGCGGCACGAACAATGGAACGTAGCGACCGCCATATGGCAGAAATCTGACCTTCGCAGGCCGATCGATCAGTTGGAGCATTGAGAAGCGTTCGAAGTAGTCTTCCCCGATACCCGCATCTCCAAGAATAAGAACACGTGAATGTCCTCTTAGGATCATTTCGAGTGTCGGCTGCTTTGAAATATCATCGATCTTTGTGCCCGGAAGATGCAAGGAGTTCGTATTCGGTTTCGACATAATCCTCTAGCACAGACGAAGCAAAGGCACCCTTATAAATAAATGGAAGCCATGTTCAATAGTGTCCGGAACCGTTTCAAAGAGCGCTGGCTGACGCAATAGCCCAAAAGGCGCCTGAGACCGGCGAGCCCAACGAAGAGAGAAGCGTAGATCAGCAGCGGCTGCTGCGACCAGAAGTCGCGGATCGCATAGAGAGTGATTGTATTCATGTCCGCTATAAGAGCTCCTGCTCAAATGTACAGGCGTCACATCCGGTCTGATCGGAACGGCATAATGATAAGATCGCCGTGACGCTTTTTCACTAAATAAACGGTGTTCGGGCACAACGAAATCCCCCAAACAAAACCCCAACATATTCCCGCAGCTTTTCCAGCAGCAATACATCAAAGAGACACCACCGAAGGCACTCCTCCAGCCCTCGCCAAAACAAACCCTCACCAACACGAACCCCAGGAAACTAAAATGACAAACGAAGAACTCTTCACCGGCACCGCCATCAACACATGGAAGCTCGCACTCAGCCGTCTCGATCAACTGACCACACCGTTGAGCAACGAGCAGTTGCAGCAGGAAGTCGCTCCCGGCCGGAACCGCATCTACTACCTCCTCGGCCATCTCACCGCCGTACACGATCGCCTCTTCCCCATGCTCGGCCTCGGAGAAAGACTGCACCCCGAGCTCGATGAAGTCTTCATCACCAACCCCGACAAAACCTCGCCCGACAAAATCTCCGCCGCCGACCTCCGAAAGGCCTTCGCCGACGTCAACACCAGACTGACCGCCGCTATCGAAGCCCTCCCCGCCGCCGACTGGCTCAAAAAGCACGCGTCTGTTTCCGAGGAAGACTTCGCAAAGGAGCCGCTCCGCAACCGCATCTCCATCTTGCAGTCACGAACCGCCCACGCCATGTTTCACGCCGGCCAGATCACGCTCACAACTAAACGTTGACCAAAGCCGCCAAAAAAGATTTGTCAAGCGCACCGACCGGCTAACCCAAACAAACCAGGCAGCTTCCGTCCGCAGAGAATTACGCCCAAACTTGCTAAACTAAAAGAAGAAGAGAAAATCAGAACAAGCCACCCGTCCCCAAAGGACGGGTTTTCATCGCCCAAAACGCGACCCGAAACTAACCCAAACAGAATCAGGACTTTACGAGCAAGCCCTTTGCTTTCTAGACTTTAGCCACGAAGGCCAGCCCTGAAAACCCAATAGAATCAATGATGTACGCCGGATTTCTACAGTTTTCTTCGCAAATACTCGAATACGACATATCCGACCAGCGCCGAACAAACCGCAATCAGGAAGTTCGTCGGCGTAACAATGTCACGCAGCGCGACCGCCAGGCCCCGGATGTGTTTCGAAGCTGTGAAATCCCCCATCAGCAGATTCGAGTAAAAGAGAAAGACGATGAACGCAATCTCAATCACCGCTCTCCAAAGAGGCTTCAGCTTCCGAGGGTGGTTGGGGTCGCGTGACATAGGTCGGTTGGAGCTGCGTGACATGGATTGTTAGGATTGATAGTAACAAAAGTCCCCCAAACGCCCCTCAAACCGGACCCAGCCACGCCTCACCGCCGAAACTAAGTAATGCGGAATCAATTTGATACGGTAAATAGTTTAATATCAATTAGATACCGGTAGGCACCCAAACCTAACCCAAGCAGAATCTATTGGATAGAGAAACCAGTGGGGGGAGGGGGGAGGGCCAACCGCAGCCAAAAAACCGGCCGTTTTATACCTCAGCTACTCGTACCGCAGCACCCGAATCGGATCAACCTCCGCCGCGCGCTGCGCAGGCAGCAGACACGCAGCCAGCGCAACCACGCACAGAGCGAACCCGACCACAACATAAGTCAACAGGTCCGTCGGAGTCGACCCCGTAAAGCTGGCTGCGCAGAAACGGCGTCAGAATCAACGAGCACGCCAGCCCGGAAACGATTCCGATCGCGGCCAGAAGCAGTCCCTGCCGCAACACCAGCTCAAAAACATCCCGCCGCTTCGCGCCCAGAGCCATGCGGATCCCGATCTCGTGCAAACGCTGCCGCGTCGAATACGCGATCACGCCGTAGATCCCGATCGCCGCCAGAGCCAGCCCGATCAGCCCAAAGAGCCCCACAAAGGTTCCGGCAACGCGGTTCCCCGTGCTCACCGTCTCCACATTGCGGGCCAGCGGATACTGGTCCAGCACCGGCAGATCGGCATTCAGGCTATGCACCGCCGCCGCCACCGCGCGCAGCATACGCATTCGGATCGCCTTTGACCCGCACCTCCAGAACAAAGTCCCCGCGGTACTTCTGCATCGCAGGCCAGTAAACAAAGGGCTGCGGCGCTTCATCAAGATCGTTGTACTTCGAGTTCTTCGCCACGCCAACCACGGTGAACCAGTCACCGTTGATCTTGACGCGCCGGCCCAAAGCGCTCTTGCCCGGCCAGTATTGCTGGACGAATTTCTCGTTCACCACCGCGACCAGCTGCGTGTCCGGCGTGTCAGTCGCCTTGATGTCCCGCCCCGCAACCAGAGGAATCTTCATCGTCGCAAGGTAGTCAGGGCCCACCTTGGTGTCCAGCACGGAGAGCGATTCGTCGCGCCGCGGCGCATAACCCTCGGGTACAACATTCTCCCGGTCAGACCGGAAACTGAGAGGCGACCACGACGAAAACGAGACCGACTCGACGCCCGGAATCCTCTCGATGCGCCGGAGCAGTTCGCGCTCGAAAGCAAGTCCGGTCTTGTCCGTGTATCCCGCCGGAAAAAGATCCACGGTAGAGAGCAGCACATGATCCGGCGTAAAACCGGGATTGGCATGCTGCGAGTTGCGGAAGCTGCGAATAAACAGCCCGCCGCAGATCAGCAGCAAAAATGAAAGCGCAATCTGCGCCACCACTAGCACCGAAATCAGCCGCCCCTTATGCCGTCCGCCGGAGCTCGTCCCCGCCTCCTCCTTAAGCACCGCAACCGGAACAATCCGAGACGACCGCAGCGCAGGAAGCAACCCGAACGCAATGCCGGTAACAGCAGACATTGCGAACGTGACCGCCAGCACCCGCCCATCCACATGCATGTTCAGGTCAATCGGAATGTCCGTCGGCGGAAGAAAACGGTCGAAGGTGCGCGCCGACCACAGCGTAACAAGGGTCGCCAGCCCCCCTCCCGCCAGAGCCACAAGCACGCTCTCCACCAGCAGTTGCCGGACAAGCCGAACGCGATTGGCTCCCAGCGCAAGCCGCACGGCCATCTCGCGACGCCGCATCACAGCACGGACCAGAAATAGATTCGCCACGTTGACGCACGCCAGCAGCAGCACCACCAAAGCAATCGCCATCAGCGGCGGCAGCATCGACGAAAGATACTCATTCGCGCTATCCGGAGCACGCCACAGCGGAAACATCAGCATCTCGTTGCTGCCCTTATGCGAATCGGGAAAGCTGCGCGCAATCTGCTGCATCTCTACCGTCAATTCCTGCGCAGCCTGGAGCGGAGTCGAGCCCGGCGCAAGCACGCCGATCGCGTCAAGCCATTCGTCGCTGCGGTCATGGATGGCGTCATAGTTCGACTCAAGCTGCTGCTGCATCATCAGCGGCACCCAGACATCCATACGCAGCCCGGTGCTCGCGCCCTGGAAAAGCGGCGGAGCAATCCCGATCACGGTAAACGGATGCTGATTAAGGTAGATAGTCCGTCCCACGACGCTGGGATCGCCGTCAAAGAGCAACTGCCAAGTCCGGTAACTCAGAACGGCGACCGGCGAGCCGCCCGGACGCTCCTCCTCCTGCGGCCCGAACACCCGCCCCAGCAAAGGATGCACCCCAAGAGCGCTGAAGTAATTTGCGGTAGTAAGCGAAGCCCATAGGCGCTGCGGCTTTCCAGTCGAGGTCAGATCAACCGTGTGCAACATCCCAGCCGATCATCGAGGAAAGCGTTCGAGTGTGCGAGCGCAAATCGGTGAAGTCAGGATAGGAAAGCTCGGACTCGGTCATCCCTCGCTTGATAACGATGGCCGTGCCCTGAGGATGAGCACCGGGAATCGGCGAGAAAAGCGTCGAACTCATCCAGCTGAAAATCGTGCTGTTTGCGCCAATTCCCAGAGCCAGCGTAACAATCGCCGCCAGGGTAAACGCAGGAGTCTTCCGCAATTGCCGCACAGCATAACGAACGTCTCTCAACCATCCGTGCATATCGCGCCTCGGGAAACCGACAACAACATTGCAGCACGCGCCAGCCCACAGCGCTCCGCGTAAGCAGACTTTTCAAAACATGATACTTACCCTTGAAATCTCCCAAAACGCAAAAGGCCTGAACTGTCCGAAACCGAAAGACGGTGTGCGGAAATGGACACCAATCAGAGGGTGGCTCCTCAGTCCCTTTTACTCGAGTGGGGACTTGCTGCAGATTGCCCACTCAAACCTACTTCGCTTGAGCAGATAAAACCTATTGGGTCACCGTAAAGTGCAGCGTCATCGAGGCAATGGAGCCGTAACTCACCTTCATAGTGAACGCACCCGCGGCATAATAAACATTCATGCTCCCGTTCATAGCGTTGAGTTCTGCCACTCCGTTCGAATCCGTCATGATCCACACCGTTCCGTAGTCTTCACCTCCTGGCGTCAGTTGGCATGCCATGTTGCCGGAAACCTGACATTGAAAGGTTACTTGCCCTCTCACCACCGGAGTTCCGTCCGGCGCAGTCACCTTCACGGAAATCGGTCTGAAAGTCGCAATCCCACCCGGAACCTCTGTGCCAGTACGTGCCACGCTCTGGTTGTTGCCGCTCACCACCGTTAATTGCGCCCCAGTCACCCACGTCAACGGCGGATCCACCGCATTCAGATTGAAATTGACCGCGTTGAACGTCGCGCCCGTGAACTGAACCGTCAGAGCGCCAGTCGCGTACACTGCAGTCAATCCTGAAATAGTGAAATGGCCGTTGCTGTCAGTCGTCATCGAACCCACCGCTGGGAAGTTGCACATAAAGTTTGGCTGCACGCAGAGATAGCCCACGTTGGTATTGGCAGCCGGATTCCCGCTCTGATTGGCCACTAGAATCTCAAGAGGAGTAAAGCTCGCCGTCATGTTGTACGACGTATTTCCCGTGCGTGTCACCGTCTGATTGTTGCCCGACACAATCGACGCAACATTGGGATTGCTACCCGCATTCGGATCCACCACCATGTTGAAGTGCACCGTGACCCCGCCGTAGGACGCCGTCATCGGCAGTGTTCCGTCCGCGTAATAAGCGTTCGCAGAATAGCCTCCCATCTGGTTCAGTGTCGCAAGTCCATTGGCATTTGTATTCGCTGTCACGGTCGAATCGACCGGTCCGCCCGGCGTCAGCTGACAGTCGAGTTGCGGCCCGTCAGGACAGGCGAATACCACGCCTTTGTTCGCCATTGGATTGCCCGACAAATCCCTAAGCGTCACGCTGATTGCGTTGAATACTGCAATCCCGCCCGGTGCCTCTGAGCCGGTGCGGGCAACTCGCTGGTTGTTTCCGCCGGAAATCGTGAGCGTGTACGGAGGTGGAGGCGGAGTAGGCGGTGGAGGAGGAGTCGTTGGCGTCGGAGGCGAGCAATCCGTCGTGCCCGTCAGCCCCGTCGGTGGTGCCGGAGCCTGCCGCTGGTCCTGAGCAGAAAGACACGGCGCAAAAACCGCTGCGATTAAAGAGCAGATAACAATCGAAGCCCCCGCATGACAACGAAGCAGCATAGCGCACCTCCCGCCCTGTCTGCCCGCGAGCCTCAGCCATGTTCTTCGAACTACCACACCTCGACATCGTCCGGGGCAGTGCCAACACTATACACGCGCGCTCGGGTGCCTTAAGCGCGGAAACAGCTTGCTACACTAAAAGATGAACCAGCTCTTCTTAGACTGCGACGGCGTCCTCGCCGACTTCGACACCTTAGCCATCCGGATATTCAACCAGCACCCACGCAAAGCCGAAGACCTCCTCGGTACGGACGAGTTCTGGCGTCGCCTCGGTGACTACGAAAACTTCTACGGCAATCTCCCGCTGATGCCCGACGCCATGCGTCTTTACGCAGCCGTCGCGCACCTGCATCCCATCATCCTCACCGGCTGCCCGCCCGGCGAATGGTCCGAGCCGCAAAAGGTCGCCTGGGCCGCACGCCACTTCCCCGGCGTAAAAATCATCACCTGCCGCTCCAAAGACAAATGGCTCCATCTCAAACACACCGGAGACATCCTCGTAGACGACTACCTCAGATACAAACACTTATGGGAAAAAGCCGGAGGCATCTTCATACACCACACTTCGGCCGACGAGACCATCCATCGCCTGACGGCGCTGGGAGTGGCAGTTCGTTGAACGGTTCGCGGAGGAATATCCAATCCCAGTAGCAAAGAAGGTTTCATCGCGCGCTAAGTCGTTTCTGCTTACCCAGTCGGACGTTGATCCCAAATATTGGACCCATGACATTGATCCCGTAATCCGTATACCTCGGTTGAGACAAGTAGGCATTGGATATGTGCATATAAGTTAATCCGGCCGCAATGCTATACCGGGGATTGAAGTTATATCGCGCCCCGCCGCCCGTTATGAAAGTGAATGTCAGATCCTGTCCCTGCGCATATAGAACTCCGTCAGGTCCCTTAGCGTTAATGTCCCCAATGCCGCCCCGCATTTCAAAGTACGGCACAATCCTCCACCTGGGTTGGACAAAGTTGCGCCGGATACCGTAGATGAAAGCGAAATACCGCGTTTCGGCTCCTCTCGGGATCGCTGTGTAGGATCCACCGAAGGTAAAGTCCGTGTTGCCACGTAGAAACTTCGGTCCCCGTACACCGCTCAGTTGCCATCGGAGAGAAGCGATGGTTGGTACCAGAGTGTAATGAAGCGGCCATGTCCAAACATTGAAGGGAAGCCATCCCCCTTCAAGGGAAAATTCGAGCTTGTTTCTGTAATAGATGTCCCTGTTGAAATCAGCAGATTTTGAGTCCCGTAAAGTATCATCCGAAACTTGGCCAGGTGCCGGAGTGCCATCGCGCTTGACCCAAGCTCCCAAATCCTCGAGCTGTGCACTCGAGTGACCCACAGGCTCGGGCGAAGTTTGTTGCCACATAGCGCCGGGAATCGCGTCGCCGACGACGCCTTCGGTGGTCTGCCCGTTCACGGGAAACGCAGCCAGGGCAAACAGCAAAGTGACGGTGACAAGAGAAGGCCGCATGGCGGGAAATGTCAGCAATGGGATTCTCCTCTTCAGCGCTCAACGTGCGGTCTCTCGTCCTGCCATCTGGAACTGATTCGAGACGATGCTCAGGGCACGCTTACAGAACAGCCGCGAAGAAAGAGCAATCGAAGCCACCGTGTAACGACGGAAAAGCATGGGACCACCTCCCGCCCAATCCGCCGCACACCTCAACAACAAGCCGCCAAACTCCCCCCTTCGAAACCCAATCGCGGACAGTGCCAACACTATACATCTCAAGCCGGCGAAGCAGCAGGCCGAGGGCACTCAAGTTTCTCTTGCCTGAGTGAGCAAGATATCCCCGCTACACTGAAAGATGAACCACCTCTTCCTCGACTGCGACGGCGTTCTCGCCGACTTCGACACTTCCACCGAACAGATCTTCCAGCAAAATTCCCGCGAAGCCGAAGAAGCTCGCCGAAGACGCTTTCGGAACAGAAGCCATCTGGAAACGCCTCAGAAGCCCCGATAATTTTTACCGCAATCTTCCGTTCATGCCCGACGTCATGCGTCTTTAGGAGGCGGTCGCTCACCTGCGCTTGGTCAAGCCCTCCGGAAACGTCGCCTTGGATCGCGCAGCGGGGGAAATTATAAAACGCGCCGCTCCCTGTCCCCATTTTTCGAACGCGATTTCTGCCCGCAAATTAGATCTTCAATTTGCATTCAGCTACAACGAGAAAGCTGCGCCTCCCTCGCAATAAACCGAGCGTGGCCCACTCAAGCGTCCCTTGCGAGTTGTCGAGGGCAAAGTGCGACTCCGGTTATCGCTCGCTCTTTCGGATCACCAGATTCAGTCCCGATCATGTTTCGTCAACAGCGCAGACCTTGATTTTCACTAGGCCCCGTTCCCATCCCGAACACGGAAGTTAAGCCTCGCTGGGCCGATGGTACCGCACGCGTAAGTGTGGGAGATTAGGTGATCGCCGGCATAAGTCTCTAAGTGAAAAGCCCGCTCTTCGGAGCAAGCTTTTCACGTTTGTGGCGTAGAAAAGAAGAGGGACTCGGCAATCTGCCTTCCCCGCTCAAGCGTTGTGGCGAAGCTCGCGCCGGGAGATAATCGTACAGATGAGAGCCGGTCCTTGCGGCGGGTGGATCCTGATGCTCTCTCCATTCATCGCCCCGCGAAAGGATTTTCATGGTAGTCGACGACCTGATCTTCGATGTCGGTTGCAATAACGGAGATGACACAGACTTTTATCTGAGAAAGGGGTTCAGAGTAGTTGCTATCGATGCCGACAAGGAACTATGCGATCAGGCGGTGAGGCGCTTCGCCAGCGAGATTGCATCCACCCAATGCGAGGTCATTTGGGGCGCAGTGAGCCAGCGGGGAGGCGAGACTACAGAATTCTATATCTGCAATGAGCTTTCCGACTGGAACACGACCGATCCTTATTTCGTCGAACGCAACAAACGAGGGGGCTCAACGTACAGAACTGTGAAGGTGCCCACGATCAATGTTGCTGAACTGATGCAGACGCGAGGAACGCCATACTACATGAAAGTTGACATCGAAGGCGCCGATGATATTCCTCTTCAGAACCTGCTTGGATCTGCGCAGGTTCCTCGCTACGTTTCGATCGAAATTGCGCAGCACGATCTTTCCCTTGGGCTGGGACAGATCGACCTTATGAAAAAGCTGGGTTACACGCATTTCAACTTTTTCAATCAGGGAATCCGGCCCCAGGTAAGAGCCCCTATCCCAGCGAGAGAGGGAGAATATGCGGAGTTCGACGGAGGCGCGTGCACAACGGGCCTGTTTGGGAGGGAGTTGGGAGGTCGGTGGCTCACTGCATCGGAGGCCGACAAACGGTTTGCCGGAATCTATAGAAGGCACGTGCTGTTTCGGGACCATAAGCTCTACTCGAAGGGTGGGAAATTCGGTGGCACAGTGCTCAGTAAGATTCACAACAGGTTGCGACGGCATCTGCTGGGGGATCCCGTGGCATGGTATGACCTGCATGCCAGAACTGGGTAAGGCTCA